>NZ_JOFX01000008.1 GCF_000719345.1 Streptomyces sp. NRRL F-2664
ACGCCGCATCGACGTCCTCTTCGCCATGCTCCGAGACGGCACCTTCTACCAACCACCCACACCGACTACGGCTTGACGAAAACCATAGAGGCACCTTTTAACGCCCTGACATGGCTGGAGTCGACAACCGCCCTTGACCAGTCGAGCCGGGCCGCCGCGTTCAGCTCGGCCAGTAGCACCTCGTGCAGCTGCTGCCAGACCCCGGCCTCGTTCCAGTCCCGCAGTCGACGCCAGCACGTCATGCCGGACCCGAAGCCGAGCTCCTGGGGCAGGTGTTCCCACTGGATGCCGGTGTGCAGCACGAACAGGATCCCGCACAGCACCTGCCGATCCGGAACCGGCTTGCGACCCGGGTACCTGAACCGTCGCTCCCGCTTCGGCAAGAGCGGCTCGATCCGCTCCCACAGGTCATCCGACACGATCCACGGTGAAGCCCCCATGGCCGGACAACGCCGAACCCGACGACCGGACACGGCCACGAGGAGCGATCCACCTCATTGTGTTAGGCGTTCTTAGCCGGAAGCTCGGACTCTTCGAAGATGGCGGAAACTGGGCACTCGGGTACGCAGGCGCCGCAGTCGATGCACACGTACGAGTGGATAACGGGCATGTTCTCGCCTGCATGGAGCAGTCGACGGGGCATAAATGGGTGTAGGTCTCCGTGAAGAACGCGGCCGGTTGGTCGCAGCGTACCATTCGGTTCGGACGGTAATCAGTGGTGTCACCCACAACAGGGAACGGAATTCCCACATTCGACGAATTTCCACCGTTTCCGCGAGCGGCGACGTCGCACTTGCCGTAGGGGTTACCCTTGCCGCTGTTCACTCCGGGAATATTGGAGAAGTTTACCCAGCTGCCCGCTTGAACACGCGAGCTGGACGGACGCCCGAGGTTGTCAGTCATCTTGCCATCGACGTAGACGTACAGGTCCGGCATGTAGCTCTGGTACACGATTCCGTTCGGCGGGTTCGCCTCACCGTTGCCGCCACCCAAGTGCATGGGCTACACGCTGCCGTCGGTGCAGAAAGCCTGAACCCGACGGAGGCGGCCCGGCGTCGGTCAACATCCTCGCCTCACAGCCCCCGGCACAGGGCTCCCCCACCGTGCCGATCGACTCCAGCAGTCGGCACCGCCGCCGTCACTGCCACAAGCGCGAGGGTCCTCTCGCCCAGGTCATCCGCCCCCACGCAGCGCAAAGGCTTCCCGCCTCTCCGCCGACTCGCCAACCAGGTCGGGATGAGCACCGCGTCCGGCAGCACGGCTCGGAGGGAGCGGACGAACCGCGGGCCTCCCACGTGGGCGGGGAAGATCTTGGCCGCTCCGGCGGACCGGACGGCGGAGGCGATCTCGGCCGGGGTGTAACCGCCCTCGATGAAGACGGCCCCGCGCCGCCGGGCGACTGCGCGCACCTCGGGCGCCGGGTAGGGGGAGACGAGGAACGCGGCGCCCGCGTCCAGGGCGGTCTCGGCCTGCGCGGTGGTACTCACGGTGCCCGCGCCGATCAGCGGGGACGCCCGTGTCCGTCCGCGAGCGGGACCGTCCGGGCGACCGCGGCGGGCCGGCCGGGGGTGGAGGTGGCCAGCTCCACGGCGCGGCAGCCGGCGGCGAGCAGGACGGTGGCGGCACGGACGGCCGCGTCGGCGCCGGCGTTGCGGAGCACCGGCAGGAGTCGCTGGGCGGCCAGGACCGCGTACGGGTGGCTGGACAGGGGATCCTCCGATCCTCCCCGTCGTCCCACGGGTGGCCCTGCGTAGCGCCCGGTGGATGACGATGTGGTCCAGACCATACGCACAGCGGGAGTTGGCGCGCCGTCGAATGCCGCGAATGCCGGGAACCCCCGGGTGGCCGACGGGGCGGCGAACGAGCCGACCGCCCGCCGTACCCGGAACAGCCTTCCTCGGCCCGCCGGATCGCCCGTTCGGCGCAGTGGTGGGCCGGCGTGGTCGGCGGCGTCGTTCCACGGCCGCCGCGCGCGCCGCGGCGCAGGGGCCGGCGCCTGCGCCGTGACCCCGGTGGGTGCCTGGGAATGGCCTCCGGGAAAATTCTTCCGATTAACTGTTATCGAGGCCCGCCTCCGCGGTCTCCCATGTATCGGGCATCATCGACCGCCGGTACGGACAGGGACATTCACATGACTACTCAGCACACCGCAGCGCTCGTGGCAGCGGCTCGCGCGGGCGATCCCCGCGCCCAGGACGAGCTCGTCGGCGCCCACCTCCCGCTCGTCTACAACATCGTCGGGCGGGCCCTGGGCGGCTCCTGCGACGTGGACGACGTGGTGCAGGACACGATGCTGCGGGCCCTGGACGGGCTGGGCGGTCTGCGTGCCGAGGAGTCCTTCCGGTCCTGGCTGGTGGCCATCGCGATGAACCGGGTGCGGGCGCACTGGCAGGCCCGGCAGAGCGGTTTCGGCGAGAGCACCCTGGAGTCGGCGTGGGACGTGGCCGACCCGGGGGCGGACTTCGTCGACCTGACCGTCGTACGCCTGAACCTGGCGGGCCAGCGGCGCGAGACGGCCCGGGCGACGCGCTGGCTGGAGCCCGAGGACCGCGCCCTGCTGTCGCTGTGGTGGCTGGAGTGCGCCGGGGAGCTGACCCGGGCGGAGGTCGCCTCGGCACTCGAGCTGTCCCCGCAGCACACGGCGGTCCGCGTGCAGCGCATGAAGGCACAGCTGGAGGCGGCGCGGGTGGTGGAGCGCGCCCTGGACACGCAGCCGGCGTGCGAGGAGCTGCGGGCCGTGCTCGGCGGCTGGGACGGGCAGCCGTCGGCGCTGTGGCGCAAGCGAATAGCCCGTCACGCGCGGGAATGCGTACGGTGCTCCGGCCTGTGGAGCGGACTGGTCCCGGCGGAGGGGCTGCTGGCCGGTCTGGCCCTCGTCCCCGTCTCGGCGGCCCTGCTGGCAGGGATGCGTACGGCCGGGACGGCCGGCTTCGACCCCGCGACCGTGGCCTACGCCCACGGGACGGACGGTACGGGCGGCGCCGGCGGCCTGGGCAGCGGGGACGGGGCCGGCGGGGAGGCCGCCCACGGCGGATTCCCCGACGCGGCGACCCAGCTGACTCCGGTGGCGCACGCGAGCACGGGGACGGATACGGGCAGGGGCGCGGGCCGGGGTGGCGCCGGCGGCCGGGGCGCGCTGCGCAAGCGCCGGCAGAGCCGCCGCCGGGTGGTCGGCGGCGCTGTGGTCGCCGCCTGCGTCGCGGGCGGCGGCCTGGCCTACCTGGGCGGGCTGCCCGGTTCCGGCAGCCCCGAGGACGAGGGCGGCACGTCCGCCGCGCCGCTGGCGGCCCTGTCGGCCACGGAGTCGCCCGGGGGCGCCTCGCCGTCGGCCTCCCCGTCACCGTCCGCGTCGGCCTCGCCGTCCCCGTCCGCCTCCGCTTCCGCCTCGGCCCCGTCGAGCCCGACCGCGAGTGCGAGCCCCGTGCAGAGCCGCAGCAGCTCGCCGAGCCCGCGTCCCGCGACGCCCAAGCCGGCGCCGGCCCCGCCGGGCATCGCGGGCCAGGTGGTGGCCCTGGTCAACGCCGAGCGCACGGCGGCCGGCTGCGGCCCCTTGCGGGAGGACCCGCAGCTGCGGGCGGCCGCGCAGGGGCACTCCGACGACATGGCCGCACGGAACTTCTTCGACCACACCAACCCGGACGGCAAGGACCCCGGTGAGCGCACGACGGCGGCCGGCTACCGCTGGTCGACGTACGGCGAGAACATAGCGAAGGGCCAGCAGACGGCGCAGTCGGTGATGGACTCCTGGATGAAGAGCCCGGGCCACCGCGCGAACATCCTCAACTGCTCCTTCAAGGACATCGGCGTAGGCGTACACCAGGGCGCAGGCGGCCCCTGGTGGACGCAGAAGTTCGGGGCCAGATAGCCCGGAACCCACCAGGCCCGGCCCGACCCGAGCCGACCGACGCCGCACGGCCGGCCCTGGCCCGCCCACGACCGCTGAACGCCCCTCAGTGGTGGAAGCCCGACTGGGGTGGTGCGGCCGGTACGGGCGGCGGTGTCGCCGTCAGGTGCTCGACGGCTCGCCGCATGTCCTCCACGAGCAGGGCGATCTGGTCGCGGGTCACTCCGTGGCGGACCAGGACGCGCTGGATGACGGTGTCGTCGCGGTCGGCCGGCAGCGGGTACGAGGGCACCTGCCAGCCGCGCATGCGCAGCCGGTCGGAGAGGTCGTAGAGGGTGAAGGGGGAGGCAGCCGGGTCGGTGAGGGTGTAGGAGACGGCCGGGAGGGCCCCCTGGCCGTCGTAGAGGAGGGTGAAGGGGCCCATTTCGGCGATCCGTCCCGCCAAGTACTGGGCGGTGTCGGCGCAGGCCTGCTGGACCCGGCGGTAACCGCCCCGGCCCAGCCGCAGGAAGAGGTAGTACTGGGCGATGATCTCGCCGCCGGGGCGGGAGAAGTTGAGGGCGAAGGTCGGCATGTCGCCGCCGAGGTAGTCCACCTTGAAGACCAGGTCCGCGGGGAGCAGCTCGGCGGAGCGCCAGATGATCCAGCCGACGCCGAGGGGCGCGAGCCCGTACTTGTGGCCGGAGGTGTTGATGGAGGCGACGCGCGGCAGCCGGAAGTCCCACACGACGTCGGGGTGGAGGAAGGGCGCGACGAAGCCGCCGCTCGCGGCGTCGACGTGAAGGGGGATGTCCCAGCCGTGCTCGGCCTGGATCCGGTCCAGCTCGGCGGCGAGTTCGGCGACGGGCTCGTAGTCGCAGGTGTAGGTGACACCGAGGATGGCGACGACGCCGATGGTGTTCTCGTCGACGTGCTCGGCGAGCTGGTGGGGCTGCAGGCCGGTGGCGCCGGGCTCCAGCGGGACCTGGCGCAGTTCGACGTCGAAGTAGCGGGCGAACTTGTCCCAGCAGATCTGGACCGGGCCGCAGACGAGGTTGGGGCGGTCGACGGGGAGCCCTTCGGCGCGGCGGCGTTCGCGCCAGCGCCACTTGAGCGCGAGCCCGCCGAGCATGGCGGCTTCGCTGGAGCCCGTGGTGGAACATCCGGTGGCGGTGGTACCGGCGGGTGCGTTCCACAGGTCGGCCAGGATGTTGACGCACCGGGACTCGATCTCGGCGGTCTGCGGGTACTCGTCCTTGTCGATCATGTTCTTGTCGAGGCAGACGTTCATCAGGCGGTGCACGCCCTCGTCCGACCAGGTGGTGCAGAAGGTCGCGAGGTTCTGGGCGGCGTTGCCGTCGAGGAGGAGCTCGTTGCGGAGCAGTTCGTAGACGACCTCCGTGGGCGAGTGCTCCTCCGGAATCCGGTACTTGGGGAGGATCTGGCCGCTCAGCGTGGACGCGAAAACGTCCGTGTCGGCGTCCTGGCGGTGTGCGTCCTTCGTCTCATGGAGAGCCATGCCTGGACTATAGGTGACGAATAACCGCATCCCAGGCACCCCGGACATCAGGCGTCACGCAGGCCCGGCACGGGACAGAGGCGCCGGTCGTGGGCGGTCCACAGCAGGGCGGCGGCCAGCATGCAGGTGGCGCCCAGCAGCCAGGGCAGGGGGCCCGGCGGCAGGAAGCCCGCGGCGGCGCCGGTGAGGGCCGCGGTCAGCTGGAGGGAGAGGGACTGCGCGGACAGGGCCGTGGCCCGGCCCGACCCGTCCACGCGCCGGTGCAGGAGCTCGTTCTCGTTCGGGCCCGCCGCGCCGCGGCCGAGGTAGACCAGCCCGAAGCCGGTTGCGCCGAGGGCCGCCGAGGCCGCCCCGGACGACGCCGCCGAGGTGGCGAGCAGGAGCAGGCCGCCCGCGCAGACCGCAAGACCCGTCAGGACGGCCCGCCGCCCCTCGCCCGTGAGCCGGGCGGTCAGCGGCGCGAGGTGGGCGCCGAGGGCGGAGCAGGCGAATCCGGCGCAGGCGAGCCCGGCGTAGAGCACCGCGCCCGATTCCGGAGTACCCGTCAGAACGGCGGTGCGGCCCGGGGTGAGCAGTTCCACCACCGCCAGCGCACTGCCGGCGCCCGCCGCGCTCAGGAGGACCCGGCGCACCACCGCGTCCCGTGCGGCCAGGCGCAGCCCGCCCGCCACCGTGGCCGGGACGCCCCGCAGTACGCGGACCGGCGTGGTTGCCGGCCGGGGAGGCTCGTGGAGGGAGGTCAGGACGTACAGGACGAAGACGACCTCGACCGCCGCGCCGAGCAGCAGCGGCCAGGACAGGGGCAGGACCAGTCCGGACGTCGCCGCACTCAGCCGGGCCCCGGGGTCGGGGCCGAGCCCGAGGAGCCAGGGCAGCGCGCCGCCGAGCAGGGTGCCGCACGCGAGCGCGACGGAGGTGGCGGAGGCCCCGCGGGCCAGCCCGGTGCGCAGTTCGGCGCCGGGACCGGAGCGGGCGTGGACGGTGTCGACGTACCAGGCTTCGGCCGGACCGCTGGACAGGGCGCGGCCGGCGCCGACGAGGGCCATGCCGAGGGCGAGCTGCCAGGTGGCCGTGCCCAGGGCCACGAGGATCAGCGCGGCCAGGTTGGACATGCCGGCGGCTGCCAGGACGACGCGGCGCCCGAGGACGTCGGACAGCCCGCCGGTGGGCAGCTCCAGCGCTGCGGCGGTGAGGGAGTGCGCGGCGAGGCAGCCGGCGACGGCCGCAAGGGTCAGGCCGCGCTCGCTGAGCAGCAGGATCAGGGGGGCGATGGTCAGCCCCAGCGGCAGCCAGTACAGGACGCACACCGTGACGTAGCGTCGGCGTGCGGCGTGCGGGTCCGGCGCCCGGTTCACGCGCCGCCCCCATCGTTCGCGCGGTCCGTAGCGGCGTCGACACCCCCGGCACCGGCAGCCCCGGCATCAGCATCACTGGCACCGGTACCCCCGCCGACGGCGTCCGCCTCGGACGCGGGGTCGCGCCGGGCCAGTGGCAGGCCGGCGGTGAGCAGGACGACTCGGAGCGCGCGCGGGTCGCCCGCGTCGCGTGCGGTGAGTTCCTCCAGCTTCCGGTCGAAGGCCGCGCGGAGTTCGGTGAGGGACTCGGGGGTCAGCCGGGGTATCCGGTCGCTGATCCCGGCGGGCTCCACCCACTCGCGGCCCAGCAGCCCGTCGGCCATGTCGGCCTCGTGGCGGGCGAGGGAGGTCGCGAGGTGCTCGATCTGCGCCTTGCGGGCGAGGTTGACGTAGGCGCGGCTGCCCGCCGTGGCTCCCATGGCCTCGTTGCTCCAGGAGGTCAGGGCGTGCACGGCCCGCCAGCGGCGCTCCCGGCCGTCGCGGTGCTCGGCCTCGGCCACGAACGCGTACTTCGCCAGCACCCGCAGGTGGTAGCTGGTGGATGCGGACGACTCCCCCGTCCTCACGGCGAGTTCGCTGGCCGTGGCGGGCCCGTCCTGCCGGAGCATCCCCAGCAGCCGGATGCGCAGGGGGTGGGTGAGCGCCTTGAGTGCGGCCGCGTCCCGTTCGGGATCGAGAACGCGTTTTTGATCTTCGCTGGCCATGAGGGGGAGGGTAGGGCGGCCCGCGCCGTTTCCAGAAGTACTTTTGCAGAACTTCTTTTGCAAAGCCCGCCCCCGGCCCCCGTCGGGGCGCGGCGGGTCGTCATCCGCGGGTGCGGGCCTGGAGGTACGCGTCCAGCTCCGCGGCGCCGGACAGCAGAGCGCGGCCGCGTGCGGACAGGCGCTCGCGCCATGTGAGCAGCGCCGCTTCCAGGGGCTCCGGGCCGCCGGCGGCGCGCACCTGTGCGAGCAGCGGGGCGATCTGCTCCAGCGGGTAGCCGCCACGGCGGAGTTGGCGGGTCAGGCGGGCGTCCCGTACGGCGGCCCCGTCGTAGACGCGGTAGCCGGTCAGCGGGTCGCGGCGGGGGCGGACGAGGCCGGCCTTCTCCCAGGCGCGCAGCGTCGCGGGTCTGATGCCCAGCTGGTCCGCGAGCGGCCCGATGAAGGACTCGGCCGTGGCGGTCGGCGTGGCGGGCGCCGCGGCGGTCGGCTCCAGGTCGCGAAGGGCATTCTCCACGGCCCGCAGGGTGCGCCGGTCGTCGAGCAGTTGGGCGTGGCTCTCGTCGATGAGCCGGAACGCCTCGTCGGCCGCGCCCTCGTTCACGGCGCGCATGATCGCGCTCGCCGTCCGGTGGCCGTGGCCGGGGACGAGGGCGAGGAAGGCGTCCAGGGCGCGGGCGTGCAGTGGTGTGTAGGTGCGGTAGCCGTGGGGCGTGCGCTCGGCGGCGGGGAGGACGCCGGCCTCCTCGTAGTTCCGGACAGCCTGGGTGGACAGGCCGTGCCCGCGCGCCAGGTCCACCGGCCGGAGCCGTATCACCGTTTGAAGCTTTGAGGCCATGGACCGCACGATAGCGCGGCAAAGTTTCAACCGGAGCTTCAACGATACCGTTGAAGGCATGGCTTCTGACATCAAGGACACCGTCCACGCCGTCGAGGCAGCCGCCGTCATGGGGCTCCTCCCGACCCGGCCGCGGGTGCTCGCCCTGGGCGAGCCCACCCACGGCGAGGACGCGCTGCTCGACGTGCGCAACGAGCTGTTCCGGCAGCTCGTCGAGGAGGAGGGCTACCGGACGATCGCCGTCGAGAGCGACTGCCTGGCGGGGCAGGCCGTCGACGCCTACGTCACCTCCGGCGCGGGCAGCCTCGACGCGGTCATGGAGCGCGGGTTCAGCCACGGCTTCGGCGCGTCCGCGGCCAACCGCGAACTCGTGCGGTGGATGCGGGCGTACAACGACGGGCGGCCCGCGGCCGAACGGCTCCGGTTCGCCGGCTTCGACGGCCCGCTGGAGATCACCGGTGCCGCCGCCCCGCGGGAGGCCCTCACGGCGCTGCACGACTACCTCTCCCTCCACCTGGACGCGGGCCTGCTCCCCTGCACCGCCGCAACGCTCGACGGCCTGCTCGGCCCCGACGGCCTGTGGACGGAGCCGGCCGCGATGACGGACCCGGCCCGCTCGACGGGTCGGTCCGCCGAGGCCGCCGAGCTGCGGCTGCTCGCCGACGACCTCGTGGCGCTGCTCGACGCCCGGGCACCGCAGCTGATCGGCGCGACCTCGCGGGAGGCGTGGGAGCGGGCCCGGCTGCACGGGCGGACGGCCACCGGCCTGCTGCGCTACCACTTCTGGATGGCCGACACCTCGCCCGGCCGCATGCCGCGCCTGCTGGGCCAGCGGGGCCTGATGATGGCGGAGAACCTGCTGGCGCTCGCCGAGCGCGGCCCCACCCTGGTCCACGCCCACAACAGCCACCTCCAACGGGACATCAGCTCCATGCGGATGGGCGGTGTGCCGCTGGAGTGGTGGAGCGCCGGGTCGATCGTGAGCGCCCGGCTGGGCGGGCAGTACGCCTTCATCGCGACGGCGTTGGGGACGATCCGGCACCGGGGTGTGGACGCTCCGCAGGCCGGGACCCTGGAGGGGCTGCTGTACGCCCTGCCGGAGGAGGTCTGCGTGGTCGACGCCCGCGGCCTGGGAGCGGCGCTCGCCGACTCGCTCGCCGCACCCCGCGCGTCCGCCTGGTTCGGCTACTTCCCCTTCGACCCGGCCCACTTGGCGGCGACCGACGGGCTCGTCTTCCTCAGGGACGTCCCCGAGGGCCGGTCCGGGTCCGCCTGAACGGCCGGTTGACGCTCTGCTTCCGGCCGACTCTGCAGTGTGACACCGTTCATAGACCCCGGGCCGCCCAGAAGAAATTACCGTTCAGCAGGCTCACGCCCGCAGATCTTCCCGTCCCGGCCTCGGGAGCCGACCCGGACGGGAAGATCATCCAACTTGTTCTACCGGCAACTTGTCCGCCGATGTCCTGATACCGGCGGAGCGCGTCCCGGGCGCTGATACCTCTTCGGGCATGAACAAGATCACCCGCCGTCAGGCCCTGGGGACAACTGCCGGTGCACTCACCGTCCTCGGCCTGACAGCCGCCGTCACCAGCGCCGCCACCAGCGCCGCCGCGACCCCCGCCGCGACCCCTGCCCCGCCCACACCCCCGGGCACGGTCGACGAGGTCTACCAGGGCCGCCGCATCCGGATCACCACCGGCGGCGCAGGCCACCACGGGGGGCACGGAGGCCATCACTCGCCCGACCGGCCCACCGTCCTCATAGACGGCAGGGAACTCCACATCATGCGCAACGCCGACGGCAGTTGGATCAGCGTGATCAACCACTACGAGACGTTCACCGACCCCCGGCTGCTCGCCCGTGCCGCCGTCCGCGACCTCCAGGGCGCACCCCTCGTCCCCTTCGGAGGTACGGCATGACCGTCCGCAAGAACCAGGCCTCGCTGACCCCGGACGAGAAGCGCGCCTTCACCTCCGCCCTGCTGGAGCTCAAGCGCAACGGCAGCTACGACCGCTTCGTCACCACCCACAACGGCTTCATCATGAGCGACACCGACTCGGGCGACCGTGTCGGCCACCGCTCCCCCTCCTTCCTGCCGTGGCACCGCCGCTTCCTGCTGGAGTTCGAGGAGGCGCTGCAGAAAGTGGACGCGAGCGTCGCGCTCCCGTACTGGGACTGGACCGTCGACCGCACCACCCGTTCCTCCCTCTGGGCCCCCGACTTCCTCGGCGGCACCGGCCGGGCCCGGGACGGCCAGGTCGTCGACGGCCCCTTCGCCTACGCGACGGGCCGCTGGAACGTGGAGGTGCGCGTGGACGGCCGGCCGTACCTGCGGCGCGCGCTCGGCGCGGGCGTGGCCCAGCTGCCGACCCGGGCCGAGGTGGACTCCGTCCTGGCCATGCCGGTCTACGACATGGCCCCCTGGAACAGCTCCTCCAACGGTTTCCGCAACCACTTGGAGGGCTGGCGCGGCGCGAACCTGCACAACCGGGTGCACGTGTGGGTCGGCGGGCAGATGTCCACCGGGGTCTCCCCCAACGACCCGGTGTTCTGGATGCACCACGCCTTCATCGACAAGCTGTGGGCCGACTGGCAGGCCAAGCACCCGCAGTCCACGTACCTGCCGGCCGCGGGCACGGCGAACGTGGTGGACCTCAACGACACCATGCGGCCGTGGAACGACGTGACCCCGGCGGACATGCTGGACCACCGCAGGTTCTACACGTTCGACACCGAACCGGCCGCCGCCAGCCAGCGGTAGTGCAGTTCGGGGCGGCCGACCTGGCCGTACCGGGGCGTCCGGTCCGCGCGGCCGGTGTCCACCAGGTGTTCCAGGTAGCGGCGGGCGGTGATCCGGGAGATTCCGGCCGCCTCGGCCGCACCGGCCGCGGTCAGCCCCTCGGGCGCGGCCCGCAACAGGGCGGCGACCCGGTCCAGGGTCGGGGCGCTCAGCCCCTTGGGCAGTTCGGCCGGGCGGGGGGCGCGCAGCGCGGCCATCGCCCGGTCGACGTCGTCCTGGCCGGCCGCCTCGCCGGCCGCAGCCCGGAACTCGGCGTAGCGCAGGAGGCGTTCCCGCAGTGTCGGGAAGGCGAACGGCTTCAGGACGTACTGGACCACGCCGAGCGAGACGCTCTCGCGGACCACGGCGAGGTCCCGGGCCGAGGTCACCACGATCACGTCGACGGGATGGCCGGCGGCCCGCAGTCCGCGGGCGAAGCGCAGGCCGTGCCCGTCGGGCAGGCCGAGGTCCAGCAGCAGCAGGTCGACCCGGGTGCGCTCCAGTACCCGGGTGGCCTCGGCGAGCGAGTGGACGGCGCCGACGGCGGTGAATCCCGGCACCCGGTCGACGTAGAGCGCGTGCGCGTCGGCGGCGACCTGGTCGTCCTCGACCACCAGCACGCGCACCTCGGCCCCGCTCACCGCCGGCCGCCCGCAGCCGCGTCCCGGCCGGCCGCCGCGTCCCGGTCGGGCGTACGCGCGGGTGCCGTGGGCAGGCGTACGGTGAACTCCGCGCCGCCGCCCGGCCCCTGGGCGGCGACCACCGCTCCGCCGTAGCGCTGGGCGACCTGCTGGACGAGCGCGAGGCCGAGGCCGCGCCCCTCCCCCTTGCCGGACCAGCCCCGGCGGAACACGTCGACTCCTTCGGGGAGACCCGGCCCGTTGTCCGCGACCCGCAGCAGCAGCTCGTCGCGCTCGGGCCGCAGGGTCACCGCGATCCTCGCTCCCGGCACGGCCGTCACCGCGTCGGCGGCGTTGTCGATGAGGTTGCCCAGCACCGTCACGAGGTCCCGGGCCGGCGGCAGCCCGCCGAGGTCGGCGAGGCTGCGGCTGTCGGCGGTGACGACGAGTTCGACGCCCCGCTCGTGCGCCTGGGCCGCCTTGCCCAGCAGCAGGGCGACCAGCACCGGCTCCCCGACGGCGGTGACCACCTCGTCGGTGAGCGCCTGGGCGAGCTCCAGCTCGGCGGTGGCGAACTCCACCGCCTCCCGCGAGCGGCCGAGTTCGATGAGCGAGACCACGGTGTGCAGGCGGTTGGCCGCCTCGTGGGCCTGGGAGCGCAGGGCCTGCGTGAAGCCTCGCTCGTGGTCCAGTTCCCCGGTCAGCGCCTGCAGTTCCGTGTGGTCGCGCAGGGTGACCACGGTCCCGCGGCGGCCGCCGCCGGCGACCGGCGCGCTGTTGACCACCAGCACCCGGTCCGCGGTGAGGTGCACCTCGTCCACCCGCGGCCGGTCGGCGAGCAGCACGCCCGTCAGCGGGGCCGGCAGGCCGAGATCGGCCGCCCCGGTGCCGGTGACGTCCGCCGGCAGCCCCAGCAGCTCCCGGCCCGCGTCGTTGATCAGGGTGATCCGGCGCTGCCCGTCGAGCATGAGCAGGCCCTCGCGCACGCCGTGCAGGGCCGCCTGATGGTAGTCGTACATCGCGCTGAGCTCGGCCGCGTTCATGCCGTGAGTGTGGCGGCGCAGCCGTGCGTTGACGACGTACGTGCCCGCACCGCCGAGGGCGAGCGCGCCTCCCGCCACCCAGAGCAGGGCCGAGAGCTGCGCGCCGAGCCGGTCGCTGATGGCGCGGACGGTGATGCCGGAGCTGACCAGGCCGACGATCCGGCCCTCGTCCTCCAGCGGGGTGACCACGCGGATGGAGGGGCCGAGGGTGCCCGTGTAGGTCTCGCTGAAGGTCTCGCCGCGCAGCGCCCGGGCGGTGTTGCCGAGGAAGGGCTCGCCGATGCGGCGCGGGTCGGGGTGGGTCCAGCGCCTGCCGTCCGGAGCCATGATCGTCACGAAGTCGACCCCGGAGTCCACGCGGACCTTCTGCGCGTAGGGCTGCAACTCGACGGAGGGGTCCTGGCCGCGGGCCGCTCCCCGTACGGCCTCCCGCACGGAGGGCGAGTCCGCCACCGCCCGGGCCACGGCGCCGGCCTGGCGCCGCGCGGCGTCCTCGGCCTGCCCCCGGGCGGTGGCGTAGGCGAAGACGGCGCAGCCCGCGACGACGACGGCGACCAGCAGGACCTGCATGGCGAAGAGCTGGCCGGCGAGGCTGCGCGGCGGACGAGGGAAGCGGAACATGGCGCTCAGTGTGCACCGGGTCGTGAACTCAATGAACGCAAGGGTGACCGGGGTCACAGCCCTGGGCGATGGTCTCCCCGGACGACTTCACCACCAGGAGGCATCGTGGCCGCCCAGCGCGACAGAACGCACTATCTCTACATCGCGGTGATCGCCGCGGTGCTGCTCGGCATCGCGGTCGGGTTCGCCGCGCCCGGCGTGGCCGTCGAGCTCAAACCCCTCGGCACGGGCTTCGTGAACCTCATCAAGATGATGATCTCCCCGGTGATCTTCTGCACGATCGTGCTGGGCATCGGCTCCGTCCGCAAGGCCGCCAAGGTGGGCGCGGTGGGCGGCCTGGCCCTCGGCTACTTCATGATCATGTCGACGGTGGCGCTGGCGATCGGCCTGGTGGTCGGCAACCTCCTGGAGCCGGGCAGCGGGCTGCAGCTGACCGAGGCGGCGCGCAGCGCGGGCGAGGCGCAGGCCAAGGCGGGCGGGGCCGAGAGCACGCCCGAGTTCCTGCTGGGGATCATCCCGACCACGCTGGTCTCCGCCTTCACCGGCGGCGAGGTGCTCCAGACGCTGCTGGTGGCCCTGCTGTGCGGGTTTGCGCTGCAGGCCATGGGTGCGGCGGGCGAGCCGGTGCTGCGCGGCATCGGGCACGTGCAGAAGCTGGTGTTCCGGGTCCTCGCGATGATCATGTGGGCGGCTCCCGTGGGCGCTTTCGGCGCGATCGCGGCGGTGGTCGGGGCGACCGGCATCGACGCACTGAAGTCCTTGGCGGTCATCATGATCGGCTTCTACACGACCTGCCTGCTGTTCGTCTTCGTCGTGCTGGGCACCCTGCTGCGCGTGTGCACCGGGGTCAGCGTCTTCGCGCTGCTGCGCTACCTGGGCCGGGAATTCCTGCTGATCCTGTCGACCTCCTCGTCGGAGTCGGCGCTGCCGCGGCTGATCGCGAAGATGGAGCACTTGGGGGTCTCGCGGCCGGTCACCGGCATCACGGTGCCGACCGGCTACTCCTTCAACCTGGACGGAACCGCGATCTACCTGACGATGGCCTCGCTGTTCGTCGCCGAGGCCATGGGCACGCCCCTGACGCTGGGCGAGCAGGTCTCCCTGCTGCTGTTCATGATCATCGCCTCGAAGGGCGCGGCCGGGGTGACCGGTGCCGGCCTGGCCACGCTCGCCGGCGGACTGCAGTCGCACCGGCCGGAACTGGTCGACGGCGTGGGCCTGATCGTCGGGATCGACCGGTTCATGAGCGAGGCCCGGGCCCTGACGAACTTCGCGGGCAATGCGGTGGCCACGGTGCTGATCGGGACGTGGACGAAGGAGTTCGACCGGGACCGGGCCACCGAAGTCCTCGCCGGTCGGCTGCCGTTCGACGAGAAGACGCTGGTGGACGACGGACACGGGACGGAGCCGGTGACAGCGGGCCCGACCGCGACTCAGGGTGCGCTTCCGGCATCGACCACGGCGGAGCCCTCCGACGCGACCGCCGCGCCGAGCGACACGCACCACACCAAGGACGGCGTTCCGGTCTAGCACCCTCCTCAGCCGGCCCGCCCGCGGACGGGCCGGCCGGGCAGGGCTCGCCCCCACGGTGCCCAGCCCGGCCGGCCCGCCGCATTCTCCCCACTTGCACCCATAGTCGGTATTCGGCCACCGATAAACGAACCCCCGTGCTGTAAAAGGTACTTCCGTAACTGGCCGCGTGCATGACATCTTGCGTCCACCACTTGTTTCGTACGACCCGGCCTGACCACCGGGTCTTCGGAGGACGCATTGATACCCCACATATCCAGCCGACCTCGACGTGCCCTCGTGCTGGCTGCCACGCTCGGCGCGGCGCTCGCCCTCGGGGCCCCCGCCGCGCTCGCCGGCACCGCCCCCGTCTCCCCCTCCGGCTCCACCGCCACCGCCCCCGCGGCGGCTCCCCGGGCCGCGGCCCCCGCTTCCCAGAGTGCGACCTGGGTGGCCGGTACCCGCGCCTACTTCGTGATCACCGCCCCCGGTGACACCACTGCGGTCCGCAACGCGATCACCGCCAACGGCGGAACGGTCTTCCACCACTACGACGCGATCGGTGTCATCACCGCCCACTCCGCGTCCGCCTCGTTCGCGACCGCCATGCGCGGGGTGAGCGGGGTCCAGCAGGTCGGCGCCACCCGCACCTCCGACGTGCCGGCGGACGCCTACAACCCGGCGCTGCCCGCCAACCCGGCGCAGGCCACGACGCCTTCGGGCGAGCCGGTCCGCGCCGACATGACCCAGATCAAGGCCGACCAGGCCTGGGCCGTCACCACGGGGTCCGCCTCCGTCAAGGTCGGCATCCTGGACACCGGCGTGGACGACCAGCACCAGGACCTGGCGCCGAACTTCAACGCCGCGGACTCCGCGTCCTGCGCGTACGGCAAGCCGGACACCCGCGCGGGCGCCTGGCGCGACGTCGGCACCCACGGCACGCACGTGGCCGGTACGGTCGCGGCCGCCAAGAACGGCAAGGGCGTCATCGGCGTGGCCCCGGGCGTGAAGATCTCCTCGGTGCGCATCGCCGAGCCCGGCAGCTCGCTCTTCTTCCCCGAGAACACCGTCTGCGGCTTCATGTGGGCCGGTGACCACGGCTTCAAGGTCACCAACAACAGCTACTACACCGACCCGTGGCAGTTCAACTGCCCGGACAACGCCGACCAGGCCGCGATCATCGAGGGCGTCAAGCGCGCCCAGGAGTACGCGGAGGGCAAGGGCTCGCTCCAGGTCGCGGCGGCCGGCAACTCCAACCTCGACCTGGCCAACAAGACGACCGACACCGAGAGCCCGAACGACTCCACGCCGGTCACCCGGACCATCACCAACGCCTGCCTGGACATCCCGACCGAGCTCCCGGGCGTCGTCACGGTCTCGGCGATGGGCACCACCGCGAAGGCCTCGTACTCCAACTACGGTCTGAACGTCGTCGACGTCACGGCCCCGGGCGGAGACGCCACCGGCATCTACAGCACCCTGCCGGGCGGCAAGTACGGCTCCATGAGCGGCACCTCGATGGCCTCGCCGCACGTCGCGGGCGTCGCAGCGCTGCTGGTCAGCACCAACCCGGGCATCACCCCGGCGCAGCTGCGCGACAAGCTGGCCACCCAGGCCAACGACGTCGCCTGCCCGTCCGACAGCCGCTGCAAGGGCACCACGGCGAAGAACGGCTTCTTCGGCGAGGGCCAGGTCGACGCCTTCAAGGCGGTCGGCAGCACCCCGCCTCCGGGCAAGTACTTCGCGAACCCGACGGACGTCGCCATCGGTGACAACACCACCGTGGAGAGCCCGCTCGTCGTCAGCGGCGTGACCGGGAACGCCCCGGCCACCCTCAAGGTCGGTGTGAACATCGTCCACACCTACATCGGGGACCTGAAGGTCGACCTGATCGCCCCGGACGGCACCGTCTACACCGTCCACAACCGCTCGGGCGGCAGCACCGACAACATCAACCAGGTCTACACCGTCAACGCCTCCGCGGAGGTCGCCAACGGCACCTGGAAGCTCCGGGTCAACGACAACGCCGGCGGCGACACCGGCAGGATCGACTCCTGGAACCTCACCTTCTGAGGGACGCACACCGCAGCGACTCAGCGCCGGAGCACGTCGGCGAGCCAGTCGAAGACGACGTCGCAGTGCTGCTGCGGGGCCATCGGGGAGCAGTGCAACTGCGCCCCGGTGGCCTTCGTCAGTTTCACGTAGTCGCGCCGCGTGCGCAGCAGGTCGTACATCTGCCGCGGCTGGCCCGGGTAGAACTGCTCGAAGTCGTAGTCCAGGACGAGCGTGGGGGCCTTGATCCGGCCGACGACCCCGGTGATGTCGAGGCCCATGGCCACCTGCGCCGGGGTCCACAGGTCGGTGAGCACCCTCCCCTCGCGTGCCTGGCGCAGGGCCTGCCGGTCGAAGATCTCGAAGCGCTTCTTGACGGTGAAGGCCTCCTGCGGGGTGAGCCCGGGGACGACGTCCTCGTTCCAGACCCGGTTGGTCTCCTCCTTGTCGGGCGTGACGATGTCGCGCAGTTCCTCGTCGAAGCCGAGCCAGGGGCTGAGGCATCCGGGCATCGCCGCGCAGGCCGCGAGCCGGTGTTCGAAGGCGGCGGCGCGCGGGGCGAGGTTGCCGCCCATGCTCAGGCCGGTGAGGGCGATCCGCCGGCCGTCCACGTCGTCGCGCCGCAGCAGCCAGTCGACGATCGGACGCACCACCGTCTCCCAGCGGGTGGTGAAGGGGATCTCCTCGACGAACAGCAACTGCCCCTGGCCGGGGCCGTCGTGGACGAGGGCGTTCCAGCCGCGGTCGAGGGCCGCGGACACGCCGTAGGTCCACATGTCGACGGTGTGGATTGTTATTTCCTGCGACCTGCGGCGCTCGGAGCCCAGTGTCCGCCTGAGGCCCTGACCTGCATTCTCTTTAGTTCCGTTGTGTTCTCATCCGCGGTCGATGTTGAGGGGTCTGTGCCTCCCTAGAGGCTCCCTACTCCCCAGATTCTCCCCCGCGTGGGCCGCCCGGCGACGGCGATTCTCCCTGTTCACGCGCACCCAAGCGGCCGGGAACGTAGGGCAGGCCGCGGCGCTCCGCGTGCCGTTCCCGTTCATTCTCCAGCTCCATGACGCACTGTCGGCAGGCAGCAACCTGGTAGTCGCGGCCAGCGGGCGGCGAGATTACGGCGAGCGGCGTGACGTGGACCCCTGTTGCTGCGCACCGGAAGCAGTTCCCCGGCGTCCACATATACAGCTCCAGGATCGTGCGGCGATGCATGGCGAGGCTCCCCGACGTGGCGGCTCGAAGGGCGGCGCCGCGCATGGGTGCGCTAAGGGGCGTCATGGCTCAGCCTTCCCACGAGTAAGATCATCTTGGATATATCTAGGCCTGCGGCCTGGCCCTAAGTTGCAGATCTCATACGTCTCAAGATCGACACGTGGGGTCTGGATGGGTAGCGACGCGAGATACCGGCGCATCGCTTCCGACCTGCTGCGGCGCATCAAGGCTGGCGAGTGGGCGCCCGGCGAATCGCTACCGTCTCGCGTCGCCATGGCAACCCAGTACGGCGTGCACGAACAGACCATGCGCCTGGCTTACGTCGAGCTGCGGCGCACCGGGGTCCTGGAAGGCGAGCAGCGCCAGGCCGTCTTCGTGGCGCATCCTCCTGCCATGCGCACGCTTACCAACGCCGACGCACCGTGGCCCTGGGGATCCGAGCTCCTCGATCGAAGCACCGGGCCGGCGTCTGACGAGATCGCCGACCGTCTCGCCGTCCCCGTGGGCGCCGTCGTGCAGCACAGGATGGTTGAGCGTCTCGAGCCCGGCGGAAGAACCGCCATGGTGGTGGAATCGTGGCGAGCCCACGGCGGGCCCCATGTGACCTTTGCGGCGGAGGTGGGCGTAGCGCCCCTGAGCGAGCAGGCGGCCCACGCGCTGGGGCTGCTGGTGGACACGCTGGCCTACCGCGTCACGCGGACGAGGCTGGGTGCGGACGGAAAGCCCGTGGAGACCGCTGATCTGTATCTCCCCCTCGACCGGTGGACGATTCGCTTGCATGGCTAAAATTGCCCGCCGGATTCAGGCGCATGCGCCGCCATCCTGCTTACATCCTGCCTGGCATATGCCACCCTCGGAAGAGCGCGCCCCGCATATATCTGCACACTGCGTTCACACCCCGTGCGAATGAGTCACATTCGTCACGTCCGTCACGCTGGTAGCGCCTGACGCGATGAAACTACGGCCGGTTAGAACCGGAGTCAACCATTCAATTACCGGCCGGTTCCCGCTCCCCCCAGCGCCGCCGCACCAGGAGGAGCGGGGGTCTAGGTGCCGGCATGCTCGGGGCAGGCCCGCGGGAACCAGCGGACCCGTCCTCCGGCACGGCCGGTGCGGCGCTCCCCGAGGTCGACCGCGGTCGCGTTGTCCAGCACGATCCCGCAGTGCACGCAGGCCGTGCCACGCACCTGCTGCTCGGACAGGTCGCCGACCGGCGGGAGAGGGGGGAGGGTGTCGCTCATACCCGTACTCTGCCCTGCCGTCGGGGACGCTTCCACCCGCCTTTCTGGGACGCCTGGGACGTTCCGCCGGTAGCGTCGCCGTACACCGTGCAGACCGTCCTGGGGGATCCGTGAACGTCGCGCTGAGAGACGCCATGACCGGGGCCGGGATGACCCGCTCCAGCCTGGCCCGTAAGGTCGGCGTCGCGGGGAAGACGGTCGACAGATGGCTGGCTTCAGAGGCGCGCGTGCCGCGGGCTGAGGCGCGGGCCGCGGTCGCCGAGGTGTTGGGAGTGAGTGCGGAGATGCTCTGGCCGAAGGCCGTCAGGGATGCGATCAAGACCGGTACCGACCGGGAGGTCATCGCCACCTACGCCTACCGGAACACCTGTCCGCCCACCGTCTGGTCGTCGCTGATCGACGGGGCGAAGCGGCGCATCGTCTTCGCCGGCTACACGAACTACTTCATCTGGCAGGAGCAGCCGAAGGCCGCCGAGCGGCTGCGTGCCAAGGCCGAGGCCGGCGTGCAGGTGCGGTTCTTGGTAGGGGATCCGGAGTCGGAGGTCACCCGGCGGCGTGAGCAGGTCGAGGACAGCCCGCTTACGGTCGGCACCCGCATCCGGATGACGCTGGCCCAGCTGCAGCAGATGGGGCCGCTGCCGGGGCTGGAGGCCCGCTTCTCGGACGACCACATTGCCCTGTCGGCGTTCGTCTTCGACGACGAGATGCTGGTGACGCCGCACATCGCGAACCTCCTCGGGCATGAGTCGCCGATGCTGCACTTGCGCCGGCTGCAAGCGGACGGGCTATTCGACCGGTTCGCGCAGCACGTCGATGCGCTGTGGGAGGGCGGCCGGCCGGTTCCGGGTGTCGGTGGCGGCTCGTAGGATCGGGTGCATGATCCGGTCCGCGGAGGTCGTGAACGAGGAGATCCGGGCGCTGCTGCAGAACAACGGCAGGCCGCTCCCCGAGGACGTCGACCGCTACCACCGGCTCGTCGTCGAGTACGCCGAGGCGCTGCAGGCTGAGCGGGAGCAGGCCGCCTGACACGCCTCCGCCCCACCGGGCGCTGTCCCCTGGGGCGGGGTCCGGTGGGGCGAAGATCGAAAGCACATCACCGACCAGCAGAATCGGTGAGTGTGTGGTGTTCATGACTGTACCGACAGGCGCTGACAATGACCTGCCCCGATCGGCGTAGACTCGAACATGTGTCCGATCTGCCGCCTGACCTCCCCCGCCTCCGCACCCTGGAGACGTGGCTCGTCCTCACCCTGGAGCGCGTCCGGCAGCAGATCACGGCCGCCGAACAGCAGGCCGCCGCAGCGGCTGCCCGCCGGGATCCCCCGCCGCCACCAGACTGGCTCATCGAGCACGGCATCGGCGTCGGCCGCACCCCAGTCCGCGTGCACGTCGGCGGCTGCTGGGACACCCGCTCACGCTGCGCACCGGCAGACCGGGACACCGCACGGCGGGCGCTGGCCGACAACGTGGAGGCTTGCACCCATTGCCGGCCCGACACCGCGCTCGGCGTGCTGGACTAGGCCGGCATCCAGATGCGCCAGGCTGCATCCGGACGGAGCCTGGAAACATGTGGAAGCAAGAACCGCCACCAGGGGGCTGGGGGCGGGGGCCGGGGCAGGGACCGCCATCGCCAGCGGGTCAGGGGTGGGGGACGCCGCCTCCGCCGCGAAGAGGCGCAGCTGGGAGGATCATTGGGTTCTCGTGTCTGGGGGCGCTCACTGTGGTGGCACTGCTACTGATCGGCGGGCTGCTGCTGGGCGGGGGTGGCAATCCGGACCGGCGGCCCGTAGCCCCGGAGTCCAGGCCTGCCGGCACGG
Source organism: Streptomyces sp. NRRL F-2664 (assembly GCF_000719345.1). Classification (GTDB taxonomy): domain Bacteria; phylum Actinomycetota; class Actinomycetes; order Streptomycetales; family Streptomycetaceae; genus Streptomyces. Next base: position 21,125 of record NZ_JOFX01000008.1, read on the forward strand.
AGGCGCCGACGGGGCGCGAAGCGACGGGGCCGAAGGGGGACGTGCAGATCACGGCATGCGGGGTGGATTCGTCAACGGGCTGGCCGAGCGCAGATTTGTTGATCACTAATCGATCCAGCAAGCCGAGCACCTACTTGGTCCACGTCGAGTTCGTCGACGCTGCCGGCAGGAGACTGAGCGAGGCCTACGCCTCCTCAAGTGGCGTCGCACCGGGACAGCAGTCGGCGGTAGAGGCTCAGGGTCTCGACCAAGTCCCAGCCGGTACGGTCTGCCGGATCACGGACGTTACCCGCTTTGCCTCTTGAGCTTCGCCGGTCGTGCTGGCGGCTGCGATGGCGGCTTGGCATGCGACCGCCCGCCGAGTAAGCGCGCGACGACCCTCCCGTGGGGAGCCGGGAGGGCGCCGGGCCCGGGATGGTCAGGACCGGTGGATGCACCGTAAACCCGCAGGCCCCGGCGCGGTAGGCATATGACAGATCAAGATTCCAGAAAGCAGAACGCCCGCCCCGAGCGTCACCAGGGGCGGGCGTTCCGATGCGCACAGCGTGCCCGCGGGCACTCACATGGCTTCGGGTTCCTCGCGGATGTCGCTGACGCTGGCGAGGAGGGTCCCCTCCGACTGCTCGTAATGGGACAGGGCCAGACCGAGCCCGAAGAAGGTGGGAGCCCATTCGCCAACGAAGATGCCCCACCGGTCAGCGCGATCAAGGCCGGCACCCGGCTCGGCGCTGAGGGACGTCGCCCATGCGGCGATGGAAAGACCGATCGAGGCGAACGCTGCCATGTACGCGTGCTCGCTCCGCAAGCCCATCTCGTGAAGCTTCTTGATCATGGCTATCCCTTGCGTGTGAGGGGTCAGGATCCCCTTCAGGTTCACCCGGCCGGGGCGTGCGCGCATCCCGGCGGCGCTCGGCGGACGGCAAGTACGAGAAGGCCCGCCCCCGCCGGATGCGGGAGCGGGCGCTAAAGACGCTACGGAGTCTCGTCGAAGTCGTAGGTGCCAGGCCTCGCGAACTGTCCCGCACCGTCCGAGCGAAGGCCGGCTGCGATGCTGCCGTTAACGCGGCCGCTTCGGGTCCGTGTGTCAACGCCGCAGGCTTCGGCGAACTCGTACACGTCGAAGTTAGGGTCCTGATAGGCGAGCACCTGCGCGGTCACCCACATGACGTTGGTTCGGACACGGCGCGTCTCGTCCTCGTCGAGAACACGCTCGGACATCTTGTGCTTGCTGTCCACGTCGTGATGGTGGCCGGCCCGGTCGGTGCGCCAGGGGGCGTCCGACCAGTCGTGGTTCTTGATCTCCGCGGCGTGCTCGCGGGCAATGCGGCTGAGAGCCATAAGTCCTCCGATAGGACCAGGTGCTGCGCCACCCCCCGACGGGGCGGCCGGTACATCTTGGCACGCGGCACCGACAGGCGTCAGGCCTCGCCGTAGAGACCGTCCAACCAGACTTCCAGCTCGGCCAAGTCCGGGTGCTCGCGGAGACCGGCAAGCTCGGCCTCTCGCATCATTCCGATGGCCTGCCAGCCCACCTCGGTCGCCTTGGCCAGCTGCACCCGCAACCGGTCCGACGCCTCCTTCATGCTGCGCAAGTTGGCTGTGACGCGATCCAGGGCTGAGCGTTCGCCGTCGGTCAAGGCGTCTCCTTCGGGTGGCTCCAGTGTGGCAGGGCGGACGTTCGTTACGTGCAGGCTGGCGTGGCCGTGGCCGCCCAACGCTCGGCGGTGAGGGCGACGCGCTCGCCGGCGCAGGTCGTCAGGAACAGCCCGGCGCGGTTGTCGTCCACGATGCCGCAGCGGGACGCGCCGTCCGACGGCCGGTAGCAGAACACGTGCTCGCCAACCCGCGGCACGTACCCGCCGCACGTCGGGTCACCCGGCCAAGCCTGCGTGAACTGCCAGTCGAGATCCATCACGCCTCCCAGCGCATAACGTCTGGGCTAGGTGTCGGTACGGCCGAAGCCATCCCATGGCGAGCCGTACTGCTCCTCGACCTGGAGCATGACGGCTGGCGATCGAGAGCGGTACGCGGCGAAGCTGGGCGCGGTCGAATGCGGCTCCGCCGAGTTGCAACTGCGGCATAGCAGGCCGCGGACGAACCCAGTTTCGTGGCAGTGGTCGACGACCAGGCTTCCCCGACGGGCGCTGCACATCGCGCACGCGCCGGCCTGCCACCGCCGCAAAGCATCCGTCGGCGAGAGGTGCGCCGGGATGGGCTCGTCAGGCACGGCCCAGGCGTGACAGGACAGGATGCCTTGGAGATCAAGGACCTCAGCCTCGCCGAAAGTCGGGCGGCCCTGCAGCGTGGACCCGAGCCACACTTCCTCGGCAGCATCCCGGCGGCGCATCTCCCCCATTGCCCACTCAAGGCTGGCGGTCACTGCTGTACCGCCCCCGTGTCGTGGGCGCGCAACGCCTGGGAGATGGCACCGATGCTTGGGTTCTTGCCCTTGCTCTTGCCCTCGACGATGCGGAGGTGCGGCTGGATCTGCCGGATGGTGAAGCCCTTCGCTCGCAGGGCCGCGGCCTGGATCGTGAGCGCCTCCGTCATGACCGGCTTCCGGCCGCCGACCCGGCCGCGCTTTCGCGCCGACTCCAGGCCGTCCTTGGTCTTTCGCACGATGTCGCGGCGGCGGTCCTCGGCGAGCGCCAGTGCGAGGTCCAGGATCAGCGAGCGCTCCTTGTGTTCGCCGGCTGCGATGCCTTCGAGCACCTTGACTGCGATGCCGCGCTCGAAGAGGTCGTTCAGGACGATGAGGCCTTCGAGGAGGTTGCGGCCGAGGCGGTCGACTTCCTGGACGCAGAGCATGTCGCCTTCGCGGACGTACTCGATGGCGGCGAGAAGGCCGGGGCGCTCTTCGGTGAGGAGCTTGCCGCTCATCTTCTCTTCGAAGACCTTGAGGCAGATCGGATCGAGAGCGTCGTGCTGGCGTTGGGTGTTCTGCTTGTCGGTACTGACGCGGACGAGCCCGACGAGGGCCATTCAACTCCCCTTCGTTCATCAAACGCTGCGTAACCTACCTGAACAGTAGCAGATAGATGAACGAGTTTCTGAACAACTGGGATGCTGGAGCGACGAGTTCGGCCCGAGCCGGTGGCCGCGTTCACCTTCCGACCGATTGATGAACAGTCGACGGTCCCACTGCATCCCGTCGGCTGTCCGTGCCGCGACGTAAGGTCGCCTGCATGCAGAGCAGCGAAGCGACGAAACTTGAGCAGGCCTGGCGCGCGAAGGGGTCGCCGCCATGCGATCACCCAACGCTCGAGACCGAGTTCGACCTCGGAGGCAGGACGGGCGACAAGGTGTGCACCACATGCGGCGAGGCCTTCAGCCGCGAGGAGCGACGGAAGCGAGGCTGGACATAGCAAAGCGCCCCCACCGCCCTGCGCTCGGCAGGGGGTGGGGGCGGTGTCAGTCGGTGTCGGCCTCGTCGTCGGCCGGCGGCAGGTCCGGTTCGAGGAACGGCCGGATCGACGGTCTCGGCGGGCAGTCGCGCTCATCGCCCATGGGTCACACTCCAGTTCGGTTGTACTCGGTGATGCGATCCGGCGGCACGGGAGGCTCGATACCGGCCTGCCGCATCTGCGCGGTGAGGTCGCCGACGTAGAAGACGAAGGCGCGCACCAGCGATCGTAGCGACCGGACTTCCTCGCGGGTCTCGGCAAGGTCCGCCCGGTCCTTCTCCCGGATCTCGCGGAAGGCCTGCAGGTCTGCCGCCCGCTGTGCCGGCTCGCTTTGCACGACGGCTGCTACCTCGGTCGCACGCGCGGTCGCCGCAGCGGCGGCCCGAGACGAGCGTGCCGTGTACACCGCCCCCACGAGTGTGAGCACGGCCGCGGCGACCGTGACTACTGCTGCCCAGACCCCTGTCATCCGCCCTCAGCTCTCCGGGTCCGCGGAGGCTTGGGCACGGAGTGCTCGGGCACCGTCGCGGCCCACATGATCACCCCCACGTGGGAGGTCAGGTACCAGACGGCGACCCATGCGCCGCGGGAGTAGTCGCCGCTGATGACAGCGGCGAGGTAAGCGATCGCCCACACGGCCGGCGGAACCAGTGCAGCGACGAACCCCCATCGATCACGGCCGACGCGCAGGAACGCGGAGATCGTGGTGATGAGTCCTGCGACGATCCACAGCCAAGCCCAGTGACGCAGTGAGCACACCTGCGTGAGGAGCCGCAGCCCCTCCGCGTTGGGTGGATCGACAAGGAAGCTGACGCCCCAGCATGTCTTGCCGATGCCGAGGATGAGGAGGAAATGGCCGCGGCGGCCCAGCTGCTGTCGGAGCCGCCGGACCGCACGGCACCTCATCTACACGCCCGAGAGCGGGCGCCGTACCGCGGCAGACGGGGCCGGCGCGGCGATCTGCGTCCGATCCCACATCGCGACTACCGCGGCCGCGGCGGCGAGGGCGACGGCCTGCTGCTCCGCAGACCAGTCGAGGCCGAAGCCGACGGCGAGCGCCAGGACGGCCTGCGCGAAACCGAGGACGGCGGCGCCGATCGCGTCTCCGGCGACTACGGCGAGGATCAGGCCGACGAGGGCCGCGGCGACCGCGTTGATGACGGCCTGCTGCTCGGCAGACACGTCCATGCCGAACGCGGCCAGCAGCTTGACGACGATGGCGGCCAGGCCGAGCCAGAGCGCCGGCTCTCTCTTGAAGATCATGATGGGTGGTCCTCTCAGCCCCGGAGGGCCTTGTCGTAGGCGAAGAGCTGGTTGAACTGGGCGTCGCCGTCTGCGGTGCCGGGGATCCAGTGGTCGATCGGCGGGTTGCCCCACAGCGTGTACTCGGCGGCGGTGATCTGCCGGACGTAGCCGCTGGGCCAGATGCCGAATACGGCCTTGCCGTCGCCCTGCTGAGGCTGGCCCTTGACGAGGATGAGGCCTTCGGGCTTGGGGACCTTGGGTGCGGGCGGCGGGGTGGTGGGAGGTGTGGTCATCTCAGAGTCCGATCGCTCGGTAGGCGCGCGGCCGGCGGTACCGGGGCGCGGGGACAGAGGGGACGGTCGGCGGCTGCCCGGGGTCGGGCTTGTCGCCGCTCACGATGGTCTTGGCGTAGCCGAGGACGAGGTCCATACGGGTGTTGCCGGGGTCGCCGTGGTCGTTGCCGTCGGGGACGTGCATGTGCCCGCAGTGGCCCTTGAAGTTGTGCCACTCGTCGAGCGTCATGCGGGCCTTGCTGTTGCCGTAGCTCGTCGGGTACGGCAACCACGGCCGCGGGGTAGAGGCGAGCGGGACGCCGTGTTCGGTGTGCAGCCACGCCACGTACTTGGCGTACTCGCGGAGCAGCCAGTCCGGGGCGTCGGGCCAGTAGATGTAGTCGACGCCGGCCCGGCGGGTGCCCCAGCTCGTGCGGCGTGCGGGGTCGCAGCTGCCGACGAGTTCGACCTGATGGCAGTTGTTGCGGTTGGTGCGGACCTCGGTGTTCGGGTTGTCGACGAGCGCGCGGGCGGACATGTCTGCGGGGAAGTGCGCGTACACCCTGATCCGCTTGTTCGGGATGTCCGGCAGGATCGTGACGTTGGGTGCGCTCACCCCGCCTCCGTAGTCGGGGAGCGACGTGCCCTCGGTGGTGTGGGTGACGCAGCAGTTGATCTCCTGCATCAGCCCCGGGTAGCGGCCGTCGTATCGGTACGCCGTCGAGGCGCCGGGGTAGAACTGGGCGCCGGTGGACATGCGGGCCTCCAGGGCATGAGGGCAGCCCCGGCCAACGGGCGGGGCTGCGGGGTGGGGCGGGTCAGGTGACGCGGCGGAGGCGGATCCAGGACTTCGCGTAGACCGTGGTCGCGGTGGCGTTGGAGGCGTTCTGCGCCCAGCGCATCGTCATGGTTCCGGCCGTGCCAGCGGTGGTGAGGTGGCCGGACAGCCGGGCGTGGGTGTGGGTGCCGCCCGTGCCGTAGGTACCAACGGTCAGGCTGCCGGTCTGGTCGGTTGTGTTCGTCGCCGCCTTCTGGGTGGTGTCGGCGACGACGTTGCCGAGCAGGCCCCAGCGCATGGTCGCACCCGCCGGCAGGGTCCAGTCGACCTTGAGGCCGCCGGCGCCGAATACGCCGTCGTAGTCGATGAACCCTTCGACCATGTAGGTGGCGCTGGCCGCGACGGCAAGCGCGAGGTGGGGGTCCGCGGCCAGAGTCGTTGTCGATGGCCGCGGGGTGTCCCCGGACTTGACGATCTCAGGGTTGGAGTTGATGAGCGCGTTGAACTGGTCGCGGATCTCCGCGTTGAGCTGCGCGGCGGTGACGACCTCGCCGACCACCCAGGTTCGCGGCGTGGCCAGCATCATCATCGGCCCGGCCCTCCCTTCGCATCGAGCAGCGGGTCCTTCGGGTCAGGCTCGACCGGCGCGGGCTCCTCAGGTACCGGGTCCTGTCGGCCCGCGCCCTTGTCCGGCACCGGCGGCCGGCGCCGGTCCCACGCCGTCTCGTCATCGGCATGCCACCAGTTCCGCTCGTGCGGCGGCCGGGCCGACACCTCCTCCTCGGCGGCCGCGGGCTGCGCGGGGAAGATGAGCCGCGCCCAGCCGTAGCCGCACTCGGGGCAGGCGAACCGCGGGTCGTCCGGGGTGACGACCTGGGCGCTGCCGCACGGGCAGTCGGCCACCCAGCGGCCGTGGTTGATCCGGGCGTAGATGCCGGCGCCGAGGAGCATCCCGGCGGGCGGGGTGACGCGGCGCTGCACCTGCTGCTCGTACCAGCGCCATGCCCGCTCGGCCGGGGGGACCAGGTCCCAGGCGTCGGGCCGCTGGTCGGGTGACGGCGTGTAGAAGTGCTGGGCCCGCCGCACGGGGGTGTCCTTGATGCGCACGGGGCCTCCTAGTAGCCGAGCCGGGTGGTGGAACCGAGGACGCTGTACGTGCTGCTGTCGAGCGTCCATGCCGCGTCGGTCTGGCCGCGCGAGGTGTGGAACTGGATCAGGTGGGACTCCAGGCCGATGGTCTCGACGTAGCCCTCGACTCTCGCTGTCACCGTGCTGGCGGGCGCCTGCGCGGGCAGCCCGGTCACCGCGAACAGGGTGGAGATGTCCGCGTCGAGGAGCGTCCGGTAGGTGGCGACCGACTGCGCATACGCTCGGATCGGCAGCTCCCGCAGTTCCGGCTCCACGGTCGCGTACCGCGAGACCCTCCAGTTCGCCGCGTCCAGTGCCTCGGCGTCGGTCACCGTCAGGATCGTGTCCTCCTTCGGTGCCGGCCCGAACGCGGTGACCGACGAGGCGGCGACCACGCGCTGTGTCGCGCCACCCGGGCGGGTCACCTTGTACTGGTTGACGAGCTTCTGGTCATCGGCCGCGTACTGGACGCCGTCGGTTTCCAGGTCGCCGAAGTCCAGGGTGAGCGCGATGGGTGTGCTGTAGCGGACGGTCCTGCTCTGGAAGAGGAGCGCATGGCCGTCGCGGTGGCTGGCCAGCCGGCCGCCCTCGGTGGCCTCGACGGCGCGCATCAGTTCCAGGGCGCTGCTCCCGCCGCGGCCCTGGGAAGCGACGGGGGAGAAGTCGCCGACCGCGTCGACGGCGACAACGCCCGCGTACCCGGCGAGGCGCAGGATCCGCTCGTCGGAGTCCTCACCGGCGTAGCCGGTCATCCCGGCGTCGTAATGGGCGGCGATCAGCGCAGGGGTCTGGTTGCCGGTGTAGATCGCCGCATGGGCGACGGCCCCGGCCCACAGCTGGTCGGGGTAGCCGCCGATCGACAGGTAGCGCAGCGCGAGCATGGGCACGATCGACACGGTGATCGGGGCACCGCCGTCGATGTAGACGTCCTGGTCGAACTCGTCGTAGACGACGTGGTGCCAGGCCCCGTCAGCGAGGTTGGTCGCGTTGACGACGGACACGGTCCGGGCGCCACCCGCCCCGGTGTGCTCGATGATCAGATAGCCGCTGCCGTTCAACCCGAACACGATCTCGTGCTGGAAGGAGTCGGAGCGGGCGGCCATGAAGTAGCGGCCCACCGTCGACGTCTGGAACCAGCACTCGAAGGTGACGTTCGTCAGGGTGGTCTGCTCCTCGGCGTAGGCACCCATGTAGGCGTCCAGCCGGATCCCATTGGACGCGCCGGCGGGCGCCATCTGGAGGACGTTCACCTCGGTGGCCGCCGGGCCGGGCACCTCGGCGAACGTGACGGACCCACCGGTGCCGACCTGCGCCTGGACGAGGCTGCCCGCGCCGGTGCCGCCCAGGTCACCGGCGGACACGGAGGTCGACGGCTCGGTCAGGGGGTAGTACAGGACGGGGTTGAGCTGCTTGATTTCCTCGCTGAGGAGCGCATCCAACTGCGGCTGCCGCGACAGGTTCTTGAAAAAGTCGGTCGCGGTCAGGAGCACCTTGCTCTGCCGGGTGATCCACTCGGTGTCCCACTGATTCACCAGCCCGTAGAACCGCCAGTGCAGGTCCGCGCCCGCACTGTCGAAGCTGGCCGCGGACGCCCCGACCTCCAGCTGGACATCGTCCAGCCACACCGTGTCCAGGGCGAGCGGCGAGGTCACGTTCGTGGTGAGCTGCACCGTGTGACTGGTGCTCGTCGCCACGAAGGTCTTGGTGATCTGCGTCCAGGCGTTGGTCACGGCGGAGGCCGTGCCGGGGCTGCCGCCGTCGATGAGCCAGCGCACGGCCGGGTCCCCGGTCGGCACCCACACCCAGCCCGACAGGGTGTAGGTGACGCCCACGTCCAGGCCGTACACCGTCTGCTCGACGACCCCACCCGTCCCCGTGTTCTGCCAAGCCACGTTCAGGGAGTAGGTACCGGAGTGGGCGCGGGTGGTGCTGGGGACGACCGCGAACGCGGGGCTGGTCGCGCTGTTGCTCCAGCCGTCCATGCTGCCGCCCTCGAACCCCGGGGTGCGGATGTGGTTCTTCCCGGCGAGGGTGACGATGCCGAGCTGGATCGGGCAGCCGGGGCGGACGTAGGGGTAGTAGGGGGAGGTGGCCAGGCCGGCGGAGAACCGGCCGTCGGTGTTGTCCAGGGTCAGGCTCATGGTGCTGGGCTGGGTCTGGGTCAGCTCGTCGGCGGCGCCGCGGGTGCAGCGGATCCCGGACGCGAGGTCGACCCACTGGCTGATGTCGGTCCAGTTGACCGAGGTGGCCATCGGCGCGAAACCGAAGGCCACCCGCAACACGGGCTTGATCGTCACCGCGACAGCACCCCCGTCGGCAGGCCGTAGCTGCGCTGCAGCTTGAGCAGGACCCGTTCCAGCTGCTGGGCGACGGCGACCGGGTCCATGGCGCCCTCGATGGTGATGTAGTTCTGCACCACGGTGGAGCCCTGCGCCTGCACCGCAGGCCGCGCAACCGGCCCGGCCGCCGCGGGGACTGCGGCCAGGGAGCGGCCGCGGTTGAGCGCGTCGAGGTTGCTCACCCCGATCTGCTGCACCGCGGCGGCGCTGACGACGTACTCGCCGTCGGACAGCCAGGCGGGGATGCTGTCCGAGGTGCTGGTTCCGGGCCCGCGGACGATGCCGCCACGTGCACGGGTGAGCCGGCCGTCGACGATGCGGCTGCGGTTGAGTGAGGAGTCGGTCAGGTTCCGTGAGATGACGGTCAGGTAGACCGTCTCGTCCGGGATCGATCGCAACTCGCGCTTGGCCTCGGCGACCTTGGCCTCAAGCTGCCCGATGTGTGCCTGCAGCGCGGCCCGCTTCTCCGGCGGGACAGACGCCAGCTGGCCCTTGGCGACTTTGATCTGGCTTTCCCAGGACGAGATGTTCATCTGCAGCCGGTTCTGGCTGAGGCGCGGCGCCACCGATGCGGAGAACGCTGCGGTCTTCTGTTCGGCGGTGTGCAGCCCGCTGATGAAAGAGTTCTTGAAGGAGTCAAAGGTGCGGTTGGCCTCGACGAACTCGTCACCGATGCCGGGAATCTTCCCGATGGTCATGGCCAGGCCGGAGATGATCGCGTCGAGTGCGGTCAGCGCTCCGGTCGCCAGCAGCCGGAACCCCTGCAGGGCGATCGGCAGGGACTTGAGCACGCCCTCGGCGAGGGTGAGCATCATGTTCCCGCCGATGCGGGCGAACTCCATCAGGCCCAGCTTGTTCTCCTGGACCGTGGCGTGCAGTCGCTGCAACGGTCCCCGGAAATTGTTGACCGCATCCGTGCCGGGAGTGAAGGCGCCGAGAATTGCGGCGCCCGCATCCTTGAAAGCAGACGCGAAAGGCTGCGCGAGCAGCCAGGCTGCTTTCAGTCCGAACGTCAAATCCTTGAACACCGGGGACAGGGTGCGGATCGCTACGCCGAAGAGATCCAGGCTGCGCGACAGGACATTGCCCAGGAGCGACATCTGTTCGCCGAGGAACGGGCCGAAGATCCGAGCGACCTCGCCGCTGAACCGGCCGATGGACGGCAGCAGTTTGTTGATCATCCCGAAGAGGCCGTCGAGGAACTTCGACGAACCCTCGGTCCCGCGCTGCAGCCCCTGGAACATCCCGGGCAGGCCCTTGGCCAGCAGATCGGAGAGGCCACCCGACAGAGAGCGCAGCGTGTGCTCGCTGGTCGCGCCGAACTGCAAGAAGCCTCGACCCAGGCCGCCCAATCCTCGGGTCAGGTCGTCGACGAAGATCTTGCCGAGCTTCAAGTTCGCGGTGAGTTCCCGCTGGAACTCGCCGTCCTTCATCAGGCGCCCGGCGCCGGCCGCCGCCTTTCCGAACCCGGCGCCCAACTCGGTCATGGCCGAGCCGAGAATCTTGATGACGGGACTGGAATCTTTCAGAGCCTGCGTGAATCCAGGCAGCATCGCTTTCTGAATCTCGCCACTCAGTCCAGAGAATTCCTTCTTCGTGGCCACAAGCTGCTTAGTGAATTCCCGGGCCGGAGGCGGGAGAGCCTTGAGGGCCTTCTCGTACTCCTTCTTCCCCTTGGTCGCCGCCTGCATCGCGTCGGAAATCCCAGAGAAACCCAACTTCATGGTGATGGCTGCGGTGCCGGCGCCGAGCAGCATCGGGACCAGGGCGCCGAGCGCGGGCAGCAGCGAGAGGCCGGCGACGGCCGCTACGCCGCCCATGACGCCGCCCATGCCCCCGCCGCCCTTGCCGCCGAGGGCGCCGAGCGCTGTGGTCGCATCGCCCGCGGCGCCGCTCACCCGGTTCAGGCTGGGCACCACGGTGTTGATGTCGACCCCGAACCGCTCGGCTGCCTCCGCCGCGGTGACGAACCGGCCGCGCAGGTCCCGCAGGCGGCCGCGGGAGTCGCGGGTCAGCTGCGCCACCTGCTGGTTGGCATCGGCCGCGGCCTCGCCAAGGTTCCGTACCTCGACCGCTGCGTCCGCGCTGCCGTCGCCGAGACTGTCGGCGGCCCGGCCCGCGCCGTCCATGGTCCGGGCGAGTTCCTGCAGCCCACCGCCGGCACCGCGGGTGAACGCCCGCAGTTCGCCCCCGGACTCGTCGACCGCTTCGTTGATCCGGTGGTGGAACCGCTCGGCGGACTCCCCGATACGCCGGAACACGGGAGACAAGTTGTCGTCGCCGTCGAGGATGAAAGCCATGCGCTCAGCCACTGGAGTCCCCCTTCGCCGCTGCGGCTTGGTGTCGGTCGATCCAGGCGCAGAGCTCGTCGAACTCCTCGACAGTCCAGTTGTCGACGTCCCTCGGGCCCTGGTGCAGGAGGTGAGCGAACAGGCCCAGGTAGGTCAGTCGTCGGCCTTCGATGTCTCCATCGTCGTTGCCTCTTTTGGGGGTGCCGCCGCCTCGGCCAGCGCGGCATCTACGTCGGCCGGGTTGAGGGCCCAGGCCTTCAGCTCGTCGGCGGCGCTGGCCCGCTTCTCCTCGGGCAGGGACAGGATTTCGGCCACGTAGAGGGCGACCTCACGGGTGTCGAACCGCGAGGTGAGCTCGTCGTTCTCCGGGTCGAAGTCGCTCCATCGCAGGTTCGGCTGTTCCCGCTTCTTCAAAATCCAGACGATCCCCCGCAGGGAGGTGGGGTCGTCCTCGCGGACGCCGACCTTGATCTCTCCCCACTTCATGTCGGTGGCCTTCTGGACGACCGCTGCCTCGGAGGTGCGGACCCGCCGCATGTCGAAGTGCTGTTCCTCGCCGCCGTCTGCGGGCCGGTACAGGATGATCATGCGCTGCTCCGTTCAGCCGAGGCGTCGGCGTATGTCGTCGAGGACCCGCTCGACCTCGCGCTCCATGCGGGGCCGGTGGCGGCGGATGGTGGTTTCCCACCACAGGGGCGTGGTGGTCTGCGTCGTCCAGCGGCGGCGGTTGCCATACACCGGGTGCCGGATCCGGCCGGAGTTCATGACGGTGGGCATGTTGCGCAGGTCAGGGGGGAGAGCGGCGCGGTCGATCCAGACCCGGGCCCCGGGGTTGCCGGTGGTCCGGACCGACAGGCGGATGGCTGCGGCGATGGTGGCGCGCAGCGGCCGCGTTGTCGGGGACGGTCCGCCGCGGCCGCGCGCGCCCTGGCTCTGGATCGGCAGGTTCCGGACGGTGCGCTGCAGGTCGGCGCGCAGCGGCTCGGCCGCGCGCCGGATCCTGCGGTGCATCGAGGACCTGACCGTCTCCTCGTTCACTGACCGCAGTCGGCGGGAGAGTTCCAGCAGGGCGCCCGTGTTGAGGATGCGGATGTCCCGAGTCACGGCTACACCGCGGTGTCGACGGAGATGTAGTGGATCACCGGCTGGTTGGTGCCGTCGTACAGCGCCGTGAACTGGTAGCTGGGCTTGACGACCTCGAACCCGTCGATCTGCGGCGGCGCCTCGTCGATCTTGATGGCGGGCAGGGTGATCCGGAACGTTTCGTAGTACGTCGACGCGATCAGCGGGCCGACCCATTCCAGGACCAGCGACGTCGCCGCGTCGGAGGTGTGCAGGTCGTCCAGCGTCGTCGAGACGTAGTCCATCTCGATCGTGCCGGTGATCTTCACCAGGTCGTTGGAGATGGGCTCCTTCTTCAGTCCCAGCTGGCCGGCGTAGTACCGGTCGGTCGCCATGGGCCGCTCGATCTTCACGGACACCTTGCGGACCCCGTCGTGCGCGGTCTCCGAGGCGAACGTCCCGGTCTTGACGGTCAGCTGGGCGAAGTGGAACGGCTTCCGGTTCGGGTAGGTGGCCGCAGCCAGGGTCTGGCCCTCGTCGCAGGTCCGGCCGTTGATCTCCCAGGACGAGGTCAGCATGCCGCCGGACTCGCACGAGAACTCCGCGCTGGTGATCTTGCAGCCCAGGAAGGTCTTGTCCGTGACCGTGCCGGTGGTGAGCGGCACGCCCTTTTGGATCGTGAGGTTCTTGCCGAAGTTGTCGGCCAGGGGGTGGGTCTGCAGGTAGGCGGCCGTGGCGCCCTGCTGAACCGGGGTGACGGTGGTCCCCATGAGGGACTGCAGGAACAGGCCCATGCCGGTGTTGGTGACCTCGCAGTCGACGCTGCCCGTGACCTCTTGCTGCGTCAGGACACGCCGGTCGGACAGCGCCAGCAAGCGGCCTCCGGCGACGCCGGCCGACTGCTCCGTGGTCTTCTTCAGGACCAGCGATTCCTTGGTGAACTCCAGGAAACGGGTGGGTGCCACGAAGGTGCCGTAGGTGACTTCGGCGGCGATGCCGAGCTGGCCACCGAGGCCGGATCCGATCGCCATCAGTCGTCACTCCTTTGGGGCTTGGCCGCGGCCTTCCTCGGCGCGGCGGGTTCCTTGGGCTCCTCGACGGGCTCCCAGTTCACGGTCTGGCAGACGTAGGCGTCGTATCGGGCATCCGGCACCTCGACGACCTCGTCGGGCTGCACGACGCGGCCTGCGAGCTCGGGCACCTCAACCGGCACGGGGCCGAGCCATCGGACCTTCGCCATGGGCGTGTCTCCTTCGGGGCATGGCGGCGGGCCCGCGGGCGCGGGCTCCTTACAGGGGTGGGTCAGATGCGGGCGCGGCAGCCGACCGTGAAGTCGAGACCGGCCAGGGAGCCCTCGGCCTGGACCTGCACGAGGTCGCCGGTAGTGAGGTGTGCCCAGAGCACGGCGCCGTTCAGGGTCGGTGCCTCGGGCCGGTCGTTGCTGGCCCGCAGGATTGTTTCGACCTCGCCGACAATCTCGAAGACGCGGCGGCGGCGGCCGGCCATGTCGGTGCCGCCAGCGCGGGACTCGGCGTAGCAGTGGATGCTGAATTCCTCGTCACGCTGGCGGGCGCCCGCCCCGGCAAAGTCCTGGCGCAAGCTGACCGCGTTGTCGCCATCCGGCTGCCAGCCGACGGACAGCCAGTCATTGGCGAGGTTGGTTGTTGGAGGCCCGTCCAGCACGCGGACACCGGTCAGGCCGTTGGCCATCTGCAAGAGCTCAAGCAGAGCGTCGACTGCGGCGGGGACGCGGGAGGTGAGCATCTAGGCCACCCCCGGCGGCAGGCGGTCCGGCTCCAAGAGCTGCATGGCCCTGTTGGGGATCGCGTACCCGAAGCCGGGCATCGGCTCGGTGACCGAGTAGTCATCTCCGCCGCCGATACTCGACAGGCCACGGGACGCCCCGTACTGGGTGCGCCACAGGTGCTGCAGGATGATGCGAGCCGCGGACGACAGGTTGGCAGGTATCACCGCGCGGCCCGCGACGTAGGTCACCCGAAGTGGACCGTACAGCCTTGCCCCGTCCAGTCGGCTGATGATGCCGGTCGGACCGTCGACGTCGAGGTCTGCCGGCAGGTAGGACTGGCCGCCGGTGAGCACGGCCGAGATGGAGGTCACTGACAGGACGGGGGTCCGGCGGAGCGCCAGCGTTGCCGACCCGACGCTAGGGATGACGTGCTGCTCGGTGACCACTCGCCGGCAGCAAACACCCGCGAAGTGCTCGACGCCGATGGTAATGGTCTCAAGCCACTCCCGAATCTGGTCGTCATCAGAGGTGTCGTCAGGGGCATAGCGCAGGTGCCGCTTCGCGTCGGCAAGGCTGAGGATCAGGGATGGTGCGGCCTCGCGAACGTCGAAGACGTCGGTGTACGCGGAGGCTGGACTTGTGAAAGTCCAGCGCACGGCGTGGCGGCCGGCCTGGGTCGTGACGTAGTCGACGCGGTACTCGCCGGCCGAGGCCGGTGCACCGACCGCTGGGGTGGCGGTAGTGCCGTCGGGGAGAGTGAGGGTCAGGACTGCGGAGGACGCGGTGGTGAGGGTGCCGGCCGCATCGCGGCATGTGGCTTCCAGACGGACGGTGTCACCGAGATCGAACGGCACCCTGCTCACCCCTTGCTGCGATTGGTGGTGCGTGGCCGTCGAGCCGTCCGCTCGGGGCGTGCGGTCGTAGCCTCGGGAGTCTCGATAGGGGTGTCACGGACCAGCTCGGCGCGTACCCCGTCGGCCCAGACCGCGGCCTCGGCGCCGGGCAGGTCGATCTCCTGCCCGGCATCCCAGACGAACCCGCGGCCGCTGACGCTGGTCAGCATGCGGATCCGTGCCATCAGCGGTCTCCCGCTCCCTTGTGGAGCTGGTTGACCTCGCGCTCGGCCTTGGCTTCGGCGGCCTTCACCGCTTCGTCCTGGGCGTCCTTGAGGGACTGCACGTCAGGGTCCGGTGTGGAGGAACCGGCTTCGCCGGCGTCCGGGGTGTGCACTGCGCCGCGCGCCGCGGTGTCGACGGCCGAGGCGGCCTGCTGCGCGAGCTGCTCCTTGGCCGCGGCGAGCGCGACATCCTTGTCGCCGATGAACTCCGGGTCGGTCTGGTCCATCGAGCCGTCGGCCTTGCGGGACGCCATGACGATGCGGTCGTGGTCGCCCGTCTCGGCGGCCTTCGCGGTCGGCTTTTCCTGCAGCACCCCGGTCGCGGACTCAGGGATGCTGTCCTTCCTCTGGCTGGTCGCCATGAGTGATCTCCTGTTCTGGGGGTGGCGGATCAGCTGGCGGCGTTGCGGTAGGCGCGGACGGCGGCCGTGTCCTGCGGGGTGCCGTCCGCGCGAGAGAACGCCAGGAACCCGACCTGCAGGTAGTCGGCGTACCGCTCCGCCAGACGCAGGGTCTGGATGCTGCTGACGTCGCGGATGAGGTAGCCGGCGAAGAAGTCACCGAAGAGGATGGACTTGGCGCTGGCCGCCATGGCCGGCATGTCCTGGTTGACGGTGTAGCTGTAGCCCAGGATCCGGTCGGGTGCGCCGGCCTGGATGGACGGCTCCCACAGCGGACGGTTCTGGGAGTCCTTCAGCTTGCGGACCGCGCCCAGGGTGGAGTCGGCGAGCATGAACTGCACGCGGCCCGAGTTGCGGTAGGCCGGGTCCACGGAGTGGATCAGGTCGACCAGGTCGTCGTAGGTGACCGACGTGGTCTGGCCCGAGGCGCCCGTCTTGCCGATCGTGGCGTTGGTCTGCACGCCTTCCGGCTGGGCGGTGCCCGTGCCGGTGGTGAAATGCGTGTTCTGGATGCGGCCGATGCGCTCCCCCAGCTTGCGGGCCAGCCACGTCTCGAAGTCCAGCACGGAGTCCTGCAGGAGTTGCAGGGACACGCGCACGAGCTTCGACGTGTACATGTATGCGCCGATGTCCTGCTGGCCGAGAGTGACGTCCTGCTCGGTGACCTGGGTATTCTCCGACAGGATGGCACCCACGTTGCCGGTGTCGTCGTTCGTCGGCCACGGCAGGGTGACGCCGGACTCGGTGGTGATGACCTCAGAGACCTGGCGCATCGCGCCGTAGAACTTCATCGTCTCGATCATCTTGTTGCGGAAGTCGGCCGGGACGACGTAACCACCCGCCGCGCCCGTGGCCACGCCCTGCGCGCGGAGCTCCTTGCCGTCGACCCAGCCGGTGCGCAGTACACCGCGTTCCGCCGAGGTCAGATCCTGGGATCCGTCGCGCAGCCAGCTACGCCAGGCGTTGGCGTAGGCGGCCACGCCCTCCTCCCCGCCGTGACGGGCACGGTCCTCCTCGGCCGCCTCGGTGTCGGCGCCCTCGGTGACGATCTGCGAATAGTCGACGGCCGACAGGCGGGCGTGCCGCTCCTCGGTCTCGATCTCCTGGCCGAGGCGCTCGACCTCGGCGAGGGCCGCGTCCCAGGCGCTCCGGTCCTCGGCGGACAGCGGCGCGTCATCGCCGCGGGCCTGGAATTCCTGAGCGGCGCTCCAGGCGGTGGCCCGCTTGTCGAGCAGGGCCTGCAGTCGGTTGGGCATTGTGCCTCCAGCACTGAGAGCCCCGGGCCGGGATGGCCAAGGGCTGGGGGTGAGGGTGGTTGCGGCTACCGCGCCAAGCGGTAGCGGGCGGCGAGCGCCTCCATGCGCAGCGCCTGACGTACCCCAGTGGTCTCTCCCGGCTGGGTCTCGTCACTGTCGCGAGTGGTCTCTGCCGGCTCGCGACGGAAGCTCAGAAGCTCGGGCCTGTAGGCGGCCCGGCGGTCGAAGGCCGCGGCGTCACCGCGCGCGGCGAGGGCGACACCGACGGAGCGCAGCCCGGCGTCGGTGTCCTCATAGGCAGGGAACGTCACCGCGGAGACCTCGTACAGCTGCACCTCGCGGATGATCCGCAGCTCGGCCTCGGCCTTGGCCCCGTCGACGGTCTCGATCTCGACGGGCTCCCAGTCGTCCTTGACGACCCGGAAGCCGAAGCTCATCCCGGTGATGTTGCGATTCCTGAGGTTCACGACCAGGTCGCGGACGTAGGACAGGTCGCTGTCGAGGTCTGCTTCCACTGCTAGGCCGATCGCATCCTGTGCCAGGCGCAGCGAGCCGGCCGAAACGCGGGAGACGACCATGCGGGTGTCGTGGTCGACCAGCATCCGCGCGTCGCCCTCGCTGATCGTTTTGGTGAACGCGCCGGGCGCGATCTCCTCGTAAAACCCCCAGGTCAGCGGGTTGCCGATCGCAGTACGCGAGCTGAACACCGCCGCGTGACCGACAAAGCCGGTAGCGGCCCCGCTCTCCTCGTCGGCCCGTACCTGCAGCCCGGCCGTGGCCAGGGTGAGGTCTCGTCGCTCCTCAGTCCTCATCGTCCTCGCCCTCCGTAGTGGTCGTGCCGTCGGTATCAAGCGGATCGGAGCCAAGCGGCGCCATGTACGTGGGCTGCAGGTAGGTGTCGCCCTCATCGCCCTCGATGGGAGGCAGGTCTTCCAGGGCGCGGATGTCGTTGGCGGAGAATGCGCCGACATCGCGCATCGCCCGGTAGAACGTCGCCCGAGACTGGGTGTCACCACGGAGCAGCCCCTGAAGCGCGTACCTGGCGTACTGGCTGGCGGGGAGCAGCTCCTTGGTGATGCGCTGCTCAGTCGGCGTCAGCCACGTGGGGCCGAGGTCCCAAGTCACAAAGCCTTGCGCTTGCTGCTCCAGCCCAGTGCCCCAACTGGTCGACTTTTCCGTCGACATCAGCAGGAAGGGCGGGACGCCCATCATGCGGGCGACCTCCGTCACCTGGAACTGCCGTGACTCCAGGAACTGCGAGTCTCGGTACGGCATCGTCACCGGGTGGAAGGACGCGCCGGAGTCGAGGACCGCGATGTCGTGAGCCGCCTGGTGCCCGGACAGCTTCGCTTTCCAGTTCGCCTTGAGCGCCGCGGCCTGATCGCTGTTGAGCCGCTGCTCGGTTTGCAGCACGCCGCTGATCATGTTGCCCGAGCCGTACAGCTTGGCTGCCGACTTCTCCGCGGCCAGCCCCAGTCCGATGCCCTGGGCTGCGGCACGGATGGGGGACACCCCAGTCAAGCCGTCGTAGCCCAGGCCCGGGAGGTGCAGGATGTCCCGCGTGGTCCGTGGCACTCGCTGCCCGTTGTCGTCCTCGACCCAGAAAATCTTGCCACTGGGGTTGTCAGCCGAGGGTCGCTCTCGGGCAACCTTGACGCGGTCCGGACGGATCGGCCACAACTGCACGACCACTCCAGCTCCGTTGCGGATCTTCTGCAAGTAGGCGTTCCCCCACAGCACGCGGTGCACGTAGGCCAGGCGCCACAGCTCGAACCGCGTGAGCTCAGGGTGCGGGTCGTCCAGCAGGTCGACGGTCGCCCTGTCCTTCGTGCCCACCGTGTAGCAGTGCAGAGGCAGCGCTGCGGAGACGTTGGCGATGACCGCCACAGCCCGCCACACGGCAGGCATGTGCAGTGCACTGGTCTCCGACACCGACACACCGGCCTCGACCGGCTCCCCACCCACCAGGTTCAGCAGAGACGTGGACGTGAGCGGCACCGCCGGGTTCTCCACCGACCGCCGCTCGAAGAGACCGAACAGGCTCATCAGCCAGCCCCCCTCTTCGTCGGCCTACGGCGGGATGAGGCGTGCTCAGCGCCCGCCGCCCCGATCAAGCCGCCCACGATGAACGAGGCCGGCGGATAGATGAGCCACACCCCGAACAGCGCACACAGCAGGCACAGGCTCTCGAAGGCCAGCAGGGCCACGGTCTTCACCACAGGTTCGGCGCCCCCTCCGGCTCGACGTGCGCCCGCTCGGCATGCCCCCACGCCGCCAGCGTGACGCCCACCAACGGGCTGATGTCGACACTCACGCCGCGGCGAGCCCACCCCCAGCCGTCACCGATGGGTCGCTTGTCGGCACCGGCAAGCGCGGTCGCCAAAGGTGCCTGATCCAGGTGCACGATCTTCTGCTCGGCGACGCCGTCATAGAACTGGCCCGCAGCAGCAGCGACCTGGCGGGTCTTCGGGATCACCAGCAGATCGTCGATCTCCTGGTCGGCCAGCCCCGCGTCCTTCAAAGCCTTCTTCACCGCGGGAACGAGGGAGCCGGCCGGGCCGCCCTCGTCAATTACGACCGCGCACGGCTTCCACTTCGCCACGAGCTCGGCCAGCCGCTCGGGCGCCCACCCTGTGCCGGGCCGGTGGTCGATGACCTCCACATGTATGGCGTCACCGTTCGCCCCGGCCGCACAGATAGCCGAATGCGTCCGCTCAGGGGTCGTATCCAGGGAGAACGCCACCGGGTCCGCCATCCTGGATGTACCGTCACCCAGCGCCCGCCAGGCATCTTCCCCGATGACTGACCAGGTATCTGCCATGTCAGACGGGTAGTCGCCCACACCCAGCCTCTCTCGGGCGAAGACAGCCTCACCCATCGACAACCGCTCGCGCTCCGTGTGCTCCAGTGTGAGCCGGTGCCCAAGAGCCGGATTGGCTTTGGCGGCAGACAAGGCAGCCAGCGGGTCGTCATGGTCCGCACAGTCCGGCCTGCACTCCTTGACGTGCGGGTTGATGGACCACTCCAGGTACGCCAGCGACGGGTCCGGCACGCCCGCTTCCATCGCCTGCAGGGCCCGCCTGCGCAGCCGGGCCAGATGCACCGAGGGAGATCCGATGCCCGCCGACCCGAAGTACCAGATCTGCGGATTCTGCACCGCCGCCATGGTGGGCATCAGTGCGCCCATGGCGTCATCGCCCAGGATCATCGCCTCGTCGAGGATGTTGCAGTTGCCGGTGAACCCGCGGCCGGAGCCGCCGCTGCGAGCCAGGAACCGCAGGCGCTGCCCGGTGGTCAGCTCGATCGCTTCCTCGCCCGTCGTCCGCCGCACCCTCGAGACGCGCTTGCGCAGCTGGTCGCAGTTCATGATGAGGGACTCGATGCGACGGAAGGCCTCGATGGAGGTCTTGAACTCGTGTGCCGAATGCAGGATCAGCCGCTCGCCCAACAGGAAGAGCCCGGCGAGCTGACGCGCTTCGATGATCGCGCCCTTGCCGTTCTGGCGCGGCACGTTCACGCAGGTCTCGAAGGCGGACCAGCTGCCGTCGGCAGTCTCGCCCAGACCGACATGCAGCACGTGCTGCTGCCAGGGGTCGAGCTGGAGGCCGGCGACCGCTGCCAGCTCGACGGCTTCCTGTCCCGAGGTGGAGACGTAGGGAGGAGCGGTGACGACCCGGGGGGTCTGGACACCGAGAGTCACGTGGCTAGGCGCCACGGCGAGCGGCGCGTCGAGCAGCGAGGTCATCGAGCGCGTCCCCTTCCGTCGCGACCGGCGCGACCTTCCGGAGCTCGAGGAGGGTGGCGCGCAGCTCGCGGGCAACGACTGCGGCCGAGGTGGGAGCGTCGGTTGCATCGAGAGCCGCCGCCAGCGACAGGGCAATTGCCGTCATGCCCGGAGCGACTTGCTCGACTCCGAGGTCATCGATCTCCAGGCGGGTCGCGTCCTCGGCACCAGCCACGACTACCCCCTCAACCTGCGGGAACTATGCGGTCGATCTCGCGAGCACCCTTGACGCTGTTGCAGCGGAAGTGGGCGAGCTGCACGTTCGTCCGCGTATCCCCACCGCCTCGCGAGATCGGGATGACGTGGTCGATCGTCGGGGCCAGCGGGTTAGGCACGCGAACGTCCATCGGCACCGCCGACCCGCACAGGCCGCAGCGCTCGCTGTCACGCTCGGCTATCTCCGCCAACGTGTACGGCTCCGACGTGCTACCCCGTTTGACCGCCCGTCGGCGGCGGCCCTTCTCCTGCCAGTAGAGGCGCCTCCGCTCCTGCGCCTCAGGGGAGAGCCGGGCAGCTCCCCCAGACCTGGTGACGCGACTGCCGTCCTTGCAGCGCGGCGAACACCAGCGCTGCCCCCTGCGGCACGGCGAGTAGACGCCACTGCACCGTTCACACATCCGTGGGGGGAGGCTGAGGCGCCGCGGTGCGCGCGGCTTGGGAACAGCGGGTTCCTCGCGCCTGCACCGAAGGCACTTACGCCGGTCAGCTGGCAGGGACAGGCGGCTGGTGAAGAGCAGCGTGCCGCAACGGCTGCATGGGGTATCGGGCTTGCTCTGACTCATTGCGATCTCCCGGAAACGCGGAAGGCCCGAGCCGGGAGACTCGGGCCTTCCTTCCCACCGCGATCAACGGCGGGCGCCTGCGTGTGACTCAGCGTCACGGTTACTTAGAGTCGCTATTTACCGAGTTGAGGATTGCCGGTGAATAGCGGCGTCTTTAAAATCGTCCACGCGCAAAACAGAGCGACAAGGGCGTTTGGGTCGCCCGAGGGTCCGCTGAAGTTCTGACCCAATCTCCCCCCTGGGCATGGGGAGTCGTCACTCCGTGAAGCCACGTTCGCTTGATCAGCGTTCGCTTCGTTCGTTCACCAAGATCGTGACGCTTGCGGTGTGACGGAGTGTGGGGTGGCCCGCCTACGCCCTCGGTACCAGGCAGTGACCACCGCCTCCATCTCCGTCTGCCTCATGTCCCTGACCCGGCGCCGGACGATGTCCTCGCCTGGGTCGACGGTGATGATGCGTGCGCCGAGCCGCTTGTATCGGGCGAGCGCTTTGGGTTGGGGCATGGTGTGGATCAAGTAGACGTCGGTGTTGGCGAGGTGCCGCTCTGCCTCGTGGATGGCTGCTTGCCGGGCGCGGTGCACGATGCGCAGGAGGGTGGGGTCGTGCTTGTGGTGGTCGGCGCCGGGGCCGGCCATGGCGAGCGCCATGAGGTCGAGGTCGATGACGACGTCGCGGGCTTTGGCGTGGGCCCGGATCCAGCTGCTCTTGCCTGCAGCTGGGGGGCCGGTGACTACGTAGAGCACGGGGCCTCGCCGTGAATGCAGCAGTGAGTACCGATGCAGCCGCAGCAGCGGTCGGGCAGAGGCAGCAAGGGCTGGCCAAGGCGGGCAACGTGGCTCTGGGTGAGGACGTACTCGCCGTCTTGGAGTTTTATGTCGGGCATCCCGTCAGCTCCTGTCGCACGGTGACCGGTCGACTTGCAGGTACCAGCGCCCTGCTGGGCTGAGCCAGGGGCGCTGCAGGCTGACGCCGCACTCTAGGAGGCCCTTGCGCCCGTCGCGGTCGAAGGCGGCCTGCACAACCTTCGGCGGGTACTGCGAGGCCAGGCGCTCGAAGGCGTAGGTGGCATGGTCGCGTACAGCGGCGAGGACTGTGGCGGTGGTGAGGTCGGAGCGCTTCACGGTCACCACCTCCGGGATGCGCCCTGGACGCGGACGCTGGTCCGGTTACCGCGTGCGCTGTTGCACCGCCGGTGCGCGCTGCGGGCGTTGGCCGGGTCGAGGAGGTCTCCGCCGCGGCTGAGGGGCAGCAGGTGGTCCAGTGTGAACGCATCGGGGTGCCTGCCTGCCTCGGGCCCGGTGATGTCGTACCGGATGTCGTGACCGCACAGCCAGCACGGAAGGTGAAGGCGCCGCTGCTGGTCACACAGCGTGCGGTAGGGGCGCCCGTTGCGGGGGTTGCCGGCCACGGGCGCCACCTCCTCAGCTGACGATCTCCCACATCTCGCAGCCGCTGGTCTCGAAGACCTCGCCCTTCTTGACCGTGATGCGGCTCTGACCTTGGGGGGTGCCGTTCGAAATGATCGATCCGAACTCGCCGGAGTCGTCCTTGTTCCGGGCCCAGTAGCAGTTGGGAATCGAGGAGCTGGAGGGTCCAGCCGTCTTGTACGTGCCCGGCTTCATGTCCTCCCCGACGAGGTAGGTACCGGGACCTACGACCGTCTTGGGGCCGGGAACGGCGGGGAGCGTCACGCTGGGCTCTACGCCCTTCGAGACGTCGGCGCCGACGGACGCCAGCACCTTCTCGGCCGCGTCCAGAATCTGCTGGTCGCTCATGGTGGCTGTAGCGGTAACGGTCACGGTGACCGTGGGACCGGGCTTCGCCGAGTCGCTGCCTGCGGAACTGCACCCTGCCAGCAGGGTGATGGCGGAGCCGAGTATGGCCATCCGCGCGAGCGGAGCTCTGTTCATCTGTCCCCCCGGGACGTTACGTGCGGAGGGGCATCATCCGCTGCAGCGGCCGGGTGACTGGCTGGTATGGCCTATTCGTGACCTAGGTGACGGTGAGGGTTCCGGCCCGGCGGACGACGTGCTCGTCGTTGGGCGGGTCGATGCGGACCCAGACGTGCCAGGCGCCACGGGTGAGGGGCGCGTCCGTGGTGGGTCCGATGAGGATGCGGGCGGTGTCCGCGCCGTCCCATTCGCCGTCGAGCCAGTCGGCGAGCGCGGGGTTCGACCGGTTGGTGTCCGGGAGGAACTGGAACTGGGGCGGCGTGCCAGTGAGGTCGACGTCGGCCGGGGCGGTCTCGACGGTCACGTTGAGGTATTCGATGCTGGTCGCGGGGATCACCACGGTGGACCGACCTCCCAGCGGCTGGCCGGCGCTGCGACCGCCCACGCGGAGGACGGGGCGCCGAGGGTGAGCGTGACGTCCGGATCGAAGCCGCCGACGTCGGGCGCGTAGAGGACGGCCGTGGACGCGATCGAGCCCAGGGCGACCGTCACCGTTCCAGGGGCGAGCGCTGGCACGTACAGGGCCGTGGCGGGGTCGAGGCGGCCGGGATCGATCGTGACCGAACCGGGGGCGAGTGCGGGCCCGTACAGCGCGGACGTCGACTCGACGCGGGCCGGTGCCAGCGTGACGGCCCCCGGGGCCAGCGCGGGCGCGTACTGGGCCGCGGTGGACTCGATGCGGGCCGGGGCGAGGGGCTGCTCGCCGGCGGCGATGGCCAGGGTCCAGGCGGAGCCGAGGGCGGACTGGTCGGCCGTCCAGACGCGGGAGCCGATCGTCCCGGACACCGTGGCGTCCGAGTCGCCCCAGGCGCCCGAGCTGGCGCCGCTGCCCGAGGTGGTGAAGGCCTGCCCGCGCCTCGTGTGGCCCGCGGGCGCGGTCCAGGCCGCGGTCTGCGGTGTGGCAGCGCCCCGGGAGTCCCAGACGACGCCGATCTCCCGGCTCGCTGCGCCAACCGAGCCCAGGGACGGTGTGGTCTTCGTGAGGGCCGCGGCCGACGTGTTGGTGGCCGAGGTGATCGGGCTCGCGGCCAGGGCGCCGCGTACCCGGCCGAGGAGGAGCACCTGGCGGATGCTGCCAGTGCTCGGGGTGACGGTGATGACCGCGCCGAGGTCGCCGGCCTCGGCGATGCGCCACCACAGCTGGGACATGTGCCCGGACTGCATCGCGGTGCCCAGGCTCGTCCAGGCACCGGCGCCACCCGAGATGGCGAAGGTGCGGGACCCGCTGGGCATTACGCATGCGGCGAGGAGCAGGTCGCCGACGACGACTGAGCCGTCGTTGGGGATGGTGGCGGCCGCAGAGGAGCCGGTGGAGAGGGTGACGGTGTCGGCGAGGTGGGTGAGCTGCCCTACGGCCATGGCGCTACCTCACAGAGCGAAGATGCCGGAGGCGTTCCAGGAGGCCACGATGTTGCCGCCGTTGGGGGTGACGCCCACGCCGTCTATGTAAGCGATCAGGCTGCTCGTCGCGTCCACGCCGGTGTGCTTGTAGAGCACGACGGCCTCGACGCTGTCCCCGGTGACGGCAGTGAAGGTGACGTCTGCGGCGTCGAACACGCCGCTTGTGATCGTCTTGGAGCCGAGGGCGGAGGAGACGGCGACGCGGGCGCCGGCCGGAACGTCGTCGAGGAAGTCGTGGCCACTGCTGTACGTGTAGTCGGCGGTGTCCACGATGATCGCGCGGATGTCGTCGGCGGCAAGGTCGATGTCGCCGCCGAGGAGTAGCTGCTTGAAGGACGGATAGAGGGCGCTGGCCATGGCACTCCTTCAGGCGGCTTTGGGGTTGCGCTGGGGCATTGGCCGGTAGGTAGCTGCATGTGCCGCGACTTCAGGCAGCGCGTACATGGTCTTGAACTCGCGTCCATTGCCCGCGTACTCGCTGGGCCGTCCCTTGAACCGCCGAATCTTCCCGCGTCGCGCCCACTGGCGGATGACGGTTCCGGGGACCCCGGTTGCCTCGGTGGCTTCGTTCTCGAAGACGAGGTCGTTGGGGTACAGCTGATGCAGTTCCATGCCACCCCCGGGAATACGAAAAGCCCCCGGCGAGGCCTGGGGCTGAAGCGGCGGCGGGCATAGGTGTTCCGCCTCAGCGCACTGTGACATACGCGAGATCAAGACGTCAAGGAAGGCCGGTTCGAGCCACAATCACGGGCGTCCGCCCCTGCGGGACCTGGCTGCCCGGCATGATGCCGTTATGGGCGTCTCCTACATGGTCCGCGGGTCGACTGAGGCCGAATGCCGGCATGCGTTGGACCGGCTGTGTGCGGCGTTGGGTGCAACGCCGACGACGGCCCCGATCCGGGCTGCGGGTCCGGGGTGGCTGGCGCGGGCGGTGCCTACGCCGAAGGCCCCCGCGGACAGCGAGGGCCTGGTCGAGCGGTAGGTCAGGCTGACGCGTTGGCGGGGTGTTCGCGCCTGTAGGTGGCGATGCACTCGCCGCAGAGGTCGCCGACGTACTCGTCGCCGCTCATGTAGTGGTGGGCGCCGCAGAAGTAGCCGCCGCATCCGTGGTCGTCGCCGCCGGGCGTCTGGCCGCACAGGTAGGCGAGGCCGCGGTCGATCTTCTCGTCGCAGCCGTCCTGCTCGCAGACGGCGTCGACGGCGTATCCGGCTTCGATCTTCTGCCCGTTGCGGTTGATCGTGTAGTGGGCGTATCCCATGGCTTCCTCCTTGGGTTGGGGTGAGTGTGGCAGTGGGGTCTGTCAGTTGCCGTTGTTGGTGGTCCTGGCCCAGATGCCGCGGGTCTGCGTGGTGACGTTCCGGTGTTCCTGACTGACAGGCCCGTTGTAGTTGTGGGTGTGGGAGTCGGGCACGAGCGTCTTGGCGCCGCGGAGCATCCGTGCGATGGCGAGGATCGGCACGGCCACGGCCGCGGGGGCAGCGCAGATCATGGCGATGACGGCCGGGTCGGCGTAGTCGGAGGCGATGAGGACGAGCGAGGTGGCGCCGCCGACGGACATGGTGACGACGCTGCCGGCGAGCATGAGGGCGCTGGTGTCGGTCGCCTTCTGGCTCATCGGGGGCCTACCGGGCTGGGGTACGGGCGGGGTGGGGCCGACGGCGGGCAGGAGGCTGGTGTCCCGGTAGGAAGTGGGGGTGTTGAAGGCGTCGGCGATGAGTCGTTCAGCCTCGGCGCGTTCGGCCTGGGTGTAGTCGGGCATGGCGGTTCTCCTGAGAGACGTTTGGGGTGGTTTGTGAGGGGGTGTGCGGGCCGCTGTGCGGACGCTGGCCGAACCGGCCTTCCGTGGCCGCTATCTCCATATATGTGCGGTTTGTGCACAGGCCGCACACCCGCACACCTCACGCGCCCGCACAGCGCGTCTGCCCAGGTAGACGGGGGTGTGAGTAGATCGGCACACCTTCGGCACACCCCCGCCGCACACCTGGCCTCGAAGCTCGTCCGGATCAGACTCCGGCCAGGACCGGCAGGACCCGGTAGACGCCGGTCTCTCCGGTCGGGGCAAGCCGCTCCCCCTTCTCGCCGATCTTCTTCAGCTCCTTCGACACCCACGAGCGGTCGCGCCGCAGCTGCTCGAAGTACGGGGCGAAGTCCCTGACGGCGACGGTGCCGGGGCCGACGGAGGCCAGGGTGTCGATCAGTTCGTCGAGGAGCTCGCGGGCCGCCTCCGCGCTCGGCTTGTCCTTCGGAAGATCCACGACAGCCTCGACCGGCGGCAGTTCCTGCTGCAGATCGGCCAGCTCCTGCTCGGCGGCGTCGGTCATGTCGTCCTCGATTTCGATGGGTTCGGCCGGGGCGCGGCCCGGGTCCAAGGCGCGGGCCTTGCGGTTGGCGTACAGCTGACCGGCCACCTTTTCCGCGGCGGTGGCGGTGACGGTGTCGATGGCGGCTCGGATCCCCGCGAACTCGTTGACCAGCCAAGCGGCGGCCTTCTCGTACTCGCCGGACGGGCCGGTCCAGAAGGTGCGGGCCGGATTGGCGTACATGTCCTCGTCGATACCGGCGCTGACGAGGTACACGTACCCCTTGCGCTTGTTGCCCCAGGCTGCCGGGTTGGCCCCAGCGTCGAGGACTTCTTCGGGGAGAGCGAAGGAGGCGTCGTCACCGCGGACACCGAAGCAGGCTGCGGCAGGAAGGGATGCCCGGGTATCGGTGGAGAGCTGGTAGCCGGAGGCGCGCTGCATGGAGACGACGAGGGAGACGCCGGCGGAGCGGGCTTCCTGGGCAATGCCGGTGAAGGTGTCGTCGCCGAGTTCGCGGAGAAGCTTTGCTGCCTCTTCGAACCACGCGACGAGGTACTGGATCCCGGGGCAGCCGCATGTGCGGCCCTTCTGGCAGGAGTGCGCCTTGCTGGTCTGGGGCTCGGCTGCGGCCGGCTCCCAGGCCCGGTAGCCGTGGTCGCGGAGCCATGCGGTGCGGGCGGGGATGACGGCCTGGACGGCGGCGACCATCGCGCCGGCAGACGGGGTGTCGAGCGCCGCCCAGTCCATCGCGGGGACCAGCGGGAGGAAGTCCTGCCCGGCCTTGGCGGCGTCGGCGAGCCAGACGGCTACGTCCTTGCGGGTCAGGAGCTCGAACATGACGTCGAGGGCGCCTTCGGTTTTGCCGGAGCCGGTCATCCCCATGATCAGGATGTGGATTGCTTCGAGGAGCGGCAGGAGGAGTGCGCTGCCGTCGTCGTACACTCCGATCCGCAGGGGGACGGCTACGGACTGGGCGGCAGCGTAGGGGCCGGGCCAGCGGGTCGGGGTCTTCAGCATGTCCTCAGGAACGATGACGATCTGGCCCTTGCGTGCGCTGTCGGGGTCGTGCTGGATACGGATCGCGGTGGTGGGAACGTCGAGGGCGGAGGCGATGCGAGGGATGGAGCGGGCGACGTCCTCATTGGTGAGTTCACCGGCGGGCAGCTCGTAGGGAACGGTGACCCGGTTGGGTTCGACCCTGACATCGCGAAGCTTGGTGCGGGCCAGACCGACCTTCTCCAGCAGGCCCTTGTCGGCGTCCGAGCCGGTGTCGTCTCCACCGCGCATCATCTGCCGCAGGTTCCAGGACAGGGCAAGGCCGGCGCCGCCCATCACGTACATGTCGTTCAGCGGCCCGGCAAGAGGGCCGGCGAGCGCTGCCGCGGTCGTCCAGGACGTGCCGGCTGCGACGGTGATGGCGGTGTGGAGGCGGCGCTGCGGCCCGGCGGACTTGCCTGCCCACCAGGCGGCGGCGGTCAGGCCGACGGAGACCAGGGTGAGGCCGACGCCGGCGGGGGCGGAGTCCGCCCACATCAGGTTCCCGCCTGCCCCGGCGGCTCCGACGCAGCCGGTGATGATCCATGGCGGGCTGTACGGCTTGGCCCGGTGCCACAGCCAGCCCTTCAGGCCGGCCGCGGAGGAGCCTCCGTTCAGTCGGTCGTCGTGCCGCTGGGCCAGTTCGCTGCTCGCCATGGCGGTGTCTCCTCTCAGAACGTGAACGGGTTGGTGGTGGCTGCCCGCTGGGGTCGCGGCCGCATGAGGTCGGAGTACTCGCGGGTGAAGGCGGCGTAGGCGGCGACCGCGGCCTTGGCGGCGGAGGTCGCTCCGTCTCCGGCCTTCTTCAGCTGCCGGCCGACCTTGCGGGCCCGGAGCCGTCCCTGGATGGGGTTGTCGCCGGGCAGGGTCTGTGCCTGGGCCAGCCGGGCTTCGAGGATCTTGGAGGCCATCGCGAGTTCGATCGCGGCGTGGACCATGACGGCGCGGACGTGGTTGCAGTAGGCGCGGACCTCGTCGGTGTTGTTGAAGGACGGCTCGCCGAGCATGAAGTGGGAGGGCTGGTTCGCTCCGGCCATCTGCCCGCCGGCCGGGGCGGGTGCCTGCCGGTTGCCGTTGTTGACATTGAAGTTGACGCCGAAACTGGGGGCGAAGCCGGTGAAGTTGTTGGTGGAGTTCTTGCCGGACTGCTTCTTGGTGTGCGCGCCGTTCGCGCCCTGCGGCGGGACGGTGGTGGTCATCGGATGGTCCTCTCATCGGAGGTCTGGGTGGTGGCCTTGTGGGCTGCGATGGAGGCCTGCCTGCGGGCGGCGTCCACGAACTTGGGGGCATCGTTCGGGCGGCGGATTCCGCGCACCTTCGGGCCGGTCTTGGAGCCGCGCCCGGTTCCGGTGGGGAGATGTGGAACATGCTGGGCTTTTGTGACCTTGACGGGGGTCTCTCCGGGGGCGGTGGAGCGGGCGTGAAGGACGCGTCGTGTGGCGTTGTTCCGGCCGTTGATGATCTCGACGCTTTCGCCGGGTTCGGTGCCCTCGATGTCGAGATGCGCTTGCCGCCAGATGTCCTCGGTGACGGTCGTTTCCCCGAGCGCCGCGGCAAGCTTCTTGGCGTGCTTCCACACCTCGGGGAAGTCCGCCTCCCGGTCGGCGGCCAGCTGGGCCGCCTTCTCCGCGGCAGCGGCATCGGCTGCCTCCTGCTCGGCGCGCCGCTGCTTCTCCGCCTTGGCCTGCGCGACCGCCTCCGCGCGCTTGTTCCTCCGGGCGGTCCAGCGCTGGCGCCAGGTGGGCTTGCCGTCTCGGGATCGGATGCGTCCGTGCTCGTGCAGGTCCCAGATGCCGGGGCCGGCAAGTGAGGCGATGGCCGTACCGGCGGCGGTCGCGGTGTCGAAGGCGGTCAGCCCGTGCCACAGGTTCACGCCGGCGGCGACGAACGCGAGGGCCCAGGCGATGAGTCGGTAGTGCCAATGCGGCCGCCGGTCGTCGACTGCCGCTGCGGCGCCGCGGAGGACGACCCAGGCTGCTCCTTCGAGAACGAGGGGGGCGGCCAGCAGGTAGCGGGCGTCCTCGCGGTAGAAGGCGTTCATCTGGACCGGGAGCGCCACGATGCCGCAGACGATCGCGAAGCCGATCGCCGCGTGCCGCCAGGATGTGGCGGACTTCTCCCTCTGCTCGTCGGCCTCAGCCTCGGCGAGGTCGGCCGCTTCGGCTGCGAGCCGTTCCTTCTCGGCTTCGCGGGCTTCGGCGGCCGCCTTGCGCTCAGCTTCGGCGATCTTCGCGTTCTGCTCGGCCTCGAACCGCTGGAGCTGGAGCGCGGCCCGCTTGTTGGCCAGGGTCTGCTTCTCGGCCTCGGCGGCGGCCTTGGCACGGACCGCTTCGGCTTCGGCTTCGGCGGCGATCCGGCGGGCTTCGGCGTCGGTGGCCGCCTTGGTGCGGATGGCTTCCGCCTCGGCGAGGGCCACCGGGTCGAACCGCGGCGCGACGGCAGCGCCGTTGATGTGGTCCAGCTGGGCGGTCATAGCGATGTCCTCCTCGGTGTGACCGGTTAGGCGGCGGCCAGGGTGCGGAAGCCGTCGAACTCGGGGGTGACGGGCGCTTCGGGGTACAGCAGGTCGAAGTCGGCGGCGAGAGCTTCGTAGCGGCGCATGCCGAGTTCGTCGCCGCGTCGGCGGGCGTCGAGGTAGCGGTCGATGAGGGTGGTGGCGGTCCGGTCGGCGTCGTCGAGCCGGTTCAGTTCCAGCTCGGTGATCAGGTGGAGCGGCATGGCGGTGGTCCTTCCGGTGGTCAGGCGGGGTGGGATGGGGTTCAGGCGGTGGGGCGGGGCATGGCCCGGCAGGTCTCGGCATGGGCCTGGGCCTGCTCGTGGATCGTGGCGGCGGAGAACGGGTCACCAAACGGGCCCGTGTACTTGCCCTTGCTCGTCCCGGGGCAGGCACGGCAGGCCCAGTGCGACGGGTGGCCACCCAGGACATCCACGGTGGAGCCACCGACGGTCAGGTACCGGTGGGTCACACCTTCGGGCCAGGCGGGGGCGAACGCGGTCAGGTGGGTTTCGGGCATGGCTGTCCTCCGGTTGGTCGTGCCGGGGTGGGGTGGTCTAGCTGCGGTGGGTGTGCTGCTGGCCGGCGCCGAGCTGCGCGGTGGCGTTGCGGGCGTCCGCGGCGGCCTGCGCGGCCTGAGCAGGCGGCCTGTAGTCGGACTGGCAGTCCGCGACCGTGGTCGGCTTGCTGGCGAAGCTGTGCTCGCGCGGGGCGGAGGCGGCCATCAGGCGGCGCTCGGGGCGAGGCGCAAGTCAACCTCGGACCTCGGAACGCGGATGGCGCCGCCTCGGCGGGTGTCACCCTCGGGCCGCTCCTTGCCATAGCGGATGGCGCGCATCTCGTCATTGGCGATCCACCGGTAGACGGTGGGCTTAGAGACTCGGAGGGCTGCCGCGACTTCTTGCACGGTCAGCAGTCCTGAGTTGTCGGGCAGCATCTGGCAATCACTCCAATCCGTTGCTCTGGGCTGATGTTCTCAACTGTAGGTGGAGTCTTGAGAAGTGACAACCGTATCGAGCTCATCGGCATGTCTTGTCAGCCCTCACCCCCGACCTGAGCTGCCCGTATGGTTGGAAATTCGCTACGTTCTCAACAGGGCTAGGCAATGAGAGGAGTGACGGATGGTGGAAGGCAGGTGGGTGGGAAACTCATCGCCCTACCTGGCCGCAGGCGGGGATACCTGGGCAGAAGAGGCTGCCGCTGCTGGAGCTGTAGGCAGCCAGCGCATCGTCTACGCAGGAGGAACGGTTCCTCCGGAGGGCGTGAGGGCCGCACTGCGCCTCGCCCCCAACGAGCCGGCCGTCCTGCGTCGGCGGCTCATCCTGCTGAACGGCCGACCCGTAGAGATCGCGGACTCCTATTGGCCGGCGGACGTGGCTGTCGACACGCCCCTCGAAAACCCCGGCCGCATCCGCGGCGGCGCAGTCGCGGCGCTGGCGGAACGCGGCTGGACCCCCTCCGACGTGCGAGAAGCCGTGACCGCCCGGCCCCCCACGGCTGAAGAGTGCCGTCTCCTAGAGTCGCCACCCGAAGAGTGGGTCCTGGTACTCACGCGCCTGATCGTCAACAGCTCAGGCAGGCCCTATGAGGTCGCGGTCATGACCTCCCCCGCAACCACCCGCCAGCTGAACTACTCGATGAAGGTCGACTGATATGGCCAATGCACCCAAGGAAGACCCCAGCGTCTGGTCGACCCAGGATCAGATCGCTGCCTATCTGCGTGACGGAATCCTCTCTGGCGACTTCCTGCCTGGGGAGAAGCTACCGTCGAGCCGAGCGCTCACCGACAAGTTCGGCGCCGCCGCCCAGACGATTCGCAACGCAGTCATCACGCTGGAGAAGGAAGGCCTGGCCTACTCCAAGCAGGGCTTGGGAGTGATCGTTCGAGAGCATCCGCAGCGAACGATGGAGCCAGCCAAGTACAAGACCCCACCCACGGGCGACGGCAAGTATCAGTGGATCGCTGAAGCGGAGAAGCGCGGTTCGGCGGGCAAGAGCGAGCTACGCGAGGTCGAGGAGGTTGTCCCGCCCGCGGCCATCCGCGCCGCCTTGGGGCTGGACGAGGGGGAACGTGCCCTGCTGCGGCGGCAGGTGCTGTTCCTGGATGACGAGCCGTGCGAGCTGGTCGAGTTGTACGTGCCGCTGGACCTCGCCGCTGGAACGCCAATCGCGGAGCACCGCAAGATCCGAGGTGGCGTCGGGCGTGTCCTCGCGGAAGCCGGCTTCGCGCCGATCCGCTGCGTCGACAAGGTCGCTGCGCGGTGGCCGACGCCGGAACAGGCGCAGGCTCTTCGCATGCCCACCAAGCTTCCGGTCCTGAGGACGTTCCGAGTCACGTACAGCACCAACGACCGCCCAATCCAAGCCGAGATCATGGCCAAGGCGGGCCACCTGTACGAGCTGCAGTACGAGTTCTGAGCGGCCAATGCCCTCCTGACCCTGAACGCACGAATGCCCCGCTGCCCATCCGGGCAGCGGGCCTTCTTCATGCCGCGGCCCTTCCCGCCATGGGCAGCTGCAGTACCTCGCTGTGCCCGTACTGGGTGTCGCAGCCGGGGCAGCGGGCGCCGGGGGTGTCGATGGTGACGCGGAGGACGGTGCCGCACGGGCATTGGACGGGGATACGGCGGGGCGGCTTCTCTCCGGTCAGCTGTCCTTCGGCCTGCCGGCGTATCTGGCTGATCTCGCGGGCGAACTCGGCGAAGGCGGGGTGGGAGGCGGCGGCCCACGCGAGGTTGATGCGGAGGGCGTGGACGGCCTGGTCGAGCTGGCCTTGGAGGTCGCCGGCCCAGCGCGGGTAGCGCCAGCCGAGGGTGTCGTGCCAGTCGACGAGCCAGGTCTGCAGGATCGTGACGATGCCCCCGCGGGAGGTCAAACTCAGCGGCTCCAGCCGGACGGGGATGGGGGCGCCGCGGGTGCCGGAGACGACGGGACCGCCGCTGCTGCTGCCGGGGGTGAGGCTGACGGCGAGCTGGGCGTACAGGCCGTCGGGGCCGGCGAGGGTCCGGAGGTGTTGGTCGACGCGGGCGGTGCAGGGGCGGCAGGCCTGGTAGTCGAGCTCGTCGGCGTAGAGGGCGCTCGTGCAGACGGTGCAGTGCATTGGTGCTCCTTGCGGCGGCGCGGGTGGTCAGGCGTCGAGGTGTCGGAGTGCGATGCGGAGTCCGGCGGCGATGCTGCTGTGGCTGATCGCGCCGGCTTCGGTCTGGCTGAGCGGGACGCATTCCTCGTGGTGGTCGGCGTCGGCGCGTATCCGGTCGGTGCGCTCCTGGATGACGGCGAGGATGGCGTCGACGAGCTCCGCCTGGCCGGCGGGTGGGAGCCACCATTGGCCGTCGCGGATGGCGTGCCGGGCGGCGGTCAGGGCCTGGTCGCGGAGGGCGGTCACAGGACGGCCTTCCTGACGGCGTTGACGTGGTCATCGAGGCGAGCGACGAGGTCGGCTGCGGCGCGGCCCAGCTGCACGAGGGTGCCGGTCACGAGGGGCCCGGTGGGGGCGTGCAGGAGCTCGTCGGCGGCGCACGGGTTGGGGCAGTCGATGCGGCTACAGGTGACGTGGCCGCCGTCGCCGAGGAAGAGCGATGCGCCTCGGCAGGCGGGGCAGCGGCCAGCCACGTCGGGGAGGGCGGGCTGCTTGAGCGAATGCCGGTGGAAGCCGTGCTCAAAGCAGAAGCCCTCCTCGCCGGAGCACTTTGTCGAGTCCGGCGGCTCGGAGACTTCCGCGCTGACGGCTGGGTCGTTGACGCCGGTCCGGATGCAGGGGTTGTCGGTGCACTGGCAGTCGGCGCAGTGCACGCAGAACGGCAGCTCGCGGTAGTTGCGGTAGACGACCGGGCCGCCGCCGCACACGCAGCAGGCGGGCTCCTCCGTGGCAGTCACCTCCAGCCGGAGGCCCTTCGCGCGGGCGGCCTGCATGAGGGCGGTCAGGGTGGGGTCGTCGTCGGTGACGGGTAGGTGCTGCTCGGGGTGGCTGCAGCACTGGTCGAAGCCGCCGTGGCAGTCGGACTCGACCTCGCCTGCGGTGGGGCAGAAGTAGGTGCTGGCGCCGGGCTTGCAGACGTGCGGGTCAGTGGAGTTGGTCTCGGTCACAGCAGATTCCCGGGGTGTGGAGGGTGGTGGTCGGGCGGGGGATCTCGAAGCCGTGCATGTCGAGGAACGCGGCTTCGTCGGGGTCGATGCGGGAGACGTGGGTCCAGTGGCCGGTCGGCGGCTGCTCGGCGGTCACGGCGCGGCCTCGGCGGCGAGGCGGTCGCGGTGGGGTGTGGCGCCGGGCGCGCCGTCTTTCCACCGGAGCGTCGTCTCGTCGGCCTCGGGCCCGCGGTGCCAGTCGTCGTCGTGTCGGGCGGGGAGGGTGCAGTGGTGGAGGCGGGCCGTCACCGAGTCGTCGATACGAGCCGTACACGTCATCGCGGGCTCCCGTTCGGGTTGGTGGGCTCGCTGGCGTCGAGGAGGGCGAGGGCGTGCTGGAGCAGGGCCCGGCAGATGGCGCGCTCGCGGGGGTCGGCGGGCGCCTGCTCGTCGACCTTGGTGATGGCCGTGCCGTAGGTGGAGAGGTAGACCAGGGTGGGCCCGGCGGCGGCGCTGATGGTCCATGCGGGCTCGTCTGTGGGCATTCCGGCGATGGTGTCGGGGTCGACGTCGGGGCCGCCGGGGTTGTGGGCGGGGCATCCCTCGGGGCAGCCGTGGGCTTCGCCGATGGCGTGGGGGTCGCTGATCTCGATGTCGGTCATGAGGGCCTCCGGTGTCGTGGCCGTGTGCGGCCGTTCGCGGGCCGTTCGGGCGCGGGCGGGCCGCCGGGGTCCGGGCGGCCCCAGTTCGTGGCGTGGGGGTCGGTGTGGCGGGTCTGCCGGTCCTGCTCCTCGCCGTGGCGGAGGGCGTAGCTGAAGGCGACCGCGGCGAGGGCTATGACGGTGAGGCCGCCGGCGACGAGGGGCAGGGTCAACACGGGGCTACGCCTCCCAGCGGCGGACCGGGATGCCCGCCCGCTCGGCCGCATTCGCGCATCCGGTGGCGCCGTGGCTGCCGTGCGGGCCGGGCTTACGGCAGCGGGGCGAGGTGCACGGTCCGATGAAGGCGAGGCACTCCTCCGCGCCACGGCTGACCATGTGGGCGTTGCGGCGAGGGCCGCACGCGGGCCACGGGCCGTGCTCCTCGGCCGGGTGCGGCTCGATGTCGACGGGGTAGCCGCTGCGTTGTGCGCGACGGGCCCATGCGTCGGCGTGGCCGTCGGTGCCACGCAGGCGGCCATAGCGGTCCTGGCAGGCTCCGTGCACGAGTACGAGACGTTGGCCGGGCTGGAGGCCTTGAAGTCGCTGGTCCAACGCTGCGTTGACGGGCTGGGGGTCTTGGGCGTCGCGGCTTCCGGTGACGAGGATGCGGTAGGGCGCGGGCTGCTGGCTCATGCTCCGGCCCCCTCGGCGGCGCGGCTGACCGGGTCGTAGCCGGTGCAGGTCGGCGCTGTGGTGTCGTCGGGGTCGCAGGAGTCGCAGAGCAGGCGACCGGACACGGTGACGTGCTCAGCCTTCGCGTGGCTGCACATGCAGGCACCCCTGGCTTGGCGCAGCGCTTCGGCGGTGGCGTCGGCCCCCTCGGCGGTGGCACGGGTGGGCAGCTGCCTCGCGAGGACTTCGCGGGCCACGGCTTCGGCCGCGTTCCACATGTGGTAGCCGGGCTCGTTGTCCCGGTAGGGGGCGAGCCAGGCCAGGGCATCGGCCGTGGCGTTCATCCACTTGGCGATCTCGGCGACGGCCTCGGCGGGGATCTGCGGGTCGTATCCCTCGTCGAGGCCGCGCGCCGCCTGATCGGCAAGGTGGCGGGCGGCGGCTTGCATCTCGGCAGCCTGGGGCCAGATGGTGGGCTTGCGGTCCGTCATGAGGGCGGGTCCTTCCGGTGGTGTGGGTGGTGTCCGGGCCGGCCGCCCCAGGACGGGGGCGACCGGCAGCGGGGCGGGGTCAGGCGGCGGGATCCACCTCGGGGTGGGTGAACCGGACGGGCTTGCCGAGGCTTCGGGCGTAGGCGATCTCGGCGCGGGTGCTGTCGCCGATGTAGTCGCCGACTACGAGCACCTCGTCGGCGAGCCGGATCTTGGCTCGGTGCAGGCCGTCGAGCCGGACCTTGAGCTCCTCGGCCTCGACCGGGTCGGCCCAGCGGGGGTGCGGGCTCTTCATGTCGCAGCCGGGCATCACGACGATGTGGCCGTCCGCGGTGAGCTGCAGGTCGGCCTCACCCATCTCGGTCATGAAGCGGGTGCTGCCACAGATGCAGACGATCTTCGGGATGTTGAGTCGCTCCTTGGCACTGGCGAGCTTCTCTTCCGGGGTGAGCAGTTCGGGGTAGGACATGTGGGTTTCTCCTTGTGCGCGGGTCGGGTCAGGCGAGTTGGGGCGGCGGACTGGGCGTGGCCTCTGAGGGCCTCTCAGGCGCTCTGGGCTACCCGACGACCTTCACGGGCTCCCGTCGCGCCAGACGGGCGTACAGCGGCCCCGATGGCCGTCTCTAGGTCCCGGACGGGAATGCTGCGGACGCCTCGCCGCTTGGCTGTCTGAATCAGCCGCCGGACGGGGGCCAGTTGGTGCAGGTATCGGATGCGGGACTCGTTAGCCCGGAAGCCCGCGGCGCTGCGGCTGTACGCGGCGGCGATGCCAGCCCGGAGTCGGGCCGCCTCGGCCGCGGTGAGCGGTCCGCGTTCGGCACGGTCGGCGAGAACGAGGAGCTGCTCGCGGGTGGGAGGTCGGTCGGTGCGGAGGCCGCGCATCGGGGTGTCCTTCCGTGAGAGGCTGGTCGGGCGCCCGCCGGACTTCGACTCCGGCGGGCGTCCTGCTGTTCAGGCGGCCATTGCGTCGAGGTCGGCGCACAGGAGGCGGCGGTAGCCCTCGACGGCCTGGCGGGTGACGACCCCGTTGCCGAGGATCTTGAGCTGTTGGTTGCGGGGCAGGTCGAGGTCGGTGACCCAGCCGTCGGCGCAGCCCATGAGCCACTCGACGAATCGCGGGGTGAGGCGGCGGTTGCCGCGCGCGCCCGGTTCGCTTGGTGCCGGGGCGGGTCGGCCGGTGATGACGGTCCACCGGTGGATGGCAGGCCCGTAGTCGGCGCCCTCGCTGGTGATCCAGCGGCCCCGTTCGAAGTCCGCGGGGAGCAGCCAGGCGATATCGGTGAGTGTCTTGCCTGCGTTGAACGGCTTTCCGGGTGTGCGCCGGGCGATGAAATTCCGGGTTCCGCGGGCGTCGGCGACGGTCGGCGTCGACATGAGGACTACGCCGTCTTCTCCCGCGGCGCCGGCAGCAGGAACACCACTTCGTCCTCCAGCGTCGGCCCGTGTCCGCCCGCCTTCCGCTTGTCCGGGTGCTGCGGCCCACCGTTCACGCCAAGCTGCGCTGTCGGGGTCTTGAGCAGTGGGATAGGCGATGAGGAACCAGCGGTCCCGCGGGTGCGGGGCGCCGACGGCAGGGTCGCCAGCTCGTACACATGTCCATCGCGCGTCATACCCGATCGCGGCCAGCTCGGCGAGGACTTCGCCGAGGCCCCGCGACCGGATCGCCGCCACGTTTTCCAGGAAGACGAGCCGGGGTCGAATGACGCGAACAGCTTGAGCAACGTTCGTCCAGAGCGCGGAGCGGGCATCGAGGAGTCCTTTCCGGAGGCCGGCGTTGGAGAGGCCCTGACAGGGGAAACCGGCTGACAGGGTGACGATCTGGTGCTGGGCGGCGAGGGCAGCCCAGTCGATCTTGGTGATGTCGCCGAGGTTGACGGCCCGCGGGAAGCGGGCGGCCATGACCTGGGCGGCGTAGGGGTCGTTCTCCGCGTAGACGGTGGTCTTGTTGCCCGTGATCTGCTCGACCGCAAGATCGAGGCCGCCATAGCCGGAGCAGAGGCTGAGATTGATGCTCACCGGGTTACCTTTCGGGGGCGCGGCGGGATGGGCTGATGCCATTCAGTGCCGTCGAGGGCGGCGAGGAGCTGCTGCTGGTGGCGGGTCTTTTCGACGGTGGTCCAGCGGGGCCGGCGGGGGTTGTTGAGGGCGGCGCGGATGCGGGCCTGCTGCTGCTCGGCCGTGGAGGCGGTCACCGGTCGGCCTCATCGGAGGGCAGCGCGTACCCGGCGCGCTCCAGGTCGGTGACGAGGTCGCTCGCGTCCATGCCCTGTCCGTCGTTCACGTCCTCGTACCAGTCGGCGACGATGCGGAGGATCGCGGTGGCCTCAGGGTTCTGCTTCGGGATGGGGATGAGGACGCTGGGGTCGAGGGCGTTCAGCGTGGCGGCCAGGCAGTAGCGGGCGCCGAAGGCCTCGCTTCCGGGGTCCTCGCTCCAGAACATCAGGTCATCGAGGACGGCGAGGGCTCGGCGGGCGTCTGAGATCAGGCGGTCGGTGTCGGTCATGCTGCGGGCCTTCCTGCTTCGGTGTAGCGGGCGGGGTGGACGGGGTTGCTGTCGGGGCATTGGATGCCGTTGTCGTGGCAGGGGGTGCCGGGTGCGGTTTGGCAGGTGGGGCAGACGGCGGTGGCGATGGCGTGGGCGGCCAACCGGGCGGGGCAGGGGTCGAGGCGGACGGTTCGGGTGCGGCCTGCCTTGGTGGTGCAGCGGGCGTTCTCGGCGGCGGCGCAGTGGGGGCAGCGGATGGTGAGCGCGGGGTGCCGGGGCGGGCGGCCGGCACGGAGGGCGGCGGGCATCGGCGCGGAACGCGGGCGGTCGGTCATCGGGGGCCGCCCTGTACGCGTCGCGGCCCGTAGCCGAGCCACGTCGCTTCGAAGGCCCTGGGCCTGGTGCCCATCTCGGTTGCGTACTCGGTGATCGCCTGGCTGAGTGCCGCGCGCCATTGGCGGGGGCCGCGTTCGCCCGCCTGGATGTCACCGAGGATGGGCCGCAGCGGATGGGCCTGGATCTTGATTGCGCCGCGGGTGCTGTGTACGGCGTGCCGGTCGGCGTAGTGGAGCCAGTCGGCTCCGTCGAGTCCGGAGCCGAGCGCCATCTGGTCCATCCGGTCGCCGAGCTGGGGGCCGCCTGAGGTCCAGGCGTACCAGATCCGCACCCCGCCGCCGGGTCGGTGAAACTCGATCCAGAGGAACGTCTCGGGGTCGAAGCCGTCGGTGATGCCGGAGACGGCGGCCTTCTCGACGGGGGTGGTGTCGGTGCTGGGTGTGAGCAGGGTCGCGGTGGTCACGCTGCGTCTCCTTCGGTGTCGACGATCTCGGCGTCGGGGATGTCCTCGTCGGCTTCCTGGCGGGCGAGGTGGCGGGCGGACATCTCCCGGATGCGCTGTTCCTCGGCGGCCCGCTGTTCGGGCGTCTGGTCGGCGCGTCCGCTGGCGGCCCTCAGGCGGGCTGTGTGCGGCTTGGCGCGGGGTTTTCCCAGCGGCTGCTTCTCGGACGTCCCTGGGGCCTTGCACGGCCTGCCTATGGCCGCCTGGCAGGTCGGGCAGACGATGCCGAGCGGGCCGGACCGGCGGACGGTGTCGATGAGTTCGGCCTCGACGGGCCGCTCCTCGTCGTCGACGTACCGGTTTCCTTGCCAGCCGCGGTCTTCGAGCTCGGCCATGAACTGGCGGCTGGGCCCCCCCTCGAGGGCGAGCCGGCCGGTGGGTACCGGAACACGGCCGGAGGCGATGGCCTGGACCTGGCCGCGGTAGCGGGCGAGGTACTCGGCGGTGGACTCGCCCTCGATCGGCTCGTACTGGAAGTTCTCGAGGCGCGTGCTGCGGATCTTGGAGCGGAGGGTCCGCACGTGATGCGGCATGATCCACAACTTCGCTTCGGGATCCTTCGGCGGAGTCTTGTAGTAGGCGTCGACCGCAGCCTTCGCGTCAGCGTCAAGGGGCACGTCGTCCAGGGCGGAGGACCAGGCGACGGCTGCGGCCTGACTGGGCTTGCGGTTGTCGAACGCCGAGCAGTAGCCCAGCAGCTTCGCGGCTTCGTTGGGGTTCACGATGCGGGGTCCTCAGTGTTGAAGGAGTCTGCGATGGCGGCCCAGCCGGCGACGGTGGCGTCGGTGCCGGTGAGGGTCCGGCCGTTCGGGAGCTGGACGACGTTGCCGCGCAGTCGTTGCTCGGCCGCGTACTTGGCGCTGCGGCGGATCCACTTCTGCCACTCGGCATGCCAGTTCGCGCGGCGCTGTCCGTTGGCCCGGAAGTGGTCGACGAACTGTTCGGTCTCGTAGTCCACGTCGATGGAAGGGAAGGTGCCGGCGACCCAGCGGCGTCCGACGTCGCTGACCGCGAATCCGTCGTCGTCGATGGGGGCGTTCGGCGCGAGCCCCTGGGGACCGTAGGTAGAAGACCCCACCCCAGCCATCGCGGTTGTTGGTGGTTCTACTGGAGGTTGATTGGTGGTTACGGCGGCACTGGGTGCGTGACGTCCGGCTTTGAAATGCGTGACGTCACGTACTTCAAGTGCGTGACGGCCGGATTCTGAGTGCGTGACATCCGGTTCGGTCACGGCTTCTGCGTTCGTGACGGTCACGTCGTTCGAGTGCGTGACATGCTTGGCTCGAGAGCGTCGCTTCCGCTCCGCGGCAGCCTCCCGAGAGGCACCCTCCTCCCGCTCCAAGTCCTCCCAGTCGGACTCGGGGCGACGGAGATCCATGGCCAGCTTCCAGCGGATCCGGTCCTGCACCATGCCGTCCTGCTCGATCAGCTTCTCGGCCTCGAGCCGGCGCCACGCTCGCTGAACGGTGCGCCGGTCGTAGCCGGTGCGGTACTGGACGCGGGTCACCGACGGGTGGCAGTTCCTGCCCTTGGAGTTCGCGTGTTCGGCCATGGCCTGCAGGACGTGCCGTGCCGTGGTGTCGGGCTTCCCGGCCGGCGTTCGGAGCATGGGCGCGTGGTCCATGGCCCAGTTCACGGCTTCGATGCTCACGACTTCTTCTCTCTGGCTGCTTACTCGGACGGGGTCTGGCTTGGCAGGTCCACTTGCTGGCCGTTGATGCAGTGCCTCCACCAGCCGGGCCGGCCGGGGATGGCGATGGGCGGCCAGCCGGGTGTGGCGGTGACCTCGTAGGGCGGGGGCGGCTCGGGCTCGGGGGCGATGCGGAGGTGGCTCACGGCAGGCTTCTCTCTGGCTGGCTGTGCGGGTGGTGGGCTAGGCGGCGGTGCCAAGGGCGCTCTGCGGCCCCCTGGGGCCGAGGACCCGGTCGACGTAGGTGCGGTCCTTGCCGAGGCGGATGGCGGCCTCGGTTCGAGTGAGGCCGGCGACGGTGACCAGGAAGGTGGCTTCCTCGGCGAGGAGGTCGGCCTTGCTCAGGCCGTACTCGGGGGTGAAGTGCGGGTCGTCGATGGCGTCGGGGAAGCGCGCCCAGTACTTGGGCGGGGCCCACCGGAGGCTGGCGGCTCGGCGCCTGGCCCGTTTGGCGCTGGCCTTGCTGACTCCGTGCCGCTCCGGGGAGCTGTTTCCCAGCCGCTCGAATGCCAGGCGAACCGAGTGGGCGGTCTGGCCGCTGGTGACTTCCTTCTTCAGGAGGTCGTCGACCCAGCCGGGGTGAATGCCGATGATCGGCCCAAGCCTGACGAGCGGCCATCCGATGGCGGCAAGGGCCTGGATGCGGCGTCGGGTGCCGGTGGCGTCGATGGTGCCGGGGATGATGTCGGCAGTGGTGACAGCCAAGATCCGGGCCGCGGTTTCCGGGTTGGTGCGGCGCTTGCGCGGGCGGCCGACACCGGGGGGCCGGACGAATGACGTGATGTTGGCGGGGTGGTAGCCGAGGTGCTTGGCGAGCTTGGTGGTGCTGATGCCGGCGGCCTGGAGTTGGAGGATGTGCTGCCGGACGGGCTCAGCGTCGACGAGCTTGTTGTAGGTGTTGCCGCGCTTGGCTGCGTGGTGCTGTCGCTGCCATTCGTTGTAGCCGTCGTAGCAGGTGCGGCATTTGCATCCGTGCCACTTGTGACGGGAGAGGCTGCCATGGGGCGGGAGCGGCTTGCTGGTCACTGGGGGTCCTCCGTCCGGTGCTGGCGCTGGTTGGGGAGTTGGGTGGTGCCGCGGGGCGGGTCGGGCCAGATCTCGTACAGCTGGGCGATCTCGAGGGCTTTGCGGGCGGCGGCGAGGTCGCGGCGGACGTCGTCTTCGGTGCGGCGGGTGGTGGTGCTGGCCTGCCATGCGGCCCGGTCGCGGCGGGGCTGGTAGCTGCTGGCGAGGACGAGGAGTGCGCCGACCGCGATGACGACGGCCCAGTCGTAGGCGGTCATGCGACGGCCCTCCGTGCTGCGGCGGTGCCCGTCCACGTCCGGAGGCCGGAGTGGTGGCTCGTGGGCCGCGGGGAGGTCGTCCAGCCAACAGGGCGGTGGTAGCCGGCCTCGCGGATGAGCGTCGCCAGGCGCCCCCACATGTGGCTGTCGGGCGGCTGCGGGAGCCGGTGCCGTTCGGCGACCTCGTAGATGGTGTACGTCTCGCCTGAGGCTGCGGCGGCTATGTAGTAGGGCTCGACCTCGGCGTACCAGGTGTCGAAGTCGTCAGCTATGCGGCGGGGCGGGGTGGGGATGGTTCCGTCGAGGGTGGGCTGCACGGTCATGGCGGTGGTCTCCTCGCGTGCGGATACTGCTGGGTGGGGTCGGCCGCATGGCCCGCGGCCGACCCCCAGGTGCGGGCTACTGGTGGGGGCAGTCCTCGCAGAGGCCGTTGGCGTCCCACGGCCCGTTCGGGTCCTGGCAC
Source organism: Streptomyces sp. NRRL F-2664 (assembly GCF_000719345.1). GTDB lineage: Bacteria > Actinomycetota > Actinomycetes > Streptomycetales > Streptomycetaceae > Streptomyces. Next base: position 64,542 of record NZ_JOFX01000008.1, read on the forward strand.
GGCGGGCACGGTCCCGCGGGGGTGGTGGTGGCCGGTCCGGCCGCCAGCTCGGGCAGGGCGACCCCGGCGAGCTGGCCGTTGCGCCACGCGGCCATCACCTGGTCGCGGCCGGTCTTGCCGAATCGGACGCTGTGGGTGCGGGCGCTGGCAGGGGCGATGCTGACGCCCGGTACGTCGTGGATGACGCCGGTTTCCGGGTCCGCCCACTCCGTGCCGCCCGCTGCGGTCAGCTCGGCTAGCACCTTCTTCTCGAATGCGGGCCGGACGCTGGTGCGGAACTCGCGCTCGATCTCACCGGCGTGGTTCTGGAGCACCCACGCCTTGAACGCGTCCGCATCGGTGACCTTGGCTTCGCTGCTGCCGGCGGTCAGGCTGACCTTGCCGACCTCGATGCCATCGGGGAGCGTGACGACGATCTGGCGGGTGCCGGTCTCCCGGGCGAGGTCGTCGAGCTGCTGCTGTACCTCGGCCCGCTTAGCCTTGTACGCGATGTTGATGACGTCGAGGAGGGTCTTGAGGTACGCCTCCTGCGCGGCGTTGTCACGGAGGCTCATGCGGCACCTGCCGTGCCGTTGAGGAGCTGCGTCATCTCGGTCAGCTGCTGCACTCCGGCCTCGGCGATGGGGAGGCCGTAGGACTGTTCGAAGTCGGCGTCGAGGGTGTCGAGTCCGACGCGGGCGGCGGTGGCCCGGAGCTGCTGCTCGGCCTCGGCCACCGGGTCCGCGAACTCGGCGTCGGTCACCGCGTCGGCCGGGGTCGGCGCCGGCGCGGCGGGTGCCGTCGCCTTGGCCTTGCCCACCTCGGCGATCTGGGCGAGGTACTCGGGGCGAGCGCCCTCAGCCTGCGCGTCCTTCCAGATCAGGCGGACGGTCGCCGCATCGGCGGCCTTTATTGCCTCGTGCAGGTAGTCGCGGCCCCCAGGGGTTAGGGATTCGGCCGGGACGTCGGCGACGGCGGCCTGCACTGTCGCTGCCGGGGTCGCCCACGGGTCTGGTTCCCCCTGCCGGACGACTCGCAGCTGCTGCACCTCGGCGTCCATCGGCAGCCCCTCGGAGTCCACGCGGGCGCCGAGTTCTTCCGGGGTGTAGATCGCGCCGTGCAGAACCTCGGGGCATGCGCCACGGACGCACTCGGCGATGGCTCGGGAGCGGAGCATGGCCCGCGGGTACTTCTCCCAGGACTGCGGCTCGCCCTTGGAGCTGCGGGAGTACGGGCGGTTGTTGCGGATCTCGCAGAGGCCGGCGGTGACCGCGTCGTCCAGCGTCCACTCGATGCGGTTCTCGAACTCCGGGTCGTCGTTGCGCCAGATGCTGACGACGCACGACGTGCTGCTGGGGGTGATGCGGACCCGGTGGCCGGCGCTCCTTGCACGGGACAGCATGAGGTCGGCCGACTGGGTCGGCTTGCCCTTGATCACGTGGATGGTGGTGATGGTGGTGACGACGTCGAGGCCGAGTGCGCGGCCGTATTCGAGGGCCCAGAGGACGGAGGAGGGCTGCCGGCGGTAGGCGTCGGGGAGGAGCGGCGTGTCGGCGAGGGACTCGCAGAACAGCCAGGCGTCGCGGGGGCTCATGGAGCCGAGGGAGAGGGCTCCGCCTGCCGGGTTGGGGTGGGCTTTGACGAGTTCGGTGCTCATCGTGATCCTTCACGAGGGTGTGGCGGGCTGGGGCCCCGGCGTGGGGCCCTCAGCGGTGGTTGGTTCGCCGGGGCGGCCGGTCGGTGCACGGCTGGCCCCGGCGGGCTTTCAGACGCCCGGCACGTGGCTCGGGCTGGTGCTGGCGAACGGCGCCAGGTGGAGCGGCACGACCGGGATCGGCTGCGTCTCGGTGACGGCGGGGTGTGCGGTGAGGGAGGAGACGGCGGTCTGGTTCTGTCGCGTGGCCTCGACCGCCCGGTCCCGTTCGTCCCGGTAGCGGTTGGCCTTCGCGTTCGCCGTGTCCCTTGCCTCCTGCGCCTCGTCACGCTGCCGGCGGAGGTCCCTGCTGCGGGCGCGTTCCTGGTCGAGTTCGGCGCGGAGCCGGGTGACCTCGTCGACCGCACGATGCTGGCCGCGGGCCCGGGTACGCTCCCGGAGGCGGGCTATAACGGGGTGGCTCACCAGGGCACCCCTGCCGGCTCGTCGTCCGTCACGTTCCCGCTGGCTGCGGCCCGGACCGTCGGAACCCACTCCGGTACCGGCAGCGGGTTCTGCCACCGGTTGGCACCGGACTCGGCCTTGTCGCAGACGTCGATGACGGCGTTGAGGCACCGGTTGAGGTAGGCCATCTCCTCGTCGACCGTCGGCTCGTGACCCTCGTACTTCGCCAGCCGGTCAGCCAGCTCCTCGACTCGGCGCTCGGCGATTTTCAGCTCCTCGCGGGTCTCTCCGAGGTCTGCTGTGATGAGGTTGAAGAGGGAGGCGCTGTAGACCGGCTCGGCGCGCGGGCACCGTCGCTCCTGGTTCTCGGGCTTCAGGTACCGCTGGAGGCCGATATGCGCGCTGATGGTGTCGGGCTGGTGGGTGAAGACGAGGCCTTCACCCTCAACCCATTCCCAGTCGTGGTGGGTGCGGGCGTCGTGCGGCTCGTCGGAGTGGTCGCAGTAGTAGCCGATGGGGGCCACCTGGTTTGCGTCGTCAGCCATGGTGGCCTCCGGTGTGGATTCGGTGCCCGAGGGCGATGAGTAGGGCGCCAGTCACGGCGGCAGCAGCGGTCAGCCAGGAGACGCGGCGGAAGGTCACAGGACGCCCCCGATCCGTGCGGCGAACTCCTCGTCGGACTCGACGTAGCCAGCACGGAGCGTCTCCGTGAACGCCGCCGCCGGCTTGACGGCCGTCTTTCGGCGGCGCGGGATCAGCGGCCCGTGGTAGTAGTACGCGTCCGGCAGCGGCAGATCCGGGCCCGAAGCGTCCGAGCTGAGCATCGGCTCCTTCGCCGGCGACCACTCGCCCGTCCACGCCCAGACCACACCGGTCACGTCGACGAACTCGCAGTCCAGGTCGAAGATGACCCCGTCGTGCATGTAGGGAGTCATGCCGCACGCTCCCCGCTGGCGAGCTGCCGCTCACGCCACGCCTTCAGCTCCAGCGCCGCGTCCGCCAGCTCCTGCAGAGCTTCCGGGGAAGCGCCGGACACGTGGACGGAGAGGACCCGGCCGACCTGCAGGCGGGCGAACTCCTGGCCGGCGAAGTCGGTGCCGTACACCGCCTCGACCACGCCGTCGCCGAGGTCGACACCGATCGTGCCGATGATCTGGGTGTCGCTCACGACGCCGCCGCCTTCGCGCTGCCGTCGAGGGCCATGCCGGCCGCCGGGCTGCAAGGGACCGCGCCGACGACGGTCCACTTCGCGACGGTGGAGTCCGGCTCGTAGCCGGTGGAACCCCACTGGTCGGTCACGATCCAGCGGGCCGGGTGCGGCGGCGACGGCCACAGGACCGCGAGGCACTTCCCGGACGGCGAGAGGCGGACCGAACCAATCAGGTCCGGCAGCGCGCTCGCGGGCTCTTTCCTCACGACTGGCCTCCGGTGCGGGTGTAGAAGTGGAAGTCGGGGACGGCCGGGTCGTCCAGCTGGTGGTGCTGCTCGGCCAGCAGGCCGGCCCTCTCGGCAGTGACCACATCCACGTGCTCAAGGACGATGCCGCCCGAATAGCCCTCGACGAGGACGACCAGCGCACCGTGACCGAGAGGCCAGGCCTTGCTGCGCGTGCGGGTGATCAGGACCGTCTTGGGGTCGAAGGCCGGGTGCTTCGGCCGCACCCACGGGTAAGCGACGACCCACGAGCCGACCGGATTGGCGGCGTTCCAGGCATCGGCCGCGGCCTGCGGGGTGGACGCGTCCAGGCGGGCGATGGGAAGGGAGTCGGTGTCGACGGGGAGAACGTCAGCCACGAGACTCACCACCAGCAGCGAGCCGGGCGGCGGCCACTGCTTCGGCCACGTGTACCTGGGTGTCCAGGTGAAGATCCCAGCGGGGTTCGAGCGCTGCCGCGACGGCGTCACGCTCGGCCTCCAGCTCGGCGACTCGCCTTTCGGCCTTCTCAGCGCGCGCCCGCCACCGGGCCTTGCCGGCCTTCTCGTGCTCGATCCGGCCGCGCAGCTCGCGGTCCAGACGGGTGAGGTCAGCGTCGGCCTCTGCCAGGACCTCGGCGCGGTAGGCGTCGAGCAGTCGGGCCGGGCGACGCGGGTCGTCCGCGACCGCCGCGTGGAACAGATCGAGTTCGTCGCGGGCGCTCATCGGGCACCGCCCTGAGACTCGTACCGGGCCAGGGCCTCGCGGTCGTTCATCAGACCGGACCAGTACGCGTAGAACAGCTCGTCGAGCGCGGCGGCCTTCTCGGCCTCCGGCAGCGCCTCGAACGCCAGCCGGCCGATCTCCTCGACCTCGAAACCATCCGGGCACGTCGCCCGCAACAGTTCCTCCGCCTCGTCGAACAGGGACTGGAACGGGGTGACGTAGCCGACCTGGTTCTGACTCATCAGAACGTCGAACTCGTCGGGGGTCTCGAAGCCGGGATCGGGCATGATGTGGGACATCGGTCCTCTTCTCCTTGCAGGCAGATGCAGGTGAGGGGTGGATCGGGAGGCCCTGGCTGGCCGGCTTCTGGGAGGTCGCCGGCGGTCGGGGCCGCATAGCCGGCTAAGCGGCTGCGGGGACGGCTTCGAGCTCGCGGGCCTTGACCCAGCTGTCGACTGCCTCGATGCGGGCGACGACGTTCTTGCCCAGACGGAAGGCGTGCGGGCCCTTTCCGGCCATCCGCCACTTCCGGTAGGTGCTCGGCGTGATTCCCAGGCGGGACGCGATGCCGGGCGTGACCTCTCCGTTGTCGCCCTCGTGGTCCTCGATGTAGATCAGGCCGGTCGGGGGCTTCGTCTTGGCGAGCTTTCGCGGCTCGGTGGGCATGTTGCTCCTTAGTCTGGATTCGGTTCGTTCGGATCTGGAGACGCTGGTGGCGCGAAAAGGACGAGCACTGCAACCCCAACCTCCCTCGCGATGTCGTGGGCGACTTGGTAGTCGCAGTCACTGGTTCGACCGCTGAGCAGGTGCCCTATGGCCGAGTGATGCGAGAGACCCACGGCCTCCGAGAGGGAGCGGATCGTGTGCGGCTTTCCACGCCCGGGGTGATCCATTACCCACTTGAGGATGCTCGGATCGCGGAGCGTATAGCGCACTCTCACTGGCTCTCCATCGGAACGCATCGGCTCTTGATGAGAACAGTCAAGCACGGCCGGAGCCGCCATGTCTACAGATCCGAACGGCTGGATGTGAAGTTTCGGCAAAGAGGTAAGGTCGCTAACATTGATCTGTAGACGATTCGTCTGCATGCAAGGATGGTTGTACGGCCTGGCCTGCGACTTTTGTAGCCAGTGCGGCCCATCATGGAGACAGCCGGAAAGATGGACGAGACTCTAGGAGACAGCGGCATGGCGGCACCCGCCCCCGACGAGACCCGCAGCAGCGCCTCCCGTGAGCCCATCCCCGAAGGGCTCGCACGCGAGCTCGACCGCGACGAGCTGAGCCGGCTCGTGCGAGAGGTCAACGACGACGGCCGCGGCATCTCCTACCAGGAGATGTCGGACCGAGCCGAAGCAGCCGGCCACCAGCTCTCCAAGCCGTACTTCCAGAAGCTGGCCACCAACGCCGTGACAACGGCCCCGTCGCCAGACCGCCTCCGCGCCATCGCCGCAGGCCTCCGCCGACCGCTCGCCGTCATTCAGCGAGCAGCAGCTGTCCAGTTCCTCGACTACGAGGCAACGGAACTCTCCGGCTACGACGACGACGTCCGCGTCATCGTGGCCCACCTGGCAGGCATGGGCGCCGGCGAGAAACGCCGCTGGCGGGCGATGATCGAGGCTGCAGAGCAGGCCGACCGAGATCACTAACTTGCGTTCTGGTTGATATCTGAACCGTTCTCTTGTCGGACCGTTGTAGTGAGCAGCGGGTCACGCTATGTTTTCGGACACTAGGCGATGCCCGCACCACAGGCACCAACGACGGGGTGCCTTGCGCGCACAAGGGGGCCGACATGCTGCGCTTCACCTACGAACTCAGTCACGATCTCAGCTCTGACGCACCCATCCGCATTCAGGAAGGTCGCGGGTGGGTGCACTACGAATTGCACAACGGAGTCTTCCTGCCGGAGGGTGCAGCCGCCCTGACCAGTGCGAGCCAGGCGCTCCTCGCCGGCGGCCAGTGGTTCCAGCTCTGGCGGGGAGACGTCATCTCCATGGAGACACCCGAGGGGCGCAATGGCTGGATATATCGAGGATCGATGGCTCACTAAGAAGCCGGACGAGGCCACCGGCAAACGGCGGCGCACCGCGCTCTACGGCAAAGGCAAGCGGTACAAGGTCACCGGCATCCCGGGGGTCCGCGCCCGCAGCTTCGATCAGCTCAGCGGCCCCAACGGGGCGAACGCATGGCGGGCCAAGGCACAAGCTGACTCCATGCGCGGCGAGTTCGTCGACCCGCGCGACGGAAGCATCACCTTCGCGGACTACTTCCGGGACCACTACTGGCCCACCCAGACGGGCGACCCCGGATCGCTGGACACGATCGAACGTCGCATCAGGGTCCGGGTACTCCCCCATCTGGGCAAGCATGCACTCAACACCATTCGCGTGCCCCAACTCCGGGAGTTTCTCGCCGCTCTGGATTCCCAGTACAGCGAGACCACCATCCTCGAAACGTGGGGCACGCTGTCGTCCGTGCTGCAGGCTGCTGTCGATGACGAGCGGCTGGCGAAGAATCCCTGCTCGGCGCGGACCATCAAGCTGCCGTCCCGCAGGGAGCGGAAAGCGCGGGCGTGGAGCCGCGAGAAGGTGGCCGCAGTCCGCGAGGGGCTTGATCCTCGCTACCGCATCATGATCGACCTCGGAGTCGGGGCCGGTCTTCGCCAGGGCGAGGTCTTCGGGTTGAGCGTCGATGACATCGACGAAGCGAACGAGGTCCTCCACGTCCGCCGACAGGTACGAATCATCCGCAACAGGTTGGTGTTCTCTCCGCCGAAGGGCAACAAGACGCGCTCTGTGCCACTGCCGGAGGCGTTGGCGCGCCGACTGCGGGCCCATCTTGATGCGTTCCCTGCCGCGTCCGTGAGGTTGCCCTGGATCAATCCGGGTGAGCCGATGACGAAGAAGGAGGCCGAAGCCTGGGCGCCGCAGTCGCACCGGCTGGTCGTGACGGGGGCTGTCGCACAGAACGCCCTACGCCGGTCGGCGTTCAACGAGGGGCCGTGGAAGCGGGCTCTGGCAGCTGCGGGTGTGATCCCTCCCGCTCCCCCGCGCAAACCGGGCAGCAACCGCATTGCCAAGCATGTCGCTGCTCCTCAGGAGGGGTTCCACGCCCTCCGGCACACGTTCGCGTCGGTTCACCTGCATGAGCGTGAGTCGGTGGTCTCCGTGGCAGGGTGGTTGGGTCACGCAGACGCCGCCATCACCCTGAAGGTGTATGCGCACATGATGCCGGAGGCCGATGGTCGCGGTCGGCGGGCGATGGATGCGTGGCTCGAGGCCCTGCCGTAGCGAATTCTCCCTGCGTTCTCCCTGTGCCGGCTTTCCGGGCGCGGGGAGAACACGTTTCGGCAGGTCAGGAAGCTAGTGGCACGGCGGTTGTGCCACATGTCGACGTTCTGCCCGTCACTGCCGTTGGTGAGGATGACGGTGGGGCGCCGCTCGGCGGGGCCGTCCGGGCGGAAGAACCACACCGGCAGCCCGGTCCTGCCCCACGGGACCCGGTCGGTGACGGCGGGGGGCGTGCACAGCCGGCAGAAGGTGTCCCACGCCCTGCGCCCCGCCTCGTAGACCGCCCTCTCGTCACCGGGCTCGTCGGTGCCCAGGACGTAGAACAGTGCCTGGGCGTAGTACTGGGCCGCGCGCAGCGAGCGGAAGCGGCGGGTCTGCGACGGCGCCCGGCCGCCCTCCCGGCCCGCGGCCGGTGGCGCGGAGAGCTTGTCGCCCCAGGACCGGAAGGTGTCGGTCCAGGTCTGCTCGGACAGCCCCGCCGCGTTGATGGTGTTGACCGCGGTCAGCACCTCGCCGACCTCGGATGCGCGCATGCCCGCGGCTCCCAGGGCGAGCAGTCCGGCGAAGTTGAAGCCCGGGTCGGCGAAGAGCCGCATCGCTCCCGGTGCGGGATCGGACGCCGCCGCTGGCGGGGTGGGCGCGGCGGCCGCGGTGCGGCCGGTGCTCCCGACGGCGAGCGCGCCGGCCCCCGCGGCGAGCCCGGTGAGGGCGGCGCGGCGGGTGAGGGGGGCGGGCTGGTGCGGAGTGCGTGCGGTCATGCGGGGGACGCTACGGCGCGCCGCCGCGCGCGGGGGTGTGGCGCGCCCTCCCCTGCTCCGAACGGGCCCGCGGCCGGTCAGGTGCCGCGCCGGGTACGCAGGACGCAGTCGCCGCACAGGCCGGCGCCGGGGACGCGGTAGTAGAGGCAGCAGCTGCGCCGTGCGAAGGCCACGCCGAGCCCCTCCTCGTGGACGAGGGTGCCGGTGCCCGCGAGCGCGCCGCCCTCGGCGAGCAGGGAGCGCGCCAGCTCCACCGCCGTGCCGCCCGGCACCCGGTCGGTCAGCACCCGCAGCGCGCCGACCAGCCCGGACGCCGCGTTCCCGCGCAGGACGGTCGGGGAGACCCCGTACCGCTCCCGCAGTCGCGCCTCCAGGACGGCCAGGTTCTCCAGGACGGACGTGCCGAGGCCTTCGGCCGGGCGGGCGTCGGGCTGCGGGAGCCAGAGCTGGAGCGAGCCCTCCTGCGGCAGCCGCCACCACACCCGGTCGGCGGCCAGGTCGGGCACCCGGCCGGCCAGGGCCGCGCATCCCAGCCCGACCGACCACAGCCGGGAGGCGATCCCGAACTGGGCGGTCGAGGCGGCCACGCGGCCCGGTCCGCTGCCGATCCGGCGGCCCACCTCGGCGACGTACGGGGCGAGCTGCCCGTCGTACAGCGAGGTGAGCGGCCGGAAGCCGGGCCCGGGCGGCTCCTGCCCGTACGGCACGGTGAAGAAGGGCCCCACGGCGGCGAGGCGCCGCAGTACGTCGTCCATACCCGGAATGATCTCAGGCGGACCACCCGCGGACACACCGCCGACGACCACCTGTTCGATGCCCGGTCCGGCGGGCAGGACGGCCTGGGCGTCCGCGGGGCCGGCGGGGCGCGCTGCGTCCGGCAGCAGCGGATCGCCTCTATATCGTCGCAGGTCAGGGGTGATCACACGGTCCGGGGTGGCGGTGGGCGCGGCCGTCCGGGGGGCTCGGACCGTGCGGTGGCGGGGAGGTCCGTTGATCGGGATCACGGGCGCCGCGCGGCGGGGATCCGAGCCGCCGGAAACCCGCGTCACACCATTGCCGAATGGGGGGTTCATGAGAGGACTTCGAGGGGCTACATTGAGCCACTCGCGTTCACCTGACAGCCGGTCGCCTTTCACTCGTGTTTTGCACGGGGGGCGACGTCATGGGCGCAGACTGTGCAACCACCCCACCGCCCAGAAGGACCGAAGGCTCCGTGCCCGTACCCGTACACCTCGCGGGCCGCACCGTGCGGCTCGAGCCCCTCGCACCCCACCACACCGAGGCCCTGGCCGTGGCCGGTGCCGAGGATCGTACGACTTACGCCTTCACCCCCGTACCCCATGGGGTGCAGGCGTCACACGAGTACATCGACCGCGCGCTCACCGATCAGGCCGCGGGTCGATCGCTCCCGTTCGCCATCGTCAGAGCCACTGACGGGCGCGTGGTCGGTTCGACCCGGTTCCTGGAACTCGACTACTGGCAGGGGCCGCTGGTGTGGCCCGCCGTGCCGGGCGTCCCGTTCGGCGATCCGGCGACGGCGATCCCCGATGCCGCCGAGATCGGCAACACCTGGCTGTCCCCGACCGCCCAGGGCACCGGCATCAACACCGAGGCGAAGCTGCTCATGCTCCGCCATGCCTTCGAGACCTGGGGGGTCCGGCGCATCTCGCTGCGCGCCGATGCGCGCAACGGCCGGTCGCGAGCCGCGATGGAACGTCTCGGCTTCACGTGCGAGGGAGTCCGCCGGGCCCATTCGCGGGGGCTGGACGGCGCCGTCCGCAGCACCGCCTTCTACTCGATCCTCGACGAGGAGTGGCCGGCCGTACGGTCGATCATCGAGCTGAGGCTGTCGGCGGGGACACGCAGGCGCCGCCGCAAGACCCTGATCCCGGCCTGACCGGGCCGAAGAACGGAAAAACGGTCCTGCCCCGGCCCTCGTCCCGGCCTCCTCATCCGAGGAAGGCCGGGACGAGGGCCGACTCCAGCAGCCGGGCGGGGGGCTCCGCCGCCGTCGGCCGGTCCGGCGTACAGGTCGGCGCCGAAGTCCCCGGGCAGGGAGTGGACGACCGTCCCATGGTCCGCCCGCACCGCCTGGTCGTCCACGCTGCGCCCTCGGCGAGAGGGGTCTCCTTGCCGGAGGCCGGATCCAGGACGTGCAGCCGCCAGGGTGCCTCGGCCGGCAGGCCCGCCACCCGCTTCTTGAACACCACCCGGGTCCCGTCGGGCGACAGCGACGGGCACTCGACGTTCTGCCGCAGGGTGCTCACGGTGCGCCCGGCCAGGTCCCCCCGGACCAGTGGGGTGCGGCCGCCGGTGGCCATGGTCGCGTGGAAGGTCAGCTCGTCGGCGGCGAAGGTGCGGGCAGTGGGGCGGGGGCACCCTACGGGGGCCAGGCACGGGCGGCCACCGGATCGGGAGGAGGCCGTGGGCGGCGGCCGCCGGGCAATGGGCCGTCCCGGGAAACCCCAAGAGAAGGAAAAGTGCGCAACCCCCGACGCACTCCCGTTCATCTTTCGAACGGAAGAACCGAGACGTCGGGCACACCGGGCCGTCGTCGGACCACCCCGCCCCTCTGGGGCAGCACCAGCCGGAGAGCCACCGCACATGTCGTACGCACCCCAGGGGCAGCAGCACCAGCCGCACGGGCCGGGAGGGGACGCCTCGCCGCCGCCCCACGGCGACCCGTACGGCCCGTGGGAGCCGGAGCAGCCGGAGCCACCGCGCCGCAGGGGCCGGCGCCGGCTGGTCGCCGGTGTCGCCGTCCTCGCGCTCGCGGGCACGGCAGCGGGGGTCATGGCCCATTACGAGATACCCCCGTTCACCGACAAGGGCTCCTCGGTGTCCTTCGGGCAGGGCGGGGGCGGCAAGGGTTCCGGGCAGGGCGGTTCCGGTGCCCAGCAGCCGGCGAACTCCAGGATGCTGATGCCGACCGGGCCGGCCGCCGACTTCAAGAACTCGATGACTTTGGCCGACGGCACCCATGTGGCCGTCACCACCCTGGACGGCAAGAAGTCCGGCTTCAAGGGCAAGGTGTGGGTCTGGGCGCCCAAGGAGTACAACGACCCGAAGTTCGCCAAGAGCGGCTTCCCGGTCATGATCGCCCTGCCGGGCGGCGCCGGATACCCGAACAACTACTGGATGGGCACGGACCTCGGCCTCCAGACCAGCATCAGCAAGTGGTACGCGGAGGGGAAGAGCAAGCCCTTCCTGCTGGCCATGCCGGTGCTCAACCCCGGCCCGGACGACAAGGGCGTCTACTGGGACGGCTCCGACATCCCCGGCCAGCCGAAGATGGGGACCTGGCTGACCGAGGACGTCCCGGACCTGATGAAGGCGAACTTCCGCACGGTGAAGTCCCGTGACGGCTGGGCCTTCATGGGCTCCTCCACCGGTGGCTTCGCGGGCATGAAGGCCGTGCTGAAGCACCCGGACAAGTTCAAGGCCGTGATCGCCTCCGGCCCGGACATCGTCCCCGACTCCTCCCTGTGGAAGGGCCACGACAAGGAGAAGGCCGAGAACAACCCGGAGCTGCTGGCCCAACACCTCATCGACTCCAAGGGCCCGGACGTCTACATCGCCTTCCAGGTCGGCGACAGCGAGAGCAACAAGAAGACGCTGCCGGACGTGCAGAAGTTCGTCGCCGCCTTCGGCAACAAGGGGCCCGTGCACACCAGCCTGCGGGTGATCCCGGGCGGCCGGCACAACGCCAAGACCTATGTGCCGAGCATGGGTGAGGGGCCGATCCAGTACATCAGCAAGGTCATGGAAGGACCGGTCGAATAGCCGCCGGCACCTGCGCCGGCTCGTGCTCCGGCCCGCCGAACACCTTCGGCGGGCCGTCGCCGTTCCACGGCGCCCAGCCCGGGTCGCCCGTCGCCGCGAACCGCACCCACGCAGAGTGCATCTCGTCGGCCAGCGCCTGCGGAGGCTCGGTCCCGGCCAGCCACGCGGCCTCGGGCACGGACAGGGTGTCGAACACGAATCCGATCTCCAGGGCGTGGCAGGCGCCGAGTCCCGGGATGCCGGAGCACCAGGCGAACTCGTACAGGTAGCTCGGCGCCGCCCTGCGGGCCCCGGCGAGCCGCCGCAGCGGATCGCGCAGCAGCCGGTCGGTGAGCAGTTGTCCGGCGAGTTCGGCCGGTCCGGCCCCGGGCAGGACGGTGCGCAGCGCCCGTACGGCGGCACGGTCCTTGCCGGCCCGGGTGCGGGCCAGCGCGACGGCGAGCGGGCCCAGCCGGTCCAGCAGCCGCATCCCGCCGGTCGGGGCGAGCCAGAGCCGGTACTCCTCGGTGGTCCATCCGAACAGCAGCGGCACCTCGCCCGAGGCGGCGTCGGCGTCGGCCGTCAGGGCGTCGAGGGGGTCGACGGGCAGCGTGTCCGGATCCACGACCAGGCCGAAGGCGGGTCCGCCGAGGAGCGGGCCCGATCGGCGCAGGACGGCGGCCTGGGCGGCCATCAGGTCGGGCAGAGCGGCGGCGGTGAAGGCGGCCGCGGTGGCCTCGATCTTCAGCAGCGAGGCCATCCGCCGGACCATGGCGCGCACCCTGGGGCGGGCCAGCGCCTCGGGCGCGCCGCTCTGCAGGACGGCCCGTTGGAAGAGGCCGGCCGCGCGGGGCGCGGCCAGGAGGGCTCCGATGCTGATCGCCCCCGCGGACTCGCCGAAGACGGTGACGCGGGCCGGGTCCCCGCCGAAGGCGGCGATGTTGTCGCGCACCCAGGTCAGGGCGGCGATCTGGTCGAGCAGCCCCCGGTTGGGGGGTGCGTCGGGGAAGAGCCCGTACCCGAGGACGCCGAGGCGGAAGTTGAAGGACACGAGCACGATGCCGTCGCGGGCGAAGGCGGAGCCGTCGTAGACGGGTACGGCCGCCGAGCCGCGGGTGTGCGCCCCGCCGTGGATCCACACCATGACGGGCAGCCCGGCGCCGGGGGCCGGCTCGGGGGTCCAGACGTTGACGTTCAGGCAGTCGTCACCCGGGATCACCGGGTCGGTCAGGAGGGCGGCGAAGGCGGCGGGGTAGGGCACCTTCGGCGCGGTCGGGCCGAAGTCGACGGCCTCGCGGTCGCCGTCCCAGGCGGCGGGCGGCGCCGGGGGCGCGAAGCGGAGGGGCCCGACGGGCGGGGCAGCGTACGGGATGCCCCGGAAGACGGAGATCCCGTCGGCTCCGGTACGGCCCCGCACCACGCCGGCCGCGGTCCTCACCCGCGGCCGACCGTCCTCCGCGGCGACGCCCTCTGTGCTCATCCGTCCTCCTCCAGCCGGTACCGGCCCGGCACGATCGCACAGCCGTCCCAAGGGTGACAAGGCGTGACCGGGCCTGGGACCGGCCCGGTTGGACGGGCATGCGAATCCTGCGTATCCCCCACACTCTGCCGGTCCTGCTGCTGGCGGGCATCTCGTGCGTCACCGGTCCGGCCCATGCCGCCGGGCCGGATTTCCAGTACGTGGGCCAGGACGACCGGGTCCACGGGCTCACCGCGCCGCGGGGCTGCGTGGCGGCCGAGGGCGGTGGCGGCCGGGCGGTGACCAACGCCACGCGCGGCCCGGCGACCCTCCACCAGGGCCCCCGCTGCTCGGGGCGGGTGGTGGGGACGCTGCGACCCGGGGAGGTGGCCCAGGTGCGGCCCGCCTTCGCGTCCGTGGCCTTTCCCGTCACCGGGTAGGCCCACGGGCCGTGACCCCGCGGCCCTCCCCGCGTTGTATGCCATGTCAAATGCCACAGATCCTGTGGCGCCCCACATCTCACGAGGAGATCTTGATGTCGCGTATCGCGAAGGCACTCGCCATCACCGCTGTCACCGGTAGCGCCGTGGTCGCCGGTGCGGGCCTGGCTGTCGCCGATGCCGGAGCGCACGGTGCGGCGGTCGGCTCCCCCGGTGTCCTGTCGGGCAACCTCGTCCAGGTTCCGGTGCACGTCCCGGTCAACGTCTGCGACAACACGGTGAACGTGATCGCCCTGCTGAACCCGGCGTTCGGCAACACCTGCGTCAACGCCTCGGGCGGCGGCGCCGACCACCACACCCAGGACGGCTACGGCCACTGATCGCAGGCTCGTCCCAAGGGCCCCTGCCGAACGGCGGGGGCCCTTCCCGTGTGCGGTGCGCCCGCCACGCCACGACGTCCACCGAAACCGCTGGGGCGGCCGCGGGGTCATTCGTAGCGGTACAGGCCCTGGTGGCCGAGGGCCTCGCGCGGCGTGACGTTCCAGGGCGGCATCGGCTCGTCGAGGGCGATCACCCGCCCGCGCTGGGCGTCGCCGGCGGGCAGGGGGGCAGCGGGCAGGTAGCCGGAGCGGGGGTGCTTGTGCTGCCAGCGGTCCCAGATCAGGTCGACGAAGGCGTGGTGCAGCCAGAACGCCGGGTCGTTGGGCGCCGTACCGCCCGTCATGTGGCCGCCGATCCACTGGTGGACCTTGTTGTGGTTGCGCCAGCGCTCGCTCCTGGGGGCCGCCCAGCCCTCCAGTTTGTTGCGGAAGCCGCCCGCCGTGGCCGTGGAGTCCCAGGGCGAGACGTCATAGACCGGGTCGTCGATCGCCCACTGGAGTTCGGCCGGGGTCGGCAGGGTGATCGGGTTCTGCGGCCTGCCCAGGTTGCGGGTGAGGAACGCCGACTCCGTGATGCCCACCGTCACGGTCCAGTTGCCCTTGTCGTAGGCGAACGGCCCGGTCATCACCTTGCGGTCGGCCGCACGGCCGGTGCCGCCGAGGAAGTCGTCCGCCCAGAGCGAGGAGACCGGGCTGGTGTCGGTGGTCCAGTCCCAGTAGGGAACGGACACGCGACGGTCGATCTGCTGCAACTGCTTCTCGAACTCCAGCAGGTAGAGCCGGTGCCACGGGAAGAAGGAGGGCGACATGTGCCCGACGCGCAGCTTGCGGTCCCGGTCGGGCACGAAGTACTTGTCGTGGGTGCGCACCAGGGCGTCGTAGGCACCGCTGCGCTTCAGCTCCAGCACCGCCGCGGTGAACCGCTTCTTCTGCGCGCTGGTGAGGTTCTTCTGGTTCTGCCGGACGTACACAGCAGGGTCCTCCCGTTCCCGTGGGTCTGTCAGCCGTGGTGCGGGGCCGCCAAGGCCAGCTGGGCCGTGCCCAGTTCGTCGACCGCGGCCCGGGCCAGTTCCAGCGGGGTCGGATAGGACTGGAAGTGGTTGATCCCGCTCAGGTAGCTGCCGTCGGCCCGTCGCATGACGTGCAGCGGGCGGCCGTCGATGCGGACCTCGGCGGCGTCGACGGCGATGTGCCGGCCGCGGTACGTCTCCTCGGCGAGGGGCGCCGGGGTGACGGTCTGCCGGGGCCGGCGGGCGCGCAGTACGGGCGCCAGGGCCGCGCCCGTACCGGCGAGCACGGCCGCGGTGAACGCCGTGCGCAGGAGCGCCCGGCGGGTCAGTGGTGCGGCGGCGGTTGCTGCGGACATGCGGTCTCCCTCGCTCGGTGGCCGGCGGCTACGGGTCTAACGCCGCGCGGCGGGCGAGGTCACCCGCGGGCCCTGCCCAGCTGCTTGTAGAAGAGCGTGGTCGGGTGCAGCCGGCCCGCCGGGTCGGTGGCGTAGTCCGGGATGGTGCCGGCCTCCGTCCAGCCCGCGGCGCGGTAGAACTGCTCGGCGCCGCTGCCGGTCTCGGTGTCGAGGAACAGCAGCAGCACTCCGGCGCGGGCGGCCCCGGCCTCGGCGTGGGCGAGGAGGGCGCGGGCGGTGCCGCGGCCCCGGGCGGAGGGGTGGACCATCAGCTTGCGCAGCTCGGCGCGGTGGCGGCCGTTGGGCTTGGACTCCCGGTACCAGCTGACGGTTCCGTCGATGGGGCCGTCGGCGCCGGTGCGGGAGACCCACAGCGCGAGCGATCCGTCCTCGACGGCGGGCAGCAGGCCGTCCCACCAGGCGGCCGCGGCCGCGTGGTCGAGGCCGGCGAGGAAGCCGAGCGAGGAGCCGTCGTGGACCACGGCCTGCAGGAGAGCGGCGAGTTCGTCGCGGTGGGTGCGCAGTCCGGTGGCGGACAGCGGGGCGATCACGGCGGTCATGCGGCGAGCATAGGCAGCGGCTCTCGGCACCCGGCAGGCGGGGCAGGGCGCCGGCGCCCCGCGGTCCCGGGGCGGGAGCGGGGGCCGGGGCTGCTGTGCGGACGCCCCTGGGGGGTGGCCGAGAACTCCTGACGGAATGAACCGGTGACCCGCTTGGAGCGCCTGAGTGAGTAGATCATTACTCTGCATGGGTGCTGTCCTATGACGAGATGACCCCGCCGGAACGCGAGCTGTGGGATGCCTTCCCTGAGGGGCGTCGCGTTGACCTGCGCACAGGAGTACCCGACGCGGACGCTCCCGCTGCGGGTGACCGGTGGGGCCCCGACCGTACTGTCCGCGCGGCCGTGGTGGCGACGCTGTTGCTCGGCGCGAACGAAGACCGCTCTGACACCGTAGCCGCCTTGCGACTCACCGGCGCGCGTATCACCGGTCGTCTCGACCTGTCCGGGGCGGAGCTCTGTCACACGTTCTCGCTGCAGGGCTGTCGGCTGGACGAGGCGGTGCACCTGCACGGTGCGACGACCCGGACGATCGAGATAACGGACAGCTGGGTTCCGGGGGTCAACGCCGAGCTCGCCCGAATCGAGGGTGACCTGGACCTGAGGCGGTCGACTCTCGCAGGCGGCTCCCTCATGCTCGTCAACGCTCGTGTGGCCGGGAATCTGGTGATCTCGGATGCCAGGATCTCGGGCCCGGACGAGTGGGCAGTGCGCGCGGGCGGCCTCGTCCTGGATGGCGGCGTCTTCGGCCGGCGGCTCACCACGCAAGGCGGACTGCGGCTGCCCGGCGCACAGCTGCTCAGCGGCCTGTTCCTGCAAGGCGCACGGCTGGGGAACACCGCGGGCGTCACGCTTGCCGCAGGAAGTATGGCCGCTTCGACGGTGGACTGCTCCCAGGGGTTCACCGCGCAAGGAGGCGTACTGCTGCGCAGGGCCCGAATAGAAGGTCTGCTGACCTTCGAAGGAGCCCATCTGAACGGGGATGGCGTAGCCCTGGACTGCGTATCCATGCACGTGGGCGACTTCGACTACAGGACCGCAGCACCGCCCTCAGGACTGGTGGATCTCCGCTCCGCCCAGGCCACCTGGTGTCAGGACAGCGAGCAGAGCTGGCCGAGGAAGGTGCTCCTGGAAGGGTTCACCTACGGGTCCATCCGATTCGGGGACGCCCCGTCCGCGGCAGGCGACGACGGATCGCCTGCGAGGGACGAGGTGGTCCGTCGCCTGGCCTGGGTCCGCCGGAATCCTGGCTATGTCCCGCAGCCGTACGAGCAACTCGCGGGCTGGTATCGGCAAATCGGCCATGACGATGACGCCCGTCGCGTACTCCTGGCCAAGCAGCGCCACCGGCGTCTCACCCTGTCCCCGGCGGCCCGGGTATGGGGGCACCTGCTGGACGTGACCGTGGGCTATGGCTATCGGCCCTGGCTGGCCGGCGTCTGGCTCCTCGCGCTGACCCTACTGGGCACGCTGGCCTTCAGTACTCACTCTCCCAGCCCGGTCAAACGAGACGAAGGCAGCCCGTTCCAGCCCCTCGTCTACACGCTTGACCTTTTGATCCCCCTCGGTGGTCTGGGTCAGCGCACGGGGTGGTACTGGCCGAACAGTAGCCTCCAGTGGCTGGCCTACCTGCTGATCGCCTTCGGCTGGATGCTGACGACCGCCATCATCGCCGGTATCACCCGCACCCTGCAGAAAAACTAGTGAGCAATGGTTGAGTTCAGCCGTCGCCGGCAGATCAGTGCGCATCCGAGGGTGAGGAAGGCTTCGTGGATGTCGTCGCGCATCTCCCAGCGGATCCGCAGGCGGCGGAACCAGTGCAGAGGGACGAACGCGCGCTCCACGAACCAGCGTTGAGTGCCGAGCCCGGAGCCGTGCTCGGTGGCTTCGTCCTGTCCTGGAGCCCCCTTCAACGCGCCGAAGCCGATTTCTGCGGCAGCTGCTCCCAGGCGATCCCGATGTGCGGCACGAACAGGATGCCCGGGAACACCAGCCGGTCAGATGCCGCACGCGTTCAGGGTGCCGGGCCCGACGCTCGACCTTCGGCAGTGGCTCGACCACCGTCCACAGCTCGTCGTCGACTTCCCATGGCTTCGGCCGCGCCACCCCGCACCCCCGGATGATCCGTCCCGGAGTGATCCAACCGGCTTGAAGATCATTTCGTTATGAGTTCCGAGGGGCCGGGATTTCGGCGAAGTCGGCGACGAGGCCGCGGTGGTGGCCCGCCGTGCCGAGGGCGAGAGCGTCGGCCTTGGCCCGCTTGAGGTAGAGGTGGGCCGGGTGCTCCCAGGTCATCCCGATGCCGCCGTGGAGCTGCACGCACTCCTCGGCGGCGCGGACGGCCACGCCGGAGCAGTAGGCCTGGGCGACGGCGACCGTCAGGGGCGCGTCGGCAGCCTCGGCGGCGAGGGCGTCGGCCGCGGCCCGGGCGGCCGCCCGGGCGGAGGCCACATCGAGCCAGAGCCGCGCCAGGCGGTGTTTGAGGGCCTGGAAGGAGCCGACGGGCCGGTTGAACTGGTAGCGCCCCTTGACGTGTCCGACCGTTTCGGTCAGGCACCATTCGGCGAGCCCGACCTGCTCGGAGGCGAGCAGGCCGGCCGCCGAGAGCAGGGCTCCGGCGACGGCGGCCCGGGCCGTCGCGGCGTCGGCGAGGCGGGTGCCCCGGGCGGCGTCCAGGGTGACGGTGGCGAGCGGGCGGGTCAGGTCCAGCGGGACCAGCGGGGTCACCGCGGTGTCCGCCGCCCGCACCGCGTACAGCCCGGTGTCGGCGAGGACGAGCAGTACGTCGGCGGCCACCGCGTCCGCCACGGCGTTGACCGTGCCGGTGAGGACCCCGCCGCCGGAGTCCCGTACGGGGGCGGGCAGCGGGCTCCCGGGGGCGAGGGTCAGGGGCACGGCCGGGGCGCAGACCGTGCGTCCCGAGGCCAGCTCCGCCAGCAGCGGGGCGGCGCCGGCGGTGTCGGCGGCGTCGGCCGTGTCGCAGCCGAGCAGGATCTCCGTGGCGAGCACGGCGCTGGTGAGGTAGGGGACGGGAGCCACCGCCCGGCCCAGCTCCTCCAGCACCACGGCCGCCTCCCGGTGGCCCGCCCCCATGCCGCCGAGCTTCTCGGGGACGAGGAGTCCCGCCGTGCCGATCCCGGCGGCGAGGGTGTGCCACAGGGCCGGGTCGTGCGGGCGGCCGGTCTCCGCCCGGGCGAGGACCGCCCCGGCGTCGCACCGGGCGGTGAGGAGGGAGCGTACGGCGGCGCGCAGCTCCTCCTCCGCTTCGGAGTACAGCAGGTCGGCCGGCGCCGCCGGTGCTGTGGGTGCCGTCATCGGGACAGGTCCTTCCAGGGGAGGTCCTTGTCGTCGCGCGGCTCGGGGGGCAGCCCCAGGACGCGTTCGGCGACGATGTTGAGGAGGATTTCGCTCGTGCCGCCCTCGATGCTGTTGCCCTTGGCGCGCAGGTAGCGGTAGCCGGCGTCGCGGCCGGTGAAGTCGACCAGTTCGGGACGGCGCAGGGTCCAGTCCTCGTACAGGAGACCTTCCTCGCCGAGGAGTTCGACCTCCAGGCCGCTGATCTCCTGGTTGAGGCGGGCGAAGGCCAACTTCATGCCGGAGCCCTCCGGGCCGGGCTGGCCCGCGGCGAGCTGCTGGCGCAGCCGCTCCGCGGTGAGGCGGGCGACCTCGGCCTCCACCCACAGTTCCAGCAGCCGCTGGTGGAGGGCGTGGGTGCGCAGCTCGGGGCGTTCGCGCCAGGCCGCCGCGACGGGGGCGATCATGCCGCCCTCGCGCGGGATGCGCATGCCGCCGATGGAGACGCGTTCGTTCATCAGGGTGGTGCGGGCGACCGCCCAGCCCTCGCCCACGGCACCGAGGCGGTGGGTGTCGGGGATACGGACGCCGGTGAGGAAGACCTCGTTGAACTCTGCCTCGCCGGTGATCTGGCGCAGCGGGCGGACTTCGACGCCCGGGTGGTGCATGTCGCAGAGGAAGTAGGTCATCCCCTGGTGCTTCGGCAGCGCCGGGTCGGTGCGGGCGACGAGGATGCCCCATCGGGCGGTGTGGGCGCTGGAGGTCCAGACCTTCTGGCCGTCGACGACCCATTCGGCCGCGGCCTCGTCGAGGACGGCCCGGGTGGCGAGGGCTGCGAGGTCGGATCCGGCGCCCGGTTCGCTGAAGAGCTGGCACCAGACCTCCTCGCCCACCCACAGGGGGCGCAGGAAGCGCTGCTTCTGCGCGTCGGTGCCGTACGCGAGGATCGTGGGCGCGGCCATGCCGAGGCCGATGCCGATCCGGCGCGGATCGTTGTCGGGGGCGCCGGCGGCCTCCAGTTCGGCGTCGACGACGGCTTGGAGGGAGCGGGGTGCACCGAGGCCGCCGAGGCCCTCAGGGTAGTGCACCCAGGCCAGGCCGGCGTCGAAGCGGGCGCGGAGGAAGGCGGTGCGGCCGGTGTCCGCGGGCGGGTGGGCGGCGAGCAGCTCCCGGGTGCGGGCGCGCATCGCCTCGGGGGTGAGAGGGGTGTCGGCGGTCATCGGGCAGCCCCCTCCGGGTCCGGTACGACGACCAGCCGGCCGGTGGTGGTGCCGTCGGCGAGGCGCTGGACGGCGTCGGCGGCGGCGGCGAGCGGGACGCGTTCGCTGACCAGTGGCCTCACCGTGCCTTCGGCGGCGAGCCGGGTGAGCTCGGTGTGGCAGGCGAGGACGGCGGCGGGGTCCTTGGCGGCGTACAGGCCCCAGTGCAGGCCGAGGACCGCGTAGTTCTTCACGAGGGCGTGGTTGAGGGCGGGGGCGGGGACGGTGCCGCTCGCGAAGCCGACGACGACGATCCGGCCCTCGAAGGCGATGCACTTGGCGGACGCCTTGTAGGCGTCCCCGCCGACCGGGTCGTAGACCACGTCGGCGCCGTGCCCTCCGGTGAATTCCTTGACGCGGGCAGCCACGTCCTCCGCGGTGCGGTCGATCACGAGATGGCAGCCGAGCTCCTCGGCGGTGCGGGCCTTGGCCTTGCCCCCGACCACGCCGATGACGGTGGCTCCGGCGGCCCTGCCCAGTTGGACGGCGGCGCTGCCGACCCCGCCGGCGGCGGCGTGCACGAGGAGGGTTTCGCCCGCCTGCAGGCGGGCGCGGCGGTGCAGGCCGAACCAGCCGGTCTGGTAGCCGATGTGGAGGGCGGCCGCCTCGGCGTCGTCGAGGGTGTCCGGTGCGGGGAGCAGGGCGTGCGCGGGTGCGGTGACGTACTCGGCGAAGCCGCCGTGCGGCAGGCTGGGGTTGGCGATGACGCGCCGGCCGTCGTCGGTCTCGCCGCAGACCTCGACGCCGGGGGTGAAGGGCAGGGGCGGGGTCATCTGGTACTGCCCGCGGACGAGCAGCGCGTCGGGGAAGTTGACGTTGGCGGCGAGCACCCTGGGCCTCACCTCGCCCTCGCCGGGGACCGGTTCGGGGACCTCTTCGAGGCGCATGGCCTCGCGCGGCTCGCCAAGGGTGTGTACTCGCCATGCCTGCATCCGGGGCCTCCAGCCGCCGTCGAGGAATCACGCTCCGGCGCGCATACTAAGCGGTCGCTTGCCCTTTTGTGAATCCGCCGGGAGGGGCGGACGCCGGAGCGGCCCGAAACAACAGGCGACATTCCAGGTCACATACGCCCCACCGTCCGGCACTATGTGGCGTGCGTGCATGTCCTACGGCGTGCACGTGTCATGCCACGCCATGTCATGTCATGTCATGGCGCAACGGGGAACTGCGCGTGTCCCAGGGGGGACCACCACATGAGAAGAAGCATGTCCGCGGCCGGAGCCGCCGTCGTTCTGGCGGGCCTGATCACGGCGGCCGGGCCGGCCGTGGCGGCCGACGCCGCATGCACGCCGAAGATCAAGGTGCTGGGCTCGATCGGGGACCAGTCGTACGTGCGCGACATGGCGCGCAGCCAGGGCGTCTTCGACCTCGGCCCGGACGGCCTCGCCGTCGGCGTCTCGGGGCACAAGCCCGTCTACTGGACCGGCACGACCGTGCACCGGGTCCCGCTGGCCGACGCGGACCGGACGGGGCAGGTACTCGCCGTGAACGCGCACGGCCTGATGGTGGGCATCGCCCACGGCTCCGGCTCCGACGGCCCGTCCCTGTTCACCTACCAGGTGGGCGCCGCGGCGATCACCCCGCTGCCGGACAGCTACGGCTACGACTACGAGGCCGACGTCAACGACGCCGGGTATGTGGTCTCCCGCACCTCCGACGGGCCCGGCGCCGTCTGGAAGGACGGCCAGAAGGTCCGCGAGCTGCCCGTGCCGCCCGACGCCGGCCCGGCGACGCGGATCACGATGGTCACCGGCATCAACAACCGGGGCGACATCCTCGGCATGGCCACGCAGGACTACGAGGTTCCGGAGACGGGGGCGCACCTGGAGGGCACCTACCCGGTGCTGTGGCCGGGGGACGGTTCCCCCGCCCGGCTGCTGGCGCCGTCGATGAACGACAGCTACGTCCAGGACCTGGACGAGAGCGGCCGCATCGTCGGCTACGACTGGGCCGGACCGTGGCACGAGTACCGGACGTGGGTCTGGGAGCCCCCGCTCACGGGCTCCGGCACCAGCCCCGGGGGCCTGAGCTCCCACCCGTACGCCACCTTCGAGGCGATCAGCCCGACGACGAATGTCGGCGTCGGCACGGCCAAGTTCCACCCGGACATGCTGACCCTGCCGGACCAGGCGCTCCTGCGTGCCGGTTCCGGCCCGGTCAAGGCACTGCCGCGGCTGGCGCCGGGCGGGGCGAGCATGGCCGACGCGGTCTCGGACGCCGACCGGGTCGGCGGAGCCGCGGTCGACGCGAAGGGCAGGCTGCAGCCCGTCATCTGGACGTGCGCCACGCGCCAGGCGTACAACCCGGGCAGCTAGGGCGGCGGCGCGCGCTACGGCGGGGCGGCGCCCCCGGCTCCGTGCGGGCGCAGCACTCCGCCGAAGCTGCGAGGAGTGTCCGCCCGGGGGTGGTGGTCCGAGCGCCCGCGCGCTGTCGATGGGCGCATGGAGAACCTCCTGCGCGGTCTGCCCGCGCCGCCGCCGCTCGGTGCCGCCGCCCTGCCCTCAGGTACGTACGCCGGGCAGGTGGCGGAGGTCTTCGACGCGGCGCAGGCCGCGCTCGGGCTGCCGGACGTCCTCGTCAACAACGCGGCGGCCAGCTTCCCCTCCCCGGCGGAGGACCTCTCCCCCAACGCCTGGCGGGCGGTGGTCGACATGACGCTGACCGGCACGTGGTTCATGACCCGCGAGTTCGGGCGCCGCCACCTCGCCGCGGGCACTCCGGGGTCGATCGTCAACATCGGCGCCTCGTACGCCTGGACGGGCGGGCCGGGCTTCGCGCACAGCGCCGCAGCCAAGGCCGGGGTCAAGAACCTGGTGGAGACCCTGGCCGTGAAGTGGGGCCCGTACGGCATCCAGATCAACGGGCTCGTCCCGGGCCTGTTTCCGCACGACGACATGACCGCCGACATCCGGGGAGGTCTCGAACGCGCCGCGCCGGACAGGAGGGCGGCGTCGGCGTAGGCGTCGACTGCCCGCTTGATGCCCTGGACGGCGAGAGGGGCGTTGGCGGCGATCTCCCCCGCCACCGCGCGGGCCGCGGGCAGCAAGTCCGCCGCCTCGACGACGAGTTGCACCAGATTGAGCCGTTCGGCCGTCGCCGCGTCGATCCGGCGGCCGGTGAGGGCGAGGAGCTTCGCCCAGGCCGCGCCGGCCTCGCGGGCGATACGCAGGTCGCCGCCCGCGTCGACGGCCACACCCAGCTGCGTCTCCGGCAGGCCGAAGACGGCGTCGCGCGCCGCCACCCGGATGTCGGCCATCAGCGCCAGTTCGAAGCCGAAGCCCAGGCAGTAGCCCTGCACGGCGGCCACCACCGGCTGCGGCAGCCGGGCGAGGACGGCGAAGCGCTCGTGGACCCAGCGGATGCCCTCGTAGTAGTTGCGGGTGCGTTCCGCGGTCGACCCGCCCGTGATGCCGCCGCCCGGCGCGGTCACGTCGATGCCCGCGCGGAAGGCCCGGCCCTCGGCGCGCAGCAGTACGCCGCGCACCGAGGGGTCGAAGCGGATCCGGTCCGCGAGCAGACCCGGCTGGCGGGTGGACTCCCAGCTCCAGCCGTTGAGCCGGTCGGGGCGGCAGAGGGTGAGGACGGCGATGCCGTCCTCACCCTCCAGGCGGATCCGCTCCTCGCCCTCCGCGATCTCCGTGGAGATGGTGTCGATCACCGTGCCCGCAACCCCCGCCTCGGCCTCCGACAGTGCCCGATGGTCCGTCAGGTCAGGGGTGGGGAGGTCAGCGGGGGAAGACCTCGAACGCGACCGCCGGGCGGCCGCCGTACCGCGCCGCCACCCGCTCGGCGTTGCCGGTGAGGAAGGTGCGCACGTACTCCTCGGGGTCCTGCTCCGTCAGCGCCGCGATGTACGCCTTGTGCTCCATCAGGGAGAGCACGGAACGCTCCAGCCCCGGGCCGGCGTCGGCGGCGTGCGTGGGCGTGCTGGTGCCGGCGACCGCCACCCAGCGGACCCCGTCCCACGGCTCCAGGCCCTGCTCGGAGATGAGCTCCGGGAAGATCCAGCGGTTGCCCGCGTCGGCGGCGGCGTCCAGGGTGGCCCGGCCGACGGCCTTGTGGTCGGGGGTGTTCCAGAAGCCGCCGCCCTGTTCCCCGCCCCAGGTGTCGCGGTGGTTGAGGGTGATGACCAGTTCGGGGCGGTGCCTGCGGATGGCCGCCGCGATGTCGCGGCGCAGGCCGAGACCGTACTCGACGACGCCGTCGCGGTGGTCGAGGAACTCCACCGCGGACACTCCGACCACGGCGGCGCTCGCCCGCTGCTCGGCCTCACGCAGGGAGGCACACTCGTCGGGGGCGAGGGAGTCGATGCCCGCCTCGCCCCGGGTCGCCAGGAGGTAGACCACCTCGCGGCCGCCGTCCGTCCAGTCCGCGATGGCGGCCGCGCACCCGTACTCCAGGTCGTCCGGGTGGGCCACGACGGCCAGCGCGCGCTGCCAGTCGGTGGGCATGGGCTCCAAGGGGCCCTGCGGATCACGTTGTTCGGTCATGCGTCGCACAATAGGCGAATGGATCGACATGGGACGGTAGTGGCCCTGCTGGATGCCCGGGGAACCTTCTTCGAGCCCGCGCGCACCGCGTTCCCCGGCGCGGACGAGGCCGACTGGGCGCGCGCCGCGCTCCTGGATCCGGGGGCGGCCGGTCCGGGCGGTGCATGGCGGCTGGACTTCCGCTGCTTCGCCGTCGCGCGGCCGGGCGGACGATGGGTGCTGGTGGACGCGGGGGTCGGCCCGGCGGACGGGCCCGCCGCCGGGTGGGCACCCGTGCCCGGGCGCCTGCCGACCGCCCTCGCCGAGGCCGGCATCGACCCGGCGGACGTGGAGACGGTGGTCCTGACCCACCTGCACGAGGACCACGCGGGATGGACCTCGGGGCCCGGCGGTGAACCGTTCTTCCCCGCCGCGCGCCATGTCGTCCAGCGTGCCGAGGTCGCCGCCCTCGACCGGGCCGACCCGGTGCGGGAGTGGACGGTGGCGCCGCTCCGGGCCCGCGGACAGCTGCACGAGGTGGACGGCATGCACCGCCTGGCCCAGGGCCTGACCCTGTTGCCGACGCCGGGGCACACCCCCGGCCACCAGTCGGTCCTGGTGGAGCAGGGCCCGGCGGGCCGGGACGTCCTGATCACCGGCGACGCCCTGGTCCACGCCGTCCAGCTGGGCAACCCGGCGGTCCCGTACTCCCACGAACGCGACCGCCCCACGGCGCGCGCCTCCCGCGAACACCTGCTGTCCCGGGCGGCCCGCCACGGCGCCCTCCTGGCCACGTCCCACCTGACCCGCGCCTTCGTGGAACCGCCCGCACCCGAAGAGCCGGGTCGGCGCGCCGCTGAAGCGGCGTCCGACCCGGCCCGTTGACGTCGTGTCAGCCGATCGGCCGCGGGGTCGCGTCGATCCCTGTGGCCGTCGCCCGGAACCAGACGGCCTTGCCGTCGGCGCCGACGGCCGCCAGGTCGGCGAGGCCGTCGCGGTCGAGGTCACCCGCCGCGACCAGTGTCGGGTACGCAGCCCGGTCGAGGGCCGAGCCGATCTTCACGCGGTGCGCCGTGGACCAGCTCGTGGCGTCGAACCGGCCTTCGGCGTCCTTCGCTCCCCGTACGGCGAACAGGTCGCCCGAGGCGTCGTCGCGCACCCACAGGTCGGTGGCGCCGTCGCCGTCGGTGTCACCCGGGACGATGACGGAAGCGGTGTCCCAGCCGCCGTCGCCGACGAGGACCGGGGCCCCGTTCATGTCGAGGTAGCCGGAGCGGCTGCCTGTGTACACCCAGAGCTTCGCGCCTTGCTTGACCA
Organism: Streptomyces sp. NRRL F-2664; assembly: GCF_000719345.1. Classification (GTDB taxonomy): domain Bacteria; phylum Actinomycetota; class Actinomycetes; order Streptomycetales; family Streptomycetaceae; genus Streptomyces. Next base: position 91,147 of record NZ_JOFX01000008.1, read on the forward strand.
GCAAGTCGGGTTCACCGTCGCCGTTGACATCACCGGCGTCGGCGATGTCCTGGGCGTCGGACCAGTGGTCGTTGCCCGCGGCCGGGTCGCTCTCGAAGACGCTCAGGACGATGCGGTCGTGCGGACGGACGCTGCCGAGGCCGTTGTTGGGGTAGACACGCAGTTGCTTGGCCCCCAGCCCCGGGACCGTTTCGAGGACGACCAGGTCGTTGTACCCGTCCTCGCCCCAGTCGCCGCCCGCGGCGATCCGGCTGCCGGGGGCGAAGGACGCGCCGCCGTCGACGGGCGCGGCGAAGGTGCCGTCGGCCCGGCCCGCCGAGAAGCGGAGCCTGCCCTGGGGGTCCAAGGTCCACAGGTCGCGCAGGCCGTCGCCGTTCAGATCGCCGGCGGAGTCCCGGACCCCTCCGTTGCCGAGGGCCCAGAAACGGTACACCGCCTGGTCGGAGCGGCGTCCGGCCTTGTCGACGCTGTACGCGTAGATCGAGTGGGGACCGCTGCCGGCCGGCGTGATCACGGCGCTGGCGCCCGGCGCGACGGCGATCTCCCGCGGGTCGAAGTCGGACGAGTACACGATTTTCTCGAGGTTGGCGGCGCCGCCGGTGCCGAACGTGAACGTACCCGGCGTACGGGCCTTCGCGGTCTCGGCGGGCACCCCGTTCGAGGCATCCGGGAACTCGGGAGAGCTGACCACTGGCGGCACGGGACGGCCGACCGTGGCCTCCAGCTTCGCCGTCGCCGGCGCGAAACGCTTCCACGCCGATACATCGGACTCGTTCGATGCGAACAGGCCGAGGGTGACGGAGCTCTGGGAAGTGGCCGCCGCCTCCTTCACCAGTGCGGTGGCGTCGAACTCCAGGTCGCCCGCGGCACAGCCGTCGTGGCCCTTGGCATCCGTCACCGTGGCCAGCTTGACGCCCTTGGCGGGCTGGTTCTTCCATGTGGTCCTCGCCGAGACGGCGCCGACGCTCCACAGCTCCACCGGACGCCCCGTGCAGGACGGCGCCCCCGTGTTGGTGATCCGGAACGTGGCCTTGGAGACCGTGGCACCCGCGAGGGCGGTGGTGTCCACACGAAGGTAGGCGCGGGACAGGCCCTGGGTGCCGCCCTCGTTGCCGACGCGCAGGTCGTCGGCGGCGTTCCAGTAGGAGCGGTTGGGATTCTTCTTGGACACGCGCGTCCAGGCCTGTGCTCCGACGGGGGTCTCCCCCACCCCCGCGGCGGTGACGTCCGGCGCGGCGACGGCGGTCGTCGCCGTTGCGGCCACCACGCCGGTCATGGCCAGTCCGCCGGCCAGGGCCAGCGAGACTGCGCTCGACATCCTTCTCTGCATGCACGCTCCACACATGGGTCGTTGGTCGGGTACGAGGGCTCACCCTAACCGCGTGATCAACTTCTGCAGGAACGATTATTCGTTACCGTTTTCCCCCTCTGACCTGCCGGTAGGCCGGTCAGGCGGCGTCGTGGACGAGGGTGAGCAGGCGGTCCAGGACGCGGGGGCCGCCGGCGCGGAGGCCGTCGTGTTCGAACTCGTCCGTCACCCAGGTGCGCAGGCCTCGGATGGCGCGAGCCGTGCGCAGGGAGTCCTGCGTGTCCACGTACATGTCGTCGTGGTAGATCGCAGCGGCCACGGGCACCTCGTTGGCCGCCAGCCGCTCCGGGTCGTAGAGCGGCTGCCAGCCCGTGCGGGCGGCCAGCAGGTCGGCGGTCTCGCGGAGCGGGGCGAGCGCGGGGTCGGTGGTGAAGTGCCAGGGGTGGATGGTCTCGCCGGTGAAGAGCAGCGGGTCGTCGCCCGCGAGCGCCTTGTCGGCGTCGAAACGGGGGTGTTCCGCCCGAATGCGGTCAGCGGCCCAGGCCGTGGGCGCGGCCGGATCCTGGGCGTAGATCGCCTCGTGGACCAGTGCGTAGAGGGGGTGCCCGGCGAAGGAGAGCAGGGAGCGGGCGCCTTCGAGGAAGGTGTCGGAGAGGGCCGGTCCGACGGCGGTCGGGACGAAGGCGTCCTCCAGCAGGTAGTGCAGCTGGTGGCTGCCGTCGCCGCCGCCGAGGAGGATGCCGAGGGACTGGAAGGCCTCGACCGTCAGGACGTGGCCGCCGGGGAGTTCGGCCGGCTGCTGCGCGAGGTGGCCCGCGATCCGGCGGGCCCGCTCCACGTCCATGGGGTAACGGGCGTAGTGGGCCAGGTTCTTGCGCTCGATGCGCGGATAGGCGGCCCGGTACACGTCGTCCGCGGTGGCGGTCAGCGCGGGCAGGCCGCCGGTGATCAGGGCCGCCGTGAGGCCCTCGGGGGCGCTGGAGAGGTACCGGACGGTGCAGAAGCCGCCGAAGCTCTGGCCGAGCACGGTCCAGGGCGCGCCACCGGTCAGCCGGGGGCGGATCGCCTCGGCGTCGCGCACGATGGAGTCGGCGCGGAAGAGGGCGAGGTGGTCGGCCTGCTGGGCGGGGGTGCCGCGCAGGGGCAGCGTCTGGCGGTTCAGCGGTGTGGAGCGTCCGGTGCCGCGCTGGTCCAGCAGCAGTACGCGGTAGTCCTGCAGGGCCCGCTCCAGCCAGGCCTGCCGGCCGACGAAACGGCGCGCGCCGAAGCCGGGGCCGCCCTCCAGGTACAGCAGCCACGGCAGGGACTCCGGGTCCTTGCCGGTGGCGACCACCTCCCGGCCGTACAGGTCGATCCGCTCCCCGTCCGGACGCGCGTGGTCCAGGGGGACGGAGAACCGGTGGTCGGTGACGACCGTGCCGGGCTGACGGTAGCTGTGGACGGCGGTCACGCAACGGCCCCCAGGGGTACGAGGTACGGAGGTCCGCGCCGCGGCCGGGTGGGGCACGGGCGGACACGGTGGTCCGCCCGAGTCTAAGAGGCGCCCCGGCCGGGTCGGGCCCGTGGGGCAGGGAGATCGCTACGGGTGCCGGGCGGGTCGGCGGCGGACCTGCCCTGGTACGGGTCCGGGCGGGGCCCGCGGTGGACCAACCCCGGTGCCGGGCGCGTCGGCGGCGGTCCGCCGCTGGTGCGGGGTACGTAGTGGCCCGCACGTCCCCGGCGCCAGCCCCCCGCGCCTCCGTCTTCGGGCCCCGGCCCGCCCCGATGCATCGCGCCCGCGGGGTTTCGCGGGGCACTCGGCGAGGGGATCGTGACATCGCCCGATTGGTCTGGACCTACTGGGGGAACGATGCGGAACACCACCGTCGCACCGGGGACGCCCTGCCCCGCGCCGCCGCGTCCCGGGGAGCCGCCCCTGCACCGCCTGGAGCTGGCCGGACCGGGCACCGTGCCCTTCGCGGCCGGGCCCTTCGACGCACTCGGGCCGCTGTCGCGGTCCGACCGCCCGCACCGCCACACCTTCTACGAGATCGTCCACATCGCCGCGGGGTCCGGCACCCATGTCGTCGATCTCGCGGGCCATCCGGTACGGCCGCGCCAACTGGCCGTGGTGCTGCCCGGCCAGGTCCACTGCTGGCAGGACCAGCGCGGTCTCGACGGCACCCTCGCCCTGTTCACCGAGGACTTCCTGGTGGACCATCCCGGTGACCGCGCGCTCCTGCGGCGGATCGCCGCAACCTGCTGGTTCGACCTGAGCGAGGACGAGGACCAACGGACCGGACGGCTGATGGACGAGATGGCCGCCGAGTGCCGTCAGCGGGCTCCCGGCCACGAGAGCGTGCTGCGGGCCCTGCTGCACGTACTCGTCGTGCGCATGGCACGGCTGTCGGTCCCCGGCGGGGGCCACCACCGCGCCGGCCGCCGGGCCGGGGCCGGTGAACCGGCCCGGCCCGGCGGCTCTGCCGCTCCCGGCACTCACCCTGCGGTGGCCGAGGCGTTCGTCCGGCTGGCCGCCCGGCCCGTGGCCTGGTCGGTGCGCGAGTGCGCCGAACGGCTCGGCGTGACGCCGGGCCACCTCACCCGGACCGTTCGCGCTGCCACCGGCCGCAGCCCCGGCCGCCTGTTGAGCGAGGCCCGCGTCTGCCAGGCCCAGCGCCTGCTGGCGCACACCGAACTGCCGGTACGACAGGTCGCCGCGCGCGTCGGATTCTCCGACCCCGCCTATTTCTGCCGGTTCTTCCGGCGGGAGACGGGCACCAGCCCGGGCGAGTTCCGAAAGCACCACAGCAGCCCCCTCCCGTCCATCGATCCGCGCGGAACGTCCGCCTAGGTTCGATGCCGAATCCGACGGCCCACCGGGTCCACGGCCCACCGGCCCACCGGCCCACCGGCCCACCGGCCCACCGAGGAGGCAGACATGCGCGATCCGGGCAGGGACAGCGACGACGCGTCGTTCCCGGCACGTTCTGCACCACCCCGCCACGTCACCCGCAAGACGGTGCTGCGCGCGGCACTCGCGGCCACCGCCGCGGTCCCCGTCGCGCTCATCGGCGGACCGGCCCTGGCCCGCACCCTCACCGGGCACCCCGGTGAAGAGGCCGTACCGCTGACCCCGGCGTGCGACGACGGAGACGACCCCACCCCTGAACAGACCGAAGGCCCCTACTTCAAACCCGCCTCGCCCGAGCGCACCAGCCTGCTGGAGCCCGGCATGCCCGGCACGCGGCTGACGGTGACGGGCTACGTCTTCGGCCGGGCCTGCCTGCCGGTCGCGGGTGCTCTGCTCGACTTCTGGCAGGCCGACACCAACGGCGCCTACGACAACGTCCGGTACCGGCTGCGCGGGCACCAGTACACCGACTCGCGCGGCTCCTTCGCCCTCACCACCATCGTCCCCGGCCTGTACCCCGGCCGCACCCGGCACCTCCACGTCAAGGTGCAGGCTCCGGGCCGTCCGGTGCTGACGACCCAGCTGTACTTCCCGAACGAGCCGCGCAACGCCACCGACTCGATCTTCGACCCCCGGCTGCTGATGGCCGTACGGGACGCCGGGAGCGGGCGCGAGGCGGCCTTCGACTTCGTCCTGGACGTCCCCCAGGACCCCGGCCCGGGTCCCACACCGACGGGCACTCCGCCACCGGGGGGCGCCTGGGCCGTGGGGACGGCGTACCGGGCGGGTGAGCGGGTCGTCCACGCGGGCCGCGGCTACGTCTGCATCCAGGCCCACACGGCGCAGCGGGGCTGGGAGCCCCCGTCCGTGCCGGCGCTGTGGCGCGCGGCCTGACCCGAAGAGGGGCCGCGCGGGGGGGGTGCCGGGCCGCTCAGCATGCCCTGGCCGGCACGGCACCCCTCGGGGTCAGAACTCGACGACCGAGCGGAGCACCTCGCCGCGCTCCATCCGGGCGAAGGCCTCCTCGACCCCGTCGAGCGCGATCGTCTCGGAGACGAAGGCGTCCAGGTCGAGCCGGCCCTGCAGGTAGAGGTCGACCAGCAAGGGGAAGTCGCGCTCGGGCAGGCAGTCGCCGTACCAGGAGGACTTCAGGGCCCCGCCGCGGCCGAAGACGTCCAGGAGCGGCAGTTCGAGCTGCATTTCGGGGGTGGGTACGCCGACCAGCACCACCGTGCCGGCCAGGTCGCGGGCGTAGAAGGCCTGCCGGTAGGTTTCGGGGCGGCCGACGGCCTCGATGACGACGTCCGCGCCGTTGCCGTCGGTGAGCGCCTGGACCGCTTTGACGACATCCTCGCTGCGGCCGTTCACGGTGTGCGTGGCGCCGAGGCCCCGCGCCCACTCCAGCTTCCGGTCGTCGAGGTCGATCGCGATGATCTTGGAGGCGCCGGCGAGCCGGGCTCCGGCCACGGCCGCGTTGCCGACTCCCCCGCAGCCGATGACCGCGACGGAGTCGCCCCGGCCGACGTTGCCGGTGTTGAGGGCGGCGCCGAGGCCGGCCATCACTCCGCAGCCGAGGAGTCCGGCCGCCGCCGGGGAGGCCGCGGGGTCGACCTTGGTGCACTGGCCGGCCGCGACCAGGGTCTTCTCGGCGAAGGCGCCGATGCCCAGGGCCGGCGAGAGCGGGGTTCCGTCCTCCAGGGTCATGGGCTGGGTGGCGTTGTGCGTGGCGAAGCAGTACCAGGGGCGTCCGCGCCTGCAGGCCCGGCAGGTGCCGCAGACCGCGCGCCAGTTGAGCACGACGAAGTCACCGGGCGCCACGGACGTCACGTCCGGACCGACGGACTCCACGATGCCGGCGGCCTCGTGGCCGAGCAGGAAGGGGAACGCGTCGTTGATCCCGCCTTCGCGGTAGTGCAGGTCGGTGTGGCAGACCCCGCAGGCCTGCACCCGCACGAGCGCCTCACCCGGTCCCGGGTCGGGCACGAGGATCGTCGTCGTCTCCACCGGTGCGCCCTTGCTCCGGGCGATGACCCCTCGTACGCGATGCGTCACGTCGTACCCCGTTCTGTTCGGTTCGGTCTGGATCAACGAACGTACACGGACGCCGCCCGGTAAGGGAGTTGTGTCACGCTTCGGCGCGCGACCCGGCCGGATCCCGCGGCCCGGCCGGATCCCGCTGCCCGGCGACGCTCCGGGCCGGACGCCCACCTTGCGCGGCACCCCCGGAATCTGCTCGCACAGCCCCTCGCCGGCCGGCCGCGTACGCCTCCCGCCGTGCGGGCGGCCCGGTGCTACTTGAGCATGTGGGCGGCCTCCACCCGCCGGAGGTGGATCACGACGTCGTGCGACTGCGCGAGCCGGATCTGCGGGGCGTCCGCGATCCCGGGGTAGGTGGCGCCGATGTTCTTGATGGTGTGCGGCGTGTCGAGCCAGGTGCGGGCCGCCGCCGGGGTGTGGCGCAGGTCCACCATGAAGTCGCGGTACGGCACCCGGTCGAGGGTGTGCTCGGCGGTGCCGGGCGCGGCCGGGCCCACGGTGAAGCGGTGGACGCCGCCGTCGTGGCCGAGAGCGTTGAACGAGCCCCGGTCGAAGGTGAGGCCGACGCTCAGGTAGCCGCCGCCCATCTGCTCACGAAGGAAGTCACCCTGCACCTTCGGATGGCTGGCGGGGGCGTAGGTCCTGAGCGCGACATGGCTGTTGTGGGCGGCGAGCATGATCTTGTTCCCGGTCCGCTGCTGCCACCAGGCGACGTTCTCCGCCATGGTCCGGTCGCGGTGGAGCATGGCGTCGGCGATGCCGTGTGGGGCGTCCAGGTCGAAGGCGTAGAGCGTGGTCATCCGGTGGATCGCGGTGGCGTGCTGGACGGCCCAGGCGTGCGCGTCGGCATCGGCATCCGCACCCGTGCCGGGCCGCTGCTTGAGGAGGTCGACCGCCCGGCCGGTCCGCTCGGCGAGCTCCTTCCGTTCGGCCATCGGCTTAGACAGGTAGTCGTTGACGTAGGTCTCGGCGTCGGTTGCCGGCCGCAGGCCCCGGTACAACTCGGCCAGCCGCGGGGCCAGGTCGGGGCGGGCCGCGGCCGCATGGGCGTTCACCTTGTCGTACAGCACGGCTCCGGCGAACCCGTTGTCGTCGCCGACGAAGCGGACCGGGTCCTGCGGGTGCTCGACGTTGTACGCGCGCATCCACTGGAGCAGATCGCGGTACTCGGCGTTGTTCCACCACCGGTAGGTGCCCTGGAACTCCTCGTCCATGATCTGCTGCAAGTCGCCTTCGCCGCGCAGAAGATGGGCGTCGAGCCGCAGCCCGGTGCTCCACGGGGCTTCGAGCGCGAAGGCACGGAAGCCCTTCTCCTCGACCAGGTACCGGAAGACCCGGTGCTTGACGGTGAAGAACTCGTGCGAGCTGTGGGTGGCCTCGCCCAGGCCCACCACCCGGGCGTCACCGACCATCCGGCCGAACGGACGCAGGTCGGCAAGGCCGCCGCGGGGCTCGGTGGTCCGCAGCGGGTGCGCCGCCCGGCCGAGGGCCGCCTCGGGAGAGCGGAACGCGGCGGCCGCGGCCTCCTGCGGACCGGCGGGCGCGGCGGCGGTGTCGGCGGGAGCCGATGCGGCGGGCGGGACGGCGGCGGAGGCGGAGGCGGCCGGGGCGACGGCCAGGGTGGCACCGAGCGGGACGAGAAGGGCGGCGAGCAGGGCCTTGTGCGTGTTCATGGGACCTACTCTCGCCGCGCGGGATCGCCCCGGACCATCCGCTGCACCCCCGATCGATCCGGGGGTTGGCCCATCCGTCGCAGGGAGGAGGACTGGGGGACCCTGGTCCCGGTAGCGCTCTCGGCCCATCGTCGGGTCCCCGGGACGGTGGACCATTGTCGAACACGGGTCCCGGAACCTAACGTCAGGCACATGGACATCATCAAGTACACCCATTCCTGTGTTCGGTTGGAGCGAGAGGGCCATGGCGTCCTGGTGATCGATCCGGGTATCTGGAGCGAGCCCGACGCACTGCGCGGCGCCGACGCGGTCGTGGTGACCCACGAACACGCCGACCACGTCGACGCGTTGCGGCTGGCCGGTCTGGGCGTGCCCGTGTACGCCCCCCAGGGAGCGGTCCTGCCCGGGCTCGACGCCGTCGAGGTGGGCGCCGGGGAGGAGTTCACGGCCGCCGGCTACCGGATCACGGCGTACGGCGGCAGGCACGCGACGATCTACGGGGACCAGCCGGACTGCGCGAACCTCGGCTATCTGGTCGAGGGCTCCCTCTACCACCCGGGGGACTCCCTCCATGTGCCCGAGGTTCCGGTGGAGACGCTGCTGGTGCCGTTGCACGCCTCGTGGATGCGGACGAGCGAGGCCATCGACTTCGTGCGTGAGGTGGGGCCGGAGCGGGCGGTCGGCATCCACGACGCACAGGTCAACGAACGCGGCCTGGCGAGCGTGAACGGGTGGCTGGAGGAGGAGGCCCGGACCGCGTACCGCTGGCTGTCGCCGGGTTCCCGGCTGTAGCCGCCGGTGTCCCCCGGTGCCGCCGCAGCGGGAGGGCGCGCGGTCACCCCTGTTCCTTGCGTACGGCATTCAGGCAGCGGGCGGCGTGGGCGTGCAGGGCGTCGGCGAGTTCGGGCGGGCCGCTGGTGAGAGTGAAATCGGCGTCGACGGAGGTGATCATCCAGACGAGGTCCCGGGGGGTGTCGGCGCCGAGGTGCAGGAGGCAGGTGTCGTCGTCGACAGGCTCGATGATGCCCATGCCGGGCCAGATACGGTCGGCGACCGCCGCGGCGGGCTCGTGCAGGGTGACGGTGGCCTGGAACGGCCAGGTCTTCGACGACAGCTGGTGGGCGAGGTAGCGGGCCACGTCGGGGTCGGGCAGTTCCCTGGGGGTGAACCGCGGTCCCGTAGGTGTGCGTGGAGTGAGTCTGTCGACGCGGAAGGTGCGCCAGTCGGCGCGGTCGGCGTCCCAGGCGACCAGGTACCAGTGGCGGTTGAAGCTGACGAGGCTGTGCGGCTCGACCACGCGCGTGCCGGGGCCGCGGCGTGGGCCGGCGTAGTCGAAGCGCAGCCGCTGGCGTCGGCGGCACGCCTCTGCGATGGCCATGAGGGTCTGTGCGCAGACCCGGGGAGCCGGGGCGGCGCCGGCCCGGACGGTGGCGGTGCGCAGGGTGTTCACCCGGTGCCGCAGCCGGGACGGGAGCATCTGCTCAAGCTTGGTGAGGGCGCGCAGCGAGGGCTCCTCCATGTCGGCGACCGGGCCCCCGGCCGCCGTGCTCAGGCCGATGACGACGGCGACGGCCTCGTCGTCGTCGAGCAGCAGGGGCGGCAGTGCCCTGCCGGCCCCGAGCCGGTAGCCCGCAGTGCCCTGGGTGGCCTCCACCGGATAGCCCAGCGCACGCAGCCGCTCCACATCGCGGCGCAGGGTGCGCCGGCTGACACCGAGGCATGCGGCGAGTTCGGCCCCCGACCGGTCGCGGTGGGTCTGCAGCAGGGAGAGCAGCTTCAGCAGCCGCCCGGCGGTTTCCAACATGCCGTAAGAGTGCCGGAGGGCCAGGGCGTGTCTTCTGGATCGGGCCGGATCGGGGAGCCCGGCACGATCCGAAAGACACACCTAGGACCGGAACTGACCCAAGCGCGTCCTAGCGTCGCAGCCATGACCAACACGCCGAGTACTGGCGCACCGCCTACGACTGGCGGGCGCACGAGGCACAGCTGAACACCTTCCCTCAGTACATGGCGACCATCGACGGGCAGAACCTCCACTTCCTGCACGTGCGCTCCCCCCGGGCCGATGCCACGCCCCTGATGCTGCTGCACGGCTGGCCAGGCTCGGTGGCGGACTTCCTCGACGTCATCGGGCCGCTGTCCGACCCCGACGCGCACGGCGGTGCCGCGGCCGGTGCGTTCCACCTGGTCATCCCCTCGCTGCCGGGGTTCGCCTTCTCCACGCCGCTGGCGGGGCCGGGCATGGACGCCGCTCGGACCGCACGGGTGTGCACCCGGCTGATGGGCCTCCTCGGCTACCCGCGCTACGGCGTCCACGGCTACGACACCGGCGCGTGGGTCGCCCCGGAGATGGGCCGGCAGGCACCTGACCACGTGATCGGCGTCCACGTCAACGGAATGATCACGTTTCCCGTCGGCGCGGAGGGCGAGACGCACGACCTCACGGATGCCGAACAGCGACGCTGGCACCGGATGCAGGGCTTCAACGACGGCTACCTGCAGTGCAATGCCAAACGCCCGCAAACGGTGGCCTACGCCCTCACCGACTCCCCTGCCGGTCAACTGGCCTGGATGGTCGAGAAGTTCAAGGGGCTGACCGACCCCGAGGACGCACTGCCCGAACACAGCATCCCCCGGGACCGCGTCCTGACCGAGGTCTCGCTGTTCTGGCTGACCGCCACCGCCGCCTCGGCAGCTCAGATCTACTACGAGGAGATCTCGGCCGGAGTGTGGGGCGAAGCCGCAGGCGACGACGGCCCGGACGACTGGGGAGTCGGTCCCCGGGGGGCCGTGCCCACGGCGGTGCTGCTCTCCACCCATGACGTGACCATCCGCCGCTGGGCCGAACGGGACCACAACATCGCGCGATGGACCGAACTCGACCGCGGCGGCCACTTCCTCGCGATGGAAGCGCCCGAACTGCTCGTCGCCGACGTCCGCGAGTTCTTCGGCACGGCGCACTGACGGCATGCCCCCGCACCCCCGAGGGCACTCTTCGTTGCCGCCCTCCTCGACCACCCAAAGGCGCCGAGCACGAGGGGCACTTCGCCGGCGCCGTGGGCCGCCGCGCACACGATGGGCGATGCGGTCGGGCAGGGGGGCCGTCTGTCGCTCAGTGACACCTGCCCACTATGGGGGGCAGAGCCGATCACTAAGCTCCATGCCGTGGCCGGCGCACCGGCTGGACGAACCGGCAACCGCCGCGGTGGTGCCGTCCCCGTAAGACAGGCAGCAGGTGTAATGGCGGACAGCCGAGTGTCACTGACTCCTAGGGCGCCGGAAGGCTTGAGCCGACGAGCTCGGCATTTCGTGGAGGGACACGGGCTGCGTGTTCCCCGCCGCGACCTCGCACTGCGCCGTGAGGAATGGCTGGCGCGGGGGATTCCTGCTGCGGAGATCGACCGGGCCGTGACCTACCAAGAGAGGTGGGGCGGAATCGCCCTGCCCCCGGCCCCCGCGTACGAGGGCGGGCCGCGCGTCCTGGAAGCCGACATGCCCCAGGGCTCGGACGGGATGGGATGGCGGTTCCCGGCCGGAGGCTGTCGCGTCTCGATGGCCCACGGATTCATGATCGGACCGGGAGGCGAATTCGGGATCGACGCCGACCGCTGGACGCCCTTGCACGCCGGCCCAGCGGGATGGGTGGAAGCCCTGGCGCTGGCCGACCACGCGGGCTACTGGGCCAGAACCATCACGAAGATCAAAGGCGATGCCGTCGAAGAACTGGACCTTGACGGTTTCGAACCCGTACCTGAAGTTCAGGGACTGGCCGACACGTGGTGGCGGGGCAGGGACTCGCTCGTCGCCGTGTACCGCGGCGAAGCCTTGGGCTTCAACGCCCCCCGCTGTCTCAGGGCACACATCTCCAGTGGTCTGGATCCGTGGGGCTTGGGCGGGCACTGACACTCCGGTCCGATCACCTGCCGGCCGCTGCTCCCACGTCGCCAGGACGCCGTTCGCCAGCCACCGACTGGTCAGGGGCCTGTGTGCCCCCCATCTGGGGCGACTTCCCACGTCGGACTCCTCGCCCCCGCGGTCTTGCCGTCGGCGCTGCCGTGAGCGGTCTGGGCGGTGATGCCGCGGGGGTCACGGAACGGAGCGGCGGATGGCTACGACCGCGCTCCGGCTCCCGCGTCCGGGCCCTCCGCCAGCTCGGTGCGGGTCGGTTGTGCGGTGCCCGTGGGCGGTTCGTGGCGCGTCCGTGCGGCCCGCAGAGCCAGGGCGGATGCGGCGAGCAGGCCCACCAGCACGATGCCCGCGCCCGACAGGCGCAGCGCCCCCGCGGCCCCGAGGCCGGCCACCAGCGGCCCGCCGATCGCGGTGCCCAGGGGCACCGACAGCACCCGGACGGCGGAAGCGGCCGCCAGGGCCTGGGGCAGCAGCGCGCTGGGCGTCGAGCGCTGGAAGAGGGTGGTCGACAGCGAGGAGTACGGCGGCCAGAGCAGCCCGGCCAGCCCGAAACAGACCACGGACACGGCCGTCGGCGCGCCCATCCCCAGGGGGAGCATCAGCGCACCGAAGCCGATGACGATGCCGATCGTCGTGGGCCCCAGCCGCCACCGGCTGACGAATCCCGTGAGCACCGACCCGAGGACCGCGCCGATACCGAAGGCCGTGTAGAACGCCGCCAGGACACCGGCCGAGGCGCCCAGGTCGTCCGACACGTGCAGCGGGAGCGCCACGTACACAGGGCCGAAGAGGAAGAAGAACGCGAAGCTCAGGCCAAGCAGGCCGGACAGCGCGGGCATCCGCCGGAGCATCGCGAACCCGGCGGTCCGCGAAGCCCCGTCGGCCTCGGGGTCCGGGACCGCGTCCTGGGGGACGGCGACCAGGAAGGTCACCGCCAGGGCGAGGAACGTCGCCGCGTCCACGGCCAGTACCGCCGCCGGGCCTCCGAACGCGATCAGCAGCGTGGCCAGTGGCGGCCCCACCACCGTGGCGATCGACCCGATGCCCGACAGCACGGCGTTGCCCGCCAGGTGGTCGCGCTCCGGCAGCACCCTGGCCATCACCGTGTACACACCCGCCTGACCCCAGGAATGCAGTACGGAGGAGAGCGCGAGCAGGGCGACGTACCCCTCGATTCCGAGCGATCCGCAGGCGTGGAGCACCGGGATCGCACCGAGGGCCGCGGCCCGCAGCGCCGCGTCCCAGCCGACCAGTCGGGTGGGCGGGCGGTGCCGCAGGAACCGGCCGAGCAGCAGCGCGCCCGCCGCCCCCGCGACGGTGTAGGCGGCCGCCGCCGTCGCCACCCAGACACCGCGGTTCGCGGCCGGCGCGATCTCGATCGCCAGCCAGCTCACCGCCACCACGTCCATCCCGTCACCCAGCGACGAGACCGCGAACCCCGGGAGGACCCGCCGCAGCGTCGGGTGTCCGACCACCGGCCAGTACGGTGAAGAACGCAGCACACGCCTCAGGTCCGGGCCCACGGGCCACCTCCGCACACATCAAGGGAACCGACGCCGCCACCCTTCCCCGGGAACCGGCCCGCCAGGTGATCTTCACCGTTGGGCATAAACGTCACGCCCAACGCGAACCGAACGGCCACGGCGGAGGACACGACCGAGGCGGCGTCCAGCCGCCGTCCTCTGCGCCGGCCGCCTCGCGCCCGAAGCGGACTGCGACCCGAGCCGCGCCCGCCCGCGCCGGCACGCGGCTCCTCCGGCTGGGACGTGGGGTCAGGACAGGAGCGACCCCGACCCCTGCCGGTTGCGCTCCGTCATCGAAATAGTGCGGAATGTGACGATTGGTGGCAGCGTGGGAGATGCAACATCCCCCCACCACTGTTGGAGTGTGTGATGAGCGGTATGCAGGACAAGCGTCAGCAGCCGGGCAAGGGTCGCGAGGAGCAGGAGCACCTGCAGCGCCGGCGGCCGGGCCAGAACGAGCCGAAGGACAGGCAGAGCCGCCCGGCTCACGAGCGCGACCTCCAGGACCCCACCCGCGAACGCGAGCGGGAGCTGGACGACGACATGCGTGACGGCGTGCTGTAGCCGCGCCGTCGCGTAGTGGGCCCGCCCGTGGTGCACCCTCGGGCGGGCCCTGCCATGTCCGCCAGGCGAACGCCCGCCCTCCCCCGGGGGCCGGACCGCCCCCGTCCGTCAGAGGGTGACCCCACCTCAGGAAAAGATCGCGTGCACCTGATCGACCGCCTCGGGCCCGTAGCCGACCACGCCCACGGGGACCGCGCCGTCGATCGCCTCGATGACACGCCCTGCCCACACCGGACCGAAACCCCCGCACAGTTCGATCAGCTGCACACCTTCGCCCACGAGACGGCGCGCGACCTCGATGCCCTCCTCGGGCTTCTGCACCCCGACGAACACACTGCGGCACGCGCCCGTGTCCACGACACTGACATCGCCACCCGCCGCGCTGCCGTCCGCCGTGTAGATGAATCCCCAGTGCGTGAGCGCCATGCCTGTCGACCTCCTGTGATCGTCGGAGCCACCAGCCAAGCAGAGTGGGAGCCGGGACGGCCGGGATCGCAGATGATCCGCGAGTGATCTCCGCCGCACTCCGGTGCCGAGGCTGCACGGGGGGCGGAGGACACCGCCGTCGCTCCCGAACCCACCCTCGCCGCACGGGTGTTGGTCCACTTCGGGCAGCCGGTCGCGGTGGGCCCCGTAGCGGCGGAAACGAACCGGGTCGTCGAGCCGGCGGCGGCCTGCAGCCCGGGGACGGGGACGGGGACCTCCCGGCCTCCGGGGCACGCACCGGCCGGGCTGTCGGCGACGGCTTTCCGGCCCCTCCCCGAGAAAACCTGAGGGCACAGCGCGCCGGAAAGAGTCATGGATGGGCGATTTGAGCCCTAAGAGCCAGTCGCCCGATTGAGCCCAACAGAGTGCCCACTTGCCCCTATTGACCACCGGACGCCCGCCCCGTGATGTCAGTCACGCGGCACAACCCAACATCATTTCCCACCGGAGGCCGATTCCCTTTTCCCGGAAAGGGAATCGGCCTTTCCGCCGGGGAACCCCACAAGGTCATTTCCGGGGCAGACGGCGGGATGTCGATCATGGGTGGAATTCGGGGCTTGTTCGCTCCCGCCGGGCTCACCTACGGTCACCTCACTCCAGGTGGCGAGCGGCCGAATACGGCCCTGCCGCCCGGGTCTCCGTCCCCCCACGTGAGGAATTCCGTCATGCCTGCAAAAGGTAAGCACCGTCGGCCGAAGCAGAACCCGATCACCCGGAAGCTGGCCATCGCCGGCACGGGTGGCGCGGCTCTCACGCTCCCGCTGATCAGCGCGACCACCGCAGGAGCGGCCGGGACGGGCGCGCCGGCGGCCGCCGTGACCGCTGTCACCGCCCCCACCACCGTCACTGTGGCGGCAGCCCCTCCCACCACGTACTCGGTCGTCGCCGGCGACACCCTTTCGGAGATCGCGGCGGACCACTCCGTCAGCGGCGGATGGAAGCAGCTCTACGAGGCGAACCGCGCGGTGGTCGGCAACAACCCGGCGGTGATCCGGCCCGGCATCAAACTGACCATCGGCGCCCAGTCGAAGGCCGCCGCGGCGGTCAAGCCCGCGGCCAAGACGGCCGCCAAGCCGGCGTCCTCCTACCCGAACAATCTCGACGGGTGGATCCGCGAATCCCTCGCCGTGATGGCGAAGCACGGTATTCCCGGAACGTACAACGGAATTCACCGCAATGTGATGCGGGAGTCCTCGGGCAACCCCAAGGCGATCAACCTCTGGGACATCAACGCCCGGAACGGAATCCCCTCGAAGGGTCTGCTCCAGGTCATCGACCCGACCTTCAAGGCCTATCACGTGCCCGGCACCTCGCTGGACTCCTACGACCCGGTGGCCAACATCACCGCGGCCTGCAACTACGCGGCAGCCCGCTACGGCTCCATCGACAACGTCAACGGCGCGTACTAGAAGGCCGGGGGACGCTCCGGCGGGGCGGACGGCGGCGGGCGGCGCGCAGGAGGATCCGCAGGGGCGCGCCGATGCCGTAGCCGACGTCCCGGCGCAGGGCGTCGGCGCCGGCCCGCTCGACGGCGGTCAGCTGGTGCGCCATGAGGTCGACCATGGTGGCGACCACGGGGCGCAGGCCGGGCTCGGCGAGGTCCAGGATGCCGTGGGTGGCGTCGAGGGCCGCCCGGGCGCGCCGGGTCTCGTCGGCGAGGAGGGCCCGTACGGCAGGCGTGTCACGGGCCGCCTCCAAATCCGCGCGTGTCACCCCGTGCTCGTCGAGGCGGGCGCGCGGCAGGCACAGCCGCCCGTCGGCGAGGTCGCCGTGGAGGTCGGCGAGGAAGTCGACGCGCTGGGCGGCGTCCACGAACCGGCGCAGGCCGGCGGCCTGTTCGGGGTTCGGGCCGCCCTGGTACTGGAGTCCGGTGAAGACGAGCACACCGGGCCAGGCGTACGCGTCGAGGTACGCCTGGAAGTCCTCCTCGTCGGCGAAGCCGTCGAAGCCGGCCTCCGCGGTGGCGGCGCCGGAGAGGAAGCGGGACACCCAGTGCTGGGGCAGGCCGCGGGAGTCCACGGCGTGGGCGTAGGCCCGCAGGACGGGGTCGGGGCTGTCCCCGCTCCTGAGGGCCGCCCCCACTCGCCCGGTCAACGCGGCGAGGCCGTCGGCCCGTTGCTGCGGAGTGCCGGACTCGGCCACGTCGTCGACCAGGTTCATGAAGGCCAGTCCGGCGGCGAGGGCCGGCACCAGGGGCGGCGCGGCGAGCAGGCGCAGCGCCAGGTACGGCGCCGGTTCGCGGCGCAGGACCCGGCGGGCGGCGTAGGTGTAGTCGTCCCGCAGCCGGGTGCCGGACACGCCGGCCGCCGTGAGGGTGGTGCGCCAGCTGCGCATGGGGGCAAGCTCCTCGTCGTACGGATGGGGCGGGCGGGTCCGGCGCCACGCGCGGGACGCCGGATCAGGAGGCGTAGACCTTCTTGAGGCTGCCGTCGACGCCCCACAGGATGTAGCCGCCGCGCCCGTACTCGTCGCTGAGGTAGGTGCGGATGGAGGGCGACTGGTCCATCATCCAGGGGTCGATGATGACGTGGCGCGAGGTCGGCTTCTCGACCTTGAGGTCCTTCTTCGACTGCTCCAGCAGGCCGGGCAGCTTGTCCCAGTCGACCGCGGCCATGTCGATCAGCGGCGCGCCGTCCTTGACGGTGCCGTCCGGGCCCGTGCGGCTGGCCATGCCGTCCCGGTACTGCCAGGAGTCGACGGTCTCGGCTCCGGCGGCGGTGGGGATCGAGGCGAGGATGTAGCCGTCGTACAGCGTCATGTCGACGAAGGTGGTCGTCCCCGTCTGCTTCTTGAACGCCTCCAGGGCGGTGCGGATGTTCCCCGGCGTCATCATGCTGCCGCGGGGGGCGTCCGCCTTCTGCGCGCTCGCCTTCGGGGAGGCGGCCGCGGAGGCGTCCCGTGCGGACGGGGTGGCATCGGCGGCGACGGTCGGGCGGTTCGCGGGGCCGCCCTTGGCGGTGTCCTCGCCGTCGCTGCCGTCGGGCAGCAGTTGGACGATGCCGAACACGCCGGCCGCCAGCACCGCGGCGAGGGCGGTGCCGATCAGGGCCGGGCGGCGGCGCGGGGCGGACCCCACGGGGACGGGCGTGGTGGGGGCGGCGTACGGGGAGGCGCCGGAACCGTACGGCGACGGGGTGTGCGGTACGGACGGAATGCTGGTGGGCGGAGTACCGGTGGGGGCGTACGGACCGAACTGCCCGTACGGGGCCGGGGCGACCGACGGCGGCGGGCCGACGGGCTGCGCGGCGGCGGACGCCGCACCGGCACTCGCACCGGCACCGGCGCCCGTGCCGAGTGCGGCGCCGGCGTCCCGGAGCAGTTGCTCCAGCTGCGCGCCGTCGGGCCGTGCGGCCGGGTCCCGCACGAGGAGCCGTTCCAGTACGGGCCCCAGCGGGCCGGACCGCACCGGCGCGGGGATCGGCTCGTCGAGCACGGCGACGACCGTGGCCAGGCTGGTGGCCCGGCGCAGCGGATTGGTCCCCTCGGCGGCCACGTACAGGAGCATGCCGAGCGACCACAGGTCGGAGGCGGCGAGCCCTTCCTCACCCCGGACCCGCTCGGGCGCGATGTACTCCGGCGAGCCGATCAGCACGCCCGTCGCGGTGAGCCCGGTGGAGTCGTGCAGCGCGGCGATGCCGAAGTCGGTCAGCACGGCCGAGCCGTCGGGGCGCAGCAGCACGTTGGCCGGTTTCACGTCGCGGTGGAGGATTCCCTCGGCATGGGCTGCGCGCAGCGCGGACAGCACGTCGAGGCCGAGCCGTACCGCCTCGGCGGGCGGCATCGGACCGGACTCCAGGCGGTCGTGGAGCGAGCCGCCCCGGACCATCTCCATGACGATCCACGGGTGTCCGTCGGTGCCGTCCGCCGGTTCGACGATGTGGTGGATGGTCACGACGTGGGGGTGGGCGAGGCGGGCGAGGGCGCGGGCCTCGCGGACGGCGCGTTCGCGCATCTGGTCCGCGAGGCCGGGCTGTGCGGCGGCGGTCGCCGGGTCCGGCGGACGGACCTCCTTGAGTGCGACCTCTCGGTGCAGGGCGATGTCGCGCGCCCGCCAAACGGTACCCATGCCGCCGCTGCCCAGGGGCGCTACCAGTTCGAAGCGCCCGTCGATCAGCTGTCTGCCGGCCTCACTCGTGTCCATGGCGGATCATCGTAGGCGCCTGCGCCGTCAACAGCGTCGGCGGTCCACCGTCACCGTGCCCTGGACGGTGCCCACCGTGCGGTCGTAGCATCCGCCGCCGGCCTGGGACCCGTACAGCCGGTAGCGGGCGGAGGTGGTGGCGACCGCGTGGCGCTGGTCCCGGGGGACGTTCGCGGTGTAGGTGGCGTCGCCCGTGTACCGGTCGTCGAGCCGGGAGGCGTCGACGGTCCGTCCGCCGCGCAGGATGGCGGTGTCCGCGCGGTCGCCGAGGGAGAGGACCGTGCGCAGGCGGTCGCCGGCGCCGAGGGCGGTCTCGCCGTCCATCGTGTAGGTGCGGTCGGTCCGGGTGGTCGTGGGGCCGTGTGTCACGGTCCCGGAGTCGGTCCAGGCCGCGGTGAGCGCGTCGCGGCTCTCGCCCTCGGTCCAGCGGTGGACGGAGCTGTGGTGCACGGAGCGGGTGACGGTGGTAGTAACGCGGCCGCGGGAGGTGTCCAGGTGTCCGGCGACGGTCAGCCGGTGTTGGCCCTCGGTGTCCACCCGGTGCTGTCCGCCGGGGCCGGCGGGCGTCCAGCGGGAGTGGCCGGAGGGGGCGCTCTCCTCGTGCCGGGTCAGGGCGCCGGTGACGACGCGGCGGGCCTCGTCCTGCCACAGCAGCAGGTTGGTGGGGGTGCTCCAGCCGCTCTGTCCGGCCGGCAGTCCCGCGACGGACACCTCGATGCGGTGCGGGCGGCCGTCGTTGAGGAGGGCGGCGTAGGGCGTGAGGTCGTAGTGGATCGGCCGGACGTCGAAGGCACGCGGGCCGGGGGTGACGTACCAGAGGAAGGGGTTGGACCAGCCGCCGGTCCAGACCGTGGGGAAGGGCGCCGCGATGCCGGCGAGCCGCCCGTCGACGGTGACGCGGACCTCGCGGTGGGAGCCGCCGTCCGCAGTGCAGGAGTACGGGGCTCCGGCGGGGGTGGCCATGTACCAGTACTCCTCGCGGTGCGCGGGGAGCCGCCGCCGTCCACGACGAGGACGGCGCCGCCGCCCGGCGTGCGGACGAGTTGGCGCAGCAGGGCGTTGTCCTCGCGGCAGCGGACGGTGCGCACGGGGCCGGCGAACAGCCGGCGGCCGCCGAAGTGGCGCAAGCCGGTGGTGCAGATACCGAGAGCCTCCCCGTACCTGCCGTACAGGTCGGCCGTGGGGACGGGAGTGACGCTCATCTCGGTACCGGTCGCCCGCTGCTCGTTCTCGTACGGGGCGTGGCGCGGCCGGCGTAGTGCGCCCCGGTCCCCCGGGCGGGGGCGGCGAACATCGGCCGGAACCCGACGGCCCGGGCCCGGTCAGGCGGGCAGCCGGCCCCCGGGCACGGCCAGTTCGGCCGCGGCGGCCGGGATCCGGGACGTCGGGGTGGGCGCCGCGCCGGCCGGCGCCCGCGTCAGCAGGACCACCCCGCGCGCCGCGACGAGCGCTCCGGCGGCAGCCAGCACCAGGCCCGCCGGCCCGCCCTGGAGGCGTTCGCCGAGCAGGACCGCGCCGATGGCCGCGGCGGCCAGCGGGTTGGCCAGGTTCACCACGGCGAGCGGGGCGCCGAGACCGCCGCCCCGGTAGGCCCGCTGGGACAGCAGCATCCCGCCGACCGCGAAGACCACGACGAGCAGGGCCACGGCGACGACCCGGAAGCTGAGCAGCGGGCCTCCGCGGCCGCCCGCGACGGCCACGGTCTGGGTCAGCGCGGAGGCAACCGCGGACGCCAGCCCGGAGGCGGTGGCGTGCCGCAACCCCGCACCGGGGTCCCTGGCCGCGGTCAGCAGCAGGATCAGGGCGATGGTCGCCCCGGAGACGACGAGGGCCTCGGCCAGGGTGAGGGTGTCGTCCGGGGCCGGCCCGGAGGCCGGGAGCAGCAGCAGGCCGAGGCCGGCGACGGTGGCGAGGGTGCCGCGCCACTCCCCGGCCGCCACGCGGCGGCCGGCCCGGCGCGCGCCCAACGGGACGGCGGCGACCAGGGTGAGCGCTCCGAGCGGCTGGACCAGGGTGAGGGGGCCGTACCGCAGGGCCGCCGCGTGCAGCAGGGCGGCCCCTGCGTTCAGCCCGGCCGACCACCACCACACGCCCGAGCCCAGCAGGGCGCCGGCGGTACGCGCGACGCCGGCGCGCGCGAGCCGCTCCTGGGCGACGGCGCCGGCGGCGTAGGCCACGGCCGAGGCGAGGCAGAGACCGACGGCGAGGAGTGTGTCGTTCACTTTCCCGCTCCCACGGCTTCGGCCGTGCTCTCCCGGCGCGGCAAGGGGGGTACGGCTGCCTCCGCCCCGGTGCCGGTGGCGCTGCCGATGCCGACCCCGCCGGTGCCCTGCGGGTCCGGGTCGTGCGCGGGCGGGCGGGGGACGAGCAGCAGGGCGATCCCGAGCAGGGCGGCGGCGACGGCGGCGTCGAGCCAGTAGTGGTTGGCGGTGCCGACTATCACCAGGAGCGTCACCAGCGGGTGCAGCAGCCACAGCAGGCTCCACCGCGACCGCTTCCCGCTCCGGGTCGCGGCGATCATGCCGACCGCGAGCATCAGCGCCCAGCCGAAGTGCAGGGAGGGCATCGCGGCGAACTGGTTGGCCAGGGTGTCGGCGTCCGGCGCGGCGCGGTAGACGGTGGGGCCGTAGACCTGTCCGGTGTCGACGAGCCGGGCGGCCGGGAGCATCCGCGGGGGCGCGAGGGGATAGGCGAGGTGCAGGACGAGCGCGGCGGCGGTGAGCGCGGCGAGCACCCGGCGGGTCCACAGGTAGTGCGCAGGTCGGCGGACGTAGAGCCAGATCAGGAAGAGCGCGGTGGCGGGGAAGTGGACGACCGCGTAGTAGCTGTTCGCGGCGGTCACCAGGGCGTCTCCGTGGAGCATCAGCCGCTGCACCGCTCCTTCGCCGGGCAGGTGCAGGAGGCGCTCGGCGTCCCATATCCGGTCCGCGTTGCGGAAGGCCTCGCCGGTGCGGTCGGTCGAGAGCAGCCGGCCCGCCTTGTAGAGGGCGAAGAAGCCCACGACGAGGAGCAACTCGCGTATGAGGCGCCGGCGGGCGGCGGCTCCGGGGCCGGCGGTCGGCGGCCTGGCCGGCGTGGTGTGGGCGGTCATCCCCCGGTCTCTCTTCCTGTTTGCGCGCACAGCGACACGCCAGTGTATCGATACATTGGCGTATCGATACGCTGATGTACCGATACGGTCGCGTTCCCGTACACTTCGGAGCGGAACCCGTACCCCCGGCGCCCCGAGGAGAGCCGCACCCCATGACGTCGACGCCGACCCCCGCGCGCCGCTCCAAGATCACGCCGGAGCGGCAGCAGGAGTTCTTCGACGCCGTCCTGGAGCAGCTGCGCGAGCACGGCTACGAGGCCCTGACGATGGAGGGCGTCGCCGCCCGGGCCAGCTGCGGCAAGTCGACGCTCTACCGGCAGTGGAAGAGCAAGCCCCAGCTGGTCGCCGCCGCCCTGCGCTCTGCCCGGCGGGGCACCCTCGCCGCGGTCGACACCGGAAGCCTGGCGGGCGACCTGCGCGAGGCGGCCCGGATCGCGGCCGGCACCTCCGGCCGGGACACGCGGCTCACGCAGGCGCTCGGTCATGCCGTGCTCAGCGACGAGGCGCTCCAGGCCGCCCTGCGCGAGGCACTGGTCGAGCCCGAACTGGCCGCCTTCGACGCGATGGTGGGGCGGGCCGTGGCCCGCGGCGAGCTGGCCGCGGACCATCCCGCCGTGGAGTTCCTGCCCGCCCAGCTGATGGGCGTGCTCCGGATCCGGCCGGTGCTGGAGGGGCGGTACGCGGACGCCGACTACCTGATCCGGTTCGTGGAGGCGGTCATGCTCCCGGCCCTGGGTCTCGCGCCCGCCCGCCCCGCCGGGCCGGCGCCCGACCAGGCCCCCTGAACCGGCGGGCCGTCGTCCCGGTGACCGGACGACGACCCGCCCGCGCTGCCTCGTGGGGACGGCGGCAGCGCGCCACCCGGACCGGGCGGCGGCCACTCACCCGAGTGCCCGCCGCCCGTTCTGAGCGGCCCGACGGTCTCCGCCGCATTCAGCGGACCCCGCCCATGGCCCGGGTGAACGACTCGGGGTCCGTGTCGAACCCGGCCAGCCGTACGTCGAGCGACCAGGCGCCCGAGCCGTCCCTGGTGAACTCGCCGACGGTGGCGGCGGTGGCGGCGGGCAGGCCCGCGAAGTCGCCCTGGGCGAGGTCGGTATGGCCCTCCCTGATCCGGAAGCCCGTACCGGCGACGTCGGCGAAGGTCTTCGCGCGGCCGTCCCCCCGCCCCGTCCCCGCGCCGCTGTCCTGGATGACCACGCCGATCACCACACGGGCCGATTCCGGGGGCATCCGGTGCAGTTCGAGGATCATGACCTCGTCGTAACCGAAGCCCTGGCCGGTGTGGCTGTCCCGGTTGAGACTGATGGTCCCGTCCGGCGACCGGCTGCCGAAGTGCACGAGCTGGACGGGAGTCCCGTGCGGATCCGCGGCGGAGTACACCGCGGCGACGAGGTCGAGGTCGTTCGCGGGAGTGCCGGCCGGGCTGGGGTCCCACCGCAGCGCGACCTCCACCTTCGCCAGTCCTTTGCGTACACCGGTCACCGAACTCCCCCTTCGTTTACGGGTACTGCCCGCCCATGATCCCACGGGCGGGCCGCCGCGGCCCGAACGGCCGTACGTTCCCGGCCAGTCGGGACACCCTCTCGCGCCGGCGGCGTCCGGCGGCTACCAGTCCCCGTCCTGGACGGGTTTGCCCGGCCTGGGGGCGTTGCCGAGCGGCTTGACCTGGCCGGGGGCGGGCTCGGCCCACGGGGCGTGGTCGTCCCCGAGCCACTCCCCCACCGGCTTGACCCCGCTCAAGGCGTCGGTCGGTGCCAGGTCGGTGGCCGATTCGTCGTAGTAGTCGAACCACGGCAGTCCGGCCTTGGTGTAGGCGGCCCGGTCGACGGGCGAAGGCGGAGCCTCCTCCCCGGTGATCGCCCGCCATGCGGGCGGCGGCACCAGGTGCACGAAGACCCGAGCGGTCGGCTCCTCGGCCCAGTCCGACAGCGGGCGCTCGTCCCGGTAGACCTCCTGCCGCATGCTGCCGCCGACGCCGAGCCCCATCGCGGGGGCCGCCGGCGGTCCCGACCTGCCTCCCGGAGCCGCCGAGCGCGGCGCCGGGGCACCGGCCGGCGCGGGCGGAGCCATCATCGGGGCGGGGACCGGGCCGCCGAAGCCGGCGGCCATGGGGGCCTGGGCGGGCGCGGCGCCGTAGGGCCCGGCACCGCCGGGCGGGGCCGGCCGGGCCCGCTCGGCCCGGCGCCACTGCGCGAGCGCCTCACGGCCCAGCTCGAAAGCCTGGAGCTGCACGCCGCCGGTGGTCTCCTCCCCGGTGACCTGCCCTTCGACGGTGGCGCCGAGCCCCAGCGGCACGGCGACGAACTGGCGCACCGTCCCGTCGCCGGAGTTGATGCCGTCCAGCCAGGGCTGCCGCGGCAGGACCACGTAGTTCTGCGGGGTGCGTGCCAAACGGCCGCTCCAGCGCTCGCCGGAGACCGCGCACACCTTCCCGACGCCGACCTGGAGCGCGGCGGGGGTGCGGGTCCCGCCGAAGCTCAGCCACATCGCCTCGCGCAGGTACACGGGCAGCATCACGCCGCCCTTGGCGAGCCATTCGGGAGGGACCGTGTCGGGATGGTCCTCGACCCTGCGCAGCGGGAATTCGCCGAGCCCCGGCGGCAGCGCGTGCGTTCCGGATTCGGGCAGGCGCAGCGTCCCTATGAACCGGATCTGCACCCCTTCTCCCAAAAGCAGCGCATTTCCGTCCACCCGTACCGAGCCTGTTCCCACACCCGCCCCTTTCTGCTGGTGAGACCCGGTTGCACCGAAGAAATTACGGTCGAGCCGGATCGTTATCCTCAAGTTTCGCTCAAATGTAGTGACGCTGCGGTCGCCCTCTTCCTAGCTTCCTCGTACACATGTCTCGACGTGTCGTACGTCCCCGCGGTTCCACACGCCCGGCGATCCCGGTGACGCGTCCCGCGTTCCCCCAGGAAAGAGTGCAAGCATGAAGGTTCCCCAGGCCGGCGCGGTCGTCGCGGTGATCGCCCTCGCCCTGACCGCCTCCGGGTGCGGTGGCGGAGACGAGGACAAGGGGACCCTGTCCATCGGCATCAAGTTCGACCAGCCGGGCATCGGTATGCGCGAGACCGGCGGCGTCTTCACCGGTTTCGACGTGGACGTCGCCACCTACGTGGCCAAGGAACTCGGCTACAAGCCGGACCAGATCGAGTTCAAGCAGGTGCTCAGCAACGACCGCGAGCTGCTCCTGCAGTACAACGAGGTCGAGTTCGTCGTAGCGAGCTACTCGATCAACGAGAAGCGCAAGGAGAAGGTCGACTTCGCCGGCCCGTACTTCGTCGCGCACCAGGACCTGCTGACCCGCGCCGACGACACCTCCATCACCAAGGCCGAGGACCTCAACTCGAAGACGATGTGCTCGGTGACCGGTTCCACCTCCGCCGAGAACCTCAAGAAGAACCTCGCCCCCAAGGCGGCCCTGCTGGAGCTCGGCGGCTACTCGGACTGCGTCGTCGCGCTGCAGGAGGGCCGCGTCGACGCGATGACCACGGACAACGCCATCCTGGCCGGGTACGCCGCACGCAAGGGCAACGAGGGCAAGTTCAAGCTGACGGGCCAGAGCCTCAGCAACGAGAACTACGGCATCGGGGTCAAGAAGGGCGAGAAGGAACTCCAGGCCAAGATCAACAACGCGCTGCGGAAGATGGTCCAGGACGGGTCCTGGGAAGCGGCCGTGAAGAAGAACTTCGGCCCGAACTACAAGTACGAGCCGGCTCCGGCGATCACCACCGGAGGCTGACGCCCGCCGGACGCGTGGCCGTGCCCCCGGATCGGGGGCACGGCCACCGTGCGTCTCCCGGGCCGAGCGGGCCGCACACCCCGACTTCCACGTCCCGGCCACATGTTTTTTGCCTGATGGGCACATGACAATGCCATCCTCGGGGTGCCACCTGATCCCCCGCCGAATCCCCGGGCGGGGACGGTGCGTACGGAGAGGCACCCCCCACCCGATGAGAATCTCGCGCTCGACCCCCTGGGCGGCCGGCCTCGCGGCCGTCGCCCTGGTCGCCGTACCGGCGGCCGCGTCCGCCGGCCAGCAGGACGCGGCGGCGCCCCCCTCGCCCGGGGCCGCTCCCGCCGCGGCCGCCTCGTACGACGCGTACTACGCGCCTGCCGAGGGCAAGACGGGCACCGCACTGAAGGCGGCTCTGCACGGCATCATCAAGACGCAGTCCAAGCTGACGTACGACGGGGTGTGGAACGCCCTGAAGGTGACCGACCAGGACCCGGCGAACCCGAACAACGTCATCCTGCTCTACTCCGGCCGCTCGCAGTCCAAGGCGACGAACGGCGGCGGCGCCAACGACTGGAACCGCGAGCACGTCTGGGCGAAGAGCCACGGCGACTTCGGCACGGCCACCGGCCCCGGAACCGATCTGCACCACCTGCGGCCCGAGGACGTCACCGTCAACAGCACCCGCGGCAACAAGGACTTCGACAAGGGCGGCAGCCCGGTCGCCGAGGCGCCGGGCAGTCTGACCGACGCCGACTCCTTCGAACCGCGGGACGCGGTCAAGGGCGACGTGGCCCGCATGCTGCTCTACATGGCCGTCCGCTACGAGGGCGGGGACGGCTTCGCGAACCTCGAGATGAACGACCAGGTCAACAACGGCTCCGCCCCGCTCTTCGGCCGCATCGGACTGCTGAAGCAGTGGAACCAGCTGGACCCGCCGGACGCCTTCGAGCAGCGCCGCAACCAGGTCATATTCGATGTGTACCAGCACAACCGCAACCCGTTCATCGACCACCCGGAGTGGGTCGACGCCATCTGGTGACGGCGGGCGGCGGCTGCGGCGGCCCCCCGGGGTTGACGCGCGCGGGTGCGGGTATGCGCAGGTCACAGGCTGCGCTCCGCGCCCGTCGGCGGCAGCCCACGGAGGTGCGTGGTGATGGACGGAGCCGGCCTTTCCGATCGCGAGCAGCGCGCCCTCTCCGCGATCGAGGCAGAACTCAGGGCCGACCGCGCCCTCGACCGGATGCTGCGGTCGGGCCGCCCCAGCCGTCGTGCCGTCTGGACCGCGGTGTGGGCCGCGGCGACCGTGGCGCTGTTCGTCGCGGCCGCCGTGCGTGTCTCCGAGCCGCTGCTCTGGGGCTGCGCCGCCGCTTGGGCGCTGACGGTGGCCACGGCCCTGCCCGCGGCCGTCCAGTGGGTCCACCGCCGCAGACGGCTCCGGCCACGCCCGCCGGGATAGCGGCCGGCGTCGGCGGCCCGTGGACTCGCTCAGATGCGGCCGGCGAGGGCCTGGAAATCGGACCAGGGCAGCTGGGGCGTCCGCGCGTCCCACACCTTCTGGGACAGGGCCGCCAGCGGCATCCTGATGCCCGCCGCCACCTGGTCCTGGGTCTGCGCGCCGGCCAGGTCGGCCCAGACCGCGAGCCGCCCGCCCAGGATCTGGCCGTCGTAGGAGGCCGGGACGGGGGTGCTGCCGCGCAGGACGAGCGGGGTCCACTGCTCGTAGATCCGCCGGCCGGTGGGGTAGGTGAACTCGTTCGGCTCGCCGAGGACGTAGTAGAGGTACTCGTCGTTGAGGTTCACGAGCTTGCGGCCCTCTTGGAGGTACTCCAGCGGCGGACGGGCGCCGATCTCCTTGCCGGTCCAGTAGTCGACCTGGATGTCCTTGGCCGCGCTCGTCACGCCGCCGGCGAAGAAGCCGTCGTTCCATGCCTTGAGCGCCTTGCCCGACGGGCGGACGACCGCGGCACGGTCGTTGAGCCATCCCGTGGCCAGGTCCTGCACGCGGGCGGAGGGCCCGTAGCGCTGCTGCGCCGCGCGGGCGAGCTGCGGGAAGGAGGCCTGCGGGTCCCGGACGACCAGCGCCTGGTACTCGTCGGCGCCGAGGTGCCAGGCACCGCCGGGGAACAGCGGCCGGTACTCGCGCAGCAGGTCGTCGATCAGCGCGGCCGAGGCCGGGTTGGATATGTCCACCGCTCCCTTGACGGCCCTTCCGCTCACATCCCGCAGCTGCAGGTCCGGGTGGGCGCGCAGCACCGCGCCGAGGTGACCGGGCGAGTCGATCTCGGGCACCACCGTGATGTGCAGCCGGGAGGCGAGCGCCGTGATGTCGCGGACCTGCGCCTTGGTCAGGTGCGGGGTGGACACGATCTCGGGGTGGCTGTCGGACTGGATCCGGAAGGCCTGGTCGTCGGAGAAGTGCAGGCCGAGCTGGTTGAGCTTGAGATCGGCCATCTCGCGCAGTCGGCCCTTGATCCAGTCGGGCGTGAAGTGCTTCCGCGCTATGTCGAGGTTGAGGCCGCGCTGCGGTTTGGCGGGGCCGTCCCGGACGGTGCCCTCGGGGGCGGAGCCTGCGGCGCGCACGGCCTGTTTGAGGGTGCGGGTGCCGTAGAAGACGCCGGCCTCGTCGGGGCCGGCGATGCGGACGCGGCCGTCCTGCACGGTGAGCGTGTACGACTCGGGCGTGCCCGCGCCCTCCACGGAGAGCTCCACGTCGCCGGCGCGCGGCGCCGCGGGCCCGCCGTGGGCGAGGCCCAGTTCCTCGGCGAGCAACCGGGCCTCGTCGCCGAGTGCGGCCGTGTCGTCCGGCGCGACGACGACGCGGGCGCCGGGGGCGGGCTTCCAGCCGGGGCCGCGGGCCGGCTCGTGTTCCCGTACGGCCGGGATGGTGCGGGGGGCCGCGGACAGGGCGTAGGTGGGCGACGGGGCCGGCGGGGTGGGGGCGGCGGCCGGGGCGGTCGTGGTGCCGGCCGCGCGGGGCGCCGTGGGGCTGGGGGCGCGCACCTCGTCGGAGGCGGCCGTGCAGCCCGGGAGGGCAAGGCTGACCAGCGCGGCGGCCGCTGCCGTCGCGAGGGCGTGGATCCTCCTGTGCCGCTCAAGTTTCCGCATGTGATGCACCCGTGTCCCCCGTACCAACGTGGCACGGGGGCCACGCTCGCGCGACCCGGCGGTCTCAGACCAGGGCGTCGAGTGCCGCGGCGGCGAAGGCGTGGTCCTGCTCGGGAGCACCGCCGCCGACGCCCACGGCCCCGACGAGCCGGCCGCCGCGGTGGACCGGCAGTCCGCCCGCGATGAACAGCAGCGGGCGGTCCAGGGCGGTGGGCAGCGTGTGGAAGGGACCGTCGGGGCGGACCGCATCGGCCAGGTCGGCGGTCGGCGCGTCGAGCTGGAGGGCCGTGTAGGCCTTGCGGGTGCTGGTCTCGCCGGAGATCAGTACGGCCCGGTCGTCACGGCGGAAGGCCAGCAGGTGGCCGCCGGCGTCGAGGACGGTGACGCTGACCGCGGCCCCGGCCGCCGCGGCGGCGGAGGCGGCCGTGGTGACGAGCCGTTCGGCGTCCTCGGTGGTCAGGGGGGTGACGGCGGTACGGGTGGCGGTGGGAGTGGACATGCCGGTGTCTCCTTGAGGGGGGTGTACGGGGATCAGTGGTGGCCGGCCGCGGCGGCGGTCGCCTCGCGGGCCGCGGGTGCGGCCACCCGGTCGGCGGGGGCGGTCCGCCCGGCCGTACGGCGCTCCAGTGCGCCGGACACGAGGGCCAGTGCCAGGGCCGAGGCGGCGAGTGCGGCGCCGACCCAGTCGGGGGCGGTCCAGCCGAGGCCGGCGGCGATCACGAGCCCGCCGAGCCAGGCGGCGAGCGCGTTGCCCAGGTTGAAGGCGCCGATGTTGACGGCGGAGGCCAGGGTGGGCGCGCCGGCGGCCTGGTCGAGGACGCGCTTCTGCAGCGGGGGCACGGTGGCGAAGCCGAGGGCGCCGATCAGGACGACGGTGACGGCGGCGCCGGCCTTGCTGTGGGCGGTAAGGGTGAAGACGGCCAGGGTGGCGGCGAGGGCGCCCAGGGACACGTAGAGCATGGGCATCAGGGCACGGTCGGCGTAGCGGCCGCCGACGAGGTTGCCGGCGACCATGCCGAGGCCGAAGAGGACGAGGAGCCAGGTCACGGAGGAGTCGGCGAAGCCGGCGACCTCGGTCATCATCGGCGTGATGTAGGTGATCGCGGCGAAGACCCCGCCGAAGCCGAGGACGGTCATGGCCATCGCGAGGAGCACCTGGACGTTGCGGAAGGCGGCGAGCTCGCGGCGGACGCGAACCCCGCCGGCGGGCCGGGGCAGGTCGGGCACCAGGCGGGCGATGCCGAGCAGTCCCACGACGCCGAGGGCGGCCACGATCAGGAAGGTGACGCGCCAGCCCAGGGTCTGGCCGACGAGGGTGCCGAGCGGGACGCCGACGACGTTGGCCACGGTGAGCCCGGTGAACATCATGGCGATCGCGCCGGCCTTCCTCTCGGGGGCGACGAGCTCGGCGGCGACGACCGCGCCGATGCCGAAGAAGGCGCCGTGGGCGAGCGAGGCGACGACGCGGCCCGTCAGCATGACGCCGAAGGCCGGGGCGAGGGCGGAGAGCACGTTGCCGGCGATGAAGAGGCCCATCAGGAGCATCAGCATGCGCTTGCGGGGGATGCGGGTGCCGAGCACGGTCATGAGGGGGGCACCCAGGACGACGCCGAGGGCGTAGCCGGTGAACAGGAAGCCCGCGGTGGGGATCGAGACGCCGTAGTCGGCGGCGACCTCGGGCAGCAGGCCCATGATCACGAATTCCGTGGTGCCGATTCCGAAGGCCCCGACGGCGAGGGCGAGCAGTGCGAGAGGCATGGGGAGGTGCCCTCCAGGGAGGTGGTGGTGCGTGCGGTGTGGTGCGGTCTGCGCCCATCGACTGATCGATGCCTGCGCCGCCAACACGCGTCCACATTAATTGCAGGCGCGGGATATTTGCAAGCGCGGGATATTGCGGTGTTGGCATATCCTGGGGGTACACGCCCGCACCGATGACGGAGGAGAGCCATGACGGCCACGGACGGCGCGCTCACCGCCCTTTCCCAGGGCTGGTGCGCCCTCTCGCTGCTGCACGGCCGCATCGAGGCGCACATCGAGCGGGCCCTGCAGGCAGGCCACGGCCTCAGCGTCCGCGAGTACTCGTTGCTCGACGTCCTGAGCCGACAGCACGACGGGCCGGGCGGACACCTGCGGATGCACCAGGTCGCCGACTCGGTGGTGCTCAGCCAGAGCGCGACGACACGGTTGGTGAGCAGGCTGGAGGACCGCGGTCTGCTGAACCGGTACCTCTGCGACACGGACCGCCGGGGCATCTACACCGACGTGAGCGAGTCGGGCCTCGCCCTGCTGGCCGCGGCCCGCCCCACGAACGACACCGCCCTGCGCGAAGCGCTCGACGAGGCAGCGCGCAATCCGGAACTGGCCCCGCTGGTCGCGGCCGTGGAGAACCTCCGCAGGCCCTGACGTGCGCAGCCGCTGACGCCGCCGAGCCGTACGGACCGGGCCGGGGCCCGTCCGTACGGCTTCCGTCACGACCCGGACGGCGGCGGGGACGAGGTGGCCACCGCACCCGGGGTGACGGACGAGCCGCGCGAGGGCGTGAGCGGCGCCGAACGCTGCGGCGAGGCCTGCGCCGACGGGCTCCCCGACCGTAGGGGGAGGGGGAACCCGGACGGGCCCGACGACCGGTCGACGCTCGGCGCCGGGCCCGGCCGGCTCGCCGACTGCGTCGGCGTCGGAGTCGGCGTGCTGCCGGTGTCCGGACCCGGGGAGGTGACCTGCGGCGGCGTAGTGGCGGGCAGCCGGGGGCCGGGCGGCGCGTCCGGACCCAGCACCAGGTACCCGAGCCCGGCGGCCGCGGCCGCCACCAGACCCGCGACCGGCAGCGCGAACCGGCGCACCCCCTCCCGCGACCGCCGCCCGGCCCGCGTTCCCGGCGGGCGCGCCGGGCGCAGCCGGCGGAAGTCGACGCTGTCCGCCCGTGCGTCGAGCGCCTGGCGCAGCCTGCGCTCCACGGGGCGCTCCCCCGGGTGTGCGCCGAGGCGCTCGCCGTCGGGCGTCATATCCGTCCCTCCAGATTCCGTTCCAGCGCGTCCAGGCCTCGGCTCGCGTTGGACTTCACCGCCCCGCGGCTGATCCCCAGGGTGGCCGCGATCTCCGCCTCGCTGAGGTCCGCCCAGTACCGCAGGACGAGGACCTGCCGGCGGCGGGGGGTGAGCCGGGCGAGCGCGGCGAGCACCTCGCGGTGCGCCTCGTCGAGGACCACATGGTCCTCGGCGGACGGTTCGGCGGCCGCGGGCGGCGGGGTCCAGGCCCGCACGGTGCGCCGACGGCGCAGGACCGACCGGGCGGTGTTCACGACCGCGGTGCGCAGGTAGCCGAGGGCGTTGTCGACATCGGCGATCCGCTCCCCGTGGCGCCGGTACAGGGCCGTGAAGGCGTCCTGGACCACGTCCTCGGCGGTGGCCAGGTCGTCGACCAGCAGAACCGCCAGCCGGACCATGCCCAGTCGGTGCGCGTGGTAGAGCTCCGTGACGGAGGGCGGCTTCTCGTCGTCCGCGCCCGGGTGGGCATGGGACTGCGCCGGCGTGTACCGGGAGCCGTACGGGGACCCGTACGCCGGGCCGGACGGGCGCGGCGAGACCCGTGGGGCCGCGGAGCGTTCGCGGCGCAGCAATGACCACGGGCCCCGCCACGCCCGGCCGAAGCCGGGCACGAGGGGGCCGACGGGTGGTGCGATGTGGAGCACGGGGTTCCTCAGTTGTTCGTGCGGCGCCGCACGGCGTAGAGCGCTGCGGCGCCGGCGAGGACCAGCCCGGTCGCCCCCGCCCCCATCGCGAGGGTCGTCGCCGAGGAGCCAGTGTGCGCGAGCTCGGCGCCTGCGTCGGCCCCGACCGGCGCCGCGGCCGGGGTGGAGGGGGATGCGCTGGGCCCGGTGCTCGCGCCTGCGGCGCTCGGCGAGGCGATCGGCGCGGCGCTCGCGGACGCGCCGCCCGCGCCCCTGCCGCCGCCGGAGGGGGTGCTGACCGACGGGGCAGGAGCGGGTCCCCCCTGGCTGGGCGAGGCGCTCGCCGGGACGCTGACCGACGGGGAGGGTGCGGCCGAGGCGCCGCCGGCGGCGTGGGCGGGACCGGCCAGGGCGAGGGCCGTGCCCGCGGCGGCTGCGGCGACGGCCGTGCGGCGGACGGCCAGGGGGACACACTTCAGGTTGTTCACGGTGGTTCTCCACGGTCGGTTCGGGGACGCGGGACTGCGCCCCTTCACCCCCGCACGACGCGCGACCCGCCGGGAGGTTGCCGCCGCTCGCGAGAAATCTTCGGCCGGGCGTCAACGGGCGACGAGGCCCTCGCCCCCGGCGCACACCGCACCCGCCCCACCCGCCGTGCCCCCGGTCAGGACCTGCGGCGGGCGTAGCAGAACAGGTGTTCCTCCGGGCCCGCGCCCTCGTCGGCGGGGTGGAACGTCGCGGTGTGGTGGTGCAGCACATCGAGGCCCCGGTCGGCGAGCCTGGCCAGGTGGTCCTCCGTGGAGAGGCTGCTGACGGTGACCTCGTGGCCCATCCACTCGATGTCCAGGCCCCGGATGTCCCCGGGCACCGTGGCCATCACGAAGTAGCCGCCGGGCGCGGTCCAGGCGGCCATCCGGTCCAGCGCCGCCGCGACCTCCGGCTGGTCCATGACCAGCAGCGGGAAGAAGGAGCACACCGCGTCGAAGCCGCCGGGCGGCGGGGTGTAGGTGCGTACGTCGGCCTGCTCGAAGCGGGCCTGCGGGACCCTGGCGCGGGCCAGGGCGACCATGGCCGCCGACACGTCGATGCCGATCACGTCGCATCCGGCCCGGACCAGTGCCTCGGCGGTGGGCCGACCGGTACCGCTGCCCACATCCAGTACGCGGGCTCCCGCGGACAGCCGGGCGGTGAGCCAGTCGAGGGCCTCGATCTGGCCGGGCACCTGCCCGAAGACCTCCTCGTAGCGCTCCCCCAGCGCGTCGAACACCTCTGCCGCTGACGTGCGTCGACCCATCGGCCCGCCGCCCCTTCGTCCGTCGGAGGGGAACCACCGTACATGGGCGGTCAGGTGGAGGCGGGCACCAGGACGACAGCCGTTCCGTAGGCGCACACCTCGGTCCCGACGTCGGCCGCGTCGGTGACGTCGAAGCGCATCATCAGCACGGCGTTCGCACCGCGCGCCTTGGCCTGCTCGACGAGCCGGTCCATCGCCTGACTGCGGGTCTGGACGAGGGTCTTGGTGAGGCCCTTCAACTCACCGCCGATCATCGACTTGAGGCCGGCGCCGATCTGGCTGCCCAGGTGACGGGAGCGCACCGTGAGGCCGAAGACCTCGCCGATGACCCGCTCGACCCGGTAGCCGGGGACGTCGTTGGTCGTCACGACGAGGACGCCGGTCTCGTGCGCGCCGGCCCCGCCGCCGTAGTCATCGATACCCATGCGCCCTACTGTGGCGCCGCCCGCCGGCGCCCGCATCCGGGAAGTACCGGCGATGAGGGCATTCGGGCGGCGGGTGCCGTGCGGAGAGGGGGGCACGGGCCCGGTGGCCCGTGCCGGTTCCCAGCACCATGCCGGACTCGCGTCGCGTCCGTACAGTGCTGCTCTGCCGGCCGACCGGCCGGCGGTGGCCCTGTCCCCCCGGGGCCCGCCACGCGGCCGTGCCCGTACGGGGGCGGGCACGCCGCCTCCCCCGGTGGACAGATTGGTCATATCGGGCTAAAGGCCGGTGAGCCACCGGGGCTGCGGTCGCCGCCCTGGTCATAGTCGTCCGTGGCAACCGTCCGTTGCCATCCCGTGCCGCGTGCCGCGGCCGGTCGGACGTCTTCACAGAGGAGTCGGCTCATGCTGAAGCCCACCAGAACCATCCTCGCTCTCGCCACCGGAAGCCTGGTTCTCGGTCTGCTCGGGGTGGGCGCCGCCGTCGCGGACGAGGGTCCGCGGGAGATCATCGTCGGCGAGGGGCCCGCGTCCGCGCAGCCCGGCGGGTACCCGTACGACCGGTACGCCTTCGGCAAGGTCGTCTCCCGGGGCCCGCTGAAGGTCCGCAGCAAGCCGACCACCACGTCGCGCGCCGTCGGCCAGGTGCAGCCGAACAGCCGGGTCGAGATCGAGTGCAAGAAGTACGGCGAGAACGTCTCGGGCAACCGCGTCTGGTACCGCCTGCACGACGACCGCGAGAACGGGGACAACGGCTCCGACCGTGAGGACATGGACCGCGAGGACATGGACCGCGAGGACATGGACCGCGAGGACATGGACCGCGAAGACATGGACCGCGAAGACATGGACCGCGAAGACATGGACCGCGAGGACACGGGCCGCGAGGACCGTCGCGCGAAGGCCTACGAGCAGGAGCGCTGGGTCTCCGCCCGCTACGTCAGGAACCTCTCCGAGGTGAAGTACTGCCGCTGACCCACCGGGTCAGTCCACCGGGCGTACGGCACGCGGTCCCACGCACCGCGCACCGTACGCCCGGACCCGTTCGCGCAGTGCGCGGTCGGCCGTGACCACGACCACCGCCCGTCCGGCCCCGGCGCGGGCGGCGGCCAGCTCCACGATCAGGTCGTCGCCGCTGCCGGGCGCCGCCTCGACCCGGACGCCGGGCACGGACCCGACGCCGCGGGCGGCGCCTTCGACGACGAGGACGATCTCCTCGTCGCCCTCCCCGGTGGCGGCCCGGGCGGCGAGCCGGTCGCGCAGCCGCTCGGCGGCACCGCGCCGGTCGCGCCACCAGCCGTCGGGCACGGACCCGACGACGTTCGCGGCGTCGACGATCAGGACGGTCCTCACGCGGCGCCCTCTAGAAGTCGCCGTAGTTGACCTGCCAGGTGGGCAGGCCCATCCGGCGCCAGACCGCGACGACCCGGTCCCGGTCGTCGAGCGACACCCGTACCGCGTACCGGTGGCGCACGTGGGCGTCGAACAGCTCCGCCTTGACCACGTCGTCGCGGCGGGTGTCGCCCGCTGCGCGCATCCACAGCTCGTCGTAGGGCACCTGGTGCCGGCGCAGCCAGGCCTCGGTCTGCGGCCGGTACTCCTCGCTGCGGCCCGACAGCAGGACGACCACGTCGCCGTCCGCGCGCCGGAAGGCGTCCAGGGCGTGCCGCACCGACGCGTTGAGCAGGTCGAGCTCGCAGCGCGTGAAGTCGTAGGGCCCCCGGTCGCCGGTCAGCGCGAGCGTGCCGTCGATGTCGCACATGACCGCCGTCGGCAGGGCCGGGTCGGGGACGTACGGCGTCACGGGCGGCGCGGCCGCCGCACCGGACCCGCCGTTCATCCACTCGGCCGTCAGCCGCCAGCCGCCCTTGCGGGCGTTGCGGTGCTTCTCGGCCAGCACGCGGATGACCTCCTCGCCGACCCTGCGCTCACGGGCGGCGTCCCGGCGCAGGCACTCCTCCAGCGGGACGTCGGTGAAGTCGTGCACCACGAAGGTCGCGAGACCGCCGACCGCCGCCTTCAGCCGCTTGGGGATGTGCTTGGTCAGGTGGGTGTTGTCGACGACCACGTCGAAGCCGCCGTCGACCGCCGCGCGGACCGCCGCGTCCTGAACGGCAAGGACCGTCTGCTCGTGGGCGAAGCTGCGGCCGCGGGCGGGGTCCGGCAGGTCGAGCATGGCCCGCAGGTCGTCGAGGTTGACCCGGCGCATCCGGCCGCCGGCCTCCGCCTGCAGGGCGCGCGCGGCGGTCGTCTTGCCCGAGGCGGGCAGGCCCGTCATGACGTGCACGACGGGCAGCGGGGCCTCCCGTCGGGCGGGCCCGTCCGGGCGGGCCGCCGCCGGCGCCGGGACGCGCGGCGCCGTCTGCGGCGTGCGGGCGGGGGCCGGCGCGGCGGCCCGGCGTTCCGGCGCGGCCGCGGACCGGTTCCCCTCCTCGGGGACGGTGCGGTTCCCGGCCTCGGACACGGTCCTGTTCTCCTCGTCGGTGATGTACGGGTCGGCGGCCTCGGGCCGCACCTGGCGCCAGGTCGTGAGCTCGGTCGACCGGCCGTCGAGCCGCATGAACATCGCGGGCCGGACGGTGCGGTCGGGCAGCTGCGCGACCGCCCGGGCGAAGGCTCCCCGGTCGGCGGTCAGGTGGGCGAGGCCCGCGTAGGCCTCGTCGATCGCGCGCTCGTGGCGGGCGGCTGCCTCCTCCAGACCGGCGATGACCTCGCGCACCCACTGGTCGAACTCGTCGGGCACCTGCTCCAGCAGCGCGTCCAGGGGCTTGCCGCCCCAGGCCTCGACGTCGGCGACGGTGCAGTTCAGTCCCTGTGCGAGCTGCTTGGCGGGCATGCCGGCGAAGCGCTGCACTCCGTGGCCGCGCCAGATGTCGCGCGCGGTCACGCCGGTGAGCACCTTGTGGAGGCGCACGTATTCGGACAGCTTGGCCTTGGCCCGCACGCCGGAGGCGAAGCGCAGTACGAAGCCCTCGGCGTCCATGCCGTTCGCGGGGGCCCCTCCGGGCAGGGTGTTGGACTCGGTCAGCGCGAGCAGCTCGTCGAGGGGCATGGCGGGCCACACCGTGACGACGGAGCCGATGCCCTCCCAGTGGGCCGCGGCCTCGGCGAGCGGCACCTCGGTGCCGTCCGGGCCGAAGGCGGCGAGCAGGACGAGGTCGCGGCGGTCGCCGTAGTCCACGACGATGCGGTTCTGCGGGTAGAGGATCTCCGCGAGGTATGTGGTGCCCGGGCGCAGGGCCGCGGTGTCCGCGCCGTCGAGCCGGCGCTGTGCCCAGACGGCCTGGGCGCTGATGAAGGAACCCTTGGAGGCGACCCGCCAGCGGCCGGCGTAGTGGAAGACGATCGCGAGGCTGCCGTCGACCTTGTCGTACACCTCGAACGGCTCGTCGGGCAGGGCCGGGGCGTAGGGCTGACCCGACTCGTGCTCGCCGACGTTGAAGAACTTCGGCAGCGGCAGGGCGACGATCGCGCCGGTCTCGTCGTCGGCGACGAGTCCGCGGCAGCGTGTGGTGACCTCGTTCCATACGCGCTCGTACTGGGCCGTCCGCGTGTAGGTGTAGATGGACAGCGGCAGCTCGGGGTGCGCCTTGCGGGTCACGTACCCGGCGTCGATCGAGTCCGCCAGTGCCTGGGCGGGCAGCAGGTCGTGCAGAGTCAGGGTCTCCTGGCTCATGGGGTCCTCCCGGTTCGAGATGGCTCATTCTCGCCTGCGGGAGGGTGTGCCCGGTAGTCAATTCCGCCTGGTCCGGGCGGCTCCGAGGCGGTTGATGTCCGCGGGCCGCAGGATGTGGCCGGGGACTTCGGTGCCGGGGGTGGCGACGGCGATCATGGCTCGGCCGAAGGCCTCGGAGGTGATGACGAGGTCCGGTGCGAACCGTCGCAGCAGCGGGACCAGGGGTCTCGTGACGGCGTAGAGGACGCGGTAGAGCCGGGTCCTGGAGGGGACGCCGCGCACCGGCTGGACGATGCCGGGGCGGAACATGTAGGCGCGGAAGGGGAGTTCGAGCAGGTCGTTCTCGGTCCTCCCCTTGACGCGCGCCCACATGGACCGGCCTCGTCCGGTGCTGTCGGTGCCCTCGCCCGAGACGTAGACGAAGGTCATTCCGGGGTTGGCGGCGGCCAGCGGCCGGGCCACGGCGAGGGTCAGGTCGTGGGTGACGCGCCGGTAGTCCTCCTCCTTCATGCGCAGGGAGGAGACGCCCAGGCAGAAGAAGCAGGCGTCGTACGCGGCCGGATCGACCCCGGCGGCGGTCAGGTCGGACGGGTCGTCCTGCACCTGCTCGTGCAGTTTGGAGTGGGTGACGCCGAGCGGTCGGCGTCCGACGGCCAGGACGGCCTCGACCGAGTCGTCGCGCAGGCACTCGCGCAGAACGGCCCGGCCGAGCATCCCGGTCGCGCCGAAGAGGATGACCTTCACCCGGGTCAGCCTAGGGCGTTCCGGCGCTGCGCAGGGGGCGGCTCAGTGGGACACGCACAGCTCGTTGCCCTGGGGGTCGGCGAGGGTCGTCCACGTGCTGGGGCCCTGGCGGCCCTCGTGGAGGTGCTGTGCGCCCTTGGCGAGCAGGCGTTCGACCAGGGCCCGCGGGTCGTCGTCGCCCGTCCGCACATCGAGGTGCACCCGGTTCTTGACGGTCTTGGCCTCGGGGACGAACTGGAAGAGGATGCGGGGCGCACCCGCCAGACCCTCCGGGTGGCGGATGGCCGCGCCGGCCTTCCAGACGAGGGTGCCGCGGTGGGTGGTGGTGTCGTCCTCGGTCGCGTGCCCCGCGGCGATCAGGCCTCGGATGAACTGCTCGTCGCTGGGCTCCACTTCCCATCCGAGGGCGTCCGCCCACCAGTCGGCGAGCGGGTGGGGGTCGGGCGAGTCGATGGTCACCTGGAACGTGTACGCCATGCCGGGACCCTACTGACCGGGCCCCGCCCCCGCCACAGGAGCGCCGGCCGGGCGTGCCTCAAGGGGTGCGGCGGGCCGCGAGGTGCGAGGCGACCAGGACGGCGACGGTGAACAGCCAGGCGGCCACGGCGATCCACAGCAGCACCTCGCCCAGCACCACCAGCCGGGGGAGACCGGCCGGATCCGCGACGGAGAGGCAGGCGGTGGACGTCATGCCGAGCGGGAAGACGGTGGCCCAGCGGCGGATGTCGTAGCGCGGCCGGGGGTGGCGCAGTTCGGCGGTGAGGAGGACGACGTACCAGACGAGGGACACGGCGAGCGCGACGAGCGTGACGGTCCGCAGGACCGTGTGCACCGGACCCGACCAGACGGGTGACGCCATGAGTCTGGAGCCGGCCAGCGCGCAGATGGAGAGCGCGCCGCCGGCCACCCAGTGGTCGCCCGCCCCGCCGGCCACCTCGTGCAGGTCGAACCGGAAGAGGGCGGCCAAGTAGAGCAGCAGGCCCAGGCAGAACGCGGCCAGGGCCGCCCGGACCAGCCACTG
This sequence comes from Streptomyces sp. NRRL F-2664, assembly GCF_000719345.1. GTDB lineage: Bacteria > Actinomycetota > Actinomycetes > Streptomycetales > Streptomycetaceae > Streptomyces. The sequence continues at coordinate 130,441 of NZ_JOFX01000008.1, forward strand.
CGCGCCGTAGACGGGGGCGAGGACCGCGCCGAGGACGGCGAGCCCCTGGGTGGCCACGCATCCGAGGAAGGCACCGCCGGGCATCCGCCGGCCCCAGTGCCGCACGACGTTGAGCAGGAGTACCGGCCAGACGAGCGCGGCCAGCGCGAGCAGGGCGGCGGCCGCGGTCTGCCAGCCGAACTGGGAGAGCCGGGTGCCGACGACGGTGGTGGCGGCGACGGCCGTCAGGGCGGCCGGGGTGTCGGCCTCGGCCCGGAACCGCCCGCGGTCGGCCAGCAGCCGGGCCGTGAAGTCGAAGGCGAGGACGAGCCACAGGGCGACGGCGATGGCGAAGGCGACCGCCGAAGCCCCCTGGTGCCCCGTCATGTGCAGCGCGACGGAGAGGATGCCGGTGGCCATCACGGCGGCCCCGGCCGCCGGCGGAAGACCCGCCCACCAGCCCGGGCCGGGGAGGATGCTCACGCCTCCAGCGGATCCCATGGGCACGGGGACCGCCAGCGGACTGCGCCGACCGGCCCGCCTCCGTCACGGGGAGGGATGCCCCGGCCCGGTGGTGGCCGGAACTGGCGCTTGTCACACCGGTTAGGCCTCCCTAACCTGTGCTCGCTCAGTCGCTCGCCTGCGATCGAGCAGTTCGGCACCGCTTCGGGCCCCGTCCCCCACCGAAGGAGCCTCCCCCCCATGAACGCACGTCTCGACCACGCCCGGCCCTACGCCCTCGGCCTGTTCCGGATCGTCACCGGTCTGCTGTTCGCCTCGCACGGGGCGGCGTCCCTCTTCGGCGTCCTCGGCGGCGCGCCCGGCGGTGGCACCGTCGCGACCGGCACCTGGCCCGGCTGGTACGCGGCCGCCATCCAGCTGGTCGCCGGCGCCCTGGTCCTGCTGGGGCTGGGCACCCGGCCGGCCGCCTTCCTCGCTTCGGGTTCGATGGCGTACGCGTACTTCACGGTGCACCAGCCGGAAGCGCTCTGGCCGCTGCAGAACGGCGGTGAGGCCTCCGCGATGTTCTGCTGGGCCTTCCTGCTGCTGGTGTTCACGGGACCCGGCGCGCTCGCCCTGGACTCGCTGTTCGCGTCGCGCCCCACCGCCTCCCCCGGGCGCCGTGACGACACCCGGCCGGAGACCGTGGCCGCCTGAGGGAATCGAACGACGCTGCGGCGCCTCACCGGCGGATAGCCTGGGGCGCATGGACGAACTCAACGGGGTGGAGATCGTCGGCTTCGCGGACGCCGCGGCGTTCGAGAGCTGGCTCGCCGAGCACCACACGCGCCAGGAGGGCGTGTGGATCAAGCTCGCCAAGAAGAAGTCCGGCATCGCGTCGGTCACCGATGACGAGCTCGTCGACATCGGGCTCTGCTACGGCTGGATCTCGGGGCAGCGGCGTTCCCTGGACGCCTCGCACTACCTGCAGAAGTACGTGCCGCGGCGGGCGAAGAGCCTGTGGTCGCAGGTGAACGTGGACAAGGTCGCCGCCCTGACCGCCGCCGGCCGGATGCGCGAGCCCGGGCTGGCCGAAGTACGCCGCGCGCAGGCGGACGGCCGCTGGGACGGCGCCTACGCGTCGCAGCGGACGGCGGGGGTGCCGCAGGATTTGGAAGCGGCGCTCGCAGACCGCCCCGAGGCCCGCGCGGCCTTCGAGGCACTCGACCGCACCGGGCGCTACCTGGTGGCCCTGCCGCTGCTCCAGGCGCTCACTCCGGAGACCCGGCAGGCCCGGCTCGACCGGGCCGTACGGCTGCTGGCGGGCGGGGCGGCAAAGCCGGAGGCGGACCCGCGGGGTCCCGCTTCGCCGCCTCGCCGTCGCGGTGAGCCGGTGACCGGGCAGGGCCCGGGAGAACACGTCGGGCCCGGCCTCCGCGCAGGGCGGAGGCAGGGCCCGACGGCGTCCGGGGCGCGGGTCAGGACTCCTGGTTGCCCGCCTTCTCGGCCCGCTCCGCGTTCCGCTCCTTGATCCGCACGGCTTCCTTGCGGACCTCGGCCTGGGTGGCCCGCTCCCGCTGGAGCCACTCCGGGGACTCCTGCTTCAGAGCCTCGATCTGTTCGGTGGTGAGGGGCTCCGTGACCCCGCCGCGGGCGAGGCCCGCGATGGAGACGCCCAGCTTGGAGGCGACCACCGGGCGGGGGTGGGGGCCGTTGCGGCGCAGCTCCTGGAGCCACTGGGGCGGGTCGGCCTGGAGCGCACTCAATTCACTGCGCGAGACGACACCCTCCCGGAATTCTGCGGGGGTGGCCTCGAGGTACACGCCCAGCTTCTTCGCCGCGGTCGCGGGCTTCATCGTCTGGGTGTTCTGGTGCGACGTCATGAGGTCAAGGGTATCGAGCGTGTGCACGGGTTCCGACCACGCCCGGTAACCTTGCGGCGTGACAGGCTCGGAAGTACCCCAAGCGTTTCGGCTCGCTTATGTCCCCGGCGTGACCCCTGCCAAGTGGGTGCGGATCTGGAACGAGCGGCTGCCAGACGTCCCGCTGACCCTCCTCCAGGTCTCCTCAGCCGAGGTGTGCGGCGTACTGCGCTCCGGTGACGCCGACGCGGGATTCGTCCGGCTCCCGGTCGACCGTACGGACCTCAGCGCGATCCCCCTCTACACCGAGACGACGGTGGTCGTCGTACCGAAGGACCACGTCGTCGCGGCGGCCGAGGAGATCACCACCGAGGACCTCGCCGACGAGGTGCTGTGGCAGCCCCTCGACGACACCCTCGACTGGGAGGAACTGCCCGGCCTGCCCCCGGTCGAGCGGCCCGCCACGACGGCGGACGCGATCGAGCTGGTGGCGGCGGGCGTGGGCGTACTCGTCGTCCCCCAGTCCCTGGCCCGGCTGCACCACCGCAAGGACCTCACCTACCGGACGGTCACGGACGCGCCCACCTCGCGCGTCGCACTGTCCTGGCCGCAGGCGGAACCCACCCCCGACCTGGTCGAGGAGTTCATCGGGATCGTCCGCGGCCGGACCGTCAACAGCACGCGGGGCCGTCAGCAGACGCCGCCGCAGCCCAAGGCGAAGGGCAAGCGGCCGGAGGCGGCGGGCAAGGGCGGCGGCGCCGGCGCCCGGCGGGGAGCCGGCACCGCAGGCGGGACGGGGAAGTCCGCGTCCGGCAAGTCGGGCGGCCGCACTCCGCGCGGCGGCGCATCCGGCGGCGCCAAGGGCGGCCGGGCGGGCAAGCCCCGCCGACGCCCCTAGGGTCCGGGCACGGGACAGCGGGTCGCCGGATCGGCCGGCCGGCCCGGTCGCGTTTGCCACAATCGGATCATGCTGACCATCGGAACGATCGTCATGGGCGCCGAGGACGTACGGCGGGCCGCGGACTTCTGGGCCGGAGCGCTGGGCTACGTACCCCGCGACGGCGAGATGGACGACGGCTGGACCGTCCTGGTCCCGGCCGACGGCGGCGGGCCCGGGCTGGCGCTCGGCCGCAGCGTCACCCCGCTCCAGGAACGCCCCCGTGTCCACCTCGACCTCTACGCGGCGGACGCGGCCGATCAGGCGGCGGAGGTGGCGCGGCTGGTGGCCCTGGGTGCGCGGCGTGTGGCGTGGGACTCGTATCCGGAGGATCCCGACTTCGTGGTCCTGGCGGACACCGAGGGCAATCGCTTCTGTGTGATCGATGCGACGCACGGCTGACGCGGCCGCGGAGTCGTCGGTTCGGTCGGCGCCGTCGGGGCGCCGCTAACGCGGTTCCTGGGCGGCGAGGCGGCAGGCGCCGTGGGCCGCGCCACCGGGGACGCCGGCCCCGGTGAGGCCGCTCACGCAGCCCTGGAGGTCGCCGACCACGCCGAGGCGGCACGCCGCCGTGACGGCGTCGGTGGTGGCCGTACCGGCCTGGGCGGCCGTCTGCGTACAGGCGGGGATGTCCGCCGACGCGGCCGGGGCGGTGGCGACGCCGCCTGCGAGGGCGAGGGCGAGAGCGAAGCCGGTGAGGATCCCGCCACCGATTCGGACGGACCTTCCCATGGCGTACACCTCACCCGCGGTCGATTCCGAGCCCTTTCCCACCGTACGGCGGCCCGCCCCACCCGACACCCCGGCCGACCGGGCCGGCGCCGTTCCCCGGAGGGTCGGCTCAGGTCCGGGGGCGATCTCTTCGAGATCGTCGTGGGTGCCGGACAGACCGGCGATGACCGCGCCGCGCCCGAGGCGGACTCCCGGCACCCTCATGGTCTGGCTGCCGAACCACACGTCGTGCGCATGCCGCTCCCGCGGCCCGCCTTCTTTCAAGCGGTGAATTTCCTCTGAGCCGGCCTGGAGCACGCACGTCCGGATCTTGGCTGAAAATTCTTGCAGAAACTTGCAGAGCTCTTCCTCCGCACTCGAAGATGCGGCCCATGCCCCACCACATGACACGCAGATCGCGTCCCCTCGCCCTCGCCGCCACGACCGCGGCGGCCCTCCTGCTGCCCCTGAGCGCCGCCCTTCCCGCTGCGGCAGCCACCGGATCGCCGGCTCCGGAGTGCGTGCACTACGTCCAGAGCTGGCGCTACACCGACGTCCACAACGGCTGCGGCGACACCGTCTCCGTCACGGTCGAGTACACGAACGGCCAGTGGGCCCCGTGCCGCGTCATCGAGCCCGGCGGCCGGGCGACCTTCTCCGGCTACGGCACGAGCGGCAACTACGCCACGGGGCTGCGGACGTGCGACCCCGCCGCCACCGGCCACGCCTGATCCCGATCCCGCCGGGACCGCAGCACTTCCGGCCCTCGTGCCCCGGCCGCGGGCCCGCTACCTGATCCCCCGCTTGTCCCTGCCTTAAGCGGAACCTAAGACTCATCGCGGCCGCCCCGAAGCGAACGATTGTCCGTTTCGGGGCGGCTAGCGTGCTGCCGCAACCCCAACTCCCCAGTAACACAAAGGCAGGCACGTGATGGGCAGCACAGTCGGGCACCGGCGCAGGACGAGTCGTACGGCGAAGGTCACGGGCGCGATCGTGGCGGCGGCGGTGATCGGCGGTGCCGCCCTCGCGCTCACCGGGACCGCGCAGGCCGGAGCCGTCGGCGCCGTCTACACGAAGTCCAGCTCCTGGCAGGGCGGTTACACCGGTCAGTACGTCATCACCAACAGCACCGGCCAGGCCCGGTCGGGCTGGACGCTGGAGTTCGACCTGCCGGCGGGTACGAACATCGACTCGCTGTGGAACGGCACCCACACCGTCTCCGGCCGGCGCGTGACCGTGAAGCCCGCCGGCTGGAACGCGCAGTTGGCGGCCGGAGCCTCCGTCACCGTGGGCTTCGTCGCGAGTGGTTCCGGTGCGCCCGGCGACCCCACGGGCTGCCGCATCGACGGCGTGAAGTGCTCCGTGGACCAGGGCGCGACGGCCGGGCCGAGCGGACGCCCCACCGTCCGCCCCACCGCCACCGCGGCGCCCACCACCGCCCCGACGGCGTCGGCCACTTCCCCCGCGCCGACCCGGACCGCCGCGCCCTCCCCCACGGCGACCGCCCCGGCCCCCACGGGCGGCGCACGCTTCGCCCCGTACGTGGACACCTCGCTGTACCCCGCCTACGACCTGCTCGACACCGCGGCGCAGACCGGCGTGAAGGAGTTCCACCTCGCCTTCATCACCTCGGGCGGGGGCTGCGCCCCGCTGTGGGGAGGCGTCACGGACCTCGCGAACGACAGGGTGGCCGCGCAGATCGGAGCCCTGCGCGCCAAGGGCGGCGACGTCCGCGTGTCCTTCGGCGGGGCCGCCGGCCACGAACTGGCCCTGAACTGCGCCACCGCGGACGACCTGGCCAACGCCTACGGGAAGGTGATCGACCACTACCGGCTCACCAAGGTCGACTTCGACATCGAGGGCGCGGCGCTGCCCGACACCGCCGCCAACACCCGCCGGGCGCAGGCCATCGCCAAGCTCCAGAAGTCCCACCCCGGCCTGGACGTCGCCTTCACCCTGCCCGTGATGCCCGAGGGCTTGACCCAGCCGGGCGTGGCCCTCCTGGCCGACGCCCGGAAGAACGGGGTCCGCGTCGACGCCGTCAACATCATGGCGATGGACTACGGTCCGGCGTACAGCGGGGACATGGGGCAGTACGCGATCCAGGCCGCGACGGCCACGCAGGCCCAGATCAAGGGCGTGCTCGGGCTGTCCGACGCCGCGGCGTGGAAGGCCGTGGCCGTCACGCCGATGATCGGGGTCAACGACGTGGTCAGTGAGGTCTTCACCGTCGCGGACGCCACGCAGCTCGTGGAGTTCGCGGCGGCCAAGGGCATCGGCAGGCTGGCGATGTGGTCCTCGACGCGCGACAAGCAGTGCGCGGCGGGTGCCGTCAACCGTGCGGACGCCACGTGCAGTTCGATCCTCCAGCAGCCGCTGGCCTTCACCAGGGCATTCGCCGCCCTCAAGTAGCCACCGCCCGGACCGATTCGGGCCCGGCGCCCCTGTCGGGTCCGGGCCCGAGATCGCGATCGGCTCAGGCCAGGATGCCCGCTCGGGCGGCGATGTCGAGGGCCGCGTCCAGGCGCGGAGCGGTGCCGCCGTCGGAACCGGGGGCCGTCAGCAGGGCCGTCACCGCGTCGGCGTCGGCCTTGCCGTCCCGGGCCAGGGCCGCGAACCGGTCCACGGCCTCGGTGAGGGCGCGTTCCTGCACGTACGGGGCGTCGAAGGAGGCAGCCGTGAGCCCCAGGAACTCCTCGTGCGAGCCGACCCAGGGCGCGGCTCCCTCCAGCCCGTCCTCGCGCAGCTCCTCCGGGTACGGGATGCGGTGCCAGGCACCGTCCTCCCACCAGTAGACGAAGCCGAACAGGTTGCCGTCCGCGTCGTCCCGCAGGAGGTCCCAGGGCAGCCAGTCGGGTCCGCCGGCGAGGAAGTCGATCTGCTCGCCGCCGATGTGGGTGTGGCTGCCGTCGGGGTCCTGGCCGCAGAACACAGCTCGTCCCCCCTCGAACACGGTCAGGCGCCACCAGCCGCCGGCGCCGGTGGAGTGGCACCACAGACCATCTTCGTCGAGGGCGAACTCCGTACCGCGGGCGAAGGCCGTGTCCACCATCGCCATGATGGCGGCTCTGGCCCACAACTGCGACGGGTGGTCGAGGTCTTCGGGCCGGCTCGGCGTGTGCATGGCGGGGTCTCCTTCCAGGTCCCGGCCCAGCCTCGCACGCCGCCGCACCGATGCCCCCACCCGGGTCCGCAGCGGGCGCCCGGTCGGGCCGGCCGGCCGGGAGAGGCGTGGAGTCCGGCCCGGTCGGGGCTCCGACCGGGCCGGGCTCGGCGCTACGCCGGTCAGGCGTTGACGCAGGTGTTGCCGGCGGCCGGGTTGAGCGCGCCGATCACGTTGATGCTGTTCCCGCAGACGTTGATCGGAATGTGGATCGGGATCTGGACGACGTTGCCGGAGAGGACACCCGGCGAGCCGACCGCGATTCCCTCGGCGACGGAGTCCGCCGAGGCAGAGGACGCACCGCCGATGACTGCCAGGCCCAGCACCAGAGCGAGGCCCGCACTCTTCCAAACACGCGACACGAGGAATCTCCTTGTCGTGCAGGGCGGTGCCGGAGCACCGCACGGCCCCGAGGGGGGCCGCCCCTCCTTCTTCGGCAGCCGACCGCCGTGGGCCGAAGCCGGAAGGCCCCCGTTCCCTCGAAGAGGTGCCCCCGGGCCTCCGTTCGGTCGTACGGCACCGGCGCCGGTTCGAGGCCCTGTTCGAGCAACTTCCGCGGTGGGCAGGGCTGCTCGGACCCGGTACGGCGCATCGGCGGAGGCGGGGAGGTCCTCGCGGTCCACAGCGCCGGCCCGGGCGTCATCGGCCGCGGGAAGGAAGGCCGCCCGCGCGGCGGCACCCGGTCCGGCGCGGGGCCGGACCGGGTGCTCGTGTGCCTGTGCGCCGCGTCCGGTCAGGCGGGCTTGTGCGTCCAACTGGTACACAGGGCCCAGATGATGAACACGTCGATGGCGATGATGATGATCGACCACCAGGGCTGGTACGGCAGCCACAGGAAGTTGACGATGATGCTGAGGCCGGCGAGCGCGATGCCCGCGCCCCTGGCCACGTTGGAGCCGAGGAAGAGACCCACCCCGGTCAGGACGACGACGAGTCCGACGATGAGGTGGATCCAGCCCCATGCCGTCAGGTCGAACTCGAAGACGTAGTTGCCGAGGCGTGCGTACACGTCGTCCTCGGCGATGGCGGCGATGCCCTGGAAGATCGCCAGGCATCCTGTCACGACGAGGAGGACCGCGGCGAAGAACGTGCCGACCGCTCCTCCGGTTCCGTCGTCACCGCTGGACAGCGGTGTGGTGCCCGGCGCGGGGCCGGTGTTCCAAGCTCCCCCGGTCGGTGTCGACTGGCCCATCGAACTCACCTCACAATTGGCGGTACCGCGCCGGACACTCATCACAGTGTCGTCCGGCCCTCGGCTTCTCGTGATCACCCGAAGCGGGTGGTCCTCCCTTCCGGGTCGTGTGGCGGGACGGCGTCAGGCGGGTACCTGGCGCATTTCGAGCACCCGCAGGCCCAGGGACTGGAAGCGTGTGAGAAGCCCGTACAGGTGTGCCTCGTCCGCCACGACGCCGAGCAGGAGCGTCTGCTCCCGGACGGGGATCCGGTCGAGCTCGGGGAAGCTCGCGGCGAGTGTGTCCGGTACGACGCCCGAGATGCGGAACTCGTAGCGCATAGCGCACTCACTTCTCTCCGACGGAAAGACTTCAGGTGCTGTGCCGTGCCATCGTCGCCCGTACCCCGCCGCCCGGCATCGCCCGGTGCGGGCGAGACGGCCGCCGGCCGTGTGCGTCAGAGCAGCCCGAGGTCCTCGGCCCGGTGGACGGCGTCGCTGCGCCGGGTGACGCCGAGCTTGCGGTAGATGCTCTTCAGATGGGTCTTGACCGTGTTGGCGGACACGTACAGCTCGGCCGCGATCTCGTCGGTGGACAGCATCCGCGCGGCGTGGCGCAGCACCTCGGTCTCCCGGACGCTGAGCGCCTCCACCACGGGCGGCGCCCCGTCGGCGGCGCGGCCGGGCCGGTGGTGGCGGACGGGGCGGCCGCGGCCCGGCGACGGCCGCGGGCCCTCCCGCAGCAGGCGGCGGTCCGGGGGCCCGCTGCGGGTGGGGGGCCGGCGCAGTCCGTCCGGCTGGCGGAGCTCTTCGGGCCGGCGCAGTTCCTGCGGCCGGAGGAGCTCCTCCGTCCCGGCGCCGGCCTGCAGCGCGGCTCCCGCCGGCCCGGGCCCGGCCGTGCCGGGACCGTGCTGCGCCGCGGCGATCGCGGCCCGCAGGTGGCGGGCGGCCTGCTGGGCCGGCGGCGCGAGGCGGTCCTCGGCGGGCAGGGCCGCCAGCTCCCGCGCGGCGGGGCCGGTACGGCCGGCCGCCAGGAGGGCGCGGGCGCGGGCCAGCGCGTGCTCGGGCCGCCCGCGGGGCACGGCGTCGAGCGCCCGGAGGGCCGCTGCGGCGTCACCGCACGCCAGGTGCGCGGCCGACTCGGCCACGGCCAGCTCGTCCACGGCCCAGGCGGACGCGGGCGCGGCCGTGGCGGCCGGGCGCAGGCGGGCGAGTACGGCGAGCGCCGCCCGTCCGTCGCCCTCGTGGGCCGCGATGCGGGTGCCGATGACCGCTGCGTGGAGTGCCGCCACCGGTTCGGGGCGGGAGCCGGCGGCGGCGGTCGCCTGCTGCATGTGGGAACGCGCAGCCGGTAGGTCGCCGTGCTCGACGGCGACGCCCGCCAGCGCGAGGTGGGCGGCGCCGGACCGCCGCTCGGGCGGGAGGGCCGACCGTTCCGCCACCGCGAGGGACGCGCGGGCGTGGTCGGCGGCCTCCCGGAAGCGGCCCTGCACCAGCTCGACGAGGGCGAGCGAGCCGAGCGCGTCGCTGAGCGGATGCTGCGTCGCCGGATCGGCTGCCCGAACGGTGGTGCCATCGGTCTCCGGCATGGTGGACCGGTCCGCCGGCGGCCCGGCGTCGCACGCCTCGACGGCGGCCCTCAGGACGTGCTCCGCCGCGTCGAGCCGTCCGGCACCGAGACGCACCACGCCGAGGGCCCCCAGCAGCAGGGCACGGATCTCGGGGTGCGCGGCCACGCGCCGCGCCGGCAGCTCGCCGAGCAGGCGCTCGGCGTCGGCCGCCGCCCGCTCGGTGGCCGCCGCGTCGCCGGTCGTGCGTCCTGCCAGCACCCCCAGGAAGGCCCTGCTGAGCCGGGCGGCCCCACCGGATCCGGCGCTCAGCCGGGAGTCGGCGTGCCGCACCGCGTCCTCGTACCCGGGCAGGTCCTCTGCGACGAGGCGGGCGGCCGCGCCGACCAGGGCGGGTGCCACGCCCGGCGCATCCGCGGGGAGGGGTGCGAAGGCCCGGTTCAGCTGCTCCGCCTCCAGGCCGGTGAACAGCCGGCCGATCGCGAGGCCGTCGACGAGTTGTTCCGCCGCGAACGGCCAGTCGCCGGCCTCGGCCGCCTGGACCACGGCCTCCGTGAGCCGGCCGGTCGCCGCGAGCCAGCGTGCCGCACGGCCGTGCAGCTGCTGCTCCAGACCCGGGTGGCGCTGCCGCAGGTGTGCGCGTAGGACCTCGGCGAACAGGGGGTGGAGCCGGTACCAGGCCGACGCGTCGACCTGTTCCAGGAAGGCGTTGTCGCGGGCCAGCCCGGCCAGGGTCCGGGCGGCGTCGTCGCGGCCGGTGAGCGCGTCCGCCAGGTCGGGGTGGACCCGGTCGGTGATGCTGACGCGCAGCAGCAGGTCCTGTGTGTCGGGCGGCTGCGCGTCGAGCACCTCTTTGAGCAGGTAGTCGGCGATGGTGGTGCGGTCTGCCGCGAACTGGCGCACGAATGCTTCCGGATCGGGGCTGCGCTGCATGGCGAGGGCGCACAGCCGCACCCCGGCGGCCCATCCCTCGGTGCGCTGCATCAGCAGCCGGACGCCGTCCTGCGACAGGTCCAGCCGGTGTTCGCCCAGCAGGGCCTCGGCGTCCGCGTGGGTGAACCTGAGGTCGGCGTGCCGGATCTCGGCGATCTCGCCGGCCGCCCGGTAGCGGTGCAGCGGGAGGAGGGAGTCGGTCCGGCTGGTGAGGACGATGCGCAGACCTCCGGCGGCGTGCCGGAGTACGAAGTCCAGCCCCTCGGTCATGGCGGGCGGCTGGGCCGTGTCGAACTGGTCGAGGACGAGGACCACGGGCTGCACGGCATCGGCCAGGGCCGCCGCCAGGCGTACCAGGAAGGACTGGGTCACCCCTTCGGCGCGGGTGGGCCCGCCCACGGTGGCGGGCAGCTCGACGCCGCCCCGGTGCAGGGCTTCCAGCACGTACGCCCAGAAGACGCCGGGGGCGTCGTCGGGTTCGACGGTCAGCCACACGGGGGGCCGCGGGGCGCGGGCGCCGGCCGCCGCCCAGTGGGCGGTGAGCACCGTCTTGCCGGAGCCGGCGGGGCCGTTGATGAGGGTGAGGGGGCCCTGCACCCCGGCGGTCAGGCGTGCGAGCAGTTCGGGCCGGTGGACGAGCGTCTTCGGCACGGCCGGTGCGGTGAAGCGGGCCGTGAGCATCGGATCGCACTGCGGTCGGGCCACAGGCTCCACTCAAGCCGTCATCGGGGGTGATCACCACTCGGGTCACCCGGTCCGGGTGAGGCGCGGGTCGGCTGCGGCGCGGCGGGCTCGGCGAGGAGCATCTGCGGCGGGTCGTCGGGGGTGCCCAGGCGGCGGGCGGTCCAGGGCTCGTGGGCCAGGATGTAGCCCAGGGCGATGCCCATGGTGACGACGACGAAGAACATGATCAGCCAGGACAGGACGACGAAGACCAGCCCGAGGCTGCCGAACTGCTGGAGGCTGTGGTTCATGGCGCGGGGCACGTAGAACCGGGAGCCGAAGCTGACCAGGCTCGCCCCGACCGCGACCAGGACGGCGCCGGGCAGCAGGGGCAGCCACGCCACGCGGCCGCCGAGCAGGAGGTGCTGGGTCCACCACCACAGCAGGGTTCCGCTGATCAGGGAGACGACCGCACCGAGGGCGCGGCCGATACCGAAGGCCTCCTGCAGCGGCCCCTGGAACAACAGGGCGGCCAGCCAGACGAGCAGCCAGGCCACCCAGCGCCAGGCCGCGAGCCGGGCCCCGGCCTTCGGCAGGTGCCAGGACCGCTCGCAGGTCCGCTGGAGGGCGCGGCTGCAGGCGGTGGCGGACAGCAGGGTCACGACGACCCCGACCACGCCGGTGCTGGTGACGGCCGCGGTGTCGGTGGCTTCGTAGACCGCGCGGACCTGGTCCAGGGCCGGGCCCGTCAGGCCCAGGGTGGCGGTGAGGGTGGAGATGAGCTGCGTGCGCAGCCACTCGGGGGCGAGGGCTCCGACGACGAAGACGGCGGGGATCGCGCCGAGGAAGGCCTGTGCGGCCAGCCGGGTCGCGCAGTCCAGGATGTTGACGCGTGCGAACTGTTCGAGGACCCGGCCCAGCAACGGCGTGTACTTGCGCATCCAGCCCGGCACGGTGAAGCGGGGCGGCTTGTCGCGCGGTCCGGACGACACGGTGCGGGCTCCTTCCGCGGACGGCGCCTGTCGGCTGCGGTTGCCCTCCATGAGCAGGATGGGGCAGCGCCGCAGGTCCGGCACGTCGGGGGCGGTCCCGGGGAAAAAGGGCGCGCGTCCGCGCGGGCCGGGCGCCTACCATCCGACCGACCGCCGCCGCCCGAGAGAGAGAACGATGGAGATCATCTTCCGGAAGCTTCCCGACAACCGGCACGATCTGGAGGTGCGGGACCGGCGGGGGCCGGACGTACGGCTGACGGACCGGGCGACCGGCCCGACGATGCCCCACGACCTCGTGCACGCGGCGGTGGAGAGCGCGCTGGAGATCACCGACGGGTTCTGGGGGGCCATGGCGCGGGGTGCGACCTTCGAGGGCTTCGAGACGACGACCCCGTCCCGCCACCGCCGGTCGGGGTTGAAGGTCCTGCGGCGCGGTGGCGACGCCGTGCTGCGGGCCGAACTCTGCGTCAACTGGGCCTACCGGGTCTGGTCCGGGCTCAGCACCGAGGGCCGGGGGGTCGGCCGGAGCCCGCTCGACGACCGGCAGGTCGCCCTGGCGTGCGCGGCGCTCGACCGTGCCGCCGAGCGCTGGTCCGAGGTGGCGGACGGCGGATCCCTCGTCTGGCGCTGGTGACCTGCGCCCCCTCGACGCCGGCGCCTGCGCGTCAGCCGGCCCTGGGCCACCCGCAAGCCCGGACCGGAGTGGAGGCCGAAGCCGGTCGGGCCGTGGAGGAGGCCAGGGTACCGGCGGTGAGGGCGACGTTCCTCGGCCGCAGCGGCGGGGCGGCGCGCACCTCACGGCCGCCTGGCGAGGCGGCCGAGTGACATCAGGCGCACTTCGACGCCCAGGGGAACCAGGTCGTCTTCCGTCTGGGCAACGGCGCCACCGGCGGGCAGCCGGGCAGCCTGCCGAGCACCGTCACCGACCGGCTCCCCCGCCCGCTCGTCTTCCTGTCCGCCGACGCTTCCGCGGGCACCTACGACTCCGACACCGGCCTCTGGACCGTCGGCAACCTCGTCGACGGCGCCACCGCCGCTCTCACACTGCGCGCCAAAGCCACCGCGGCCGGCTCGGTCACCAACACTGCCACCGCCCGTGCCGAGGAAAAGGACCTCGACACCTCCCACAACACCGACACCGTCACCCTCTGCGTCGAACGCGCCCCCTCCTGCTGCTCCCCCTGCGCCTGACCCCCGCCTGCACCCGCGCGCACGCCGTGACCCCGCCCTTACGGGGCGGGTCACGGCGTCACTTGCGGTGTGGTCACGGGCCTCGCGCAGTCAGCGGCATCCGGCCGGAGCCGGAGGACACGGGAGACGATGCGCGTCTCAGTGGCCGGCGTCAAGACGACAGCGACTCACGGGCGCGCCGGTGCGTGTCAACTGTCGAGGGTGACCTGGAGCGTGAGGGTCTGCCCTGCCCGCTGGACGGTGAAGGGGACGGTGGCGCCGGGCCGGATCGCGCAGTCACCCGTTCGGCCTGCCCCTGTTCACCGCCGAAACGACACTTCCGCGGAGCTTGGTGAACACCCTGATGCCGACCGCGTTCTGCGGTGATATGAGGGGGCGAATGATCGCTCGCAGTCGTGGGTGGTCGGACGCTTCGTCCGGCATGCGATCCGTCCATGGCACTGGTGGCGGGTCGCCACACCGTAGCCGGCTCCGTCGGCGCCACCTGGGCGACGGCATGCGGGGGCCGTGCCCGCCGGGGGCCACGGGCACGGCGTGGCGTGGTGGGGGCGCTCGCTGCCCGGGTCATGATCGGCTGCGTGAAGACTTCCGGACGTCTGGCCGCCGTCGCGGTCGCGGGACTGCTCGCCACCCTCCCCGCATGCTCGCAGTCCGACGGCCGCAGCGGCGGCGCGGCGGGTACCCGCACCGGCGGGGACACCCTTCGGAGGGCGGCACCCGGCGCGGTGTTCCGGGGCGGGCACCCCGGCGCCGCAGGCGCCCGTGACCCGTACTTCCCGGAGCTCGGCAACGGCGGCTACGACGTCACCCACTATGCCCTGACCCTGGACTACGACCCCGACAGCGGTCGTCTCAAAGGCACTGCGGAGATGACCGCGAGGGCCACGGCGGACCTCAGCGCCTTCAACCTCGACCTCCTCGGCATGGAAGCGCGGAGCGCTACCGTCGACGGCCGCAGGGCGCAGCTGCGCCATGACGGTCAGGAACTGACCCTGCAGCCGCGCGACCATCTCAGGAAGGGCGCCGCCTTCCGCAGCGTCGTGCACTACGCGGGGAATCCCACGTCGATCACCCACGACAACGGGTGGCGCGAAGGATGGCTGAGGACGGACAACGGAGCGGTCGCGTTCGGCGAGCCGACGGGCTCGATGTCCTGGTTCCCGGGCAGCCATCACCCCTCGGACAAGGCCTCGTACGACATCATCGTCACGGTCCCCGAGGGAGTGCAGGCGATCTCCAACGGGCGGCTTCTCACCCAGCGCACCAGTGGCGGCCGCACCACCTTCCACTGGCGCCAGGACGAGCCCATGGCCAGCCATGTGGCGACCGTGGCCATCGGCAGCTACGACATCAGGTCCTCACGGACCCGGTCGGGGATTCCGGTCCTGTCAGCGATCGACACGACCGCGGGCGTGGACGAGGACGGCGCGGTCCTCGGCCGGTTCCCCGAGGTCATGGAATGGGCTGAGCGGAGGTTCGGCCCCTACCCCTTCTCCGCTGCCGGGGTGATCGTCGATCAGGCGGCCGACGTTCCCTACGCCCTGGAGACCCAGACCAGGCCGACCATTCCGGCCGGCATCTTCCACACCACCAACGTGGTGCACGAAATGGCCCACCAGTGGTTCGGCAACTCCGTCACCCCGCGAACCTGGCGGGACATGTGGCTCAACGAGGGCTTCGCGACCTATGCGGAGTGGCTGTGGACCGAGGACCACGGCGGGGCCAGCGCCCAGGACCACTTCGACCGCAACCACGCCAAGGCCCCGGACGACGACGAGTGGGACTTCCCGCCTGCCGAGCCGCCGAGCGCCTCGGACATCTCCGGCCAGCCGGTGTACGTGCGCGGCGCAATGGTGCTCCACATGATCCGCCAGGCCGTGGGGGACGAGGGCTTCCGCGCCCTGGTGCGGGGCTGGACCCTGCGCCACCGCCACGGCCACGCCTCCACTGAGGACTTCACCTCGTACGTGGAGGCCAGGGCCGGCCGGGACCTCGACGCGATCTGGGATTCGTGGCTCTACGGCGACGGCAAGCCCGCCTGACGGGGCCCGCCGCGGCATCAGGTCCTGATGCGCCGGCGGGCGGTATCGACGAGATTCATGTACTTGTCCCAGTCCCACACGGCCCCGGGGTCGTCGTGAGTGGACAGCGGGACCTCCACGTGGCCGATGATGTGGTCCCGGTCGACCGGGACGTCGTACTTCGCACAGACCGTGGCGGTGAGTACGGCGGACGTCTCGTACATCTTGTCGACGTAGACAGGCTGATCGGTCCACCCCTCGTGCTCGATGCCGATGCTCCGGTGGTTGTACCAGACGCTGCCGGAGTGCCAGGCGACGTCGCGTTCGCGCACGCACTGGGCGATCCGCGTGCCGGTTGCGCTGATCATGTAGTGCGCGGACACCCTCTCGGCGGGGTCCTTGAACTTGGCGAACATGACCGGCAGGATGTCCGTTGTCAGATGAATGACGACGTACTCGATGGGATACGACTCGGGGCGCTCGGAGGCCGTGTAGTTGGACTCGCAGGCTTCGACCCAGACTGCGGGCGCGTAGTCCACCGAGGAGTCCTTTCGCACTGCCCCGGGCGGTCCTGCGGCAACAGGCGCTCTGCTACCGGGACTCGGCACCGCAGGTTTCACCTTCTCCTCGGGTCTCATCAGCAGGGGCAGCCCGACAGCGGCCAGAGCCGTGCCCGCCGCGCCGGCGGCCCCCCACAACAGCCGTCGACGGGTCAGCAGGCTGTCTTCCATGGCCACTCCTCATGAAGTCGAGCAGGCAGGCAGAAGGTCGACGCGCCGCGACTCCCGGCATCACCACGCACCGGCGACACGTCTTGTCATCGATGCTTCACCGGCGTCACCACCCCGGCAAGCCGGTCCTCCACCAGTCGGCGCACGCGCCGCCGCGTCCCTTCGGCAGACCAGGGGTGGAGGGCGGGCCGAGAGTACGGTGCCGGGCCGGGTCACAGCGGTTCCGCGGTGCTGGTGTATTGCACGGCGGCCCTGATGGCGGCATCGGGGTGGGGCTGGGCCATCAGTACGCACACGGTGTAGAGGATCCGGCCTGCTGGCCAGTTTCACCGCGCCGGCGGTGGTCGAGCTGACGGCCGCGTGGTGCGGCCCGCCTCCGGACCGGTGACGGTCGTCGGGGCGTGGTCATCGACCGCACCCCCGCGCCGGTGAAGGTGTCGGGCAAGGCCAACCGTGTCCGGCCGCCGTCGCAGGGCGGCGCGGCCGACGAGCTCGGCCTGCACGTGGATCACCGACATCGAGCTGACCACCTTCGACGCCTACGACCCTTACTGGGTCGAGCGGAAGTGGGCCCGCCGCGCGCCGATCAGCGCACCACCGCGACGTCGTGACGGCCGGAGAGCGTCAGCCCAGGAAGCTCAACCGCACGTGACGGTGGCCCTTGTCCTTGTTGGTGTCGACCAGGGTGACGGACTGCCAGGTTCCGAGCTCCAGCGCCCCGTCGACCACCGGGAGCGTCGCGTGGGGCGCAACGATCGCGGGCAGGACATGGTCGCGTCCGTGGCCCGGGGAACCGTGGCGGTGGCGCCACCGGTCGTCGGCGGGCAGCAGCGACTTCAGGGCGGTCAGCAGGTCGTCGTCGCTGCCCGCTCCCGTCTCGATGACGGCGAGCCCGGCGGTCGCGTGCGGGGTGAAGATGTTGAGCAGTCCGCTGCGGCCGCGCGCCACCTCCCTGAGGAAGGCGGCGCAGGCGGAGGTCAGGTCGTGGACGCCCTCCCGGTCGCCGGTCGTCACGTCGATGGTGCGCGTTGCGAAGGTGTCGGCCATGGCTCCATCCTCCCGCCGCCCCGGACCGGGCCGGCGCAACCGGGCCCGTGTCGCCGCCGCACCCGGGACGGCTGCCGGGGCTGCTTCGTTCACGACGGGGGCGCGGCGTCCCCGAGGGAGGCCAGGAAGGTCCGCTGGTCGGCCAGGAAGCCGTCGGCGAACAGGCTCCGCGGCGCGCACACCGCCGTCAGGGTCAGGCGCACGGTCGATGCCTCCACGGAGCGTCTGACGAGAGCGTGGGTGGCGTCCGGGTAGTGGGCGACGTGCAGCGCCGGCCCTGGCAGCACCTGCCGGTAGACGGCCTCGGTCTCGGTGACGTCCACGTTCAGGTCGTGTCCCGCCAGCACCAGCAGGACCGGCAGCCCGCGCAGCGCCGGCAGGTCGACGCTCGCGTCGGCCGTGTGGTTGCGGGAGACGAAGCGCCAGCGCTCGGCGCTCATGTCCGGCGCATCGCCGACGGCCTGCACGTACTCCTCGTACGGGGCTCCTCGCGCGAGCAGGTCGAGGACGGTGTCGCGGCGGCGCAGGGCGGCGGCGGCCTCGGCGTCGGAGGCCCCGTCGCGGCGCAGTTCCGCGAGGAGGTTGTAGCGGCCCTGCCGGCGCCAGTCGATGGCGGGCGAGACCGCGATGACGAACCGGATCCGCGGGTCCGCCGCCGCGACCTTGGGGAGCACCCAGCCGGCCTGGCTGGCGCCCCACAGGCCGATCCGGCCGGCGTCCACCTCGGGCCGCTGCCGGGCCCAGGCGATGGCGTCGGCGACCTCCCCGGCACGGTCGTCCATGGACTGGTCGAGCCAGTTGCCGGGCGATCCTCCCACCCCCGGCTTGCTCCACGACAGGGAGGCGTATCCGGCGCGGGCGAAGGACTCCCAGAGGGGTCGGTAGAAGGTCTCGTGCGTGGCGTCCACCGGACCGTCCCCGTGTACGAACACCACCAGCGGGAACGGCCCCCGGCCGCGCTCGGGCAGGGCCAGCACGCCGTCGAGGGCGCGGCCTCCGTGGCGGACGGTCACCGTCTCCTCGCGCAGTGCGTAGGTGTTCTGCCGGACGATCAGCGTGCCGAGTCCGGCTGCGGCGAGCGCCAGCACCGCCAGCACCGCCGCCACGGCTCTCGTCCGGCGACGGCGGCGCGTCGCCCGCCCCGCCCCCCGCTCCGGTGTTGTTGCCGCCACCATCCACCCCTCCGAAAACTATCATTCACAAAACGCTCGTTTGCGATTCGACCGTAGCGTGAACGTACTATGGTCGTCCACAAGGCCGAGGAGGAGACGTGGACACAGGGGTACGCATCCGGCGCGGAGTGCCGTGCGGGGCGGAGGAGCAGGTCGCCGCGATGTACTGGGAGGCCTTCGGGCGCAAGCTCGGTGCCGCCCTGGGACCGCCGGAGCGGGGACGGGCGTTCATCGCCCGGCATCTCCACCGCGATCGCGGTGTCGTCGCGCTCGCCCCGGGAGGGCGGCACGTCGTGGGTGTCGCCGGATACCGGCTCGGCGGGCGGGGGCTCACCGGTGGCGGCGTCCGGGACGTCCTCACCGGCTACGGGCACCTGCGCGGCCTCCCCCGCCTCGCCGTGCTGGCGCTGCTGGAACGGACCCCGCGGCCGGGCGAGTTGGTGATGGACGGTATCGCCGTCGAGGCCTCCCACCGCGGTATGGGTACGGGCAGCCGACTGCTGGCGGAGATCGCGGCCGTCGCCGCCGAGGCGGGCTGTTCTCGGATCCGTCTGGACGTCGTCGACGTCAACCCGCGCGCCCGCGCACTGTACGAGCGCCACGGATTCCGAGCCGTGCGGACGGAGCGGACGCCCTACCTCAAGGGCCTCATGGGCTTCGGCGCGGTGACCACTATGCACCGGGCCGTCCCCGCACGCACCGGGGAGGGGCCGCGGTGAGCGACGGACAGCAGAACGGGGCCCCGTCGGAGCCGACCGCGCCCGAGGTCGGCACCCGGACCCTGGTGCACGCCCTGGTGCGCGAGGACGGCACCGTCGACACCGGTGAGCTGTACGCCGTCGCCGAGGCGCTCGGGATGAGCGACCAGCAGGTCAGGCTGTGCGTCAAGCGCCTGGTCGCGGAGGGGCGGTTCACCCAGGAGGGCCGCGGCCGCAAGGCCCGGTTGCAGGCCTGCGCCGACGCCACCGGGGCCATCGCCCCGGATGTGGAGTACGTGCGCCACGCTTACCGGCAGGACCGGGGGCTGGCGCCCTGGGACGGGACCTGGCACCTGTTCGCCTTCGCCGTCCCGGAGGCCGAACGGCGGGCACGCGACTCCCTGCGCGACACCCTCCTGCACCTCGGTGCGGCTCCCCTCCAGGGCGGGCTCTACGTCTGCGCCAACCCGATCGGCTCGATCGTCGAGGCGCATGCCTCCCGGCTCGGCGTGCTGCCCGCACTGACCCGTTTCACCAGTCGCGACCTGCGGGTGGGCGAGGAGACGGATCCGCGCGGGCTGGCCGCGCTGCTCTGGCCGCTCGGCCGGGTCGCCGAGCGCCATCGGGCGCTTGCCACCCTCGCCTCGGCGCTGCTGGGCCGCCTGGCCGGCCCGGACCGGCCTACCGGGACCGAGCGTCTGACCAGCGCCGTCGAGCTGGCTGCGGTGTTCACCGCCGCCATGCGGCCCGATCCGCTGCTGCCTCCCGAGCTGCTGCCGCAGCCCTGGCCGGGCACCCGCGCCCGGGGCCTGGCGGCACGCTGCTGGGAGCAGCTCGCAGCCGGTGACGGCCGCGGCCCGGAGCAGCCGCGGTTGTTCCGCCTGTACGAACAGGCCGTCACCGCCGCCGAGCCGCCGCCACCGCCCGCCTGACCGCGGCCCGCAGGGGCGTCGTACGCGCCGTGCCGCGGGCGGGGCGGGCCGGGCTCACTGCACGCTGAAGCGGTGGGGGTGGGCGGGGTCGTGCGGGCAGGCGAAGACGTTGAGCCGGCCGTAGTTGCCGACCGCCACGCCGGTGGGACGGTCCGCGTCGGCCGCGGGGTCGGCGGGCAGCGGGCGCCAACTCGCGCTGTCGGAGCGCCACTCGTAGGAGTCGACGGTCAGCAGCAGCCGCATCGCGCGGCCGCATCCGCGACAGTCCGTGCTGCCGGGGCCGGTGACGTTCCACACGGCGTGCCCGCCGGCCTTCCAACCGGGTGCGACGGACAGGTCGCCCTGGTAGGTCGGCGGGGCCGTGCGCCGGCCGTCCCCGGAGCCGTCCCCGTCCCGGGCACCGCGATCGGGTGGGTCCGCGTCCATGCCGTCGGCCCCGTCGTCGTCCGCGGCCTCCTCCTGGGCGTCCTCCCACTTCTCGACGCGCTCACCGAGTTCGCCCGCCAGCAGCTCGATGTACGGGTACTCGACGACCCGCTCCGGGTGCAGTACGCAGGGGCGGGGCACATAGCCCTCGAAGCCGACGCGCTCCGGTCCGGGCCGGGGTGCCGACACCTCGCCGACCTCCGCCGAGCGCCGCCACGTCAGCCGCACGTGCATGCCGTGGCCCGTCGGTCCGTGGAGGTCGAACGGGCACCAGAGGAGCTGGAGGAGGTCGCAGCCGTCGGGTCCGGCCGCCAGGTCCGGGATGTCGCGGGTATGGAGCTGGGCCACCGCGAGCAGTGGTCCGGCGTGCGGGTGCGGCTCCTCGCACTCCGGCCACGGCTCGCCCGCCGGCCACAGCAGCGGCCCGCCGACGTGGCTGTCGCGCACCGTCGGACGCCCGGGCCGCGGGTGCAGCCTGGTCGCCGTCGCCCGGTGTGCGGCCAGCCCGGGAAAGAGTGCCTCGACATCGAGCGGCCGCGGCGGGGTGGTGAGGGTCATACGGCGAACCTACAAGGCGGTGGGCGGGGTTGGCCCTGAGGGTGTGGGAAGGCAACCGGAGCGGGCATACCTTTCATACTTCACTCCACGGCGCACGCAGCCTTCGGTTGAAAGGATGATCGGTGACCTCTCTGAGCATTCATCAGTCGTCTGATGGGTATGTACCGGTTCCCCGTGCCGAGGTGGCGGTGGAGTGGGCGACGGGGATGGTGATGGCCCTGGTGCCCTGCGGTGCCCGTGAGGCGCGGCTCGTCCTGGCGGCCGCTGCCGAGCTGGCCCAGGCGCCGGTGGCGGACTTCGCGGCCGCGGTGGTGGCGGGCGGGCACGGGCAGCCGGTACCCGCCCGCTGGCGGCGCGCCCTGCGCCGGGCGGTCGCGGCCCTGCTGGCTCCCCGGCCCGGCCCGGACGGCGGCCCGGGCGTACGGGACGCCCGGGGTGTGGGGCTGCTGCCCAGCCGCACCCGCACGGAGGAGGTCCTCATCCGGTTCCGGACCTGCCGGGAGCGGCTCGCCGCCGCCCCCGGCGACGGGGCGGCCCGCAGCGCGATGGACGACATCGCCTACACCCTGTGCGTCCTGATGGGCCGGTCGACCGTCCACGAGGCGGTCCTGGCGGCCGAGCTGCACCTGGCGGGGCGCGACTGACCTGCGCGGGCGGCGTCGGGGTACGGGGGCCTCCGGGGCCTGCCCCGGCCGCGGTGCCGCCCGGGCCCGGCCTCAGGCGTCGTCCCGGGCGTCGTCCGAGGCGCCGTCGTCGAGTGCGGAGGCGAAGCCGATGCACTCGACGTCGATCTGGTCGGCCAGCTCCGTCAGGACTCCGGAGAGGTCGCCGGCGGTCTCGCGGTCACCGCCCAGCTCGCCGGCCTCGGCCGATTCCACCCAGTCCGCCGCGAGACGGCGCAGCAGGGTGGTCACGTGGTCGGCGGGGATCAGCAGGACGCCGTCCGACGCGGGGATCAGCGGTATCGACACGTGGATCATGGCAAGCCCTCCCGGAGAACCCTTGTCAGCGGCGGCTACCCGGTCGGCGGCCGGCCAATCCACAGGGCCCCGCCGCGGGGCGTACACGGGCGGCTCCGTGTGCCGGGTCCCGCCAGGGGTAGGCGCGGGGCGTACCGGACCGTCCGCACACCAGCAGGGAGTGATCATGCCTCGCGGTTCCAGCCCCAAGCGGGAGCGCCAGTACGAGCACATCAAGGAGAGCGCCGAGGAGCGCGGCGAGAGCCCCGAGCGGGCGAAGGAGATCGCCGCGCGGACGGTGAACAAGGAACGGGCGCGCGCCGGCGAGTCGAAGACCGCGAGCCGGACGTCGCTGGAGGACATGTCGTCCTCGAAACGCGGTGGACAGCGCTCCCACAAGGGGGCCCAGGGCCCGACCTACGACCAGCTCTACCAGGAGGCGCGGCGCAAGAACCTCCACGGCCGTTCCTCCATGGACAAGGCCGCGCTCAAGCGGGAGCTGGGCTACTGAGCCGGACCGCCGACCCGAGAACCAGGAGGAGCACGCGATGACACGACACGGGCAGGGCCACGAAGGCCGGCGGCGGACCACTCCGTCGCAGGCTCCGGGTGAGAGCGGCGACCGTGAGGCCCGCCGCGAGGCCGACGAGGCCGTCGTAGGCGGTCCGGGCGGCTCGGGCAGCTCCGGCGCTGGCGGCCATTCCGCCAAGCAGCAGCGGCCCGGCACCGGGCGGGAGGAGCAGACCCGCCCCCAGCCCCCGCGCGACGACCGCACACCGCCCGGCGCGGAGGACGGCTGAGGCGCACGGTCGGCCGGACAGCTCTTGCGCCGGTCGGCGCATTCGGCGGATGATCGCGCCGCTCGCGGGGTAACCGCAGGGCGTGATCACATTCGGCGTCGAAGAGGAATACCTCCTGGTGGACCCGGTGACGGTGCTGCCGGTCCCCGGGGCCGAGTACGTGCGCGGTGCGGCCGGTCTCGGGCCGCTCGCGGAGGACGACGAGGTCCAGGACGAACTGCTCCAGGCTCAGGTGGAAGTCGCCACACCGGTCTGCACGGAGCTGGAGGAGGTGGGCGGCCACCTGCTGCGCCTGCGGCACGCCGTCGCGTCCGCCGCGGAGGAGCACGGCTGCCGGGTGGCGATGGCCGCGGCCGCGCCGCTGAGGTCCACCTCGGCGGTGCCGGTCACCCGCAAGCCCCGGTACCTGAGGATGGAGGACCAGGCCCGGCAGCTGGTGGACGAGCAGCTGATCAACGGGATGCACGTCCACGTGGGGGTGCCCGATCCGGAGACCGGCGTCGCGGTGCTCAACCGGATCCGCGTCTGGCTCCCCACGCTGCTGGCGATGTCGGCGAACTCTCCCCTCTGGGACGGCAAGGACACCGGGTTCGCGAGCTGGCGGACGATCGTCTTCGGCCGGTGGCCGGTGAGCGGCCCGCCGCCGTACTTCGACGGGTTCGCGGACTACGAGCAGCGGATCGACGCCCTCGTCGCCTCGGGGGTGATCGCCGACCGCGGCCAGCTGTACTGGCAGGCGCGGTTGTCCGACCGCTTCCCGACGGTCGAGGTGCGTTGCCTGGACGTGCAGTTGCGCGCCGACGACGCGGTGATGCTGGCCGGCCTGGTCCGCGCACTGGTCGCGGTCGCCCTCGCCGAGGAGAAGGCGGGGGTCGCGCCGGTGCGGTGCCGGCCGGAACTGCTGCAGGCGGCCAACTGGCACGCGGCCCGGCACGGCCTGAACTCCACCCTGGTCGATCCCGACGGGCGCTGCCGCAGCAGCGGCGACGTACTGTCCTCCCTGCTCGCCCATGTCGCTCCGGCGTTGGCGGAGTCCGGCGACGAGCGCGAGGTGTCGTCCCTCGTCCACCGGCTCCTCCAGGAGGGGACGCCTGCGGACCGGCAGCGCCGTGCCCTGCGGGAGGGCGGGATGCCGGCCCTGCGGAACCTGATCGTCGGCGACTCCCCCACCGGCTGAGACGGCGCCCGGCCCGGGTGGCGCCGGGCCCCGGGGAGGGCGGTGCGCACCGTGCGATGCTGGTGCGTATGACCCTGGAAGACCTCGTGAGGCTGCGGCGCGCCCGGGACGTGATCGACCGCGACTACGCGCAGCCACTGGACGTTCCGGCCCTCGCGAAGGTCGCCCTGATGTCGCCCGGGCACTTCTCCCGCAGCTTCCGCGCCGCCTTCGGGGAAACTCCGTACAGCTATCTGATGACGCGCCGCGTGGAGCGCGCGAAGGCACTGCTGCGGCGGGGCGACCTGAGCGTGACGGAGGTCTGCTTCGCCGTCGGGAGCACCTCGCTGGGGTCCTTCAGCTCCCGCTTCACCGAGCTGGTCGGGGAGAGCCCGAGCTCCTACCGGGCGCGTCCGCACGGAGCGGGCGAGGCCGTCCCCGCGTGCGTCGCCAAGTTCATGACGCGACCGGTCCGGGGCCGTGAACCGGGCCCGGGTGGGGAACAGGTCCCGGGCGGGGAACCGGTCCGCCGTGGACCGATCAGGAATGGAGAAGCGGAATCGGCGGGCGCCTCGTAGCGTCGGAGCCATGAACATCAACCTCGCGCAGTGCTTCATCGCAGTGGACGACCACGACAAGGCGATCGCGTTCTACCGCGACGTCCTCGGCCTGGAGGTACGCAACGACGTCGGGTTCGAGGGAATGCGCTGGGTGACCGTCGGCTCGCCCTCGCAGGACGTCGAGATCGTCCTCGAACCGCCGCTCGCCGACCCCGGCGCCCCCGCCGCGGACCGGCAGGCCATGGCGGAACTGCTGGCCAAGGGCATGCTCCGCGGCGTCATCTTCAGCACCGACGACGTCGACGCGACCTTCGAACGCATCCGGGCCGCCGGCGGCGAGGTCATGCAGGAGCCGATCGACCAGCCGTACGGGGTCCGCGACTGCGCCTTCCGGGACCCGGCGGGCAACATGCTGCGCTTCAATCAGCCCCGCAAGCAGTAGGAACCACACGGCCCGACGGCCCGGTCACGGCCGGGCCGCCCGGCGCGACCGTGACCGCGGCCCGCCCCATGGATGAAAGAGACGTCAAGCATGGCCACGAGGAAGAGCACGCAGCCGCCCGCCCGGCACGCTGCCGACAGCCACGACCTGATCCGCGTGCACGGCGCCCGCGTGAACAACCTCAAGGACGTGAGCATCGAGATCCCCAAGCGCCGGCTGACCGTGTTCACCGGAGTCTCCGGTTCGGGCAAGAGCTCGCTGGTCTTCGACACGATCGCGGCCGAGTCGCAGCGGCTGATCAACGAGACGTACAGCGCCTTCGTCCAGGGCTTCATGCCGACACTGGCGCGGCCCGAGGTCGACGTCCTCGACGGGCTGACCACCGCGATCATCGTCGACCAGCAGCGGATGGGCGGCGACCCGCGCTCCACGGTCGGCACCGCCACCGACGCCAACGCGATGCTGCGCATCCTGTTCAGCCGGCTCGGCAAGCCCTACATCGGCTCGCCCAAGGCGTTCTCCTTCAACGTCGCCTCCATCAGCGGGGCGGGCGCCGTCACCGTGGAGCGTGGCGGCCGGACCGTGAAGGAGCGCCGGTCCTTCAGCATCACCGGCGGCATGTGCCCGCGCTGCGAGGGCCGGGGCTCGGTGACCGACCTCGACCTCACGCAGCTCTACGACGACTCCAAGTCCTTGAACGACGGCGCCCTCACCGTCCCCGGCTACAAGCCGGGCGGCTGGAGCTACCGGCTCTACAGCGAGTCGGGGCTGTACGACGCCGACAAGCCGATCCGCGCGTACACCAAGAGGGAGCTGCACGACTTCCTCCACCGCGAGCCGGTCAGGATGAAGATCGCGGGCATCAACATGACGTACGAGGGGCTGATCCCCCGGATCCAGAAGTCGATGCTGGCCAAGGACCGCGAGTCGATGCAGCCGCACATCAGGGAGTTCGTCGACCGGGCGGTGACCTTCACGACCTGCCCCGACTGCGACGGCACCCGGCTCACCGAAGCGGCCCGCTCCTCGAAGATCAAGGGGGTCAGCATCGCCGACGCGTGCGCGATGCAGATCAGCGACCTGGCCGCCTGGGTCGACTCCCTGGACGAGCCCTCGGTGGCCCCGCTGCTCGCCACGCTCCACCACACCCTCGACTCCTTCGTCGAGATCGGGCTCGGCTACCTCTCCCTGGACCGTCCCGCCGGCACCCTGTCCGGAGGTGAGGCGCAGCGCGTCAAGATGATCCGCCACCTGGGGTCCTCGCTCACCGACACCACCTACGTCTTCGACGAGCCCACCACGGGTCTGCACCCGCACGACATCCAGCGCATGAACGGCCTGCTGCTGCGGCTGCGGGACAAGGGCAACACGGTGCTCGTCGTCGAGCACAAGCCGGAGACGATCGCCATCGCCGACCACGTCGTCGACCTCGGCCCCGGCGCCGGCACGGCGGGCGGCACGGTGTGCTTCGAAGGCACCGTCGACGGGCTGCGCACGGGCGGCACGATCACCGGCCGGCACTTCGACGACCGGGCGGCGCTGAAGGAGACGGTACGCCGGCCCACCGGCGTGCTGCCGATCCGCGGCGCCACCACGCACAACCTGCAGGACGTCGACGTCGACATCCCGCTGGGCGTCCTCACGGTCATCACCGGAGTCGCCGGCTCCGGGAAGAGTTCGCTGATCCACGGCTCGATCCCGGCCCGCGAGGGCGTCGTGTCGATCGACCAGGGTGCGATCCGCGGCTCCCGGCGCAGCAACCCGGCGACGTACACCGGCCTGCTCGACCCGATCCGCAAGGCCTTCGCCAAGGCCCACGGGGTCAAGCCGGCGCTGTTCAGCGCCAACTCCGAGGGCGCCTGCCCGACCTGCAACGGCGCGGGGGTCGTCTACACCGACCTGGCGATGATGGCCGGTGTGGCGACCACCTGCGAGGACTGCGAGGGCAAGCGGTTCCAGGCGTCGGTGCTGGACTACCACCTGGGCGGGCGCGACATCAGCGAGGTGCTGGCGATGCCGGTGACCGAGGCGCTGGACTTCTTCGGTTCCGGCGCGGCGGCCACGCCGGCCGCGCACCGCATCCTCGACCGGCTGGCCGATGTCGGACTCGGCTACGTCAGCCTCGGCCAGCCGCTCACGACGCTGTCCGGCGGCGAGCGGCAGCGGCTGAAGCTGGCCACCCACATGTCCGACAAGGGCGGCGTCTACGTCCTCGACGAGCCGACGACCGGACTCCACCTCGCCGACGTCGAACAGCTGCTCGGTCTGCTCGACCGGCTCGTCGACTCGGGCAAGTCGGTGATCGTCATCGAGCACCACCAGGCGGTCATGGCACACGCCGACTGGATCGTCGACCTCGGCCCCGGCGCCGGCCACGACGGCGGCCGGGTCGTCTTCGAGGGAACGCCCGCCGACCTCGTCGCCGACCGTTCGACGCTCACCGGGGAGCACCTCGCGGCCTACGTCGGCGCCTGACCCCGCTGCGGTTCCCGCGGTCCCCCGGCACTGCCGCCGGGGGCCGCGGCACGCGCGACGACCGTCACGGGATCCCGCCAACTCTCCACGATCCGGCACGAGTTGCCACTGCGCTGACTATGTTCTCCGGGGCACGCCAGTTCGCCCCAGGAGGTCAGATTGCAGTCCAGGCGCTCCCTCGCGCTCTCCCGCCTCTTACGCCGCTCCCACCTGCTCATAGCCTTCGCCCTCGGCTCCCTGATGATCGGCCTGACACCCTGGCTCGCGGTCACGAGCACCGCGGCCGGCCGCACCCCGGGGCCACGGGCCGCCCCCGTCCCCACCGACCAGCAGGCGGCGGTGCAGTCACCGCACCACGGCGTCGCACCGGCGAACGCCATGGAACCCGCGGCTCCCGTCCTCGACCGGGCCGGATGGACGGCCACGGCGAGCGACGAGGAGACCGCCGGGGAGAACGGCCGCGCCGCCAACGTGCTCGACGGCGACACCAACACCATCTGGCACAGCAAGTGGACCGCGCCGGCCGCCCCGCTGCCGCACAGCATCACCATCGACATGCACCGCACCGCCGTCGTCTCCGCCCTCGTCCACCGCCCCCGCGGTGACGGACCCAACGGCCGCGTCGGCGAGTACGCGATCCACGTGAGCCCGGACGGTCAGAACTGGGGCACCCCCCTCGCCACCGGCACGCTCGCGGACGACGCCACCGCCAAGACCCTCGGCTTCGCCCCGACGGGTGCCCGGTTCGTACGCCTGACGGCACTCACCGAGGCCGGCAACCGCGGCCCGTGGACCTCGGCCGCCGAGATCAACCTGCTGGGCGACCCCGGCACCCCCGCCGCCACCGTCGACCTGCCCCGGTCCGGATGGACGGCGACGGCGAGCGACGAGGAGACCGCCGGCGAGAACGGCCGCGCCGCCAACGTGCTCGACGGCAACGCGAACACCATCTGGCACAGCAAGTGGACCGCGCCGGCCGCCCCGCTGCCGCACAGCATCACCATCGACATGCACCGCACCACGGTCGTCTCCGCCCTCGTCCTCCATCCCCGCACTGACGGGCCGAACGGACGCGCGGGCGCCTACGCCGTCACGACCAGCACCGACGGCACCGCCTTCGGCACCGCGGTCGCCTCCGGGACCTGGCGTGACGACGACACCGTCAAGACCGCCACCTTCACCCGGCCCGAGCAGGCCCGCTTCGTGCGCCTCACGGTGACCAGCGAAGCCGGCGGCCGCGGCCCGTGGACCTCGGCGGGCGAGATACGCCTGAGCGGACCGGCCAGCCCCGCCGTGCACGGCTCCTGGGGCCGGATCATCGGCTTCCCGCTGGTGCCCGTGGCCACCGCCGCCCTGCCCGGGGACAAGCTGCTCGCGTGGTCCGCGTACGCGGTCGACCGCTTCGGCGGCAGCAACGGCTACACCCAGACGGCGATCCTGGACCTGAAGACCGGCAAGGTCACACAGCGCCGCATCGACAACACCGGCCACGACATGTTCTGCCCCGGCATAGCCATGCTGGCCGACGGACGGGTCCTCGTCACCGGCGGCAGCAACGCAGAGAAGGCCGGCATCTACGACCCGGCCAGTGACTCGTGGTCGACGACCGCCAGTATGGGCATCGCCCGCGGCTATCAGGCCATGACGCTGCTCTCCACCGGCGAGGCCTTCGTCCTCGGCGGGTCCTGGAGCGGGAACGCCGACACCGACAAGGCCGGCGAGGTCTGGTCGCCGGCCACCCGTACCTGGCGCACACTCCCCGGCGTGCCGGCGGCCCCGGCACTGACGGCAGATCCCGCCGGCCCCTACCGCGCCGACAACCACATGTGGCTGCACGCCACTTCGGGCGGCAAGGTCCTGCAGCTGGGGCCCAGCAAGCAGATGAACTGGATCTCGACCGGCGGCCAGGGCTCCATCACCCCGGCCGGCACCCGGGCCGACAGCCAGGACGCCATGACCGGCAACGCCGTCCCCTACGACATCGGCAAGCTGGTCACGCTGGGCGGCTCGCCCGCGTACCAGGACTCCCCCGCGACGCGGCGGGCGTACACCGTCGGCATCTCGGGCAGCCAGGTCCAGGCGGCCCGGACCGGGGACATGGAGTACGCCCGCGCGTTCAGCAACAGCGTCGTCCTGCCGGACGGCAAGGTGGCCGTCTTCGGCGGTCAGGCCTATCCGGTGCCGTTCAGCGACGCCACCTCGGTCCTGACGCCCGAGCTGTGGGACCCGGCGACCGGCAGGTTCACCCCGCTCGCCACCATGGCCGTCCCGCGCAACTACCACAGTGTGGCCAACCTGCTGCCGGACGGCCGGATCTTCTCCGGCGGCGGCGGCCTGTGCGGCGACTGCGCGACCAACCATCCCGACGGGGCGGTCTTCACGCCGCCCTACCTGCTCAACGCGGACGGCACGCCGAAGCCGCGGCCGGCCGTCACCGGGGGCGTGCCCCCGCGGGCGGCTCCCGGGACCACGCTCACGGTGAGCACCGACTCGGCGGTGGCGTCGTTCGTCCTCATGCGGGCGGCGGCCGCGACCCACTCCACCGACAACGACCAGCGGCGGGTCCCGCTCGTGTCCACCCCCGCGGGTACGGGCGGGTACACGGTGGCGATCCCCGCGGACACCGGTGTGGTGCTGCCGGGCACGTACATGCTCTTCGCCCTGGACGCCCAAGGGGTGCCGAGCATCGGGAAGTTCATCACCGTCTCCTGACCCGGGGACGCGGACTCCCCCGCCCGTGCCACCCGTCGTGGCCGGATCACGACGGGTGGCACGGGTGTTCGGGCCACCCGGCTCCCCGTGCCGCCGCCCGCAGGTACGGTTCGCGCATGGACGTTTCCACCATGCAATCGAGTGACGACGTGGTACAGCCGGCAGCGGTCGTCAAGGACATCGCCCGCCGGCAGCTGGCGCGAGCGGGGGCGGCCGGACTCTCCCTGGACGTCGTGGCGCGCGACGGCGGTCTGGCCGTCACCGCTGTGGAAGCCGTCTTCCCGCACCGCGACGACCTGCTGACCGCCCTGGTCATCGACGCCTACGACGCGTCCGGTGCCGCGATGGAGCAGGCCGACCGGACCGCCGCGCAGGCCGGTGCACCGGCGGGCGCCCGGCTCCTCGCGGCCGCTCGGGCGCTGCGGCAGTGGTCCTTCGCGCACCCCGCCGAATTCACTCTGATCTACGGCTCGCCCGTGCCCGGCTACCACGCCCCGCAGGACACCGTACCGCCCGCCTCGCGTACGCCCGCGGTGCTCGCCGGGATCCTGCGGTCGGCCCTGGAGGGTGGGGAACTCACCCCGCCCCGGCGGACGGTGCCCGGCCCGCCGCTGCTGCGGGCCGAGGCCCTGCAGCTCTTCGGCGGTGCGCCCCCGGCTCCCTTCTCGGACCTCGTCGAACGCGGCATCGCCCTGTGGAGCAGCCTGATCGGGCTGCTGGTGTTCCAGGTGTTCAGCCGGACCCACGACAGCGTCCGGGACGAGGCCGCCTACTTCGACTACGCCGTCGCCGTGACGGCGGAGACCGTCGGGCTCGTGGTCCCGCTGGAAGAGGGCGAGCGCTGACGTGAACGCCATCCGCACCCTCTGCTTCGCGACAGCCGCGCTCTCCTCCTACGCCGCGCTGTTCTACCGGCTCTCCCAGGTCCGGCGCAGCTGGCGGGACGGCGCCTACCGCGCGCTGATCGCCACGCTGCTGCTGCAGTGCCTCACCTTCACCATGGGCGCCGTCGCCATGGGCGGCGGGAGCTTCCTGGGCGTGGGCAACCTGGCCATCCTCATCATGCACCTGGCCGCCGTCGCCTTCTGCGTCGCCGCGCAGATCATCCTGCTGCGCTGGGCGGCGACGGACGAGGCGGCGGCTCGCGGGACCCGGTACTGGCTGATCATCGGCATCGTCCTCGACGTGCTGCTGACGGTCCTGTTCTTCCTCGCCGACGGCCCGGGCCGTCCGCTGTCCGACTTCGACGGCACCAGCCGGCCGCTGCTGCTCACCTACCTCCTGGTCTTCATCGTCTCCCAGGCGGTGCCGTGCGTGACGATCTACCGCCAGTGCGGCCCGTACGCCCGGATGACGGACAACGCCTCGCTGCGGCAGGCCCTGCGGATGCTGTCGGTCGCGGCCGTGGTGCTGTTCCTCTACTGCACGGCCCGTACGGTCAACATCCTGACCGCGGCCGCCGGGGTCGACATCGGCGCCTGGAAGCTCGCCTCGAACATCTTCAGCGCCTCGGGAATCGTGATCCTTTCCCTGAGTCTGATCAACTCCCTCTGGGGACCGCCCGTTTCGCGACTCGTGGAGTGGGCCCGCAGCTACCGGTCCTACCGGGCGCTGCACCCGCTCTGGCGCGACCTGTACGAGGCTTCGCCGGACATCGCGCTGGAACCGCCGGGGGCCTCGGTGTCCGACCTCAACTACCGGCTGCACCGGCGCGTGGTCGAAATCCGGGACGGCTGGCGGGACTTGCGGCCCTACATCGACCGGGGAGCCAACTCGGCCGGCGGCGCTGCGGCGGCGGCCGCGGGTACGGGCGGTGCGGCGGGCGGGGGTACGGGCGGGGAGGCCGGTGCGGAACTGCGGCAGGCCTTCGCCGAGGCGGCGCAGATCAGACAGGCCCTGCAGGCGAAGCGGACCGGGATCGTCCCCGATCACAGCAAGGACGCGGGCGATTTCGACGACCGCGACACCGACAACTTCGTGGCGGAAGTCGCCTGGCTCACCCAGGTGGCCGCCGCCTACAGTAAGCTCTGCAAGGCGAGTTGAGAGCTCCCGCCCGGTTTGCATCCCCCGTCAAACCGGGCGGGCTTCTCCCGTTCCCCCGTGTTTCTTCGGGCCGGACGGGTGGCTTCCGCCCGGACTGGCCCGGCCCATCCCCCGAGGGCCGGGCCAGTCCGATCTCTGCAGCAACCCGACCCCGTTTCCCCCGTGAGTCGCGTTAGCTGACAGCTATCGGCGAGACCCAACGTTGGCGGAGTCCCGGCCAATTGTCAACTGACCGCTATTCTGGGAAAGTGACGGATAGCCAAGGGCTATGCCGAGGAGGTGACGGGAGGAAGGTGCACCATGACGGAGACCGAGACCGAGGGCGATGACCGGCCCCTGCTCGCAGTGCGTCTCGACGACCTGTTCAAGACGGTTCGCCCCAAGGGCAAGCACTGGACCAACGCCGAGGTGGCGGAGGAACTGAAGCGTGCCAATCCCGAACTCAAGGTCGGCGGCGTGTACCTGTCACAGCTGCGGACCGGCAAGCGCTCCAATCCCTCACCCGACCTCCTCGCAGCACTCGCCCGCTTCTTCGGCGTCTCCGTCGCCTACTTCTTCGACGACAAGGTCGCCGAGTCGGTGCTCAGCGAGCTCGCCGCCATCGAGGCGCTGCGCCAGTCGGGGGTCCGCGCCGTGGCGATGCGGGCGGCCGGGATGAAGAAGGAGAACCTCCAGGCCATCACGGCCATCATGGACCAGTACCGGCAGTTGCAGGGCCTCCCGCCGGTCGACGACCCCTCCGGCCCCGAATGAGGGGCGCCAGGAAGGAGCGATGGGCGGGTCAGGACCGCCGCAGTCAGCTCAAGAAGCTCCGCAAGGCCGGCGCAGAGCGGATCGCCGAACTCGACCTGCCGGAGGCGACCGACGTGGCCGAACTGTGCCGCCACCTCGGCGAGGCGCGGGGCCGCCCCATCATCCTGGTCCCGATGCAGATGCCCTCGTCGCACCCGTGCGGCATGTGGGTCGCCGCCCGCGACGAGGACCTCATCTTCTACGACGCCAACACCACCAGCGCGCATCAGGAGCACATCATCTTGCACGAGCTGGGCCACATCATCTGCTGCCATCGCGGCGCCGGCGGGCTGGACGAGACGGCCGCCCGTCTGCTGTTCCCCAACCTCGACCCCGACCTCGTCCGCGACATGCTCCTGCGCGCCGCCTACGACGACGTGCAGGAGCAGGAAGCGGAGATCATCGCCTACCTGCTCTCCCAGCGGATGGGCGGCGCAGAGGCGAGGGACGGCGCCGCCCCGTCCCCCGAGACCGGCGCGGCCGGTGATCCCGGGACCAGCGCCATGCTCAGCCGGATCGAACGCACGCTGTTCTGAGATGGCGCACTCACGGCGCGGCGGACGCCGCCACCTCCTCGGCCACGGCGGCGACCGTCCGGCGGACGTCCTCCTCGCGGTGTTCGCTCGTGAGGAAGAACCGCAGCCTCGACAGGCCCTCCTCGACGGCCGGGTGGAAGATCGGATCGGCGATGATCCCGCGGCGGAACAGCCGGTCCGCGACGCGCAGGGTGCGCCCCGAGTCCCCGAGCAGGACCGGCACGATGGGTGTGTCCGCGCTGGAGCCGGTGGCCAGGCCGGCCGCCGCGGCCAGCTTGAGGAACAGTGCGGAGTTGCGCCGCAGTGTGCGCACGCGCTGGGGTTCTGCGGCGATCAGCTCGGTGGCGGCGAGGGCGGCGGCCGCGTTGGCCGGGGTGAGCCCCACGCTGTAGACGAAACCGGGCAGGGTGTGCCGCAGCCAGCGCACCATCCGGGGCGAGCCGGCGAGGTAGCCCCCGCAGCTGGCGAAGGACTTGGAGAGGGTGCCCATCCACACGTCCACGTCGGACCGGTCGACGCCGTGGAACTCGCCGATTCCGCGGCCGTGTTCACCGACGGTCCCGATGCTGTGGGCCTCGTCGACCATGAGCAGGGCGCCGTACCGCTTCTTCAGCTCGATGACGGCGGGCAGGTCGGCCAGGTCGCCGTCCATGCTGTAGGCGCCCTCGACCACGATCAGGACCCGGCGGAAGCGGGACCGGTTGAGCCGCAGCAGGTGTTCCAGACTGCCCGCGTCGTTGTGGGCGAACGGCCGCCGTGCCGCCCCCGACAGGGCGCAGCCCTGCAGGATGCTGTCGTGGGCGAGCGCGTCGTGCAGGACGAGGTCGCCCGCACCCACCAGGTGCCCGATGGCGGTGACGTTGGTGGCGTGGCCGCTGACCAGGGTGAGGCAGTCCCCCACGCCGATGAAATCGGCCAGGGCGCGTTCGAGCCGGACGGTGAGCTCCCGCTCGCCCGAGAGCACGCGGCTCGCGGAGACGGAGGTCCCGTACCGCTCCACGGCCCGGTGCACGGCTTCGTTGACGGCCGGATGGCCGGATATCCCGAGGTAGTTGTAGCTGCCGAAGGAGAGGTACGAGCGGTCGCCGATCACCGTGGTGTCCCGGACGGTGCCCTCGTGGACGCGGAAATAGGGGAAGGCGGAGCCGCCGGCGGTGACCGCGCCGAGCCGCTCCTCGAAGAGGGCCACCTCCGGGAAGTCGTCGATGCTCGCGGCGTCGGCGCGCCATTCGCCCACCGCCTCGGGGGCGGCGGGCGGCCGTTGCCGGGCCGCCGGACGGGTACGGCCCGGGTCGAGCAGCGCGATCAGTCCGCCGACCGTGAGTTCGGGCGTGAACAGGTCCTCGGAGCGGAAGCCGGGGACGCGTTTGCCGAGGTTCACCGCGAGCTCCTGGAGCATGAGGGAGTCGAAGCCGAGGCCGGACACCAGCGTCATGTCCTCGCTGAGGTCCTCCAGGGGGAACACCCCGGTCCGCGACACCTCGGCGAGCACGAGGGAGGCCGCGTCCCGGCCGGACGCGGCGACAGCACCGGGTGTGTCGACGGGGGCGGCGGGGACGGCCGCGCCGGGTACGGCGGGGACGGGCCCGCCGGGGGCGACCGGCGCGGTCGACTCCCGGGCGGCATCGTCCACGACCCAGTGGCGGCGCGGGGCGAGCGGACTCGGCGGCAGGGTGCACGGGGGCGTGCGCCCCGGCGCGGAAGGTGTCGCCTGCATCGCCGCCGGTACGGGCGGCGCCCCCGCACGGTCGGCCTCCAGGGCCGATGCCGCGGCGTTCAGCCGCGCGGCGGCGTCGGCGGTGTCCCGCGCGACCAGGGCGAGGCGCTGCGGCAGGGGGGCGCGGCGGGCCAGGGTGTCCGCCACCCGGGCCAGCGGCAGCCGGTCCTCGGCGATGGTCCGGGCCACGTCCCGGGCGTACCGGGCCAGCCCGGTGCGGTCGCGGGCGGTGAGGAGCAGCTCGTACGGCCCCTCGGCCGGTGCCGGCCGGGCGGGCGGCTCGGGACACTCCTCCACCACCAGGTGGACGCCCGTGCCGCCGAAGCCGAAGGCGCTCACACCCGCGCGGCGTGGCAGGCCGTCCTGCTCCGGCCACGGGACCGGTGTCGTCGCGACGGTCAGCCGGGCGGCGTCGAGGGCGGCGGTGTCGGCCAGGCCGAACTCCGGCTGCGGCGGGATCACACCCCGCTGCACGGCGAGGACGGTCTTGATGAGCCCGGCGAGCCCGGCGGAGTTGAGCGAGTGGCCCACGACCGCCTTGACGGCGCCCAGGTGGGCCGGAGCGGCGTCCTCACCGCGCAACTCGCCCAGGACCGCGAGTTCGACGGGGTCGCCGACGGTGGTCCCGGTGCCGTGCGCCTCCAGGTAGCCCACGTCGCCCGGGGCCAGGCCCGCGTCGCGGTAGGCCCGGCGCAGGGCCCTGAGCTGGCCGCCCGCGCGGGGGTGCAGTCCGCCCTGCACGGTGCCGTCGTTGGCCGTGCCCACACCGCGGATCACGGCGTAGACGCGGTCGCCGGCCGCCCGGGCATCCGCAAGGGGCCGCAGCACCAGGACGCCCGCGCCCTCGCCGAGGACGAAACCGTCGGCGTCGGCGCCGAAGGGCAGGCATCTGCCGCTGCGCGAGATGGCGCCTATCCTGCACAGCCCCACCAGCAGGTCCGGGGCGAGGATCAGCTGGGCACCGCCGGCGATCGCGATGCGGGAGCGGCCCGCGCGCAGCGCGTGGACCGCGTTGGCGACGGCCATGAGGCCGCCGGAGCAGGCGGAGTCCAGGGCGTAGCTCTCGCCGTGCAGGTCGAAGACCGAACTAATGGTGTTGGGGCCCATGTTGAGAAGCAGTCCGGCCACCGACGTGCCGTGCAGGCCCTGGACCGCGCTGACGGTCTCCTGCCAGCCGGGGTCGGCGGCCCGGGCACCGAACTCGCCCCCGGCCAGCTGGCGCATCCGTATGCGCATGGTGCTGAGCTCGCGGTAGCCGCTCTCGGTGAGGGCCGTGATCACTGAGGTCTCCTCGCGATCGAACCCGTCGGCCTCCCATCCCGCGTCCTGGATCGCCTCCCTGGCGAGGTCGATCAGCAGCCGGTGCTGGGGGTCCATGGCGGCGGCCCGGCGGGGAGGTATCCCGTAGTGAACGGCGTCGAAGTGACCCACGTCCGGCAGGAGCGCCATGGTGTCGGTGTAGGCGGACGAGGTGTCGCGGAAGTCGTCGCTGAGGAAGGCGGCGCCGCGCCAGCGCCCGTCGGGAATGGTGGAGAACTGCGCCTGCGGGGCGGTGAGGAGGCGCCAGTACTCGTTCGGGTTGCGGGCTCCCGGGAAGCGGCAGGCCATGCCCACCACCGCTATCGCTGCGGACTCGTCCATCGGGGACGCCGTCCCTGTCATCGAGGTCGTCCGACGGTGGCCCTGCGGTCGCGCCACCAGTCCAAGGTGGCCTTGACCTGTTCGTCGACGGGGGTGGCGCGCACCGCGAAGGCGGCCTCGTAGGCGCTCGAGTCGACGACGAAAGGCCGGTCGAACTGGTAGCGGATCTCCTTGAGTTCGCGCATCAGCGGGGAGAACAGTCCCGCCAGGCCCAGTGCCGCCGGGGGGATCCTGCGCACCGTCGCCGGTCCGGTTCCGGCGCCTGCGGCGAGCAGGTCGGCCATCTCCCGTACCGAGCGCGCGGGACGGGTCGGGACATGCCAGGGACGTCCCCAGGCCCGCTCCTCGACCGCGACCTCCGCCATGGCCGCGGCCACGTCGGGCAGGTAGGTCCAGCTGTGCGGGGCGTCCGGGTCCCCGAGCGCGGAGACGGGCCTGCCGCGCAGCAGCGCCGGTACGACCCGGCCGGCGAGATGTCCGCCGTCGGTGACGCCGGGTCCGAAGAAGTCGGACGCCCGTACCTCGACCGCCCTGATGCGGCCCTGCTCGTGCAGGCTCCGTACCTGCTCCCAACCGGCCGCTCGGACGCGCCCCTTGGGGCCGGAGGCAGCGAGCGGCAGCGCTTCGGTGAGGGGCCCGTCCACCGGGCCGTAGCCGTAGAGGTTGCCCAGCATGACCAGGACGGCCCCGGTCTCCTCGGCCGCTGCGCAGGCCGAGGAGACGAGGTGCGGCCACGCGTGCACCCATTGGTGGTAGGGCGGAGCGGCGCAGTGGTGGATCGCCGCCGCCCCCCGCGCGGCGGCGGTCAGCCGCTCCCGGTCCGCCGCGTCGAGCGCGATGTGCTCGATCCCCGGTTCCGGGTCTCTGCCCGACCTGGTGACGACGCGTACGGAATGACCCTGCTCGGCCAGCAAACGGGCGGTGGCGGCGCCCGCGGGCCCGTAACCCATGACGACTTGAAGACTCACGGGCGCACAGTAGCGCGAGACCTGATCGACCTCTTACGAGTTTGGCCGGTACAAGACAGATTCTGGCACGTGGCGGCCGGGCCCGCTTCCACGGACCCGGCCGGTTCCGCCGGGCGTCAGACGCGGTCGGCGGCGATCAGGACGTACTGGAAGGAACCGTCCTTGTAGGAGTTGATGAACGCCTCCTCGATACCCGTGACCAGGGAGGACGTCGCCCGCAGCTCCCAGTAGGGCAGGGTGTCGGGCGTCAGGTCGATGACGGCCTGCGGCACGAGGCGGTTGTCGGCCATGGCACGCATGTACTCGCGCCGGGAGTGGATGTTGCACTCGAAGTGCGCGTTGATCTGGGAGACCCACTTCGAAGGCTGGCCGTAACGCGGGTTCCAGCACCCGGTGATGGTGACGTAGCGGCCGCCGACCGCGAGGACTCGGGAGTGCTCGGCGAACAGGTCGTGCAGGTCGACGTACATGCTCGACTCGTTGTTCCACGAGGCGGCGGCCTGTCCGGTTTCGAACGGCATGTTCAGCATGTTGCAGACACGGGCGCGGACGGAGTCCTCGATGCCCAGCTCGCGGGCGCGCTGGTTGGCGAAGTCGGCCTGCTTGGCCGACAGGGTCACGCCCTCCACCTTGCAACCGAACCGCTGGTGGGCCATGACCATGGAACCGCCGCGGCCGCATCCGGCGTCCACGAGCGTGTCGTCCCGGCCGATCGCGCCGAGGTGGTTGAGCAGGACGTCCGCCTGCGCGGACTCCAGGCGGTGGAGTTCGGCGATCAACTTCTTCTCGTATGCGCTGTCCTCCGCGTCCCCGAGGGCCGCGTGGTCGATGTCACCGATGCCGTAGTGGTGGTGGTACAGGCCGTCGACATCTCCGAGGCGCAGGTTCACCGGGCGCGCCTCGTGGTCCCAGTAGCGCGCGATGTCCCCCTGGTAGGGCGTCGCCGGAGCGGGGATGAAGGCGGAGGTGGGGGCGGCAACGCTGAAATCAGTGCTGGTCACGAATAAATCCATCCTTACCAGAAGTCGGGCAGGCTGTAGCGGTAGGTGTTGGTCTGGTGCCAGTAGTGGTTGCCGTCGACCCAGGCGGCCACGCCGCGCAGGAAGCGGACCACGCGTGGGTCGGGGCAGGACACGGCCAGTTCGGCGGCCGCGGCTTCGAAGGCGTGCATCAGGTCGTTGTGGACCTCCACCGCCTTCAGGTAGGCCTCCTTCGCGGGGAGGTTCTCCCTTTCCGCGATGACGACCGGCAGGTTCAGGTGCAGACCGGGGCTGTCGAGTTCCTTGGTGTACGAGTACAGGTCGTTGGAGATGGTGGTGGCGTTGCCGGCCAGCGCGATCACCCGCTGCATGGCGGGCATCGCGTGCAGCTCGGGCGGGAGTTCGTAACCGCCCACGGTGTCGGTGATGGTGGGGCAGGGGCGGAAGTTGTTGAACTGGCGCATCGCCAGGTACTCGGACACCTCCGGGACGTACTTCGTCTCGGCCCACGCCGCCTCGGCGAGGTAGCCCATGTGGAGCCGGGCCATGTCGTGCCGGAAGCGGTCGGCCTGCGACGGCGTCGCCGCCTGCGTGAAGTACTCCATGGCCGAGCGGTAGGAGCGCCGCGGCGCGTCCGAGAGGAGCGACTGCGCCCATTCCGGCTCGTACTCCGCGGTCGTGTGGACCGGGTCGAGCGCGGTGTGCGCCAGCAGAAGCCTTCCTCCTAGTCCGACCGGCGAACCTCCGTGGTCCTCGCAATAGCAGTCGTCGACGACGTTCTCGGCGACCATCAGCCGCGTGGCGATCATCAGGTGGTCGATGGTCGGGGCGTCCGGGTGGCAGGCGACCATGTAGCGGCCGACGGAGAAGCCGTCGAACTGGTCCTCCCACTCCGGCGGGTACGCCTGCACCTCGTCCACCGCCCACCGCTTGATCCGGCGGCTGACCTCCGCCACGCGGGCGGGGTCGGGTTCCGGGACCGGGTGGTGGTAGAGGCCGGGGATCGGCCGGCCCTGCGCCGCGGGCGGGGGCGGGGGCGCGGGAGGGCCGTCCGCTGCCGGTGCCGTGGTGAGCGGCGCGCGGAGGGGGGTGAAGAAGAACAGCCCCTGCGTGCCCAGGCCACTGGGGCCGCGCATGATCCGTTCCAGGGCCGGGTTCGGCGTCGCCGTCGCGGCGGCGGCCCGCCGGGCCGGCTCCGCGACCAGGTCCCCTCCCGGGCCTTCGCCCGTTGCGGGCGCACCGTCCGGGACGGCGGCGGTGGCGGGGGCGGCCGCGGGAGCGGTGAAGGGGACGAGGTGGGCGGGCCGGGCCGCTGCCGGCCCGAAGGGCAGGGCGGGCCCGGTCGGCAGCGCCGGCTTGCCCATGGTGACGGCGTCGGCTCCGCGACCGTGGCCGTGGGCTCCGGGCCGGGCCGCGGCGGCAGGCGGGCTCGACTGCGCAGGGGAAGGCCCGGGAACGGGCATCCGTGGCTCCTAGGTGAGGGGGTGGGGCTGTCCCGGATCCCGGGCTCGATCGACCGGGATCCGGGAGGGTCCGGGCGTCCGGCTGACGCGCCCGGGGCCGTCAGTCGCGCCGGCGGCCGATCTGGACGTTCTCCATCACGCCGAGCGCGTCGGGCACCAGGATGGCCGCGGAGTAGTACGTGGTGACCAGGTACGAGATGATCGCCTGCTCGCTGATGCCCATGAAGCGCACGGACAGGCCCGGCTCGTACTCCTCCGGCAGCCCCGTCTGGTGCAGGCCGATGACGCCCTGGTTGTCCTCGCCCGTGCGCATGGCGATGATCGAGCTGGTGTTCTCCTTGCTGATGGGGATCTTGCTGCACGGAAGGATCGGTACGCCGCGCCAGGCCGGGACCTGCTGGCCGCCGAGGTCGACGTGGTCCGGGTAGAGCCCGCGGGCGTTGAACTCGCGCCCGATCGCCGCAATGGTCCTGGGGTGGGCGAAGAAGAACTTCGTGCCGCGGCGGCGGCAGAGCAGTTCGTCCATGTCGTCCGGGGTGGGCGGACCGGAGTGCGTCTGGATGCGCTGCTTGAAGTCGGCGTTGTGGAGCAGGCCGAACTCGGGGTTGTTGACGAGTTCGTACTCCTGGCGCTCGCGCAGCGCCTCGATCGTGAGCCGGAGCTGTTCCTCGGTCTGGTTGTGCGGACCGTTGTAGAGGTCGGCGACGCGCGTGTGGACGCGCAGTACGGTCTGGGCGATGGAGAGTTCGTACTCGCGCGGCTTGAGTTCGTAGTCGACGAAGGTGCCGGGGAGTTCCGCTTCGCCGGTGTGGCCGGCGGACAGGGCGATCTCGGCCTCGCCGTGCTTGTTCTGCCGCTGGTTCGGGAGCGAGCCGAACAGCTCGACGTGGGCCCGGAGGTTCGGTGCGGCGTCGAGGACGGCGGCGAAGTCGGCGCGGGAGAGGGTGAGCAGGGTGCCGGAGGTCTCGGCGGTGGCCGTGTAGTCGGCGGTCGCGTCGGCGTCCAGCAGCGCGTTCTCGCCGAACCGGTCGCCGTCGGCCAGGACGGCGACGGCGATCTCGTCCCCGTACTTGCCGACGGACGTCTGGTTGATGCGGCCGTGGGCGATGAGGTGGATCCGCTCCGCGGGGGCACCGCGCTCGATCAGTACCTCGCCGGCGCGGAAGTCGCGCTGGACGCACCGGTCGGCGAGCGTCGCCAGCACCTGCTCGTCCTCGAAGCCCCGCAGCATGGCGAGTTCACCGAGTTCGCGGGGGATGACCCGGACAGTGGCTCCGTCCTGCACGAATTCGATGCGGCCGTCGCCGACGGTGTACGTCAGACGGCGGTTGACCCGGTA
Organism: Streptomyces sp. NRRL F-2664; assembly: GCF_000719345.1. Taxonomy (GTDB): domain Bacteria; phylum Actinomycetota; class Actinomycetes; order Streptomycetales; family Streptomycetaceae; genus Streptomyces. The sequence continues at coordinate 172,220 of NZ_JOFX01000008.1, forward strand.
GGTGCCGCCCTTGGTCTCCACCCACGGGAGGGTCCGCAGCAGCCACCGGGAGGTGATCTCCTGCATCTGGGGGGCGGACTTGGTCGTGGTGGCAAGGTTGCGGGCGGCCGCCGTGCCCAGACTCGTCCGCTGGGTCGGTTCCAGCTGGGCCTCTGGGCTGGTGTCCACGGTCATCGCGCAGGTCTCTCCTTCGTGCGGGCGGTGATCGGCGCATACGGGTGCACCTCACCAGTGAAAGAAGAAAAATAGGGTGGATACCCGGGCAATCCCTCTGGATCCGGAAGCACACTAACCGCCGGCGAACCGGCTCACCCATCGGAAGGGGTCGGGATTACCTCAAAACGGTGATCTTGAGTCGCCCGGTGTTTGATCATCACCTCGGCGGTTTCGGACACGTGCGCCGTACACTTTCCGCCAGGACCACATCTGACCGGCAACTTCCGTACGGACGCTGCCCGTTCCGGACGGCCGGTCGGCCCCCGCCGGCGGCGTCGTACCCTACGGCCATGACGGACGACGAGGACCTGATACTGCGGGAAGCACTGGGCGCGCTGGGCGCTGTCGGGGGCGGCCCGGGCGGGCGGCTCGGCGCGAAGTTCGCGGCCGGGCGGCTGAAGAAGAACGTGCACGAGGTCGAACTGACCCTGGAGGGCGTCCCGCCCGCCGAGGCCGCGGCCCGTACGACCGACCTCCTGCTGCGCCTGGGCACCCCGGTGCGCACGAGGGCCACCGATTCCCCCGAGACGGTACGCGTCGTCCGCGCACTCGTCGGCGGCGGATTCGCCCAGATGAACCCGGTACTGGTCACCGTGACGCTGACGGACACCGGGGCGGGAGCCACGACGGCCCGCGTCCGCGGAGCCGCCAAGGAAGGCCTGATCAAGCAGCGGGCGGGCGAAAAGACCGCCCACCAGGTGGCCACCCTCCTCCTCGGCCACCCACCGACTCCGCGGGGAGGCTGAGGGGGCGGCGCGGTAAGGGGCGGGAACTTCGGCGGGGCGGGGTGTGGGCGTGCGGGGTGGCTTCGGTGGGGCGGGAGCCGTGTGCTCGGTAGCAGGAACGGTCTGGGGGTTTCCCGTCAGTCCCATCGTCCTTCCGTGCCGGGCCGGTCCGTCAAGGGCGCTCCCTGCGGTCGCGTCGCTTCGCGATGGAGCTTCGCTCCACCCTTGACCGACCGCCCCGTCCCGGAAAGCCGAAAGACTGCC
>NZ_JOFX01000009.1 GCF_000719345.1 Streptomyces sp. NRRL F-2664
ACTTCCTCCACACCTACAACCACCACCGCTGCCACACCGCACTCGACGGACACCCACCCATCAGCCGAATCAACAACACTGCGGGTCAATACACCTAGGCGGGTGCGTCCGCCCGTACGGAGGCGAGGAAGCCGTCCCAGGCCGGCCCGGTGAAGAGCACGGCCGGGCCGTCCGTCCGCTTGGAGTCGCGGACGGCCAGCAGGCCGTCACCGAGGACGGCCGCTTCCACGCAGTTGTTCATACCGGTGCTGCGGCTGCTTCGTCGCCACCGCGCGGTTCTGATCGAAAGTCCGCTGGTGCTTAACGGGGTTGCGGACACGGGGGTGCCTCCTCTACGCGTCGTCAGCGAGTGAGCTGATGAGTTCCGACGAGTCCTGGGGCGGGAGGGCGTGCGCCTGGATGGTGCGGAACGCGGCGCCGTACGCTTCTAGGTCTTCCTTCCGCTCCAGATAGAGGCTACTCGTCAAATGGTCGAGGACCACCACATCCAGATCGGCGATGTTCGTAAATGAGAAAATGACGAACGGTCCGGTGAGGCCGAGATGGCCTCCCACACTGAACGGAAGTACCTGCAGCCTCACTTGGGGAAGCCGCGCCACCCTGACCAGGTGCCGCAGCTGCTCCGCCATCACCCCCGGTCCGCCGATCTGCCGGCGCAGCACCGCCTCGTCCAGCACCGCGCTCAGCTCCAGCGGGGGGTCGGCCCGCAGCACCGCCTGCCGGGTCAGCCGTACGTCGACCAGTGCGTCCACCTTCGGCTCCGGAAGCCCGCCGAGCGCGGCGCGGGTCACGGCCCGCGCGTACTCCGGGGTCTGCAGCAGCCCCGGCACCACGGAGAGTTCCACCGTACGGGCCGACCGGGCCCCCGCCTCCAGGCTGATGAAGTCCCGGTACTCCTGCGGCAGCAGCCCCCGGTAGTCGTGCCACCACTGCCGCCCCCGCCCGTCGCCCCCTGGCCCGGGGCCCGCCGCGGAGGCCGAGAGGGCTTCCAGGAGCGCCCGCTGCTCCGGGCTCACGTACTCCCCGTAGGCGTCGAGGAGGCGCCGGATGTCCTCCGGTTTCACGCCGCTGCGCCCCGTCTCGATGCGGCTGATTTTCGACTGGTGCCATCCGACGATCCGGGCGGCCTCACCACTGGTGAGACCGGACCGGTCACGCAGGGCACGCAGTTCCTCGCCGAGCTTGCGCCGACGTACCGCGGGACCGTGCTGCACACCCGCCTCCTTCCACCGGCACAGCTCGCACCAGTCTGCCGTCCAAATACGCTCCTCCGTAGCAGAGTTCACCGCATCGGGCGACAGATATATGCATATCTTTGGGGAAAGGCTGATGTGGCGGCACGATGGGTGGCACTCTGGCGTCCAGCACAGATCCGGGGCGTTTCCGCTCCGGTGGGAAAGGGACGTCGCCATGGCAGACCACCAGGAAGCATCCGTCACTCTGCCGAGCGATCCCGCCTCGGTGGCCGCTGCCCGCCGCCATGTCGCGGAGGTGCTCGCGGAGTGGGGACTGCCCGATGACGCCGAGACGGCGGACAGCGTCCGGCTGATCGTCTCGGAACTCGCCACCAACGCCGTGCAGCACACCTTCGGCCAGTCGCCCACCTTCACCGTAGACGTCCGCCTGGAGCGCGAGGAGTGGCTGCGGGTCGGGGTGACCGACAGCCACCCGCGCTGGCCCAGGCGGCTTCCCGCCGCCGTCCAGCAGGACAACGGCCGGGGCATGGTCATCATCCGCTGGCTCGCGGCCGAGGCGGGCGGGCGGCTCTCGGTCGTCCCCACCGAGGACGGCGGCAAGACGGTCTGGATCGCCCTGCCCTGGACGGCGGGCACACCGGCCGCGGCGGCCGGGGGCTGCTGAGCGCCGGGACGCTGGACCACCGGGTGGTGGGCGACCGCCTGCGGTTGCACGTCGCCGGGCGGCCGACCCCACGGGGCGTATACGGCGCGCGGGAGCGCAGGGCCGCGGAGCCGAAGCGGGTACCTGCCCGAAACCTGGGTTAACCCGGCGGAAAAGAAGCGCACTTAACGTGGCGGCCAGGCCCGATCACCGACGACCACCGTCCGCCCCATGACCACCCAGGAGCCGGGAAAGCGGCGGTGGGCGGAACGGAAAGCCTTCCCCCGCGTTGGGACAGGAGGCGAAGGGGTCGGATACACGCAGGTCGACAAAGCGTGGAGGGCCCGCTGGGGTCACCCCGACGCGAAGCCGACTCTGTCCTGGAAGCTTGGTGATACGAGTGCAACTGACGCCCCACGAACGCGAGCGTCTGCTCATCCACGTCGCCGCGGACGTGGCCGAGAGACGGAGGGCACGCGGTGTGCTCCTCAACCACCCCGAGGCGGTCGCCCTGATCACCTCGCACCTCCTCGAAGGGGCCCGCGACGGACGGACGGTGGCCGAGCTGATGGCCTCCGGCCGCACCGTGCTGAGCCGTGCGGACGTCATGGAGGGCGTCCCCGAGATGATCCGCGACGTGCAGGTCGAGGCGACCTTCCCGGACGGCACCAAACTCGTCACCGTCCACGATCCCATCGTCTGACAGGGAGCACCCCCGCATGATCCCCGGCGAAACCGCCTTCGGCGAGGGCCCGGTACTCCTCAACGAGGGCCGCCCCGTCACCCGCATGACCGTACTGAACGCCGCCGACCGGCCCGTCCAGGTCGGCTCCCACTACCACTTCGCCGAAGCCAACCCCGGCCTCGACTTCGACCGCGCCGCGGCCCGCGGCCTCCGGCTCAACATCGCGGCCGGGACGGCCGTCCGCTTCGAGCCCGGCATTCCGGTGGCGGTGGAACTCGTCCCGCTGGCGGGCTCGCGGACCGTGCCCGGGCTGCGCGGGGAAACCGGAGGGCCGCTCGATGGCTGAGATCTCCCGCCGGGTGTACGCCGACCTCTTCGGGCCGACGGCCGGCGACCGGATCCGGCTCGCCGACACCGACCTCTTCGTCGAGATCGAGCGGGACCTCGGCGGCGGCCCCGGCCGCTCCGGCGACGAAGCCGTCTTCGGCGGCGGCAAGGTGATCCGCGAGTCCATGGGCCAGGCCCGCACCACCCGGGCCGAAGGCGCACCCGACACCGTGATCACCGGAGTGGTGATCCTCGACCACTGGGGTGTCGTCAAGGCCGACCTCGGCATCCGTGACGGCCGGATCTGCGGCATCGGCAAGGCGGGCAACCCCGACACCATGGACGGCGTCGACCCCGCACTGGTCATCGGCCCCGAGACCGAGATCATCGCGGGCAACGGGAAGATCGTCACCGCCGGCGCCATCGACGCCCACGTGCACTTCATCTCCCCGACGGTGGTCGACGAAGCACTCGCCTGCGGCATCACCACCCTGGTCGGCGGCGGCACCGGTCCCGCCGAGGGCACCAAGGCCACCACCGTGACCCCCGGACCGTGGCACCTGGCCCGCATGTTCGCCGCGCTGGAGTCCTACCCCGTCAACATCGGACTCCTCGGCAAGGGCAACACCACCTCCCGCGAGGCCATGCACTCCCAACTGCGCGGCGGGGCGCTCGGATTCAAGATCCATGAGGACTGGGGGGCCACCCCCGCCGCCATCGACGCCTGCCTGAGCGTCTGTGAAGAGACCGGCGCCCAGGTCGCCATCCACACCGACACGCTCAACGAGGCCGGCTTCGTCGCCGACACCCTCGCGGCCATCGCCGGGCGGACCATCCACGCGTACCACACCGAAGGCGCCGGCGGCGGCCACGCACCCGACATCATCACCGTGGTCTCCGAGCCGAACGTCCTGCCCAGCTCCACCAACCCCACCCGACCGCACACCGTCAACACCGTCGAGGAGCACCTCGACATGCTGATGGTCTGCCACCACCTCAACCCGGCCGTCCCCGAGGACCTCGCCTTCGCCGAATCCCGCATCCGGCCCTCGACGATCGCCGCCGAGGACGTCCTGCACGACCTCGGCGCCATCTCCATCATCTCCTCCGACTCCCAGGCCATGGGCCGGGTCGGCGAAGTCGTGCTGCGCACCTGGCAGACCGCCCATGTGATGAAGCGGCGCCGCGGCTTCCTCCCCGGAGACGGTCCCGCCGACAACCAGCGGGCCCGCCGCTACGTCGCGAAGTACACGATCAACCCGGCCGTGGCCCAGGGCATCGCACGCGACGTCGGCTCCGTCGAGACCGGGAAGCTCGCCGACCTGGTGCTGTGGAACCCGGCGTTCTTCGGGGTCAAACCCGAACTCGTCATCAAGGGAGGCCAGATCGCCTACGCGCAGATGGGCGACGCCAACGCCTCCATCCCCACCCCGCAGCCCGTTCTGCCCCGCCCGATGTTCGGCAGCCACGGCCGCGCCCCCGGCCTGAACTCCCTCAACTTCACCGCACAGGCCGCACTCGACGACGGCCTGCCCGAACGGCTGGGACTCGGCAAGCGGTTCACCGCCATGGAGTCCACCCGGAAGGTGACCAAGGCCGATATGCGCAACAACGACGCCATGCCCCGGGTCGAGGTCGACGCCGACACCTTCACCGTCACCATCGACGGCGAGGCGGTGGAGCCGGCACCGGCCGCGGAACTGCCCATGGCCCAGCGCTACTTCCTCTTCTGATGGGCAACCGCGCATGAGCCTCGCCGCGCTGCTCGTCCTCGCGGACGGCCGCTTCCCCGCCGGAGGCCACGCCCACTCCGGCGGGGCCGAGGCCGCCTGCGCCGCAGGCCGGATCCACGACGCCGCCACCCTGGAGGACTTCTGCCGGGGCCGGCTGCACACCGCCGGGCTCACCGCGGCGGCCCTCGCCGCGGCGGCCGCCCTCGGGCTCGACCCGGCCGTCCTGGACGCGGCGGCCGACGCCCGCACCCCGTCGCCCGCACTGCGCACCGCGGCGCGGCGCCTGGGCCGCCAACTGCTGCGGGCGGCGCGGGCCACCTGGCCCGACCCGGCGCTGGAGCGGCTCGCCGCCGCGTTTCCGCGCGGCGCCCACCAGCCGGTGGTGCTCGGCACCACCGCCCGGGCCGCCGGGCTCGGGCCGCTCGATGCCGCGCACGTGGCGGCGTACGAGAGCGTCGGCGGACCGGCGACAGCCACCGTACGACTCCTCGGACTGGACCCCTTCGAGGCGAGCGGGGTGCTGGCCCGGCTCACACCCGAGCTGGACGCCGTCGCGGCCCGGGCCGCCGAAGCCGCGCGGCAGGCGCTGCTCGACGGACCCGAGGCCCTGCCCGCGGCCTCCTCCCCGCTGCTGGAGATCGCGGCCGAGGTCCACGCCGGCCGGCCGGTCCGCCTGTTCGCCTCCTGACCACGCCACCGCACCCCTTCCACCCCCCCGGGAGCACCCGATGCACCTCGACCACGCCGGCGCGCACCCCCACCGCCACACCCACAGCGCCACACCCCTGCGGCCCGACGGCACCCGGCGCGCCCTGCGGATCGGACTCGGCGGACCCGTCGGCTCCGGCAAGACCGCCACCGTCGCGGCCCTGTGCCGCACCCTGCGCACCGACCTGTCCATGGCGGTGGTCACCAACGACATCTACACCCGGGAGGACGCGGAGTTCCTGCTCCGCGAGGCCGTCCTGCCGCCGGAGCGGATCGCCGCCGTCGAGACCGGGGCCTGCCCGCACACCGCGATCCGTGACGACATCTCCGCCAACCTGGAGGCGGTCGAAGAACTGGAGGAGGCCTTCCGCGACCACGCGCCGCTCGACCTGATCCTCGTCGAGTCCGGCGGGGACAACCTCACCGCCACCTTCTCCCGGGGCCTCGTCGACGCCCAGATCTTCGTCATCGACGTGGCCGGCGGCGACGACATCCCGCGCAAGGGCGGCCCCGGCGTCACCACCGCCGACCTCCTCGTCGTCAACAAGACCGACCTCGCCCCCCACGTCGGCTCCGACCTCGGCCGGATGGCCCGCGACGCCGCCGAGCAGCGCGGCGACCTCCCCGTGGCCTTCCAGTCGCTGCGCGGCCCCGACGGCGTGGCCCCGGTCGCCGACTGGGTCCGCGCGCGGATGGCCGCCTGGACCGTACGGTGACCACCGCGCCCCCCGCCGCGCCGCCCGCCACCGCAGTGCGCGCCACCGCCCGCATCCGCGCCGTGTCCGACGGGCGGGGCGGGACCGCGCTGCCCCTGCTCGCCGGGGAGGGCCCCCTCGCACTGCGCCGCACGCGCGGCGGGGACGACGCCGAGGCCGGGGTCGTGCTCGTCGGCGCGATGAGCGCACCGCTGGGCGGCGACCACCTCACCGTCCGCGCCGCCGCCGGGCCCGGCGCCCGCCTGGCGCTGACCTCGGCGGCGGCCACCCTCGCCCTGCCCGGCCGGTCCGGCGAAACCGCGCGCTACGACGTGGAACTGGACCTGGCCGACGGGGCCCTCGTGCGGTGGCTGCCGGAACCGCTGGTGTCGGTCCGCGGCAGCGACCTGCGGGTGCGCACCCGCGTCCGGCTGGCCCCCGGCGCACGCCTGCTGCTGCGCGAGGAACAGGTGCTCGGGCGCCACGGGGAGCAGCCCGGTCTGCTGCGCAGCCGCCTCACCGCCACCCACGCCGGCCGGCCGCTGCTGGACCAGGAACTCGCCTGCGGCCCCGGCGCACCCGCCGGCTGGGACGGCCCGGCCGGCCTGGCCGGCCACCGGGCCGTCGGCCAACTCCTCGTCGTGGATCCGGCCTTCGCCCAGGCGCCGCCGCCGTCCGCCGTTCTGGGGGAGTACGCCGTCGCGACCGCTCTGGCCGGCCCCGCCGTCCTCGTGACGGCCCTGGCCGACGACGCGCTCCGGCTGCGCGCACGCCTCGACGAGGCCTGCCGCACCTACCGGCACTGACCCGGGGCCGAGTCTCCGGGGGAGGGGGAGGAGGGTCAGCGCGCCGTGCGCCGGGCCTTCTTCCGCGCTTCCTCCTCCGCCTTCACGTCGGCCGCGTACCGGTCGACGTACTCCTGCCCGGACAGGCCGAGGATCGCGTACATGATCTCGTCGGTGACCGCCCGCAGGACGGCGCGCTCGCCCTCCATCCCGGCGTACCGCGAGAAGTCGAGGGGCTCGCCGAAGCGGATCGTCACCCGCCGGATCTTCGGGATCTTCCGCCCCGGCGGCTGGATCTCGAAGGTGCCCACCATCGCGCAGGGGACGACCGGCACCCCGGCGCCCAGCGCCATCGCGGCCACGCCCACCTTGCCCTTGTAGAGCCTGCCGTCGTGGGAGCGGGTCCCCTCCGGGTAGATGCCCAGCAGCTCGCCCTTGGCCAGCACGCCCAGCCCCTCGCGCAGGGCCGCCTGGCCGGCGTTCCTGCCGGACCGGTCCACGGGGATCTGCCCGGCGCTGCGGAAGAACGCGGCGGTGAGCCGGCCCTTGACCCCGGGCCCGGTGAAATATTCGGCCTTCGCGAGGAAGGTGATCCGCCGGGCCAGGATCGCCGGCATCAGGAAGTGGTCGGAGAACGACAGGTGGTTGCCCGCGACGATGGCGGCGCCCTGCGCCGGGATGTGCTCCAGCCCCTCGATCCGCGGCCGGAACAGCAGCCGCAGCAGGGGGCCGAGCAGCACGTGCTTGAGCAAGTGGTAGAACACCAGGCCGCTCCCGTCGGTATCCCGTTGTCACGGCCAGTCTACGGACCGTGCGTCCCGGGACGGAGGGGCCGGGCGCGGGCTTCCTCAGGTGCGGGAGGCGGCCATCCCCGCCGTCAGCAGCCCCAGGACCACCCAGCCGAACCACAGCCAGCCGTTGCTGCCGAGGACCACGGAGTACGTGGCGACGGCCACCAGTGCGGCGAAGGTCATGACTGCCATCGCCTTAACGGATCCGGTCATGCCCCATGGTGGCGCGCGGACGCCGGGTTCCGCTACTGGCCACGCGCTTGGAGCGAGGCGAGATACGCGTTGTACGCCTCCAGCTCCTGGTCGCCGTTGCGCTCGGCGGCCCGGTCGGAGCGCTTCGCGGCCCGCTGCTCCGAGTGGTACCACTGGTAGATCAGCGCGATCAGGACCAGCACCGAGGGGATCTCGCTGAACGCCCAGGCGATGCCGCCGCCCCACCGCTGGTCGAGCAGCGGATCGATGCCGAGGGAGGCCGGCGGGTCCGCGTACGTCCTGATCATGGGCTGGCTCGCCATCATCAGGGCGATGCCGAAGAAGGCGTGGAAGGGCATGCCCGCGAAGAGCTCCAGCATCCGCATGACGTAGCCGGGACGGTGCGGGCCGGGGTCGACGCCCATGATCGGCCAGAAGAAGATCAGGCCGACCGCGAAGAAGTGGACCATCATCGCGATGTGCCCGGTGCGGCTCTCCATCAGGAAGTCGAAGAGCGGGGTGAAGTACAGCGCGTAGAGGCTCGCGATGAACATCGGGATCGTGAACGCAGGGTGGGTGATCACCCGCATGTAGCGGCTGTGCAGCAGTGCCAGCAGGAGCTCGCGCGGGCCCTTGCGGCCGCGGCCGGCGGGCGGCAGCGCACGCAGCGCCAGCGTCACCGGGGCGCCCAGCAGCACCAGGATCGGGGTGATCATGCTGATCACCATGTGCTGGACCATGTGCACGCTGAACATGACCATGCCGTAGTCGTTCAGCTTGGTGCACATCACGAGGATCACGGTCAGCACGCCGAGGGTGAACGCGATGGTCCTCCCGAGCGGCCAGGAGTCCCCGCGGCGGCGCAGCCGCAGGACGCCCCACCCGTACAGGGCGAGCGCCAGCAGGGAGCCGAACAGGAAGAACGCGTCGAAGGAGAACTCCAGCCCGCGCCCGAGAGTGAACGGCGGCAGGTCCATGTGCATGTCCGTGCCGTGCCCGCTGTGGTCCATCTGTTCACTCCCTCGCCTGTGCTGCCCCACCACAGTAGTGCCGCCCCCGTACGCTCGTGCGCGCGGGGGCGGCTCAGGACAAAAGGGGCGCCCGAAAGGCGGCGCCGGCGCAGCGCCGGTGGGCCGTCAGAGGACCGTCTGGGCCTCGTCGTAGCGCTCGGCCGGGACGGTCTTGAGGGTCGAGGTCGCCTCGGCGAGCGGCACCATCTCGATGTCCGTGCCGCGCAGCGCGGTCAGCATGCCGAACTCGCCCCGGTGCGCCGCCTCCACCGCGTGCCAGCCGAAGCGGGTCGCGAGGACGCGGTCGTACGCGGTGGGGGTGCCGCCGCGCTGGACGTGGCCCAGGATCACCGGCCGGGCCTCCTTGCCCAGGCGGTTCTCCAGCTCCACGGCCAGCAGGTTGCCGATGCCGGCGAACCGCTCGTGGCCGTAGATGTCCTTGCCGCGCTCCTCGAAGGCCATCGAGCCCGGCTTCGGCTTGGCGCCCTCGGCGACCACGACGATCGCGAACCGCTTGCCGGCCGAGAACCGCTCACCGACGATCGCCGTCAGCTCGTCGATGTCGAAGGGACGCTCCGGCACGACGATCGCGTGCGCGCCGGCCGCCATGCCCGAGTGCAGGGCGATCCACCCGGTGTGGCGGCCCATGACCTCGACGACCATCACCCGCTGGTGGGACTCCGCGGTGGTCTTCAGCCGGTCGAGCGCCTCCGTGGCGACGCCGACGGCGGTGTCGAAGCCGAAGGTGACGTCGGTGGAGGCGATGTCGTTGTCGATCGTCTTCGGGACGCCGACGATCGGCAGACCGGCCTGCGAGAGCAGGTTCGCGGCCTTCAGGGTGCCCTCGCCGCCGATCGGGATGATCGCGTCGAGGCCGAGGTCGGCCACGTGCCCGCGGGCGCGCTCGACCCCGTCGCGCAGGTGCGCGGGCTGGACCCGGGAGGAGCCGAGGATGGTGCCGCCGCGGGCGAGGATGCCGGCGACGGCGTCCAGGTCGAGCTTGCGGTAGTCCGCCTCCAGCAGGCCCTTCCAGCCGTCGTGGAAGCCGATCACCTCGTCGCCGTGGTCGACGACGGCACGGTGCACGACGGAGCGGATGACGGCGTTCAGGCCGGGGCAGTCGCCACCGGAAGTGAGCACACCTATGCGCATGGCAGAAGAGACCTTTGCAACGTGGGCCGACGACCGGACCACGTCGTCCGGTGGGAACTACGGCCACCCTACAAGCGGTTTGGAGGTGCGCTGAACCATCCTCCACCTGCTGGTCGTGATCGTCGTAGAAAACGACGTCGGCCCGGTTCCCCCTAGGGAAAACCGGGCCGAACACATGATGCGGGGGCCGCCCCGATGAGCGGTCCGCGCGGCTGCTACGCGGGCTGCGTCGCCGCCGCGATGCGCTCCGCGCGCAGCGCCTCGTACCACCGGTCGTCTATGGCCGGCAGGGCGTTCACGTCGAGGGCCAGCTTCAGCAGCAGGTCCGCGATGTGCGGGTTGCGCGCCATCACGGGGCCGTGCATGTAAGTGCCGAACACCGTGTCGTTGTACGCGCCTTCGGTACCGTCGCCGGTGCCGTTGCCGCGGCCCATCGTGACCCGGGCGAACGGCTTGGCCGTCGGGCCGAGGTGGGTGACGCCCTGGTGGTTCTCGAAGCCCGTCAGCTGCGGCAGGCCCAGCCGCGGGTCGATGTCGGCGAGGACGTCGCCGACGCACCGCTCGCCCTCGCCGCGCAAGGTGACGACGTCCAGCAGGCCGAGGCCCTCCTGGCGCTGCCCCTGGTCGTTGACGAACTCCTTGCCGAGGATCTGGTAGCCGGCGCAGACGGAGAAGACGATCGCCCCGTTCGAGACGGCCCGCTCCAGACCGCCGTCGCGCAGCAGGCGCTCGGCGGCCAGGCGCTGCGGCCGGTCCTCGCCGCCGCCGATCAGGTAGATGTCACCCGAGGTGGGGATGGGCTGGTCGCTGCGCACGTCCACGCGCTGGACGTCCAGGCCTCGCTGGCGGGCCCGGCGCTCCACGACGAGGGCGTTGCCCTGGTCTCCGTACGTGCTGAGCAGGTCGGGGTAGACCCACACCAGACGCAGGCTGTTGTCGCTCATGCTCGTGTGTCCTCTGGGGGTATGAGTACTAGTTGCCGACGCGGCGGCGCACGTCCTGGAAGGCGGTGTAGTTGGCGATCAGCTCGATCTGTCCGGGCGGCGCGAGCTGCACGGCCTCGTCGAGGGTCTCGCACACCCGGAAGTCCAGTCCCGCGACCTCCAGGCGGACCGCGAGGTCCAGCTTGCGGTCGCCGATCACGAAGATCGGGTGGCCGGCCAGGCGCGGGTAGTCGACGTCCCACAGCCAGGAGGTGTCGGTCCCGTCGGCGCCGCGGGCGTTCACGGAGAGGATCACCGGGGTCGGCGGCGGGTCGATCAGCGAAAACGTTTCGAGCCAGCCGGCCGGGTTCTTCGCGAGCAGGAGCCGCAGCTCACGGCCCTGGAAGGTGATCACGTCGTAGCGGCCGGCGACGGCCTGCACCTGGTACATCCGCTCCAGTGCGACCTGCGGCGGGACACCGAAGACGGCGGCCACGGCGGCCGAGGTGGCGGCATTGGCCTTGTTGGCGCGGCCCGGCAGCTGGAGGTGGATCGGCCAGGCCGAACCGTGCGGGTCCAGCACGTGGTCGCCGGAGAGCACCCAGGTCGGGGTCGGCCGGCGGAAGCCGCACTCGCCGCAGAACCAGTCGTCGCCCGGGCGCTGCATGACGCCGCCGCAGGAGGGGCACGACCAGGCGTCGTCCTTCCACTCCTGGCCGGCCGCGACCCACACCACGTTCTGCGAGGAGGAGGCGGACCAGACGATCAGCGGGTCGTCGCAGTTCGCGACGATGACGGCCTTCGAACCCTGCAGCCCCTCACGCCACTTCTCCGCGAGCATGCGGGTCTCGGCGGCGCGGTCCAGCTGGTCGCGGGAGAGGTTGAGCAGGGCGATCACCTTCGGGGTGACGTCCCGGGCCACTCCCGCCAGGTACTTCTCGTCGACCTCGATGACGCCGTACTTGGCGTCCGAGCCGCCCGCGAGCGCGGAGGTGATGCCCGCCGGCATGTTGGCGCCCAGGGCGTTGGAGACGACCGGGCCGCTGGCGCGCAGGGCCTCGGCGATCAGCCGGGTCGTGGTGGTCTTGCCGTTCGTCGCGGAGACGAGGACGACGTCGAGATGTTGCGCCAGCGCGCCGAGAAGATCGGGGTCGAGCCTGAGTGCGACCTTGCCACCGATCACCGATCCGCTTCCGCGTCCCGCGGCCCGCGACACCGCCGCCGCGGCCTTGCCCGCCGTCACGGCCAGCTTGGCCCGCGGCGAAAGCGGCTCCGTGTTGCCTGCCATCGTCCCTTGTCCTCCTAGCGTCGGTCGGCCCCAGCCTATCCAGTACAGGCCGCAGCCTTGACCGCGGCGCCCCCGCCCCGCCGCGGATCTCCTCATATAGTCGCCCGTCGTACGCTTACGGCCATGCGACAGCGCCTCATCCCCGGCACCTCGGGACTCGTCCGCACCATGAGCCTGCTGGGTGATCCGGTGCTCCACTCGCCCTGCCCGGAGGTCACCCGGTTCGGGCCGGACCTCGACCGCCTCATCGAGGACATGTTCGCGACGATGTACGCGGCGGAGGGCGTCGGCCTGGCCGCGAACCAGATCGGCGTCGCCCAGCGGGTGTTCGTCTACGACTGCCCCGACGACGAAGAGAACCGGCACGTCGGGCACGTCGTCAACCCCCGTCTGGTGGCCGCCGACGGGGAGGAGTTCCTCGGACCCGAGGGCTGCCTGTCCCTGCCGGGGCTGGAGGCGGGCACGGTGCGCTTCGACCACGCGGTGGTGGAAGGGGTCACCTCGGACGGCGCGCCGGTCCGCATCGCCGGTACGGGCTTCTTCGCGCGCTGCCTGCAGCACGAGTGCGACCACCTCGACGGGACCGTGTACGCGGACCGCGTGACGGGGATGCGGGCCCGTCGCCTGCGACGGGCGATCCGCAAAGCCCCCTGGGGCACCGGAGCGGCGCGCGGTTAGCGTGCCCTCCCGCCACCGGGCCGGAGGTCAGAAGCCCGGGCCGTTGGCGCGGTTGCCCGCGGTGGAGAGGCGGCCCCAGAGGAGGTCGGTGAGGCCTGCGACCAGATCCGCGCGGGCGCAGGGGCGCTCGCCGAGCCACCAGTCGCCGGCGGCGTGCATCATGCCGACGATGCCGTGGCCCCACACCCGGGCGAGCTGTTCCCCGCCGGGGCCGAGATCGACCCGCTCGCTGATCACCTGGGCCAGCTCCTCACCCAGCCGGCGCAGCAGCGGCGCCGAGTGGAGGCCGACGTCGAAGCCCCGCTCGGCGGTGTGCGAGTCCTCCGCGGGGTGCATCAGGAAGCGGTAGACCTGCGGGCGGGCCTCGATGGCGGCCAGGTAGGTGTCGAGGGTCGCCTCCACCCGCCGGCGGCGTTCGGCGGGCGCGTCCAGCGCGGCCCTCAGCGAGTGGAGCAGGGCGTCGGTGTGCCGCACGGCGAGGGCCTGGTAGAGGCCCGCCTTGTCCCCGAAGTGGCGGTAGAGGATGGGCTTGGTGATGCCGGCCTCGGCCGCGATGGCGTTCATGGAGGCTTTGGGGCCGTCCCTGAGCACGACCCGGTCGGCGGCTTCGAGCAGCTCCCGCCGGCGGCGTTCGGCCGCTCCCGGTTCGCCGGTCTGCTGCGTGGTCTCCATGACGTGTTCTCTCCCCGCCCTTGCGATGTGCGTGACGCCCACGCAACGTAACACCCGAGGCGCTCCGACGATCGAACCGGCGGACGGGAAGCGGAGGCCGTCGACGGTTTCGGCCGAGCTTGACAGTGCTTACTCGCCGGTAACAGACTGTGGCGCCCACGTAGGTTACCGCTAGTAACCTCCGGAGTGACGAGTACGGACAGGTGGAGGGGACATGGCGGAGTTCACCATGGAGCTGAACGAGGACCAGAAGCAGGTGCGGGACTGGATCCACGGCTTCGCGGCCGATGTGATGCGACCCGCCGCCGCGGAATGGGACGAGCGCGAAGAGACTCCGTGGCCCGTCATCCAGGAGGCCGCCAAGGTCGGCATCTACTCGCTGGACTTCTACGCCCAGCAGTTCTTCGACCCGACCGGCCTCGGCATCCCGATGGCCATGGAGGAGCTCTTCTGGGGCGACGCGGGCATCGCGCTGTCCATCGTGGGCACCGGGCTGGCGGCGATCGGGGTCGTGGCCAACGGCACCGAGGAGCAGATCGGCACCTGGATCCCGCAGATGTACGGAACTCCGGACGAGGTGAAGGTCGCCGCCTTCTGCTCCTCCGAACCGGACGCCGGCTCCGACGTCGGCTCCATGCGCACCCGCGCGGTCTACGACCGGGCCAAGGACGAGTGGGTCCTCAACGGAACCAAGACCTGGGCCACCAACGGCGGTATCGCCAACGTCCACATCGTCGTGGCGGTCGTCGACCCGGAGCTCGGCTCCAAGGGGCACGCCTCCTTCATCGTGCCGCCGAACACCCCCGGCCTGTCCCAGGGCCAGAAGTTCAAGAAGCACGGGATCCGCGCCTCGCACACCGCCGAGGTCGTCCTGGAGGACGTCCGGATCCCCGGCTCGTGCCTGCTGGGTGGCAAGGAGAAGCTGGACGAGCGGCTGGCCCGGGCCCGCGAGCGGGCCCGCAGCGGCGGGGGCGAGCGGGTGAAGAACGCGGCCATGGCCACCTTCGAGGCTTCCCGGCCCGCCGTCGGCGCGATGGCCGTGGGCACCGCGCGCGCCGCGTACGAGGTCGCCCTCGACTATGCCAAGACCCGTACGCAGTTCGGCCGCCCGATCATCGACAACCAGGGCGTGGCCTTCCAGCTCGCCGACATGCGCACGCAGATCGACGCCGCCCGGCTGCTGGTGTGGCGGGCGTCCTGGATGGCGGTCGCCGGCCGGCCGTTCGAGTCGGCCGAGGGCTCGATGTCCAAGCTCTTCGCCAGCGAGGTCGCCAAGAAGGTCACCGCCCAGGCCGTCCAGATCCTCGGCGGCAACGGCTTCACCCGCGAGTACCCGGTCGAGCGGATGCACCGCGACAGTGCGATCTACACGATCTTCGAGGGCACGAGCGAGATCCAGCGGCTGGTGATCGCGCGCACGATCTCCGGCATGCCGATCCGCTAGCCGCGGGGGCGGGAGGGGTTCGGTGCCGGGGGCCGGCCGGGCCCCCGAGCCGCCCGGCCCCGGCGGCCCGCGCCACCATCGGCCGGCCCCGGGCCCTCCGGGCCCCGGCCGTGTCCGGCCCGGCCCCCGGCCGTCCGGCACCGGCCCTCGGCCGTCCGGCCCCGGCCTCCGGCGTCGTCCGGCGCCCAGGCGTCCGGCCCTGGCGCCCGGCCGTGGCCTTGACAGGCCCTGGCCTTCGGCGTTGTCCGGTCCACGGCCGTCGTCCGGCGCCCGGCCGTCCGTCCCGGCGCCCGGCCGTCCGTCCCGGCGCCCGGCCGTGGCCTTGACAGGCCCTGGCCTCCTGCGTTGTCCGGCCCGCGGCCGTCGTCCGGCGCCCGGCCGTCCGGCCCGGCCCCCGGCCGTCCGGCCCTGGCGCCCGGCCGTGGCCTTGACAGGCCCTGGCCTGCGGCGTTGTCCGGTCGACGGCCGTCGTCCGGCTCTCGGCCGTCCGGCCCCGGCCTCGTCCGGCCCCGGGCCGTCGTCCGCCATCGGTCGGTTCGGTCCCCGGCATCGTCCGGCCCTCGGATGTCCGGTCCGGCCTCCGGCCGTTGTCCGGCCCTCGCCGGTCGCCCCGGGCCGGGTTCGGCTGTACGCGCGACTGTCGGCCGTACCGGGCCGTCCGGACCGGGCCTCGGGCGGTAGGCGGCCCTCCGTGCGACCATCCTGCGGTGCTCGGCCGTCGGCCCCGAAGCGGGACCCGGCTGTCCGTGTGACCGCGGCCGGTGTCCGGGGTCGGCCAGGGCCCAGGACGTGCGGGCGGTCGTCGGCGGGGCCGGCTGCCGGTGCGGTGAGCGGGACGCGGCTCAGCGGAGACGGGCGAGGCAGCTCGTGGTGGTGCCGCCGGGGCCGTACTCGGGGTAGGCGTAGAGCTCGCCGTCCGCGCAGGTGGTGCCGGGTCCGAGGTGACGGGTGACGCGGTACTCCGCGTCCGGGGAGTTGCAGGGCTCCACGAGCAGGGTCTGTCCGGAGCCCTCGGCCACGTCCCGTACGCACTGGCCGACGCTCAGCCGCGTCGGCTCGCCGTCCCCGGCCAGCAGGCCCAGGACGATCAGCGTGGGGACCGCGAGGGCGACGAGCGCGACCGGTACGAGGACCAGCAGGGCGGGGGTGCGCCGCCACAGCGGCCGGCCCGGGTCGCGCGCCGGGCGGAAGCCGTCGGCCGGGGGAGCGAGCCGGCGGAAGGCGGCCCGCGGGCCGAGGTTCATCAGCAGGGTCACGGGTGCGGCGACCAGGGACAGCGGGCTCCACCAGCCCTGCCACAAGGTGTCGGAGGACATCTCGCGGTAGGTGGCCAGGCCGCAGTCCCGGCAGAACGGGCCGCGGCGGCTCAGGAAGCGCATCAGTACGACCAGGCCCTGATGGCCCCGCACCGTGGCGGGCGCGGCCGGCCAGGCCCCGCACAGGACGCAGCCGTGGCGGCCCGGCTGCGGATGCGAGCCGTACGCCCCGTACGCGGCGCCGTACGGCTGCCCTGCGGCCTGCGGGGGCCCGTACGGGCCCGGGGGCGGCGGCGGGGGCGGAATGGCCACGGACTCTCCTCGGTCGCGTCATGATCACCAGCCGGTGATCACGGAACCCTAACCAGGGCGGTCAGCGCTCCAGCAGCCGGGTGAGGGCGCGCGAGAACAGCAGGCGGCCGGCCGCCGCCACGAGGGGGTCCAGGACCCGCGGCAGGCCCCGCAGGCGCAGTTCCTCGCGCCAGTGGACCTCCGAGCCCCTGCCGGGAAGGGGGCGGATCTCGATCTCCGCCCACCCCGTCACGACCCGGCCGCGCTTCTCCAGCCGGACGAGACCCGGCGAGTCCGCCGCGGGCGGGTGCCAGAGGACGACCTCCATCGGATCGTCGAATGTGATCCTGCCCACACCCGTGCGGGCGATGAAGATCGTTCCCTGGTGCGTCGGAGGCGCGGTCTCGATGATCGTCCGCGTGAGGGGGACCTGCGCGCCGTGGCGCTCCCAGTCGGTGAGCCTCGACCACGCCTCGGCGGCCGGTGCGGACGTACGGTGAACGATCCGGATAACGGGCATGAGCGCATCGTAATCGGGCATACACACCGTGAACTGGACGGCGAATATGGGTTCCGTCCAGGGGTGGCGATCAGCAATACTCGCCGCCACCGTGGATCGCGGATTCGCCGGGTGACCACCGGCCCTCCCGCCCCACATCGCGAGGAGGTGCGCCATGTGCTCCCACCAGCCCCCCTGCCCTGCCGCCGACAGCGCCGACCACGACGCCGCGCGCATCGTGGTCTCCCGTCCCGAACAGGGGTGGAGCCTGCTCTGCAACGGAGTCGTGATCTTCGACGACACCGGTGAACTGCTCCCCGACCGCCGCACGGTGGAACCCCGCCGCCCGGCCCTGGTCTGAGCGAGGAGGCAGCATGCGCCAGCAGCTGATCCGCAAGCCCGTCCCCAAGCCCGCCCCCCGAGAGCTGGACCTGCGCACACCGTCGGGCAGACCCCTCCCGTACTGACGGGAGACCCGACGCCGCAGTTGCCCGGCGTGCCGTCCACGGGCTGAGCCTCAGCTCGTGGACGCCGCCGCTCCGCCCCGGAACGCCGCCTCGAAGGCCGCGTCACCGATGGCCGCCCGCGCCTGCCGTTCCCCCTGGTCCCGCAGCGCCGTCAGGGAGGGCGAACCCATCTGGGGCCGGCCCACCGTCCGCCACCACGCGTGTCCGGTGCCCAGCAGGCGGGCCGCCAGCTCGCCGTCGCCCAGCCCGGCCACCGCCGTGGCCAGCAGGTCCAGGCCCAGCGCGATACCCAGCCGGTCGCCGAGGAGCCGCTTCCCGGAGAGCATGGACCGTACGTGGCGTGCGGCCTCCCCGTGGTCGCCCAGCCCCAGTGCGGCCACTGCCAGGACGTAGTCCGCGTAGGCCCGCATCCAGCGCTCGCCCAGCTCCGCGCAGGCCTCCCGCAACGACCGAGCCTCCTGCATGGCCTCCTCGAAACGCCCGAGGGCGTACAGGGAGTAGCTGGCGGTCAGCTTGCACAGGAGCCAGCCCGGCCCGGTGGTCCGGCCGCCGTGCGCGGCCCGGGCCCGCGGCCCCGACAGCTCCAGGGCGCGCACCGGGTCCCCCGGCATGAGGACCGACGCCGCGTGCAGGTGGGCCGCGCGCAGCTCCCGTTCCGGGTCCGCCAGGTGGGCGGCGTCCCGCGCGCACTGCTCCCCGACGCGCCGGGCCTCGTCCATGTCGCCCTGGAGCACCATCGTCAGCCCGAGGGACCACAGGGCCTGGTTGTGGGTGGCCTCGGTGCGCGGGGCGAGCCGCAGGGCCCGTTCCAGGACGGCCCGGCCCTCGTGCACGTGCCCGCAGGCGAACCAGTAGAACCACAGGTTCCCGGCCATCTCCAGCGCGGCCGTCGGGTCGGCCGTGAGCAGGTGCTCCAGGGCGGTGCGCAGTTGTGCGTGCTCGGCAGTGATCCTGCGGTACCAGTCGACCTGCCCCGGGCCCATCCAGCCCCGGTCGGCGGCCTGTGCGAGCGCTGCGTACCAGTGCGCGTGCCGGTCGGTGACCAGGTGCGTCTCGCCGAGCTCGGCCAGCCAGTCGTGTCCGTACTCGCGGATGGTGTCCAGCAGCCGATAGCGGGCGCCCGCGCCGCGCTCCTCGGAGCGCAGCACCACGGACTTGGCGGTGAGCCCGGCCAGTACGCGCTCCACCCGGGCGGCGGGCAGCGGGCCGCCCGCGCACACGGCGCGTGCCGCGGCCGTGTCGAAGTCGCCGGTGAACACCGAGAGGCGGGCCCACAGCAGGCGCTCCAGCGGCTCGCACAACTCGTGGCTCCAGCCGATCGTGGTCCGCATCGTCCGGTGCCGGGGCGGCCGGGGCACGCGGACCTCGGACAGCATCTCGAAGCGCTCGCCGATCCGCTCGGCCATCTGCTCGACCGTCCACAACCGCATCCGGGCGCCGGCCAGTTCCAATGCCAGGGGGATCCCGTCCAGCCGACGGCACACCTCGGCGGCGACCTCGGTCCGTGCCGGGTCCGCGAAGACGGCGGCGGCGCGCGGGGTCGCCGCGAGAGCTCGGGCGCGGAAGAGGGCCAGGGCGTCGCTGTCGGGTCCCTCGCAGGGCAGCGGCCTGACCTCGACGACCTGCTCGATCGCGCAGCGCAGCGGCTCGCGCGAGGTGATCAGGATGGTCAACCCGGGTGCGGACTGAAGGAGTTCGCCCGCCAGATGGCGGCACTCGGAGACGAGGTGCTCGCAGGTGTCCAGGACGAGGAGGAGCTCCCGGTCGGCCATCCACGCGCACAGCTCCTCGTCGAGCGGGCGCGGGGAGTGGTCGACGAGGCCGAGGGCGTGCGCGACGGTCGCGGTCAGCAGGGCGGGGTCGCGCAGCGGTGACAGCTCCACCCACCAGACGCCGTCGGGCCGTGCGTGGCGGGCGTCGGCGACGGCGCGCAGGGCGAGCCGGGACTTCCCGACGCCGCCCACCCCGGTCAGGGTGATCAGTCTGCGCTCGCGCAACAGCTTTCCGATCAGCCGCAGTTCGGGCTGCCTGCCGATGAAGCTCGCCGGCTCCGGCGGCAGGTTCCCCGGGGGTGTCCGGGCGGCCGGCCCGGGCACGCCGTCCGTGGAATCTGGCTGATTGTCATTGACCGAGTACTCACCGAACACGGGAGTATTGTGCGTGATCTTCTCATCCCACCGTGCCGTCGGGACGGGATCGGTGCTTCCCGGTTCACCCGACGAGGGTGATCCGGCGTTCCGCCGAGAAGGCTCCCCAGTTGCCGTCGGGCAGCCGGGCTCGCAGTTTGACGGCCCATTCGGTGCCGGCCGGTTCGGTCGCCGTGAGGCGGTGCTCGACCCGGCCGACGGGTACCGCGCCGGCCCCGAACTGCAGGACGGTGGTGGGCCGTCCGTTGACGAACAGCTCGTACTCGGAGGTCGCGCGCCCGGTGTCCGGGGCGGTCCAGGTCAGGGTGACGGCGCCCGGTGAGGCGGTCGCGGTGAGGCCGGCGGGGGCGGTGCCCGGGCCGTCGCCGGACGCGGGCGGCGTGCTGACGTCCACGGCCGGACCGTCCGGGGAGGAGTTGTCCGCGCCGTCCCGGGCCCGGACCGTGAAGGTGTAGACCGTGTCCGGCTGGAGGCCGGTCAGTGTGGTGGCGTTGTCGCCGGGGCCGACGGTGTGGATGCGTACGCCGCCCTGGTGGACGTCGTACGCCGTGACGCCGGTGTCGTCCGTCGAGGGCGCCCACGTCAGCCGGGCGGAGCGGGGGCCGGTCGCCGTGGCGGTCGTCGTGGCCGGGGCGGTCGGAGCGAGGCGGTCCTCGGCCCGGGCGGCAGGGGTGGTCACGAGCGCCGCCGGTCCGGCCTCGGAGAGGTTCCCGGCCGCGTCCTCGGCCCGCACCGTGAAGGAGTAGCCGGTCTGCGGTGCGAGACCGGTGACGTCCACCATCGTCTTCTCCGCGGGGAGTTCCCGCACCGGCCGTCCCGCCTCGAAGACCCGGTAGCGCTTCACTCCGGCCCCGTCCGCCGCCGCGTCCCACATGACGTGCACGGACGTGGCGCTGCCCGCCTGGGCGGTGAGACCGGTGGGTGCCGGCGGCGGCTCGGTGTCGGGGGCGGTGCACGCGGTGGGGCCTGCGAGGCCGACGAGGCCGGTGAGGGCCAGGAGGAGGACGGGCGTGGGGGCGCTGCGTCGCACGGGGTGCCTACCTCGGCTTCCGTAAAGGTCTAGACATATATGGCACGAGAGGCGGGAGGGCGACAAGACCTGTGCATCACTGACCGGCGGTGTGACCCGATTCGTCGACTTCTGATCACGTCTGGCATTATTGCCAGCTCTTTGCAATAACGGATGAACGCGAACAGGGATGTGCAGCGCATGACGGCCCGGACAGTACGGGGAGCGACCAGGGCGACGGTGGCCGCCGCACTCATCACGGGCGTGGCGGCCTGCTCCACCCCCGGAGCCGGCCCGGGCGGCGCCGCCGGCGCCGACTCGGTCGTCGTCGGCATCGCCACCGAACCGGAGAGCCTCAGCCCGCTGCTGGGCTACGGCAAGGACGGCAACTCCAAGATCTTCGACGGTCTGCTCACCCACGACGCGGACATGAAGCTCAAACCCGCCCTCGCCCGGTCCCTCCCGGAGGTCTCCGCGGACGGGCGCACCTACTCCTTCGCCCTGCGCCAGGGCGTGAGGTTCAGCGACGGGGCGCCCTTCTCCGCCAAGGACGTCGTCTTCACCTACCGGACGATCCTCGACGCGGGGACGAACAACGCCTCCAAGACCGAACTCGACGCGATCGAGCGGGTCGAGGCGACGGGGGAGGACACCGTCGTCTTCACCCTGAAGTACCCCTACGCCCCGTTCGCCGAACGGACCGTGCTGCCCATCGCCCCGGAGCACATCGCCGGGAAGCAGGACGTCAACAGCGGCGACTTCACCACCCGGCCCGTCGGCACCGGGCCCTACGTACTCACCGGCTGGTCCAGGGGCGAAAAGCTCAGCTTCAAGGCCAACCCCGGCTACTGGGGCGGCGAGCCCGCCGTCAAGAAGTTCACCATGGCCGTCGTCAAGGACGACGACGTGCGCGCCACCCGGCTGCGCTCCGGCGAGCTCGACGGCGCCATCCTGCCGCCCGGCCTGGCCGCGGGCTTCGCGAAGGACGCCGGGCGCCGCACCTACGCCGCCAGGACCTTCGACCACCGCAGCGTGACCCTCCCCACGCACCACCCGGTCACCGGCGACCTCGCCGTCCGGCGGGCGCTCGACATCGCCGTGGACCGCACGGCCATGGTCGACAAGCTGCTGGAGGGCGCGGGCAGGCCCGCCTTCGGCCCCGTGCCGACCGACAGCCCCTGGTTCACGGCCGGCACCGAGCGCCGCCACGACCTCGACGGGGCCCGCCGGATCCTCGACGACGCCGGCTGGAAGGCCGGCGCGGACGGCATCCGGGTCAAGGACGGCGTCCGCGCCTCCTTCCCCCTCTGGTACACCGCCGGCGACAAGATCCGCCAGGACCACGCCCTCGCCTTCGCCTCCGACGCCAAGAAGGCCGGCATCGAGGTCAAGGCCGAGGCCGGGACCTGGGAGGTCATCGAACCCCGGATGAAGACCGAGGCCGTGCTCGCGGGCGGCGGCTCACCGGCCGACCCGGACTTCGACCAGTACCTCATGCTCACCTCCTCCCTCGGCGGCGACGGCTTCAACAACATGGCCCGCTACGCCGATCCGGCCGTGGACGCGGCCCTGGCCGAAGGCCGCCGCAGCGCCGATCCGGCGGTCCGCAAGGCCGCGTACGACACGGTGCAGCGCCGACTCGCCGAGAACCCGGGCTACGTCTTCCTCACCCACATCGACCACCTCTACGTCGTGAACGACGGGTGGGACGGGCTCGGCACCCAGGTGGAGCCGCACGACCACGGTCTCGGCGCCGGGCCCTGGTGGAACGTCGAGAGCTGGAAGCCCAAGCAGAAGTGAGCCCCACCCCGTGACCACCCGCTCCGTCCGCCTCCCCTGGAGGCCGATGGCACGCAGGGCGGGGCGGCGGACCCTGTCAGCCGCCCCCGTCCTGCTCGCCGTCACCTTCGGCGTCTTCGCCCTCGCCGCCCTGTCCCCCTTCGACCCCGTCAAGGCCTACGCCGGCACCGCCGGACTCACCGCCTCGCAGGCCGAACTCGACCAGCTGCGGATCAACCTCGGCGTCGACCGGCCCCTGGCCGCCCGCTGGTGGGACTGGCTGACCTCGGCACTCACCGGCGACCTCGGCGCCTCCGCCGTCATGCGCCAGCCCGTGACCGACGTCATCACCGAGCGCGTGGGCTGGTCGGCGCTGCTCGCGGCCTGCGCCTTCACCATGGCCGTGCTCGCGGGCACCGCCCTCGGCGTACTGGCCGCACGCCGGCCGGGCGGCCCGCTGGACCGCGCCGTCTCCGCGCTCGCTTACACCCTCGAGGCCGCCCCGGCCTTCTGGACGGCGCTGCTCGCGATCTGGTTCTTCTCCGTACGCCTCGGTGTCCTGCCCTCCGGCGGCCTCACCGACGCCGGCAGCGACACCGTCACCCCCGGGCAGGTCGCCTCCCACCTGGTGCTCCCCGCCCTGGTGCTCGCCGCCACCCAACTGCCCTGGTTCTTCCTCTACGTCCGTCAGGGCGTCGCCGACGCGCTGGGCGAGGACCCCGTACGAGGGGCCCGCGCACGGGGCCTGTCCGAGCGCCGGATCCTGCTCGGCCACGCCCTGCGCTCCGGCATGCTGCCGATGCTGACGCTGATCGGCTCCCGGGTACCCGAGCTGATCACCGGCGCCCTGCTGGTGGAAACGGTCTTCAGCTGGCCCGGCATCGCCGCGGCGACCGTCCAGGCCGCCACCGCGGTCGACTTCCCCCTGCTGGCGGCCCTGACGGTGCTGGCCACCGCGGCCGTGCTCGCCGGGAACCTGCTGTCCGACCTGCTGTACGGGCTGGCCGACCCGCGGGTGGGCTTCGATGGCTGAGACCACGACCTGGCGCCCGCGGGGCCGCCCGCACCGCTCCACCCGCACCCTGCGGGTCCGCACCTCGGCCGCCGTCATGGCGGTCGTCGCACTGGCCGTACTGGTCGTGCCGCCGCTCGCCCAGCTGGACCAGCAGGCCGTGGACCTCGCGGCGAAACTGCAACCCCCCTCGTGGGCGCACCCCTTCGGTACCGACGACGTCGGGCGGGACCTGCTGCTGCGGTGCGTCCACGGACTGCGCGTCTCCCTGTTCGTCGGCCTGGTGGCCGCACTGGCCGCCACCGTGGTCGGCACCGCGGTCGGCGCGGCCGCGGGCGCTTTCGGCGGCTGGACCGACCGGCTGGCGATGCGGGCCGTGGACATCCTCTCCTCCGTCCCGCACCTCCTCCTCGGGATCTTCGTCGTGGCGGTGTTCCGGCCGGGGATCTGGCCCGTCGTGGCCTCGGTTGCGGCCACCCACTGGCTCTCGACGGCCCGGATCGTCCGCGCCGAGGTCCTCTCCCTGCGCGGCCGGCCCTACATCGACGCCGCCGTCTCCGGCGGAGCCTCACGGTGGCGGGTCGCCGTACGGCACCTGGTGCCCGGCATCCTCCCGCAGGCCGGCCTCGCCGCCGTGCTGATGATTCCGCACGCGATGTGGCACGAGTCCGCCCTGTCCTTCCTCGGCCTCGGAATGCCCGCCCACCAGGCCAGCCTGGGCGGCCTGGTACAGAACGCCCGCGGCTCGCTGCTCGCCGGGCACTGGTGGCCCACCCTCTTCCCCGGTCTGCTGCTGATCGTCCCGACCCTGGCCGTCGCCGGCCTCGCGGGCGCCTGGCGCGACCGGCTGAACCCGCGCCGCCGTTCGGAGCTGACCCTGTGACCCCGCCGTCCACCGCCCCGCCCGTGCTCCGCGTCGAGCAGCTCTCCGTCCGATTCCGCATGCCCGGTGGACGGTACGTGGAGGCCGTCACCGACGCCTGCTTCACCCTGGCGCCCGGCGAGAGCCTCGCCCTCGTCGGCGAGAGCGGCTGCGGGAAGTCCGTACTCGCCTCCGCCCTCCTCGGCCTGCTCCCCGGCAATGCCGAGACGGCCGGATCGGCCCGCCTCGCCGACGGCCTCGACCTCCTCGCCGCCGACGAGCGCACCCTGGCCCGGACCGTACGGGGCCGGCGCGTCGCTCTCGTCCCGCAGAGCCCGGCGGCGCACCTCACCCCGGTCCGCACCGTCCGCGCCCACCTGGAGGAGACGGCCCGCGAGCTGACCGGCACCGGATCCGGCCGTCGCCCACGCTCCGCGCGGACCGCGCTGCGCGCAGCGGCGCAGGCCGCCGCAGACCGCGCCGCATTCCCCGGCTCCCACCTCGACCGCCACCCCCACGAACTCTCCGGCGGCCTCGCCCAGCGCGCGGCCACCGCCCTCGCCCTCGTCGGCGACGCCCCCCTGCTCCTCGCCGACGAACCGACCACCGGCCTGGACCGCGACCTGGTCGAGCGCACCGTCGACGAACTGCGCGCCCACACCCGTGCCGACGGCCGCGCCCTGCTGATGATCACGCACGACCTGTCCGCTGCCGAGCGGATCGCCGACACCGTGGCCGTCATGTACGCGGGGCGGATCGTCGAAACAGCCCCGGCCGCCGCCTTCTTCGGCCGCCCCGGCCCCCGCCACCCCTACGCCCGGGGCCTGCTCGAAGCCCTCCCCGAGCGCTCCTTCACCCCCGTTCCCGGAGCACCGCCCGAGCTCGGGGCCCTCCCGCCCGGCTGCGCCTTCGCCGCCCGCTGCGCCGCCGCCGACCCGCTCTGCCGCACCCGGCGGCCCGCGCTCATCGAAGGGGTGGCCTGCCACCATGCTTGAGCTCAAGGACATCACCGCGGGATACGACCGCCGTGCCCCCGCGGTCCGGGGCGCCCACCTCACCCTGCACGCGGGGCAGTCCCTCGGCCTGCTCGGGCCGAGCGGCTGCGGCAAGTCCACCCTGGCCAGGGTCGCCGCGCTGCTGCACCGGCCCGACCGGGGGACCGTGACCCTGGACGGCCACGTCGTGACCGGCTTCTCCCACCGCGCCCCGCGCTGCCTGCGCACGGCGATCGGCGTCGTCTTCCAGCAGCCGCGACTCGCCGCCGACCCCCGCCTGAGGCTCGGCGACCTCGTCGCCGAACCCCTCCGCGCGACCGGTCGGCGTACGGAAGCGGCGGCGCGGGTGGCCGAGTTGGCGCAGCAGGTGGGCCTCGGCGCGGACCTGCTCGCGCGCCGCCCCCACGAGGTCAGCGACGGCCAGCTGCAACGCGCCTGCCTGGCCCGTGCCTTGGCGCTGCGGCCGCGCTGGCTGGTCTGCGACGAGATGACCGCGATGCTCGACGCCTCCACCACGGCCGCCCTGGTGGCGGTCGTCGAGGACTATCGCGCCGGGACGGGCGCCGGCCTCCTCGCGGTCGGCCACGACCCGGTGCTGCTGGGGCGCTGGTGCGGGCGCACCCTGCACTGGGACGAGATCGTCAAGGACTGACGCCCGTCACGGACGGTCAACACCCGTACGGCGGACACGTCGTTCGCCCGGAAGCACGCGGCGTTGCGCCACCATGACGGTGACTCAGGAGGTCTCGATGGTGCTCTCCCTCTCCGTGGTCGTCCTGCTCCTCGTCCTGGCCTGGATCTTCCTGCGCAGCGGCGGGCTGAAGCTCTCCCACGCCCTCGTCTGCGTCCTGCTCGGCTTCTACCTCGCGAGCAGCAGCATGGCCGCGACCATCCACAGCGGCCTGACGGCCACCGCGAACGCGGTCTCCTCCCTCAACCCGTAGGGCGTGCGCCGTTGACTGTTGCGCCTTCGTGAAGCGTGCGGCGCGTGCATGGACTCCTCCGGCGGCGCCGTCTAGCGTCTGGCCGCGGCGGATGTCAGACGCGAGGTCAACAGGCTGGTGCGACAGGAGGGGAGCCCCGTGTTCCGAAGAGCGCTGAACTGCGCCGTCCTGCCCGCCGTGGTCGCCTTCACGGTGCTCCACGGCGGCGGTCCGGCCCGGGCCGAGGAGATACCCAAGGCCCCCGGGCACCGGCTGATCACCCCCTACGAAGGCGCCCCGGCGGCCGCGGCCCCGCTGCAGGGCGAGGCCCCGCCGCAGCACCCCCACCTCGCGCCCAACGGCCGCAGCGGCATGCACTCCGACGCGGCGGGCAGCGCCACCTCCCCCTGGTCCGGGCCGCTCGGCAAGAACCCCGGGGTGACCAGCGAGAAGATCGCGGCTCTCGGCGGCGAGTGCGCCACCGCCACCTTCGACGCGGGCGGCCGGCTGGTCACGGTGTGCGGCACCTTCTCCGGCTTCACGGTCAAGCTCCTGGAGCCGCGCACCCTCGCCACCCTCGCTGAGTACCGGCTTCCGCAGCGCTCCTCCACCGTCGAGGCGATCACCTCACTCGACTTCGCGAAGATCTTCAAGGACACCTCGGGCGGCGCCTACTTCTACCTCGACGACCGGGACCGGGCGGTCCTGGCCGACTCCCGGCAGCACGTCCTGCGCCTCGCGCACGTGCAGAACCCCGACGGCAGCTGGCAGTTCACCGTCGAGAACGACTGGGACCTCACCGGGCACGTCCCGCACGACTGCACGACCTGGACCAACCTGCGGCCCAGCGGCACGTGCGACCCCGTCACCTCGGTGATGCCCGACTGGGACGGCCGCATCTGGTGGGTGACCCGCCAGGGCCGGGTCGGCACGGTGGACCCGGCGACCTCGCGCATCCGCTCCCTGCGGCTGGACGGCGAGGAGATCCAGAACTCCTTCTCGGTCGCCGAGGACGGTGTCTCCATCGTCTCCGACCACGCCCTCTACGGCTTCCGCGCCGCCGCCGACGGCACCCCCGAGGTGCAGTGGCGCCAGACCTACGACCGGGGGACCGGCACCAAGCCGGGCTCGGTGAACCAGGGTTCGGGTACGACGCCGGACCTCTTCGGCGACGGCTACGTCGCCATCACCGACAACGCCGACGACCGGATGAACGTCCTGGTCTACCGGCGCGGCGCGGACGTCCCGGCGGACCGCCGGCTCGTCTGCAAGGTGCCCGTCTTCCGCTCCGGCGCCTCCACCACCGACAACTCGCTGATCACCTGGGGCAACAGCATCGTCGTCGAGAACAACTACGGTTACGAGAACCCCACCAGCGTGCTGCTGGGCAGGTCCGTCGTGGGCGGCGCAGCCCGCATCGACGTCCGCGCCGACGGCAGCGGCTGCGACACGGTCTGGGAGAGCCCCGTGCGCGCCCCGTCCGTGGTCCCGAAGCTCTCCACCGCGAACGGGCTCATCTACTTCTACGAGAAGGAGCCCCATCCCTGGGGGATCGACGGCTGGTACCTCACCGCCGTGGACTTCCGCACCGGTGAGCGGCGCTGGCGGCAGCTGACCGGCACCGGCCCGCTCTACGACAACAACTGGGCGCCCATCACCCTCGGCCCCGACGGCACCGCCTACGTCGGCGTCTTCAACGGCATCGTCGCGGTTCGCGACCGCTGACCGCCGGCGGACCGCCGGCCTCCGGAATTCCCCGGGGCCGGCGGGCGAACACATCACGCCGAGTCTCCGCAAGAACTCCGACAATTCACCGGACGGAACCCGGCGTACCGCCGGTCACGACACTACGCTTTTCCCGAAAGCGCCCGCGACCGCGCACCATCGCGGGCGACCGACGGGCCCTCGGCCCTCACAGGGGGAAATCATCTCGTGACGCGTTTACGCCAAGTCCTGACCGCACTGTGCGCCCTGTCCCTGACCTTCGTCACCGTATCCGCGAGCGCATCCGCGGACCCGCGGGAGACGGTGGCCGCGAACGCCGCGGAAACCGCTTCCTCGGCGGACTCCCGCCCCGGCATCCTGGGCACCTGGTACAACCAGCTCGGCTCGGTCATGGTCGTGACACGGGCCGCGAACGGCGGGTTCGTCGGCACCTACGAGTCCGCGGTCGGCAACGCCGAGAAGCGCTACGCCATGACCGGCCGCTACGACAGTGCGCCCGCCGACGGCACGGGGACCGCGGTCGGATGGACCGTCGCCTACCACAACGCCCACCGCAACGCCCACTCCGTCGCCACCTGGAGCGGCCAGTACGTCGGCGGCAGCCAGGAGCGCATCGTCACCCAGTGGCTGCTGAGCTACGGCACGACCCCCGCCGACCAGTGGAAGTCGACCTTCCTCGGCCACGACGAGTTCACCCGGGTCAAGCCCTCCGCCGCCGACATCGAGCAGGCGCGCCGGTCGGGCGTGACATCTGCGAATCCGCCGGCCTCCGACGGGGAGTGATCCGGCCGCACCGACCGAGCAGGCGATCCGCCCGCAGCGTGGGGTCCCCCCACGGCGGGCGGGTCCCGCATGCCCGCGCCCGGTGAGGTGATCTTGGCGCAAAACCTCCGTTGGCCTGCAACTTCCGTTGTGGGAGTGTGGGACGGACTCCGGTTCGCGCGGCCTCCACGACCCGTGCCATGATCACGAGCGGCACCGACCAGCCGGGGGGCAGGGGGGTTCATTTCGTGTTGCACAAGGTCTCCACGCTTGCGCTCGGAGCGTTCGCAGTGGGAACGAGCGGCTATGTCGTCACCGGTGTGCTGCCGCAGCTGAGCGAGGAGCTGTCCGTCCCCCTGTCCACGGCGGGACTGCTGACCACCTCCTTCGCCGTGGCCTATGCCGTCGGCTCCCCGCTGCTCGCCGTGGCCCTCGGCGGGTGGCGCCGCCGCCCGCTGATCATCACTGCCCTGCTGGTGGCGGCGGCGGGCAACGTGCTCGCCGCCCTGGCACCGGACTTCGCCACCCTGACGGCCGCCCGCATCGTCACGGCCGCGGGCGCCGCCGTCTTCACCCCGGCGGCCACCGCGGTCGCCGCCGAACTGAGCGGCCCCGAACGCCGGGCACGCGCCGCGGCCTGGGTCTTCGGCGGGCTGGTGACCGCGACCGTCGTCGGCGTTCCCGCCGGGACGCTGCTCGTCGGACCGCTCGGCTTCCGCGGTGTCTTCTGGCTCGTCGCCGGCTTGTGCGCGCTGTCCGCGGCGGCCGTGGCAGTGGCCGTGCCCGAGGTCGCGGCGCCGCCGCGGGTGAGCCTGCGGCAGCGGGTCGCGGTCGCCTCCGACAGGCGGGTCGTCGCCGTTCTCGGGATCACCCTCGCGGCCGCCCTCGGGGTGTTCACCGTGTACACGTACGCGGCCCCCGTGCTGGCCGAGACCGTCGGGGCGCACGGCACAGGACTGAGCCTGCTGCTCTTCGGCTACGGTATCGGCGGCGCCGTCGGCAACGTTGTCGGCGGACTCGCGGCCGACCGGTACGGCTACCGGATGCCGCTGCTGGTGGCCGTCTGCGGCAGCGTGGTCGCCCTCTCGGCCCTCTCCGCCGTGCACAGCACCGCGGTCGCGGCGGTCCTGCTGTTCCTGTGGGGAGTGTCGAGCTGGGGGTTCAACCCTCCGGTCCAGCGCCGGCTGCTCGAACTCTCCCCGGACGCCGGGGCGCTGCTCCTGGCGCTCAACGCCTCCGCCCTCTACCTGGGCATCGGCCTGTCCGGGGTGGTCGGGGGCGCGGTGCTCGACCACGCCGGCATCACCTCCGTGGCCCTGACCGGGGCGCTGCTGTGCTGCGTCGCGGTAGTCATCCAGCTGTTCTCCGGCAGGCGTGCTGCACTGCAGCCGACCCGCTGACATCCGCCCCTCTCGGCAAAGGACGACGCCTGTGCGCGAATTGAAGAACGTTGTGGGAATCGTCACAGGGGCCTCGCGCGGTGTCGGGCCCCGGATCGCCGAGGAATTGGCCCGGGCGGGTGTGCAATTGGCACTCGTCGCCCGGTCCGAGGACGGACTGCGGGCCACTGCGGAAAGGATCGGACGGATCGGTCCCGAGCCGCTCGTGGTGCCCGCCGACATTTCCGACGAAGCGGCGCAGCGGCGGGTCGTGGAAACGGTCCGCCGCGAACTCGGGCCGGCCGGGATCCTGGTCAACAACGCCGGTATCGAGCACATCACCCGGTTCCAGGACGCCTCGGTGGAGAGCATCCGGCGTGTCCTGATGGTGAACCTGTTCGGTGCCGAGGCCATGACCCGGCTGGTGCTCCCGGACATGCTGGAGGCGAGGCGCGGGCACGTGGTCAACATCGGCTCCGTGGGCGGGCGCACGGCCTACCCCTACGCCACGATCAACTCCTCGGCCAAGCACGGGCTCGTCGGCTTCACCTGGTCCCTGCGCGAGGAACTGCGGGGGACCGGGGTGGGGGTGTCCGCGGTGTACCCGACGCTGATCGCCGACGTCGGCATCTCCGCCGGCTGGCAGGCAGGCCGGCGTCCGCCGCTGCTCGGCCGGGTCGGGCCCGAGGAGGTCGCCCGGGCGGTCCTCAGGTGCATCCGGGAGGACAAGGTGGAGATCACCGTGGCTCCCGCCATGGAGAAGGTCGCGGACGTCGTCAGCGCCCTGTCCCCGCGCCTCACGGCGTGGATCGCCCGAACCGGTGGTATTTACACATACTTGCGCGGGGTCGCCGCCGCGCAGACACGTTCGCAACAGAACTCTGAACCAGCCTGACCCGCTGGCCGATACGGGGGAACCGATGTCCGAACCTTCCACTGCGCCCCTTCCCGACCGGGACGAGGGCCTGACCACGCTCCGCGACCTGCTCGCCGCGGTCAACCGCGACTACGACCGACCGGTCCCTCCACAGGAGCCCCTGGTCCTCGACTCGCTCGATGCCGTACGCCTCAAGTCCGCGATCGACACCGCCTGCACGACCGACCTGCCGCTGGAGGTCTTCTTCGGCCACTGCACGCTCGAAACGCTCGCGGCGGCGCTGCTCAACCACGCCGCCGACGGCGGGCCCGTCCCGCAGCTGGTCGCCACCCCGGGGCGTGACCACGAGCCCTTCGAACTCACCGACGTCCAGCAGGCGTACTGGCTGGGCAGCCGCGGCTTCGACCTCGGCGGGCGCTCCGCCCACTTCTACGTCGAGGTGGACCTGTTCGCCGCCGACCACGCCCGCGTGGAAGAGGCGTTCAACACCCTGATCGGCCGCCACGGCATGCTGCGCGCCGTGCTGCTGCCCGACGGCCGCCAGCAGGTGGCGCAGCACGTCCCGTACTACCGCTTCCGCCACGCCGACCTGAGCGGGCTGCCGCAGGCCGAGGGACGATGTCGGCTCGACCGGACCCGCGAGGAGATGGCCGCCCAGGTCTTCGACCCGCACACCTGGCCCCTGTACGACATACGCACCCACCAACTGGACGCCGCAAGGCTGCGCCTCCACCTCAGCATCGACCTCCTCTTCGTCGACGCGGGCAGCATCCAGGTCCTGCTGGCCGAGTGGATCCGCCTGGTTCTCGACCCCGAGTCCCTCGACCCGGCACCCGCGGCCACCTTCCGCGACTACCTCGACTGCGTGGCCGCCCACCGCGCGCAGCCCGGCCACCAGCAGGCCCGGGCCTACTGGCTGGACCGCCTCGACACCCTGCCGCCCGCACCCGAACTGCCCGTCCGGGCGGTCGCCCACGCCCAGGCCCCCGCCTTCGTGCGCCGCGAGCGCCGGCTGCCCGGCCGGGTGTGGCGGCAGATCCGGGACCGGGCGAACACCCTGGGCGTCACCCCTTCCGTGCTGCTGTGCGCCGCCTACGCACAGGTGCTGCGCACCTGGAGCCGCTCCTCCCGCTTCACCCTCAACCTGACCTTCGCCGACCGGCCGCGCTGGCACGCCGACATCGACCGGATGATCGGCGACTTCACCAGCACGATCCTGCTGGAGTGCGACCTCGCCGGCGCACCGGACCTGGCCGCGGCCGCCGGCAGGATCCAGCGGCAGCTGCGCCGCGACCTCGCGCACGCCCGCTTCAGCGGGGTGGAGGTGCAGCGGGAACTGGCCCGCCGCGGAGACGGCACCCAGGCGCGGATGCCCGTCGTCTTCACCAGCCTGCTGCGCGAACAGGACAGTCTCGGCTCCCTCGAAGGCATGGTCTTCGAGACCGGGTACGCGGTGTCGCAGACCCCCCAGGTCTACCTCGACAACCAGGTCGTGGCCCGCGGCAGCGACCTGCTGATCAGCTGGGACGCCGTCGAGGAGGTCTTCCCCGAGGGCGTGCTGGACGACATGTTCACCGCCTACGTCGACCTGGTGGGGCGCATCGCGGAGCAGGAGCAGCCGGCACCCGTCGGTCTCCCTGAGCGGCAGCTCGCCGTCCGCCGGTCCGTGAACGACACCGCGGGCCCGCAGCCCGGCGAACTCCTGCACGCCGCGATCGGCCGGCAGGCCGCCGCCCAGCCGGACGCGCCCGCCGTGATCACCGCCGGGACCACCCTCACCTTCGGCGAACTCGACCGCAGCGCCGACGAGATCGCCCACCGGCTGCGCGCGCTGGGCACGGCGCCGAACACCCTGGTCGCCGTCCTGATGCACAAGGGATGGGAACAGGTCCCCGCCGTGCTGGGCGTGCTCCGCTCCGGCGCCGCCTACCTGCCCGTGGACGCCGGCCTGCCGCGCGAGCGCGTCGACCAGCTGCTGGAGGCCGGCGGGGTGAGCGTGGCCGTCGTCCAGCCCGGTGCCTACGTGCCGGACGGCGTCACCGCCCTGACCGTGGCACGGGAGCCCGCCCGGGACGTGCCCGACGGGCCGCCTCCGGCCGCGCCCACCGGGCCGGACGACCTCGCCTACGTCATCTTCACCTCGGGATCGACCGGCCGCCCCAAGGGGGTGATGATCACCCACCGGGCCGCCGTGAACACCGTCGACGACATCAGCACCCGCTTCGCGGTGGGCCGCGAGGACCGGGTGCTGGGCCTGTCCTCGCTGAGTTTCGACCTGTCGGTGTACGACATCTTCGGCGTGCTCGGGGCGGGCGGGGCGCTGGTGCTGCCCGCGCCCGGCGAGTCCCGCGACCCCGGACGCTGGGCCGCCCTCGCCGACGAGCACCGGGTGACGCTGTGGAACACCGTCCCGCCGCTGCTGGAACTGCTGGTGGAGCACTGCGAGCAGCGGGGCACGGCCTTCCCGCGGTCGGTGCGGACGGCGCTGCTCAGCGGCGACTGGATCCCGCTGAGCCTGCCCGGGCGGGTCCGGGCCGTCTCCTCCGGCGGCCCCGAGCTGATCAGCCTGGGCGGTGCCACCGAGGCGTCGATCTGGTCCATCTGGCACCCGATCGGGGCCGTCGACCCGGAGTGGCGCAGCATCCCGTACGGCACCCCGCTGCGCAACCAGACCTTCCACGTCCTGGACGCCGACCTCACCGACAAGCCGGACCACGTCACCGGCGACCTCCACATCGGAGGCGTGGGCGTGGCCCGGGGCTACTGGGGCGACCCCGAGCGCACCGCCGCGCAGTTCATCGTCCACCCGGCCACCGGCGAACGGCTCTACCGGACCGGTGACCTCGGCCGCTACCTGCCCGACGGCACCCTCGAACTCCTCGGCCGGGACGACTTCCAGGTCAAGATCGGCGGTCACCGCATCGAGCTCGGCGAGATCGAGGCCGTCCTCGGCGGACACCCCGGGGTCCGCGCCGCCGTCGTCGTGGCGCAGGACGGCAGGAGGCTGATCGCCTACGCGGTGCCCGAGAGCGGGGCCGACCTCGCAGGGGAGGAACTGCGCGACCACCTCGCCGCCAAGCTGCCCCCGTACATGGTCCCCTCCGTCGTCATCACGCTGGACCGGCTGCCCACGGGGGCCAACGGAAAGCTCGACCGGCGTGCCCTGCCGGTGCCGGAGGCCGCTTCCGAGGAGCACGAACCGCCCGCCACCGTCGTCGAGGAGGCCCTGGCCCGCGCATGGGCCGCCGTACTCCCCGTGGAGCGCATCGGCCGCCACGACAACTTCTACGCACTCGGCGGGGACTCCCTCCTCGGCGTACGCGCCGTGGCCAAGGCGGCCGAGCAGGGACTGCACCTCACCCTCACCGACTTCTTCGCCCGGCCGACCATCGCCGAGCAGGCCGGCTGCGCCACCGACCGGCCCGCCGCCGTCCAGGACCAGTCGGAGGTCACCGGCCGCGCCGGCCTGTCGCCGAGCCAGCTGTGGTTCTTCGAGCAGGACTTCGCCGCCGCCGACCACTGGAACGGCATGTGGCCGGTCTTCGAGCTGGACCGGCGGCTGGACCCGGACGCGCTGCTGCGGGCACTCGCCACCGTGCTCGACCACCACGACGGGCTGCGGGCCCGGTTCCGCACGGACGAGCACGGCCCCTACGCCGAACTGCCTCCCCGGCAGCCGCCGGCCGGCTCCCAGGTCGCGGAGGTCGACCTCACCGCTGTCGCGGACGCCGACCTGGAGGCCGAGATCGCCCGGCACGTCGCGCTCCGCAACAGCGCCCTCGACCTGGCCGACGGCACGACCGTGCAGCTCACCCAGTTCGACCTGGGCCCCGAGCGCCGGCCCCGGCTGCTGGTCAGTGCCCACTGGCTGGTCATGGACTACTACTCCTCCCGCGTGTTCTACGAGGACCTGCGCACCGCCTACGCCGCCGTCGAGCGGGGCGACGAACCGCACCTGCCGCCCAAGACCGCCTCGCTGCCGCAGGCCGTCGAGCAGCTCCGCGCGCACGCCGCGAGCGCGCAGGTCGCCGCGGAACTGCCCTACTGGAGCGCCCTCGCCGACCTCGCGCCGCCACCGCTGCCCGTCGATCACCGCCTCGGCCCCAACAGCCAGGCCTCCGCCGTCCGCCTCTTCACGGAGGTCACCGGCGAGACCGCCGCCGCCGTGACGACCGGTCTGCCGCGGCGGCTCGGGGTCGAGATCCGCGAGGTCCTGCTGACCGCCCTGGCCCGCGCCGTCACCGCCTGGACCGGACAGCCGGAACTGGTCGTCGAGATCGAGGGGCACGGCCGGCAGACCGCCTTCGGCCCGCTGGACATCTCCCGTACGGTCGCCCGCTTCTCCACGCTGTCCCCGCTGGTCCTGCGCCCCGGCGAACTCGCCGACGTGCGCGACCGGATCCGGGAGATGCCCCACCACGGCGTGGGCTACGGGCTCCTGCGCCACCTCCACCCCGATCCGGGGGTACGGGCCCGGATGGCCCAGGTCCCCGTCCCGGAGATCGGCTTCAACTACTGGGGCGACGTCAGCGAGTACTTCACCGGCGACGCCCGCCCCGTCGTGGACTCCTTCGGCCACCACCGCAGCGACCTCGGCCACCGCACGCGGACCCTCGACCTGATGGCGATGGCCTCGGACGGCACCTTGCGCCTGGTGTGGACCTACAGCAGCAACCTGCACACGGAAGCGACGGTGCGGGCCCTGGCCGACCGCTTCGTCGACGAACTGCACGCACTGGCGCGGAGCGCCGGATGAACGGGGAAGAGAAGACCATGGACCACCCGCGTCCCGAGGACATGTTCGGCGCGGTGACCGTGCCGGAAGCCCTGGAACGATCCGCCACCACCCCCCGCGGCATCACCGTCGTGAACCGCAGGCTCGACCGGACCCCGCTGCCCTACGCGCTGCTCGCCGCCGGAGCGCGGCGGGTGGCCGGCGGGCTGGTCAGGGCGGGCGTCACCAGGGGCGACCGCGTCGCGATCGTCTCCTCGACCTCGCCGGGCTTCCTGCTCAGCCTGTTCGGTGCCTGGCGGGCGGGCGCCGTGCCCGTCATCCTGCCGCTTCCGCACCGGCTGTCGGACCTGCCGGAGTTCGTCGCCGAGGTCAACCGCCGCCTCGACCACGTGGACGCGCGCTGCGTGGTGGTGGCCGACGCCTTCGGCGACTTCGTGACGGGCCGGATCACGGGCGACCGCCCCGTACTGACCTGCGGTGACCTGGCGGCGGAGCGTGAGGAGATCAGCGGTCCGGTCGAGACCCGGCCCGACGACCTCGCGTACCTGCAGTTCACCTCGGGCACCACGGGCCTGGCCCGCGCGGTCGCTCTCACCCACCGGCAGATGCTCACCAACGCCGCCGTCTGCTGCGAGCGCCTCGAACTGGAGCGGGACCGCAGTGTGCACGTGAGCTGGCTGCCGCTGTACCACGACATGGGCCTGATCTCCGTGCTCGCCGGCATGTCCTACGGGATCAGGCTGGTCCTGCAGCCGCCGGAGGACTTCCTGGCGAGCCCCGACTCGTGGGTGGACGCGCTGTCCCGGTTCGGGGCCACGAGCACGGTCGCCCCGAACTTCGCCTACGGCCTCGCCGCCCAGGGCATGCGGCTGCGCCCGCGCGACCTCGACCTGTCGAAGCTGGAGGTGTGCGGGGACGGCGCCGAGCCGATCCGCGCCGGCACCCTGGAGCAGTTCGCCGAGGCCGGCGCCGTGTACGGCCTGCGGCCGCAGGCGATGACCCCGATGTACGGAATGGCCGAGGCGACCCTGGCCGTCGCCATGGGGGAGGCGAAGCGGCCGCTGGTCTGGGACCACGTCTCCCGCGACGGCCTGCAGGCGGGCGGACTCGCCCGCCCCGTGCCCGCCGACGCCCCGGACGCCCGCGCACTGGCGGTCTGCGGCCCCCCGGTTCCCGGCGTCCGCGTCGAGATCCGGGATCCGGACGGCAAGCCGCTGGGCGAGCGGGAGGTGGGGGAGATCTGCGTGCAGAGCCCTTCCCTGATGCAGGGCTACTGGCAGGACCCGGAGGCGACCGCCGCCGTCCTGCGCGACGGACGACTGCACACCGGTGACCTCGGCTACCGGACCGAGGACGGCGGGGTCGTCGTCTGCGGCCGGATCAAGGACATGATCATCGTCTCCGGCCGCAACCTGTACCCCGAGGACTACGAGCACGTGGCCGCCAAGGTGGAGGGCGTACGGCCCGTGTGCGCGGCCTTCGCCGTGCCGGACACCGAACGCATGGTCGTGGCCTTCGAGTCCGCCAAGGACGTGGAGGACCATCAGGAGGTGGCCGCCCGGGTGATGCAGCGGCTGCGCGAGCACCTGGGCCACGCCCCCGACAAGGTGGTGGCCCTGGACAAGGGCGCGATACCGCGCACCTCCTCCGGCAAGGTCCAGCGCGGCCTGTGCCGGGAGCGGTACCTGACGGGCAGCCTGCACCCTCTGGCGGAAGTCGCCCGCTGACACCGGCTGCGGCCGCCCCCGGTGCGGGGCGGCCGCAGCGCGGAACCGGCCGCTCAGCGGCGGCGGCTCACCACCAGGCGGGCACCCCGGGAGGGGATCAGCGTCACGTGGTGGGCCTTCTGCTGCTCCGGAGCCGGCCGGTCGGGCCGGATCTCGAACCGCTGGAGCACCTCGCGCAGCGCCACGGTCGCCTCCAGCAGCGCGAAGCCGGCGCCGATGCAGCGGCGGGCGCCGCCGCCGAAGGGGATCCACGTGTGGGCCGGCGGCTGGCCGTCGAGGAAGCGCTCGGGACGGAACTCGTCCGGCCGGTCGTGGTAGGCCGGGTCCGACTGCACCATGCCGATGGCCGGCATCACCGTCACTCCGGCGGGCAGCCGGTAACCGCCGACCGTGAGCGGCCGGGTGAGCTGCCTGGCCACCTCGTACACCACCGGCTTGAGCCGCAGCGCCTCCTTGGCGACGGCCGTGAGGTACGCGTCGTCGCCCTCGTCCGCCGCGCGCTGCGCCCGGCGCAGCTGTTCGGGCCGGCGGACCAGCTCGTGCAGGGCCCAGGCCAGACCCGTCGCGGTGGTCTCGTGCCCGGCGAGGAGGAGCGTGATCAGCTGGTCGCGCAGCTCCGCGTCGCTGAACCCGCCGCCCTCCTCGTTCTCCGCGGCCTGGAGCAGCCGCGACAGCACGTCGGTCCGGCTGTGCAGGTCGGCGGCCCGGCGCCGGTCGGCGATCTCCGCGTACAGCAGCTCGTCCAGCCCGCGCTGCAGCCCGATGTGGCGGCGCCACGGCCCGAAGCGCTGCAGCAGCGGGTAGGGCAGCCCGAGCAGGGTGACCGGACCGATGTCCGCGATGCCGCGCACGAGCGGCCGCATCCGCGTCAACCGGGCTTCGTCGGTCACCCCGAACACCACCTGGAGGATGACCTCCAGGGTCAGTGCCTGCATCCGCTCGTGGGCGCTGAACACCGTCCCCTCGGGCCAGCTCTCCACCTCCGCCCGCGTCAGCCCGCCGACCATGTCCTGGTAGCCGGCGAGCGCCGCGCCCGTGAAGGCGGGCATCAGCAGCCGGCGGGACCTGCGGTGCTCGGCCTCGTCGGTCAGGAGCACCGAGTGCTCTCCGAGGGCCGGCCCCATGATCGCGTTGCCCTCGCCCGCGTGCAGGACCTCCACCGGACCGCCGAAGACCGTCTTGATGTCCTCCTGCCGGGTGAGGATCACCAGGTGACGCGTCGGCGTCGTCAGCCGGAGCGTGAAGACGTCCCCGTGCCGCCGCTTCAGCAGCGGGAACAGCCGGTGCCGGTACTGGGCGAACAACAGGGTCTGGACGACCGCGGGCAGCCGCAGACCGGGCGGGCGTTTCGTCGAGCCGGTGACGGGCGCCGATATGGAGGTCGGCAGATCATCAATACCGCTGGTCATTGCGGAAATCCCCCTCGGAGAACGAACATGTGTGTTTCGTTCGCATGCAATTGCCGGTCCCGACTCACGCTAGCAGCCGCAACCACCCGCAGAAATGGCGGAAGAACGGTTCCGGTCGTTAGGGTCCCGACGTGCTCGAATTGATCCTTCCGGCCTCCGTGGCATGCGCCGAGAGCTTTGCCGACGTACCCGAATCCACGCTTCTCCCCGAGGAATGGGAAGTGCTGGAGAAGGCCCGCCACGAGGGCCGCCGAAGGGAGTTCACCACGGTCCGCCACTGCGCCCGCACGGCCCTCGCGGACATCGGCGTACCGCCCGTCCCGGTGCTGCCCGGCGAGCGCGGAGCGCCGGTGTGGCCGCACGGAGTGGTCGGCAGCATGACGCACAGCGCCGGGTACCGGGCGGCGGCCGTGGCGCGCAGCGTCCACGTGCGGGCCGTGGGCATCGACGCCGAGCCGCACGCGGCGCTGCCCGGGCGGACGCTGGGGGCGGTCACCCTCCCCGAGGAGCGGGAGAGGCTGGCCGCCCTCGCCGCGGACTTCCCCCGCGTGCACTGGGACCGGCTGCTGTTCTGCGCCAAGGAGGCCGTCTACAAGGCGTGGTTCCCCATGACGCGGCGCCGGCTCGGCTTCCGGGACGCCTCGGTCACCTTCGACCCCGCCCGGAGGACCTTCCGCGCGCAGATCACGGCCGCCCAGGGGGACGGGCCGCCCGCGCCCCTCCTCTACGAAGGACGCTGGGCGGCCGCCCCGGACCTGCTCCTGGCCGCGGTCGCCGTACCCGCCGCCCCCGAGGCCGTCACGGATCGGCCCGACCCCGCTGTCCCGCCGAGGAGTTGAGCGGCGACAGCAGCGCACCGAGACCGACGAGCAGACGCAGGCCGCCCGCGATCGCGATGATCAGGTACATGTTGTGCCACTGCTGCTCCAGCACACCGCCCAGCACCGAGGCGACCGGGATCGACATGAAGGCGATCATGCGGGTGGTCGCCACGACCCGGCCCAGCAGCTGCGGGGGTACGGTGCGTTGACGCAGGACGAACCAGCTCACCATGTTCACCGTGCCGATGCCGTAGATCAGCGCCCACAGCACGGAGATGCTCACGACGTCCCGCAGCGGGACCAGCAGGACGATGCCCGCGCCCGCCAGCACCGTCCCCGCGATGACGACCCGCCCCGGCGCGAACCGCCGGCCCAGCCAGGGGCAGACGGCGGCCCCCAGCACCGCCCCCGCGCCCTGCGCCGCGAAGACCACACCGATCAGGGCCGGCGACATCGACCGGTAGTCGCTCAGGTAGTAGACGAGGTTCGCCTGCACCAGCCACGTGCCCAGATTGGCCAGGGCGAACAGGACCGCCCCGCTGAGCAGCGGCCGGTTGTCCCGTGTGATGTGGACCAGCGCGTCCTTCACCTCCCGCAGCAGGTTGCGGCGTACCGGGTCCGCCCCCGCCTGCTCCGCGCCCGGCGGCCTCGACCTCGTCCTGATCGCGACCATCGCCAGCGCCGAGACCGCGAACGTGCCGGCGTCGGCCCAGATCGCGCCCTCGTAGCCGACGGCCGCGATGAGCACGCCGGCCACGGCGGGGCCGGCGAGGCTCATCACGTTGTCGCCCATCTGCATCCACGCGTTGGCGCGCTCCAGGTCCTTGTCGGGGACCAGGTCGGGCACCATCCCCTGGAACGCCGGGTAGTACAGCGGTTCCACGCACGCCAGCAGGAACGCCGCGAGGTACACCAGCAGGACCGACGAGGACCCGGACGTCACGACGAGCGCGAGGATCCCCGCCAGCACCGTCGCCGCGAGATCGCCCGCGACCAGGATCCGCCTGCGCTCGAACCGGTCGGCGATCACCCCGCCCGGCAGCGAGAGCAGCAGCAGCGGCGCGTACTCCAGGGCGTACACCACCGCGGTGTTCAGGGCGGAACCGGTCAGCTCGAACACCATCAGCGGCAGCGCCAGACGGTAGATCCAGTTGCCGAGCCCGGACACCACGAAGGCGAACAGCAGCAGCTCGTACGGCGCGCCGAGCCGCCGCTTCGCGGGCGCGGCGCGGACGTCCGTGCTCATGAGGCCACCGCGCGCACCAGGCCCAGTACGGCGGACCGCTGCGGCCGGAGGTAGAAGTGGTCGCCGGGAAAACATCCGCACGCCGAACGGCCCGGACAGGTGCTCCCGCCACGCCTCCAGCTGCGCCAGCGGGATCGAGTCGTCGGTGCCGCCGAGCACGGTCGCCGGGACGGGCACCGGCGCGGCCGGAGCAGGCCGGTACGTCTCGATGACCTCGTAGTCGGCCCGGAAGTACGGCAGCACCATCGCCCGCAGCTCGGGGTGGTCGCGCAGCCCCGCCGGGACCCCGCCGTGGCGGCGGTCCATCACGTCGAGGAAGTCCTCCTCGGGCAGGTCGTGGATGCGGCCCGGATGCGTCACCAGGCCGGGCGCGGGCCGGGCGGAGAGGAAGAGGTGCAGCGGCACCGGCCCGCCTGCGCCGGCCAGCGCCCGGGCCAGTTCGAACGCGACCAGCGCGCCGAAGCTGTGCCCGAAGAACACCATGGGCAGGTCCGCCTCGACCTGCTCGGCCAGCTCGGCCACCAGCGGGCGCATCCGGGTGTGCGGCCGCTCCTTGGCGCGCGCTCCGCGGCCGGGCAGCTGGACCGCGCACACATCGACGTCCTCCGGCAGATAGCGGTGCCAGCGCGCGAACTCCGAGGCGGACCCGCCCGCGTGGTGGAAGCAGTACAGCCGCAGCCGTGCCCGCGGCCGGTGCTCTGCGCGGACCGACCAGCGCGGCCGTTGGTCGTGGCCCACGGGCGCGTTCACCGGGATCCCTCCGTCCGGCCGCGCAGCTGGGCGGCGAGGGCCGAGATGGTCGGGAACTCGAAGAGCATGCCGATGCTCAGCTCGACGCCCAGCCGGTCGCGGACCTCGGCGATCAGACCGACGGCGCTGAGCGAGTCCCCGCCCAGGTCGAAGAAGTCGGCGTCGTGGTCGATGGACCCCATGCCGAGGGCGGCCCGCCATGTCTCCTCCAGCAGCCCGGCGACGTCGGGGGTTCCCGCGCCGCCGCCGCTGCCGGCGGCCGGTACGGGAACGGGCCCGGCCGCCGGCTCCGCCGCTGCGGGAGCCGGTGTTGCCGAGGGCGCCGGCTCCGGGTCGGGTGCCGGGGGAGCCGCCGCCAGGGGCGCACGCGGTACCTCGGGCGGTACCGGTACCCCGTCGCGGTAGGGGCGCACGGCGACCTGGCGCACCCGGCGCCCGCCCAGCACGTCGAACAGCAGGGCCACGCCCTCGCCGGGCGGGATGCCGTCCGAGGGCGGCAGTCCCGCGGACTGCGCAGCGGGCTCCGCCGCGGGCCCGCCTGCGGAGCGCTCGCCGTGCCGCGGACCGGCCTCGAAGGGATTGCCCTCCACCTTGCGCATCGTGAAGCCGCGCACGGAGACCGCCACCACCCCGTCCCCGTCCACCAGGTCGATGTCCGAGACCAGGACCCCGCCGTCACCTCCGCCGCCCACGTGCCGCACATGGCAGGTGAACTCCGCGGGCAGGTCCCGGTACACCGTCACCGCGGAGTACAGCAGCGGCAGGTGGTGCGCGTCCTCCCGGCGCCGGGTCAGCGCCGTGGCACTGTCGAGCAGCGCCGGATGCAGCGGGCGCCCGTCCGTCTCCCCGCGGAAGCGCTCGGCCAGGGCGAGCGAGCCCAGCTGCTCCTGCGCCGAGCGGCGCAGCGCGGTGACGTTGAGCCAGTGCGGACCCAGCTCCGCCAGGTCCCCGGCCCCGGACGCGTCGACGCTCTCCGTCATCCGCGCGGCCACCGCCGCAAGGTCCACCTCGGGCGCGGACGCCCCGGCCGCGGCCCCGATCCGCCCGTCGCAGTGCACGGCGGAGCCGGTCCGTACCGAGAACGCCCAGGCGTCGTCGCCGCGCGGCTCCAGGACCACCCGGACCCGCTCCGTCCCGTCGACGAACAGCGGCCGGCGGAACACCACGTCGCCCAGGCCAACGGGCACGCCCGCGAGCCCCGGGCACAACTCCCGGGCGGCGCGCACCACCAGGTCGAGATGGCCGGTGCCCGGCAGGACCGCGCGCCCGGCGAACCGGTGCTCGTCGAGCACCCAGTCCTCCTCCGACAGCTCCTCCTCGTACACCAGCGCCTGCGGGGCGCGCCGCTGCCCGGGTCCACGGTGGACCGGGCGGCCATCCCCACGTCGGCCCAACTCGGCCAGTTGACGCTCACGCACCGCTGCCGGGAGACCGCGGCGTGCGCGTCGAGGAAGGCGTTGGCCGCCGCGTAGTCGGCGCTGCCGACCAGGCCGGAGATCGAGGCACGGCTGGAGAACGACGTGAAGAAGTCCAGCCGGGGCCGGTCGGCGAACAGCCGCTCCAGCACGAGCGTCCCGAGCATCTTGGGCCGCAGCACCGCCCGTACCTGCTCGGGCGTGCGGAAGGCGATCAGGCCGTCCCCGGGCAGGCCGGCCGCGTGCAGGACGCCGTGGATCTGCCCGGCCGCGTCCTCGACGCGCCGCACCAGGGCCCGCATGGACTCCTCGTCGGTGACGTCGCCGCGTTCGGCCAGCACGCGCGCACCGAGTCGTTCCAGACCGGCCACGTCCCCGGCGGCGGCCCCGGTGGGGCCGGAACGGCCGATCAGGACGAGGGTGGGCGCGAGGCCGG
The DNA here is from genome assembly GCF_000719345.1 of Streptomyces sp. NRRL F-2664. Taxonomy (GTDB): domain Bacteria; phylum Actinomycetota; class Actinomycetes; order Streptomycetales; family Streptomycetaceae; genus Streptomyces. The sequence continues at coordinate 43,445 of NZ_JOFX01000009.1, forward strand.
TCTCGGCGAGCCCCCGCGCGACGGCCAGCCCGAGTCCGCCGAACCCGCCGGTGATCAGGTACGTCCCGCCCGGGCGGACCGGCGGTTCGGTGGCCGGCTCGTGCGGGACGGGCACCTCCACCGGTACCCAGCGGCGGTCGCCGCGCAGTGCGACCACCGCCGGCCAGTGCGGCTCCTGCACCTGCTGGGTGACCAGGTCCGCGTCCGTGCCGGACGACACGTCGAGCAGCATGCACTGCGCACCGGGCACTTCGAGCGGAACGGTCCGGGCCAGCCCCGCCAGGGCCGCCTTGGCCGGGTTGACGGCCTCCCCGCCGGACACGTCGGCCGCCTCGGCGGCGAGCAGCAGGAACCGGGCGGGCAACCGCAGCCGGGAGTGCCGCAGCACCGTCCGGACGAGGGCGTACGCGCTCTCCACGCCCGCGGCGGCCTGCTCCCCGAAGGTGTCGGGGGTGGCCTGCGGCCAGGGCTCGGCGGCGAGGGCGTGCACGTAGACGGCGGGCTCCTCGCCGCGGGCCAGCAGCCCGTCCAGCACCGAAGGCAGGCTGTCGGGGCGGGCAGGCACCACCCGGTGACCGGCCCGGCCCAGTACGGCCGTCACGTGGCGGGCGGCGTCCGGGTCCTGCGGCAGCAGCGCCAGCGCGACGCTGCTGCGGTGGCGCGGCGACCGCGCCCCGGTGGGCACTTCCTCCCAGCGCATCACCGACAGCGGGGACGGCGCGGGCACGGCTGCGGCCGCCGGTACGGGCGCCGGTGCGGGCCGCGCCGCCTCGGACGGTGCCTGCGCCCGCACACCGTCGGCGGCCGGTTCGGGCTGCCGCGGTGCGGGCACGCCGGGCTCCGCCTCCTGCGGCGCGGGCGGGCTGATCCAGTGCCGCTCGCGCTGGTACGGGTACCCGGGCAGGGAGATCCGGCGGGCCGGCCGCTGCGGGCCGACCGCGTCCCAGCGCAGGTCGTGGCCCTCGGTCCACAGGGCCCCCGCCGCCGCGAGGACGGCCTCCCGGTCGCTCCCGGCCGGGCCGAGGCCGGGTACGGCCAGCACGTCCGCGCCGTGCCGGCGCGCCAGAGTGGACAGGGCGCGTCCGGGTCCGGCCTCCAGGGTGGTGAGCCGCCGGCCGTCCAGGAGCCGCGCCAGCGCGGGACCGAACAGCACCGGGGCGGTCAACTGGCCCGCCCAGAAAGCGGGGTCGACGGCCTGGGCGTCGGTCATCGGCAGGCCCGTGGCAGCCGAGACCACCGGGATCCGGGGCGCTGAGAGGGACACCCCGTCGAACGCCTCCAGGAAGCGTTCGGCGGCCGGTGCCATGGCCGGGCTGTGGAAGGCGTGCGAGGTCGCGAGGAGCGTGCACCGCACGCCGTCCGCGGCCAGCCGGGCCTCCACGGCCGCGACCGCCTCCGCGGGCCCCGCGAGGACGCTCTGGCGGGGGCCGTTCACGGCCGCCAGCACCACACCGTCCGCGAGCAGCTCCCGGGCCTCGCGCTCGCCCAGGGACACCGCGAGCATCGATCCGGCGGGCATGGCCTGCATGGCCTGCGCCCGCGCGGTGACCAGCCGCAGTCCGTCCTCCAGTCCCGTCACGCCCGCCACCACGGCGGCCACCAGCTCACCGACGCTGTGGCCGAGCAGCGCGACGGGGGACACGCCCCACGCCCGCCACATCGCGGCCAGCGAGACGCCGACCGACGCCAGCACCGGCTGCGCGTACTCGGTGCGCCGCAGCAGTTCGGCGGAGTGCGGCCCGCGCCACACCGGTTCGAGGTCGAGTCCGAGCCCCGCCACGGTGTCCAGGCACCGGCGCATCGTCTCCGTGAACGTCGCGTCGTACCCCATCAGCCCGGCGGCCGCCTCCGGCCGCTGCGAGCCCTGCCCGGGGAACAGCAGGGCGACCGGGCGGGCGGCCGCCTCCTGCGCCGGGCGGATCACGCCGCGCCCCTCTGCGTCGCAGAGCAGGTCCACCGCCTCGCGCGCCGATCCGGCGACGGCCGCCCGGCGCTCCCGGTGCGCGGTCCGCCCGCCCCGCAGCGTCGAGACGGTGTCCACGAAGGCGTCCTCGCCCCGCCAGGTGAGGTGCCGGGCGAGCCGTGCCCGGACCTCCGCCTCGGCCGGTTCCGTACGCGCCGACCAGACGAGCAGTTCGGGCCCGTCGGCCGGGGTGCCGGGCGGGGCCGGGGGCCCCTGCTCCAGCAGCACGTGCGCGTTGGTGCCGCCCACGCCGAACGAACTCACGGCGGCGGTCCTCGGCCGCCCGTCCCCGTCCGGCCAGGCATCGCGCCGGCCCACGACCCGGAACGGGGTCGCCTCCAGATTCAGCTTCGGATTGGGCTCGGTGAAGTGCACCGTGGGCACCAGCTCGCCGTGCTCCAGGCACAGGACCGTCTTGACGAGTCCCGCGACACCGGCGGCCGGGCCGAGGTGGCCGATGTTCGACTTCACGGACCCGAGGGCCACGCTGCCCGGGGCGGGCCCGTCGCCGCCGGCCAGGAACCGGTACGCCGAGGTGAGCGCCTCGATCTCGATGGAGTCGCCGATGTCCGTGCCCGTGCCGTGCGCCTCGACGTAGTCGATGTCCGCGGGTGACAGCCCGGCGACGGTCATCGCCTCCACGACCGCCCGGGTCTGCCCGTCCACGCCCGGCGCGCTGAAACTGACCCGGTCCGCACCGTCGTTGGTGACGGCCGAGCCGCGGATCACGGCCCGCACCGGGTCCCCGTCCGCCAGCGCGTCGGCGAGGAGCTTGAGGACGACCACTGCGCCGCCGTTGCCGAAGACGGTGCCGTTCGCCTTCGCGTCGAAGGGCCGGCACACGCCGTCCTGCGCGTAGATGCTGCCCGGCGCCCAGCGGTAGCCGTGCCCGTACGGCAGCTCGATCTCCGTACCGCCCGCGAGGGCGACGTCGCACTCGCCCGAGCGCAGGGCCTCGCACGCCAGGTGCACGGCCACCAGCGAGGTGGAGCAGGCGGTGGCGACCGACAGTGCGGGCCCGGTCAGCCCCAGCCGGTAGGAGGCGGTGCTGGCGACGTAGTCGTTGTTGTTGTAGATGTCCAGGGACAGGGCACCCGCCCGGGCCGCGAGCTCCTTGTTCGCCCGGATGTTGTACTCGGCGTACCGGTTGGAGGCCGCGCCGCCGTACACGCCCACGGTGCCCGGCACGGCGAAGGCGTCGTACCCGGCGTCCTCCAGGGCCGTGTGCGCCAGCTCCAGGAAGAGCCGCTGCTGCGGGTCGCGCATGGCGGCCTCCCGCGGGGTCATCCCGAAGAACGCGGCGTCGAACCGGTCGGCGTCCTCCAGCAGCGGCACCCGGCGCACGTAGTGCGGGTCCGCGAGGTGGTGTTCCTCGACGCCTGCGGCCCGCAGCTCCTCGTCGCCGAGGGTGCTGAAGCAGTCCTCGCCCTCCGAGAGGGCCAGCCAGAACTCCTCCAGGTTCCGCGCCCCGGGGAACCGGCCGGCCATGCCGACGATCGCGACGGGTGCGGCGGTCCGGTCGTCGGCCGTCGCGTCCATGTGCTGCTTCTCCGGCTGGTTCATCGCTGAGTGGTCCTCTTCTGGTCGTTCATGCGCCGGCGGACCGCACGCCGCGCCGCGGCCGTACCGGTCAGTGCGGCGCCGGCCGGCGCGGTGGGTGCGGTGGGCCGTGCGGGGCCGGGCGGGCCCGAGGCGTCGCCGCGCAGGTGTCGGGCGAGCAGCCGCGGGTTGGGGAAGCGGAACAGGTCCACGACCTCGACGGGGAGCCCCCGCGCCCGCAGCCGCTCGTGCATGCGCAGCAGCGACAGCGAGGTCAGACCGGCGTCGAAGAAGTTCATGGCCTCTTCCGGGCGGCCGGGTGAGCCGGGTCCCCCGTCCGGTACGCCCGGCCCGTCACCGAGCTGCTCCCGCAGCGCGGCCACGATCACCTCCTCGGTGTCCGAGGGCGCCGGCCCGGCGAGCGGCGCAGGGTCCGGGGCGGCCGCGGCCAGGGCCGCCGCGGCGGCGCGGACGTCGGCCTTGCCGTTGTGGTCGAGCGGGAGCTCCTCCAGGACGGCGATCCGGTGCGGGACCGCCCACGCCGGGAGCACGGACTCCAGCTCGTGGCGCAGCTCCTCCCCGAGCAGGGGACCCGCCCCGGGCGCCGCGACGAAGGCGGTGATCTCCGTCCCGGACACCACGACGGCGCACTGCGACACCGCCCCGTGCGCGCGCAACGCGGCCTCGACCTCGGCCGGTTCGAGCCGGTGGCCGCCGACCGACACCTGCCGGTCGCGCCGCCCGACGAACTCGATCAGCCCGTCGGGCGTGTACCGGCCGAGGTCACCGGTGCGGTACGCCGTCACCCCGGGCTGCCCGTACGGATCCGGCACGAACGGCGAGGGCTCCTGCTCCGGGCTGGTACCGGTCGCCAGTCCGCGCCCGCGCACGACGATCTCCCCGAGCTGTCCGACGCCCGCCCCCTCCACGAGCAGTTCGCGCCAGGGGCTGTGGGCGGCCAGCGGCACACCCGCCCGGTCGCGGCGGCGCCGGACGGGGTCGCGGGCCGGGTCGCGCCAGCGCAGCCAGGAGCTCAACTGGGGGGTCTCGGTGGTCCCGTAGCCGTGGTGGATCTCCGCGGCCGGGGCGACGCGCCGCAGCTCCCGCGCCACCGGGTCGGTGAGCAGCGCCCCGGAGAGCACCACGTGCCGCAGCCGGTCGAGGCGCCGGCCGGCACCGCGCGCCGCCGACGCGAGCAGCTGCGCCAGGCCCGGGGTGGCGTGCACGGCCGTGATCCGCTGCTGCGCCAGCAGTTCCACGAGCGCCTCGGGCCCGGCGCCCGCCGCCGGGAGGTGGAGGGCGGCGCCGGTGGTGAGCGGGACCAGGACGTCGCGGAGCACCGGGTCGTGGCCCGGCGCGGACAGCATCAGGAACCGGTCCTCGGGACCGGTCCCGAACTCCTCCCGGTACCAGTGCAGTGCCTCGGGCAGGGCCTCGCGCGGCGCGAACACCACGCTCGGCTCCCCGGTCGTGCCCGACGTGCACAGGGCGTGGCCCCAGTCCAGGGCCTGCGCAGCGGTGGTCGGACGCGGCAGGTCCGGCCCGGTCAGCACCGGCACCGGCCAGTCGGCGCCGCCGCCGGCGAGCACCGCCTCGGCGCCGGAACCGGCGAGCGCCGCCCGCAGCCGGCGGGCCGGGAGGGCCGCGTCCACCAGGGCCACGGAGCACGCGCAGTGCCAGGCCGCCAGCAGTTCGACGACCGTTGCGGGCGACCGGTCGCCCGGCAGCAGCACGGCGCGGCCCGCCCAGCCGGCCGCGCGCAGGGCCTGCGCGCGCGCCGTGACCCGGCCGTGCAGCTCCGCGTACGTCATCCGCCCGCCGGGGTGGCTGATCGCCACCCGGTCGGCGTGCTGGGCGGCCGCCCGGTCGAAGGCCTCGGCCACGCCGGTGAGGGCCGGACGCGGGACCGGGCCGAGGGCCGGCCGGTCGCCGCCCAGCCGCCAGCCGGCCGGGGCCCGCCCGGGATCCGCGGGAGCTTCCCGCAGGAGCCGTACCACCTGGCCGAGCAGGTGCCGGGCGGTCTCGGCGTCGAAGACGTCCAGGGCGTGCACCAGCCGGAGCCGGTAGCCGGACTCCCCGTCGCGGTGCAGGTACAGGCCCAGGTCGAACAGGGAGCCGGTGGTGTCCGGATCCACGGGCACGGCCGGCACCCCGTCGAAGGAGGGGGCCGCTGCGGCGTGCGTGAGGTCGTTGAACCAGATCTGGTGCAGGGGGTTGCGGCTGAGGTTGCGGGGGAGGCCCAGTGCCCGGACGATCTCCTCGAAGTCGGCGCCGGCGTGGCCGTGGGCGTCGACCATCGTGTCGGAGACCTGGCGGACCAGCGCGGAGAAGCTCTCCGCGGACCCCACGTCGACCCGCACCGGCAGTGTGTCGATCAGGAACCCGATGACGTCCTCGCTGGGACCTCCGTCACGGGAGGACCACGGGACGCCGACGACGACCTCCCCCTGACCGCTCCACGAGGTCAGCACGGTGGCGAAGGCCGCGAGCACCACGGCGACCGGAGTGACCCCGGTACCGCGCGCCACCTCGTCCAGCAGCCGCGCCTGCGCACCGCCCACCACGGCGTCCACGGCTCCGCCCCCGAAGGTGGTCACCGCCGGGCGGCGCGCCTGGAAGGGCAGCCCGTGCGTGCGCGGCGCGTCGCGGAGCCGGTCCACCCAGTACGCGAGGTCCGCCTGCCGCTGCGCGGGGTCCTCCCGGCCCGCCCGGTCCACCAGCAGGTCGCCGAAGTGCGGCGCCTCCTGCGCCGGCGGGAAGCCGCTGTACGCGGCCGCCAGTTCGGCGAGGAAGACGTCCACCGAGCGCTGGTCGGCGACGGCGTGGTGCAGTACGGCGACCAGGCAGCCGTCACCGTCGCCGCCCTGCGCGTACAGGACCCGCAGCAGCGGGGCGCGGTCGACGGGCAGCGGCTCGGCCGCGGCCCGGGCCGCCAGCGCCCGGCACCGCTCCTCGGTCAGGGACCCGTCCACCACCCGGGTCTCCAGCGGCGGTTCCACCCGCTCGGCGACCGCCTGGTACGGCCCCGACGCGTCGCTCAGGAGGGCCGTGCGCAGGGACTCGTGCCGCTGCACGACCACGGTCAGCGCCTCGTGCAGCCGGCCCGTGTCGAGGCCGCCCGCGATGCGCACCGCGGCGACGACGTTGTAGGCGCTCAGCCGCGGATAGAGCTGCTCCATCAGCCACAGCCGGCGCTGCCCGCCGGAGACGGGCGCGCGGGCCGGGTCGGGCCGCCGCGGCAGGACGCCGCCGGCCGGCCCGGTGGCGGCCGGGCCGGCCGCGGCGGCCGCGCGCCGGCGCAGACCGGCCAGGGTGATCCGCTCGCGCAGCAGTTCCGCGAGGGTGACCCGAAGGCCGTACGAGCGCAGCAGCTCCCCGCGCAGCCGGACGGCGGCAAGGCTGTGCCCGCCCAGCGCCAGGAAGTCGGCGTCCTCGTCGACGGAGTCCAGTCCGAGCGCCTGCGCCCAGAGCCGGGCCAGCGGGTCGCCCCCTGCGACGGCGGCCGCGGGGGCGTCGGCCAGGGGCGCGAGGAGGGCTGCCGCCCGCTGCCGCAGCAGCACCCGGTCCTGCTTGCCGCTGCGGGTCAGCGGCATCGTCTCCAGGGCGACGAAGTGCGAGGGGACGTAGGCGGAGGGCAGCCGGGCGGCGACGTGGGCGCGGCACTCCTCCTGCCAGTCCGCCCCGCCGGACGCGCCCCCGGGATCCGCGCCGTGCGGGCGGACGAACGCGACGAGGCGGGGCGCCCCTTCACCGGCGGCGACCACGGCGCACTCGTCGACCCCGGGGTGCTCGCGCAGGACGCTCTCGACCTCGCCGGGTTCCACGCGCACGCCCCGGATCTTGACCTGCTCGTCGATCCGGCCGTGGTAGCGGATCTGCCCGTCCACCACGCGGACCAGGTCGCCCGTCCGGTAGACGCGGTCCAGGCCGCTGCCCTCGGGGGCGGGGACGAACACCCGCTCCGTCAGATCGGGACGACCGAGGTAGCCGAGCGCCAACGGCACCCCGCCGATGCACAGTTCACCCGCCTCCCCCTCGGCGACGGGCCGCCCCTGCCCGTCCAGCACCAGGAGCTCGCAGTTGTCGACGGCCCGCCCGATGGGCACGTCGTCGATCAGCGAGGGATCCTCGGGGCTGTCCCAGTAGGTGACCTCGATCGACGCCTCGGTGGGACCGTAGAGGTTGTGCAGCCGCGCGGGCAGCGTCTTCACGCACGTCCGCGCCAGGGCCGCCGGCAGCGCCTCGCCGCTGCAGAACACGTGCCGCAGGCTGGTGCAGTCCGCGGCGTCCGGCCAGCGCAGGAACTCGTCCAGCATCGAGGGCACGAAGTGGCAGACGGTGACCCGGTGTTCGGTCACCGCCTTCAGGATCGCGGCCGGGTCGGCGTGCTCACCGGGGGCGAGCAGGACGAGCCGCGCGCCGACGATCAGCGGCCAGTAGATCTCCCAGCCGGACACGTCGAAGGTGTAGGGGGTCTTCTGCAGGACGCTGTCCCCGGCGGTCAGCCCGTAGTGGCGCTGCCCCCACAGGAGCCGGTTGGTCACGCCGCCGCTCGGCACCACGACCCCCTTGGGCGTGCCCGTGGAACCGGAGGTGAAGATGATGTTGACCGGCTGGTCGGGGGCGACGGGCCGCAGCGGTTGCGGCAGGTGGGCCGGGTCGGGACCGGCGGCCAGCGGCTCCACGTCCAGCAGGGCGACCCCCTCCGGCCCCCGCCAGCCGGCCAGTGCCGCGGTGGTTCCCACGACCAGGTCCGGCCGGGCGGTGTCCAGGATCAGCGCGAGCCGCTCGGCCGACTCGTCGGTGGCCAGCGGCAGGTAGGGCAGTCCGGCTTTCAGCACGCCGAGCAGCGCGGCCACCATGTACGGGCCGCGGTCCGCCAGCACCCCGACGGGCCGGTCCTCGGACGGGCCGCGCCGCAGGAGTTCGGCGGCGAGGCGGTCGGACACCTCCTCCAGCCGGCGGTAGGTCCAGGTCTCCCCGGCGCCCGTGCACGCCACGGCGTCGGGCGTGCGCTCGGTCGCGGAGCGGATCAGGCCCGGGATGCCGTACGGCGCGGGATGGTCGACGGACGGTCCGCGCAGCGCGCGGACCGTCCGGTCGCAATGGTGGTCCATCTCGGAATTCCCCCGTTGCAGAAACAAGTCGGAAGCCGGCTCGTGGATGGTGGCGGCGGTGCTCAGACACGCCAGGCGGACACGGCCGTGAGCGCCTGCTCCAGGTTCAGCCGCGGGTCGCACAGCGGTCCGGGCCGCCCGTCGAGCCCGCCGATGCCGCCGGCGTCGGCCACGCACTCCAGCACGTCGTCCGGCGTGGCCTCCAGGTGCAGACCACCGGCGGTCCCGCCGGCGGACGCCACGGCCTGCCGGAACCCCCGGACCTCGCGGACGACCTCCTCGACGAAGCGGGTCTTGCGGCCGGCCGCGGTGGTGACGGTGTTGCCGTGCATCGGGTCGCACATCCACACCACGGGATGCCCCGCCCGGCGTACGCACTCCACCAGCGCGGGCAGGTGGTCCCGTACCGCCGCCGCCCCCTGGCGGGCGATGAGGGTGAGCCGGCCGGGCCGCCGGTCCGGGTCGAGGAGCCCGCACAGCTCCCGCAGCTGCGCCGGGGTCGTCGCGGGCCCCACCTTGCAGGCGACCGGGTTGTCCACGGTGGCGAGGAGTCGTACGTGGGCCCCGCCGGCGGATCGGGTGCGCTCGCCGATCCACGGCCAGTGCGTGGAGGAGAGGAAGGCCCGGCCCGCTCCGTCCCCGCGGACCAGGGGCAGTTCGTAGTCCAGGACGAGCGCCTCGTGGCTGGTCCAGGTCGAGGAGCGGGTCCAGGCGCTGTCCGGCCGCAGCTCGGCGTGTACCGACAGGGCCGACCGGTAGCAGTCCGTCAGCCTGCGCGGGTCGTGGACGCGGGCGGCGGCCTCCGGCTCGGGAGCGTTGACCATGTGGCCGCGGAAAACCGGGAGTTCGCGGTCCCCGTGGCGTTCGGTGGGCCGCGAGCGCGGCTTGGCGTACTGCCCGGCCATGCGGCCGACCCGCACCGTCGGCCGGCCGGTGACCTCCGAGAACGCCGCGGCGAGCACGTCGAGCATGCGGACCTTGGCGCGTACGGCGCCGGGCGTGCTGTCCGCCGGATCCTCCGCGCAGTCGCCGGCCTGCAGGATGTTCAGGTTGCCGTGGGCGGCCTCGGCGACGAGCTGTCCGAAAGCGCCCACGTCGTCCGGGCCGACCAGGCCCGGCGCGGAGCGCAGTTCCCGGACGGCGCCGGGGAGGTCCGCATGGGCGGCCCAGTCGGGCTGCTGCAGGGCGGGCAGCGCGGTGATGTGGTCGAGTGCGTCGGCCGGATACGGTTCTCCGCCGTACCAGCCCGGTTTGTCGACGAGAGATGTGCCGTGCGGCATGGTGGTCCCCCTGATGGTGGTGCCGGTGGTGCCGGTGTTGCTGTGCGGCGCGGCCGTGCGGCGGAGGTCGCCGTCATGCGGCCACCTCCCCGGCCGGCAGGTGCGGCGGCGCGGCCGGCTTGACGGTCAGGCGGCGCACGCTGGAGCTGCACAGGGCGAAGCCGGTGGCCGCGACGACCAGTACGGCCCCGGCCACGAGCGTGGTGTCGATGCCCGCGTGCAGCGCGATCGGGCCCGCCGCCACCTCCCCGAGCGGAATGGCCACGAAGGAGCCGAGCGCGTCGTAGGAGTACACCCGGGCCAGCCGCTCCTGCGGAATGTTCTCCTGCAGGGACACGTCCCAGGCGACGGCCAGTTGTTCCAGCGCCACCCCATTGATGAACATCGCGGCCGCCAGCAGGGCGACGTGCGAGGTCGTCCCGAGAGCGAGCAGCGGCACCGCCTCGAACGCTCCGACGGCCGCGCCGATGCGCAGGGCGTGGCGCGGCCGGGTCCGGGCCGCGAGGAATCCGCCCGCGAAGGCGCCGGCCGTCTGCGCGGCCAGCAGCAGTCCCCAGGTGGTCCGCCCGAAGGACTGGTCGGCGATGGTCGGTCCGAGGACCTGGAGCCCGCCGGCGACCACCGCGTTGATCACGAGGAACTGGAGCACGACCACCCACACCCAGGTGCGGGAGGTGAACTCCTTCCACCCGTCGCGCAGTTCGGCCAACGGACGGGCCGGGCCGGCCGGCGCCGCGCTCGCCCCGGCCGTCGTCCGGAGCCCGGCGAAGGACAACCCCGCCAGCAGGAACACCACCGCGTTGCAGGCGATGCCCCAGCCGGGGCCGGCGAGGCCCACGACGATGCCGCCCGTCGAGGCACCGAGGACCATGCCCGCGTTGACGGCCATCCGGACGACCGCGTTGGCCGGCCGGATCATCTCGTGCGGGACGGTCTGCGGCACCAGGGCGGCGGCGGCCGGCAGGGACACCGCCGACACCATGCCGTTGACCACACTGATGACGACCAGCACCGGGATCGAGGCGAAGCCGAACAGCACGCTCGCCGCGATCACGGCCTGGGCCAGGCCCGCCGCCACGCTCGACCCCTGGAGCACCAGCCGGCGCGGCAGCCGGTCGGCGATCACCCCGCCGAACAGCAGCAGCGCCACGTTGGCGACCGACCGCGCTCCCACCACGATTCCCAGGTCGATCAGCGACCCCGTCAGGTCGAGCACCGCGAAGGAGAGCACGATCGGCGCCATCGCGTTGGCGAAGTAGGTGGCCATGCGCCCGCCCGCGAGGCAGCGGAAGTTCCGCTGCCGGAGCGGGTCCAGCAGGGTGGGGGCGCGGGTGCCGTCGGCGCTCATCGCCCCGCCGTCGCACTCTCCACGATCAGCACGCTGTTGGACGCAGCGCCCTGGTGCGTGTTGATGAGGTCTCCCGGCCGGGGACTGGCGTGGCGGACGTAGATCCCCGAGAGCTTCCGGCCGTACATCATGGGCCCCAGCACGCACGGGACGGCGGCGCTGCGGAACTCCCCGGTGCCCCCGTGCGCGAACTCGAAGGCGACGAGGTCGGCCTCCACCACCTCCTGGACGACGTGGTCGCCCGTCCCGGCGGCCGCCAGCACGCGCTCCCGCCACACCTCCTGCTCCACCGACCGGCCCAGGGTCACCCCGGCGCCGCCGTAGCCGTCACCGGGCTTGAGCACCAGCGCCCTCCGGTCCCCGTCCAGCGCCTGCGCCCCGGCGATCACCGTGTGCGGCACGTGTCGGCGTACGAACTCCCGGTCGGCCGGATCGAGCAGGCCGAGGTCCTCCCAGAGCCAGGCCAGCACCCGCTTGTCGCTGACCGGGCTGGTCGCCTCCGGGGTGTACATCCGGGCCGTGCCCGCCCGCAGGGCCGCACCCAGGGCGTCGAGCCCCGGACCCGGCTGCTCGACGGGCAGGAACAGCCGGAACACCCCCTGCGCGACGTGCTCGCCGGCCCGCAGCCGCTGCCGGTCGTCGAGGGTCAGCCCGGCCAGCGGGTACCCGACCACGGTGATGCCGTGCGCCGTGCCGCGGTCGGCCATGGGCGCGAGGAAGGAGATGAAGTCGTCGAGGTCGGCCAGGTGGTCGAGGCCGTCCTCGCGGAAGACGGGCACGACGAGGCAGTCGCCCTCGGCCAGACCCAGGAAGGACACCAGCTCGGTGAAGAACGCGTCGACCGCGGACGGCGCGGGGCGCAACAGTCCGGCCGGAGCACCCGCCCCGGCGGGCGCCGCGCCGGCGTACACCTCCTGGAACTGCCCGGCGATGAGGTCGGCCTCGATGGCTCCGCCGATCGCCCCGTCGATGTTGAGCTCGACGACCTTGGGGACGCCCCGCTCGACCATCACGTCGGCGCGCATCGACGTCAGCAGCCGTTCGCCGAGGGGTTCGGCCGGGTCGAGCAGCGGGAACTGGCTGCGGGGCATGCCGAGTGCCTCCAGCAGCTCCCCGGCCGTCGCCACCCGGCGCAGGCACGCCCGGAGCACCAGGCCCGCCGTGCGGTCGGCGACCGCGCCGACGAGTGCGTACGCCTCGGCGTCGAGCAGCAGGGGCCGGGTGGGGCACCAGGAGTCCGCGGGGCGCGGCACGCCGGCGTGCGCCCGCCGCCAGTGTGCGCGGCCGAGCGCGTCGATCCGGCCCCGCACCTCCTGGGGCAGCGCGTCGTACCGGTCGACCACGCGTACGTCGCCGCGGTCGCCGCTCACGGGCGGGCCGTCCACTGCTCACGGCCGGGCAGCAGGCCCAACTCGGCCTGTTGGTAGTCCCGCACGATCTCGGCGACCACGGCGTTGTCCGTGTCGAAGACGACGTCGTCCACACACCGGACGGGGCGCACCCCGCCGGCGGTGCTCGCCACGCACAGCGCGTCGCACGCCGTCAGGTCCGCCGGGGCCAGCGGTCCGCGGTCCACGTCGAGGCCGAGGGCGGCCGCGATCTCGATCACGGAGGCCACGGTGATCCCGTCGAGCGCGGCGGGGGAGTCCGGCACCAGCAGGGTCCGCCCGCGCACGCCGAAGACGTTCTGCACGGTGCACTCGGCCACGGATCCCGTGTCGTCCAGCAGCAGCGCGTCGTCGAAACCGCGCCGTCGGGCGTCCATCCAGGCCACCCGGGAGCCCAGGTAGCCGGCGGACACCTTCGCCTTGGTCGGGAAGGCGTGCGGGCTGAGCCGTGCGACCGGCGACAGGGTCAGCCGCGGCTGCTGGGCGCGGATCACCGCGTCGAAGGACGACACGTCGAAGGCCAGCACCGCCACCTGGGCCTCGGCGCCGGGCGCCGCCAGCCCCAGCACCCCGTCGCCGAGGAAGGCCACCGGACGCAGATACGCCCGACGCAGGCCGTTGGCGGTCACCGTCTCGTGGCAGGCGGCGGCCAGCTCGGCCGGGGACTGCGCGAGCGAGATCCCCACCAGGCGGCACGACTCGGCGAACCGGTTCAGGTGCTCCTCCAGCCGGAAGACGTGGTGGCCGTCCGCCCCGGAGGGGAAGGCGGAGATCCCCTCGAAGACGCAGATCCCGTAGTGCAGGCTGTGGTTGGCCAGCGTCAGGGCGGTGTCCCCGGCGGGGACGACACGCCCCTGCCACCACATGAGCTTCGCTGGTTCGTTCATCCTTCTCAGTCCTTGTCCTGCCGGGCGACCGCCCGGCACATCAGGTCGCCCACCTCGCCGGTGCGCGCGGTGCCGCCCAGGTCGGGTGTCAGCACGTCCCCGCACAGCACCTCGTCGACGGCGCGCTCGACGGCGGTGTGCGCCTCGCGCAGCCCCATCCGGTCCAGCATCAGCGAGTAACTCATCACCGCCGCCAGCGGGTTGGCCCGCCCGGTGCCCACCAGGTCGGGGGCGCTGCCGTGCACCGCCTCGAACACCCCCGCGAAGCCGGTGTCCTCGGGGTCGTAGCTCGCCGAGGGCGCCACACCGAGCCCGCCGGCCAGCATGGCGGCCTCGTCGCTCAGGATGTCCCCGAAGAGGTTGCCGGCCACCACGACGTCGAAGCGGGCCGGGTTGCGGATCAGCTCCATGGCCGCGGCGTCGACGTACAGGTGGTCGCACTCCACGTCCGGGTAGGACGCGGCGATCTCACGGAACCGGCCCTGCCACAGCGGGCCGGCGCTCGGCATCGCGTTGCTCTTGTCCACCAGGGTGAGCCTGCGGCGGCGGGTGCGGGCCAGCTCGAAGGCGGCCGTGACCACCCGGTCCACCGCCCAGCGCGTGTGGACGCCGACCTCCATCGCGACGTGTCCGGGGCCGCCGGCGCGGACCGCGCCGCCGACGCCCACGTACACGTCCTCGGTGTTCTCCCGCACCACGACCAGGTCGACCTCCTCGACGGCGCCCACGTGCTTGAGGGGGCAGTGCGCGAGTGTGCGCAGGCGCACCGGGCGCAGGTTGACCCCCAGCTCCAGCTGCTGGCGCAGCCCGCCGATGACGCGGACCGCGTGCCGGTTGTCGGGGATGCGGGCGTCGCCGAGCGCACCGAGCAGCACCGCCCGGTGGTCGCGGCGGACCGCCGGGATGTCGATCTCGACGTCCCCGTGCTCCAGGAACCAGTCGGCGCTCCAGGGCAGCACCTCGGTCCTCAGGCCGGTGCCGAAGACGTCCTCGACCACCGCGTGCACCTTCAGCACCTCGGCCATGACCTCGGGCCCGATGCCGTCCCCCGGGATGACCGCGACGGTACTCATACGGCCGCCGCCTCCGTCCCCACCCGCGCGCACGCGTACGCCACAAGGCCGCCCGCGGTGAGCAGCTCCCGCTCGAACGCGGAGGGCGGGGTGATCGGGGCGGAGGTCCCGCGGGTCACGTTGACCAGCTCGCCGCGCTCGTCGTCGACGAGCAGCCGGTCGCCCTCCCGGATGCCGTACGCGAAGTCCCCGACCTCCACCAGCCGCAGCCCGATGTTGAGGGCGTTGCGGAAGAAGATCCGCGCGAAGCTGTGCGCGACGACGAAGGGCGCACCGGACGCCTTGATGCCCATCGGGGCGTTCTCGCGGGAGGAGCCGCAGCCGAAGTTCATCCCGCCGACGATCACCGAGCCGCTCAGGTCGTGCCCGGACGCCGCGTAGTGGTCGAGGAACGGCTGGTTCCCCGCGTGGGCCATGATGTGCTTCTTGTACTCGGCCGGGTCGGGGATCTGGCAGAACACGCCGGGCAGGATCACGTCGGTGTTGACGTGGTCGCCGAAGACCCAGGCGAGGTTTCCGCCGTCCCCCGAGCCGGCCGCGCCCGCCGCCGGGGCCGCGGGGGCGGCCTCCGCAGCGGCGGTGTGCGGGGCCCGGCCCTCGCGCGCCGAGTGGAGAGCGAACAGCTCGTCGACGCCGCGCCGCAGCGTGTCCTCGTCGGCGTAGTAGTCGCTCCGGTCGCCGATCGGGGCGAGCACGCCGGTCAGGGCGGCCCGCGCCGCAATGGCGGGGCTGGCCAGGACGACGCTGGCATCGACGTCACCGCACCGGCCGCGGAAGTTCCGGTTGGAGGTGAAGACCGCGACCTCGCCCTTGCCGAGCACACCGGACTTGATGCCGATGCAGGGACCGCAGCTGGAGGACTCCACGTAGCAGCCGGCCTCGATCAGCACGTCGATGAGGCCCTCCTTCATCGCCGCCCGGTACGCCTTCTGGGAGGCCGGGATGACGATGGTGCGGACCGCGTCGTGGACGCGCCTGCCCCGCAGGACGTCCGCGACGACCCGCAGGTCCTCCAGGTGGCCATTGGTGCAGGACCCGATGAAGACCTGGTCGACGGGTATCTCGCCGTTCTCGTTCGCCCTGCGGGCCAGCGGCGCCACGCCGGTCATCAGGTCCTCGCGCCCGGCGTACTCGTCCCAGTTGCGCAGCACGTGCTGGAGCTGGTGGGTGCCGACGGCGTTGTCGGGGGAGAACGGCAGGGCGACGGTCGGCTCGATCAGGCCCAGGTCGACGTCGATGACGTCGACGTACTCGGCGTCGTCCTCGTCGATGGTGAAGGACGGGTACTCCGCCTCGTCGCCGAGGTAGTCGGCGAGCACCGCGTCCGTGGGGAACAGGCCGTACTTGGCGCCCATCTCCACCGCCATGTTGCTGAGCGACAGCCGGTCGGTGATCGCCAGGGAGGCCAGGCCCGGCCCGCCGAACTCCAGGCTCCGGTAGACCGCGCCGTGCACGCCGATCAGCCCGCACAGGTACAGGGCCACGTCCTTGCCCTGGACGTGCGGGCGCAGGCTCCCGTGGAAGCGGACGAGGGTCGCCTCGGGCACCCGCATCCAGCAGCTGCCCCGCACGAGGGCCATGGCCAGGTCGGTGGAGCCGATGCCGGTGGCGAGCGAGCCGATCGCGCCCGCGGTGCAGCTGTGGGAGTCCGCGCCGACCGCGACGTCCCCGGGGCGGATCAGCCCCTGCTCGATGAGGATCTTGTGCTGGATGCCGCCGTCGTAGCCGACGTCGAACACCTTGATGCCGTGCTCGCGCGCGAAGCGCCGCAGTTCCACGAGGATCGAGGCCATCGAGGCGGTGTGGGTGGGGACCACGTGGTCGAAGACGAAGGCGGTCCGCTCCCGCTGCGCGGCGAGGCCGGCGGCGATGTACGCGTCGTCGAAGCCGGAGTCGCGCAGGATGTCCAGGGCCCACTTGACGGTCATCTCGCTGCCCCAGCACAGGTCGAACGGCAGGTCCACGACCTCGCCGGTGCTCACGGGACGGCCGAGTTTGTGCTCGAAGAGCTGCTTAACGAGAGTCATCGCTGAACGCGTCCATCCTGGTCGCCGAGAAGCTGTTTCTTGAGGCAGTCGAAGACGGCGACGTACGGCTCGATCCGCCGCTGCGCCGCCGGCGAGGAGAACCGGATCCATCCCCGCACCGGAGCGGGGCGGCAGCCGCGGAGCCGCTTCGCGTCCGCCGAGCCCATGCCGTACGCGATACGGCGCGGGCCGCCCGCGACGGCCCGCTCGATCTGGTGGTAGAAGACGAGGTTGAAGTAGGCGTAGCCGGCGCCCACGGTGCCGGCGTCGAAGCCGAGGAACTTGGGGTGCAGGACGCCTCCGGCCTCCAGGCACAGCAGGAAGCCCGCGACGTCCGGTCGTGCCCCGTCCCGCGCGCCCTCCGCGTCCCGTCCCCGCACCACGTACAGGGCGGGCCCCAGGGCCGGAGCGGCCAGCAGCGCCGTGAACAGCCTCTCCATCGCGTCCCGGTCGACGGGCAGCCCGTACTTCTTCTGCTGGCCCTCGGACAGTTCGGCGCAGCGGGCGACGACCGCCCGGTCCGGGTCCGTGACCCGCTCCACGCGCAGCCCGGCCTCCTCGAACTTGCGGATCTCGGAGCGGACCACCGTACGGCGCTTGCGGTCCAGGGTTTCCAGGTACTCCTCCAGGGAGGCGCAGGACCCGGTGTCGAGGTCGTACTCCAGGTCGGAGAGGAACCCGAGGTAGCCGTGTGCGGTGAGCGCGCGGTGCAGGTCCGCGTCCCCGCCGGACTCCCACAGGAAGGACTGCGAGGGGATCCCCTCGGTCCGGCAGAAGGCGTCCACCGCGCCGAGGAGTTCACCGATGGCGCCCTCGCGGTCGGTCCCGGGCAGGGTCAGGACGTCGCAGGCGTAGCCGTACGGGCTGGTCATCACGAGCGCCGGATAGCCCGCGGCCCGCGTGTGCCCGGCCTCGGCGCGCACGACGGCGTCGAGCAGCGCCCCCGCCCCGGCCGACTCCTCGGGCGACCGGTCCCGCTCCAGGGCCTGCCGCAGGTGGTCCCTCTCGTAGTCGCCGAACAGGGCGCCCGTCGGATCGTGGTACGGGAACGCGTCCGGGTCCCGCACCAGCAGGCCCTGGACGCCGGCCACCGTACGCCCGCCGTCCCGCAGCAGGAAGAGGACCAGCTCGAACCCGAAGCACTCCTCGACCGCCCGCAGCCAGTCGTACGAGAGGTACACCTGGGCCGCGGGGACCAGTGCGTTCCACTCCTCGCGGCCGACGGCGGACGCCGACCGCAGCACGGCGACCTCAGTGGCCACGGACGCCCCCGCTCTTCGTGGCGACCGCGATCAGGCGCTCGGCCCGGTGGTCGTAGGGTCCGCCCTCGTAGTCCCCGTGGAAGCGGACCTCGGCGAAGCCCGCGCCGTGCAGCATCTCCCGCAGTTCGCGAGCGCTGTAGAGGTGGATGGTCATCGAAGCGGTGGCCGCGCGCGTGCCGTCGACGGAGTACCAGTCGCTGCGCAGCCGGCACCAGTCGTCGAGCACCGTGTCACGCTGTACCAGCACCTTTCCGTCCAGCTCGGAGAGCGAGACCCGCTCGTCGCGCCGCGCCAGGACCTCCTTGCCGACGACGTCGACGAGCAGCGTCCCGCCCGGTGCCAGGCTGGTGTGCGCGTTGCGCAGCACCTGGACGTTGTCCTCGTGCCGGTCCAGGTACCCGAACGAGGTGAACATGTTCACCACGGCGTCGAACGCCCCCGGCTCGGCGAAGGCCAGCATGTCCGCCTCGACGAGCCGGACCTCGACACCGGCGTCCGCGCACCTCTTCCGGGCCCGCTCCAGCAGCGGCGCGCTCAGGTCCACGCCCGTGACCGGGTGGCCGGCCCGGGCAAGGGGCACGGTGAACAGGCCCGGACCGCAGCACAGGTCGAGGACGCGGGCGCCGGCCGGGAAGCGCAGGAGCGGGGACCGCTCCACGATCCGCTCGGCCTGCGCCGCCCGCTCCGCCGAGAACAGGTGGGGGTAGAAGTCCGTCCAGAACGCCTGGTCGGCGAACCAGGCACCCGTGTCGTGCGCGTCGCTCATACCGCCGTGCCCGTCCGTTCGTGGTAGATCCCGATCACCTGGGCCTCGGTGACGCTCGACTTCGTCAGCACGGACGCCTCCTTGACCTCGCGCAGCACCGCGCCGAGGACCTCGTCGTCGTGAGCGAGCCCGTGCTTGTCCAGGACGTGGGAGATGATCCCCTTCCCGGAGTGCTTGCCCATGACGATCCGGCGGGTGTGGCCCACCAGTTCGGGCCGCAGCGGTTCGTAGGCGGTGGAGTCCTTCATCACGGACGACACGTGCAGGCCGGACTCGTGCGAGAAGGCGTTCCCGCCGACGATCGGTTTCATCGGGCTGACCTCGATGCCGGACAGGCCGGCGATCAGGTCCGACATGGGCTTGAGCCGGGACAGGTCGATGTTCGTCTCGAAGCCGTACAGCTGCGTGAGGGCCACCACGACCTCCTCCAGGGAGGCGTTGCCGGCCCGTTCGCCCAGGCCGTTGACCGTGCACTGCACCTCGTCCGCGCCGCCGAGGATGCCGGCAACGGTGTTGGCCGTGGCCAGGCCGAAGTCGTTGTGGCAGTGCAGGGACAGGGTCACGTGGATCTGCGAGCGCAGCCGCTGGATGAGTGCGCGGAAGGCGTCGGGCGTGGTGGAGCCGACGGTGTCGGCGACGCCGACCAGGTCCGCTCCGCTCTCCTGGGCGAGGACCAGGACCTCCTCCAGGTAGTCGTACGGCGTCCGGGTGGCGTCCTCGGACCCGCAGCCGACGTACATGCCGAGGTCCTTGGCGTAGGCGACGCCGTCGGCCATCTCGCGCTTGAGGCGGTCGCGCACCGCACTGTCCGTACCGCCGAACTTGACCCGCATGTGCACGTCGGAGGTGGGCAGGAAGGTGTAGATGGCGTTCGCCCCGCAGGCCCTGGCGAGGTCGATCTCGGTGCGGTTCGGCCGGCAGAACGCCACCACGCGTGCGTCCAGACCCAGTTCGGCCATGCCGCGCACGGCGTCCTGGTCGGCCCGGGAGGACGCCGGGAAACCGGCGTCGATGACGTCGACGCCCATCTCGTCCAGGAGACGGGCGATCTTCACCTTCTCCTCGACCTGGAAGGCAACGCCGCAGGTCTGCTCGCCGTCGCGCAGTGTCGTGTCGCAGACGCGGATCCTGCGTGCGGGGGACGGGGTCTCGCTCATGCGCCTGCTCCCAACAGGTATGCGCGGCACCGGGTGCCGATGACTTCACCGGAGAAGCGGGGACGGCGTCCGTAGACCACCCAGGTGGTGGTCACCGCGCCGATGTAGCGGTCCAGCCGCAGCGCCCCGTTCGACTTCTCCAGGTATTCGAGGTGGGTCAGCCCGGAGTCGTACGCCCCTGCCAGCAGCTGGGCGCCGACCACGGGCTTGGAGGCCACGGGGATCACCTCCTCCCACTGCGACACGTCGACGTAGCCGGCGGTGGCGGGGACCAGTCCGAGGGAGCGGGGCCGCTCCACGTCGGCGCGGCTGAGGAGCACCAGTTCCTTCGTCGGGTGGACGAAGGTGTCCACCACGTGGACTTCGCTGAAGTACCGCTCGGTGAGCAGGTGCACCTCGGGGTGGGCGCTGCACTGCACGAGGTAGTCGGACTCCCCGCGCCGCACGCGTTCCAGGCCGTCGTGCAGGTCGAGGGTGAGGTCGATGCGGGCCTCGTCCTCGATGCCCTGGAAGGCGAAGTAGCGCTGCAGGGCGTTCTCGTGGCAGCTGCCCTCGGGACCGAGGGTGGTGAAGGTCAGGGTCATCGCAGTGCCTCCGTGCCGGCCGCCGCGGGAGCGTCGATGATCTCGTCCTCCAGGCGGCATGCCTCGTCGATGAGCAGGGTGGCCAGGGAGCGCATGAAGTCGGGCGAGAGGCCGAGCCGCTCGCCCCGGGCGGCATACGCCTCGCGGACCGCGGTGACGCGGTGCGGCTGCATCATCGGGATGCCGTGGGTCCGCTTGACCTCGGCCACCTCGCAGCAGACGGTCAGCCGGGCCGCCACGAGCTCGGCGAGCTGCTGGTCCAGGGTCTCCAGCCGCTCGCGGAACGGCCGCAGGACCTCTTCGGGGGTCGCGTTCACCGCGATACCTCCAATGCCAGGGCGCGGGCCGCGCCGCGCAGGGACGGGAGTCCGTATCCGCCCTCCTGGACGAAGACGGTGGGCAGCCGCTGCTGCGTCACGAGCGCGGCGACGGGACCGAAGACCTCCGGCGCCAGGCTCCATGAGCCGTGCGGGTCGCCTGCGAGCACGTCGTAGCCGACCGAGACCACCAGCGCGTCGGGATCCTGGCCGCGCAGGTGGGAGACGGCGTCCCGGACGAGTGCCAGGAATCCCTGCGGACCGGGGTCGGAGCCGGTCCCGAAGAGGCCGGGGCCCGGCGGGAAGGCGTAGGGGAAGTCGTCGGGCCGGGTGGAGTGCACGGACGCGAACGGCAGCGTGGCGTCGCCCTCGACGCAGGCGAGCGTGCCGTTGCCGAGGTGGTAGTCGACGTCGAGGATGCCCACCCGTGCCGCGCCCTCCTCCTGGAGGGTCCGGGCGGCGACGACGGCGTTGTTCAGGAAGCAGTACCCGCCGTACCAGCCGGGCCCCGCGTGGTGCCCCGGGGGCCGCACCAGTGCATAGGCGTGCTCGCCCCGGGCGGCCGTCAGCTCGGCCGCCCGCACCGCGGCGGCCGCGGCGCCCAGGGCGGCCGGCCGGACGCCGCGCGTCACGGGCGTCTCCTGCCGCAGGCCGGGGGCCGCGAACGCGTCGTCGAGGACGGACTCGGAGCCGTCCGGTACCCCGTGGCGCAGGTGCTCCAGCAGCTCCTTGCCGTGCACGGCGGTGGCGAGGCGCTCGGCCCGTTCCGTGTCGTGCGCGCCGGGCGGGGAGAGGACCGCCCCGCCGTCGAGGAGACCGGCCAGGATCCGGTGGATCCGCTCGGGCACCTCCTTGCTCGCCACCCGGGCGCCGCCCGGCTCGACCGTGAACGGCAGGGCCTCGGACTCCTGCGGTACCACCACGTGCAGGGTCATGACAGGTCCTTGATCACGCGCGGGCCGATGACACGGAAGCCGGAGCGCTCGTAGAAGGCCAGCGTCCGGGGGTAGGAGGGGAACTGCTCGGCGGGCAGGCAGACTTCGACCCGCCGTACGCCGTCTTCGGAGCACAGCGCGTCCAGTTCGGCCAGCAGCAGGGCCGCGACCCCCCGGGAGCGCAGTTCCGGCTCCACCCACAGCTCCTGGACGTGCCGGTAGGGCGCGGCCAGCCGCAGTGCCGTCTGGGTGGTGTACCCCAGTACGCCGGCCAGCCGCCCCCGGCCGTCCCGTGCGACCAGCACCCCGGCGCCGTCCCGGCCCGCGATGGCGTCCGCCACCGCCGCACCGAGTCCCGGGATCGTGTGCGAGGCGTCCCCGCGCAGCTCCCGCAGGAGCGCGGTGACGGCATCGGCCACCGCCTCCGCCTCGTCGGGCCTGGCCCGACCCGTCTCGAATTCCACCGTGCTCATCCGCGGCACCTCGCAGCCGTTCCCGATGTGGCCTCCTGCAGCTCCTCGACGCCGAGGACCCGCAGCAGCGCGCGGGCCTTGAGCCGCGTCTCCTGGAACTCCTCCTCGCCGTCGGAGAGGACGATGAGTGCGCCTCCCACGCCGATGCGCACGCGGTTGCCCTCCCAGACGATGGTGCGGATCACGATGGACTGGTCCGCCGCCCCGTCGAAGCCGAACCAGCCGAGGCTGCCGGAGTAGACCCCCCGCTCCTCCGGTTCGAGCTCGTCGAGGAGTTCCACGGTCCGCTTCTTCGGCGCGCCGGTCATCGATCCGCCGGGGAAGAGCGCCTGCACGCAGTCGACGGCGCCGCGGTCGGGGCGCAACTGCCCGCGCACGGTGGTGACGAGCTGGTGCACGGTGGCGTAGGACTCCGCGGCCATCAGCCTGGGCACGTGGACCGTGCCGGCCGCGCAGACCTGTCCGAGGTCGTTGCGCAGCAGGTCGGCGATCATCAGGTTCTCGCTGCGGATCTTGCGGTCCGTCTCCAGCGCCGCGCGGGCGGCCTCGTCGGCCACCGGATCGGGGTGCCGGGGGGCTGTGCCCTTGATGGGCTTGGCCTCCACCGCGCCGTCGGCCGCGACCGCGACGAACCGCTCCGGCGAGGAGCTCAGCAGCGAGCGTTCGCCGAGCCGGACGTAGGCGGCGTAGGGCGCCGGGTTCGTGGCCCGCAGCCGCAGGTAGGTCTCCAGCGGGTCGGCCTCGCTGGTGCCGCTGATCTGGTACGTGTAGCAGGCCTCGTACGTCTCGCCGTCGCGCAGCCACTGCTGCACGGTGTCGAAGTGGCGCAGGTACGTCTCGCGGTCGACGCCCGGCTCCAGCACCGCCGGGGCGCTCTCGCGCCGTGGCCGGGGCACGAGCGGGCGGCGTGCCAGCGTGCGCACCTCCTCGCACCAGGTGTCGTGTTCCTCGGCGGACAGGCCCACCGTGACGAGGTAGCGCCGGCCGGCCTCGTGGTCGTAGGCCACGTAGCGGTCGACGCGGAGCAGTTCGGCGTCCGGCCGCTCACCGCTGCCGGCCCGGCCGATGCCGACGCTTCCCTTGACGCCGTAGCCGAGGTAGCCGAGGTAGCCGCCGGCGAACGGCACGGGCGACGCGCCGGCCGGCACCGCAGTGGCCGCCAGACCGGCCCGCAGGTGCTCGAAGACGGTGCCGGGCAGACGTTCCACGGCCTCGTGGGTCTCGCGCTCCACGACGCCCGCCCCGGCGTACGCCCGCAGGACCTGCAGGCCCTCCCCGGCGCAGGAGCCGAGGTAGCTGTAGCGCCCCATGCCGTACGCGGCGCGTGAGCTGTCGAGCCAGAAGCTGTACGGGCTGTCGGCGAAGGCGCGCAGGAAGAGGCCCTCGGCGTCGACGTCCGCCTCCAGTTCGCTCCAGCGCAGCGTCGGGGTGATGCCCAGGAAGTTCGCGACGATCGCCTCGCCGTACTCGCTGTCCACCGACTCGGGGTGGAACTGCACGCCGTGCAGCGGGCGTTCGCGGTGCCGCAGGCCCATCAGGACGCCGTCCTCGGCCCAGGCGGTCGCCAGGAGGTGTTCCGGCAGCGGCTCGGTGACGGTGAGGGAGTGGTAGCGCACGGCGCGGAAGCCCTGCGGGATGCCGGTGAAGACGCCGGTCCCGGTGTGGGTGATCGCGCTGGTCCGTCCGTGCACGGTCTCCGGGGCGTGCCGCACGTCGCCGCCGAAGGCGAGGGCCAGGCCCTGATGGCCGAGGCATACCCCGAGGACGGGCACGGTGGCCCGCTCCAGCAGGTCCCGGCACAGCCCGAAGTCCTCTTCCCGGGCGGCGGTGCCGGGGCCCGGGGAGATCACGACATGGGTGAAGCCCCGTCCCAGCAGTTCGTCCGCCGTCGCCTCGTCGTTGCGCACGACGACGGGCGGCACACCTGCCACCTTCCAGATCAGCTGGAAGAGGTTCCACGTGTAGGAGTCATAGTTGTCGACGAGAAGGATCCGCAGGTCTATCACGATGTGGTCGAGCTCCTTGATGGCCGGCCCGGCTTTTTGGGCACGGTGAACCGGCTGACCGACTTTTCTATCGGTGGTGATTCATCGGTGAATCGCTTGCGCCGAATGCAGCGCACGGCGGCACGTTCAGGCGGAATCCAGGCATGGCGATGCGGATGAAAGTGACATGGTTTCAACCCCCGTTGTCTCTGTCACTGCTCGGATCTTCACCGGACGTTCATAATCGGCCGTTGGTCGATGGCCGCGGCGGTCCGGTGAGGCCGTTCCGACGTTCGATGCTAGTCATGCCGGGCCGAATATGCATCCTTGTGTGACTCAACCCACTGCGACCTGCGGTAACTGCGGCCCGGCTCGTGCAGGTCAGTTGTCACACCTCCGACGGCGTGGCCGCAAGCCAATATTGAGGAGCCGTCAGCCACCCGGGGGCACGGCTGCGGCCGTCATGACCGCCAGGTCGGCCGCAGGGGGTCGCGAGAAGATGGCGCGTTGCCGGGGAACCGGGCGCGGAATGGCTGAAAGCGCGGAAACGGAATCCTCCCTGACGGTTCGGTCATGTCCAGGCGCTTCGGGGAAATGGGGCGCGGGGCAGCGAGCCGAACATATCGACCTGCTCGATAGTTTCCAGCCACATGCAGTGCGGGCACTGGGATATTGGCCGGATAGCGTCTTTCCTTCCCGGCCACGCCGGAGGCAAAGGGAATGATTCAAGCCAGTGGCTCCGCGTGATCACCTTCACGCCCGGGTCGTTTTTGTCGGCACTTGCTTGCTGGTACGTTGATCGGAACAACCCCGTTCGTAAAGCCGGTTCACAAGACCGGCTCGACCTGAAAGGGGGGCCGGGAAATTCACGCTCGTAACACGCGTGATCCCGCGCCGGGTCTCCGGGAGGCGCCATGCCCCACAAGGTGATTCTGGCGCTTCTCGCAATCGGCTCCTTCGCCGTCGGTACGGACGGCTTCGTCATCAGCGGCATCCTCCCGCGCATCGCCGGCGAGTTGGACGTGTCCGAGCCGATGGCCGGGCAACTCGTCACGGCCTTCGCGCTGAGCTACGCGATCAGCGCGCCGGTCCTGATGACCCTGACCGCCGGACTGTCCCGGCGCGTCATGCTGCGCGGCTCCATGCTGGTTTTCCTGCTCGCCAACCTGCTGGGCGCGCTCGCCCCGACCTACGGGACGCTCATGGCGGCCCGGATCCTGGCCGGGATCAGCGCGGCCCTCTACATGAACACCGCCGCGGCCACCGCGACGGCGCTCGCGGGGGAGCGGTACCGGGGACGGGCCGTCTCCATGATCATCGGCGGCCTCACGGTGGCCACCGCGCTCGGCGTGCCCGGCGGTACGCTGGTCGGCCAACTCGGCAGCTGGCGCCTCACCCTGGCGCTGGTCGTCGCGCTGGCCCTGCCCGTCTTCGTCGGCCTCTTCGTGGTCCTGCCCGCCGTACCGCAGCCGCCCGCGATCGGCATGCGGGACCGGGTCCGGATCGGCGCGCAGCGACCGGTGCTGCTGGCCGTCCTGGCCAACCTGTTCGCGGTCGCGGGCTGCTTCACCGTCTTCACCTACCTGGCGGCCTTCACCCGCGCCACCACGGGCATGGACGACGCCCGGGTGAGCATCGTCCTGCTGGTCTTCGGCGTCGCCGGGGCCGTGGGCAACGCGGTCGGCGGCCGGCTCGGCGACCGCATCGGGGCCGAACGCACCTTCACCGCCGCGGTGTCGGGTGTAGCGCTGACGATGGCGCTGCTGGGCGTGCTGGCGAGCTTCTTCGCCTCCGGCTCGGCGGCGGTGGTGGCGGTCTTCCTCGCCGTGACCGTCGCCTGGGGCACGGTCTACTGGGCCGAGCCGCCCACCGCCATCCACCGCGTCCTGGACCTGGCACCGACTGCCCCGAGCGTGGCCATCTCCGTCAACAGCTCCGCGTCGTACCTCGGCGTGGCCCTCGGCGGTGCGGTCGGCGGTGCGGTCCTCGACCGGCTCTCGCCGGCCGCCCTGGCCTGGACGGGCGCGGGGCTGGAGCTGGTCGCCCTGGCCCTGGTCGTCCTGCCCAGGATGGCGGCGGGCCGGGGCGGTCGCGCCGGGAAGGCAGCCGGTGTGCTGCGGGAGCCCGTGCCCGAGGGATGACCCGACGACAGCCGGGACGTCCGGATCCGCATGAAACACATACAATCCATACGATTTTGGGGGAGGTTGGCCACCCGTGGCTAACGACGACGTTTTCGACCGCCTCACCACCTGCGCCGTCGACGTCCTGCAGGTCAAGGCCGAGTCCGTGACCGCGGACGCGAGCCTGACCGACGATCTCGGCGCCAGCAGTCTCATCCAGGTCGAACTGGTCATGGCCGTCGAGGAGGAGTTCGGCATATCGGTGCCGGACGAGTCCGTCGAGGAGATCCGGACCGTCGGCGACCTGCACCGGCTGATCCTCTCGCTGGTCGCCCGATGACCGGCGGGAAGCACGGTGCACGCCGCGTGGCGGTCACCGGGATCGGTGTCGTCAGCGCCTGCGGCACGGGCGCGGACGCCTTCTGGGAGGGCCTCTTCACCACCCCGCCGGACGGCCACCGGGAACTGGCGGACTGGGACCCCTCACCCTGGATGGACGTCCGGGAAGCGCGGCACACCGACCGGTTCACCCAGTTCGCCGTCGCCGCCGCCGACATGGCGTGCCGCGACTCCGGCCTGACCGAGGTGGACGCCGAACGCAGCGGCGTCGTCGTCGCCACGGCCCTCGCCGGCGTCAGTACCTTCGAACGGCAGAGCATCGTCCACCACGAGCGCGGCGGCAGGCGGGTCTCCCCCTTCCTCGTGCCGATGATGATGGCCAACGCGGCCGCCGCGACGGTGGCCATGCGCCAGGGCTGGCGCGGACCGTGCGAGAGCCTGGAGACCGCCTGCGCGGCCGCCACCCACGCCATCGGGCACGCGGCACGGATGATCGCCGACGGCACCTGCGACCGGGTTCTCGCCGGCGGCACCGAGGCGGCGATCACACCCACCATCGTGGCCGGGTTCACCAACATGCGGGCCCTCTCCGCGTCCGGCCGCACCCGGCCCTTCGACGCGGAACGCGACGGCTTCGCCATCGCCGAGGGGGCCGCGGTGCTGGTCCTGGAGGACTGGGACACGGCGGTGGCGCGCGGCGCCACCCTGTACGGCGAGGTGCTCGGCTCCGGCAGCACGGCCGACGCGCACGACATCACCATGCCCGCGCCCTCGGGAGCCGACGCGGCCCGCTGCATCCGCCTGGCCCTGGAGGACGCCGGCGTGCGCCCGCAGGACGTACGGCAGATCAACGCCCACGGCACGGGCACCCTGCGCAACGACGAGGCGGAGACGAACGCCATCCTGTCGGTCTTCCCGGACTGCCCGCCGGTGACCTCCACCAAGGGGGCCACCGGACACGCCTTCGGCGCGGGCGGCGCGCTGGAGGCCGTCGCGGTGCTGCTGTCCATGCGCCACTCGGTGATCCCCCCGACCATCGGCCTGACCACCCCCGACCCGGCGCTCGCCGTGGACGTCGTGACCGGCGACGGCAGGAAGTGGGAGCCCGGACCGTCCCTCACCCAGTCGTTCGGGTTCGGCGGCCACAACGGCGTCCTCGTCCTCGGCCCCGCCGGATAGCGTTCGGAGCGAAGCGATGGAAACAGAGCGACACGGCGACCCGCACGAGGTCTTCGCGTGGATCGACGACAGCACCCGGCGTCGTGACCGGGCGGGCCTCACCCGCCGGGTCCAGGTCCGGGGACCCCGCCCGAACGTGATCGACTTCGGCGGCAACGACTACCTCGGCCTCACCCGCCACCCCGGTGTCGTCCGGGCGGCGGCCGACGCCACCGTGACCTGGGGCGCCGGATCGACCGGCTCCCGGCTCGCCACCGGCACCACCGAGGTGCACGTCGAACTGGAACGGGAACTGGCCGACTTCGCCGGGGCGGAGGCCGCCCTGGTCTTCTCCTCCGGCTACCTGGCCAACCTGGGCGCGGTGACCGCCCTGGCCCGCCCCGGCACCCTGATCGCCTCCGACGCGTTCAACCACGCCTCCCTGATCGACGGCTACCGCCTCTCCGGCGCCGACGTGGTCGACACCGGCCACGCCGACCCGCAGGCGCTGGAGCGGGCGCTCGCCGAACGGGACCAGCAGCGCGCGGTGGCCGTGACCGAGTCGGTGTTCTCCGTCGACGGCGACCTCGTCGACCTGCGCGCGGTCCTTGACGTCTGCCGCCGTCACGGCGCCGGGCTGCTCGTCGACGACGCCCACGGCTTCGGTGTCATCGGCGCGGCGGGAGAGGGCGCGGTGAGGGCCGCCGGCCTGGCCGGCAGCCCCGACGTGGTCACCACCATCACCCTGTCGAAGTCCCTGGGCGCCCAGGGCGGCGCGGTGATCGGCCCCTGCCGGGTCGTCGACCACGTCATGAACATGGCCCGAAGCTTCCTCTTCGACACCGGGCTCGCCCCGGCCTCCGCCGCCGGAGCCCTGGCGGCACTGCGGGTCCTGCGCGCCGAACCGGACCGTCCGGCCCGGACCCGGGCGGTCGCGGTGGCGCTGGCCGAACGCCTCTCCGCCGCCGGCCTGCCGGTGACCGAGGCGCAGGCGGCCGTGGTCTCGGTCCGCGGACCCTCCGCGGCCCTGACCGCACAGTGGGCGCAGGACTGCCTCGCCGACGGCGTCAAGGTCGCCTGCTTCCGCCCGCCGTCGGTCCCCGACCGGTTCTCCCGGATCCGGCTCACCTCCCGGGCCGACCTCACCGAAGCGGAGATCGACCGCGCCATCGACGTCGTGGTCAAGCACAGCCCCTGGTAGCCCGACCGGCCCGGGTCCGGGCCGCGGCTCCGGGCCGAGTGATGGAGGACGTCATGACGATCGCCGGCGGGTTCCTCACGCACGCCGCCGAGTCACCCGACCGGACCGCTCTCGCCGTCGGCGACGGGCCCGGGGGACGGTGGAGCTACGGCGCGCTGCGGCGCGGCGCGCTCGCTGTCGCCCGGGCCCTGCGCGCCGACTTCGGCCCGGACCCCGCCCCCGGGGTGCGGATCGCCCTCCTGCTCGGCAACCGCGCGGAGTTCGCACCGCTCTTCCTCGGCGGCGCGCTCGCCGGCATCCCGGTGATGGTCCTCGACCCGGCGTGGAGCAGCGCCGAACTGGCGGCCGTCCTGCACGACGCGCCGCCCGCACGGCTCTTCTGCGCATCCGCCACAGGACCGGTCGCCCGCTGCGCGGACCCCGCCACCCTCGTCGACGTCACCGACCCCCAATTCGCGGCATGGCTGCGCGGCGGCCCCGCGCCGCCGACCCGCGGCGCGGCCACGCCGTTGCCGTACGTGGCGCCCGACAGGCCCTTCTACGTGGGCTTCACCTCCGGGAGCACGGGCCGCCCCAAGGGCGTGGTCCGCTCGCACCGCTCCTGGTTGCGCACGTTCGACCGCTACACCGCCGCCTTCGGCATCGGGCCGGCCGACACCGTGCTGCTGCCCGGCTCCCTGGCGCACTCGCACTTCCTCTTCGGGCTGGTGCACGCCCTGCACGTCGGCGCGACCGTACGCCTGATGCCCGTCTTCGACGCGGACCGCGCGCTCGACGACCTCGAACGGCACCACGTCACCCGGCTCTACCTGGTGCCGACGATGTTCCAGGCCCTGCTCGAACACGCCCGTCGACACCCGGGCCGCCGCTTTCCGCAGGTGCGCTCGCTGCTCTCGGCGGGCGCGAAGTGGTCCCCGGCCCGGCGCGCCCTTGCCGGGGAGCTGTTCCCGAACGCCGATGCCGCGGAGTTCTACGGCGCCACCGAACTCAGCCTCGTCTCCGTGCAGCACGGCCACGAGGACGGGCCCGGGGACTCCGTCGGCAGACCGGTGGACGGCGTGGAGCTGTCGCTGCGCTCACCCGCGGGCGAGGAGGTCGCCGCCGGCGAGCCCGGCCAGGTGCACGTCCGCAGCGACATGCTGTTCACCGGCTACCTGTCCGCGGAGGACGGCGACGGTCCCGACCGGGACGGCTGGTTCACCGTCGGGGACATCGGCCGCGTCGACGAGCGGGGCTACCTGCACCTCGTCGGCAGGAAGCAGGGGATGTTGATCAGCGGGGGCCTGAACGTGCATCCCGAGGAGGTCACGGCGGCCCTGCTCCGGCTGGAGGAGATCGACGAGGCCGCCGTCGTGGGACTGCCGGACCCGCGGTGGGGCGACCTGGTGTGCGCCGTCGTCCGGTGGCGGCCGGGGGCCCGCCTCGGCCTGGCGGAGGTACGCGACCGGGCCTCGGCCCACCTGTCGCGGCAGAAGTGCCCCCGCCGGCTCTTCGAGGTGGACGAGCTGCCCCACACGCCGAGCGGAAAGATCGCCCACGGCCGGGTGCGCAGGGCCCTGCTGGAGGGCGGGCACGGGATGTGGGAGGTCCTGTGATCGGGCGGCGGCCCGTCGCCGCGGCGGCGCGAAGGCCTCCGGTCGGCCGGACCGGCGGCGGCGCCTGCGGTCCGGCCGACCGTGAACCGCTCAGCCCCGCCGCACCAGCACCTGGAGCGGGGCGCGGAAGGAGAGCAGCGCCAGCATCTGCGGAGAGGACTCCGTGCAGAAGCGGAGGTCCGGAAGCCGGGCCGCGGTCATCCGCATCACCACGTCGGCCTCCATCCGGGCCAGTTCGGCTCCCGAACAGCGGTGGCGTCCGATGCCGAAGGACAGGTGCTTGCGCACGTTGGCCCGGTGCGGACAGATCTGCTCGGGGTGGTCGAAGACCTCCGTGTCCGAACCGGTCGACGCCAGCATCAGCAGCAGCGGAGCCCCCGCCGGCAGGTCGACGCCGGACAGCGTCATCGGCCGGCCGGTGATCCGGCGCCAGGTGGTGATGGGCGGGTCCCGCCGCAGCACCTCCTCGGTCCACGGCTCCACGGCCGCCGGTTCGACGGCGAACCGCTGCCACAGACCGGGCTCCTGCAGTGCCCTGCGGTACATGGTGCTGAGCATCTGGGTGGTCGTCATCTGACCGGCGATGATCATGAAGTAGACGACGGCGGCCTTCTGGGTGACTCCGAGCGGCTCCCCGTCCGGCAGCCGGTGCGCGGCCAGTGCGCCGAGCAGCGTGCCGTCCTCGGGCGCGGGCTGCGACACCAGGTCGGTGAGCCAGGCGTAGAACGCGGCGGCCTCACGGGCCAGCGCCACTTCGCGCTCGCCGCGCGGCCGTCCCCAGAACAGCTCCAGGGAGGCGTCGCTCCAGCGGGCCAGGGTGTCGATGTCCACGTCGATGGCCGATTCCAGCCCGAGCAGTGCCAGCATCACCCGGAAGGGCACGTCGCGGGCAATGGTCGTCGCCAGGTCGCAGACACCGTCGGCGGCGAGCCGCTGCTCGACGTCGTCGAGGGCCTCCGCCACGACCTTCTCCACCATCGGCACCGAGGCGGCCACGGCCTGGGCGTTGAACAGCCTGGTCATGATGCGCCGATAGCCGGCGTGACTGTCGGAACCGTTGTTTGCAAGCGTTTGCGGGAGGTCGAATTTGACCCGCGCCAGCGCGCGCAGCGTCGGCACGGAGAATCGCCCCACTGCGTCGATCGCATTGTCCGGAAGGTAATTCTCCGGATCGAGGAGAACCGTGCGCACGTCCTGGTATCGACTGATCAGCCAAAGCCCCGTGTTCTCGTCGAACTTCACGGGTTCGCGTGCGCGGAGCGCCGCCATCGCCGGATAGGGGTCGAGCGCATACTCCTGGTCGAACAGATCCACACTGTCAACGGGCATTGCCACCATCACGTCAATTCCACCTTCCCCCGGCCGACGGTACCAAGGCGTCGTGATCACGCTGAATACCGGCCGGGGAGGAAACCGTGTGAGACGCGTCTCGTGCGGAACTCCGCCCGGGGCGGGCCCCGCCGGCGGCGGGCGGCCCGCAGGACATGCCTGCGGCCCGCCCGCGCGTATGCGGTCCGACGTCCCGGCACTCCGGGTGCCCGGGCGCTGTTACTGCTGGACGGCGTCGAGCGGGTTGCCGTTGTTGACGCCCGCCTTCTTCGCCGCGTCGATCGACGCGGCCGACGGCTTCACCTTGGTGAAGGTGTCGTGACCCACCAGCGTGGACTTCCAGGCGTTGGCCGCGGTGGTGCCCGAGGTCAGCAGCCACTGGGTGTTGATGCGGGCCTCGGAGCCGCCGACGTACTGGCCGCTCCAGGTAGTGGCGGAGTGGGCATTGCGGTAGTTGTTCTTCCACGCCACCGTCCAGCCGAGGGCGGTGCCGCTGCCGTCGGTGGCCGGGGCGCTGTCGTAACGGCCGGTCAGGACGTAACGGCTCTCGGCGTTGCCGACGGCCGACTCGTAGGTGCCGGTGAGGCTGCCGTCCGCGTTCGCGGTCACGATGAAGGTCGAGCCGAGCTGGTTGTACCAGGTGCCGGTGATGCCGGAGTCGGCGACGGCGGCCTGGGCCTTGGCGTCCTTCGACGGGTCCGCGGAGGCGCTGGCCGTAATACCGACGGTGGTGAGCGAAACGGCGATGGCAGCAACGACGATCTTGCGCATGTGCGACACGAAAAATCTCCCCTAGTTGTTGCGCGGCGGGGGGTGGACGGCGTGCAGGGTGTGCGCGCCGCCGGTATCCCGCCCGTCAAGGTTTGTGACCTCGGCCGGGCACCTGGAGATGCCGGTGGACAATCATCGATTCCGCATGTGCCTTCGGCGGATGATCTGGATGGTCGAGGTCCGGTCGATGGTTGCCAAGGGCACATGTTCGGTTTAAATCGTACTATCGATTGGCGGGTTATCAACAACGTTTCATGCAAAGGAGTTTCGGCCAAACTGTGGCCGAGTCCTTATGGTCGGTGCGTCAAGTCCGGCTGAAAAACGCCCCTTTGCCGACCGTTCCCGCGTGCGGCGGACGGCGCCCGGTCCGGCCTCTTGCGAAGCCGGTCGACCACCGCCAGGCGCGCCTCCACGTCCAGGTCCCACAGCCGCACCGAGCCGTCCGTACTGCTACTCGCCACCGTCCCGCCGTCGGGGGAGAAGGCCACCCCCCACACCGCGTTCGTGTGTCCGGAAAGCGCCGCCAGCGTGCGCCGCCCCGCCACGTCCCACAGCCGCACCGTCCGGTCGTTGCCGCTGCTCGCGAGCGTCCGGCCGTCGGGAGAGAAGGCGATGCCCCGCGCCGAACCGGTGTGGCCGGCCAGCGCCGCCTCGAAGCGGTGGCGCCGCACGTCCCACAGCCGTACGGTCCCGTCGTTGCCGCTGGTGGCGAGCGTCCGCCCGTCCGGGCCGAAGGCCACGCCCCGGACCGCGCCCGTGTGGCCGGTGAGCACGGCGAGCGGCCGGCGTCCGGCCACGTCCCACAGACGGACCGCCAGGTCGTCCCCGGCGCTCGCCAGGGTGCGCCCGTCCGGGCTGAACTCCACGTCGTTGGCGAAATCCGTGTGCCCGCTGAGCGTGGCGACGCGACGGCGGGACGCGACGTCCCACAGCCGGACCGTACCGTCCGACCCGGCCGCCGCCAGGGTCCGCCCGTCCGGTGCGAAGTCGACCGCGAACACGGTTCCCTCCTGGCCGGCCAGGGTGGCCGACGGACCACCCGCCGCCACGTCCCACAGCCGCACCGTCCCGTCGGAACCGGCCGAGGCCAGCGTCCGCCCGTCCGGCGCGAAGTCCACCGAGAAAACGGTCTCGCTGTGCCCTTCGAAGGTGGCCACGACCCGCCGCCCCGCCACGTCCCACAGCCGCACCGCGTGGTCGGCCTCCGCGGTCGCCAGCAGCTTCCCGTCCGGGCTGAACGCGGCCTGCCAGATCTCGGTGAACGGCCGAGAGGCCAGCACCGCGCCCCGCAGGTCCCACAGCACCACCGACTGGTCGAACCCCGCGGTGGCCACGAGCCCGCCCCGGACGTCCACGGCCACCCCGAGCACGTAGTCGGTGTGCCCGGCGAGCGTCGCCGTCGGCCGGGCGCCCGCCACGTCCCAGAGCCGGGTCGCGCCGTCGCCGCCCGCGCTGACCACCGTCGTACCGTCCGGCGTGAAGGCGACACCGTTGACGTCGTCGCTGTGCCCGGCC
Source organism: Streptomyces sp. NRRL F-2664 (assembly GCF_000719345.1). GTDB lineage: Bacteria > Actinomycetota > Actinomycetes > Streptomycetales > Streptomycetaceae > Streptomyces. The sequence goes on from NZ_JOFX01000009.1 coordinate 77,577, forward strand.
AGCGTGGCCGCCGGGCGGCGCCCGGCCACGTCCCACAGCCGTACGGTCCGGTCGACGCCGCCCGTGGCGACCGTACGGCCGTCCGGGGCGAACGCCGCGGCCAGCACCTCGTCGGTGTGCCCGGTCAGCACGGCGGGCGTACCACCCCCCGCCGGATCCCACAGCCGCACGGTCCGGTCGGCGCCGGCCGAGACCAGCGTCCGGCCGTCCGCGGCGAAGGCCAGCGCGTTGACCTGCCCGGTGTGCCCGGCCAAGGACGCGACGGCGCCGTACTGCCCGCCGGTCTCCCACAACCGGACCGTCCCGTCCGGGCAGCCCGTCGCCACGGACCGCCCGTCCGGCGCGAAGGCCACCGTCCGCGAGCCCGCCGTGCTCGCCGGGAGCACCGCCTTCACCGCACCGCCGACGGCGTCCCAGAGCCGCGCCGGCCCGTCCGTCGAGACCGCCGCGAGGGTCCGGCCGTCGGGGCTCAGGGCGACCGCGCGGACCCGTCCCGGCATCGGGAACGTCGCGGTCGTCCGCCGGTCCGACAGCCGCCGCAGGGTCACCGTCCCGTCGGAACTCCCCGTCGCCAGGATGCCGTTGTCCGGACCGAAGGCCACCGCGTTGACCGGTCCGCGGTGCCCGCCCAGCCGAGCCAGGAACGGCTGCGACTGCGTGCTCAGCAGGGCCCCGCGCGCCTCGCTCGTCCGCGCGGTCCGGTACGCGTCCCCGGCGAGCAGCATCGAGGCCTCGGGCTGGCCCGCCGCCAGCGCCGCCGACTCCAGTGCGAGCGCCCGTGAACGGGCCACCCGTTCCTGCCCCAGCGCGCCGGCGCGCTGCTGGTACGCGAGCCCGCCGGCGCCCACCGCCAGGACCAGCAGGACGACCAGCGTCGCCAGCATCCGCCGGCGCAGCCGCGCCTGGCGGGCGGCCTGCCGCTCCCGGCCGTCCTGCGCCGCCCGGCTCGCCCGGAGGAAGGCCGTCTCCCGCGGGGTGAGCCGGGTACTGCCGCCGAGTTCGTCCGCCCAGGAACCCGCGGTCTCCAGCCGCGTCCCCCGGTAGAGCGCCGACGGATCGCGGCCCTCGCGCTCCCACTCGGCGGCGGCGTGGCTCAGCTGCTGGTGGATGAGGAGCCCCGCGCGGTCGGCGTCGATCCAGCCGCGCAGCCGCGGCCAGGCGTGCAGCAGCGCCTCGTGGGTGATCTCCACGGTGTCGCTGTCCGCGGTGATCAGGCGGGCCCGGACGAAGGCGTCGAGCGCCGCCGCGGCCGGCCCCGCGTCGGCCGGATGCTCCAGGAGGGCCGTCCGGCTCATCCGCCGGCGCGTCGGCCCCGTACCGTCGGCCACGTGCACCAGCCGCACCAGGACGCGCCGCAGCGTGTGCTGTTCGGCCGGGTAGAGGCGGGCGAACACCTCCTCGGCGGTCCGGGCCACGGCCCCCTGGATGCCGCCGGTCCGCTCGTAGCCGGCGACGGTCAAGGTGGCGCCCTCGCGGCGGCGCCATGTGGTCATCAGCGCGTGGGAGACCAGCGGCAGCGCACCGGAGGGCGTCGTCCCGCCGGGCGGTCCGTCGCGCAGGCCGACGTCGCGCAGCAGCAGGGGGACCAGCCCCGGTTCGAGGGCCAGACCCGCGAGCCGGGCCGGCCGGGTGATCGCTTCCCGCAGTTCCGCGGGCGACATCGGCGGCAGGACGAACAGCCCGCCGGTGAAGACCGGGGCCAGCTCCGGGAGGTCCAGGCAGTTCCCGGTGAAGTCGGCCCGTACCCCGACGACGACGACGGCGGGCGCGTACGGGGTGTCCTGCGGGCCGGGGGCCGCCAGTGCGCAGAGCACCCGTACGAAGGCACGCCGTTCGTCCTCGTCGGTGCAGAGGGTGAACAACTCCTCGAACTGGTCGACCAGCAGGACCGGACGCAGTGGCGGCGGAGGCAGGCCCGGGCCGGTCGCGGCGGGCGGTGGCGACAGCCGGTGGACCGGGGCGAGCAGCGCGTGCGGATGCTCGCGCAACTCCTCGGCGGTGAGGCCGAGATCGCCGCCCAGCACCTTCGCGGCGCGGCCGAGCAGTTCGTCCAGGGGGTGCGCGGTGGGCGTGCACCGGACCACCGGCCAGTCGGCGGCGCCCGGCATCGGGAAGCGGCCGTCCCGCAGGGCCGGCACGAGGCCGGCGTTCAGCAGGGAGGACTTGCCGGCGCCCGACGGGGCGACGAGGACCAGGGGCCCCGTGCCGATCCGCTCGAAGACCCGTTCGGCCAACTCGGCAGTGGCCCGTTCCCGGCCGAAGAACCACCGGGCGTCGCTCGCGGTGAAGGCGGGCAGGCCGCGGTAGGGGCATTCGCCCGCCGACCGCGGCCCGGCCACGGCGGCGTCACCCGCGTCGCCGGCCCCGGCCGTGTCCTCGGGGGCCTCGGCCTCCCGGGCCAGCCGCAGCAGTTCGCCCCCGGCCCGCAGGACATCGTCGCAGCGGCGCGCGACATCGACGGTCACCCGCTTCGAGCCGGTCTCGATCTTGCTCAGATAGCCCTTGCTGTAGTGCGTCTCGCGCGCGAGGTCGGCAAGGGACAGGCCGCGTTGCAACCGCAGACGTCTGAGCCGGGCAGGGAAGGGCCGCGCGGTGTCGTCGGACTCCCGTGGCCGGTCGTCCGTGCGCCGGCGGTCCGGATCCCCCAAAACATCCCCCATGGCAGTGCGCCCAGGCAGTGAGATGGCGTCGCCCAGGCTACCGCGCGGAGCCGCCGGATAGAGGGATCTTCCAGCCGGTACGACGAGCACAGGAAACGCCCGGAGCCGCCGGCCGGCGGCTCCGGACGCCGTCCTCGCCGGGTGCGTCAGCGGTTGAGGCGGATCGAGTTGATCGGCGTGAGGTCGGCGTACACACCGGTCTTGGCGGCGATGGGGCTGCCGCAGCCGGCGCCGTTGTAGCCGGTGCACAGGTTTGCGGTCGCACCGCCGTACTGGTTGTTCAGCACCCAGTGGTGCCCGAACTTGTTGCTGAGGTTGTGCGCCCCGTAGCGGTGGAAGACGTGCGTGGGCTTGACGGCCGGGTTCTGGTTCTGGGGGTAGACGCACACCGCCCCCTCCGGGCATCCCGCCCAGGCGTCGACGGGCTTGGCCGCCACGGAGGCGCTGAGCGCGACCACGGCGACGACGGATGTGGCGAGGGCGGCGGCGCCGCGGAACAGCTTGCGCATGGCTTCCCCTTGGGGACCGGCGGATCGTTCGTGCTTGCGGGCTTCGGGCTGCGGGCTGCGTGTCTCGTGCCCGGTGCCGACGGCCCAGCCTGGCGCCGCCGGGCAGCCGCGGTCGACGGGTTGCCCGTTGCCCGTCCCGCTGCGGACCGGGAAACCCCTCCCGGCCGGCGCCGTTGCCGTTCGGCGGGCAACCGCGCGGGGTCGCGCGGTGTGGAGCCCCCACGGAATCCGCCTCCGGTACGACGATCCACTCTCCGGACGTCAAAATGCGGCCGTTTGCCGACGGCATGCGTCGATCTGCTCACCCAGTGTGGCGATTTGTCCCAATCGCCCATAACTTCTGCAGGGTGACGAACCGACAACTCAAGTCCCTCACGTGCATCGCCGTCGTCATGGCGGCCGGCTTCGGCGTCCTCGCGCCCACCGCGTCCGCGGCCGGACACCGAGTGCACCCGGGCGACTCGATCCAGGACGCGGTGGACTCCGCGCGACCGGGCGACACCATCACCGTCATGCCCGGCACCTACTACGAGAACGTACTGATCACCAAGCGGGTGACGCTGCGCGGATGGGGAGAGCGGACGGTGATCCGGCCACCGGCCGCCACCACCCTGCCCGCCACGCCGCAGGCCTCCGGACGGGCCGCCCTCGCCTGCTCCCAGGCCGACACCGGCATCTGCGTCATGGGCACGCAGGAGCGGCCCGTCACCGGTGTCGAGATCCGCGCGCTGACGGTCTCCGGCTTCAAGCGGAACGGCATCTGGGCCTCGTACACCGACCGGCTGAGCGTCGAGCGCGTGATCTCCGAGAACAACAGCACCTGGGGCATCGCCCAGGAGCGGTCCACCCGCGGCTTCTTCCGTGACAACATCGCCCGCGACAACGGCGAGTCGGGCCTCTTCATCGCCAACACCGTCGCGCGCGAGGGCGGCGCCACCGACACCGGCGGCGCGGTGATCCGCGGCAACAGGCTCACCGGCAACCGCATCGGGGTCACGGTCCGGCGCGTCAGGAACCTCACCGTCAGCGGCAACCACCTCACCGGCAACTGCGGCGGCGTCTTCGTCGTCGGCGACGAGGGCGAACCCGGCGCCGGCGACCTGACCATCCGGGGCAACCGCATCCACGAGAACAACAAGTTCTGCAAGGGCAACAGCCGCCTCCCCGACATCCAGGGCGTCGGCGTCGTCCTCACCGGCGCCGAGGAGACGATCGTCCGGTCGAACTCCATCCGGGGCAACGTCGGATCGTCCCCGCTGTCGGGCGGCATCCTGCTGTTCAAGAGCTTCGTGGGCGCGACGAACACCGACAACGTCATCGAGGACAACGTGGTGCTGGACAACCTGCCCTACGACCTGGCCAACCAGGGAGCGGGCGCGGGCAACCGCTTCCTCGACAACCGCTGCGACACCTCCGTGCCGGCCGGACTGTGCTGAACCATGTCGCCCCTGATCAGGAGAATCGAGGCCGTATGACCACGCTGGATTCCACCCCCGCCCCCGCCTCCGTACCCGTCCCCGCCCCGAACGCCGGCCCCCCGCACACGCCGCCGCCTGCGATGCGCCTGCGGGAACTCGCCTTCGGCGCAGCCGTCGCCGCCGCCGTACGGGCCGCGGCCCGCCTCAAGGTGGCCGACGCCCTCGGGGAGTCGCCCGCCACCCCCGCCGAGCTCGCCGCGGCGGTGCACGCGGAGCCGGCGCCCCTGCGGCGGCTGCTGCGCGCCCTGTCCTGCTACGGCATCTTCGCCGAGACCGAGGACGGCAGCTTCGTCCACACGGAGATGTCCCGGCTGCTGCGCGAGGACGACCCGCACAGCCTGCGCTACATCGCCCTGTGGTGCACGGAACCCTGGACCTGGCAGGCCTGGCCGCGGCTCGACGACGCCGTGAGCACCGGCGGGAGCATCTTCCACGACCTCTTCGGCAAGGGGTTCTTCGACTACCTCCACGAGGACGCGCACGAGTCCGCGCACGTCTTCAACCGCGCCATGACCACCTCCAGCATGCAGTCGGCACTCGACGTCGCGGACCTCCTCGACCTCACGGGCGTCCGCGTGGTGGCGGACATCGGCGGCGGCCAGGGCCATGTGCTGGCCGGCCTGCTCGAGAAGCACCCGACGGTACGGGGACACCTGCTCGACCTGCCCGGTGTGGCCGCGAAGGCCGACCCCCGGCTGCGCGACGGCGGTCCCCTCGCCGACCGGGCCACCATCGTCCCCGGCGACTGCCGCGAGGCCGTCCCGGTCGAGGCGGACCTCTACATCATCAAGAACATCCTCGAATGGGACGACGAGAGCACCCGCCGCACCCTGCGCAACGTCGTCACCGCCGCCCGCCCCGGAGCCAGGGTCGTCGTCATCGAGAACCTCGTCGACGACACGCCGTCGATGCGCTTCACCACCGCCATGGACCTGATGCTGCTGCTCAACGTCGGCGGGGCGAAGCACACCGAGGAGAGCCTGCGCACCCGTCTGGCGGACGCCGGCCTGGTGCTCGGCGAGGTCCGCCCCGTCAACGCGTACCTGCACGCCTTCGAGTGCACCGTGCCCGGGTGATCCGGCCGGCACGAGCCACGGCGCCCCGGGACCGGCGGAAGGCCGGTCCCGGGGCGCCGTCGTGCGTGCCGGGCGGCGCCGCCCGTCCGGCCGGGCGCGTCAGGTGGTCCCGGCCGTCAGGGCTTCGTTGACGAGGTCGAGGAACTCGCGCGGCGACTTGCACTGGTCCGCGCCGGCGGGCAGGGGCCGGCCGTGCCGGTTCTCCAGCTCCCCGACGATGCCGAGCAGCCCGAGCGAGTCGAGCCCCCATTCGTCGAACTGCACATCCGGCCGTTCCGCCATCACGGCGGGGTCGACGGCGATGCCCGCACCCTTCTTCATCAGCGCGGCCAGCTCTTCCACGGTCAGTCGGTCGGTCATGGCGTACTCCTCAGGCTCGGGCCGGCGAGCGCCGGTCGGTGATCAGGCGCATCTCGGAGCGCTCCAGGAAGCGCGAGATCTCCTGGTGGGTGGTGGGGACGCCGTCCGTGGCGCTGTCGAGCAGCCGGGCCAGCACCGCCGCCTTGTGAGCGCCCTCGACGCCCAGCGTCAGGGCCGGGTGGGCGTCGTGCGGCCCGCGCAGGTCGAGGAGGCGGACGACGATGTCGTCGCGCTGGAAGACGGTGCTCGCCTCGATCGGGCTCGTCGCGTCGTCCACGGCCGCCTCGTCCTGTGCGGCGAGCAGCCGGGCGAGTTCCATGCCGCAGCCCTTCTTGGCGGGATGGAACAGCGCGTGCCGTTCGAGCTCGGCACCCTTGCCGCCGCCGGCCGCCACATGGTGCACGGCGGGCAGCGCCGCGCGGGTGAAGAAGGTCCGGGCCGAACCGGGGTCGCTGAGATCTCGGTCCTGCTCCAGGTACGGGTTGATGGCCTCCTCCAGCGCCCTGACCTCGGGCTGCTGGGCCACGTGGCGCAGCGCCGCGAGCAGGTCGCCCTCGACCTCCACGGCCCGTACGACGCGGTTGCCGTGCATGAAAAGGGAGGTGCGGCGCAGCCGCGTGTGCTCGTCGACCTGAGCCTGCGGCGACGCGTACCCGCTCAGCAGCTCCGCCACGACGGCCTCGCTGCCCGGCTTCACCGTGAAGGTCAGGGCGTGGCGGACCACGCCGTCCCCGCGCCGCGGGGCGACCTGGAGACGGCCCCTGGCGCGGTCCGGCCCCTCCGCGGACGCGGAGGCGGAGGCCGGTGCGGACGCGGCGGCCGCAGCGGCCGCGAAGGGGGAGCCGGCGGGCGGGCCCGGGGCCAAGGAGGCCGCGGCACCGGGACCGTGGTCCCTGCCGGTCTCCCGCAGGACGCTGAACCGCAGCGAGCGGGTGTCCCTCACGCAGCCGTGCAGCGGCTGGACCGACGCGACGTGCTCCTCGCTGTTGACCCAGGCGAGGAAACGCGGGGCGCTCTCCCATTCGCTGGTGATCAGCCACTGCGACGGATTCTCGATCGACTGGCACAGCTCGTCCCGGATGTGACCGGGGACGGAGGAGACCCGCTTGTGCAGGTCCTCGTAGACCTCCAGGAACTGGTTCTGCGCACCGTCGTACAGATCCAGCAGCAGCACGACCCGAAGTCTCGAGTCGTCGAAGGCGGACTGGGATATCCGTTCCGACAAGGCTGTCATCGTTCACACTCCTTCGAGACCACACGGTCGCCACGGGTCGGCGCCACCCGAACCGATCGTGGTCCGCCGACCCCGTCGGCGCGAGAGGAGAGAACCAAGCGGGTGAACGACCGAGGGAACCCCCGTCGCAGAGGGCATGGAAGAGCCATGAAGGAAAACGTCGACCACCGCGTCCCGGTCCTCATCGTGGGCGGCTCGCTGGTGGGCCTGTGCACCTCGCTGTTCCTCGGCCGTCATGGCATCACGCACATGCTGGTCGAGAAGCACGCGGGAACCTCGCTGCACCCGCGTGGACGCGGTATCAACGTACGCACGATGGAACTGTTCCGGGTCGCCGGGGTCGAGGACCGGATCCGTCGGGCCGCCTCGGTCCTTGCGGACAACCACGGCATCCTGCAGGGCGGCTCGCTGACCGGCGACGATCAGAAATGGCTGTTCGAGCAGATCGACCCCGGGGGCGCGCTGGCCCGGTTCAGCCCCGCGAGCTGGTGCCTGTGCAGCCAGAACGACATCGAGCCGGTACTCATGTCCGTGACCCCCACCCTCGGGGCGGACCTGCGGTTCTCCACCGAACTGCTCTCCTTCGAGCAGGACGAGAGCGGGGTCACCGCGCTCGTCAAGAACCGGGAGACCGGCGAGCACAGCACCGTGCGCGCCGACTATCTGGTCGCCGCCGACGGGCCGCGCAGCCCCGTGCGCGAGCAGCTCCGGATCGGCCGGAGCGGTCCCGGCGACCTCTTCCACAACGTCAGCATCACCTTCCGGTCCCGCATGCTCGCGGACGTGATCGGCGACCGGCGGTTCATCGTGTGCTACCTCACCAAGCCGGACGCCGACGGGGCGCTGCTGCCCGTCGACAACCGCGAGCGGTGGGTCTTCCACGCGCCGTGGCACCCCGACCGCGGCGAGACCCTGGAGGACTTCACCGACGAACGCTGCGTGGAGCACATCCGGCGGGCGGTCGGCGCACCCGGCCTGGACGTCGAGGTCACCGGCAAGGCGCCGTGGCACGCCGCCCAGCGCGTCGCCCAGCGGTACGCGGCCGGCCGGGTCTTCCTCGCCGGCGACTCCGCCCACGAGATGTCCCCCACCGGGGCGTTCGGCTCCAACACCGGCATCCAGGACGCGCACAACCTGGCCTGGAAGATCGCCGCGGTACTGGACGGCGCCGCGGGCCCGGGGCTGCTGGAGACGTACGAGTCCGAGCGGCTCCCGGTGGCGCGGGCGACGAGCGAGCGGGCCTCGGCCCGTTCGGCCGAGCACAGCCACCCGGGCTACGAGCCGGACCCGGAGTCCGTCCCCGAGGCGCCGGCACGCGGCGGCCCGCAGAACGGCGTCCTGGCCGTCGCCATGGGGTACGGCTACGGCCAGGGCGCGGTCGTCGGCGCCGACCCGGACCTGCCGGTCGTGCCCGAACGGATGCGGCTGCGCGGGGACCCGGGCACCCGTGCCCCGCACCTGTGGCTGCGCGACGCGGCGCGGGGCGTGCGGAGGTCCACCATCGACCTCTACGAGCGGTCCTTCGTCCTGCTCAGCTCGGAGGGCACCGAGTGGAGCGGCGCGGCGGGACCGGTCGCCAAGCGGATGAACGTCCGCCTGGACGCCTACGCGATCGGCACCGGCCCGGAGGCCGACCTGGTCCCGGAGGACGGCGCGGACTGGGCCGAGGCCCACGGCACCACCCCGACCGGAGCGGTCCTGGTCCGCCCGGACGGCTTCGTGGCCTGGCGCTCGCAGGCAGCCGTGGCCGACCCGGAATCGGTCCTCCACAAGGTCCTGACCACCCTCCTGCACCGCCACTAGCGCCCGGGCCTCCCGGAAACGGCAAGGGGGCGCCGTCCCCGCGCACTCCCGCGGGGGCGGCGCCCCCGTGCCGGTACACGGGCGGGTGGTCCCGTCAGACGGGGAGGGGTGGGCCGGTGTGTTCCTGTGGGTGCGGCGTCCGGTCCTCGTCCGTGGTGTCGGTGAGGCCCGCGACGTGGTCGGTGACCATGTCGAGGATGGCCGCGGAGACCGCGGCGTCGCCGAGCACGAGGTGGCGCAGGGTCAGTCCGTCCGTCATGGCGGCCAGGTAGCGGGCGAGCACGGGCACCGGCACGCGCAGCTCGAACGGCATGTGCAGGCGCAGCTGCTCGATGAGCTCCGTGTAGGTGTCGGAGTACAGCTCGTACTGGCGTCGCGCCAGGTGCTCGAATCCGGGCCGACGCAGCGCGTACTGCGTCAGCTCGTAGGTGAGCATGTGCTCGCCGGGGTTGGCGGCGACGTGGTCCCAGTACGCCTGGAAGCCGGCGCGGACGGTCTCCCGCAGAGTGGCCCGGGGCCGGATGGCCTCCCGCGCGACGGTGATGCCGTGCTCGGTGATCGCCACGATGACGGACTCCAGCAGGGCCTGCTTGGAGTCGAAGCAGTAGTGGAACACGCTCAGGGACACGCCTGCCTCGGCGCAGATCGACCGTGTCGTCGCCCTGGCCACGCCGTCGCGGGCCATCACGCGGATCGCCGCCTCGGTCAGCTGGCGGCGTCGCTCGGCCGACGGCATGCGGGCCATGGGCGTACGTTCCCTTCGTCGCGTGGGCTGTGCTGTGCCGGGCTGTGCTGCGGTCCGGTGCGGCGTCGCCGTTCGGGAACGGCGGCCGGGGCCGGCCGGATCCACCGATCCGGCCGGCCCCGGCCCCGGGACCCGAGCGGCGTCAGCTGCTGTGGACGCCGACCTCGTGGAGCGAGTAGCCCCACTGGGTGGCGCGCTGCACGCCGTGGATCCGTACGTACCGGGCCGTGGTGCCGGCGAACCGGGCCGTGTCCAGGCCGCCGTCACCGGTGGTGGTCGACCAGGCCGTCTGCCAGTTCGTGCCGTCGTTCGACAACTCGATGCGGTAGGCCCGCGCGTGCGCCCGCTCCCAGTCGAGGGTGACCCGCTTGACGAGGTGCGCCGCGCCGAGGTCGATCCGGATCCACTGGTCGTCGCTCCAGTCGCTCGCCCAGCGGGTGCCCGTGTTCCCGTCGACGGCCCGGGACGGGGCGTAGCTGGTGAAGGGGTTCCACTCCGCCGAACTGGCCGTCGTGGCCGCGCCCGCCGCCAGGTTCACGCCCGCCTTGTGCTTCTCGGACGATCCCCAGGTGGTGAGGTAGGACTCGGCGCCGCGGAAGAGGTCGTCCACCACGTCCTGACCGCCGACGAGCCGGACGTCCTCGATCCAGTCCGGCACCAGACCGTAGTGCGAGGCACCGTCGGTGTTGAGGTCCCAGGTGCGCTGCCCGGTGGTCTGCCGGTCGATGACCGAGCCGCCGTCGACGCTGCGGAACGGGTAGCGCACCGGATTGGGGGTGTCGGCGCCGCGGGGAGCGGGCCAGCCGCCGACGCCGTTCATGTCGGTGCCGTAGCCGTAGCCCACGTTGTACTTGTCGCGCAGGGCGTTCTTTGCCTTGGCCTCCGCGCTGAAGCCCTCGGCCCCGTTCATGTACTGGGCGACGAACCCGCCGAGCTTGTAGAGCCGCTCGGTCCAGTTGTCGTCCATCCAGCTGTGCGAGGAGATGATGCCCGGGTAGGACTCCGACTCCAGGATGTCGAACGCCCGGCCCGCGGCCTTGACGCTCATGTGGTCGATCTCCAGCATCATCTTGCGTTTCATCATGCCGCGCACCGCGTACTCGCCGAGCTCCGTCAGACCGCGGGTGTTGCACTGGGCGTCCGCCGCGTACGAGGGCACGGACACGCCGGCCGGGAGTTCCTTCTGCGCCTGCGGAGCCGCGGCGAGCCCGATGGGGTTGTCGTGCTGCGGGCCGGTGCACTTCTCCGTCTTCCAGAAGGTGCCGGTCGACAGGAACTGGCCCACGTTGATCGCGGTACCCAGCGCGCCCTGGTCGAAGCGGACGCCGCACAGGGCGTTGTCGAACTTGTGGCAGAGGAACATGCTGCGCACGCCGAGCCTGTGCAGTTCGTCGAGGCCTCGGTCGACGTCCTCCTTGCTGCACTGCGCGATGTCGAGGATCTGCTTGCAGCCGAACGGCTCGGAGGTCTCGACGCCCAGGACGACGGCCATCTTGCCCTGCTTGACGACCTCGCGTGCCTGGGCAGAGTCGGTGACGATCCGGAACCAGCCCTTTCCGGGGCCGCCGTACATCGTGTCGATGTAGGCCTGCATGTCGTAGGTCTTCTGCGCTTCGAGCCGGATGGCGGTCATCTCGTCGCAGCTGCGGTCCTTGAAGAAGTAGACCGAGCAGATCACGCCGTTGGTGACCAGGTCGTTGACGAGTACCCGCTGGCCGCCGCGCCAGGCCCGCTCCACCCAGGCGTAGTAGTTCTGCTGGTGGGTCAGCGAGTCGTGGGCCGGCCAGTCCTTGAAGGTCGGCCAGCCGTCGGGGTCGTGCTTGCCGTCGCCGCCCTTGGTGATGAAGTCGAAGATCGCCAGGGTGCCGTCGGGGTAGTGCTCGGGGCAGTCCTTGAGCGCGTCGGCCACGCCCAGTTCGGAGAAGGGCTTGCCGCAGATGAGGCGACCGCCGAAGCCCTCGTTGGACATCAGGTGGTCGTGGGCGTCGACGAAACCGCGGACCCGGCCCTGGGAGTCGGTCCCCTTGAAGGGCTCGCCGGTGATGTTGATGTCGGAGTCGGGTGCGGGCCGCGCCACCGGATTCCACCAGCCGGGTTCGGCGGCGGAGCTGGGCACGGGGCCGAGCGCCAACGCCACCACGGCGAGGAGCAATGACAGGACCGCGAAGGGACTGCGCCTGGGGTGCGTGTGTCGGGAAATGGTCATCACTCACGTCTTCGGTCAGTGGATGGCGCGGTGGAGGAACCGGATGCGTTCGGGGGCCGCGACGGCCGCACGACAACGCGCGACTTGTCATGAACCCGCAAACAGTGGTCCGAGAATCGCCACTGGTGCCGACGGAGTCAAGAGTCCGGGACGGATGACCTGATGATTCGTCAGTAACCCCGTGGGGGCCGACGGTACGGACGGCCGGACCGGCGTGGCCGGTCGTCGAAAAGGCGCCGGGACGGCCTACCGTCGAGCCATGAGTGCGATGACAGTGGTGTACGAGGTCGAGGACCCGGCGGCGGCGCACCCCGGCGGGGCTGCGCCGGACAGCGGTGCGGCGGCGGTCGTACGGGTGCACGCGGCGCCGGCGGCGCCCGGCCTGCCCGGAGTCCCCGGGCCGCGGACCTTCTGCGGCAGGGACACCTTCGCGATGCGGGCGGCCGCGCCGCAACCGGTCGGGGAGCCCCGGGGGCAGTCCGGGGGACGGACCGCGGGGGAGCCCGGCGCGGCCTGGTACGACGAGGTGTACGCGGACCTGGTCTGTCCTGCGTGCGACGACGCGGTGGGCACCGGCTGAGGGCCGGGCCGCTGCCCACCACGGGGCGGCCGGCCGTCAGCGCGCGTGGTGCTCGGGCAGGTCCATCTCGGCCGGGGCGAAGCCGAAGCCGCGCGCACCCTTCTTCTCGGTCTGCTTGCCGCAGAACGCCGCTTCCAGGGTGCCCCCGAGCGCCGTGTTGGCCTGGCCCCGGTTCGAGGTGTTCGCCATCGCGGAGAGGCTGCGGCGGCCGTCGCGCGTGGAGAAGGCGTAGGTGTAGAAGCCCTGCACCGTGCCCGTGTGGCCGTAGACCGACGTGCCGCAGGAAAGGTCGTAGCGGCGCAGCCCCAGCCCGTAGAAACGGGTGTTCGTGGCGTCCGTCGGGGTCGCGGTCACCATGGCGTCCAGCAGCCGGGGCGGCAGCAGCCGGCCGCCGAGCAGCGCCGACGTGAAGGTGTTCAGGTCGGCCGGGCTGGAGATCACCGCCCCCGCGGACTGCGCCCACGAGACGGTCTGCTCGGTGGAGTCGACCAGCGGCGCGCCGGCTTCGTCGGGGTGCAGGTAGCCGCGGGAGTGCAGGCCCTTGATCCGGGTGTCGGGGTGCACGTACGTGGTGTGGCGCAGGCCCAGGGGCTTGAAGATCCGCCGCTCGTACTCCTTGCCCACCCGGTTGCCGGTGGCCTTCTCGATCAGCATGCCCACGACCACGAAGTTGGTGTTCGAGTACTTGTACGCCACGCCGGGCTCGGTCGTCCTGGGCTCGCGCAGCGAGAGGTCGAGCAGCTCCTGGTAGCTGAACACCCGGTTGCGCACGGCCTCGAAGCCCGGCACCGTGTGCTCGAACATGGCGTCCGTGTAGTCCGCCAGACCGCTGCGGTGGGTCAGCAGGTGGCGCACCGTGATCCGGTCGTCGGGCAGCAGGCCGGGCAGGTGGCGGTTGACCGGCGCGTCCAGGTCGATCTTCTTCTCGCCGACGAGCTGGAGCAGGACCACGGACGAGAAGGTCTTGCTGACGCTGCCGATCCGGAAGCGGGCCTGCGGGTCCATGGCCGCCCCCGTGGCCCGGTCGCGTACGCCGACCGCGCGGGTGCGGACCCCCTCGGGGCCGCTGAAGCGGGCCATGGCGCCGGGCGCCCCGGCGGCGGTGGTGTTGCGCAGTGCCTGGGTCAGTGCTTCCAGGTCCGGGGCGGTCCCGGCCGCCCGGGCGGTGGTCGCGGGGGCGACGGCGGCCGTCACGGCGAGCAGGGCGGTGGTCAGGGCGAGGCGTCGGTTCACGCGGAGCTGCACGGTGGTCCTCAGGTCGGTGGTCGGTCGACGGGGGCGTCACGGCCGGCCGGGCGGCACGGCCGTGACGGCCCCAGGAAGATCATCGGTCAGGAGCGGTGGCGGCGTGAGCCGCAACGCGCCGTTCTAGGAGGGGAGTTCCAGCAGGCGGAGGGCCTCCTGGCGCATTTCCACCTTGCGGACCTTCCCCGTCACGGTCATGGGGAACTCCTCCACCACGTGCACGTACCGGGGGATCTTGAAGTGGGCGAGCCGGCCTGCGCAGTAGGCCCGGACGGCGTCCGCCGTCAGCGGTTCGGCCCCCTCGCGCATCCGCACCCACGCCATCAGCTCCTCCCCGTACGTGGGGTCGGGCACCCCGATCACCTGGACGTCGAGGACGTCCGGGTGCGTGTGGAGGAACTCCTCGATCTCACGCGGGTAGAGGTTCTCCCCGCCGCGGATCACCATGTCCTTGATCCGGCCGGTGATGCTCACATAGCCGTCGTCGTCCATCACCGCCAGGTCGCCCGTGTGCATCCAGCGGGCCCCGTCGACGGCCTCCGCGGTCCGCTCCGGCTCCTCCCAGTAGCCGAGCATCACCGAGTAGCCCCGGGTGCACAGTTCACCCGGCTCGCCGCGGGGCACCGTACGCCCGGTGCGCGGATCGACCACCTTCACCTCCAGATGCGGCCCGACGCGGCCGACGGTGGACACCCGCCGCTCGACCGAGTCGCCGGCGCGGGTCTGCGTCGACACCGGCGAGGTCTCCGTCATCCCGTAGCAGATCGACACCTCGGTCATGCCCATCCGCTCGATGACCTCCCGCATGACCTCGACCGGGCAGGGCGAGCCCGCCATGATCCCCGTCCGCAGGCTGGACAGGTCGTACGTGGCGAAGGCGGGCTCCGCCAGCTCCGCGATGAACATCGTGGGGACGCCGTACAGCGAGGTGCACCGCTCGGACTCCACCGCCCTCAGGGTGGCCACCGGGTCGAAGGACGGTGCGGGGATCACCATGGCCGCACCGTGGCTGGTGCAGGCGAGGTTGCCCATGACCATGCCGAAGCAGTGGTACAGAGGCACCGGGATGCAGACCCGGTCCTGCTCGGTGTAGCGGCACAGCTCGCCCACGAAGAAACCGTTGTTGAGGATGTTGTGGTGCGAGAGGGTCGCGCCCTTGGGAAACCCGGTGGTTCCGGAGGTGTACTGGATGTTGACCGCGTCGTCCGGGCTCAACGCCGCCTGCGCACGTACCAGTTCGGCCGGATCGCGCCGGCGGCCGCGTTCCGGCAGGGAGGCCCACAGGGCGCCGTCGAACAGGACGACGAACTCCAGGTCCGGACAGCGCGGGTGCACCTCCTCGATCATGGCGGCGTAGTCGGAGGTCTTGAACCGGGCGGCGGCGGCCAGCAGCCGGATGCCGGACTGCCGGAGCACGTACTCCAGTTCGTGGGAGCGGTAGGCGGGGTTCACGGTGACGAGGACTGCACCGATCCGGGCCGTGGCGTACTGCACCAGCGTCCACTCCGCGCGGTTGGGGGCCCAGATCCCGACGCGGTCGCCCTTGGCGATACCCAGGTCCAGCAGGCCGAGGGCGAGCGCGTCGACGTCGGCTGCGAACTCGGCGTACGTCCAACGGCGGCCCGCGGCCACGTCGACGAGGGCGTCGCGGTCGGGGAACCTGCGCACCGTCCGGTCCAGGTTCTCGCCGATGGTGTCGCCGAGCAGCGGCACCTCGCAGGCTCCGGACGCGTAACTCGATGCGGCTGACACATGGACCTCCTGGACCGGCGGACGGGTTGGACTGACCATCCCCTGCCGGACGGGAGGGAAACGAGGAGGCGCCGGTCCGGGCGGAGCAGGGGCGGTCCCGGTGGCCTCAGGCGGTGGCCGCCAGCGCCAGCGTCGCCGACAGGGTGCCGGCCACCGAGAGGACCAGGCCCGTACCCACGAAGCGGCGCAGGTCGATACGGGTGCCGTGCCAGCGGCACCGCTCGAACCACAGCAGGGTGGCCAGCGAGGCCCACGGCGTGACCACCGGGCCGACGTTGACGCCGACGAGCAGCGCCAGCAGCTGGTGCTGGTTCGCCGCGGGGACGACCGCCTCGCCCGCCATGTACGCCGGCAGGTTGTTGAGCAGGTTGGAGAAGTCCGCCCCGACGGCGGCCGACCGCAGCATCCCGGCCACGTCGTCGTCCGAGCCCATGGCCGCGGCCAGGACGTCGTGCAGTCCGTGCGCGCTGACGGTCTCCACGACCAGGAACATCCCCGGGACCAGGACCAGCAGCCGCCACGGCACGAGGGACGGGCGCAGCGCCGCGCGGTCGCGGACCGCGAAGGCCGCCACCACGACCAGCGCGGCCGCCCCCGACGCCGACCACAGCGGCACGTCGGCGAGGAGCAGCGCCACCAGGAACCCGCCGCAGGCCAGGGCGCACACCCGGAACAGCACCCGGTCCGCCGGGCGCGGCGGTGCCGGCGGCGCGTAGTCGACCGCGCCGCGCCGTCCCGGGCGCCAGTAGAAGCCCCACAGGCAGGCCATGGTGACGGCGATGGCGGCCAGCTGCGGCGCCCACAGGGTGGCGGCCATTTCCGCAGG
This sequence comes from Streptomyces sp. NRRL F-2664, assembly GCF_000719345.1. Taxonomy (GTDB): domain Bacteria; phylum Actinomycetota; class Actinomycetes; order Streptomycetales; family Streptomycetaceae; genus Streptomyces. The sequence continues at coordinate 94,051 of NZ_JOFX01000009.1, forward strand.
GGCCGATGCGACGCGGTCCGCGGCGAGCAGGTTCGTCAGGTTGGACACGGGGAGCAGCAGGCTCGCCGTGTTGGCCAGCCACACCGTGGTCATCGCCAGGGGCAGGGGGGCGATGCCCACCCGGGCCGCCAGTGCCAGCATCACCGGCGTCAGCAGGACCGCCGTCGTGTCGAGGTTCAGGGTGATCGTCGTGACGGACGCGAAGGTGACGCAGAGGACGAAGAGCAGCGCGTAGTTGCCGCGGCCCACCCGTGCCACCCAGGTGGCGACCACGTCGAAGACCTCCGCCCTGCCGGTCAGCTCGGCGAGGACGACGACGGTGGCCAGGAAGACCACCAGCGGCCCGATGCGCTCCATGACGTCCCCGGCGGCATCGCGCGGCAGCAGACCGGTGGCGACGCAGAGCACACCGAGTGCGAGCAGCCCGCCGGCCAGCAGGTCGAGGGGGTGCAGACGCCTGAGGAGGGACACGGCGACAGCCTCGCACAGCCCTTCGACCGGGCAGCAGACGGGCCCCCGCCGGAACCGGACACGCCCGCGGGGCCGGGCCTGCGCCGTACCTTCGACATGGTCCCGGTACGCCCCCGTCCGGCGTACCGCAGGCCGTTCCGCTCGCCGGCCCGCCGACGCACGCGCTCGCCCATCCGGCGTACCCGTGCATCCGCCCCACCCGCGAGCGCGGAAGAGATCAGGGAACCAACCCCGGTCGACGGCGGAACGGAGCACCTCCATGACCGACACCCCAGGGCACCCGGCCCAGCCCCCCTGCCCGCTGCCGCCCGATGCGCTGTGCCTGGTCACCGGCGCGACCGGATACATCGGAGGCCGGCTCGTCCCCGAGCTGATCAAGGCAGGACACCGTGTCCGCTGCCTCGCGCGCACCCCCGCGAAACTGCGCGACCATCCCTGGGCGGGCCAGGCGGAGATCGTCCGCGGCGACGTCACCGATGCCGCGTCGCTCGCCACGGCCCTGCGGGGCGTGGACGTCGCCTACTACCTCGTGCACGCCCTGGGCACCGGCCGCGACTTCGAGAAGACCGACCGCCGGGCCGCACGCACCTTCGCCGAACAGGCCCGCGCGGCCGGCGTACGCCGCATCGTCTACCTGGGCGGGCTCGTCCCCGGCGGGGTCCCCGACCGCGACCTCTCGCCCCACCTGCGCTCCCGCACCGAGGTCGGCCGCATCCTGATCGACTCCGGAATCCCCACCACGGTGCTCCGCGCCGCCGTCATCATCGGCTCCGGGTCGGCGTCCTTCGAGATGCTCCGCTACCTCACCGAGCGGCTGCCCGTGATGGTGACCCCCAGCTGGGTACGCACCCGCATCCAGCCCATCGCCGTCCGCGACGTGCTGCGCTACCTGGTAGGCAGCGCCACCATGCCCGCCCATGTCAGCCGGACCTTCGACATCGGCGGCCCCGAAGTCCTCACCTACCTCGACATGATGCGCCGCTACGCCGCCGTCGACGGACTGCCCCCGCGGATCATCTTCCCCGTCCCCGTCCTCACCCCCCGCCTGTCCAGCCACTGGGTCGGCCTGGTCACCCCCGTGCCCCGGTCCATCGCCCGCCCCCTCGCGGAGTCCCTCAAGCACGAGGTCGTCTGCGACGAGCACGACATCGCCCAGTGGGTGCCCGATCCGCCGGGCACCCCGATCCCGTTCGACAGGGCACTCGCGCTCGCGCTCCAGAAGGTCCGCGACGCCCAGGTCGACACCCGGTGGTCCTCCGCCTCCGTGCCCGGCGCGCCGAGCGACCCGCTGCCCACCGACCCCGACTGGGCCGGCGGCAGTCTCTACACCGATGTCCGCGAACGCACCGTCGACGCCCCGCCCCAGGCCCTGTGGCGGGTCGTGGAGGGCATCGGCGGCGAGAACGGCTGGTACTCCTTCCCGATCGCATGGGCCGTCCGCGGCTGGCTCGACCGCCTCATCGGCGGAGTCGGCCTGCGCCGCGGCCGGCGCGACGCCACCCTCCTGCGGATCGGCGACTCCCTGGACTTCTGGCGGGTCGAGGAGATCGAGCGCGGGCGGCTGCTCAGACTCCGCGCCGAGATGCGGCTCCCCGGTCTGGCCTGGCTGGAGATGTACGCCGAACACGACGACGAGGGGCGCACCCGCTACCGGCAACGGGCGCTGTTCCACCCGCGCGGCCTCGCCGGCCACGCCTACTGGTGGGGCGTCTCGCCCTTCCACGCCCTGGTCTTCGGCGGCATGGCCCGCAACATCGCGCGCACGGCCGAGGCTGCGGACGCGGCGGCCCGGGCCGCCGCGTCCGCAGCCGACCGGCAAGGCGCCCCCACCCCAGGAGCACCGTCATGAACGTGTCCGTCGTCCTCTTCACCTCGGACCTGCGCGTGCACGACCATCCGCCGCTGCGTGCCGCCCTGGGCCCGCGCAACGAGACCGTCCCGCTCTTCGTCCGCGACCCCGCCGTGGACCGCGCCGGCTTCGCGGCGCCGAACCGCCTCGCCTTCCTCGCGGACTGCCTCGCCGACCTCGACCGGGCGCTGCGCCGGCGCGGCGGCCGGCTCGTCGTCCGTTCCGGCGACCCCGTCGCCGAGGTGTGCGCCGTGGTACGGGAGGCCGACGCCGACGAGGTGCACATGGCCGCCGGGTGCAGCGCCTTCGCCCTGCACCGCGAGCAGCGGCTGCGCCGCGCCCTGGAGGCCGACGGCCGTCGGCTCTACGTCCACGACGGGGTGGTCACGGCCCTGCCGGCCGGAGCCGTGACACCCAGCGGATCCGATCACTTCGCCGTGTTCACGCCCTACTTCAGACGCTGGTCGGACGAGCGGCTGCGCCCGCCGCTCGCCGCCCCGCGGGTGGTCCGGGTGCCGCCGGGCATCCGGTCCGAGGCCCTCCCGCACCGGCCGGACGCGGCGGCCGTCTCGGCGGGACTGGCCGCCGGTGGCGAGGAGGAGGGCCGCATGCGGCTCGCGCACTGGCTCGACCACCATGCCGACGCCTACGAGGACGGACACGACGACCTCGCCGCCGACACCACCTCCCGTCTCTCCCCGTACTTCCACTTCGGCGCCCTGTCGGCGGCCGAGGCCGTACACCGGGCCCGTGAGCGGGGCGGCGCGGGCGCGGAGGCCTTCGTACGGCAGCTGTGCTGGCGCGACTTCAACCACCAGCTCCTCGCCGCGCGGCCGGCGGTCGCCGAGGCCGACTACCGCAGCCGGGCGGACCGATGGCGGCGCGGCCCGCAGGCGGAGGACGACCTGCGGGCCTGGCAGGAGGGCCGGACCGGCTACCCCGTCGTGGACGCGGCGATGCGCCAACTCGCCCACGAGGGCTGGATGCCGGGCCGCGGACGGCTGCTCACCGCCTCGTTCCTGACCAAGACGCTCTACATCGACTGGCGCGCCGGGGCCCGCCACTTCCTGGACACCCTGGTCGACGGGGACGTCGCCAACAACCAGCTCAATTGGCAGTGGATGGCCGGCACCGGCACCGACAGCCGGCCCAACCGGGTCCTCAACCCCGTGATCCAGGGCAAGCGGTACGACCCGGACGGTGCCTACGTCCGCCGCTGGGTACCCGAACTCGCCGGGCTCCGGGGCCCCTCGATCCACGAGCCGTGGAAGCTGACCGGCTCCGAACGGGCCGGCTGCGACGGCTACCCCGAGCCGCTGATCTCCCTCCCGGACGGGCTGGCCCGGTTCCGCAGGGCCCGCGCCCGGGACTGACCGGGAGGGGCCGGCCGGTCCGCCGCGCCCGCGCCGGCCGCCGTGTCGCAGAGCCCCTGCAGCAGGTCCAGGGCGTCGCGCAGCCCGCCGGGCCGCAGCGTGCCCGGCGGGAGGGGCTGGCCGGCCCATCCCGGGCCCGTCGGCAGGACGACCGGCCGGGCGCGGGCGCCCTTGACACCCCACGCGGTGTCGGCGATGTGCCGGGCCAGCGGCAGGTTCGCCGTTGACCGGGCCTGGGACCACAGCACGACCGCGGCGGGCCCGGTCCGCCGGACGGCCTGGTCGAGCGCTTCGGGCGGCACGGCCGGGCCGAACATGAGGGTGGGCAGGCCCAGTTCGGCCAGGCCGGCGGCCAGTGCCTCCAGAGCGAGGGTGTGCCATTCGCCCGGCACGCAGGCGAGCAGGACCGGGGGCGAGCCCGCCCGCGCCCGGGAGGCCGGCGGCCCGGCGGCCCGGCGCAGCGCGCTCGACACGTGCCAGGACAGCAAGTGCTCCACTTCGATGTACCGGTCGCCGGAGGTCTCCCACTTGCGGCCCACGGCGTGCAGGGCCGGCGCCATCACCTCCTCCCATGCGGTGACCAGCCCGTCCTGGGCGATCACGGAGGCCAGCATGTCGTCCACGGCCCAGGCGTCGAGGCGGACCGCGGCCCGCCCCAGCCCGCGGCACTCCTGCCGTACGGCGCCGAGGGGCAGGCCGTTGCCCGAACCGGGCCGGCGGGCCGGCCCGGGAAGCGGTTCGCGGTCGGCGGGCGGTATGACCGGGGCTGCCGGCCCGGTCGGCATGGCCGGCGGACCGGCGAGCGCGGCCCGTGCGGCCTCCGCGGGCGGGACCCCCGACGAGGTCAGCCGGCACATCTCGTGCAGGACGGCCACGTCCTCGGGGCTCCACCTGCGGTGCCTGCCGTCCTCACGGGCAGCCGGGCCGATGCCGTAGCGCCGGTCCCAGGAGCGCAGCGTCGTCGGGGCGACCCCCAGTCTGCGGGCCACCGCCCCGGTGGTCAGGCCATGTGCGGATTCCGTCATGACTCCATGATGCGACGCACAACCGATGCGAGTGGCACGCAAGCGCACACAAGCCGGAATCTGGAGGAGCCCCCCGGGCCCCACCGGACCGACACGGGGCGCACCGTCCGCCTTCCGAGGCACGGCACCGGCCTCCTCCCGCCGATCCGGCCCGATCGACCAGACCCCTCTAGGAGCAGCCGCCATGACCGCCCCGAGCTCCACCGTCCAGCCGTCCCCCGCGGCCGGGGACCTGCTCCTCGACCACGAGGTCGCCGAGGGATTCGTACGCGGCGACGAGCAGTGCCTGACCGCCGCGTACCGCCGCTGGGGCGGCCTCGTCCAGTCCCTCGCCTCCCGCACCCTCGGGGACCCGCGGGAGGCCGAGGACATCAGCCAGCAGGTCTTCCTGGCAGCCTGGCGGGGCCGGGCGGGCTACCGGCCCGAGCGCGGTGCCTTCCCCGGTTGGCTCGTCGGCATCACCCGGCGGAAGATCGCCGACGCGCTCGCGGACCGCACCCGGCGGCTCGCCCTGGTCACCGCGGCCGGCGCCGCCCTGCCGCCGCCGGACGAGCCGGCGGAGGGCCCCGAAGCCGTACTTGACCGGCTGCTGGTCGCGGGTGAGCTGGCGATGCTGCCCCGCCCGCAGCGGGAGGTGCTGGCCATGGCCTTCTACGGGGACCTCACCCAGAGCCAGATCGCCGAGCGCACCGGGATGCCGCTCGGCACGGTGAAGAGCCACACCCGGCGGGGTCTGCACCGGATGCGCCACCGCTTCTCCGCCGTGGCGGGGTACGCCTGAGCCCTGTTGGGGGTGCGAAGATACCGGCGAGGCGTGCGGCGGAGGGAGCAGCGGTGGCGGAGGCGGACGACCGGGTGCCCGGCCCGGCGCCGGTACGGGTGGACGGGCGGACCGAGCGTGGTCGACGGACCCGGGAGAAGATCGTGGACGCCCTGCTCGCCCTGCTCGACGAGGGCGTCGTGGAGTTCCCGGCCGAGCGGGTCGCCGAACGGGCCGGTGTCTCGCGGCGGTTGGTCTTCCACCACTTCGCCGACATGTCCGAGCTGGTGGACCTCGCCATCACCCGGCGGCTGGAGCAACTGGCCGAGCGGATCAGGCCGCTGCCCGTGTCCGGACCCCGTCCGGTCCGGGTGGCCGCCCTGGTCGAACAGCGGGCGCGGATCCTGGAGTGGATCACCCCGGCGCGGCTGACGCTGATGCGGATCGACCATCCCTCGCCGCGCATCCAGCAGGTCACCGACGAGGCGTTCGCGGACGCACGGCGCAAGGTCGCGGAGGTCTTCGCGGAGGAGCTCGGCCGCCTGGACGAGCAGGGGGCGGCCGAACTCCTCGACGGACTGGACGCCGTCACGACGTGGGGGGCCTGGCACCACTGGCGCTCCGGCGGCAAGAGTCCGCAGGAAGCGCGTGCGGCGATGGAGGCTACCGTGCTGATCCTGCTGGCGGCGGGCGACCGCCCGCGCGGCTGACCGGCGGACCCGCCGGGCCCCGGCCCCTCAGGCCTGCCGGACGTGCTCGGCCCGCGCCGTCACCGTCACCCCGTCCGCGCCCACCGACACGCCCACCGGGCGCAGTCCGAGGGGCAGTTCGGGCAGGGTCCGGGACTGCCGGGCGAGTGCCTGCGCGATGAGCGGGCTGTCGGGGTCCAGGGGCCGGCCGGCCACCGAGGCGGCCGTCGGGCGCAGCGAGACCACGCCGTCGTGGAGTTCGACGCCCGCGGTCAGCACCACGGGAGCACCCAAGACGCTTCGTCTGATGAGGAGTTGGCCGTTGCCCGCGTCGGAGATCCGGGTGTCTGCGTCCGGCCCGTCGCCCAGCGAGGAATAGGGGGCGGTGAACCGGGCCGACGCCGAGTCCGCACGGAAGCCGTCGCCCTCGCGGGAGACGTTGCCGAGGGTGACGTCGGCCCTGACCCGGCTGCCGCGGTCCGTCGTCGCGTCGGCCCGCACGCGCACCTCGGGGTAGCTCTCGCGGGCGGCCTGGAGCAGGAAGGGCCGACCTTCGATGGACACGTCCGGGCGTCCTGCGAGGCTTCCCTGCCGCAGGCTGATGCGGTCCGCGAGCCGGCCCTCGGCCACGTTCCGGGCGACCGAGTCGGTGACGGGCAGGGCGAGCAGCAGTACGCCGGCCAGGCCTGCCGCGTACCGGGCGCGCCGGCGCCGGGGGCGGGGCGGCCGACCGGCGGGCCGGGTCGACGGGCGGCCCTCGGTGCCGCCGGGCCGTGCGGTGGTGCGGGGGAGCATACGGGACCTCACGGGGTCGGAAGGGGACGGGTGGTGGCGCTCCCGCCTGCTCCGCCGGCCCCGGACTCGGTGGCTGCGGGGGCTGCGGGCGCGGTGGCAGCGGGCGGTTCGGCGGGCGGGAGGTGCGCGGTGCCCTCGATGTCGAGGTCGGGCAGGATCCGGTCCAGGGGGCGGGGCAGCCACCACCCGCGGTCTCCGAGCAGTGCCATGGTGGCGGGCACCAGCAGCCCGCGTACGACCGTGACGTCGAGGGCGACGGCGGCGGCGAGCCCGATGCCGAACATCTTCACCACGGGGTCGTCCGAGAGCAGGTAGGCCAAAAACACGCTGACCATGATCAGCGCTGCGGAGGTGATGATCCGCCCGGTCGAGGCGAGGCCCGCGACCACCGCCTCCCGAGCGTCCCCGCTCGCCAGCCACTTCTCGCGCACCGAGGTCAGCAGGAACACCTCGTAGTCCATGGAGAGGCCGAAGAGGACGGCGAACATCACCAGGGGCACGTAACCGGGAAGGGGCACCGGTCCCTCCAGGCCGATGAGCCGTGCGCCCCAGCCCCACTGGAACACCGCGGTGAGCACCCCGTACGCGGCGGCCACCGACAGCAGGTTCAGCACGGCGGCCTTCAGCGCGAGGAGCGGGGAGCGGAAGGCGGCGAGGAGCAGCAGGCCGGCCACGAGCACCACGGCCCCGATCACGGCGGGCAGCCGGTCCGCGAGGCGGTCGTTGAGGTCGGTGGCCGCGGCCGCGGCCCCGCCGACGTGGGCGCTCCCGGCGCCGCCGGCCGTGGCCGCGGGCAGGGTGTCGTCGCGCAGGGTGTCGACCAGCCGGGCGGTGGCGGGGTCGCCGGGGCCGGTGGCGGGGGTGACCTGCCAGCGGACGGTGCGTCCGTCGGCGGTGAGGTGGGGCGGGCTCACCGATGCCACGCCGGGGGTGGCGGCCAGGGCGCTGCTGACCTCGGCGACGCGGGCGTCCTGCGGGCCGGCGGCGGGGGCGGCCAGCGCGTCGGTCACCTGGAGGGGGCCGTTGACTCCGGGGCCGAATGCGGCCGAGAGCTGCTCGTAGGCGGTGCGGCCGGCCGAGCCGACGGGCTTGTCTCCGGCGTCGAGCTGTCCGAAGGCCAGCTGGGTGGCAGGGGCGGCGAGCAGCAGGAGCAGGGTGAGACCGGCGAGCAGGTGGCGCCCGGGGCGGGCCGTGACACGCTCGGCGATCCGCCGCCAGCCGCGGCCCGCGGCTGCGGGGCCGCCGGTCCCGTCCGGTTCCCGGGCGCCCTCCTCCCGGGCGGCACCGAGGAACCGGGCCAGCAGGCCCAGCAGGGCGGGCAGCAGGGTGAGGGTCGCCGCGACCGCGACGACCACCGCGATCGCGGGTGCCAGCGCCAGGGCGCGCAGCAGCGGCAGCCCGCCCAGCGCGAGGCCGGCCAGCGCGGCGATCACGGCGCAGCCGGCGAAGGCGGAGGCCTTCCCGGCCGTGGCCGTGGCCAGCGCGGCGGCGTCCTCGGCCGACAGGCCGCGGCCGCGGAACTCCCGGAACCGGGTGAGGCAGAACAGCGTGTAGTCGATCCCCACGCCCAGGCCGATCATCGCGGCGATCGTGGTGCCGGAGGACGGCATGTCCATGAAGTGCCCGGCCAGGCCGACGGCGGCCAGCGACGCGACCAACCCGGTGACGCCGATGAGCAGGGGAAGCCCTGCCGCGGCCGCCTTGCGGAAGCCGGCGAAGAGGACCACGGCCGCGGCCGCGAGGCCGATGAGCTCGCTGTGCCCGGTGTCCGGCCGGTCCATGGCGGCCGCGAGGTCGCCGCCCGGCGTGACCTCGATGCCGGCGGCCGCGGCCGGCCCGGCGGCGTCGGTGATCCGCTCCGCCAGCTCGGGCGTGATGTCGCGGCCGGCGACGTCGAGGCCGACGGTGAGGTAGGCCGTGTGCCCGTCGCGGCTCATCGCGGCGGCCCCGGAGGACGCGTAGGGCGTGGTGACGGCGACGACGTGCGGCACCGCGGCGATGGCCCGGGCGCTGCGCTCGACTGCCTCCCGGGCGCTCTCGCCGCCCAGGGTCGGACCGTCGGGGCCGGTGTGCAGGACGAGCGGCTGGTTCCCGGAGGCCGGGCCGGGGAAGGCCGTCGCCGCCGTGTCGGCGGCGGCCTGGCTGTCGCTGCCCGGAATGGTCACCGCCTCGCTGGTCACGCGCCCGAACCCCGCGACGGCGCCGCCGAGCACGAGGAGCAGCAGCACCCAGGCCCCGATCACCCGTCTCGGCCGGCGGGCGCACCAGCGCCCCATCGTGAGGAACATGCGGGACCCTCCGTCATCCGGCGACATGACATTGCACTTCGCGTGCAGCTTTACGCTTGCACTGCAAGTGCAATAAGTCAATCCGGGGAGGGGCGGCCCTCGCACGTTTGCGGAGTCCGGCCTGACGGACAGGGAGGGGGCGTGCGATCCCGCCGCCGCCCGCAAGCCCGCCGCCCGTTCAGTGCGGGAGGTCCACCGAGACGTGCGGGGCCAGGGCCCGCAGGAAGTCCGGGGCGTCGAACATCGCGCCGGCCGAGGCCACACCGGTGGCGCGCGTGCGGCCGGACAGCACGCGGTCCAGGGCCTCCACCACCAGAGGGGCGGTGACCGCGTAGATGTCCCGGCCGCGGGCCGTGGCCCGGCGCTCGACCCCGCCCGCATCCACCACCACGTCCACGACGAACGTCTGGTCCGATCGTCCGAACTCGTCCACCGGTTGCGGCGCCGGGGTGTCCTCGCGGGCCAGGTCCCCCGCAGCCTCGACCGTCATGTACGTGCGGACTTCCGGAACGGCGACGTGCGTGGGCACGGTGACGGCGTCGGCCATGGTGAACTCCGCGACCACCCGCCGGGTACCCAGCGGCTCCGGGAAGTGCCAGTCCTGCTGCGCCACCGCGTCGTCGTGGTACTGCAGCGCGCCGTCCGCGAACCGCACGCGGCGGCCCGCGCGCCGCTCGTGGGACACCCGGCCCGCCGCCCGCGTGCCCGCCGTCGGGTGCCAGCTGGTCAGCCCGTAGGCGACGTGCACCACGTCCGCACGGGCCCAGTCGCCCAGCGCCGCCGTCACCAGCAGGTCGCCCAACCCGCCGAAGAACGCCATCGCGGGCACCACGGGCGTCCCCGACGCGGCGGCCGCCCGCCGGTGACCGGCGAACGTCGCCGCGTTCGCCTCCAGTTCCGCCGCCACGTCCAGGTAGGGGATCCGCGCCCGCAGCGCCGCCTCGACGACCGGGCCCGCCGTCACCGCGAAAGGCCCGGCGCAGTTCACCACCGCGGCCGCACCCGCCAGCGCCCGGTCCAGGGCTGCCGCGTCGTCGACCGCGGCGGGGCGGACCTCCACGTCCCCCCACCGCGCGGCCAGTTCCTCCAGCCGCGCCGCGTCCCGGCCCGACACGGCCGCGGTGAACCCGCGCCGCCGCAGTTCGGCGACGACGAACCGGCCGGTGTGTCCCGTGGCGCCGTAGACCACCACTGCCGCTGTACCCATGATTCCCCCTGCTTCCGACCTGCTGACGGCCCCAGTCTCGCCGTCGCGGGGACCCGGCCGTGAGGGTCCGAAACGACGCTGGCCGTACACTTTCGGACATGCCAACTGTCGTACTGCCGACCGCCGGTGACCTCCTCCACTTCGAACTGGCAGTGGCCTGGGAGATCTTCGGCAACCCGCCGCGCGAAGCGGCCGGCGGCTGGTACGACGTCCAGCTCTGCGGGCCCGGGCCGCTGCGGGTCGGCCCGTTCACCGTCGAACCCGACCACGGGCTCGACCGGGTGGCCACCGCGGACACCGTCATCGTGCCCGCCTGCGCCGACGTGGACGTCCCGCCGCCGCCCGACCTCGTCGAAGCCGTCCGCGCCGCCCACGACGCCGGGGCCCGCGTCGCCTCCCTGTGCACCGGAGCCTTCGTGCTCGGCGCCGCCGGCCTGCTCGACGGGCGGCGCGCCACCACCCACTGGGCCCATGCCGCGGACCTCGCGGCACGCCACCCGCTCGCCGTGGTCGACCCGGACGTGCTCTACACGGACAACGGCAGTGTCCTCACCGCCGCGGGCAAGGCCGCCGCCGTCGACCTCTGCCTGCACCTGATCCACCTCGACCACGGCGCCGCCGTCGCCAACTCCGTCGCCCGCCGCCTCGTCATGTCACCGCACCGCCCCGGCGGCCAGGCCCAGTTCGTGGGGACCCCGGTCCCCACCCGGGGCGACCACCGGCTCGCCGGCCTGCTCGCCTGGGCCCAGCAGCGGCTCGACCGGCCGCTGACCGTCACCGACCTGGCGCGCGAGGCGCACACCAGCCCCCGCAACCTCGGACGGCAGTTCCGGTCGGTGGTGGGGCAGACCCCCCTGCAGTGGCTCCTCACCCAGCGCATACGCCGCGCCCAGGAGCTGCTGGAGGCCACCGACGAGAGCATCGACGCGATCGCCCTCGCCACCGGCATGGGCACCGCGACGACACTGCGCCGCCAGTTCAAGCGGACCGTCGGAGTCCCGCCGGCCGCCTACCGCACATCCTTCCGCGCCACCGGCCCCGCCCCGCCCCTCCGCCCGCAGGCCGGCGCGGGGCGGTGACATCGGCCCCGGCCGGGTGACGACCGTCCGGTCCCACTCGTCCGCCGGGCGGGCGGCAGGGCCACTGGATAGACTTCCTGGTGAGGAAGGGGGGCGCCGGATGGGCGCGGATCTGAGCCAGTACACGGGCCGGCCCTCCGGGCTGGTCGGGAAACAGATCGCCGGCTACCGGATCGAGCGCATGATCGGCCGAGGCGGCATGGCCGTCGTCTACTGCGCCAAGGACCTGCGCCTGGACCGCACGGTCGCGATCAAGCTGATCGCCCCCGAGCGGGCCCGCGACGACACCTTCCGGCGCCGGTTCACCCACGAGTCCCGGGTGGCCGCCTCGATCGAGCACCCGCACATCGTGCCGATCTTCGAGGCGGGCGAGACCGACGGCGTCCTGTACATCGCCATGCGCTACGTGCCCGGGCTTGACCTGCGCGGACTGCTGGACCGGGAGGGGCCGCTGCCCGCCCCCACCGCGCTGCGGATCGCCGCCCAGGTGGCGTCCGCCCTGGATGCCGCCCACGACCACGAGCTGGTGCACCGGGACGTCAAGCCCGGCAACATCCTGGTCGCGGCCGGGCCCGACCGGGACCACCCGGAGCACATCTACCTCACGGACTTCGGTCTGACGAAGAAGTCCCTGTCGCTGAGCGGGTTCACCACCGCGGGGGAGTTCGTCGGCACGCTCGACTACATGGCGCCCGAGCAGATCGCCGGCCGGCCGGTGGACGGCAGGTGCGACCTCTACAGCCTGGCCTGCGTCGTCTACGAGACCCTCGCCGGCGGGCCGCCCTTCGTGCGCGAGGAGGACGCGGCCCTGCTGTGGGCGCACCAGTACGACCCGCCGCCGCCCCTGACCGAGCGGAGGCCCGACATCCCCGCCGCCGCCGACGAGGTCCTGGCCAGAGCGCTGGCCAAGGTTCCTGAGGACCGGTACGGCTCCTGCCTGGAGTTCGTGGCCGCCCTGCGGGCCGCCACGGAGAACGGCCCCCGGCCGGACGAGCGACCCCGGCGGAGTACCGAGGTGGTGGCCGCACCACCGCCGGATCCCCCGGAGTGGGCCCTGCCCGTCTTCCGCCGCCCGGACGGCCGCGCGTAGGGCTTTGCTCCGAGAGGCACTCCCTAGAAGCCCAGGAGGGACTGCTCGGCCCAGATGGTCTTGCCGACGGGGGCGTGCCGGGTGCCCCACCGCTGGGCGAGCTGCGCCACCAGCAGCAGACCGCGCCCGCCTTCGTCGAAGGTCCGGGCCCGCCGCATGTGCGGGGCCGTGCTGCTCGCGTCGGACACCTCGCAGATCAGGGTGTCCTTCTCGTGGATGAGCCGGAGCTGGATGGGCGGCTCCCCGTACCGGATGGCGTTCGTGACCAGCTCGCTGACCAGGAGTTCCGTGACGAAGGAGGCCTCCTCCAGCCCCCACGCCGTGAGCTGGTCGGTGGTCTGCCGACGGGCCAGGGAGACGTCCGAGGGATCGGAGCTCAGGTCCCACACGACGACCTTGTCGGCGTGCAGGGCCCGCGTCCGCGCGACGAGCAGGGCCACGTCGTCGTCGGGACGGTGTGTCAGCAGGGCCGTCAGGACCCGGTCGCAGACCGTGTCCAGCGTGGAGGCGGGCTGCGCGAGCGCCGCGAACATCGTGTCCAGGGCCTCGTCGATGTCCCGCTCACGGGGCTGGAGCAGCCCGTCCGTGTAGAGGGTCAGCACGCTTCCCTCGGGAAGGTCGACGTCCAGCGTCTCGAAGGGCAGGCCCCCCAGGCCCAGCGGCGGCCCGGCCGGGACGTCCAGCAAGTACACGGAGCCCGCCGGGGAGACCACCGCGGGCGGCGGGTGCCCGGCCCGGGCGAGCGTGCAGTGCCGGGTGACCGGGTCGTAGACGACGTACAGGCAGGTCGTACCGATCCCCCCGGCGCTCTCGTCGACGGCCTCCCGGCCGCCCTCGTCGGCGGACAGGTGGATGATCAGGTCGTCGAGGTGGGTGAGCAGCTCGTCGGGCGGCAGGTCCACGTCGGCCAGCGTGCGCACCGCCGTACGCAGCCGGCCCATGGTCGCCGAGGCGCGGATGCCGTGGCCGACGACGTCGCCCACGACCAGGGCCACCCGTGCCCCGGACAGCGGGATCACGTCGAACCAGTCGCCGCCGACCCCCGCCTCGGTACCGGCGGGCAGGTAGCGGGAGGCCGTCTCCAGCGCGGGGTGGTCGGGCAGCGTCTGCGGGAGCAGGCTGCGCTGGAGCGTCATGGTGCTGGTGTGCTCACGGGTGGACCGGTGCGCCCTGTGGATGCTCGTGGCGGCCCTGCCCGCCAGCTCCTCGGCCAGCTCCACCTCCTCCGGAAGGAAGGGCTCCCGGCTCCGACGGCGGCCGAGCACAGCCACTCCGAGACCGACCCCGTCGGTGTACAGGGGCACCACCAGCACGGAATGGGTCCCGTGCGCCCCGAGCCAGGCGGCCGCCGGATCCCGCTCCATCCACTGGGCGACCGCCGGGGCGGTCGCCGCGTACACGGCCCCACGACCCGAGGCCAGGCATGCGGCGGGCGGCGACAGGGGCGGGTAGACGGCCGTCTCGCCGACCGCGACCCGCCCCTGCGAACTCCCCTCGACGGCGGACCGCACCGCCGTACGGCGCACGGTGACCGGCCCCGAGGCCGCACCGGTGGGGTGGTCGTGGCCGCGCGGCAGGGGGTCCAGCAGGTCGACCACCGCGAAGTCGGCGAGCCGCGGTACCGCCACGTCGGCGAGTTCCTGTGCGGTGCGGGTGCTGTCACCGGTGGTCCCGATCCGGGCGCCGGCGGCGTCCGGCAGGATCATCTGCTGGGTCTCGACCTCGGCCCCGGTCCGGTCGTGCGCGGCCAGGAACACGGCGCGCACGACACCGTCCGGGTCCCGCAGCGGGGCCGCCGAGGTCGCCCAGCCGTGCTCCGTGCCGACCCCCGCGGCACGGACGAAGGCATCCATGTGCTGCGGCTCACCGGACTCCAGCGCCAGCCGCATCCTGCGCTCGGTCTCCTCGCTCACCGGGTCCGGTGCGATCTCCGGCAGCCGCAGGCCGAGCATCTCGGACTCCGTCAGGGCCAGTGTGCGCTCCATGCCCGCATTGGCCCGCACCAGCCGCAGGTCGGCGTCGAAGACCGCCAGGAAGCAGGGGGACTGGGAGAACGACCACTCGTGCAGCGGATCGCCCCACGAGGGGTCGTCACCACCCCGCCCGCCGGCCACCGCCGAGACCAGGTACCACGTGGTGCTCCCGCCCGTCGACGTCCAGCGGTGCGCGAGCAGCCCCTGCTCCACGCGGCTGCCGTCCCGGTGCCGCAGCGCCACGGTGCCGCTCCAGCGCTCTTGCTCGGGCGGGACCGGGCGCGCCCCGTCTCCGAAGGGGTCGGCCAGCAGGAACTCCGCGGAACGTCCCACCACCTCGGCGGGTGCATAGCCGAGCAGTCGGGTGGCGCCCTCGCCCCACTCGGTGACGATGCCCTGCTCGTCGACGGCGGCCGTCGCCGTGTAGGCGGGCCGCTGGAGGGCATCGGTCTGCTCCGGCCGCTCACCGGGAGGGGTGGGAAGTTGCTCCATCGCCGCTCATCTCGCCCTCGGTAGATCCGTCACCGCTGTCCCACGGGACCTGCACGGCCAGGGGCCCCACTGACAAGCATCATCCGCCGGGCCGAGGAGCACCAACGCAGTGCTGCCGGGCGGGGCGCGCCACCGGCCCGCCGTGTCAAGTCACGTGTTGCAGTGGCATGACCCCGAGCGCGAACCGGGGTGCATTGGACATGACGCCGCCCCGGGAGTCGCGGGGCAGCGGGCCGGCCCGCCGGGTGGCCGGGCCGAACCCGTACCGGATGGAGAAGTGTCGTGTTCGAGTGTTCCTGGATCCGCGGTGTCGTCCTGGCCGCAGCCTCCACGGCGGCCGTGGGTTTCGGCGTGGGCCTGCTGGCGACCTCCGTGGCCACGCCCGCCCCGGACGCGGCCCCGCGACAGGCCGTCCTGTTCCTTCCCCAGGACGGCGCGGGCGCCCTCGTGACGGTACGGGGACCGGGCCCGTGAAGCGTGCCGCCGGCACTGGCCGGCCCCCGGTTCAGCCGATGCGGCGCGCACCAGGCGACGGTACGGCCTCCAGGACGGACGGCGCCCCGAAGCCCGCAGCCGCGAAGGCGGCCGCCACCGCCCCGGCCACCGCGCCGGCCCGCGCGGCCGGCACCAGCGCGATCACGGAGCCGCCGAAGCCGCCGCCGGTCATCCGGGCCCCCAGCGCGCCGGCGGCGACGGAGGCCTCCACCGCCAGGTCGGTCTCCGCACAGGAGACCCGGTAGTCGTCGCGGAGGGAGGCGTGGCCGGCCGTCAGCAACGGGCCCAGCGCCTCCGGTTCACCCGCCGTCAGCCGGTCCACGGTCCGCCCGACCCGGGCGTTCTCGGTGACCACGTGCCGCACCAGCGGAGCGAGCCCGTCGGGCAGTGCGGCGAGGGCGGCGGGCAGCTCCGCCTCGGAGAGGTCCCGCAGGGCCGCCACGCCCAGCAGCCCCGCCGCCCGCTCGCACCCCGCGCGGCGCGCCGCGTACGCCCCGTCGGCGAGGTCGTGCGCGACGCCGGTGTCGAGCACCAGCAGGCGCAGCCCGTGCCCGGTGAGGTCGAAGGGGACCTGCCGCACGTCCAGGCTGCGGCTGTCGAGGTGCAGGGCACTGCCCTCCGTGCAGCAGACCGAGGCCATCTGGTCCATCACCCCGCACGGCACGCCGGCGAAGGCGTTCTCGGCGTACTGCGCCACGCGCGCCAGCTCCGGCCGCGCCAGCCCCAGCGCGTACAGCTCCTCGTAGGCGACGGCGACCGCGCATTCCAGGGCCGCGGAGGAGGACAGCCCGGCACCCGTGGGCACCGAGCTGTCCAGGTGCACGTCGGCGCCGCCCACCGGCAGGCCCCGCTCCCGCAGCGCCCACACCACGCCCGCCGGATAACGGGCCCAGCCGGAGACCGCGCCCGGTGCGAGGGCGGCCACCGCGACCTCGGCGATCCCGCCGCCGGCCTGGGCGCTGTGCAGGCGCAGCAGCCCGTCGTCGCGGCGGCGGGCCGCCAGTACGGTGGCCTGCGGCAGGGCCATGGGCAGGGCGAAGCCGTCGTTGTAGTCGGTGTGCTCGCCGATCAGGTTGACCCGGCCCGGGGCGGCCCAGACACCGTCGGGGGCCCGGCCGTGGACCGCCGCGAAAGCGCGGCCCACGGCGGAGGCCTCCGGCGCGGTCCCGGTCACAGAGCCTCCCGCAGCCGCCGCGCGGCCGTCTCGGGCGCCACGTCGTTCATGAAGGCGTCCATCCCCGCCTCGGTCCCGGCCGTGTACTTGAGCTTGTCGGCGCTCCGCCGAATCGTGAACAGCTCCAGGTGCAGGGCGAGTTCCGCGCCTCCGACGAGCGGGGCCTGGTGCCAGGCCGCGATGTAGGGCGTCGGTGCGGCCAGGCCGAAGAGCCGGTCGAAACGGCGCAGCAGGTCCAGGTACAGCCCGGGGAACTCGGCCCGCTCCTCCTCGGTGAGCGCGGTGAGATCGGGCACCCTGCGATGCGGGTGCAGGTGGACCTCGTACGGCCAGCGCGCCGCGTACGGGACGAAGGCCGTCCAGTACTCCCCGGCGAGGACCACGCGTTCGGTGGCGGCGCGCGCCTGAGCGAGCACGTCCTCGAAGAGGTTGCGGCCGGTGCGGTCGCGGTGCGCGGACGCGGCGGCGAGGTGCTTGGCCGTGCGCGGGGTGGTGGTGGAGAAGGCGTAGATCTGGCCGTGCGGATGGGCCAGCGTGACGCCGATCTCCGCGCCGCGGTTCTCGAAGCAGTACACCTGCCGCACGCCGGGGCGGGCGGACAGGGCGGCGGTGCGGTCGGTCCAGGCGTCCAGAACCAGTCGGACCCGTTGCGGCGTGAGGTCGGCGAAGCCGGCGTCGTGCTCCGGGGTGAAGCACACCACCTCGCAGCGGCCCGCGTCGCCCGCCAGGGACGGGAAGCGGTTCTCGAAGACGGCCACCTCGTAGTCGGCGGCCGGGATCTCGCCCTGCCGGCCGTCCCGGGAGGGGCAGAGGGGGCAGGCGTCCGCCGGCGGGTGGTGGGTGCGGGACTGCCGGTGCGCGGCGATGGTGACCCAGTCGCCGGTGGTCGGGTCCCGGCGCAGTTCGGGGGCGCTCTCGACCCGGTCGGGCGGCCGCCGGTCCACGGCCCCGCGGTCCTGGCCGGGACCGCTGTCGTAGTAGATGAGCTCGCGGCCGTCCGCGAGTTCGGTGACCGTCCTGTGCACGTGCACGTCCTCGCCTGTCTCGTCATGGGGTGACGGCCGGGGCCGACGCGTCCTCGATCATACGGCCGTTTGCCCGCCGCCCGGAGGGGCAGGCGCAGGGCGCGGGCGGGCCCGGCGAGCGGCCCGCCGCTACCGGCGCGGAAAGGACGTGACGACGATGAGGGTGGCGTTTCTCGTGGCGCCCGAGGGCGTGGAGCAGGTCGAGCTGGAGCGGCCGTGGCAGACCGTGAAGGACCAGGGCTGGGAGCCGCGCCTGGTGTCCACCGAGAGCGGCGAGGTGCAGGCCTTCCACCACCTCGACAAGGGCGACACCTTTCCCGTCGACGACGTGGTCGGCGCCGCCGCGCCGGACGACTACGACGCGTTGGTGCTGCCGGGCGGCGTCGCCAACCCCGACGCACTGCGCATGGACGAGGACGCGGTGGACTTCGTCCGGGGCTTCTTCCGCGCGGGCCGTCCCGTGGCGGCCATCTGCCACGCCGCCTGGACGCTCGTCGAGGCGGGCGCGGTCCGCGGCCGCACCCTGACGTCCTGGCCCAGCCTCGCCACCGACCTGCGCAACGCCGGCGCCACGTGGGTCGACGAGGAGGTGCAGGTCTGCCGGGAGGCGCCCGCCACGCTGATCACCAGCCGCAGGCCCGACGACCTCGACGCCTTCTGCTCCGCCTTCGCCAAGGAGTTCGCCGCCGGTCCGTCCGGCCGCTGATGGACGCTCGGTACGGAGCCGGGCAGCGGGTTGTGACGGGAGGTGCGCCGTGAGCGTCGGCGGTTCGGACCCGGCGGGCGCGGGGCGCGGCGCCGGCGGGGGCTCGGCGGGCGCCGGTGGGCCCGCCGGTGCGGGGGCGGGCCGGACGGCCGGCTCCTGGCTGCTGGACGAGGCGCTGACCGCGACGATCCGCCGGACCGGGGCCTCCGCCGGCGGCTTCCAGCTCTGGGAGGGGCCGGAGCGCGACCTCCTGGCCCTCGTCCTCCTGTGCGGCGTTTCGGCGGAAGTGGCCCGGCCGTGGTACCGGATCCCCCTGACCGCCGCCACGCCCGTCAGCGACGCCGTGCGCGAGGACCGGCTGGTCTGGATCGGCTCGCAGGAGGACCTGGCGCACGACTACCCGCAGGCCGCCGTCAGCCTCCCCTACGAGTTCTGCCTGGCCGCGGCGCCGCTGAAGGGGCGCGGCAGTGCCCACGGCGCCCTGTTCCTGCTGTGGCCCGCCGGCCACGCCCACACCGCGAGCCCGCGGGAACAGCACCACATCACCGCGGCCGCCCGCCGCATCGCCCGGACGCTGGACGAGGCGGGGCCCCTGCCCCCCGTGCCCGAGCGGCCCCGTGTCATCCCGGTCACCCCGCCGCGCACGGAGGACGCGGGCGGACCGGCGCAGGCCGCCGCCGACTGGGCCGAGCGGCTGCCCGAGGGCGCCCTGGCCCTCGACCTGGACGGGCGGGTCACCTTCGTCGACGGCACCGCCGCGGACCTGCTGGGACGGAGCTCGGGCCAGTTGCTGGGCACGTGGCCCTGGCAGTCATTGCCCTGGCTGGACGCGCCGCTGGTCGAGGACCGCTACCGCTCCGCCGTCCTCGGCCGCGAGCCGGTGGAGTTCACCGCCCTGCGACCGCCGGACATCCCGCTGCGGTTCCAGCTGTATCCGGACTCCAGTGGCATCAGCGTCCGCGTCACCCGCCCCGCCCGCCACGGGGAGGCGGCCCGGGCCGGTCCGGCCGCGAACGGTCCCGTCCCGCACACGGGCCGCATCCACCAGCTCCTGCACCTCGCGGCCGCCATGACCGAGACCGTCACCGTCCGCGACGTCGTGGAGCTGGTCGCGCACCAGGTCCTGCCCGCGTTCGGCGCCGACGCCCTCGTCCTGTCCGCCGCGGACGCGGGCCGGCTCAGGATCACGGGCTACCACGGCTACGACCCGGCCACCATCGAGCGGCTCGACGGCCTGCCCCTCGGCACCGGGCTCACCCCCGCGGGCCAGGTGCTCACCGACGGTGTCCCGGCGTTCTTCGCCGACCCGGCGGCGATGGCCCGCACGCACCCCGGCGCTTCGCAGATCAGCGGCAAACAGGCGTGGGCGTTCCTCCCGCTGACCGTGTCCGGCCGTCCGGTGGGGTGCTGCATCCTCTCGTACGAGCGACCGCACGCCTTCACGGCGGACGAACGCGCCGTCCTGACCTCCCTGGCCGGGCTCATCGCGCAGGCCCTGGACCGGGCCCGGCTGCACGACGCGGCGCACGACCTCGCCCACGGTCTCCAGCAGGCGCTCCTGCCGCACAGCCTGCCGGCCGTGCCGGGCCTGCAGGCCGCAGCCCGCTACCTGCCCGCGGGCCACGGCATGGACATCGGCGGCGACTTCTACGACCTCATCCCGCTGGACTCCACCACCGTCGCCGCCGTCATCGGCGACGTCCAGGGGCACAACGTCGCCGCCGCCGCCCTCATGGGCCAGGTCCGCACCGCCATCCGGGCCGCAGCGGGCGCCCCGCCCGATGCGGTCCTGGCCCGCACCGGGCGCCTCCTGGCGGGGCTGGACACCGAGCTGCTCGTGTCCTGCCTCTACGTCCACATCGACCTCTCCGGCCGGTGCGCGACCCTGGCCAGCGCGGGCCACCCGCCACCGCTCGTGCACGCCCCGGGCACCCCGCCGCGCCGCGTGGACCTCGACCCCTGCCCGCTCCTCGGCATCGGCGCCGGCACCCCGTGTCCGGTCACCCGGCTGGAGTTGGCCCCCGGGACCCTCCTGACCCTCTACACCGACGGACTGGTCGAGAAACCCACCGCGTCCGGCATCGACGCCGAGCGCGGCACGGACGACCTCGCCGCCGTACTCGCCCGCAACGACGGGGCAGACCTGGACGAGCTCATCGAGGCCCTGCTGCGGGGAACCGGTGCGGCCTCCGCGCACGCGGACGACGTCGCGCTGCTCCTGCTGCGGCTGTGAGCTACAGGTACGGGTCGAAGGGGATGCCCGCCGGTCGGGCCTCCGCCAGGTGGGACGCGAAGGAGCCGTCCTTCAGGCCGAAGTGGGCGCTGCCGAAGTCGGCCTGGCTGAGCTTCTCCCGGATCGTCGCGGGGTAACCCGACCAGCCGACGAGCGTCGGGTACTGCCAGGTGCCGCGGTGGTTCTCCGGCGGTTCGTCGTTGGTGTTGGCCGCGCGGAAGCAGTGCGTGCCGATGCCGTCCTTGTGGTAGACGATCTTGGGATGGGTGCCGTCCCAGCGGATCCGGTCGCGGGCGCGGATCTCGAAGTCGCCGTGTGCGGAGGTGGCGACGTACTTGGCCTCGCCGCCCTGGATCCACACGACGACGTGTTCCCAGTCGTGGCGGTGGCCGCCGAGGCTGATGCCGGGGATCGCCTGGTCCTTCTCGAAATAGAGCGCGTACACCACGGCGCACCAGCCGTTGTTGCACTTCCAGCGCGAGTAGCCGTTGGTGTTGGCAAGGTCCGAGGCGTCCCGACAGTTGCCGTCGAGCGCTCCGGTGGGCTTCAGCCCGCCGTTCAGCACCCCGGTCGGGCCGATGGCGGGTGTCGGATAGCAGCCGTCGGTGTCGTAGTCGTAGGCCGGCTGGAAGGTCAGCTCGATCGCCTCGGCCTGCCCGGGCAGAGCCGGCGGCGGAGCCGCGAAGGCGACCTGGGGGACGCCGACGACGAGCGCGAGGGCGGCGCCGGCGACGACGAGGGATCTCCGGAAGTGGCGGTTGCTCCGCACAACAGGCCTCCTGGCCGGTCGGGTTCGGTCGGTGGCGGGCCGGGACGGCCACCGCCGGACCGACACGCCCGGAGCATCATTCGTGAACCGGGCCGGCACGGCAAGGGTCCGCGCACCCTCATTCGTGTGCGCGGAGGAGGCGAACTGTGCCTCAGAGCAGGCGAGTTGATGACATGTCAGGATTGGTGGCCGGGTCGGCCGGGGGCATGGCCGGAGCCGCCGGGCGAACCCCCTGCGCACGAAGGTCCGCCCCCGTGGGCCGGGGGCGGACCTTCGTGTGCGTCGAGGGGGTCACACGGTCACAGGCCGACCGTGTTCATGAGGATGACGGCGGCGAGGTTGAGCAGGATGACGGTGATGACGACGCCGATCGAGATCCAGGCCTTGCGCGATTCGTCCATGGGCGCGGGTCACCTCCCGACGGGACGCGCCGGCATGCGGCGCTGCGCCGGCCGGACGCCGGCTTCCGGCGCCGGCCTCCACCCATCATGGACCCGACGCGGACGGACCACATGTTCTGCGGCCCGCGTCAGGCTGCGACCCAGGTACCCGTCATCCCGAGGACGGCCGAGCCGTCCTGGTCCGTCAGCTTGGTACCGGTGAAGTCGCGGGCCCACTGCGAGGTCTGGATGCGGAACGCGGGGCGGTCGGCGGTCAACGCCTCCATGACGGCCTCGGCCGCACCGGCCGGGGTCTGGGCCGAGTCCGGGGTGAACTGGGCGACCGTGCGGTCGACGTACGCGCGCAGGGCGCCGGCGTACGGTCCGGCCGCGGCGATCCGGGCGCCGAGGTCGAGCCCGATGTTGTTGACGAACTCGGTCGCCACCGCGCCCGGCTCGACGACGCTGACGCTCACCCCGAGGGTGCTCGCCACGGGCGCCAGGCTCTCCATGTAGCCCTCCACCGCGAACTTCGCCGCGCAGTAGGCCTCGTTGAAGGGCTGGCCGATGACCCCGCCGACGCTGGTGACGGTGATCAGGCGGCCGCCGGTGGCCCGGAGGTGGGGGAGTGCGGCCTTGGAGACGTTGAGCACGCCGAAGAAGTTGACCTCCATGACCTCGCGGACGTCGGCCACGGTCTCCAGTTCCAGCGTGCCGACGTGTCCGGCACCGGCGTTGTTCACGACGGCGTCCAAGCGGCCGTAGTCGGCGATCACGCCGTCCACGGCGGCGGTGACGGATGCCTCGTCGACGACGTCGAGGCGGCGGATGTCGATCTCGACGCCCGCCTCGGCGGCGGCCTCGCGCAGGGCGCCGGCCCGGCCGGTGTCGCGCAGGGTGGCCACCGTGCGCCATCCGGCGCGGGCCGCGGCGACGGCTGCGGCCAGGCCGATCCCGGAGGAGGTGCCGGTGATCAGGACGGTGGGCAGGGACGCGTCGACGGTCGGGGCGGGGGCGGTGGGGAGCGTGGACATGGGGCACCTCGGGAAGCTCGGACTTATGTGCGTGCACACACACTTTAAAGTTATGTGCGTGCGCACGCAACCCATAGACTGTGCGACATGCCGAAGAAGCTCACCGAAGCCGAGATGCCGGCGGCCGACTACGCCTTCTACGGGCTGGTCTGGGCCGGCACGACGATGACGGACCGCGTGGACAAGGCCCTGATCAAGGCCCACGACCTGCCCGTGTCCTGGTTCGAGGTCATGCTGTGGCTGGCGTCCAGCCCCGAGCCGGTGCCGGCATCCGTCCTCGGAAACAGCACCCTGCTCAGCCGGAGCCAGGTCTCCCGCGTCGTGGACGCCCTGCGGAGCCGGGGCCTGGTCACCCGCACCCCCTCGGCACGCGACGCCCGATCGGTGGAGGTCTCGCTCACACCGGCCGGCCGCACCCTCTTCGCCGAGGCCGATGCGACCCGGCGCGAGGTCCTGGCCCCGGTCTTCACCGACCTCCTCGACCCGGCCGACCTGGAGGCCCTCGGCACGGTCTGGCGCAAACTCAAGGCCGCCAAGGACGCCCCCTAGCGCCCGCGCGGCCAGGCCGGACGGCGGCGGGGCGAGGTACGGGGCCGGCGGGGGCGTCGGCCGGACGGGGCCGACGCGGCCAGGGAGAAGGACACCGTGATGTGCGCCCCGCCGAGGGGACCCCGGGTGATGCGCATGGAGCCGCCGGTGGCCGTGGCCGCCCGCTGCGCGATGTCGAGGCCCAGGCCGGTGGAGCCGGTACTGCTGCCGCGCGACAGGGCCCGGTCCGGTTCGGGTATGCCCGGACCGCCGTCCTCCACGACCAGTTCCACGGCCTGGGCCGTGCGGACGACCTGGACGGCGAAAGGGGTCCCCGGCGCGGTGTGCCGGAAGATGTTGCCGATCAGCGCGTCCACCACCGCGGCGATGTCGTCGTCGGAGAGGCTGACGGCCGTCGGCTCCTGGGTCACGTCGAGGGTGCAGGGCCGGTCCTGCTGCTCCGCCAGCACCGACCAGAAGGCCGTGCGACGGCGCACCACCTCGGAGGCCTCGCAGCGCGGACCGGACGCTCCCGCACCGGAGCCTCCCGCACCGGAGCCCCTGGTCCCGCCGGACGCCTTGCCCGCAGCCGGCTCCGTACCCAGCAGCCCCTGGCCCATGGGGCCCACGGCGAGCGGGGTGCGGGCCGCGGCGATGATCGCCTGGAGCTCCGTCTCCAGCTCGCAGACCGCCGCTTCCACCCTCGCCGACTCCGGCGTCCCGGCCATCCGCTCCGACGCCAGGTGCAGGGCGGTCAGTGGCGTCCGCAGCCGGTGGGACAGGTCGGCGACGAGCTCGCGTTCGACGGCGAGCAGCTCGGTCATCCGGTGCGCCATCGCGTTGAAGGCGACGCCCGCCTCGCGCAGCTCCCGGGGGCCCATCGGGTCCACCCGGGTGTCGAGATCGCCCTGTCCCAGCGCCTGCGACGCCTGCGCCAGCCGCTTCGAGGAGCGCACGACCTTCGCCCCCAGGCGGTCGGCGACGAGGACGGAACCGCCGACCAGCCCCAGCGCGAGGAAGAGCATGACCGCCCAGGACTCCTTGACCCCGCGGGTGAGGTCGGCCTCCGGGACGAAGTTCTCGATCACGGCGACCTGGTCGCCGGGGAGCACCACCGGCTGCAGGCAGATCCAGCCGTCCGGGACCTCCTGCGAGATGGACTCGCGTCCCTGCTGGGCCCGTTCCAGCAGCTCAGCGGGGGCCTTCGAGGGACCGAGGGCCCCCGAACCGGGCAGGTGCACGACCAGGTGCTCGGCCGCGTCCAGGCTCGCTGCGGACTCCCGCAGGGCGTACGGGTCCGTGGTCAGCGTGAGGACGGGCGCCAGGGCGGCGGCCCGCTGTTCCGCGGCGTTGATGCCCTGTTCCTTGACCAGCGACATCACCAGCAGGGCCAGCGGTATGAGGAAGGACAGGGCGACCATGGAGGTCACGGCGAGGGCCACTCCGGCCAGGGAGCGCCTCAACGCGGGGCCACCAGTTTGATGCCGACGCCCCGGACGGTCATGAGGTAGCGCGGGGCCGCCGCGCGTTCGCCGAGCTTGCGCCGCAGCGACGACAGGTGCACGTCGACGGTCTGGTCGTCCACGTACGGCTCCCGCCAGACCTCGGTCAGCAGCCGGCGTTTGGAGACGACCTGCCCCGAGTGGTGGGCCAGGAAGGCCAGCAGGTCGAACTCCCGGCGGGTCAGGCGCAGCTCCCGCCCGGCCAGGTGCGCGGTGCGTGCACCCGGGTCCACCGCGAGTTCGCCGACGACGGTGGCCCGCAGCGGTTCGGAGGCCGCCGGGACCGGCGTGCCCGCGCCGGCGGTGCCGGCGGGCGGGACGTGGCTGGTGCGGCGGAGCACGGCGGACAGGCGGGCGACGAGCTGGCCCCCGGAGAACGGCTTGACGAGGTAGTCGTCCGCGCCCGCGTTGAGGATCTTGATGATCTCGGACTCGTCGTCGCGGGCCGTGGCCACCAGGACGGGGACGGAGGATATGCCCCGGATCATGCGCAGGGCGTCCCCTCCGTCCAGGTCGGGCAGCCCGAGGTCGAGGACCACGGCGTCCACCGGTGTCTGGGTGACCTCGCGCAGGGCGCCGAACCCGTCGGCGGCGCTGCGGACGGCATACCCGTGCTCCGCCAGGACCTCGATCAGTGACTGGCGGATGCTGGGGTCGTCTTCCACGACCAGGACGCTCGGCATGCGGACACCTTAGGGGGTGTGGTCGACGGGGCCGGCCGGGGGAGCGGCGCCCCCGCCGCCGACCCGGTCCGATCGGCGTGGCAGCCTTCGGCGGCCGGCCGCCCGGGGCTCACCACCAGTACTGCTGATGGCGTCCGCCGGTGCGGCGGGCGCGCGACAGGGCGCAGCGGGCGAGGACGATCAGCACGGCCGCCCCGGCCAGGAGGGGGACCAAGGTGCCCGGGTCCGGCGCCCGCAGGACGATGACGACGGCGGTCGCGCAAGCAGGGGAGTGCGCAGTCCTGGCCAGGGCGTCTTCGGGGCGGGGCCGGCGGTCGTGCGTCCGTCCGGCGGTGAACGGCGGGAGGGCGGGCTCGCCCGGGAGGAACCCCGCACGGGCGGCAGGTGGGCGGCCGGCGGATCCGGGGCACGGCGGCCCGGGGTGGGGGCGGCTGCGAACCCCCTGGATCATACGAAGCCGCCCGAACCGTGCAGCCGCCGGGTCCGCCCCGCTCCGCGCCGTTCCTCCCGAAGCCGCCCCGGAGCCCTCGTCGCCGTCGGCGTGACCGTCGGTGCCCCGTCAGGAAGCCTCGAACGCCGGCCCGTCGCCGGTGACCCGCAGCCGCACCGGGCGGTCGGACACCGGGATGGTGCAGCCGTCCTGCGTGCTGCAGCTCGCGTAGCCGATCAGGACCGTCGCGTCCCCGTTCCCGTCCGCGCGGACCGGCAGCGTCGTGGTGACCGGACCGTCCGGGTAGACCGGGACCGGCGCGTCGACGCCGGGCACGCGGATCGACCGCACCTGCGCGGCCGCCTGCAGTGTGCCCTGTGCCGCCAGGGCGCCGGTGACCCCCACCGTGGTCGGGCGGCCCACCCCTTCGATGCCCGTGGCCGGCAGGTCGGTGCTGTAGAGGTGGAAGCCCTTGGCCTCGGGCGTGAAGACCGCCGTGAGGGTGCCCGCCGAGGCCTTCCAGTCGGTCACCGACAGCGTGACGGTCACCCCGTTCTCGGAGAAACGCGTCGTGGGGGCGGGGCGGGCGGCGGCCGCGGGGTCCGCGGCGGGTTGCCCGCCGCATGCCGGGAGCGCCGCCAGGGCGAGGAGGGCGGCCGCTGCGCGGACCTTCCGGTGGTGCCGTACGTACGGGGAAGTGTTCATCTCAGCCTCTGCGCCTCTGTCCTGCGCGTGTTGCTCGCGGGATCGGATGGGGTGGGACGGGAACGAATCGAATCGAGTCGGAAGGAAGGCCGAGGGGAGCCGGCTGGGCCTAGAGGACCGTGCCGAAGGCCGCACTCCACACCTGCAGGGCATAGACCATGTCGTTCCACACCCCGGTGGCCAGCAGCAGCCCGACCAGGACCAGCAGGCCCCCGCCGGTCCGCAGGACCCAGGGGTAGTGGCGCTTGACCAGGCCGAAGGCGCCCAGCGCCCGCCGGAAGGCCAGCGCGGCCAGGACGAAGGGCAGGCCCAGACCCAGGCAGTACGCGACCATCAGCAGGGCCCCGCGGACCGCGCTCGCCTCGGTCCAGGCGAGGGCCTGTACCGCGGCCAGTGTCGGCCCGATGCACGGCGTCCAGCCGACCGCGAACACCGCCCCGAGGGCGGGCGCCCCCGCCAGCCCCAGCGCGGGGCGCCGGTGGCTGCGGAACTCCCGCTGCGTGAATCCCGGCAGGAACCCCATGAAGGACAGCCCCATGAGCACCGTGAGGACACCGAGCACCTGGGTGATCACTTCCTGGTGCGCCAGCAGGCTCCGCCCGAAGTACCCGAACAGGGCCCCGCCCGAGACGAGGACGGCGGTGAAGCCCAGGACGAACAACAGCGCGCCGGCCGCCATCCGGCTGCGCCGCCCGCCCCGCGCGTCCGCCAGGTCGGAGACCGACAGGCTGGTGACGTAGCTGAGGTAGCCCGGTACGAGCGGCAGCACGCACGGGGAGAGGAAGGACACCAGCCCCGCCGCGAACGCCACGGGAGCCGCGATCGCGAGCGTGCCGTTGACGAGGGAGGCCGTGTCCGTGGCGGCGAGCGTCCACTGCGCGGCGGCCGTCACGACTCCTCCCGCAGGACGCGTGCGAGCAGGGGCCGCAGCTGCTCGTCGGTGACGGCGCCGCCGATGGCGGCGGCGACCCGTCCGCGGCGGTCGATCACGAGGGTCGAGGGGATCGCCTGCGGGTTGACCAGGGACGGCGGGAACCGCAGCAGGAGTTCCCCGTCGGGGTCGTGGAGGCTGGGGAAGGTCATGTCGTGGGCGCGTACGAAGGACCGGGCTGCCTCCCGGTCCCGGTCCCGGGTGTTGATCCCGAGGAACCGGACCCCGTCGGCCCGCGTCTGCCGGCTGAGCCGCTCCAGGTCGTCCGCCTCGGTGCGGCAGGGACCGCACCAGGAGCCCCAGGCGTTCAGTACGACGACCTGCCCCCGGAAGTCGCCGAGCGCGACCCGCTCCCCGTCCAGGTCGGCTCCCGCGAGGGCGGGCGCGTCCTGCCGGGAGGCGGGGTCCACGACCGCCGCCCCGGCCGCGGCACGGACCGCGTTCGCCCCGGCGGCCCCGGAGCCGCCGTCCGTCCACAGGCCGGCGGCGGCCAGTACCGCCGCCACCGCGAGGCCGGTCGCGGCCGGGACGGCGACCGACGCCCGCAGGGGTCTTCTCATGACGCCCACGTGCGCAGCCAGGTGTTGATCCCGTCCGCGGTCAGCGACGGGTTGCCCGTCACGTGGGTGTCGGTGCGCACCGTGCCGGACGGTGAGACGACGACCAGGACGGGCATCTTGTACGTGCCGCCCGAAGGGCTGTACTTGCGCAGGAGCGCGGAGTTCGCGGAGCTGTTGCCGCCGATGTCCACCTTGACCATGTAGTACGAGGCACCGAGGATCCCGGCGGTCTGCGACTGCGCGAACACCTTGTCGGCGGCCTTGCAGTTGCCGCACCAGTTCGCGCCGAAGTCGAGCAGCACCATCCGCCCGTCGGCCTTGGCCGCACGCAGCGCCGCGTCGATCTGCTTCTGTGCGTCGGCCGAGCTGTCGTACCCGGGGCCGGGCACCTTGGCCGGCGCCGGTGCGGCGGACGTACGGGCCGGCTTGGCGGAGCCGCCGCCGGCCGCGGTGGAACCGGAGGGCGCCCGGGACGGGTTGCGCGAGGGGGAGGCCGACGCGGAAGCGGAAGCGGACGTGCTCGCAGAGGCGGACGCGGTCGGGGACACCTCGGCGGAGGGCGACGCCGACTCCGACGGGAGGGCCTGCGAGGACTGTGCGGCGGTGGCCGCGGCGGCGGAGCCGGCGGGCTCCGAGGCCGGTCCGCAGGCCGCAGTCAGGCCCGCCGCGACGACGGCCGCGGCCACCAGCGGCAGCCGCCTTCCCAGGGGGGCGGTGGAGCGGGGCGGCGTCGTACGGCGCTCGGCGCGGACGGGTCGGAGCATGCGAGAACTCATGGCGGAGACACCCCAAGGCACGGTTCGGACTGCGGGACGGGCGCGAAGGCCCCCCGGCTCGGTGAAACCGGCGGCCCGACGGTGATCCGGGATGTCGTGTCCCGGAGTCGGTGGCCGCTCGGCTGAGGCGAGCATAGGACCGCTCGGGGCCTGCGGAACCGTGTCGGCGCGATCTTGAGCTTGCCCTAAGGAAGAGCTCACCTTCCGCTTCGCCGGAACAGGGCGGATCGGTTGAATCGACCTTGTCAGAAGGACGATTCGCGGACGCTGGCCTTCGCTCCCGGATCGATGGTCGCCGTGATGACCGACCGGTGGTCGGAACTGGTGAACGTGACCGTGAGGGTGCTGTCCGACGTCTGCGACGTCGCGGTCCGGAAGCCGCGGCCGGGGATCGCGGAGATCAGGCACACCCCCCGGCTGCCGTACCGCACCGTCACCTTCCCGCCCTGCGACGGCACGGTGTACAGGCCCGCTCCGCCCTCCTCGCAGTCGACGGTGCGCGGGGCGGCTGTCCGGGGGGCGCTCGACGTGGCCTTGACGGGCGTGGGCGTCATCGAGGGGGAGGGGCGCTGCGAGACCGTGGGAGAGGGGCTGGCGGACGCGGTCGGGGACGGTGTGTCCGCAGGCGGGCTGCCCGCCTGCCAGGCGGGAGGCGTGTCGATGACCGTCGGGGCGGACCGGGCGACCGGCGGCGTATGCCGGGTCGAGCCGACCACGAACTGGACCGTGGCGAGCACGGCGGTCACGCTGGCGGCCGTGCACGACAGCCATATGAGCAGGTAGCGCGGAGTTCGGGGCACGGCCCCATAGTGTCCGACGCTCCGGCCGGTCTGTCACCGGCTCCCCCGGAACAGCCCGGGCGGGGCGGCTGCCGGGGAGGGCGAACGCCGACGTCCTCCCACCCGCAGGCGGGTGGGAGGACGGGGCGGTGGGGGGTGGTTCGGGGTGGGGCCGGGGCGTTCGCCCCGTGTGCCCCGTGTGCGGTGGTCGGTTACCTCGGAGCGCCGAAGTTCTGGGTCCACCAGGGGCCGCCGTCGCCCTTGTGGACGCCTATGCCGATCTCCTTGAAGGCGCAGTTGAGGATGTTCGCCCGGTGCCCGGGGCTGTTCATCCACGCCTTCATGACGGCAGCGGCATCGGCCTGCCCGCGGGCTATGTTCTCGCCCAGGTTGGACCACTTGTAGCCGGCGGCCTCCACGCGGCTGGTCATGGTGGACCCGTCGGGCCCGGTGTGCGACATGACGCCGGCGCGGGCCATGGTGTCGCTGTACCCCCGAGCGGCGGCGCTCAGTTTGGCGTTGGTGGCCAGGGCGCCGCAGCCGGCGGCCGCCCGCTCCTTGTTGACCAGGGCGAGCACGGCGGACTCGGCGTCGCCGTTGACGGTACCGCCGGCCCCGCCCGTGCTGCCGCCCGCGCCCCCGCCGCCCGAACCGCCCGAACTGCCCGAACCGCCGCCGGAGGTGGTGGCGGGCTTCTTCGTGGGCTTGGGGGCGGGGGAGTCCGGGGCGGCCGGGCTGCTGCTCTGCGCGGACGCGGTGTCGGTGGGTGTCGCGGACGCCGAGGCCTCGGCGGTGGGTGACGCGGACGCGTCGGCGGTTGTCGAGACCGTGGCGTCGGTGGTGGGCGTTGCGGCGTCGGGGGTGGGGGTGGCCGCTCCCGCGCCCGCCCCCGAGGACGCGCCGGCGGCGCCGTCGGCCCGCAGGTCGGTGCGCGCGTCGTCGCCGGAGTCGGCCACCGCGACCCCCACCGCCACCACTGCGGCGGCCGCGGTGACGGACAGCACGATGCGCGTGCGCACCGTCTTCTTCCGCCGGGCCTCGACGCGGGTCTGCGGTGGGGGAGTGTGGCTGCGGCTCATGCCGGTAACACCTCGCAAGAGAAAGGGAGGAGGGGACTCCGCCCGAGCCTAGGCCGGTGACCAGCCGATATCGCCTCCTGGAAGCCTTCTTCAAGTTCCCTTAAGGAAACCCGCAGGGTCAACACAGGGACGACCCGGGCAATCCGCCCAACTCCCCTCGACATCGGTCGGGTCGGCGCCCCACCACCCACAAGCCCCCACCGCAACCGCTCTGTTGCCCGGTCACCCGCTCCGTGCCGTGGCCCGCTCCGAGGACACGGCCCAGGGGCCGGTAGCCGGGGAGGCGGCCGGCCATCCCGTCCCCGCCGCGGTTGCGCACCGGGGGCCGTGGCCCGGCCGTCCGCGGGGCCGGGCTCTCCGGTGTCGGGGCCGCACCCGCGGCGGCGGACGGCCCGCAGCTGTTCGCACGCTCCTCGGCGCAGGGGCCGGACGGTGGTCAGGCTCCGCCCGCGGCCCGCCCGGCCTCGCCGAAGTCGGGGAGGACCAGGGCGCCGTCCTCGGTCAGGGTGAAGCCGGGGTTGTGGGCGATCTCCCAGGCGTGGCCGTCCGGATCGGTGAAGACCCCCGAGTAGAAGCCGATGGGATGGACGGCGGCCGGGCGGGTGACGGTGCCGCCGGCCGCCGCGGCCGCGGCCAGGACCGCGTCCACCTCCGCGTCGCTGCGCACGTTGTGGGCCAGGGCGATGCCGCCGAAGCCGGCCGGGGCGGCGTCGGCCAGTCCGCAGTCGGCGGCCAGCTTCCGGCGGTCCCACAGGACCAGGGCCAGCCCGCCCGCCTGGTGGAAGACCGTCTCCTCGACCTCGGTGCCGCGCCAGCCCAGCGCCGCGTAGAAGCTCTTCGCGCGGGCGAGGTCCGCGACCCCCAGGGTGACGAGGCTGATCCGCTGTTCCATCCGGCCACCGTAGCCGTCGCAGGCGCCCGGGGCCGCCCAGGCGCCGTTCAGGCCGCCGGCTTCCCCGGCTGGTCGTGGGTCGCACAGTGGATGCCGCCACCGCCCGAGGCGATGGTGTCGATGACCGCCCCCGGCCCCCGTGCCGCGGTCGCCAGCGCCGGCGTCCTCGCCCTGGCGACCCCGTTGCTGCCGCGCCGGTCCCCGTGGACCGGGCGTGCGTCAGAGGCGGCCGGCGAGGTGGTCGTCGAGGGCCTCGTGGGTCAGGTGCAGGCCCGCCCGCAGGACCGCGTCGCGCCGAGTGGGATGGGCCGAGCGGTGGGCGAGGTCGAGACGGCCGCGCCCTCCGTCGCGCGGATCGACCCCGCCCCGGGCCGGACCGTGCTGGGATCCCTGGAGGAGGCCACTGTGGAGCGGTTGCGGGCCCTCGTCGCCGACGCGACGGCCCCCCGGCCCTGCGACGACGCCGCGGTGGTCACCTCCTTCCGTCACGCCTGACGGGCGCGGACGACGTCACCCCCATCGCCCGGCCACGGCCGGCCGGGGATCGGCGTCCGGGTCCTCGCTGGCCCAGGCCACGTGGCCGTCGGGGCGGATCAGCGCGGCCGTCACCCCCGCCCAGTCCGCACGGGGTACGGAGAGCGGCGCCCGGTGCAGGGTCACGCCCCCGGCCGGCGGGATGCCGCCGACCAGGTCCAGCAGCACGTGGCGGCCGGTCCGCAGCAGGGTGAACAGCCCGGTACCGCCCAGCCGGAGGTCCGGCGCGCGGGTGCCGGCCAGCCGGTGGCCGCGCCCGGCCGGATAGGCGACCGACAGGGCGGACACCCGCTCGGCGAGCGTGCGGGACAGCTCCGGCAGATCGGCGACGAGGCCGCTCAGCAGGGCTCTCAGCGCCTGACCCTCGGGGGAGTGGGCGGTCATCAGCGCGGTCTGCGCACGGGTCGAGGCCAGCAGGTCGGCGCCGACCGGATGGCGCTCGTCGTGGTAGCTGTCCAGCAAGGCGTCAGGGGCTTCGCCCGCGGCGACGGCGGCGAGCTTCCAGCCGAGGTTGGAGGCGTCCTGGAGGCCGACGTTGAGACCGACGCCGCCGGTCGGGAAATGCATGTGCGCGGCGTCACCGGCGAGCAGCACCCGGCCGTCGCGGTAGCGCTCGGCCTGCCGGGTGGCGTTGCCGAAGCGGGAGAGCCAGCGGGGATCGCGCAGGCCGAAGTCCCTGCCGGAGATCGCCACCACCCTGGCTCGCAGCTCGTCCAGGGTGAGGACTCCGGGCCGGTCGGAGCGGTTGCCCTCGGGGTCCCCGCCGACGATCCGGTGCACGCCGTCGGGCAGCGGCACCACCATCAGGCCCCCGGACGGCCCGGAGACGCTGACCGGTCCCGGCGGCGGATCGTCGAGGACGACGTCGCCGAGCCAGCCCCAGGTGGTCGCCTCCGTCCCGGGGAAGGCGATGCCCGCGGCGCGCCGGACGACGCTGCGCGTGCCGTCGCAGCCGACGACGTACGAGGCCCGCAGCGGCGGGCGGCCGGCGACCTCGACCGTGACGCCGTCCGCGTCCCGGGTGAGCCCGGTGACGCGCCGGCCCCGCAGGACACGGGCTCCGGCGGCGCGCGCGTGCTCCTCCAGCAGCGCCTCCGTCCGGGCCTGCGGCAGCGCCAGCGTGTACGGGAACGGCGTGTCGAGCACGCCGAAGTCCATCCGGTCGTCCAGGCCGCCGAAATGGCCGTCGGGGATGCGGCGGCCCTCGTCCAGGAAGCGGTCCACGACGCCGCGGCAGGCGAGCAGTTCCAGGGTGCGGGGATGCACGGTGAGGGCCTTGGAATGCGGATCCGGTTCCTGCCGGTCCTCCAGCACGGTCACATCGGCCCCACCCAGGCGCAGTTCCGCCGCCAGCCACAGGCCGACGGGTCCGGCTCCGACGATGACGATCATCGAGACACCTCCATCTTGGTCAGTGACCAAGAAGTAGACTTGGTCGGTGACCAAAAAGCAAGACGGTGTGGTGCGGGCGGCGCTGGAACTCCTGGACGAGCGCGGAGCGGAGGGCGTCTCGGTCCGCGCGGTCGCGGACCGTCTCGGGGTACGGATGAACACCGTGCTCTGGCACGCCAAGTCCAAGGCGCGCCTGCTGGAGCTGATGGCCGACGCGATCGTCTCGGAGGTCTCCCACGAGGCGCTGCCCGAGGACTGGCGCGAGCGCGTCCACGAACTGGCCCGGCGCTACCGGCGGGCGCTGCTGTCGCACCGCGACGGCGCGGTGATCGTGGCAGGCACGCACGTTGCCGAACCGGGCACGCTCCGGTTCGCGGACCGCATGGTCGAGGCACTGCTGGCCGGCGGACTCGGCGACCGGGAGGCGGCCTGGACCTGCTGGTCCCTCGTGTACTTCGTGCTGGGCCTGGTCCAGGAGGAGCAGACCGCCGACTCCGCCCGGGGCGAGGTCCTCGCCGCGGCCCTGGCGCCGGGCGCCTACCCCGCTCTCGGCCGGGTCCGGGCCCACCTGGGCGACGCCTCCTTCGAGGAGCGGTTCGAGCACGGCCTGCGCCTCATGACCCGCCGCTGACCGGCCGGGCCGGACCTCCGAGCGCCGGACCTCCGCAGCGCCGGATCGTCCCGCCCGCAGGCTCCCGCAGGAGAATCCCGTCGCACCGATGAGTCCGCGGACCGCCGCCGGTCCACCCATGGACGGAGAAGAAGACCGACACCCCGGGAGCACGTCATGGGACTCGTCCACATCGAACTGTTCGCGACCCTCGACCTCGTCGGGCAGGCCCCCGGCGGCCCCGACGAGGACCCGGCCGGGTTCCCGTTCGGCGGCTGGCAGGCGCCCCTGCTGGACGAGACCGCCGGGGCGCAGATCGGCGCCGCGTACGAGGGCACCGACGCCCTCCTGCTCGGTCGGCGGACGTACGACATCTTCGCCGCTTTCTGGCCCCACCAGGAGGGGGGCCAGGACGACGACATCGCCACCCTCTTCAACCGCGTGCCCAAGTACGTCGCCTCGCGGGGCGCGCCGGACCTGTCCTGGGCCGGGTCCACGCAGCTCGGCCCGGACCTCGCCGCCGCGGTGCGCGAGATCCGCGGCCGGCACGAGCACATCAAGGTCGTCGGCAGTCTCGACCTCGTGCAGACCCTGCTGCGCGAGAAGCTCTTCGACCGGCTCGACCTGTGGGTGCACCCCATCGTGCTCGGCGTCGGGAAGAAGGTCTTCGACGGCGGCGCGGTGCCCACCAACCTGACACTCCTCGAACCCCCGGCCGCCGGCCCGAAGGGCACCGTGTTCCTGCGCTACGGCCTGGGCGACGGCATTCCCGCGACGGGGGACATGAGTGCACCCGACCGGGGTACCGGAAGCGGGGGCTGACGCGCTTTTTTGTCCGCTGGGCAGAAGCCTTCGCCGGAGCGCCACCGTGCGCGGTAGCCTCCGCGAAGGGCCGCCCCTGCGGAAAAACTCTTCCGAACGCCGCGCGTGCGCGGCGGGCCGCCGCCCCGAATCGACCTGGAAGGACGTACGTGAAGGACTCGAAGGACAGGTTGGAAGCACTGCGGGCCGACATCGAGCGGCGCAACCCCGCACAGCCCGAGTTCCACCAGGCGGTACGGGAGGTCCTCGAATCCCTGGCTCCCGTCTTCACCGCCCGGCCCGAATACGCCGACCCGGCCCTGGCCCTGGTGGAGCGGCTCACCGAGCCCGAGCGGCAGATCGTCTTCCGTGTCCCGTGGCAGGACGACCGCGGCCGCGTCCACGTCAACCGCGGCTACCGCGTCGAGTTCAACAGCGCGCTCGGCCCCTACAAGGGCGGCCTGCGCTTCCACCCCTCGGTGGACATCGGCGTGGTGAAGTTCCTCGGCTTCGAGCAGATCTTCAAGAACGCCCTCACCGGCCTCGGCATCGGCGGCGGCAAGGGCGGCAGCGACTTCGACCCGCACGGCCGGTCGGACGCCGAGGTCATGCGCTTCTGCCAGTCCTTCATGACCGAGCTGCACCGGCACATCGGGGAGCACACCGACGTGCCCGCCGGGGACATCGGTGTCGGCGGCCGCGAGATCGGTTACCTCTTCGGCCAGTACCGGCGCATCACCAACCGCTGGGAGGCCGGCGTCCTGACCGGCAAGGGTCAGGGTTGGGGCGGATCCGCGATCCGGCCGCAAGCGACCGGCTACGGCAGTGTGCTGTTCGCCGCCGAGATGCTCAAGGTCCGCGGGGAGTCGCTGGACGGCCTGTCCGCCGTGGTCTCCGGCTCGGGCAACGTCGCGCTCCACACGATCGAGAAGCTCCAGCAGCTCGGCGCGAACCCGCTGACCTGTTCGGACTCCCAGGGCTACGTCGTCGACGACAAGGGCATCGACGTGGCACTGCTCAAGCAGGTCAAGGAGGTCGAGCGGGGGCGCGTGAGCGCATACGCGGAGCGGCGCGGGTCCTCCGCGCGGTTCGTGCCCGGCGGCCGGGTCTGGGAGGTGCCCGCGGACATCGCCTTCCCCTCCGCCACACAGAACGAACTGGACGCCGGGGACGCCCGTACGCTCGTCGCGGCCGGGGTCAAGGCGGTCTCCGAGGGCGCCAACATGCCGACCACCCCCGAGGCCGTACGGATCCTGCAGGAGGCCGGGGTCGCGTTCGGCCCCGGCAAGGCCGCCAACGCGGGCGGGGTCGCGGTCAGTGCCCTGGAGATGAGCCAGAACGCCGGCCGCGCGGCCTGGAGCGCACAGCGGGTGGAGGACGAACTCGCCGCCATCATGCGGTCGATCCACGCCGTCGCCCACGAGACGGCCGAGCGGTACGGCGCCCCGGGCGACTACGTCACCGGCGCCAACATCGCCGGCTTCGAGCGGGTCGCGGACGCCATGCTGGCGCAGGGCGTCATCTGATCCGGGCACGGCGGACGGCGGACGGCGGAGCGGCCCGGGACGAGCCTCCCGGGCCGCTCCGCCGTTTGCGCGCAAAGAACGTGCCTATTACACGCGGGAGTTCGGAAGAACGCGTGTGCGAGGTGGAGGAGGTGTGGAGGGCCTTTTAAGAAACCTTGTTGAACAAGTCCTTACCCCCGGTTCGCCCTTGATTTGCTCCTGTCAATCGGAACAGGGTTCTGCAGAACGTTTGACGCCCCACACGTCAACACGAGGAGAACCCTCTACATGGCAACTCACAAGCGATCCAACGCCCTTCGCAACACGGCCATAGCCACGGGAGCCGCAACGGCTGTCGCAGCGGCCCTGTTTGCGAGCCCCCTCGCAGGGGCGGCCGAACCGGCCGAAGGGACTGTGCACGGCCTCGGCGTCCAGGGCGCCGTGGACGGCAGCTTCGTCGTCATCCTCGACGCATCCGCGAACAAGGAGGACCTGGCGAAGAAGTACGGAGGCAAGCTGGAGCGCTCCTACGGCTCCAAGGTCAACGGCTTCTCCGCATCCGGCCTGACCGAGAAGGAGGCCAAGCGCCTCGCCGCGGACCCGGCCGTCGGCACGGTCGTGCAGAACAAGCGCTTCACCATCAAGGAGACCCAGGAGAAGCCCCCGTCCTGGGGCCTGGACCGGATCGACCAGGCGGCCACGGCCGGCGACCAGAAGTACACCTACCCCGACGGCGGCGGCCAGGGGGTGACCGCGTACGTCATCGACACCGGCGTCCGCGTCTCGCACAAGGACTTCGGCGGCCGCGCCGCCCACGGTTTCGACGCGATCGACAACGACGAGACCGCCGACGACGGCAACGGCCACGGGACGCACGTGGCGGGCACCATCGCCGGAACCGCGCACGGCGTCGCCAAGAACGCCAAGATCGTCGCCGTCCGAGTGCTGGACGACAACGGCTCCGGCACGACCGAGCAGGTCGTGGCGGGCATCGACTGGGTGACGAAGAACCACTCCGGCCCCTCGGTCGCCAACATGAGCCTCGGCGGCGGCGTGGACCCGGCACTGGACGCGGCGGTCAAGCGGGCCATCGACGCCGGCGTGACCTTCGCCGTGGCGGCCGGCAACGAGTCCTCCGACGCCGGCCAGGGCTCTCCCTCCCGGGTGCCCGAGGCCCTCACGGTCGCATCGAGCACCGAGGGCGACCAGCAGTCGGACTTCTCGAACTTCGGCTCCGTGGTGGACCTCTACGCGCCGGGCTCGGAGATCACGTCGGCGTGGAACGACAGTGACACCGGGGTCAAGACGATCTCGGGAACCTCGATGGCCGCCCCGCACGTCGCGGGCGCCGCTGCCCTCCACCTGGCGGCCAACCCGTCCGCGTCGCCGGCCGACACGGCCGCCGCGCTGACGGGGGCCGCGACGAAGGGAGCCATCAAGAACCCCTCCTCCGGCACCGCGAACAAGCTGCTGAAGGTTGCGCCGTAACGGTTCGGCACGCACGTCACGAGGAGCGGTCCCCCGCACAGGGGGGCCGCTCCCCGGCGTTTGCCGCCGTCGGCCTCGCTGCGCTCCCACGGGATCGGGACACCCGCGCCCGCCGCCCCGGGCGTCAGCCGCGGTTCTCCTTGCGGTACCCGGCGGGGGCCTCCCGCACCAGCTCCCGGCGGGTGACGAGCAGCGCCTTGCGCGCTTCCTCCCCGACGTCGGGGTACTGCGGATCGATCTCCATCAGGGTGTGCGCGAGGACCGAGGCGGCACAGATCCGCGCGAACCACTTCCGGTCCGCCGGCACGACGTACCACGGCGCCCACTTCGTGCTCGTGGCCGACAGCATCGCCGAGAACGCGAGCTGGTAGTCGTCCCAGTGGGCCCGCTCCCGGACGTCGGCCGCGGAGAACTTCCAGTTCTTCTCCGGCCGGTCGATCCGCTGGAGGAAGCGGGCGCGCTGCTCCTCCTTGGAGAGGTTCAGGAAGATCTTCACGACCTTGAAGCCGTTGTCCGTGAGGTACTGCTCCCAGCGGTTGATCTCCCGGTACCGCCGCTCCCACACGTCGGGCCCGCAGGACTCCGGCGGCAGCTTCTGCCGCACGAGGTGGTCGGGGTGGACCCGTACGACGAGGACCTCCTCGTAGTGCGAGCGGTTGAAGATGGCGATCTCGCCGCGCGCCGGCAGCCGCCGGGCGTACCGCCACAGGTAGTCGTGGTCGAGCTCCTCGGCGGAGGGCACCTTGAAGCTGCTGACCCGTACGCCCTGGGGATTGACCCCGCTCATCACATGGCGGATCGTCCCGTCCTTGCCCCCGGCGTCTATGGCCTGCAGGCACAGCAGCACGCCGTAGGTGTCCTGGGCGGCCAGCCGGTCCTGGTACTCGGCCAGCAGCGACACCCCGGTGCGCAGCAGCTCGGCGCCGTCCCGCTTGTTCAGGCCGCCCTTGTAGCGCGGATCGAAGTCCCGGTCGAGGCGCACGCGCGACCCGGGCCGGACCCGCAGCGGCTCGACGAACTGCGCGATGCTCCGGGCTCTCTCGTCCGCCATCACCCATCAGTCCTTCGCTGGACCCGCGGTACCGCGGCGTGCAACGTCGCGCCCGTCCGGGACCCCGCCGCACCGGGCGCCTCGCGTCCATTGTCCGCTCGCCGGGCCAAGATCGCCCGTCCCGCCCGTGCCGGGTGCGCCGGCCCGCTGCCGCGGGCGGGGGAGGGACCGCGCCGACCGGGCCGGTGATCCGCTCCGCGTGCGGGCGTACGGGGCACCCGGTAGCGTCGAGATCGAGCGTTCCGCCCCAACCGCTGCGGCCCGGCCCAGAGGTCGGCCGCCGATGCCGGCAGAGGAACGAAGGCCATGCCGAAGACCCCCCACCGCGCGGTGACCGCCGCGGCCGCCCTGGTCTGCCTGACCGCGTTCGGCCCCGCACCCGGCGGCACGACACCGGCAGGCCCCCCACCCGGCGCGGCGACTCCCGGCGCAGCGACACCCGGTGGCACCGCCGGGCCGGACGCCCGGCCCGCCGGCTCGGCGCCACCCTCCCGGTTCGTGCCCGGACCCTGCCCGAAGCCACCGGAGCCCATCGAGGCGCTCGACGGCGCACGCTGCGGCCACCTGGAGGTCCCCGAGAACCGCTCCCGCCCCGGCGGGCGGACCATCGAACTTGCCGTCGCCGTCATCGGGGCCCAGAACCCCGCGAAGCCCGCGCAGGACCCCGTGGTGTTCATGGCGGGCGGCCCCGGCGCCGACACCTTCGACGACATCCCGTTCCTCATCGACTCCGGCCTGAACAAGGACCGCGACCTGATCATCATGGCCCAGCGCGGCAACCTCTACGACCAGCCGAACCTGGCCTGCCCGGAGATCGACCGGTTCAACGCCCAGTCGGTGGGGCTCGGCTACGACTCGGACCAGGCCGAACAGCTCATGCTCAAGGCCGTCAAGGACTGCCGCACCCGCCTGGCGGACCAAGGTGTCGACCTCGGTGCCTACAACACCATCGAGAACGCAGCGGACTTCGCCGATCTGCGCACGGCGCTGAAGCTGCGCCAGTGGAACGTCTACGGCTACTCCTACGGGAGCAACCTGGCCCTCACCTACCTGCGCCTGCACCCCGAGGGCATCCGCGCGTTCGCCGTCGACTCGATCACCCCGCCCCAGCACGTGACCCTGCCGTGGGCGTGGGCCAGTACCGCCGAGGGCATCGACAACATCATCGGGGCCTGTGCGGCGCAGCCCGCCTGCAAGGACCGCTACCCCGACGTCCGTGCTCTGCTGACCGAGCAGGTGCGCAGGCTGGAAGCCCGGCCCCTGACGCTCAACGTCGAGCCGCCCGGCGGCGGGAAGCCGGTCACGGTCGTCCTCGACGGCGGCGCCCTGCTGAACCTGATCGTGGCCTTCACCCCCCGGCCCGAGGACCTTCCCGCGGCGCTCGCCGAGCTGGCCGCGGGAAACCCCGAACGCTTCGCGAAGGCCCGCGCGGCCGGCTCGGTCCAGAAGACCGGCGCGTTCGCCCACGGCCTGACGCAGTCCGTGGTGTGCGGCGAGTGGGCGCCGGGGTACTCCGAGGCCGACGTGCTGAACGCCGGGCGCAAGGTCTATCCCGCGTGGCCGGCCACGGTCCTGGCCGAGGTGCCGCAGCTCCCCTTCCAGTACCCGGCCTGCCGGGTGTGGGACGTCCCGGACCGTGCGGCGGCCCAGCGCGTGCCCACGGACAGCGCGGTGCCCGCGCTCGTCATCTCGGGCACGTTCGACGTGAAGACCGGGGCGAGTTGGGCCAAGGACGTCGCCCGCAACCTGACCCGGTCGACCTCCGTGCTGTTCCCCGGGATCGGCCACTGGGTGGTCCCGCAGTCGCCCTGCGCACAGGAGGTGCTGGCCTCCTTCTTCGCTCGACCGACCGCGCCCGACACCGGCTGCGTGGCCGACGTCGAACCCAAACCGTTCACGATCGTCCCCGAATGACCGGGAGGGCAGATGACCCAGGCCCGTGCGCCCCGCCGCCACTGCACCGCACGGCTCGTGGCCCCGTCGTCGGCCGGCCTGGCCGCCGCCCTCCTCGTCGCCGGCCTGCTCGCGCCGCCGGCCGGGGCCCGTACCGCCGGCGGCCCCGCAACCACCCCGGATCCCACTCCGGGTGCACCGATCGGCACGGTCGCCCGGACCGTGGGCGACGCCGCCTTCGAACCAGGCCCCTGCCCGAAGACCCCGGAGCCGATCGAAGTGCTCGACGGGGCCCGCTGCGGAACGCTCACCGTGCCGGAGAACCGGGGCAAGCCCGACAGCCGTACGATCCGGCTCGGCGTCGCGATCGTTCCCGCGGCGACCGACGCCCCGAAGGCCGACCCGATCGTCTG
Source organism: Streptomyces sp. NRRL F-2664 (assembly GCF_000719345.1). GTDB lineage: Bacteria > Actinomycetota > Actinomycetes > Streptomycetales > Streptomycetaceae > Streptomyces. Next base: position 135,510 of record NZ_JOFX01000009.1, read on the forward strand.
GCTCGCCGGCGGCCCCGGCGACGACGCGGTGGGGGAGGCGAAGATGGCCATCGACGGCGGCCTGAACCGCGACCGCGACGTCGTCCTCATGTCCCAGCGCGGCACCTACTCCGCCGACCCCGACCTCCTGTGCCCCGAGATCGACGAGTTCAACGCCCGCGCCGTCGGCCTCCCCTCAGACGCACCGGACACCGAGCGCCTGCACGTCGAGGCCACGAAGGCCTGCCGTGACAAGCTCACCGCCCGCGGGATCGACCTCAGCGCCTACAACGACACCCAGAGCGCCGCCGACTACGAGGACCTCCGCAAGACACTCGGCATCGAGAAGTGGAACCTCTACGGCATCTCCTACGGCACCCACCTGGCCCTGGTCTACATGCGCCTGCACCCCGAGGGGCTCCGCTCGGTCGGCCTCGACGGCATCCTCCCGCCGTCCAGGGCGGGCTCGGCGGCGACCTGGAGCAGCGCCCGGCAGGGCTTCGACGGCCTGTTCAAGGCCTGTACCGCCCAGCCGGCGTGCAACAAGCGCTACCCGAACCTGTCGGCCACCTTCGAGCGGCTCGTCCGCGAGCTCGAGGCCGAGCCGGTCACCACCACCGTCACCCTTCCCGGCAGCGACACACCGGTGAAGGTCGTCCTCGACGGCGGAGCCCTGGTGAACTGGATGACCTCGGCCACCCACGTGGCGCCCCAGGTGCCCGCCGCCCTCGACGAACTCGCCCACGGCAAACCTCAGCGCATCGCCCAGCAGTGGGCCGGCGGCAAGCTCAGCCCGCAGGCCATGGGCCGGACCGCGCACGGTCTGGTCTACGGCGTCTTCTGCAGCGAGTGGACCCCGTACGAGACGCAGGAGCAGGCGCTGCGCGGCGGACAGCAGGCCTTCCCCTCCTTCCCGCGCTCGGTGCAGGAACAGGCGCCGCAGCTCACCTTCCTCCGCCCGGACTGCGACGTCTGGAACGTCCCCCCGGCGCCGCGCTCCATCCGCGACGCCACCCGCGGCGACGTCCCGACCCTCGCCCTGTCGGGCGGCTTCGACTCCCAGACCGGTGCGGACAACGGGGAGTACGTGGCCCGGACCCTGGACAAGGCCAAGGCCGTCACGGTGCCGTACGAGCCGCACGTGGTGTTCGCGACCTCCCCGTGCGCCCAGGAGATCGCCGTCTCCTTCTTCGACGACCCGGAGGCACCGGACACCGCTTGCCTGAAGAAGCTGAAGGCACCGGAGTTCGAGATCGCCCCCTGACCCGCAGGCGTGCGGCGGGGCGGCGGACGAGGGCGGCGGACGACAGCGGCGGACGAGAGCGGCAGAATCCTTTACTCATCGTGCGGACCATACGGGTGATTCTGGACGATCTTTGAACTTTCCGGTGCCTAAGATCCACCACTGTGACAGAGAGTCAATACGCCGCGGTCGCACAGGACTCGGCCGATGTGGTCATCATCGGGGCCGGTCCGGCCGGCCTGGTGCTGGGCAACCTCTTACTCCGCCGCGGGATCGACTGCGTCGTCCTGGAGCGCACGGGCCGTGACGCCGGGGGGAAGCGGGCACGGGCCGGTTTCCTCGCCGCCCACACGGTGCGGATCCTGGCCCGCAACGGCCTGGACGGGGGACTGCGCCGCCGCGGGCGCGAACACAGCGTGTGCGAGTTCCGCACCGAGGACGGCCGCTTCCGCCTGGACTACCGCCGCCTCGGCCGGAGTGAACCCCACACCGTCTACCCCCAGCACGAACTCGTGGCCGACCTGCAGGAGCAGTTCCTCGTAGCCGGCGGCCGCCTGCACTTCGACACCGAGGCGCTCGCCGTGACCGACGCCGACGGCCCGGCTCCCTCGGTGACCGCACGGGAGGCCGACGGCCGCCCCCGCCGGTGGCGGGCCCGCTACGTCGCCGCCTGCGACGGCCGCCACGGAGCCGGACGGCGCTCGATCCCGCCCGGCACGGTCCGCCGCCACCACCGCGACCACGGTGTGACCTGGCTCGGCCTGCTCGCCGAGGCCCCGCCGAGCATGGACGCCGTGGGCTACGCACTCCACCCGAACGGATTCGCCGGGCACATGGCCCGATCCGCCGAGATCACCCGCTACTACCTCCAGTGCGCCCGCGGGACCCGCGCCGACGCCTGGACCGAGGAACGGATCTGGGACGAACTGGCCCTGCGCATGCGCGCGGCCGACTACGGACCCCTGCGGCGCGGACCCCTCCTGCAGCGCACCGTCGTCGACCTGGAGTCCGACGTGCTCGAACCACTGCGCCACGGCTCGCTCTTCCTCGTCGGCGACGCCGCCGGACTGATCAGCCCGTCCGCCGCCAAGGGCGCCAACCTCGCGGTGCTGGAGGCCGAGGTCCTGGCCCACGCCCTCACCGACGCGCTGGCCCACGGCGACCCCGAGCCGCTCGACCGCTACTCGGAGCGCTGCCTCGTCCACATCTGGCGCGCGCAGGAGTTCTCGCACTGGATGGTCCGGCTGCTGCACGACGCCTCGGACACCGAGGGCACCTCGCTCTTCCAGGAGCGTCTGCGCCACTCCCGGCTCGCCTCGCTGCGTACCTCCTCCACCCAGCAGGACTGGTTCGCCGAGAACTACGTCGGCATCTGACCGCCGCCGCCGGCTCCCCTCCTCTCCTGCGCCCTTCCCGGGGCCCGGCCCGCGGCTGCCCACGCCCCGCGCCGGGCCCGGCCCGCGGCTGCCCGCGCCCCGGGCTCCCTCCTCCCCCCACGGACACGGACATGCACCTCGAACAGGCCTTCCCCCTGCCCGCGACCACGACCATGACCGCGACCGCCGGCAGAACCACGCCCACGCCCACGACTGCCCGTACGGCCGCGTTCACGCCCACGACGACGGCGAACGCCGTCGACGACGCGGGGCGGCTGAGCGCGACGGCCGCGTTCGTGCGCGAGCAGGACACCGCCGACCTGCTCTCGCGTGTCCTGCCCGGCCTCCGCGGGCCCGAACTGCGGGCGCTGACCGACCGGTGCCGGTTCGCCCACGCCGCCCTCCTCGTGTTCCCGCCCGACGAGGCGGCGCTGCGCGCCGAGCTGGCGTCGTGCGGACTGCCCTCCGACACCCCGGCGCAGCCGAGCGTCGTCGTCCGCGAACGCCTCGCCGCCCGCCACGGCCACGACCTGGAAGATCTTGACGTAAGGATTCTCCGCCCCGCGGTCCGCGGCCGCGCCGGCGAGCACCGGGCGGTAGAGGTGTTCACGCTGACCGTGCCGCCCGCTTCCGCGCTGTCCCCGATCGCCGCCGACGAACGCCGCCGGGAGCACGAGGCGCACCTCGCCTTCGACGTCGTACGGCCCGACCCCCTGGTGCTGCGCGGACTGCTGGCCAGCTTCGAGCGCCGGGGCGCGACCGCCGACGGCGGCGGCTACAACCTGCACGAAGACGGCACCGTCTTCTACTTCACCGCCCCGGCCGACACGAAGACGGCGTATCGGCGCGTGGAGCTGTACGCGGGCGGCGACCATCGCGACGTCCTGGCCGAACACCTCGCGCACCGCCCGTCCGCAGCGAGCCCCCCACGGGAGCCGGCCGTACCGCGGAACGGCGTAGCACAGGAGGGCGGACCCCGCGCGGGCGCAGCGCTGGAAGCGGCGCCGCAGGCGGGCGGGGCACCGGCGGCGGAAACGCTCCTGCGGCTGCTGACCGGTGCCTGGACCACCCAGGCCCTGGCGGCCTGCGCGCAACTGCGGCTGCCGGAGGCCATGTACCGGCACATCGGCGTCGGCGTCGGGGAACTGGCCCGGGCCGTCGGCGCCCACCCGGAGAGCCTGGCGACCCTGCTGCGCTACCTCGCCATGCTGGGCGTGGTCGGCAACGGCCCGGACGGCTACCGTCTGACCGGCGTCGGCGCGCTCCTGGACTCGGGGGCGCCCGCCTCGATGCGGCCCCTGGCGCTCATGTACGGCGGCCCCTTCTACCAGTCCTTCGCCCACCTGGCGCACAGCGTCCGCACCGGACGGCCCGCCTTCGACCACCTCTACGGCGAGAACCACTTCGACCACTTCGCCCGCGACCCCGAACTCGCCTCCCTCTTCGACCAGTCCATGGTGTCGAGCGCTCCCCTCTTCGAGCACCTGCCCGAGCACCCCGTCCTCACCGCCGCCGCCCGCGCCCCCGGCCGTCCCCGCACCGTCGTCGACATCGCAGGCGGCACGGGAGAGCTCCTCGGCCGCATCCTGACCGCCCACCCCGCACTGCGCGGCGTCCTCCTCGAACGCCCGCACGTGCTCACGGCGGCACGCGCCCGGCTGGCCGCCACACCCGTCGGCGGACGCTGCGCCTTCCGGGCGGGCGACTTCGCGGACGTGCCGGCGGGCGGCGACGTCTACGTCCTGTCCCGCGTCCTGCACGACTGGGACGACGACCGCTGCCGGAGCATCCTGCGCCACTGCGCGGGCGCCATGCCCGGGCACGCCGACCTCCTGATCGTCGAACGCCTCCTGCCGTCGGACGGCAGCCCGTCGCTCGCCACCGCGTGGGACCTCCACATGATGTGCAACACCGGTGGCCGAGAACGCACCGCCGACCACTACGCCCGGCTGCTCGGCGACTGCGGCCTCGCCCTCGTCGGCCACAGCCCGCTCGCCCTCGGCGCCCACACCCTGCACGCCCGCCGCCCGGCCTGACCCGGCGTCCGTCACGCCGCCGGGCACGTGGTGGACGGCCGCCCGGCCGGCACGGGCCTCGACTGTGCCCCGTCCCCCCGTAGGGCGATCCACCGAGAGCGGTGCGGGAAGGCCGTGCGGGGGCGCTGAGGCGCCCCCGCACGGGATGTGCTCGCCGGTGGCGGGTCGGGCGTGTGGCGTCAGGCCGAGCGGCGTCGGCGGGCGGTGGCGTACAGGGCTGCGCCGAGTGTCAGGGTCACGGCGGCGAGTCCGCCCGCGGCGAGTGCGGTGGAGCCGGTGTCGGCCAGGTTGCCGCCGGTGCTGCCGTTCGGGCCGGGGGCGTTGCCGGTGGTCGGGGAGGTGCTCGCGGAGGCGGAGGCCGAGGGGGTGGCCGAGGCGGACGGGCTCGGGGAGGCCGAGGCGGACGTCGACGGGCCGGGCTGCGTCCCGGGCGGCCGGCGACGAAGCTGATGCCCGACGGCAGCACGAACTCGGTTTCCACCGCGTTGTCGTCGGCGGCCGTGGTGGCGGCCGAACCGGTGCCCTTGATCTGCCACCCCGGGTCGAGCAGCACCTGGCCGCCGGCCGGGCCGCTGCCGGTCGCCCCGTGCACGGTGAAGTCGGGCTGGTTCGCGGGGTTCTCGACCGACACCTCGCGGCCCCAGAAAGGCCACTCCTTGAACGGCTCGGACGGTGCGACCTTGAGGGCGGCAGCGGTTCCCTCGACCCCGCCCTGCTGCGGCTTGTAGGCCGGCTTGCCGCCCGGGTTCCAGGAGACGTAGAAGCTGTCCCGCCACAGCTGCGGGGTCGCGGTGAGGTTCAGGCCCGTGTCGAGCCGGTGGTAGGTGCCGGGCTCGAAGGTGCTGGTGAAGCTGCAGAACAGGTACTCGTCGCGGTAGTCCCGCACGGGATCGACCTTGAAGTGTCCTCAGTTCGCGGGCAGTTCCTGAGGGTTCAGTTCCAGGCCCGGCGGCAGGTGGCCGCCCAGCTCCGCCCCCTGGACGGGCTTGTCGCCGGTGACTTTGAAGCCCAGACGCAGGCTCTGCTTCTGGCCGTTCTCGACGGTGGTGTCGAGGAGTTCCTCGGAGGTGACGAGACCGCCGGACGGGTCCGGCTGGTTGGCCGGGGTCCGGCTCGGGTCCTGGTTGCCGGCCGCGGTGGCCGGCGGCACCGGGGCCGGTGCGGGCGCTGCCTGGGCGGTGGTCGCGGCGCCCCACACCACCGTGCCGGCGGCCAGGGCCGCTCCGATCCGTCGCGCTGCTGGACTGTGCGTGCGGTTCAACCGCATCAAGATGGTCCCCCTCGTGTCATACGGGTCAGGTGTTCGGCACGCCCGACTCCCGGACGACCGACAGGGGGCCCGATCGGTTGCCCGGAAGGATCAAGAAATCGGCGGGCGGGATCTCGACCACCGGTCCGGAGCAGGGGCGTTGGCGCGCAGTGGGAGCCGGCGGCTCGGCCGGGGGCGGGAGGGCCGCGGCCGGAGTGCGGGCAGCGGCGGGTCGGCCGGCACGGCATGGACCCCCCTGCCTGGGGGTGGTCAGGGGCGTGGGTGCAGGGCTCCGAGGGTGACGGCGACGAGTCGGTCGACTGCGGCCTGGGAGGGGAGGGTGGAGGCGGCGGTGAGAGCGTGCAGGCAGTAGGCGGCGAGTTCGGCGGGCGGTACGTCGTCACGGAGGTCCGCGGCCCGGGCGCCATCGGCGATGAGAGCTGCCAGCAGGCCGGTCAGGTGCTGCTCGGCGTGGCTGACGTGCTCGCTCCGGTGGAGGAGGGCGGCCAGTTCTCCGCGGTGGCGCTGCCGGGCGAGGCCGGCGTAGGCGGTCGCGACGGCCGTCAGGCGCTGGACGGCGGTGCCGGGGCGGTGTGCGGCTTCGGCCAGCTGATGGAGGTGGGCGGTGACCTGCCGTTCGTGCCAGGCGCCGAGGACGGCTTCGGCGTCGGGGAAGTACTTGTAGAGGGTGGCCCGCCCGATGCCGGCGCCCTCGGCGAGCTGGGACATCGTCACCGCCCGCAGGCCGCCGTTCTCGATCAGCGCGGCGGCCGCATCGAGGACGGCATCCCGCACGGCCTGGCGGTGCGCGTCGATGGTTTCGTTCCACAGCTTCGGCACCCGCCCAGGATACGGACGTCCACGGAGGGATACACTCCGCATGGATGGAGACAGTGTGTCTCGAAAAAGACCGGATTCAGTTGGAGGGCGTCATGTCTGGTTCGCCGAGTCCTTCGGGCGCCCACGACGAGGAGGAGCATCGGGCGCCGCGCTGGGTGAAGGTCTCTGCGGGTGTCGCCGTGCTCCTGGTCGTGGTGTTCGTGGCCGTGCACCTGGCCGGCGGCGGCATGGTGGGGCACGCGCCGTGACGGTGTTCGGCCCGCGGCTGCGCAACGCGACGCTGACCGCGCACGTCACCGCCTCGCTGGGCTGGTTCGGCTCCGTGGCGGCCTTCCTCGCCCTGGCCCTGGCGGGATGGTTCAGCGCCGAGCCGCAGACGGTGCGGGCGGCGTATCTGGCCATGGATGTGGTGGGGTGGTTCGTGATCGTGCCGTTGAGCATCGCCACCCTCGTGACGGGCGTGGTGCAGTCGCTGGGCACGGTGTGGGGGCTGATGCGTCACTACTGGGTGATCGCCAAGCTGCTGATCACCGTGATCGCCACCGCCCTTCTGCTCGTGCACATGCAACCCGTCGGACACCTCGCCGAGGCTGCGACGCGGGCCGCCCTGGCGGACGGGGAGCTGGAGGGTATGCGGATCCAGCTGGTGGCCGATGCCGCGGCCGCGATCGTGGTCCTGCTGACGGCGGCCGGACTGTCGGTGTTCAAGCCCCGCGGCCTGACCCGCTACGGGATCCGGCGCCGCCGGCGCGAGCAGAGCCTCAGCGCGCAGCAGAAGGCCGCGGCCTGAAGCCGAGCACCAGCACGGGCCGACAGGCCGGGGCGGGGGACACCCTCCCTCCCCGCACCCCGTACGTGGATGAACGGTGAACCATCCGGGAAGTTCCCTCCGACAAGAGGCATACCGCCGCCTGGTCAGAAGGTGACGAGAAGTCGCAGGCCGAGAGCAACCGCCGCACTTCTGCACCCCCGCGCGGACGGCAACCAGCTCCGCCCGCACATCCGTCCCCGGCCGCTCCGCTGCGGCAGCGAGAGCTCTGGCGACCGCCGTGTACAGCTCTGCCCGCGCCCGTCGCACCATCTCCAGGGAGCACCGTCGTCTCGGCGGCATCCGCGATCGCGCCGACCAGTCGCGCCACCTCGGCCGGCCCCGACACCGACCGGTGAACGTGCACGCCGAGCATCCCGGCTTCGTCGCCCGCCCCAAGGGCAGCGGCGGCCGCTGGTACCGCTGGTAGTCCCGCACCGGCTGCACGGCCGTGGCCTGTGCACCCGCACGCAGCGGGTGCCACAGGCCACGGCCGTGTTCGGTCTTTGCCCCAGCTCCCACCTTGAGCCGCCCCTCAGCGAGGCCACCCCAGTACGACCACCTCTTGGAGCATCACCAGGCGCAGCAGTGCGGGCCGTCGCCGGTGGGGCGACGACACCATGGGCGGAGCTTGCGCTCCACCCGTTACGGCCCACATCCTGCTCTGCTCCAGCACACGCAGCCGGTATGCGGAAGACCCGTGTTCAGTCGTCAACGCCTCCCGGGGCCAGGGCGGGGGCCGGGAAAGCGAAGCGGGCCTCGGCGCCCGACCACCAGACGCCGATGGCGAAGACGGCAGTGGCTTCCAGCAGGGCAGCTCGATCGAGCCCGCCGCATGGCAGCGGCGAGCAGGCCATGGAGGCGATGAGTTCCGCCACTCGCGTGGCCGCCCCCGGGTGGTCGGTGCAGAACGGCACCGCCAATGGGGCCCCTTCGAAGACCGGGCGGTCCATGGTCCAGACGCTCTCGTGGCAGACCCCGAACGCCTTCACCACATGAGCGCCGGGGGCGGCGTCCGCGATGAGGCGGGCCACGGAGGTGGCGCCGACGGTGGTCAGAGCCGGTCCCTCCGCGCCCGGCGCCATCGGAACAGTGCAGTCGATCACCGTCCGCCCGGCGAGCACAGGGGCGAGTTCCTTGGCCAACTGCGGTGCGGCGAAAGCCGGTACGGCTGTCAGTACCACCTCCCCGTGGGCTGCGGCCTCGACGAGGGTCCCGTAGCCGCAGGCGCCGGTGAGCACGGCTGTGCGGGAAGCCGCCTCGGTGTCTCGGCCTCCCACCCGAACGTCGTGGCCGGCGCGTACCCAGGCGGCGCCGAGGGCGATGGCCATGGCCCCTGTACCAAGTATGCCGATGCGCATGTGCTTGCTCCTGTCGTCCGTGTCGCGAGATGCGGGGTGTGCGACGGAAGAGACGCTAGGCGCGCCGATGCACACCATGTGGTGTGCATCGGGCAGGGCAGGATGGTCGTATGAGCGACGCGGTGGTAGAGGCAGACCAATACGGTCTGGGCGAGGACCTGGGCGGCGGCGAGTACGCCGCGGACTGCCGGGCGAGGGTGGCTTTCGATGTCCTGTCGAACTGCTGGGACAGCGTGATCGTGTACACCCTCGGCGAGAGCGGACCGCTGAGACCGCGTGCGCTGATCAATCGCATCGGGGGGATCAGTCCCAAGGTTCTCAACGAAGCTTTGCGTCGCCTGGAGTACAACGGCCTGGTGGTACGCCAGGCGTACGCCGAGGCCCCACCACGCGTCGACTACTCCCTCACCGTGGCCGGCACAGCGTTGCTGGATCCGATCCGTGCGATGGGGGCCTGGGCGGGACGCTACAGCGAAGCCGTCCTGGCGGCCCAGGCCCGCTTCGCACCCGAGGAGGACCCGGACAGGAACTGAGGGGTCATCCGCCACTGCGACATCGGGCTGTGCTCGGCCGGCAAAGGAGACAGGGCGGCACGGGCTGTCCGGCCGGTGAGCGCCCCGACGTGCAGCCCCACAGGCGCTGTTGAGGCGTCGTGGGCCCAAACCGTCCTGGACCGGTTCCGTCCATCTGGAAGCTCTTCTCCAGGACCTGAGCAGGGGGAATTGTAGGACCCGCCGCCGGGGAGACCCGGTCCGGCCACTGGATGCGGCATCGCCGCGGGATGCGATCCGGCTCGTACCGCCTGCTCAGGAAGAGGAACCCTCCATCATGCTCACCCGTACGGTCGCTACCACCGCGGTCGCCTTCCTCACTCGCGGCAGCCCCGTCCAAGCCATCGGCGCCACCGTCACGACGGGCTCCGAGACGGCCGTTGCCAAGGCGCCGGCCACGGAGGCCGCTTCGGCCGCGGGAATCCACAACATGACGTGGCATTAGCCGCATCCCGCCCGCCGCGGGCGGCACCCCACACACCCCCTGGGTTGCCCCGCACTGCCAGGTGACCTGACTTTCCCGCAGAGGCTACGCCCGGCGACGTGACACGCCCGTCGCCCCGGCCCTTGCCTCCCCGCCTGCTCTTCCTCTCTTCGCCACCAGGAGTATTGCCATGCCCATGCCCATGCCCGCCGCCTCCTGCCGCCGCCGCGCCCTCGCCCTGTCGGTCGCCGTCGCCGCCGGTGTCACCCTCGCCCTCCCGGCTGCCTCGGCCCACGCGGCGCCGTCGCCCGCACCGCTCGTGGCCGCCGCACCGTCGTCGGCCCAGGGCTACGACACCCCGTTCACGCCCACGGTGTCCAATCCCACGACGGCCACCTCGGCGGAACTCGCCGCTGCAGCAGCACCGGCCGCGAAGTCGACGAGCACCTTCTCTGCGGCATCGGCCACGTCGGCGGCGGACTTCCAGCCGGGTGACCCGATCACCCGTGACGAAGTGCTGCGCCGTGCCCAGAGCTGGATCGACCAGGGTGTGATGTACAGCCAGACCTCGTACCACACGGACAGCAACGGCAAGTACCGGCAGGACTGTTCCGGGTTCATATCGATGGCGTGGGGGCTGCCGTCGAGCTCGGCCAACAACTACGGGGAGACCACCTGGACCCTTCCCAACTTCGCCGATCAGCTCGGTGGTTACGACGACCTGAAGCCGGGTGACATGCTCGACAACATCGACAGCCACGTCGTGCTGTTCAAGGGCTGGAAGGACGCATCGCGGACGACCGCGATCATCCAGGAGGAGGCCAGGCCCGGTCTTCCCGCCCGGGAGGAGAGCAGCTTTTACACCCGGAGCTACATGTCAGCGAACGGGTTCAAGCCCTACCGCTACAAGAACATCATCGACGCGCCGGCTGCGGTGTTCACGCAGACGGCCGCTGCGGACTTCAACGGTGACGGTGAGGCCGACATCATCGCCCGTGACGCCTCCGCGACCCTGAAGATGTG
>NZ_JOFX01000010.1 GCF_000719345.1 Streptomyces sp. NRRL F-2664
TTTCGGCTTTCCGGGACGGGGCGGTCGGTCAAGGGTGGAGCGAAGCTCCATCGCGAAGCGACGCGACCGAAGGGAGCGCCCTTGACGGACCGACCCGGCGCGGAAGGACGATGGGACTGACGGGAAACCCCCAGACCCTTCCAGGCTGCTGAGTCCTAGAATCCCGCCCCCCGAAGCCGCCGCCGGCATTTGGTCCACTCGCGCCGTCTCCGCCCGGCCGAAGCCCCCGCCCCCGCTGCCCCGCCCCCTGCCCCGCTCCGCCCCCCCGCACCCCCGAACTCCCCCCGCGGGGGCGGTAGTCGGGGGCCGGGGGCAGGACACGCCTCGGAAACAATTCTGCAATCTCTTGCGCAAAGTCTTGCAGGGCTTCTACCTGGCACCTACGGTCGCTCCAATCCCCACCTCTCCCGCCAGGAGGACCCCGCATGCCTGCCAGAGCTGTCAGAGCTGCAACTCTTTTCAGTACCGCCGCCGCACTCGCCGCCGCCGGGCTCTCCGCCGTCGCCCCGCAGGCGGCCGCCACCCCGCCCGGTGAGAAGGACGTGACGGCCGTCCTCTTCGAGTGGCGCTTCGACTCGGTGGCCAAGGCCTGCACCCAGAGCCTGGGCCCCGCCGGATACGGGTACGTCCAGGTGTCGCCCCCGCAGGAGCACGTGCAGGGCAGCCAGTGGTGGACCTCGTACCAGCCCGTCAGCTACAAGATCGCCGGGCGGCTGGGCGACCGTACGGCCTTCAAGGCCATGGTCGACACCTGCCACGCCGCGGGCGTCAAAGTCGTCGTCGACTCGGTCATCAACCACATGGCGGGCCCGGCGGATCCGGGGGCCACCCTCACCGGGACCGGCGGGAGTTCGTACACGAAGTACAACTACCCCGGCACCTACTCCGGTTCCGACATGGACGACTGCCGGGCGACGATCTCCACCTACCAGGACCGCGCCAACGTCCAGAACTGCGAGCTCGTGCAGCTCGCCGACCTGGACACCGGTGAGGACTACGTGCGGGGCCGGATCGCCGGCTACCTCAACGACCTGCTGTCGCTGGGCGTCGACGGCTTCCGCATCGACGCCGCCAAGCACATGCCCGCCGCCGACCTCGCCAACATCAAGTCCCGGCTGACCAACCCCGGCGTCTACTGGAAGCACGAGGCGATCTACGGGGCGGGTGAGGCCGTCCAGCCGAGCGAGTACCTCGGCAGCGGCGACGTGCAGGAGTTCCGGTACGCGCGGGACCTCAAGCGCGTCTTCCAGAGCGAGAACCTGGCCTACCTGAAGAACTTCGGTGAGGCGTGGGGCTACATGCCCTCCGCCCAGAGCGGCGTGTTCGTCGACAACCACGACACCGAGCGCGTCGGGGACACGCTGACGTACAAGGACGGCTCCGCCTACACCCTCGCCAGCGTGTTCGCTCTGGCGTGGCCGTACGGGTCGCCCGACGTGCATTCCGGCTACGAGTGGAGCGACAAGGACGCCGGCCCGCCGAACGGCGGCACCGTCAACGCCTGCTACACGGACGGCTGGAAGTGCCAGCACGCCTGGCGGGAGATCTCCTCGATGGTCGGCTTCCGCAACGCGGCCCGCGGCCAGGGCGTCGTGAACTGGTGGGACAACGGCGGCGACCGGATCGCCTTCGGCCGCGGCTCCAAGGCCTACGTCGCGATCAACCACGAGACCTCGGCCCTCACCCGGACGTTCCAGACCTCGCTCCCGGCCGGCGACTACTGCGACGTGCAGAGCGGGCGCACCGTGACCGTCGGCTCCGGCGGCCAGTTCACCGCCACGCTCGGCGCCGGGACCGCCCTCGCCCTGCACGCGAACGCCCGTACCTGCTCGGGCACCCCGGCGGGCCCCGGCGGCGCCGCCTTCGCCGTCAACGCGACCACCGTGACCGGCCAGAACATCTACGTCACCGGTGACCGCGCCGAGCTCGGCGGGTGGAACACCGGGGCCGCGCTCAAGCTGGACCCGGCCGCCTACCCGGTGTGGAAGCTCGACGTCACGCTTCCGGCCGGCACGTCCTTCGCGTACAAGTACGTCCGCAAGGACGCCTCCGGGAACATCACCTGGGAGAGCGGCGCCAACCGCACGGCCACCGTCCCCGCCAACGGCAAGGTCACGCTGAGCGACACCTGGCGCAACTGAGCCGCCCGCCCCACCGACCAGGGCCGCCCGGCACCCCCTGCCCCGCCCCGCCGGGCGGCCCTCATCCATGCGACACGTACACAAGGAGACCCGCCTTGATACGCCCTGCCGCAGGAGTGCTCGCCGCCGCGCTGGCCGTGACGCTCCTGCCCGCCCTCCCCGCCGCGGCCGCCGAGGCCAAGGCGCCCGCCCCGCCCTCGGACGCGAAACTGGCCGCCGAACCGGCCCGCAACGACCTGACCCGCGAGCAGTTCTACTTCGTGCTCCCGGACCGGTTCGCGAACGGTGATCCGCGCAACGACCGCGGGGGGCTGACCGGTTCCCGTCTGGAGACCGGCCTGGACCCCACCGACAAGGGCTTCTACCAGGGCGGCGACCTCAAGGGGCTCACCGACCGGCTGGACTACATCAAGGGCCTCGGCACCACGGCCATCTGGATGGCGCCGATCTTCAAGAACCAGCCGGTGCAGGGCAAGGGCAACGACGTCTCCGCCGGCTACCACGGCTACTGGATCACCGACTTCACCCAGGTGGACCCGCACTTCGGCACCAACGCCGACCTGGAGCGGCTGATCGACAAGGCGCACGCGAAGGGGATGAAGGTCTTCTTCGACGTCATCACCAACCACACCGCCGACGTCGTGGACTACCGCGAGGCCTCCTACTCGTACCTGTCGAAGGGCGCGTTCCCCTACCTGACGAAGGACGGCGTGCCCTTCGACGACAAGGACTATGCCGACGGGAAGGGGAAGTTCCCCAAGGTCGACGGCGAGTCCTTCCCGCGGACCCCGTTCGTGCCGGACGCCAAGAAGAACGTGAAGGTGCCGGCCTGGCTCAACGACCCTACGATGTACCACAACCGGGGTGACTCCACCTTCGCCGGGGAGTCCTCCGAGCAGGGCGACTTCTTCGGCCTCGATGACCTGTGGACCGAGCGTCCCGAGGTCGTCAGCGGGATGGAGAAGATCTACCAGAAGTGGGTCAAGGACTTCCAGATCGACGGCTTCCGCATCGACACGGTCAAGCACGTCAACACGGAGTTCTGGACGCAGTGGGCGACCGCCCTCGACGAGTACGCGGCGAAGCGCGGACGCGACGACTTCTTCATGTTCGGTGAGGTCTACTCCGCCGACACCGCCGTCACCTCCCCGTACGTGACCCGCGGCCGCCTGGACGCCACCTTGGACTTCCCGCTCCAGGACGCGATCCGTGCGTACGCCTCCCAGGGCGCGCCGGCCCCGCGGCTGGGCGCGGTCCTCGCCGACGACTACCGCTACACCTCGGGCAGGGCCAACGCCTACGAGCAGGTGACCTTCCTCGGCAACCACGACATGGGCCGTTTCGGCTCCTTCCTGAAGCAGGACCGGCCGGATGCCGCCGAGGCGGAGCTGCTGGGCCGCTACCGGCTCGCCAACGAGCTGATGTTCTTCTCCCGCGGCAACCCGGTGGTCTACTCCGGTGACGAGCAGGGCTACACCGGCGCGGGCGGCGACAAGGACGCCCGCCAGCCGCTGTTCGCCTCCCGGGTCGCCGACTACCTGGACGACGACCAGCTGGGAACGGCGCGCACGCACGCGAGCGACGCCTACGACACCGAGCACCCCCTCTACAAGGAGATCAGTGCTCTCTCGAAGCTGACCAAGGCCCACCCGGCCCTGCGCGACGGCATCCAGAGCGAGCGCCTCGCCGACGGCAGCGTCTACGCCTTCGCCCGCACCGACGCCCGCACCCGCACCGAGTACCTGGTCGCCGCCAACAACGCCGCCGAGTCCCGCACCGTGGAGATCGACGCCCCGGCCGGCACCCAGTACCGCACCCTGTACGGCGGCACCGCGCTGATCCGCGCCTCGGCCGCGGGCAGGCTCACCGTCGTCGTGCCCGCCCTCGGGTCGGTGGTCCTCCAGGCCGTGACCCCCCTCGCCGCACCGAACGCCAAGCCCGCCCTGACCCTCAAGGCCCCGGCCCCCGGCGCCGCCGGCACCGTCGAACTGTCGGCCGACGTGAGCGGCGGCGGCCTGAACCGGGTCGTCTTCGCCGCGCAGACCGGCAACGAGAAGTGGCAGGTCCTCGGCTCCGCCGACCACGCCCCCTACAAGGTCACCCAGCACGTCACCGCCCCCGCCGGGACCCCGCTGCGCTACAAGGCCGTCGTCGTCGACTCCGCCAGCCGCACCGCGAGCGCCCTCGCCGCGTCCGTCGCCGGCCAGGCACCGCCCGTCGAGGCGCCCACCGCCACCCAGCGCGACTACGCGGTCGTCCACTACAACCGGCCCGACGGCGACTACACCGACTGGCGGCTGTACGCCTGGGGCGACATCGCCGACGGGGAGGCCACGCCGTGGCCCGCCGGCCACGCCTTCACCGGCCGCGACGCCTACGGCGCCTTCGCCCACGTCAAGCTCAAGCCCGGCGCCTCCTCGGTCGGCTACCTCGTCATCGACAAGGACGGCAACAAGGACGTCGCCGCCGACCGCACCATCGACGTGACCAAGACCGGCGAGATCTGGCTGGAGCAGGGCAAGGAGCCCGCCCGCACCGACCGCCCGCCCTACCCGCCGCAGGACCAGGGCAAGGCCGTCCTGCACTACCAGCGCCCCGACGGCGCCTACGACGGCTGGGGCCTGCACGTCTGGACCGGGGCCGCGACCCCGACCGACTGGTCCAAGCCGCTGCTCCCGGCCCGTACCGACTCCTACGGCGCGGTCTACGAGGTCCCCCTCGCCGCCGGCGCCACCAGCCTCAGCTACATCCTGCACAAGGGCGACGAGAAGGACCTGCCCACCGACCAGTCCCTGGACCTGAAGGCCACCGGCCACGAGGTGTGGATGCTGGGCGGCCAGGAGAAGTACCTCCTGCCCCAGCCCGCCGGCTCCGCCGCCGCCCTCGACCTCACCAAGTCCCAGGCGGTCTGGATCGACCGGGACACCGTCGCCTGGAACGCCCCCGCGGCCGCCGCGTCCGTCCAGCTCCTCGCCTCCCGCGACGGCGCTGTCAAGGCCGAGAACGGCGCCCTGACCGGCCCGGCCCAGTGGCTCCGGCTCGGCCGCACCGAGCTGACCGCCGCGCAGAAGCAGAAGTTCCCGCACCTCGCCGCGTACACGGCCTTCACGGTGGACCCGCGCGACCGCGACCGGGTACGCGACGCCCTGCGCGGGCAGCTCGTCGCCTCCGCCCGCGCCGCGAACGGCGCCGTCCTCGCCGCCACCGGTGTCCAGCTCGCCGGCGTCCTCGACGACCTGTACGCGACGAACGCCGCCCTGGGCCCCGTCTTCAAGGACGGCCGTCCCACCCTGTCCGTGTGGGCTCCCACCGCCCAGCAGGTGTCCCTCGAACTCGACGGCCGCACCGTCGCCATGCGCCGCGACGACGCCACCGGCGTCTGGTCGGTGCGCGGCGAGCGCTCCTGGACCGGGAAGCCCTACCGCTACGCCGTGACCGTATGGGCGCCGAGCACCCGCCAGGTGGTCCGCAACCTCGTCACCGACCCCTACTCCACCGCCCTGACCGCCGACTCCACCCACAGCCTGGCCGTGGACCTCGCCGACCCGAAGCTCGCCCCGCCCGGCTGGAAGCAGCTGCGCAAGCCGGCGGCCGCGCCCTTCACCTCCGCGCAGATCCAGGAGCTGCACATCCGGGACTTCTCCGTCGCGGACCGCACCAGCGGACACCCCGGCCAGTACCTGGCCTTCACCGACACCGGTTCGGCGGGCATGCGCCACCTGCGCGACCTGGCCGCCGCCGGCACCTCCTACGTCCACCTCCTGCCCGCCTTCGACATCGGCACCATCCCGGAGAAGGCCGCGGACCGCACCGAGCCCGCCTGCGACCTCACGGTGTACGCGCCGGACTCGCAGGAGCAGCAGGCGTGCGTGGCGGCCGCCGCCGCGAAGGACTCCTACAACTGGGGTTACGACCCGCTGCACTACACCGTTCCCGAGGGCAGCTACGCCAGCGACCCGAACGGCACGGCCCGTACCGTCGAGTTCCGCAGGATGGTCCAGTCCCTCAACGGGGCCGGACTGCGCACCGTGATGGACGTCGTCTACAACCACACCGTGGCCGCCGGACAGTCGGACAAGTCGGTCCTCGACCGCATCGTCCCCGGCTACTACCAGCGGCTGCTGGCCGACGGCAGCGTCGCCACCTCCACCTGCTGCGCCAACACCGCCCCCGAGAACGCGATGATGGGCCGCCTGGTCGTCGACTCGATCGTGACCTGGGCGAAGGAGTACAAGGTCGACGGCTTCCGCTTCGACCTGATGGGCCACCACCCGAAGGCCAACATCCTGGCGGTGCGCGCCGCCCTGGACGCGCTGACGCCCGCCAAGGACGGCGTCGACGGGAAGAAGATCATCCTCTACGGGGAGGGCTGGAACTTCGGCGAGATCGCCGACGACGCCCGCTTCGTGCAGGCCACGCAGAAGAACATGGCCGGGACCGGCATCGCCACCTTCTCCGACAGGGCGCGCGACGCGGTGCGTGGCGGGGGCCCCTTCGACGAGGACCCGCGCGTCCAGGGCTTCGCCTCGGGCCTGTTCACCACGCCGAACGGCTCGCCCGCCAACGGCACCACCGAGCAGCAGCGGGCGCGCCTGCTGCACGCCCAGGACCTGATCAAGGTGGGCCTCTCCGGCAACCTCGCCTCCTACGCCTTCACCGACACCTCCGGGCGCCGCGTCAAGGGCTCCGAGGTCGACTACAACGGTGCGCCGGCAGGCTATGCGGCCGCGCCCGGCGACGCCCTCGCCTACGCCGACGCCCACGACAACGAGACCCTCGCGGACGCCCTGACCTACAAGCTCCCGCCCACCACCGGCACCGCCGACAAGGCCCGCATGCAGGTCCTGGCCATGGCGACGGCGACCCTCTCGCAGGGTCCGGCGCTCTCCCAGGCCGGCACGGACCTGCTGCGCTCGAAGTCCCTGGACCGCAACTCCTACGACAGCGGCGACTGGTTCAACGCCATCCACTGGGACTGCCGGGCCGGCAACGGCTTCGGCCGCGGCCTGCCCCCGGCCGCCGACAACGCCCCGAAGTGGCCCTTCGCGAAGCCCCTCCTGACGGGGCCGGCACCCACCTGCGCCGACATCGGCGCCACCGCGGCGGCCCACCGCGACCTGCTGAGGATCCGCACCACCGAGCCGGACTTCGCGCTCACCACGGCGGAGGCCGTCCAGTCCCGCCTGGCCTTCCCGCTCTCGGGCCGGGAGGAGACCCCGGGCGTGATCACGATGACCCTGGGCGGTCTGGTGGTGGTCTTCAACGCCACCCCGACCGCCCAGCAGCAGCGCGTCCCCGCCCTCGCGGGCACCGCCCACCGCCTGCACCCGGTGCAGGCGGCCGGCGCCGACGCCACCGTCAAGCAGT
The DNA here is from genome assembly GCF_000719345.1 of Streptomyces sp. NRRL F-2664. Classification (GTDB taxonomy): domain Bacteria; phylum Actinomycetota; class Actinomycetes; order Streptomycetales; family Streptomycetaceae; genus Streptomyces. The sequence goes on from NZ_JOFX01000010.1 coordinate 7,509, forward strand.
CCGCCTACGACGTACGGACGGGGGAGTTCACCGTGCCGGCGCGCACCGTGGCCGTCTTCACACGACGGTGAGCCGGTCGAGCCGCTTCTCCAGCAGGATCACCCCGTAGGTCCTGCCGTCCTCGCCCCGCTTGTCGGGGAGCTCCCCGACCACCCGGTAGCCCGCGTCCCGGTAGTACGCGAGCAACCGGGGGTTGGTGGAGACGCAGTCCAGCCGCGCCCGCTCCCGCCCGGTCCTGGCCGTCCGCCGCTCGGCATGTTCGAGCAGTCGGCGGCCCGCCCCGGCGGGAGCGGTCTCGCGCGACACCATCAGCCGGTGCACGTAGCCCGCCACGGGCGGCTGGATGCCCCAGGCCTCCTCGTCGGACCACCACAACTCGTAGGCGCCGCAGATCCGCCCGTCGGCGTCACCGGCGAGCCACACCTCTCCGTCGAGCATCTTCGACCGGAAGTGCGCGGCGTCCTTGCCGCCGGGCTTCCACTGCTCGATCCCGTGCTTCACCATCCAGCGGGCGGCCTCGTCGTACAGCCGCACCAGGGTGCCGGCGTCCTTCTCGACGGCCGGCCGGAACAAGATCCCGTCGTCAATGATCACGCGGGCATTATCGGTGATCACCACCGGTCGTGATCAAGCGAGTGCGCAGGATGCGCGCCCTGTCACACCGCGGGAGCCGCGCCGCTCGGGACGAGTGCGACCAGACGGCCGACCAGTACTCCGAACGGCCCGTCGGCCGGCTCGTCCGCGAGGATCCGTACGAGGAACCCCGCCATCTCCGCGTCGTACGCGGCGCTCACGGCGGCCAGCGCCGCGAAGTCGTGCACGAGCTGCAGCTCCAGCTCGCCCCGCGGGATCCGGCGGCCGTCCAGCCAGATCAGCGCCGTGGACTCGGCGAGCGACACCCAGGAGCGCACCACGAGCTCCAGTCGGGGCGGCACTTCGTCGACTGCGATCTCCAAGTGGGTGAGGATCTGCTCGTACGCCGCCTGCCGCACCTCGTCGATCATCGCGCTGGCGCGGCTGCTGCCGGCCGCGGGGCCGCCCCGCATCAGCGCCGAGAAGCCCGGCCCGTGGTCCTCGACGAACGCGAAGAACCGTCCCATCACCCGCAGCAGGCGCGCCCCGACCGGACCTTCCCGGGGCTCCACGAACCGCTGCGCCAGGTCGTCCGCGGCCCGCCGGAGCGCCGCCTCGTACAGGCTGAGCTTGCCGGGGAAGTAGTGGTAGACCAGCGGCCGCGATATGCCCGCGGCCGCCGCGATCTCGTCGATCGACACATCGTCGGGCGACCGGTGGCTGAACAGCTCCAGGGCAACCCCGATCAGCTGCTGCCGCCGCTCCTCGACACCCATCCTGCGCCGTACTCCGGTGGTCATGCGGACACCCTACTGGGGAGCCCTCACAGGTCCAGGGCGAGGCGGTCCCCCTTCGCGCGCGAGACGCACAGCAGCATCGACTCCCCGCGCTCCTGGTCGGTGAGCAGGTCGTCGCGGTGGTCCACCTCGCCCGCGAGGACCCGGTGTTGGCAGGTTCCGCAGAATCCCTGTCCGCACGAGTACGGGGTGTCCGGCAGCTCCCTGCGCACCGCGGCGAGCGTGCTCTCCTGCGCGCCCACCGCCACGACCCTTCCGGAGCGGCGCAGTTCGACCGTGAAGGCCCGCGCCGGGCCGGGCGCGGCCGAGGGCGCGAAGCGCTCCAGGTGGACGGCCGCCGGGTCCCGGACCGCCGCGGTGACGGCCTGCATCAGGGGTTCCGGGCCGCAGCAGTAGACGAGGGTGCCGGGTGCGACGGCGGAGAGCGGGGTCAGGTCCGGCAGGCCCACTTCGTCCTCGGGGTGGACCGTGACGCGTTCGCCGTAGGGCGCGAGGTCGTCCAGGAAGGGCATCGAGTCGAGGGAGCGGCCCCCGTACAGGAGGGTCCAGTCGGCGCCCGCCGCGGTGGCCGTGCGGAGCATCGGCAGGATCGGGGTGATGCCGATGCCGCCCGCGACGAACGCGTACGACGGCGCCGGGAGCAGTTCGAAGCGGTTGCGCGGCGGACGCAGCTCCAGCTCGACGCCCTCGACGAGCCGGGTGTGCGCCTCCCGGGAGCCGCCGCGGCCGTCCTCGACCAGCCGGATCGCGATCCGGTAGCGGCCCGCGTCGGCCGGGTCGCCGCACAGCGAGTACTGGCGGACCCGTCCCGAGGGCAGGGTGACGTCCACGTGCGCGCCCGGTGTCCACGCGGGCAGTTCCGGGGATTCCAGGGTCAGTTCCAGCACGTGCTGCGCCGGTTGCGTACGGGAGACGACCAGAGCGCGCAGCGCGCGGCGCGGGGAGTGGCCCGAGACCGGTACGTCCAGGGCCGGCAACGGCCACAGCGGGGAGTTGGCGATGCGTCGGTTCAGGGCGCGCCGCGCGGCCCAGGCCGCACCTGCGACCGCCGTGGCCGTCGTGACCGCGAGGGCGCGCCTCATGCCCGCACCCCGCCGTTCGCGCCGGGGGAGGAGGCCAGGTAGGCCACGGCCTGTGCGGTGGAGCACTCCTGCGAGGGGTGGTAGGTCCGGGAGAGGTACTTGGGGACGGACTTCAGCATGGCGCCCGTCGAGGGGAGCACGCCCTGCTGCCCGGCCAGGAAGAACTGCCCGAAGGAGGCTTTCGCGCCCGAGAGGTGGGGGTCGTTGTCCATGAAGAAGCGGACCCCGCGCTGCCAGAGGAAGACCAGGGCGGAGAAGGCGGTCGCCCAGGTGCGGACCCGGCGGCGGTAGCCGCCGTCGACGTGCATGAAGAGGTCGAAGGCCACCGAGCGGTGCTCGACCTCCTCCGCGCCGTGCCAGCGCAGCAGGTCCAGCATGGTGGGGTCGGCGCCCCGTCGGTCGAGTTCGTCGGCGCCCAGTACCCAGTCGCCGAGGAACGCCGTGTAGTGCTCTATGGCCGCGATCATCGCGACCCGTTCCATCAGCCACCAGTGCCGGGCCCGGCCCGGCGGGAGGGTCCGGTCGCCGAGCAGCTTCTCGAACAGCCAGTCCACCTGCGCGGTGTAGGGCGTCGGGTCCAGGCCCAGCCGCTTCAGGTGGGGGAGGACGTCGTCGTGGGCGGCGGCGTGCATGGCCTCCTGGCCGATGAAGCCGACGACGTCCTCCCGCAGCCGCTCGTCCTCGATGTACGGGAGCACCTGCTTGTAGACGTGCACGAACCACCGCTCGCCGGCGGGCAGCAGCAGGTGCAGCACGTTGATCATGTGCCCGGCGAAGGGTTCGCCGGGCAGCCAGTGCAGCGGGGTGTCCTCCCAGCCGAAGGACACGTTCCGCGGCCCGAGGTCGACGTGTTCCGACGCCACGGGGGCGGGCGCGAGCGGCGTATTAGACATGGCGTCAATGTACTGACGGGTACAGGGGGTGAGAAGACCCCTGCGCCGACTTCTCGCGCCCGCCGTTGTCCGATGGCCGGACCGGTCCGGCTAGCGGCCGGTGCTGCCGCTCGCGAGGGCCCACTCGCGGTTCAGGGTGCCCAGCGGGATCCTGCGCTCGAAGAGCGGCGTGCCGAACAGGGACAGCTGGAGCTGGAGGTGTCCGCTCAGGTCGAACCCGCCGTACAGCGCCCAGGCCCCACTGGCGGAGGCCTTGCCGTCGGTGGACGCGCTCGCCTTCACGTCGGCCTCGCCGCGCAGGTAGGGGGCGAAGTCGCCGGTGACGCCCACGGCGCCGTAGAGGCCGACGGACGCCTCGGCGCCGAGTGCGCCCTTGACCTGCCCGGCGGCGGTGACGGTCGCCCGGACCGGCGTGCTCTGCACGTTCGAGGAGCTGACCGGGGTCCAGCCCTTGCCGAGGGCGTAACTGCCGCCGACCTTGAAGTCGCCCTTGACGTCCTGCTGGACGTCGACGGTGACCTTGCCGTCCGCCTCCACCTGGATGTAGCAGGTCAGGCCGAGGTTGACGACGACCGGCACCGGGCCGACCTGGATGACGGGGGAGGTGTGCAGCTTGGCGAACGGGATCCGCTTGGGCGCTCCGGTACTGGCGGCGGCGCGGCCCTGGAGCTTCCACTGCGAGGACCAGTCGCCGCTCATCCCGAGGAAGGCGCCGCGCGGCCCGGAGCCGCCGCGCCCGGTGCCGTCGTACTGGAACTCGACCTGCGGGGCGAGCTGGACGAAGCCGGAGACGGACGCGCCGGCGGAGGCGGGGGCGTCCGGGGCGGTGTCGACGGCGGCGTTCACATCGAGGCGCAGGTTGCCGAGGGGCAGCTTCCCGCCCTCGGGGCCGAACTTCAGGCCGTCGCCCTTGGCCCAGGAGAAGGTGACGCCCTTCATCAGGGGCTCGACGACGACCGTCGAGGGGTCGACCGGCACCTTGCCGTCTGCCTTGTCGTCGTCGAGGACTGCGGCCAGGGTGGTCGACGCGGTCTTGACCTCGGTGCCGCGGTCGGTCGTGCCGACGACCTCGGTGACCTTGGCGAGCAGGCCGTTCGGGGCGCCGGGTGCCGGGGCGCTGGCGATGACGTCGCCGGCCGCGACGGGCTTGTCGGCCTCGGGCGACGCGCCCTTCGAGGGTGCTGCGGAGGGCCCCTTCGCAGGGGCCTTGGCTATGACGGCCCGCCCGCTGGCGGCGTCGTAGGAGGCCACCTTCAGCGCGGACTTCTCCGTCTTCCCCTGCGCGCCGCCGCGGGCGACGGCCGCGGGCGTGGGCCCGCCCTGGGGTGCGGCGGCCACGTCCAGCTGCTGGGACGTGCCGGCGGCGGACGGGGTGAGGGGGGCGGGGGCGGCCGGTTCGGCGGCGCCGGTGTGGGAGGTGGAGGCGCAGCCGGTGGCGGTGAGCGCGAGGGCGGTCAGACCGGGCAGGAGGAGGCTGCGGGCAAGCGTGCGCACGTGGTGGACCTTCAAAAGGGGCAGGGGTGTGGGGGATTACCGAGCGGTAACCGGAACCCGATCATGCCATGTGTGCGCAGTGACCGTCATGCCCGAATCCCGCCAACTCCCTTCGGCCGCCTGGTCGTTGAATCTTCACCCGACTCTGCGGCGGCCACCCTGCCCCACCCCTGCCGTCAGCGCAGCACGCCCGCCTTCGTCCCGTCCGTCAGCTTCCCGGACAGGTCGACCTGCGCACCCGCCGGCGCCTTGACCGCCAGCCGGTTGCCGTTCGCCGAACCGCTCACGCCGCCGCCGGACACCGACAGCGACGCGAACTGCGCACTGCCCGCCGCCACCACGTACCACTGGCCCGCACGCGACTTCCACAGCACGCCCGCCAGCACCCGCGGCTCCCGGGGCCCGCACGCCGCCGCCCCTTCCGCGGTCGCCGCCTGAGCCGCCGTACCGGAGCCCGGCGCCAGGAACTGCGCCTGCACCCGGTCCGCCGCACCCTGCCAGGTCTCGGCCCGGGTGCAGAGCCAGGTCGCCGTCCCGTCGCCCTCCGGCAGCGGCTGCTTCGCGTACGTCCAGGCGTTCACCGTGCGCACCCCGTGCGAGCGGACCGACGGCAGCAGGCAGGCGATCCTCGACCAGTCGGCGAGTTCCGCGGCCTCCGTCACGTTCCGTTCGGCCCCCGGCGCTCCCGACGTGAGCCGGACCGGGGTCAGCTCGCCCAGGTCGGTGATCAGTCGGGTGGCTCCGTCCCCGGTCAGGGCCAGGGCGTTCCAGCTCGTGCAGTCACCCGTCGGAGCCGGTCCCGCCACCGGCGGGGTCACCCCCTCCGGGGTCCGCTTCAGCACCGTCGCCGGATCACCGGGCCTGAGCAGGTCCCGCTGGGCAGCCCCGGTCACCCAGGGCGCGGTCAGGTAGCGGACGTTGCCGTCGACCCGGCTCACGACCAACGCGGTCGCGGTGTCCGCCGAGGCGCCGTCGGTCCGGGCGAAGTCCAGGGCCGCGCCCGTGGACCCGGAGCGCGGTTCGGCGTACCGGACCACGCGCAGCCCGTCGTACAGCAGGACCACCACGGCCTGGTCGACGGCGCCCGCGAAGAGCAGCTGCGCCGGCCCCATCGGCGGTCCCGTCGGGGTGCCGGGGGTGGCCGAGACGACCACCGACGCACTGGGCCGCGCCCAGACGGCCAGCGCCCGGCGCAGCAGCGCGGCGTCGTCCGTGCGGTCGCCGCGGGCCGGCCAGGTGGAGAAGTCCGTACGGGAGGACGTGTGCCACAGCGAGGGCGCGGCCCGCACCAGATTCGCCGGATCCAGGGCCAGTTCGGCCGCGGCGTTGCGCGCGTACGGCGGGGCGGCCGCCCCGTCCGCGCCCCAGCCGCCGCCGGGCAGCGCGAGCAGCGCCCCGCACACGGCGAGGGCGGCCCCGGCGGCGAGCGCCGCCCGCGTCAGACGGCGGCGCCGCAGCAGGTCGGTGGGCCGGGCCTGGAGCACGCACGGATCGAACTCGGGGGAGGCGAACAGGGCGTCGTTCGCCGGATCCCCGGACTCGGCGACCGCGGCGGCCGGGTCCGGGACGCCGGCCTCGTCGAGCACCCGGAGCACCTCCGGCTCGGGCAGCCGCTCCAGCGCCCGCAGGACGCAGGCGGCCCGTCCGGGGCCGTCGAGGGTGGCCAGCCACTGGTCGAGGGCGAGCTCCTCGGCCCCGCCCGCACGGGGGAACAGTCGCAGGCCCCACACCTGCGGCAGCGCCGGCGGGAGCTGCGCGCGCCGGGGCAGTGCCCGGAACGTCAGCGGGAGCCCCGCCTCCAGGGCCGCGCGGAGCACCCGCAGCCGGACGTAGCCGTACCCGGAGTCCTCCGGGCCGCCCCGCTGCCCGGGAACCCCGCCCTGCACCGCGGCGACGCCGGCGGCCGCGTTCCGGCGCCCGCGCGGAAGTGCCCGCTGGACCAGCGAGTGCGCGGTGAGGACCCGCCGGTTGCGGCCCAGGGTGGGAGGCAGCACCAGATAGGCCAGTCGCACCAGCCGCGGGTAGTGCTCGACGATGGCGGCCTCGGCCTGCTCGACGTCCGGCGGCACGGGAGCCACGGGGGGCAGGGGGCGGGTGGCGGTATCCGGCGCAGTCACGGTCAGCAGAACGAGCGAATCGTCGGATGGTCACCCGTCCGCTCGCCCGCGTCGTGGTCAGGACACCAGGCGGGACCGGAGCGCCTCGACGGTCTCGTCCGGGACGCCGAGTCCCTCGCGCACGTACTTCTCCATGGAGCCGTAGCGCGTCTCGACCTCGTCGAGGGCGGCCTCCAGGTAGGAGGGGAAGACCCCGATCAGCGCGAGTGCGATGTCCGGGTTGCCGCCGGCCGCCGTGAAGCCCTCGACCATCGGGGCGAAGGCATGCTTGACCGCCGGGTTCACGGAGAGGTATTCGGCCATCAGGGTGTCGTCGTCCGCACCGAGCAGCGCCAGGACGACGGTGGCGCCCCAGCCGGTGCGGTCCTTGCCGGCGGTGCAGTGGAAGAGGAGCGGGCCCGCCTGCGGGTCGGCGGCCTCGGTGAGCAGCACGCGGTAGGCGGCCTGGGCGGAGCCGGAGTGCACGAAGGACCGGTAGGTGTCGGCGAAGAGTGCCTGCGCCTTGCCGCCGCCCAGGTGCTCCTCGGCCACCACCGGGTCGGAGAGCAGGTCCTTGAGCTGCGCGGCCGCCGGCTTCCTGCCCGCCTCCCGCAACTTGTCGGCGAGTACGTCCGCAACCAGCAGCCGGGCCCCGGTCGGTATGCGGTCGGGGTGGTCGGCGCGCTCCGCCGCGGTGCGGAAGTCGATGACGGTGCGCACGCCCAGCGCCGCCACCACCGGGTCGGCGTCGAGGTCGAGCCGGTCGAGCTGGCCGGAGCGCAGGAGCAGGCCGGGGCGGACGGTGCGGCCGCCGGGGAGCGCAGTGCCGCCGAGGTCGCGGAGGTTGGCGACGGTGGTGGAGGGGGTGGCGGTCATCGTGGCTGCTCCAGCGGTGTTCGAGTTGCTCGTGTCATGCGGTGGTGCGGTGGGGCGGTGCTGCGTTCGTAGGTGCATGCGGTGATGCGGTCGGGCGGTCCTGCGAGGGCACTGCGGTGGGGCGATTCAGGCCATTTTCTGCCGCTTTGCAAAGGAAAGACAATCGACGGCCAGGGAGACCCCTATGCCGATGCCGAGCGCCGCGAGGTGCCCCGCGTCCGTGAAGGTCCGGCTCCGCTTGAGGACCGGCGCGGCGGCGAGCGCCAGCAGGCCGGCCCGGGCCGCTGTCCGGACGGCCCCGCGGGGCAGGGCCGAGGTGAGCGTGCCGAGGACGGCGTTGAACCCGTAGCTCGTGCCCACGTCCAGGGCGCTCCGGGTCGCGCAGTCGGTCGTCCTGCGCAGGGCGCCGTACACCAGGAGGGTCGCCGAAGCGTGCCCGAACAGGAACACCGCGGCCGTCCACCAGGCCCCGTACGCGTACTCGGCGTAGCCGAGCACCGCGACCAGCAGCAGCGCGTACGGCAGGGGCATCGGCTCCTCGACCACGAGGGCGCTGCTGAGCAGCGTCTCCCAGCGGCCGGCGGCGAGGTTGTCGACGTTCGTCGAGCAGTCCCGCAGCAGCCGCTCCCGGGCGGCCGGCCCGGTGCGCTCCAGCGCGTACGCCCCGAGCTGGACCCCGCCGGCGTACACCGCGCCCCATGGAATCGGATTCACATGCTCATGATCGGATAAGCCTCTGGCGGAAGCCAAGGGGCCTCGTGCGACCATGTCCCGGCCATGTTCGAATCCTTCGCGCCACTGCGCGCCACCCGGGCCGCGATGTTCGCGGCGATGTGCGTCGCCCTCGGCGCCGTGGGGCATTCGTCCATGTCCGGTACCGACATCCCCTTCTTCGGCCTTCTGGGTGCTTTCGCGGTGACCTTCGGCCTCGCCTGGCTGCTCGCCGGCCGGCGGCGGGGGCCCGTCGGGATCGCCGCGGCGGTACTCGCCGTACAGGGAACCCTGCACCTGGTCTTCTCCGGCAGCCAGGCGGCGCGCAGCGCCACCGGGCCCGCACCGGTGCAGGCGCACCACCACCACATGTCCGCGGCCGAGGCGGGCCGCACCGCCGGCGAGGCATCCGCCGCGGCCGACGCGGCCGGGACCGCCGACCTGGCGGGGGCGGCCGACCTGGCCGCGACGGCCACCCACGGCGGCGCCGGGATGATCGCCGCGCACGTCCTCGCCGGACTGCTGTGCGCCGCCTGGCTCGCCCGGGGCGAGGCAGCCGTCTTCCGCCTGGCCCGTGCGCTGGGCGCCGCCGCCGTGCACGCCGCCCGGCCGCTCGCCCGCGCTCTCCGCCTGGTGGCGGCCCGGCCGACGGCCGCATCCGAACCGCCCGCCTTCCCCGCCCCGTACCCGGACCGGCGCCCGCGCCGGCTGCGCGGAGCGGTGCACGCCCACGCCGTGGTGCGCCGCGGGCCGCCCCGGAGCGGCCGCACCCTCCGCTTCACGGCCCCCGGCCGTCCTGCCCGCGCCTGATCCGGCGCACCTCCACGGCGCACCGTCCGTGCGGGGGAGGCGAGGCCCGGGGCCGCAGTCCCCATGCCCTTCGCCAACCCCGAGGACCACCATGTCCCTTGACGAGGTCCAGGACGTCCGCACCCCGGACTCCGACCCGCCCGCCCCCGCCCCGACCCGCGCCGGCACCTGGGCGGCACTCCGCCCGCTGCTGCTGCGCATGCACTTCTACGCGGGCCTGCTCATCGCCCCGCTGCTGTTCCTCGCCGCCGCCACCGGGCTGCTCTACGCCGCCTCCTGGCAGGCGGAGAAGATCCTCTACGCCGATGAGCTGACCGTCGCCCGCGTCGGCGACGGCGCCCTCCCGCTCAGCGCCCAGGTCGAGGCGGCCAAGGGCGCCGCACCGCAGGGCGAGGTCGTGTCCGTGTGGCCCGGCCCCGACGCCGAGGCGACCACCCGGGTGGTCATGGAGAGCTCGGGCCTCGCGGAGGGCGAGACCCTCACCGTGTTCGTCGACCCGTACACCGCCGAGGTGCGCGGGCAGTTGACCACCGTCGGTGACGCGCTGCCGCTGCGGGCGTGGCTGAGCACGTTCCACTCCAACCTCCAGTTGGGGGAGTTCGGCCGCAACTACAGCGAGATGGCCGCCAGCTGGATGTGGGTGGTCGCGCTCGGCGGCCTCGCCCTGTGGGCGGGCCGCCGCCGCAGGCGCAGGGCGCAGCTCGTCCTGCCGGAGCGCGGTGCCACCGGGCGGCGCCGGACCCTGTCCTGGCACGGGGTCGTCGGCCTCTGGTCCGTCGTCGGACTCGTGGTGCTCTCCGCCACCGGCCTGACCTGGTCGAAGTACGCCGGTGAGAACATAGGCCGGCTCCAGGACAGCCTCGGCGGTGCCACCCCCGCCGTCTCCGCGAAGCTGAACCCGGGTGCGGAGGCCGGCGGCGCCGACGAGCACGCGGGCCACCACATGCCCGAGGGCACCGAGATGCCGCCGCCCGCGCCCACCGCCGACGTCGGCCTCGACCGGGCCGTGGCCGCGGCCCGCGACGCCGGCGTCAGCGAGGCGATCCGCGTGACCCTGCCCGCCGAGGGCAAGGGGTACGTGATCAAGGAGCAGGACAAGCAGGTCCCGGTGCACTTCGACGCGGTCGCCGTCGATCCCGCCGACGCACGGATCGTGGACGAACTGCGCTTCGCCGACTACCCGCTCCTCGCCAAGGCGACCCGTTTCGGCATCGACCTCCACATGGGCCAGACCTTCGGGCTCGCCAACCAGATCGTGCTGGCCGCGCTGGCGGTCGCCCTGATGCTCCTCATCTTCTGGGGCTACCGCATGTGGTGGCTGCGCCGCCCGACGAAGGACCGCGCGCTGTCGGTGGGCCGCGCGCAGCCGCGCGGCGCCTGGCGGAAGCTGCCGGTGGCGGTGCTGCTGCCGCTGGCGGCGGCCACCGCGCTGGTGGGCTGGTTCATCCCGCTGCTCGGGATCAGCCTGGTCGCCTTCCTGGCGGTGGACCTGCTGCTGGGCCTGATGGCGCGCCGCCGGGCGGCGGCGGCCCAGTAGCACGGGCCGGGTGACACACGGTGGGCCCGTACTCCCCCCGGGGGAGTGCGGGCCCACTGCCGTGCTTCGGGCCGGTCAGGGGGCGTACTTGTAGCCCACCCGGCGCACCGTCTGGATCACACCGCGGTGGGACCCGCCGAGCTTGCGCCGCAGCCGGGCGATGTGGACGTCCACGGTCCGGCCGTCGCCGACGTGGCCGTAGCCCCAGACGGTAGTGACCAGCTGGTCCCGGCTGTGCACGCGGTGCGGGTGCTGCACGAGGTGGGCCAGCAGCTCGAACTCCAGGTAGGTGAGGTCCAGTTCGCGGCCGTCGACCGCGGCCGTGCGCTGCGCGGGGTCGATCCGGATCAGGTCGTCGCCCCGGCCGGGAGCCTCGGCCGGGGCGGGGGGCTGCACCGGGGAGGCGACGGCCTGCGGTGCGAAGGCGATCGGGGGCTGCTGGTCCGCCGGTACGAGGACCAGGTAGCCGACCATGGGCGGCCGGCCCGGCAGCGCCGGAAGGGTGTGCTGCGGCGCGGGCAGCCAGGTGGCACCCGGCGGGAGGAGGTCCACGACCCGGGCCGCCTCGTCCTGGTCCACGGCGCGCAGCCGATGCCGGGGACTGGGCGGATGGGCCGGGGAGGCGGCGCTCGCGGCGGAGGTCAGGGAGCGGGTGTTCGCCATGAGTGGTCAGCTCTTTCACGCGGAGGGGACGGCAGGAGACGTGCGTGCGTCATCGATGTCGTACCGCGCAGACCGAAGGCCTCGGGGAAAACCGGAGGAGAGGTCCCGGAGGCTTTAGAGGGCCGGCGCGTTCTTCGCGCGGCGACACTCACGATCGAAGTCGTGGTCCTGACGGGACGGCCAGAACGGCTCCAGGTCGCTGCGACCTGACGAGGTGTGCGAGTGGCTGGCCATGGCCCCATTCAAGCAGAAGGCCCGCCCTCGGAGCAGGCTGTGTCCCGCATGCTGGATCGATGTCTCACCATCCGGTCCGAACGGCCGGCATAACGGGACAATCCGTCAACCGGTCAGCCGCTTGCGCCAGTCCAGTCCCGTCACGCGTATCGCCTCCCGGGGCGAGCCGCCCCACGCGCACACCAACCCCTCGGCCTCCAGTGCCGCGACCACCTCCCGGCCCACCGAGACCGTCAGGCTCTCGTCGGCCTCGAACCCGCCGTACATCAGGTACAGGTCGCCGCCGGCCGCCACGCCCTCGGTGGCCTGCGCGTGGAAGAACACGAACCCGCGCGCGTCCTCGGCGCCCTCGGCCCCGATCTCGCCGAGACCGCAGCCGCGGCAGCACGTGAAGTTCTCCCGCGCCGTGATGCCCGACGCCTCCAGCACGGCGAAGGCGCGGGTGACGCGCTCCGGGTCGGTCGTGCCCGTCCAGCCGGCCTGCTCGGCCACCCGCTCCCGCCACAGCCGGTCCACGAGCCGCGCGGCCCGGCGACGCGAGACCGGGCGGACGCCGCCGTCGACGAGGTAGTCCTCCGCCGCCTCGGCCAGCTCGTCCCGCCCGTCGTAGCCGCACCGCAGCCGCCCCCGGACGACGTCCGCCAACTCCCGCTCCACCGAGGGGTCGAGCGCCGGGACACCGGCTGCGGCCGGCGCCGGCGGAAAGTCGAGGCGCTCCCAGGCCGGCCCGGCGTCCCAGCCCTCCTCCCGGCGGGCCCACCGCACCATGACGGCCACCACCTCGGCCGCCGAGGAGAGGAACACCTGGAAGTGCCGGTCGGGGGAGCCGTCCCGGTACTCCACCTGGTAGTCGGCGCCCCGGTCGTGCCACACCTGCATGAAGTGGCCGTCCGGATCCGCCGTGAGCGGTTCGGCGATGACGAAGTGGTCCCCGTCCGCGCCGATGCGCCCCACGAGTTCGGACAGGGTGGCGAGCGCGGGCCGGTCGTAGGCCTCGCCGCGCTCCGTGTGGATTCTGATCGCCGGCATGGGGACACCGTCCCACCCCGCACCGACAACGCCCGCCGGGCCTCGGAAGGCGCGGCGGGCGGCGGTGTCCGGGGAGGGCGGGCGTCAGGCCAGGCCGTCCTTCTCCAGGCCGGTGCAGCAGGTGTCCGTGATGAGGCGCGTCACCACGTAGGGGTCCACGTTCGCGTTCGGGCGGCGGTCCTCGATGTAGCCCTTGCCGTCCTTCTCCACCTGCCACGGGATGCGGACCGAGGCACCGCGGTCCGAGACGCCGTAGCTGAACTCGTTCCAGGGGGCGGTCTCGTGCAGACCCGTCAGGCGCTCGTCGATGCCGGCGCCGTAGTTCTTCACGTGGTCGAGCGGCTTGCTGCCCTCGCCCAGCGCCTCGCACGCCGAGATGATCGCCCGGTAGTCCTCGCGCATCGACTTCGTCGAGAAGTTGGTGTGCGCGCCCGCGCCGTTCCAGTCGCCCTTGACCGGCTTCGGGTTCAGCGTCGCCGAGACGTTGAAGTCCTCGGCGGTGCGGTAGAGCAGCCAGCGCGCGATCCACAGCTGGTCGGAGACCTCCAGCGGGCCCACGGGGCCGACCTGGAACTCCCACTGTCCGGGCATGACCTCGGCGTTGATGCCGGAGATGCTCAGGCCCGCGGCGAGGCAGTGGTCGAGGTGCTTCTCGACGATCTCGCGGCCGAAGATCTCGTCCGAGCCGACACCGCAGTAGTAGCCGCCCTGCGCGGCCGGGAAGCCGCCGACCGGGAAGCCGAGCGGACGGGCGCCGTCGAAGAAGGTGTACTCCTGCTCGATGCCGAAGACGGGCTCCTGGCCGGCGAACTTCTCCGCGACCGGACGCAGCAGCGCGCGGGTGTTCGACTCGTGCGGGGTCATGTCGATGTTCAGGACCTCGCACAGCACCAGCACGTCGTCCCCGCCGCGGATCGGGTCCGGGCAGGAGAAAACCGGCTGCAGGACCCGGTCGGACGCGTGGCCCTCCGCCTGGTTGGTGCTCGATCCGTCGAAGCCCCAGATCGGCAGCTCGGCGCCGTCGGCCAGGATCTTCGTCTTGGAGCGAAGCTTTGCCGTCGGCTCGGTGCCGTCGATCCAGATGTACTCAGCCTTGTAGCTCACGGGCCCCATCCTCAGACTCTGCGGGTGCTGCTGGACGCTGCTTCATCGCTGCGGTGTCGACCGCAGCGTGCCCGCCCGCGATTTCTCTTCCGTTGCCCGTGTGTGAACCGCGTGTTACCGAGGTTTACGCCGCTGGTCGGGCGCCGTGTGCGGGTTGCCGGTCGAGCACCCGTCCGGGTGGGGCAGACTGGCCGCGTGAGCATTTCGTCTGATGTGAGCCCCGCCGGAGACCGCGCCGGCGATCCCGCCGGAGCCGCCGCCGGGTCGGCGGCCGGGTCCGCCGCCGACACCACCACCGCGACCGCGCCGACCACCGGTCGGGCGCCCGCAGGCCCCCGTCCCCGGGTCGGGCTGCTGGGCACGGGCCCCTGGGCGCACCGCACCCATGCCCCCGCCCTCGCCGCCCACACCGGTTCGGAGTTCGCCGGTGTGTGGGGCCGCCGGCCGGAAGCCGCGGCGGAACTGGCCCGTGCCTACGGCGTGAAGGTGTACGAAGACCCCGACGCGCTGTTCGCCGACTGTGACGTCGTCGCCTTCGCCCTGCCGCCGGACGTCCAGGCGCCGCTCGCGGTGCGCGCGGCCGCCGCCGGATGCCATCTGCTCCTCGACAAGCCCGTCGCGACGACACCGCAGGACGCCCGCGCCGTCGCCGACGCCGCCGCCCGCCACCAGGTCGCCTCCGTCGTCTTCCTCACCCTGCGCTTCGCCGAGCCCACCGCGGGCTGGGTCGCCGAGCAGGCCGCACGCACCGGCTGGTTCACGGCCGCCGCGCACTGGCTCGGCGCCGTCTTCCCGCCCGACGGCACGCCCAGCGCCTACGCCGACTCGCCCTGGCGCAAGGCCAAGGGCGGGCTGTGGGACGTGGGCCCGCACGCCCTGTCCGTCCTGATCCCCGTCCTCGGGGACGTCACCGGGGTCAGCGCCACCCGCGGCCCCTCCGACGTCGTCCAGCTCGCGCTGCGGCACGCCTCCGGGGCGGCCAGCACCGCGGTGCTCAGCCTGGGCGCGCCGCAGGCGGCCGCCGGGGTGGGCCTGGAACTGCGCGGCACCGAGGGCGTGCACGAACTGCCCGGCTGGAGCGACGTACCGGGCGCCTACGGCCGGGCCCTGGACGCGCTGCTCACCGCCGCCCGGACGGGCGTGCCCGATCCGCGCGGGGCGGAGTTCGGGGCGCGGCTGACGGAGATCCTGGCGCAGGCCGAGGCGCAGCTGCCTACTTGATGAGGGCGTTGGCGACGATGATGGCGAGGCCGATGGCGGCATCGGCCACGCCGATCAGAAGCGCCGAACCGGGCCGGTGGCCCACGCGGAGCGCCACGACCGAGCCCCAGGCGAACAGCAGCGCGGTGTTCAGGCCGAGCCCGACGGCCGTCACGGCGTACGGGTCCCAGCCGAAGACACCCGAGGCGACCAGCAGGAGGACCGTGGGCAGGGCCGCCACGATCAGCGGCCACTCGTTCCACAGGGCCGCGGCCAGCAGCCGCCACCGGTGTCCGGCCGGGCCCTGCTCGTGGGACGCCATGTGGTGCGCGTAGCCGTGCGCGAGGCCTGCGGTGGCCGCCGTCACCAGCACCCAGCTGGCGTCGTAGTAAGGGGTGAAGTTCCCGCCCTTCTGGTGGAGCGCGGCCAGCAGGCCGCTGGCGAGGACCGTCCCGTACACCCCGCCGAACATCCAGTCGACCCCCCGCCGGGACGGGGGGAACGGGCGTGCGGTGAGGGCGGCTTCCTGCGGCTGCTGCTCGGTCACGACGAGTCCTTTGGTGCGGTACGTCCCACTTTGGTGCTCCGGTCACCCTACGAGGTGCGGGGTGGGGACGAGATGAAGGAGACCGGTCGGCGTCCCGGGCGAGGCCGTCCGGCTACCGGCCCGCCGCCGCCCGGCGGGCCACCTCCGCCAGGGCGTCCAGCGCGCGGTCGAAGGCCGAGTCCGGGGGTGCTGCGTAGCCGACGACCAGGCCCTCGCGGGGCGGGGTCCGGTCGGCGGGGTGCTGGTAGGAGGAGAGCCCGTCCAGGGCCAGCCCCGCCGCTCCGGCCGCCGCGAGCGCCCGGGCCTCGCGGCCCGGCGGGAGCTCCACCACGGCGTGCAGCCCGGCCGAGACGCCCGTGACCCGGACCTGCGGGGCGCGTGCGGCCAGTACGCGGACCAGCCCGTCGCGGCGGCTGCGGTAGCGAAGGCGCATCCGCCGCACGTGCCGGTCGTACGCCCCGCACTCGATGAAGTCGGCGAGCGCCAGCTGGTCCAGCGCGCTCGCCCAGGACTCCCGCAGCCCCTTCGCCGCCAGGACCCGCTCGACCAGGTGGTCCGGGAGGACCAGCCAGCCCAGGCGGAGCGCGGGGGAGAGGCTCTTGCTCACCGATCCCGCATACACCACGTGCTCGGGGGCCAGACCCTGCACCGCGCCGACCGGCCTGCGGTCGTAGCGGAACTCCCCGTCGTAGTCGTCCTCCACGATCACGCCGCCGGTGGCCCGTGCCCACTCCACCGCGGCGGCACGCCGCGCGGGCAGCAGGGCGCCGCCGGTCGGGAACTGGTGCGCCGGGGTGAGGAGCACCGTACGCGCGCGGGAGGGGAGCTCCCCGGTCCGGGCCCCGCCGTCGTCGACCGCCACCGGGTGCGGGCGGACCCCGGCGGCGTCGAGCACGCCGTGGTGGAAGGGGAGCCCGTACGACTCCACGGCCCAGTCACGGGGCCGCAGCGACGCCAGCAGCCGCAGTCCGTTGGCGAAGCCGGAGCAGACCACGACGTTCTCGGGGCCGGTGCGCACGCCCCGCGTCCGGGACAGGTAGCCGGCCAGGGCCCGCCGCAGCTCGGGGCGGCCCCGCGGATCGCCGGGCCCGAAGGCCTCGGTGGGTGCGGCGGTCAGGGCCCTCCGGGCACTTGCGCCCCAGGCTCCGCGGGGAAACAACGCCGGGTCGGGCGTGCCCTGGAGCAGGTCGTAACGCGCGGTTCGGGCGGCGGCGGCCCGGCCCCGGCGGTCGGCGCGGGCGCGCCCGCCACGGCCTCCGCGACCCGGGTGCCGGAGCCCTGCCGGGCCGTGAGCCAGCCCTCGGCGACCAGCTCGGCGTAGGCGTCGGCGGCGACGTTGCGGGCCAGCCCCAGGTCGGCGGCCAGACTCCGGTAGGACGGCAGCCGCGTCCCGCCGGCCAGCCGGCCGCTGCGCACGGCGCTGCGCAGAGCCTGGGCCAGGGCGGTGCGCCGGGCGCCGCCGGCGGGCAGGTCCAGGTGCAGGTCGGCCCCCGAGCCGGGTCCGGTCATGGGTTCGGTCCCGGGCGGGGCTCCGCCGCGAAGACGGCATGGGTGGCCGTCAGAAAGCGCTGCACGACGTCCCGTTCCGCCGGATCGAAGGATTCCAGCACGCGCAGCACCCCGTCGATGAGCGGTCCGAAGAACTCGCGGCCCAGGCGGACCGCCGCCGGCTCCACCCGCAGCAGGATGCGGCGCCGGTCCTGTGCGTCACGCACGCGGGCCACGTGGCCGAGCCGCTCCAGCCGGTCGATCACCGCGGTGGTCCCCGCCGAGTTGAGGCCGAGCCGGGCGCCGAGCAGGCCGGCGGTGGCCGGCTCGGCCGCCCGGGCGGCGTCCAGCAGGCAGATCAGGGCCCGTACGTCGGTGGGGTGCATGCCGTTGCGGGCGGCGAAGTCCGCCTGGCGCAGGCCGAAGTCCACGGACACGGCCCGCAGGAGGTGCACCAGCCGCAGGTTGTCCGGCTCGCCGCCGCCCGGCTCGCCGTCGTGCGGAGCGAGGGCAGCGGCCGCTTCGTGGTTGTCGGGCACATCGTCTCCTGCCTACTATCTCGTTCAGCGAGATTATCGCCCGGCGAGACATTGGAGAAGCCCGTGTCCTCACCCTCCACCCCCACCCCCTCCTTCCGTGCCGCCTACGACGCGGTGCTCGCCGGATGGCCGGGCTCCGTCGACACCGTCGATCTGCCCACCCCCTACGGGCTCACCCGCGTCAACAGTTGCGGCCCGGCCGACGCTCCGCCGCTGGTCCTGCTGCCCGGCGGGGGATCGACCGCCGCCGTGTGGGGCGCCTGCGCCGCCGCCGGGGCGGCCCGCACCCACCGTCTGCACGCCGTGGACCCGGTGGGCGAACCGGGTCTCAGCGTCCCGGCGCCCGGGCGGACACCGCGGACCGTCGCGGACCTGACCGACTGGCTCGACGCGGTCCTCGACGGGCTCGACCCGCGCGGACCGCTGACCCTCGGCGGGCACTCGTACGGCGCGTGGATCGCCGCCCACCACGCCGTCCGGCGCCCCGCCCGGCTCGGGCGACTCCTCCTGCTCGATCCGACCCAGGTCTTCGCGGGACTGCGCCCCGGATACGTCCTGCGCGCCCTGCCCATGCTGGTGCGGCCCACTCCCCAGCGGATCCGCTCCTTCCTGGCCTGGGAGACCCGCGGCGCCGACCTGGACCCGGCCTGGCTCCGGCTGCAGGAGGAGACCGCGCGCTTCCCCGCCGCCCGCCCCGTCACCGGCCCGCGCCCGGACCTCTCCCGGCTCGCGCAGCCGCCCGGTGGGCTGCCGCCGATCCGGACGGACGTCCTGTTCGCCGGGCGGGCCCGCTGCCACGATGCCGCCCGGGCGGCCCGCGCCGCGCGCGAGGCGCTGCCGGACGCGCGGATCGACGTGCTGCCCGCGCGCCCGCACCAGGCGCTCCCCCTGACCGCCGCCCCCGACATCGCCCGCCTGCTCGCCGACTGAGCCCCCGCGCCGGCGCCGCATCGACCGCGACCTCGGCCGCCGCCTGTACGGCCCGCGGCCCGCGACGCACCACCGCGCCCGCACGGCGGCCACCGTCCGTCGCGGCTACGGCGTACGGGAGAGGGCGTCGCGGACGGCCTCCTCGGAGCGGGCCACCACGGCCGTGCCGTCCTCGGCGGTGATGATCGGGCGCTGGATGAGCTTCGGGTGCGCGGCCAGGTGGGCGATCCACCGGGCCCGCGCCGCGTCGGTCTCCTCGCGCGGCAGGTCCCGTACGCCGGTCTCCTTCGCCAGCGGGTCCGAGGTCCGCGTGATGTCCCACGGCTCCAGCCCCAGACGGCCCAGCACTGCGCGGATCTCGTCCTCGGACGGCACGTCCTCCAGATAGCGCCGCACGGTGTAGTCGGCGCCCTCCGCGTCCAGGAGGGTGAGCGCGCTGCGGCACTTGGAACAGGCGGGATTGATCCAGATCTCCATGCCCCCAACCCTATCCAGGGCCCGTCTGGCCAGGGACTTCTGTCAGTGGTCCCCGATAAAATCGAGGGAGAACGACAGGAAGCCAACTACCGTTTGGGAGGCTGTAGATGGCCACTGCCAGTACCGTCCGGCCCGTCCAGAAGAAGCCGCTGCCGGCGGGCCTGCCCCGCGAGTGGTACGAGAGCCACAACCGCCGCCTGAAGGCGATGCGGCTGGCGATATCCCTGCTCGACTCGGGGACGTATGACGCCAGGCGCGCCACCAACCGGAAGATCCGGACGATGGCCGTCCGGACGGGTATCCACCGGCCGTCCAACACCACCTGCAAGATGGTGCGCGCGTTCATCAAGGAGTCGTGACGGTTCACCGGTTCGCCGGTTCACCACTGCCCGCGCCGGACCCGCCCCCCACGTGACGGGCGGGGCCGGTCCGGCAGCCGGGCCGGTCGTCAGGGGCGGCCGTCCGGGGAGAGCAGCAGCAGGGCCACGTCGTCGCCCGGACCGCCGTGGGTGAAGGCGGTCAGGTCCCGCCACACCGCCCCGACCAGACCCGCCGGGTCCCGTGCGAGGACGGGCACCCGGGCCGCCAGGGGGTAGAAGTGCCCCGTGGCGTCCCGGGCCTCGGTCGCGCCGTCGGTGTGCAGGAGGAACTGATCCCCCGGCAGCACCGGCAGCTCCACCACCTCCGGAGGATCCGGCCCCGCGAGCCCCAGGCCCAGCGGAGGCCCCGGCTCCACCGCCACCTCGTCCACCACCGCCCCGCGCAGCCTCAGCGCCGGCGGATGACCGCACGACACGATCCGTACGAGGTCCAGCCCGGGCGGGAACTCCACCAGCATCGCCGTCGCGAACAGCTCCGGATGGTCCTCGTGGGCGTCCGCCGCGTCCGCCAGCAGCCGACGGTCCAGCCGCACCGCCACCGACGCCAGTTCCTTGTCATCGAGCACGGCCTCGCGGAAGGCCCCGAGCAGTGCCGCGACCGTGGCCACCGCCGCCAGGCCGTGCCCCTGCACGTCCGCGACCAGCGCCCGTACCCCGAACGGCCCCACCCGTACGTCGTACAGGTCGCCCCCGACCAGCGTCCCGCGCTGCGCCGCCCGGTACAGGCCCGAGCAGCGCACCGCGCCCACCCGGTCGGGCACCGGCGGCAGCACCGCCAGCTGGGCCGCCTCCGCGACGGTCCGTACGCTGACCAGCTGTTTGTCCCGGCGCTGGCGCACCCAGGCGATGACCACGCCCAGCAGCCCTACGACGGCCACCGTCGCCAGGTCCGAGCCGCGCGCCTGGGCGACCCCGATGTCGTGCACCCCGAGCAGCAGCAGGACGATGCCCGCGAAGACCGCGGTCCCGGCCGCCCCGTAGGCGAACGCCGCCACCGGAGGCAGTCCCGCCAGGAAGAACCCCAGCTCGACGTCGGGGGTGAGCGCCTGCGCCAGGACGAGCGCCACCAGGGCCGCCACGGGCGCGATCCGCGCCCAGCGCGGCGGTGGCTCGCCGCGCAGCCCGCCCGGGTCCTCGCGTCCGCGTCTCACCCCTCCACCCTGGTACGCGGGCCGGGCCCGCGCACCCCGGACGGCCCGCCGGGTGGCTCCGGACGGCCGGGGCCGCGACAGTGGTGGCGTGACGGGAGACGAAGGCCCGGGGCGGGCGCCGAGCCCTGCCCACGTCGAGGCGCACGGCACGGACGGCGGTACGGCCGGCGCGGGCATCAGTACGCGGCTCAACTGGCTGCGCGCGGGTGTGCTCGGGGCCAACGACGGGATCATCTCCACCGCGGGTCTCGTGGTGGGTGTGGCCGGGTCCACCACCTCCCGCGCGACGATCCTGGCGGCGGGCGTCGCCGGGCTGCTGGCGGGCTCGCTGTCCATGGCGGCGGGGGAGTACGTCTCGGTCAGCTCCCAGCGGGACTCCGAACGGGCCGCGCTCGACACGGAGCGGCGGGAGCTGGCGCTGGAACCGGAGGCGGAGCTGGACGAGCTCACCGACCTGCTGGCGGAGCGGGGCCTGAGCCGGGACGTCGCCCGGGAGGCCGCCGAGCAGCTCACGCAACGGGACGCGCTGCGGGCGCACGCCCGGGTGGAGCTCGGGATCGATCCGGACGAGCTGGTGAACCCCTGGCACGCGGCCTTCGCCAGCCTCCTCGCCTTCACGGTGGGAGCACTGCTCCCGCTGCTTGCGATCCTCCTGCCGGGGCCGACGGCGCGGGTGCCGGTGACGGTGGCGGCGGTGCTGGTGGCGCTGACGCTGTGCGGGGTGCTCAGCGCACGGCTGGGCGGGGCTCCGCTTCCGCGGGCCGTCGCCCGCAACGTGCTGGGCGGTGCCCTCGCCATGGCCGTCACCTACTCGGTGGGCACCTGGCTCGGCACCGCCACGCCCTGACCGCCGCCTCCCGTGGCCGGGCCGGGGTGGCGGGGTCGCGCGGCATGCAACAGCCCCGCCGGCGTTCGAGGCGCGGGCGCGGAGCGCCCGGTGGTGACGGTCGCGGGGCAGGCGCGTCCGGCGACGGGCGGCGACGCGCACCCCCGATCCGCCCGAGCGAGCGCAGCGACCGGCAGGATGGGGGGCATGCGCATCGCAGTCACCGGGTCGACCGGGCTCATCGGCAGTGCACTCGTACGGTCCCTGCGGGCCGACGGCCACGAGGTGGTCCGGTTCGTGCGGCGGGAGCCGGCCGGGGCGGACGAGGCGCGGTGGGATCCGGAGCGCGGCCACGTCGACCGGGCCGCGCTGGCCGGCTGCGGCGCCGTCGTGCACCTCGCCGGGGCCGGGATCGGCGACCGCCGGTGGACCGCCGCGTACAAGCGGAAGATCCGCGACAGCCGGGTGCTCGGAACGGCCGCGCTCACGCACGCGCTCGCCGGCCTCGACGAGCCGCCCGGCGTCCTCGTCAGCGGCTCCGCCGTCGGCTACTACGGGGACACCGGCGACCGGGTCGTGGACGAGGACTCGCCCGCCGGCCACGGCTTCCTGCCCTCCGTCTGCCTGGAGTGGGAGGCCGCCGCGGCCCCCGCCCAGGAGGCCGGGATCCGCACCGCGTTCGCCCGTACCGGGCTGGTCGTGGCCAAGGACGGCGGGGCCTGGGGCCGGATGTTCCCGCTCTTCCGCGCGGGCGTCGGCGGCCGGCTCGGCGACGGCCGCCAGTACTGGCCGTTCATCTCCCTGCGGGACGAGGTCGCGGCCCTGCGCCACATCATCGACACCCCGGCCCTGAGCGGCCCGGTCAACCTCACCGCCCCCGAGCCGCTGACCAACCGCCAGGTCACCGCCGCCATGGCCCGGGTGCTGCGCCGGCCGGCGGTGCTGCCCGTACCGGCGGTGGCGCTGCGCGTCGTGCTCGGGGAGTTCTCCGAGGACGTGCTGGGCGGTCAGCGGGCCCGTCCCACGCGCCTCCTGGAGTCCGGTTTCGTCTTCCAGGACCCCGGCATCGAGCAGGCCGTCCGCGCCGCGCTCCAATGACCCATGTGCGACCGTGTGCGACCGTTCGTGACCCGGATGCGACCGTCGTGCGACCGGAGTTGACCGGAATACCCGGCCGAACTCGGGTTCCCCCAGAGCTGGTTGAGGGAAGGAGGATCCCCACACAGCCGCGCCGACCTCGGGGAGGGGCACGTGCTCAGCAGCGCACCCAATGCCGCACACCATGCGGACGTCGTCATCGTAGGAGCCGGAGTCTCAGGACTCGCGGCCGCGCACCACCTGATCGCAGCCGGGGTCACGGTCACCGTCCTGGAGGCCGCGGACGACCCCGGCGGGCGGATGGCCACCGAAACGGCCGACGGATTCCGGCTCGACCGGACGGCCCCGTTGCTCAACACCGCGTACACCGAACTCGAACACACCCGCGCCCTGCGCGCGTTGGTCCTGCGCCCCTTCACGCCCGGGGTGCTGGTCCACACCGACGGCAAGCAGGTCAGGGCCGCGTCCCGCACCCCGGCCCGCGCCCTGGCCAGCGGCTCCCTCGACCAGGCCCGGCTCAGCGCCGCCCTGGCCCGGCTCGCCGCGCTGCCCGAGGACAAACTGCTCGCGCGGCCCGAGCGCACCGCCTCCGCCGCCCTGCGCACCCGCGGGCTGCCGCCGCGCACCCTCAACGGCGTGCTCAGGCCGCTGCTCGCCGCCCTGCTCCGGGACCCCGAACTCACCACCTCCAGCCGGGTCGCCGACCTCGCCCTGCGCACCTTCGCCCGCGGCCGGCTCGCCGTCCCCGAAGGCGGCGCGGCGGCCCTGCCCGACCTGCTCGCCTCCGGTCTGCCGCCCGGCACCGTACGGACCGGCATCCGGGTCCGGTCCGTGGCCACCAACCTGGTCACCACCGCCGAGCACGGCGACTTCCGCTGCCGCTCGGTCCTGCTCGCCACCGGTGCCCGCGCCGCCGCCGAGCTGCTGCCCGGCCTGCGCGTCCCCGCGTTCCACGAGGTCACCGTCCTGCACCACGCCACCGCCACCCCGCTGCCGCGGGACGGTTCGCTGATCCTCGACGGGGATCCCGGCTGGCCGGTCTCCCACACCGCCGTCATGAGCGCGGTCGACCCGACGCGGGCGCCGGCCGGCCGCAGCCTGGTCACCACGACCGTGCTCGGTCCGCCACCGCCCGTGCGCACCGTCGCCTCGCGCCTCGCCCGCCTCTACGACACCCCGACCCGCGAGTGGGAGCTGCTGGCCGTCCACCACACCCCGGAGGCCGTCCCCGCCATGCCGGCGCCCCACGACCGGCGCCGTCCGGTCCGCGTCCTCGCCGGGCTCTACGTCTGCGGCGACCACCGCGACACCAACACCGTCCAGGGCGCGCTGCACTCGGCCCGCCGCGCCTGCGGCGCCGTCCTGCGCGACTTCGGCATCCCGCTCCCGGTGGCCCCGGAGCCCGCACTCCCGGTGGCGGCCTGAGAACCACAAAGACTCAGGGGCCCGGTCCACCGCCTCGGGACCGGGCCCCTGGCATTCCCCGCTCAGGACAGCGCCGCCACCCGGTCCCGGTAGGTCCGCACGGCCGCCGCGTCCCGGTAGGGCTCCAGCCGCCGCTCGAAGTCCCGTACGTACTCCACCGCCCGCACCGACCGCATCTCCATCGCCTGCTGCGCCGCCTCCGCGCCCAGCGCGCACGCCTGGTCCAGCTCGCCCAGCCCCAGCCGGGCCGTGGCCAGCACCACCCGGCAGAACAGCCGCGACCGGGCGAAGCCCGGCGTCCTCAGCTGCAGCGACCGCTCCGCGTGCTGCGCCGAGGCCCGGTACTGCTGCAGGTCCCGGTGGCAGTGCCCGAACTCGTCCGCCAGCTGCGCCTCGTCGTACTGCCGCGCCCAGTGCGGTACGTCGTCCCCCGGCCGGGCGGCCCCCAGCGCGCGCTCCGCCCGCACCAGGGAGGCGGTGGCCGCCCGGACCTCGCCCAGGACCGCATGGCCCCGCGCCTCGGCCGCGTGCAGCATCGCCTGCACCACCGGCGGCGGGCCGGATCCCACGCCCTGCTGCGCCACGCGGGCCAGCTGCACCGCCTCCCGGCCGTGCCCGAGGTAGACCGCCTGCCGGCTCATCGTGACCAGCACGTACGAGCCGTAGGGGCGGTCACCCGCCGCCTGCGCGAGCCGCAGGGCCTGCACGAAGTAGCGCTGGGCGAGCCCGTGCGCGGCGATGTCGTACGAGGTCCAGCCCGCGAGCCGGGTCAGGTCGGCGGCGGCCGCGAACAGCCGCCGCCCCGTCGTCTCGCCGTAGGTGCCCCGCAGCATCGGCTCGGCCTCGTGCTCCAGGTAGCGCACGAGCGCCTGGCGGGCGTGCCCGCCGCCGTAGGCGTGGTCCAGGGTCCGGAAGAGCTCGCCCACCGATCTCAGCGCGGCGATGTCGCCGGTCGTGACGCGCTGCCCGGGCCCCCGGTCGATCTGCCGCTGCCGCGGCACCGAGGTCCGGCCCTGGAGCGGCACCCGGGCGGCCGCCGGTTCCGCGCCACGGGCCACCCGCTCGTCGGGACGCCCGATCAGCCAGTCGCGGCTGGGTACGACCAGCCCGGCCGGGGTGAAAGCGATCTTCCGGAGTTCGGCGTGGGAGCCGGAGTCCTTGCGCCACAGGCCGCTCGCGATGTCCACGGCCTCCTCGGGGGTGGCCGCGAACTCCAGTCCGGCGTAGACCGGGGCGCAGGCGTCGAGGCCGAGGTCCTGCGCGGAGAGCCGGCGGCCCAGGCGCCGGGTGAAGACCTCGGCGATCAGCGCCGGGGTGGTCCCGCGGGGCTGCTGGCCGCGCAGCCACCGGGTCACGGACGTCTTGTCGTACCGCAGGTCGAGACCGTGTTCCAGACCGAGCTGGTCGACGCGGCGGGCGAGTCCGGCGTTGGAGAACCCGGCTTCCGCGATCAGCGCCGCGAGCTGCCGGT
Source organism: Streptomyces sp. NRRL F-2664 (assembly GCF_000719345.1). GTDB lineage: Bacteria > Actinomycetota > Actinomycetes > Streptomycetales > Streptomycetaceae > Streptomyces. The sequence continues at coordinate 32,940 of NZ_JOFX01000010.1, forward strand.
TGGGGACACGCTGGGCAGGTCGTTCCGTCATCGGCTCCACGGTTTCCTGACGTGACGGACCGGAGTCCCGGCCCTTGAACGGCGTGAATGTAGCGGCGAACTTCGCTCATGCCGCCCTCTCTGCCCTACATTCATCCGATCGTGTGCAGAATCGGTAGGGCGCTTTACGGACTCGCCCCCTCCGTCCGCGTACGCTGCGGCCCATGAACCGCCGGCACCACCGGCCGCACCTCCCCGAGGAGCGGCCCGAATCTCCCGCTCCGCTGCCTCCGCCCGAGCTGACCGAGGCCGAGTGCCGGCGCTGCGGCACCTACATCGCGGGACTCGACGGGCGCTACGCGTGTGGCGTGTGCGGCTGGGTGAACGACCACTCGGAGGGCCACCGGCGGCTGCCGCGCGCGGACGAGGACCCGGACCGCCCGCCGAGGGGACGCCGCCGGCCGAAGCAGCTGCCGGGGCCGGACGCGGGGTCCTGAGGAGGCCCGTACGGGCGGCCGTACCCTTGCTCAGTGGAGTACGTGCACACAGCAGGTTCGACGAGGAGGCGCTGCGGTGGCTGAGCTTGGGTTTGTCCGTATGGGCTTCGGAGCGGAATCCGTCGAGTACACCCGGGCGTGGGAAGAGCAGCGCAGGGTGCACGCGGCCCGCTTCGCGGACGAGATCGAGGACACCTGCCTGCTGCTGGAGCACCCGCCGGTCTACACGGCGGGCCGGCGCACCGACCCCAGCGAGCGCCCGCTGGACGGCACCCCCGTGGTGGACGTCGACCGCGGCGGCAAGATCACCTGGCACGGACCGGGCCAGCTGGTCGGCTACCCGATCATGAAGCTCCCCCGCCCGGTGGACGTCGTGGCCCACGTCCGACGTCTGGAGGAGGCGCTCATCCGCACCGCCGCCGACTTCGGCCTGGAGACCACCCGCATCGAGGGCCGCTCCGGTGTCTGGGTGCTCGGCGACGCGGTGGAGGACCGCCCGAGGATCGGCGGGCTCTCCCTGGAGCTGGACCCGCGGCTGCACGACGACGAGTTCGACCCCCGCCTCAACGGCCCCGACTACGCCCCGTCCAACGCGGGCCAGCGCCGCGAGGACCGCAAGCTCGCCGCCATCGGCATCCGGGTCGCCAAGGGCGTCACGATGCACGGCTTCGCCCTCAACGTGAACCCGGACCGCACCTGGTTCGACCGGATCATCCCTTGTGGGATCCGGGACGCCGGTGTGACCTCGCTCTCGTACGAACTGGGTCGAGAGGTCACCATCGCCGAAGTGCTCCCGGTCGTCGAGGGCCACCTGAAGGACGTGCTGGAGCACGCCGAGTTGCGGCCCCGGGAGATCGAGACCGCCTAGCCGTCCGGGAAGCCCCGCGAGGCCCCGGGAATGAGTGCGGCCGCTCGCAGGTTGGCCGACGTAAGAGCGTACGAAATTACGGGCGTACCCTGGTGGGCGCCCGAACAATCGAAGTCACAGGGAGCCGGTCGTGTCCGCAGTCGCACCCGACGGACGCAAGATGCTGCGCCTGGAGGTCCGGAATGCCCAGACCCCCATCGAGCGCAAGCCCGAGTGGATCAAGACGCGGGCGAAGATGGGTCCCGAGTACACCAAGATGCAGGCCCTGGTGAAGGGCGAAGGACTGCACACGGTGTGCCAGGAGGCCGGCTGTCCCAACATCTACGAATGCTGGGAGGACCGGGAGGCCACCTTCCTCATCGGCGGTGACCAGTGCACCCGGCGCTGTGACTTCTGCCAGATCGACACGGGCAAGCCCGAGGCGCTGGACCGCGACGAACCGCGCCGCGTCGGCGAGTCCGTCGTCACGATGGATTTGAACTACGCCACCATCACCGGCGTCGCCCGCGACGACCTCCCGGACGGCGGCGCCTGGCTGTACGCGGAGACCGTCCGCCAGATCCACCAGCAGACGGCGGGCCGCGAAGCCGGCCACACCAAGGTGGAGCTGCTGGCCCCCGACTTCAACGCGGTGCCGGAGCTGCTGGAGGAGGTCTTCGCCTCCCGCCCCGAGGTCTTCGCGCACAACGTCGAGACGGTCCCGCGGATCTTCAAGCGCATCCGCCCGGGCTTCCGCTACGAGCGCTCCCTGGAAGTGATCACCAAGGCGCGCGCGTACGGCCTGGTCACCAAGTCGAACCTGATCCTCGGCATGGGCGAGGAGCGCGAGGAGGTCTCGCAGGCCCTGAAGGACCTGCACGAGGCCGGCTGCGAGCTCATCACCATCACCCAGTACCTGCGCCCCTCGCCGCGGCACCACCCCGTCGAGCGCTGGGTGAAACCGGCCGAGTTCGTGGAGCTGGCGAAGGAGGCCGAGGAGATCGGCTACTCCGGCGTGATGTCCGGTCCCCTCGTCCGTTCGTCCTACCGGGCGGGCCGCCTCTACCAGCAGGCCATGGAGAAGCGCGCCACCGTCTGACCGGGGGCGCGACCCTGCGTGTGAAGTCGCGCACAAAGTGCTACCAACGGGTAATTCCGCACCGACGCGGCCCCTAGGCTCTTTCCTGAGGAAAGATTCCGGCGGGCCGCGTCGGCGTGTGCAACGTGTCCATCACATTTGACCGAGCGGTCACGCCCTGGTAACACCAGTCAGTGACGCTTGGTCCACGCACCGTACACACCGCCCACCTCGTCCAGACGTGAGCATCGTGAAAGGGATCGACATCATGCAGGCCGCGCCCGTACGCGCCATCGCCATCCCGACGCTCTCCGACGCCTTCCGCGGCATCGAGTCCCTCCTCATGAGCGGGGCCCGCCGCAACGCGTGGACGGCCGTCCTGGAGGACCGCAAGCGGGCCAAGGACCGGGTCGAGACCGAACACGTACTTGAGGCCGCGGCGACCCGGACCCCGCAGGCCACGTAAACTTCGCTGTATGGCGAGGAAGTCAAACGCAGAGACTGCTGCGAACCCCGGGCGACTGAAGCAGATCGCCCTGACGTACAAGATGACGCGGAAGGCCGACCCGAAGGTCGGTCTGATCGTCGCGGGCGTGGGAATCGTCACCTTCGGTGTCTTCCTTGCGATCGGCTTCCTGATCGACCACCCGGTCTACCTGGGCATCCTGGGCTTCCTGGTGGCTTTCCTCGCGATGGCGATCGTCTTCGGGCGACGGGCCGAGCGGGCTGCCTTCGGGCAGATGGAGGGACAGCCGGGAGCGGCCGCGGCCGTGCTGGACAACGTGGGACGGGGCTGGACGACCACTCCGGCCGTCGCGATGACCCGGCAGCAGGACATCGTCCACCGCGCCGTGGGCAAGGCCGGCGTCGTGCTGATCGCCGAGGGCAACCCGAACCGCGTGAAGCCGCTGCTCGCGAACGAGAAGAAGAAGATGGCCCGGATCATGCCGGACGTGCCGGTGCACGACTTCATCGTGGGCACGGGCGAGGGCGAGGTGCCGCTCAAGAAGGTCCGCACCACCCTGCTGAAGCTGCCGCGTGTCCTGACCGGCCCGCAGATCACCCAGGTCAACGACAAGTTGCGGGCCATGGGCGACCTCATGAGCAACATGCCGCTGCCGAAGGGCCCCATGCCCAAGGGCATGAAGATGCCGCGCGGCGGAAAGATGCGCTGACGCGCGCAGGCCGGATCCCGTATACGACACAGGGGTGCCCCCGAGCCGACCGGCTCGGGGGCACCCCTGTGTCCGCCCGTCTGTGTCCGCCTGTCCGGATCGTCGCGCGTCAGATGCGGACCTGGACGGCGCGTGCGAGACGGTCGTGCAGACCGCGGCCGTCGCGGTCCCAGATCAGTGCGGGGATGAAGAGCGCCAGCAGCAGCGTGCGCACGACCACCCGGCCGATGCCGAGGCGGCCGCCGTCCTCCGAGACCACCCGCAGGCCCAGGGCGCGCTTGCCGGGCGTGAAGCCCACGGTGCCCACCGTCAGGACGGTCAGGGCCAGGAAGAGCGCGAGGGTCCAGTTGCCGGCGGCGCCGACGTTCCCACCGGTGATCAGCCCGTACGCGATGAGCTGGCAGCCGATCCAGTCGATGGCCACGGCTCCGATCCGCCGCCCGAACCGTGCCACCGAGCCGGGCCCGTGCTGGGGCAGGCCGAGCCGCTGGCCCGGATAGCCGAAGTCGACGCCCATCTCCTCGGCGGCCGCCTTGGGGCCGGAGAGCCAGGATCCGATTGCCTGTCTGTTGTCCACCCGACCACGGTACCGGTGGCGCTCCCGGGCGCTCCGGCCGGACCCTGGTTAACTTGTGCGAAACAAATGGGTCATGCTTGGGAAATCCCGTCTGCTTATGGTCGGGTCAGCGTGCGGCACCGCACTGACGCGCCACGAGCTATAAAGCCCGTCCCTCCCCCGGGGTCGGGAGTAGGAGGAGTTGGATGTTCCAGAACGCCGACGAAGTCAAGCAGTACATCGAGGAGAACGACGTCAAGTTCGTCGACGTCCGCTTCTGCGACCTGCCTGGTGTGATGCAGCACTTCACGATCCCGGCGCGGGCATTCGACCCGGCGGAGGAGCTCGCCTTCGACGGATCCTCGATCCGCGGTTTCCAGGCGATCCACGAGTCCGACATGGCCCTGCGTGCCGACATCACCACCGCGCGCCTGGACCCCTTCCGTCGCGACAAGACGCTGAACATCAACTTCTTCATCCACGACCCGATCACGGGTGAGGCCTACAGCCGCGACCCGCGCAACATCGCGAAGAAGGCCGAGGCCTACCTCGCCTCCACCGGCATCGCCGACACCGCGTTCTTCGGCCCCGAGGCCGAGTTCTACATCTTCGACAGCGTGCGCTTCGCGACGACTGCGAACGAGGGCTTCTACCACATCGACTCCGAGGCCGGCGCCTGGAACACCGGTTCCGAGGAGAACAACCGCGGCTACAAGGTCCGCTACAAGGGCGGCTACTTCCCGGTCGCCCCGGTCGACCACTTCGCGGACCTGCGCGCCGAGATCTCCCTGGAGCTCGACGCCCAGGGCCTCCAGGTCGAGCGCCAGCACCACGAGGTCGGCACCGGCGGCCAGGCCGAGATCAACTACAAGTTCAACACGCTGCTGGCCGCGGCCGACGACCTGATGCTCTTCAAGTACATCGTGAAGAACGTCGCCTGGAAGAACGGCAAGACCGCGACCTTCATGCCGAAGCCGATCTTCGGTGACAACGGCTCGGGCATGCACGTCCACCAGTCGCTGTGGGCCGGCGGCGAGCCGCTGTTCTACGACGAGGCCGGCTACGCGGGCCTGTCGGACACCGCCCGCTACTACATCGGCGGCATCCTCAAGCACGCCCCGTCGCTGCTCGCGTTCACCAACCCGACGGTGAACTCGTACCACCGCCTGGTACCGGGCTTCGAGGCGCCGGTCAACATGGTGTACTCGCAGCGCAACCGCTCCGCCGCCATGCGCATCCCGATCACGGGCTCGAACCCGAAGGCCAAGCGCGTCGAGTTCCGCGCGCCGGACCCGTCCTCGAACCCGTACCTGGCCTTCTCGGCCCTGCTCCTCGCGGGCCTCGACGGCATCAAGAACAAGATCGAGCCGATGGAGCCGATCGACAAGGACCTCTACGAGCTCTCCCCGGACGAGCACGCGAACGTCCCGCAGGTCCCGACCAGCCTGGAGGACGTCCTCAAGGCCCTGGAGGAGGACCACGAGTACCTCCTGGCCGGCGGTGTCTTCACCCCCGACCTGATCGAGACCTGGATCGACTACAAGCGCACGCACGAGATCGCCCCGATCGCGCAGCGGCCGCACCCGCACGAGTTCGAGCTGTACTTCGACCTCTAAAACGCCTGATGAGAGGCCCCTCGCCACGCTCCACGGAGTGCGGCGGGGGGCCTTTCCGCTTTGACAGGCCGCCCGGGTGGAGTGAGGGTGGAAATGACCTAAAGGCCTGATAAGCGAGACATGTTCGGAGGTGCATGAGGATGCGCCGTAGGATCGTTGCAGCAGCCATGACCGGAGCCGCGGGCATAGCCATCGGTCTGCTGCCCGTCGCCGCCTCGGCCGCGGCCGTCACCGGTAGCGGTGGCGGTGGCGGTGGGAACGGCGGCTACGACTGCTACCGGTACCCCTCGAACCGCTCCGACGCCCGGTGGGACCACTGCTGCAACCGCGACTGGCGCGACCGGCCGAACTGGTGCTGGGACAACGCCGGCGTCGGCGGTGACCGCGGGTACTGGCGCGACAGCAACTGGAACCACTGGCACGACGACGCCAACTGGAACCGCGGCGGCAACGGGCACCACAACGACTGGGGCAACGGCCGCGGCGGCGACGGGGGCAACTGGAACAACGACTGGGGCAACGGCCGCGGCGGCGACGGGGGTAACTGGAACAACGACTGGGGCAACGGTCGCGGCGGCGACGGCGGCGGTGACTGGGGCGGCGGCGGTGGCGGCGGCAACGGTGACTGGGGCAACGGCCGCGGCGGCAACGGCGGCGGTGACTGGGGCGGCGGCGGTGGCGGCGGCAACGGTGATTGGGGCGGCGGCAACGGAGGCAACGGCGGCGGTTGGGGTGGTGGCGGCCGCTGACGCCTCAGCCTGACGCCGATCAGACCACGGTAGGGCCGTGGGACCGGGGCGATGCCCCTGCAGCGCCGGTTCGGCGCAGCAGGGGCATCGCTCCTGTCAGGTCCCGCAGGCACAGCACCGCCAGCTCGACGGGGGAGCCGGGCCCCGAGACCGGGGCGTCCGTCGCCGCCCACAGCTCCAGCGCCACCCGGATCGCGTCCGTGGCCGCGGCGGCCAGCAGCCGCACCTCCCGAGGCTCGGCGTCCGGGCCGGCGAGCCTCCCGACCACCGGCACCAGGTCCTCCTCGGACTCCTGGTTCACGCGGTACCAAACGGCCCGCAGCGCCGCGTCGCCCGCTGCCGCCCGCAGGAGGCCGCGGGTCACCTCCAGGCCCTCCTCGACCGCCTGCGGGCCGCTCAGCGACCGGGTGACGGCACGTTCCAGCGCCTCGGCGAGCGGGGTCCCCGGGGCCTCCTCCGCGAGCAGCGCACGCCAGGCGTCGCCGCCGCCGGCCAGCAGCGGGGCCACGGCCTCCTGCTTGTTGCGGAAGTAGCGGTAGAAGGTGCGCAGCGCCACGCCCGCGCGGTGGGCGATGTCCTCGGCGGTGGTGCCGTCGGGGCCGTGCTCCGCGAACAGCTCGCAGGCGGCGCGGGCGATGTCGAGCTGCGTGGCCGCCTTGCGGCGCTCCGTCAGCGTCTGGGGTCCGGAGCCGGCCGGCAGGGCGTAGGGGCGAGGGGACTTCACGGGGGAAGCCTACCGCCCGCCCTCCTGACGGCAGTCAATTCTTGTCAGAATGACAAAACGTGCCACCGCTTCGGTACGCTCACGCCATGAACCGATACGAAGGACGACGCGTCCTCATCACCGGCGGCGGCTCCGGCATCGGCCGCGCCACCGTCCACCGCATCCTCGCCGAGGGCGGGCGGGTCCACGCGGTGGACATCAGCGACGCCGGGCTCGCGGCCACCGCCGAGCACGCCGCCGCGTCGGGCGGGGCCGGCCGGCTCAGCACCGCGGTCCTCGACATATCCGACGAGGACGCCGTCCGGGAGGGAGTCGCCGCAGCGGCCCGCGCCCTCGGCGGGATCGACGTACTCGTCAACGCCGCCGGCATCCTGCGCTCCGCGCACACCCACCGGACCACGCTCGATCTGTGGAACCAGGTCATCGCGGTCAACCTGACCGGCACCTTCCTGGTGATCCGAGAGTCCCTCCCGGCGCTGCTCGAAGGCGACCGGCCGGTCGTGGTGAACTTCAGCTCCACCTCGGCGTCCTTCGCCCACCCCTACATGTCCGCCTACGCGGCCAGCAAGGGCGGCATCCAGTCCATGACCCACGCGCTGGCCGCCGAATACAGCAAGCAGGGCCTGCGCTTCGTCAGCGTTGCGCCCGGCTCCATCGAGAGCGGCATGACCACCGGAAACGGCCCCGGCCTGCCCGAGGACACCGACTGGTCCCTCTTCGCCAAGCTCGCCCCCGCCATCGGCCAGGGCTTCGCGGGCCCCGAGACCGTCGCCGGCGTCGTCGCCATGCTCGGCTCCGACGACGGCGCCTTCATCACGGGCACCGAGATCCGCATCGACGGCGGCACCCACTACTGACCGGGCGGCCGGGCGCGCCCCTCAGGCGCGGAACCGGTCCCACAGCCGGGGGAAGCGCTCCGCGAGCACGGCTTCGTCCTCGAAGTCGAGCGGGGCGCCCTCCGGCTCCGCCGCCTGCAGCGGAATGCCCAGGTCCGGCGCGACCGACCCGGTCAGCTGCTCGTACGCCTCGTCCGCCGCGTACCCGAGCTCCTCGCCGTCCCCGTCGATCTCCTCGTCGAAGTCGCCCAGCAGCTCCGCGAGATGGTCCGGATCGTGCACCGCGCCCTCGAAGACCTCCCGCCCCTGCCCGATGAGCCAGCAGCGGAAGTAGTCGAAGGCGTCGTCGCTCGCCCCGTCCAGCAGTACCCAGGCCGCGCCCCACAGGTCCCAGGTGTACGCCCGGTTGTACCGGGACTCGAAGTGCCGGGCGAAGTCCAGGACGGAGTCCGGATCGAGCTGGAGCAACCGCTCCACGAGCAGCTCGGCATGCTCCTCGGCGTCCCCGTCGGCGGCCTCGCGCGTACGGTCGACGATCTCCCAGAACTCCGTCTCGTCCATCACGGGATCCAGCATCACGGCTGCGTCCCCGCGCCGCCACCGCTCATACGGCCAAAGCCCGAGGCCGTGCCCCGCACTGCGGCGCATACTCGCCTCCGGGACGCCCCCACACGGGGCGTACAACGCCGTGAGGCGGCCCGTCCCCTCCTGGGCGGGCCGCCTCACGGGCGGGGGGCACGGCACTAGAGGCCGTAGCGCTCCCGGGCCTCCTTCACCGCGGAGGCCGGCACCTCGCCGCGGCGGGCGAGCTGGGCCAGCGCGGCCACCACGATCGACGGGGCGTCGACACCGAAGTGGCGGCGGGCGCCCTCACGGGTGTCGGACAGACCGAAGCCGTCCGTGCCCAGCGAGGTGTAGTCCTGCTCCACCCACTGGCTGATCTGGTCCGGGACCTGGCGCATCCAGTCGGACACGGCGAGGACCGGGCCCTGGGCGCCCTCCAGCGCGCGGGTGACGTACGGGGTGCGGACCTCGCCGCGCAGCAGCGCCTCGTCGCACTCCAGCGCGTCGCGGCGCAACTCGCCCCACGAGGTGGCGGACCAGACGTCCGCCGCCACGTTCCAGTCGGCCGCGAGCAGGTGCTGCGCCTCCAGGATCCAGTGGATCGCGGTGCCGGAAGCCATCAGCTGGAGCTTCGGGGCGTCCGCGGCCGGGGCGTTCTCCAGGTCGGAGGCCCGGTTGAAGCGGTAGAGGCCCTTGAGGATGCCCTCCTCCACGCCCTCCGGCATGGCAGGCTGCACCTTCGGCTCGTTGTAGACCGTGAGGTAGTAGAAGACGTCCTCCGGCTGCTCGCCGTACATCCGCCGCAGACCGTCCTTGACGATCACCGCGATCTCGTACGCGAAGGCCGGGTCGTAGTTGAGCGACGCCGGGTTCGTGGACGCGATCAGGTGCGAGTGGCCGTCCGCGTGCTGCAGGCCCTCGCCGGTCAGCGTGGTGCGGCCGGCAGTGGCGCCGACGATGAAGCCCTTGCCGAGCTGGTCGGCGAGCTGCCACATCTGGTCGGCCGTGCGCTGCCAGCCGAACATCGAGTAGAAGATGTAGAACGGGATCATCGGCTCGCCGTGCGTCGCGTACGACGTGCAGGCGGCGATGAAGTCGGCCATGGCGCCGGCCTCGGTGATCCCCTCGTTGAGGATCTGGCCGTCCTTGGCCTCCTTGTAGTACATCAGCTGGTCGCGGTCGACCGGCTCGTACGTCTGGCCCAGCGGCGAGTAGATGCCGGCCGACGGGAAGAGGGACTCCATACCGAAGGTACGGGCCTCGTCGGGGACGATCGGCACCCAGCGCCTGCCGGTCTCCTTGTCCCGCATCAGGTCCTTGACCAGGCGGACGAAGGCCATGGTGGTGGCCATCTCCTGCTTGCCGGAGCCCTTGATCAGCGGGGCGAAGGAGCGGTCGGCGGGGGCGGGCAGGGCCACGTGGTGGACCTTGCGGGCCGGGGCCGGGCCGCCGAGGGCCGCGCGGCGCTCGTTCAGGTACCGCACCTCGGGGCTGTTCGCGCCCGGGTGGCCGTAGGGGACCTGGCCGCCCTCGAAGGCGCTGTCCGGGATCGGGAGTCCGAGCTTGTCGCGCATGCTCTTGAACTCGTCGATCGTCAGCTTCTTCATCTGGTGGTTCGCGTTCTTCGACTCGAACCCGGCACCCAGCGTGTAGCCCTTGACGGTCTGCGCGAGGATGACCGTCGGCGCGCCCTTGTGCTCCAGGGCGGCCTTGTACGCGGCGTAGACCTTGCGGGGCTCGTGGCCGCCGCGCGAGGTGTGGAAGCACTCGGCGATCTTCGCGTCGGAGAGCACACCGGCCAGCTGCACCAGCTCGGCGTTGACGCCGAAGAAGTGCCGGCGGATGTAGGCCACGTCGCGGGTCGCGTAGGTCTGGAACTGCGCGTCCGGTACCTCGCGCAGGCGGCGCACCAGGGCGCCCGTGGTGTCGAGCTGGAACAGCTCGTCCCAGGCCGAGCCCCACAGGGTCTTGACGACGTTCCAGCCGGCGCCGCGGAACTGGGCCTCCAGCTCCTGGACCACGCGGAAGTTGGCGCGGACCGGACCGTCGAGGCGCTGCAGGTTGCAGTTGATGACGAAGGTCAGGTTGTCGAGCTGCTCGCGGGAGGCGAGGGCCAGGGCGGCGGTCGACTCGGGCTCGTCCATCTCGCCGTCGCCGAGGAAGGCCCAGACGTGCGAGTTGGCGGTGTCCTTGATGTTCCGGTTCTGCAGGTAGCGGTTGAAGCGCGCCTGGTAGATCGCGGAGAGCGGGCCGAGGCCCATGGAGACCGTGGGGAACTCCCACAGCCACGGCAGGCGCCGCGGGTGCGGGTAGGACGGCAGGCCGTTGCCGCCGGACTCCTGGCGGAAGTTGTCGAGCTGCTGCTCGGAGATGCGCCCGTCGAGGAAGGCGCGGGCGTAGATGCCGGGGGAGGCGTGGCCCTGGATGTAGAGCTGGTCGCCCGACCCGTCGGCCTCCTTCCCGCGGAAGAAGTGCTGGAAGCCGGTCTCGTAGAGCCAGGCGGCGGAGGCGAAGGTGGCGATGTGGCCGCCGACGCCGTACTTCGAGCCGCGGCTCACCATGGCCGCCGCGTTCCAGCGGTTCCAGGCGGTGATCCGGGCCTCCATCGCCTCGTCGCCCGGGAACTCGGGCTCGGCGGCGGTGGGGATGGTGTTGACGTAGTCCGTCTCCAGCAGCTTCGGCAGGGCGAGGCCGGCGGCCTCGGCGTGCTGCAGCGTGCGGCGGAGCAGGTATTCGGCGCGGCGCGTACCGGCGGCCTGTGCGACGGCGTCGAGGGAGGCCGCCCATTCGGCGGTCTCTTCGGTGTCGCGGTCCGGGAGCTGGTCGAGCTCGCTCGGAAGCTTTCCTACGGGGTCGGACATCGCTGTGCGCCGCCTTCCGGACAAAGGAGAGGTGGTGAAGAAATCCCTGACGGGCAGGACAGGGTCGGCGGACCTGGTTGAGGTCCGCGACGACTGTAAATCCCTGATCGATGATCGATCAAATAAAAGTGACAAAGAAACGTCGATCTGCCAAAAGTCGGCACCGCGTGCCAGCAAAACGGGCACGCGGTGCCGGTCAAAACGGGCGGAAACGCCCGTCAGGCGCGGGGTGCGCACCCCAGGACGTGCCGCTTCACCAGCACGCCGATGTCCGGATCCCGCGTGCGGAAGGCCTCCACGAGCGCCTCGTGCTCCTCCGCGTAGGACTTCTGGACGGTTCCCAGCCAACGGATGGACAGGGCCGTGAACACCTCGATGCCCAGGCTCTCCCAGGTGTGCAGCAGCACGCTGTTGCCCGCGGCCCGCACCATCTCCCGGTGGAAACCCACCGTGTGCCGCACCTGGGCCGTGCCGTCCGAGCTGCGGTCGGCCTCCCACAGGGCCGCCACATGCGGCTCCAGCGCCGAGCAGTCGGCCGCCAGCCGCGGCGCCGCGAGCTCGGCGGCGATCTGCTCCAGACCGGCCCGGACCGGGTAGATCTCCTCCAGGTCGGCGGCGGAGAGGTTCCGTACGCGCACGCCCTTGTTCGGCGCGGACTCGATCAGCCGCAGCGTCTCCAGCTCGCGCAGCGCCTCCCGTACGGGGGTCTGGCTGACCTCCAGCTCGACGGCGATGCGCCGCTCCACGATCCGCTCGCCGGGCTTCCAGCGCCCGCTGACGATCCCCTCCACGATGTGCTCGCGGATCTGCTCGCGCAGCGAGTGCACGACGGGTGGGGTGATCATCGGGGCTTCAACTCCTGGTGGGTGTGCAGGGTCACGGCAGGGCCTGATGCCTAGACAATACGGCGGCGCCCCCGCCCGGGAGTATCCCGGACGGGGGCGCCGACCGTGAGGCTGGTTACAAGCCGTTCGGCTCAGAGGCCGAGCTCGACCTCGAACTCGCCGGCCTCCAGGATCGCCTTGACCGCGGTGAGGTACCGGGCCGCGTCCGCGCCGTCCACCAGGCGGTGGTCGTAGGACAGGGTCAGGTACGTCATGTCGCGGATGCCGATGTTGGTGCCCTCGGCGGTCTCGATGACCACCGGGCGCTTCACCGTGGCGCCGATGCCCAGGATGGCGACCTGGTTCGGCGGCACGATGACCGTGTCGAACAGCGCACCGCGCGAACCGGTGTTGCTGATGGTGAAGGTCGCGCCCGACAGCTCGTCCGGCGTGATCTTGTTGCCGCGGACCTTGGCGGCCAGGTCGGCGGTCGCCTTGGAGATGCCCGCCAGGTTGAGGTCGCCCGCACCCTTGATGACCGGGGTCATCAGGCCCTTCTCGGAGTCCACGGCGATGCCGATGTTCTCCGAGTCGAAGTAGGTGATGGTGCCCTCGTCCTCGTTGATCCGGGCGTTGACGACCGCGTGGGCCTTCAGCGCCTGGGCCGCGGCCTTGACGAAGAACGGCATCGGGGACAGCTTGACGCCCTCGCGGGCGAGGAAGCCGGCCTTGGCCTTCTCGCGAAGCTTCATGATCTTGGTGATGTCCACCTCGACCACGGAGCTGAGCTGGGCCTGCGAGTGCAGGGCCTTCATCATGTTGTCGCCGATGACCTTGCGCATGCGGGTCATCTTGACGGTCTGACCGCGCAGCTCGGACACCGCGGCGGCCGGAGCCTTGGCGGCGGGAGCGGCGGTGCCCCCGGCAGTCGCAGCCGCCGGAGCGGCCGCAGCGGCCTTGGCGGCCTCGGCGGCTGCCAGGACGTCCTGCTTGCGGATGCGACCACCGACGCCGGTGCCCGAGACCGCGGACAGGTCCACGCCGGACTCCGAGGCCAGCTTGCGCACCAGCGGGGTCACGTACGCGCCCTCGTCGCCGGCGGCGGCCGGAGCCGGGGTCACCGGGGCCGGGGCGGCGGCGGGGGCCGGGGCGGCCGGGGCAGCCTGGGCGGGGGCCGGAGCCGGAGCGGCCTGGGCGGGAGCCGGGGCAGCGGCCGGAGCCGGAGCGGCCTGGGCGGGAGCCGGGGCAGCGGCCGGAGCCGGAGCGGCCTCGGCCGGAGCCGGGGCAGCGGCCGGGGCGGCGGCGGCCGGGGCGGCACCGGCGACGCCGATGACGGCCAGACGGGCGCCGACCTCGGCGGTCTCGTCCTCGCCGACCACGATCTCCAGGAGCGTGCCGGAGACCGGCGCGGGGATCTCGGTGTCGACCTTGTCCGTCGAGACCTCCAGCAGCGGCTCGTCGGCCTCGACCGACTCGCCGACGGCCTTCAGCCAGCGGGTGACGGTGCCCTCGGTGACGGACTCGCCCAGGGCCGGCAGCACGACGTCGGTGCCCTCGGCGGAACCGCCGCCGGCGGCCGCGTCGGCCGTCGGCGCCGGGGTCTCGGCGCCGGCCGGGACCTCGGTGGACGGGGCGGCCTGCGGGGCCTCGGCGGCAGGGGCCTCGGCAGCAGGAGCCTCGGCGGCGGCCGGAGCCGCAGCCTCGGCCGTGGCGCCGGAACCGTCGTCGATGACGGCCAGCTCGGCGCCGACCTCGACGGTCTCGTCCTCGGCGACCTTGATGGAGGCCAGGATGCCGGCGACGGGCGACGGGATCTCGGTGTCGACCTTGTCGGTCGAGACCTCGAGCAGCGGCTCGTCGGCCTCGACGCGCTCGCCCTCGGCCTTCAGCCAGCGGGTGACAGTGCCCTCGGTGACGCTCTCGCCGAGCGCCGGAAGGGTTACGGAAACCGACATGGTTTCTGTTGCTCCTTACGAAAGTGCGGAAGTGGTCGTCGCGCCCGGGACGAACTAGTCGTGGGAGTGAAGCGGCTTGCCGGCCAGGGCCAGGTGGGCCTCGCCGAGCGCCTCGTTCTGGGTCGGGTGCGCGTGGATCAGCTGCGCGACCTCGGCCGGCAGGGCCTCCCAGTTGTAGATCAGCTGAGCCTCGCCCACCTGCTCGCCCATCCGGTCACCGACCATGTGGACGCCGACCACGGCACCGTCCTTGACCTGGACGAGCTTGATCTCGCCCGCGGTCTTCAGGATCTTGCTCTTGCCGTTGCCCGCCAGGTTGTACTTCAGGGCCACGACCTTGTCCGCGCCGTAGATCTCCTTGGCCTTGGCCTCGGTGATGCCGACGGAAGCGACCTCGGGGTGGCAGTAGGTGACGCGCGGGACACCGTCGTAGTCGATCGGGACGGTCTTGAGACCGGCCAGACGCTCCGCGACCAGGATGCCCTCGGCGAAGCCGACGTGCGCGAGCTGGAGGGTCGGGACGAGGTCGCCCACGGCCGAGATCGTCGGCACGTTGGTCTGCATGTACTCGTCGACCAGGACGTAGCCGCGGTCCATCGCGACGCCCTGCTCCTCGTAGCCCAGGCCCTGCGAGACCGGGCCGCGGCCGACGGCGACCAGCAGCACCTCGGCCTCGAAGGTCTTGCCGTCGGCCAGCGTCACGCGGACGCCGTTCTCCGTGTACTCGGCCTTGTCGAAGAAGGTGCCGAGGTTGAACTTGATGCCGCGCTTGCGGAAGGCCCGCTCCAGCAGCTTCGAGCTGTTCTCGTCCTCGACCGGCACGAGGTGCTTGAGGCCCTCGATGACGGTGATGTCGGAGCCGAAGGACTTCCACGCCGAGGCGAACTCGACGCCGATGACGCCGCCGCCCAGCACGATCGCGGACTCGGGCACGCGGTCCAGGACCAGCGCGTGGTCCGAGGAGATGATGCGGTTGCCGTCGATGTTCAGGCCCGGCAGCGACTTCGGCACGGAGCCGGTCGCCAGCAGGATGTGGCGGCCCTGGATGCGCTGCCCGTTCACGTCGACGGAGGTCGGCGAGGAGAGGCGGCCCTCACCCTCGATGTAGGTCACCTTGCGGGAGGCGACCAGGCCCTGCAGGCCCTTGTACAGGCCCGAGATGACCTCGTCCTTGTACTTCTGCACACCCGCGATGTCGATGCCCTCGAAGGTGGCCTTCACACCGAACTGGGCGGCCTCGCGCGCCTGGTCGGCGATCTCACCCGCGTGCAGCAGAGCCTTCGTGGGGATGCAGCCGTTGTGCAGGCAGGTGCCGCCGAGCTTGTTCTTCTCGATCAGGGCAACGTCCAGACCCAGCTGGGATGCGCGCAGCGCCGCGGCGTAACCGCCACTGCCACCGCCGAGGATCACTAGGTCGAAAACGGTGCTGGCGTCGTTCGCCACGTCACGTCCTCCATGCATGTGCGCCGGGCACCGGTCCTCTGTGACCGGGCGGCGGCTGGTAATCGGCCGCTGTTTCTTCGGCCCTGTGGTGGGGGCCCTGTCCTGCCGAGAACCCATCTTCGCATTTGTCGGGGGAACGCGGGACGCCGGGCCCACGTTGTGGGAGGCCGTTCTGTCCGAAGCGAAGGTTACCGCTGCGTAGAAACCTACGGATTTCGTTGTGGGCTGAACGCACCCCGGGGCCCGCGGGGCCCCGGGGTGCGTCGCGCGTCACATCGGGGGCGTCAGCCGAGGTCTCCGGTGGCCGTCCGCTCGGCCAGCCGCACCAGGGTGCGCACCGCGGAGCCGGTGCCGCCCTTGGGGGTGTAGCCATGCGGGGCGCCTTCGTGGAAGGCCGGGCCGGCGATGTCGAGGTGGGCCCAGGTGATGCCCTCGCCGACGAACTCCTGGAGGAAGAGGCCGGCGACCAGGCCGCCGCCCATCCGGACACCCATGTTCGCGATGTCGGCGGTGGGGGAGTCCATGGTCTTGCGCAGTTCCGCCGGGAGCGGCATCGGCCAGGAGGACTCGCCGACCTCCTCCGCGATCTCGTGGATCGAGGTGCGGAAGGCGTCGTCGTTCGCCATGATCCCGAAGGTGCGGTCGCCGAGGGCGAGCACCATGGCGCCGGTCAGGGTGGCGACGTCGACGATCGCGTCCGGGTTGTCCTCGGAGGCCTTGGTCAGCGCGTCACCGAGGACCAGCCGGCCCTCGGCGTCGGTGTTGAGGACCTCGACGGTCTTGCCGCTGTACATGCGCAGGACGTCGCCGGGCTTGGTGGCCGAGCCGGACGGCATGTTCTCGGCGAGCGCGAGCCAGCCGGTGACGTTGACCCGCAGGCCCAGCTTCGCGGCCGCGACGACGGCGGCGAAGACGGCGGCGGCGCCGGCCATGTCGCACTTCATCGTCTCGTTGTGGCCGGCCGGCTTCAGGGAGATGCCGCCCGAGTCGTAGGTGATGCCCTTGCCGACGAAGGCCAGGGTCTTCTCCGCCTTGGGGTGGGTGTAGCTGAGCTTCACCAGGCGCGGCGGGTTCTCGGAGCCCTTGCCGACGCCCATGATGCCGCCGTAGCCGCCCTTGACCAGGGCCTTCTCGTCCAGCACCTGGACCTTGACGCCGTTCTCCTTCGCGGCCGCGGAGGCGACCGCGGCGAAGGCCTCGGGGGTCAGGTCGTTCGGCGGGGTGTTCACGAGGTCACGGGCCACGTTGACCTGGGCCGCGACGACGGCGGCGCGCTCGACGGCCGCCTTGTGCTCCTTGTCGCGCGGCTTGGCGCCGAGCAGGGCCACCTCGGCGAGCGGCTGCTTCGGCCCGGAGTCCTTGCCGTTGCCGGCCTTCTTCTCGCCGCCCTGGTACGCGGTGAAGGCGTACGCGCCCAGCAGCGCGCCCTCGGCGACGGCGGTGACGGCGGAGGCGTCCTCCAGCGGCAGGGCGAAGCCGGCCTTCTTGCTGCCGTGCAGCGCGCGGGCGGCGGCGCCGGCGGCGCGGCGCAGCACCTCCTCGTCGAACGACTCGTCCTTCTCCGGGACGGAGCCGAGCCCCACCGCCAGCACGACCGGGACCTTGAGGCCTGCCGGGGCCGGCAGCTTGGTGACCTCGCCTTCGGCACCCGAGGCGCCGAGTGCGTCGAGGACACCGGCGAGCTTGCCGTCGAACGCCTTGTCCACGGCCTCGGCGCCCGCGGCGACGATCGCGCCCTTGGGGCCCTTGGCGACACCGACGACGAGGGCGTCGGCGCGCAGCGTCGCCGCGCCGGCAGTGCTGAGAGTCAGAGCAGTCACGGTGGTGAAGTCTCGCTTCCGTTTGTGTGTGTGGGCCGAGTGGGTGGACGGCCGTCCGTAGCGATCGTATTCGGGGCCCGACGGCCGCCTGGAAGGAGCCTACGCGCACGGGCTCACCCGTACGCCACTCGAAGGTTTGGCAAGGTGTTCGATCAAGCGGCCACCGGGTTCACCCGTCCGTGGACTCTGCTCCAGGTTTGCCCCGTAGACCTGACGAGGTCCGAAAGACTCGGTCCACTCTCGCAAGGGGACGCGGGGTCCCTTTGCATGATTTCCACAGAGCCTCCCCGGCCCGGCCGACCGCCAAGGGCCGTTCCGAGGGATGCCTGCGGGGGGAAAGGCCGAAATGGTCAACAAGAACCGGATGAACAGGCTGGCCGCCGTCATGGCCGCGGCTGCCCTGGCGTCCGTCGCAGTACCGGCCGCGAGCGCCCAGGCGGCCGTGACACCACCGCGGATCGACCTGAAGGTGCTCGTCGTCGACGACGGCGGCAGCTCGGTCGAGGCGATCACCGCGGAGCTCAAGGACACCGGAGTGCCCTTCACGCGCGTCCAGCTGGGCAGCGCGAGCCGCCCGGTCATCAACGCGGCGTTCCTCAGCGACACGGTCGACGGCCGGCCGCGCGCCAAGTACCAGGGCGTGGTCCTGCCCAACGAGAACCCCTTCGGCGAGGGCTCCGCCGAGATGACCGCGCTGGCCGCCTACGAGACGACGTACGGGATCCGCCAGGTCGACGCCTACACCTGGGCCCACCCGGGCGTCGGGCTGGAGTACACCGACAACGGCGGCTTCGCCGGCCAGCTCGACGGCACCCGGGCCGCCGTCACCGCCGCCGGCAAGGCAGGCCCCTTCGCCTACCTCGGCGGACAGGTCACCTTCGAGGACAATTCCGCGCTGGTGCCCGAGAGCTACGGCTACATGGCCAAACCGCGCCCCGGCTACACCAGCTACGTCGACGCACCCGTCGGGTCCGGCCGCGCCTCCCTCGTCGGCGAGTACACCCACGACGGACGCAGCGAACTGGTCGTCACCTTCGGCTACAACCAGCACCAGCAGCAGTTCCGGCTGCTCGCCCGCGGCATCGTCGACTGGCTGACCCGCGGGGTCCACCTCGGCCAGAGCCGCAACTACTTCGCGGTCCACGTCGACGACGTCTTCGCCCCCGACGCCCGCTGGAACAAGGAGCTGAACTGCACGCCCGGCGACTACGCCTGCCCGGGCGGCGAGGGCAAGGAGAGCACCATCCGGATGAGCGCCGCCGACGCGGTGTACGCGGCGCAGTGGCAGACCACCAAGAACTTCAAGCTCGACATGCTCTTCAACGGCGGCGCCGGCGAGGAGTGGAAGGCCGAGAACGGCGGCGTCGACGCGCTGACGGCCCAACTCGTCGCCGACCGCGCCAAGTACCGGTGGATGAACCACACCTACACCCATCCGTTCCTCGGCTGCGTCCAGGACACGACGACCATTCCGTGGACCTGTACGAAGAACGCCCAGGGCGCGGTCCAGTACATGAGCCGCGCCGAGATCTCCGCCCAGATCCGGGACAACAACAACTGGGCCGCGTCCAAGGGCATCACCCTCGACAGGACCGAACTGGTCACCGGCGAGCACTCCGGCCTCAAGACCGCCCCCCAGCAGCCCGTGGACAACCCCAACCTGGCCGGGGCCCTCGCCGACAACGGGGTCAGGTGGGCCGGCAGCGACAACTCCCGCGAACCGGCGCAGCGGGCCCTCGGCAGCGCCCTCACGGTCCCCCGGCACCCGATGAACGTGTACTACAACACCGGCACCAACGCCGAGATGGCCGACGAGTACAACTGGATCTACACCAGCCGCGCCCACGGCGGCAGCGGCGTCTGCGAGGACAACCCGGCGACCTCCACCTGCCTGCCGGCCCCGCTGGACGTCAACACCGGCTACCTCGACCACATCGTCCCGGCCGAGGCGCGCACCGCCCTGCGCCACGTCCTGGCGAACGACCCCCGGCCGCACTACGTCCACCAGTCCAACCTGGCCGAGGACCGCACCCTCTACCCGGTACTCGACCAGGTCCTCGACACCTACCGGACCCTGTACGCCCCCAGCGCGCCCATCGTCAACCAGTCCATGAAGGACACCGGCGTCGAGCTCCAGCGCCGCGCCGCGTGGGACAAGGCCCTCGCGGACGGCAAGGTCACCGCCTACCGCATCGGCAACGACGTCACCGTCAAGGCGCCCTCCGGAGTGGTCGCCCCGGTGACCGCCCCCAACGGCACCAGGAAGCAGATGCTCCTCGGCACGGCGGACTTCGGCACCGCCTACGCCGGCAGCCGCTCCGCCTGGACCGGCCCCGAGCTGCTGCAGAGCGCCGTCACGCTCAAGCTGCCCAGCTGACCGCCACCGCCCACACCACACCCGTAGCACCCAGTGCCGGCGCTCCGCGAACCCGACGGGCGCCGGCCCCTTTTCCGTCCTGGGGGGACACACCGCATGAGTCATGGGCGTCACGTCACCATGCTCACCGAAGGCACCTATCCACACGTCCACGGAGGCGTCAGCACCTGGTGCGACCAACTGGTCCGCGGCATGCCGGAGGTCGACTTCAACGTCATAGCCCTGACCGGCTCCGGGCGCGAGCCGGTCACCTGGGAACTGCCCCGCAACGTCTACCGGCACACGGCCGTCCCGCTCTGGGGCCCGCCCCCGGCGAAGGGCCGTCGAGCCCGCCGGTCGGCCCTGCGCGGCAAGGCGCACCGCCGCTTCACCGCCGTCTACGAAAGCTTCCTGCTCTCCCTGCTCGACCCGCCGGCCGACCCCGCCGACCGCACCTTCTCCGAAGCCCTGCGCGAACTCGCCGTCCTGGCCCGCGCCGGGAAACTCGCCCCGGCCCTGCGCTCCGAATCGGTTCTGCGCCTCCTGATGAACGTCTGGACCCGACCCGGCCTCTCCACCGCCGAGGCGGCCCCCACCCTCCACGACGCGCTCACCGCCACCGACCTGCTGGAGCACGCCCTGCGCCCGCTCGCCGTGCGCATCCCGCCCGACAGCGTCGCGCACGCCGTCAGCAGCGGCCTGGCCACCCTGCCCGCACTGGCCGCCAAACACCTCGACGGAGTGCCCTTCCTCCTCACCGAGCACGGCATCTACCTGCGCGAGCGCTACCTCGGCTACCGCACCGCCGAGCAGCGCTGGCCCGTCAAGGCGCTCATGCTCGGTTTTTACCGCGAGCTCAACACCGAGGGCTACCGGCAAGCCGACCTGATCACCCCCTGCAACCAGTACAACCGCCGCTGGGAGGAGCGCGGCGGCGCCGACTCCGAACGCATCCGCACCGTCTACAACGGCGTCGACCCGCACGCCTTCCCCGAGGCCGGCCCCGAACCGGACGTGCCCACCCTCAGCTGGTGCGGCCGCATCGACCCGATCAAGGACCTCGAAACCCTCATCCGCGCCTACGCCTTCATGCGCGAGGAACTGCCCGCCCTGCGGCTGCGCCTCTTCGGACCCGTCCCGGCCGGCTGCGAGGACTACAAGCTGCGCCTGGAGAAACTCGCCGCCGAACTCGGCGTGACCGACGGGATCACCTACGAGGGCCGCATCGAGGAAGTCGCCCGGGCCTACGCGGCCGGCAGCGTCGTGATGCTCTCCTCCATCAGCGAGGGCTTCCCCTTCAGCATCATCGAGGCCATGTCCTGCGGCCGCACCACCGTCTCCACCGACGTCGGCGGGGTCCGCGAGGCCGTCGGGGACACCGGCCTGGTCGTCCCGCCCCGCGAGCCGGAGACCATGGCCCGCGCCACCCTCGCCCTGCTCCGCGACGACGCGCGCCGCGCCGAGCTGGGCCGGATGTCCCGCCGTCGGGTCGTGGAGAAGTTCACCCTCCACCGGTCCGTGGACGGCTTCCGGCACATCTACCGGGAACTCGCCGGCCAGCCCGTCCTGCCCGTCCACGCGGGGGACGCCTGGACCCAGCGGCTCGCCGACCCCTGGTACCGCGAACTCGCCGCCGACGGGAGCCTGTGGTGAGCGGATCCCTCTGGCTCAGGCCGCCCGCCCCCGGGCGGGACTCCGGCGCGCTCCCGGGGATCCCCCGGCCGCGCGCCGGCAGCACCGGCCCCGCCGCCGACCCCATGGACGAACTGGCCGAACGCCTCGACGTGTTCATCGCCCGTGCCGTCCACCCCGACGAGATCGCCGCCGTCCTCGAATCCGACGGCATGACGGACGAGTACATCCGGCTCACCTACGGCCGCCACGACTCCTTCGCCCTCGCCGAGGAGCTCTACGCCCGCGTGCCCCGCTCCTACCCGGATCCGGGGCCCGCCCCCGACCCCTGGAAGGCCTCCCTCCCCGCCTGCCTGCTGCGCGGGGTCGTCTTCGCCCTGCCCGGCCTGGCCTACCTCCTGGGCGCGCCCCTCCTCGAAGGCCCCCAGGACCGGCTCGGGCTGCCCGCCGGGACGCTGACCCTGCTCGCCGGGGCGCTCATCGGCTGGGTCTGGGACCAGAGCCTGTCCCACCGCGCCTACTCCTGGCTCGGCCTCGGCGACCGGGCCGCAGCCGGCCGGACCCTGCTCGTCGGCGCCCCCGTCGGAGCCCTGCTGGGCACCGCGGCCGCCCTGGCCGTGCCGGGCGGCCCGCCGTTCTCCTACGCCTTCGCCGCCGGCCAGGCCGTCTACGTCGGGGCCGCCACCGTCCTGCTCGTCCTCGGCCGCGAGCGGGTGCTCCTCGCCGCCCTCGCCCCCATGGCCGCGGGCGCCCTGGTGGTGCTCGTCGTCGATCTGCCCGTGCCGGTACGGGTGGCGCTGCTGGCGGTGTCCCTGCTGGCCGCCTGCACCCTGGCCGTACGGGAACTGCCGGTGGCCGACGCGGTGCGGCGGGCCGCGCACCGGGTCCGGACCCGGGCAGCCCGCCGGCCCGCCCGGGTCGGCCCCGTGCGCTGGCAGATGCTGCGCGGCGCCGAGGAGGAGTACACCCCTCGCGGACCACGGCTGGGGGACTCGGTGCCCTTCGGGGTCTTCGGCCTCGGCACCGGCCTGCTCGTGCTCTACGCCGCCCTGGGCGAGGTACTCGCCGGAGGCCCCGCCGAAGCCGTCGCCGCGCCCTCGGCGGTGGCGCTCACCCTCAGCATGGGCCCCGCCGAGTGGCTGCTCCACCGCTTCCGCAGCGGCACCCTCTCCGGACTCCGGGGAGCCCGCTCGCCCGGGCAGTTCCGGCGCCGGATGCTGACCACCCTGATCCGCTGCCTGGGCGTCTACCTGGCGGTGCTGCTGGCCCTCGGCCTGACCGGCACCCTGCTGTGGCCGGGAGCCCCCGGCCTCACCGGGGTCCGCGTCGCCACCCTCCTGCTGCTCGGGGCGGTGATGTGGAGCGGGCTGCTCCTGCAGTCCTTCGGAGCCGTCCGGCCCGCGGCCGTGGTCTGCGCCTGCGCCGCCGTCGCCCAGAGCGTGGCCCTGCTGACCGGACTGGGCCAGCCCCGGATCGTCCAGTCGGTCGTGGCGGGCACGGCCGCCACGGCCCTGGCGGTCCTGGTCTGCCTGCTCCTCGGCCGCGCGACCGCCCACCGATGACGCCCGAGCCCGAGACGTACGACACGGACGAGAAGAAGGACCCCATGCTGCTGGTGCCCCTCTACGAGCATCCCGCCGACCGGCCCGAGGCCTGGGAACGGCTCATCCGCTCCGCGGACCGGCTGCACTCGGTGGTGCTCAACCCCGACAGCGGGCCCGGCACCGCACGCGACGAACGGTTCGCCCACGTCGCCGAACGGCTCCGGGAGGCCGGCGTACCCGTCCTCGGATACGCCGACACCGACTACGGGCGGCGCCCGCACGCCGCCGTGGTGCAGGACCTGCTGCGCCACCGCGACTGGTACGCCACCGACGGGGCCTTCCTCGACCAGGCCTGCGCCGACCCCGAACTGCTCCCGCACTACGGGCGCCTGGCGGTCGCCGCCCGTGCCGCGGGCGCCCGGACCGTCGTCCTCAACCACGGGGCCCACCCGCACCCCGGATACGCCGAACTCGCCGACCTCCTCGTCACCTTCGAAGGCCCCTGGGACGCCTACCGGGAGGCGGCCGCGCCGCCGGCCTGGACGGCCGACCACCCCGCCCAGCGGTTCTGCCACCTCGTCTACGCCGTCCCGCCCGGCGAACCGGCCGCCCGGCTCGCCGGGGAACTGGCCGCGCAGCGCGGTGCGGGCGTCCACTGCGCCGTCCCCGGCAGCGGACCCCACCCGTGGGGGACCCTCCCGTACGCCCTGGAGACGGCGCGATGAAGGTCCTGCGACCGCTGCGGCTCCTGCTGGTCCTGCCCCTGCTGCTGCTCGCCGCCTGCACGGCCGGACCGGACGACGAGGCCGACGACGAACCGTACCGGTGGCCGGAACTGGCCCCCGGCCAACGCTGGCAGCCCCCGCCCGGCACGCCCTGGCAGTGGCAGCTCACCGGAACGCTCGACACCTCGGTCGAGGCAGCCGTCTACGACGTCGACGGCTTCACCACCACCAAGGAGCAGGTCGCGGTCCTGAAGAAGGCCGGGCGCAAGACCATCTGCTACCTCTCCACGGGTGCCTGGGAGGACTTCCGGCCGGACGCGGAAGCGTTTCCGCGGGAGCTGCTCGGCAAGGGCAACGGCTGGGAGGGGGAGCGCTGGCTCGACATCCGGCGGGTGGCGGAGCTGGAACCGCTGATGGCCAAGCGGTTCGACATGTGCCGGGAGAAGGGCTTCGACGCGGTCGAGCCGGACAACATGGACGGCTACCGGAACACCACCGGCTTCCCGCTCACCGCCGACGACCAGCTGCGCTACAACCGGCTGATCGCGAGGCTCGCCCACGACCGGGGCATGTCCGTCGGCCTGAAGAACGACCTCGACCAGGTCCCGCAACTCGTCGGGGATTTCGACTTCGCGGTCAACGAGCAGTGCGCGCAGTACGACGAGTGCGACCGGCTGACCCCCTTCATCGAAGCGGGCAAGGCCGTCTTCCACGCGGAGTACGAGCTGTCGACGTCCCGCTTCTGCGGCCGGTCGAAGACGCTGGAGCTCAGCTCGATCCAGAAGCGGTACGACCTCGACGCGTGGCGCCGCACCTGTTCCTAGCCGCGCCTTCGCAGCCGCGCTCGGGCCATGTCCAGCCCCGCCGGAAGCGGCCGGCGCAGCCGGAAGGGGGAGGGCGGGGAGAGGACAGTCGGCGGTCAGGACCACGGCAGCACGGCGTGGACGCGGTAGCCGCCGCCGAAGCGGGGGCCCGTGGAACAGGAGCCACCCAGGGCGGAGGCCCGCTCGCGCATGCCCAGGAGGCCGTGACCGCCGCCCGGCTCGGAGCCGGCGGGCTCCGTTCCGCCGTCGTCCAGCACGGTCACCTCCACCGACGGGCCCACCCGGACCACGCTGACCTCCGCCCGCGCCCCGGGCCCCGCGTGCTTGCGCACGTTGGTCAGCGCCTCCTGGATCACCCGGTACGCCGCCAGGTCCACCGCCGCCGGCAGCGGCCCCGTCCCGCAGTCCAGCTGGACGATCACCTCCACCGGCAGACCGGCGTGCCGGAAGGTGTTCACCAGCTCGTCGAGGACGCCCAGCCCCGGCGCCGGCTCGGTCGGTGCCTCCGGATCACCGGACTGCCTCAGCAGTCCGACGGTCGCCCGCAACTCGTTCAGCGCCGACCGGCTGGCGTCCCGTACGTGCGCCAGCGCCTCCTTGGCCTGGTCCGGGCGCTTGTCCATGACGTGCGCGGCCACCCCGGCCTGCACGTTGACCAGCGCGATGTGGTGGGCCACCACGTCGTGGAGGTCCCGGGCGATCCGCAGCCGTTCCTCCGCGACCCGCCGCCGGGCCTCCTCGTCGCGGGTCCGCTCGGCGCGTTCGGCCCGCTCCCGGATGGCGTCGACGAAGGCCCGCCGGCTGCGCACGGCGTCCCCGGCAGCCGCGGCCATGCCCGTCCAGGCGAAGATCCCCAGGTTCTCCTGCGCGTACCAGGGCAGCGGCCCCGCGAGCATCGCCACCCCGGTCAGGCCGGCCATCGTGAGCAGCCCGATCCGCCAGGTCGTCGGCCGGTCGGTGAGGGCCGCCACCGTGTACAGGGCGATCACCGTGCACATGGCGACCGGTGCCCGCGGCTCGCCGGTGGTCAGCTCCAGCAGGCAGAGCCCGCAGGTCACGGCGAGTACGGCGCGCGGCCGGCGGCGCCGGAACACCAGAGCGGCCGAGCCGAGCAGCATCAGCAGGAGGGAGAAGGGCTCGGGGGTGCGCGTCCCGAAGGTGGGCCCGTGCGGCCCGTGCGGATCGGCGAAGGAGCCGACGGCCATGGCGACGAGCGCACCGAACGCCAGCACGGCGTCGGTGGCCAGCGGATGGGCCCGCATCCACTGCCGGGTGGGGGCGAACCGCCCGAGGTCTGTCGTCACCCGGATACGGTACGGCCTGCCGACCCGGGCATCAGGGCGCAGGGCCCGGCCCCAGCGGTACGCGGGCGCGTGCGGAACCCCACCGAGCCCGGACCACGCACACCACCATGACGGCGGCGATCGCCGCCAGGTGCTCCTTGCCCGCCAGGTTGTTCTTGACCAGGACCTCGCCGACCATCGCCAGGATCACCAGGGCGCCGGTCAGGTACGCCCCGTAGCGCCAGCACAGGTAGAGGGCGAGGCCCACGACCGCCGCCGAGGGTCCGGTGTCGTTGACGACGCGGTCCGACACCGGCAGGCCCAGGGGGTGCTCCGGCCCCAGCGCGAGGCCGATCCGCGCGTACGTGGTCCCCGCGAGGGTGGCGACGTAGCCGATCACCAGCGTGCGCCACCGGCCGAGGCAGATCTCCGCGATGCCGAACACCAGCAGCACCTGCGCAAGGGCCCCCCACACCGGCAGGTCGAGGGCCGGGACGAACAGCGACAGGGGAGTGCGCAGCAGGGCCAGCCAGAACGGGTCGGCGGCCTTCACCGACCCGAGGTCCTGCACCGGCCGGAACCCCCACGAGGTGTTCTGGACGATCTGGAAGATCGAGGTCAGGCAGACCGCGCCCAGGGTCATCGGGATCGCCCGCCACCTGTCGCGGGCGAGCGCGTCCCGGACGGTCCAGAACATGGGGCCCCACTCGCGGCGGGCGAACCGCCGCAGTGGGGTGGTGTTCCGCGCTGTCAACGGCGGGTCTCCAGGTGTCTGCGGTGCAGCCACTTCGGAAGGCCGGGGGCCTCCAGGAAGCCCTCGGCCCGTCCGGCCGCGACACCGATCCGCAGCAGGTCCGAACTCTTCTCGAAGAGCATGAACCGCGGTTCCCAGATCGGCCGGTATTTGGCGTTGGCCCGGTAGAGGGACTCGATCTGCCACCAGCGGGAGAAGAAGCTCAGCAGCGAGCGCCACATCCGCAGCACCGGGCCCGCACCGAGCCGGGAGCCGCGCTCGAAGACCGACCGGAACATCGCGAAGTTGAGGGACACCTGGGTGACCCCGATCTCCTTGGAGCGTTCCAGGAGTTCGATGACCATGAACTCCATCAGACCGTTCTCGGAGTCCCGGTCCCGGCGCATCAGGTCCAGCGACAGGCCCTTGGGCCCCCACGGCACGAAGGACAGCACGGCCCGCAGGTCGCCGTTGCCGTCGGTGCACTCCAGCATCACGCACTGGCCGTCGGCGGGGTCGCCCAGCCGGCCCAGCGCCATGGAGAAGCCCCGCTCGGTGGCACCGTCGCGCCAGTCGTCTGCGCGGCGCACCAGCTCGGCCATCTCCGGTGCCGGGATGTCGGCGTGGCGGCGGATGCGGACGGTGTACCCGGCCCGCTTGACGCGGTTGTACGCCTGGCGGACGGTGCGCATGGCGCGGCCCTCCAGGGTGAAGTCGGCGGTCTCCACGATCGCCTCGTCGCCGAGTTCCAGCGCGTCCAGGCCGTGCCGGGCGTAGATCTGCCCGGCCTCCTCGCTCGCCCCCATCACGGCCGGCACCCAGCCGTGCTCACGGGCCTCGGCCAGCCACGGGTCGATGGCGCCGGGCCAGGCCTCCGGGTCGCCGATCGGGTCGCCGGAGGCGAGCGAGACCCCGCCGACGACGCGGTACGTCACGGCGGCCTTGCCGGTGGGGGACCAGATGACGGACTTCTCGCGGCGCAGGGCGAAGTAGCCGAGGGAGTCCCGGTCGCCCTGGCGGGCCAGCAACGCCCGCAGCCGCTCCTCGTCCTCCTCGCTGATCGGGTCGACGGCGCGGCGTGAGCGGAACGCGGCGAACAGCACGGCGAGCAGCAGCAGCATCGACATGACGTTGATGGAGACGTCCACCCAGCCGGGCGTGGTGATCGCCGCGGCCTCCGGGTCGTCGGGGGCCAGGGTGATCAGCCGCATCACGCCGTACTTCCAGCGTTCCGGGAAGGAGACGGCGGCGCTGCCCGGAGCGGTGTTGGCGGCGCCCACCAGCAGGGCCGCGACGAGCGAGGTGACGAGCAGGCCGACGGCGGCGACGGCGGCGGCGAAGGCCGGGTTGGAGCGGTCGCCCTTGGCGTAGAACTCGCGCCGCCCGAGCAGCAGGGCGCCCGTGAAGGCGGTGGTCAGGGCCAGCGAGACCCAGTTCTGCGGGTGCTCGCGGATCTCCTCGTAGGCGAAGAGCGCGTAGGCGAGGAGGAGCGCGAGCAGGCCGCTCAGGACGAGGTTCAGGATCCAGGACGCCCGCTTGCGGCGGCCGAGGGTGACGGCCAGCAGCAGTGTGAAGAGGCCGGAGGCGAAGCCGGCCGTGAGCATGTACGGGGTGTAGAAGTCCTCGATGTTGTGGCGCCGCAGGTCCTGCCCGAGGGAAACCCACACCGCACTGAGGAAGTTGATGAAGGTGACGACGCGCAGGTACCAGACCGCGAAGGCGGCTCCGCGCTGTGAGCGGGCGCTCCCCCGACCGGTCTCCCGGCCTCCCCCCGCCGCCTTGCCGGCGGTCTCCGCGCCGGTCTCTTTCCTGCCGGATGACGGACCGGTCGCCGGTGCGGCGGTGCGGTCGGTCTCTGCGCTGGTCAAACGGACCTCTCCCATAAAAAGCGATCATATGGGGCGTCGCTGTCCGTGATGGTGCGGTCGGGGGCCACGGAATGGTCAGGACCGCGGCCCCCGGCGGCTCATTCCGTCGGCTCCTCCACCGGCCGTTCAGGCAGCTCCGCCGCGAGGGCGGCAGCAGCCTGCACGAGGGGGAGGGCCAGCAACGCCCCGGTGCCTCCACCCACTGTGACGCCGTGATCGAGCACGGGGTTGAGCGCCATCCGGTCAAGTGCCTTCGCCTGACCCGGCTCGCCGCTCGCCTGACCGGCCAGCCACCAGTCAGGAGCCCGGAACGCGGCCCGTTGCGCCACCAGTCCGCACGCGGCCGAAACAACACCGTCGAGGATGACGGGCGTACGGCGCACCGCACACTGGAGCAGGAATCCGGTGATGGCGGCGACGTCCGCGCCGCCGACCGCCGCCAACAGCGCGACCTGGTCGCCCAGGACCGGACGGGCCCGGCGCAGCGCGTCGCGGATCGCCGCGCACTTGCGCATCCACGCCAGGTCGTCGATGGGCTCTCCGCCACGCCCCGTGACCACCGAGGAGTCCGTACCGCACAGCGCGGCGACCAGGGTCGCGGCGACCGTCGTCCCCCCGACGCTCAGGTCGCCGAGGACGACCAGGTCGGTCCCGGAGTCGGCCTCCTCGTCGGCGATCCGCATGCCCAGCCGCAGCGCGGCCTGCGCCTCCTCGACCGTCAGCGCGTCCTCGATGTCGATCCGCCCGCTGCCGCGCCGGACGCGGTGCGCCACCACGTCCTCGGGCAGCAGCTCCGGATCGCAGTCCAGCCCGGCGTCCACGACCCGTATCGTCGCGCCGAACCGGCCGGCCAGGACGGCGACGGGACTGGACCCGTCGAGCACGGAGCGGACCAGCTCGTGAGCGGTGGACGGGGTGCGGGCGGAGACCCCTTGGGCGGCGATCCCGTGGTCGGCGGCGAACAGCACCACGCGGGGCCGCTCGACGGCCCTGACCGGGACCTGCCCCTGCGCGGCGGCGAGCCACTCGGCGAGTTCGTCGAGCCGCCCCAGCGCGCCGGGCGGTACCGCGAGGCGCTCACGGCGTTCCTCGGCGTCGCGCCGGACGCCCCCGTCGGGACGCTCGATCAGATCGGAGAAGTCGTCCAGATTCAGCGTGCTCATCTGGCAGAGAGTACAGCCGGTGAAGCCTTCCCTCAGGCCCCGTCGGTTGCGGCCCGAACGAGGGGGCGCCCCTTACTCCTTGAGGACGACCGCCTGCCCCGCGACGACGAGCAGGACGTGCTCGCACTCGCCCGCGACCGCTGCGTTCAGCCGGCCGAGCCCGTCACGGAAACGCCGGCCCGAGGCGGTCGCCGGGACCACGCCCGAGCCGACTTCGTTGCTCACCAGCACCACCTGACGACGCGTCGCGCGCACGGCCGCCACCAGGTCCGCGGTCCGCTCGCCCAGCAGACGCCGGCCGCGCTCGGCCCACACCTCGTCGTCCCAGGCCCCGGCCCCGTCCATGGCGTCGGTCAGCCACAGCGCCAGGCAGTCGATCAGCAGCGGCGGGCCGTCGGCGGCGAGCAGCGGCACCAGGTCGCACGTCTCCACCGTCCGCCAGCTCGCCGGCCGACGCTCCCGGTGCAGGCCGACCCGGCGCGCCCACTCCGCGTCCCCGTGCCGGGCACCGCCGGTGGCCACGTAGACCACCTCGGGGAAGGCCTCCAGCCGCCGCTCCGCCTCCATCGACTTGCCCGACCGGGCCCCGCCCAGCACCAGCGTGCGGCGCGGCAGCTCCGGCACCGCGTGGTACTCCCCGGCGAGCACCGTGGTCCCGTCCGGCACCGCCCGCGCCCCCGCGGCCGCCAGCCGGCGCTCCAGCTCCCGGCCCGGCGGCACGTCGTGGTCGAGGTGGACGGCGATCACGTCCGTGGCAACACCGACCGCCCCGCTCGCCCGCAGCCGGGCCAGCGCCTCCGGCCGGCCCGCCACGTCGGCGAGCACCACGTCGTACGGGCGCAGCCCGCGCCGGCCGTCGGTCCCGGCCGGCGCCCCGCCGGGCGGCAGGTACAGCAGCCGGCCGCCGTCCGGGCCGGTCACCTCGTATCCGGTGCCCGGCGCGTCCATCGGAACCGCCCGGACCCGGTGCCCGGAGATCACCGCCAGCTCCTGCCCGTCCGGCACCCGGCCGGCGGTCGGCAGCCCCGGTGGCAGCTCCACCGCCGGCCCGTCGTGCGGATGGGTCAGCAGGACCTGCCGCACCCCCGCCAGCGAATGCCCCGCCCGGGCGCCGGCCAGCACCGCCCCCGGGGTGAGATCCAGCAGCAGCGCCCCGTCGACGAGGACCGCCGTGGCCGCGCGGGAGCGCGGTCCCACGGAGGCGGCGCAGGCGGCGCAGGGGCAGCCGGGGCGGGGCAGCCCCTCGGGGGTACCGGTGCCGAGCAGAGTGAGTTCCACAGGATGATCCTCCCGCGTCACGGAGACTGCTGCGCGCCCGGTTACTCTGCGGGCACACTCAAGGCGAGAAGCGTGTGAGCAGCGGACGAGCAACGGAGGCGGACATGGCGTGGACGTGGCGGTTCGAGACGGCCGACGGCGCGGAGACGAGCCCATCGGTGGTACCCGAGGAGTTCACCACGCAGGGCGACGCGGAGTCGTGGATCGGCGAGTACTGGAAGGACCTGCTGGAGGGCGGTACCGAACAGGTGAAGCTGTCCGACGACAGCGGCACCGAGCTCTACACGATGAGCCTGCGCTCCGCGATGGAGGCCTGACCCCGCCCGGGCACGGCACGGCCCGAACGGCCCCCTCGGTTTCAGCGCCGAGGGGGCCGTCCGGTGCCGACGCTCAGCCCCGGACGCCGCACAGGTGCAGCAGCGCGGCGACACCCCGGTAGGGGTCGGTGCGGCCCGCGCGGTCCTCGGCGGCCAGCAGCCGCTCCAGCTCCTCGTCGGGCGGCAGCACGTCGCCGGCCTCCGTGCCGTCCGTGAAGACGCGTACGCCGTACCAGGCCTGCAGCGGCGCCCCGATCCCCGACAGCGTCGCGGTCAGCCGGGCCAGCCGGTCGGCCCGTACGTCCAGGCCCAGCCGGTTCGTGTAGTCGGTGCTGTCGAAGGCCGCCAGCGCGGCCTTCCAGTCGCCGTCCAGCCCGGGCCGCATCGCGAGCGCGTCGCCGTTGCGCACGAGCAGGGACAGCAGCCCGCCGGGGGCCAGCATCCGGGCCAGCCCGGCCAGCATGGCGTCCGGCTCGGGGACGTACATCAGCACCCCGTGGCACAGCACCACGTCGAAGCTGCCCGGAAGGAAGTGGGCGCCGGTCTCGCGCCCGTCCCCCTCCCGCAGCTCTACCCGGTCACGGATCCCCGCGGGCTCCCCGGCCAGCGCCTCGCGGGCGACGGCCAACATGCCCGCGTCCTGCTCCAGGCCGGTCACGATGTGCCCGGCGCGGGCGAGGCGCAGCGCCTGAGTGCCCTGGCCCATGCCGACATCGAGGACGCGCAGCCGCTGCCCCACGGGGAAGCGCTGCGCGATCTGCTCGTCGACCTGCCGGCCCACGAGTTCCTGCCGGACCGCGTTGCGCAGCCCGCCCAGGCCCTCGAGCCAGAGCCTTGCCCCCTCGGCGAAACCCTCCCCCGACGCGCCGGGCGCCCCTCGGCTCAGGGTCGTTCCCCGCGCTTGACCTGCGGCTTCGGCAGGCGCAGTCGGCGCATCTGCAGGGTGCGCATCACGCCGTAGGCGACCGCGCCGCGCCGCGGCTCGTTCGGGAAGCGCTCGTTGAGTGCCTTGCGCAGGCGGAAGATCAGGCCGATGGAGTCGAGGACGATCAGCACGATCACGCCGAGCCACAGCAGCAGCGCGATGTTCTGCACCGCCGGCTGCCGGACCATGCTGAGCACGAGGATGACCACGGCCAGCGGCAGGAACATCTCGGCGACCGAGAAGCGGGAGTCCACGAAGTCGCGGACGTACCTGCGGACGGGGCCCTTGTCCCGGGCCGGCAGGTAACGCTCGTCGCCGTTGGCCAGCGCCTCGCGCTGCTTGGCCATCTCCACACGGCGACGCTCGCGGGCTCGCTTCGCGTCCTCCTTGCGGTTGCCGGTCGAGGCCACCACGGCCCGGCGCTGCGACTGGGCCACGGCGCGCTTCGGCGTAGGGCGGCCCTTGGGGGCCTGCGGGTCACGGGGCTGCGAGAGGTCGGCGCTCACCTTGTCGGTGGCGGCGGCCTTCTCTTCCTTGGAGGAGCGGCTACCAAACACAGACACAACCCTACGTGGTCGACGGCATGCGCCCCACCCCGGCGGGGAACGATCCGGCAACGGCGGGCGTCCTTGCTGGTGCACGGTCCGTGCGGCGGACACCCCTCCGCGCGGTCGGGGACCCACCTACTCCTCACGCCTGATACGGAGCAGGCGCAGTCGTCCTGGAGGAGGAGCGCATCCGTCCCCGAACAGTGCGGTAATGGAGACAGGGCCCGTACTGTGGGTCCTGTCGGTGACCTGGAGCACAGTCCGTCTAGAAGGGGGCGCGCGAAGCCCATGAGCGGTGTCATGAAGCGTATGGGGATGATCTTCCGCGCGAAGGCGAACAAGGCCCTTGACCGGGCCGAGGACCCGCGCGAGACCCTCGACTACTCGTACCAGAAGCAGCTCGAACTGCTGCAGAAGGTACGCCGCGGCGTCGCCGACGTGGCCACGTCCCGCAAGCGCCTCGAACTGCAGCTGAACCAGCTGCAGGGCCAGTCCGCCAAGCTGGAGGACCAGGGCCGCAAGGCCCTCGCCCTGGGCCGCGAGGACCTGGCCCGCGAGGCCCTCTCCCGGCGCGCCTCGCTCCAGCAGCAGGTGAGCGACCTGGAGGTGCAGCACCAGACCCTCCAGGGCGAGGAGGAGAAGCTGACGCTCGCCGCGCAGCGGCTCCAGGCCAAGGTGGACGCCTTCCGTACGAAGAAGGAGACCATCAAGGCCACCTACACCGCGGCCCAGGCGCAGACCCGGATCGCGGAGTCCTTCTCCGGCATCTCCGAGGAGATGAGCGACGTCGGCCTGGCCATCCAGCGCGCCGAGGACAAGACCGCCCAGCTGCAGGCCCGCGCCGGCGCGATCGACGAACTGCTGGCCTCCGGCGCGCTCGACGACCGGAGCGGCCTCGGCTCCAAGGACGACATCCAGGCCGAGCTGGACCGGCTGTCGGGCGGCACCGACGTGGAGCTGGAGCTCCAGCGGATGAAGGCGGAACTGGCCGGCGGTCCGTCCGCGCAGCAGCAGGCCATCGAGGGCGGCGACCGGGGCGGCGCCCAGCAGCCGCAGACCCAGCACCGCTTCGACAAGCAGTAGGACGGGACCCGTCATGATCGTCCGCATCATGGGGGAAGGGCAGGTGGAAGTGGCCGACGGCCACTTCCCCGAGCTGAACAAGCTCGACGACGAGCTGCTGGCGGAGATGGAGTCCGGTGACGAGGCGGGCTTCCGCCGCACCCTGGGCGCGCTCCTCGACGCCGTGCGCCGGCTGGGGGAGCCGCTCCCGGACGACGCGCTGGAGCCGTCCGAGCTGATCCTGCCCGGGCCCGGGGCGAGTCTCGAAGAGGTCCGGGAGATGCTCAGCGACGACGGCCTGATCCCGGGCTGAGAGTCCTCAGTCCCGTGGCTCCGGTGGTTTCTCCAGAGGCACCGGCGGCTTCTGCGGGGACACCGGCCGCGGGTCCGGGGCGCCGCCGATGAAGTCCTCGAACCTGCGCCGCCGCCGCGTCCACCGCCGGTCGTGGTGGAACGCCCGCAGCCCGGCCCTGGCCCGGGCCCGCGGCCGGTTCACGTAGAACCGCTTCGCGTACGGCGAGCCGGGCCGGGCCAGCCGGACCGCACCGACCAGCGCCACGAACGGGATGATCACACCGAAGAGGGCCGTGCGGGCCTTGCCCTTCCACAGGGCGATCAGGGCCAGGCAGAAGTTGCCGGCCGCGTTCATGACGACCAGCCCGCGGCTCTGGCGCTCCTCGGCCGACAGGTCGTTCACCCCGAACGGCACGAAGCCGCCCAGGACGAGGGCGACCACGGCGGCCGTCACGACCACGATCTCCACGCTCTTGCGGCCCTGCTCGCTCCAGTAGACGTCGTCCAGGTGCAGGATCAGGGCGAACTCGTCGAGGACCAGCCCCGCGCCCAGGCCGAAGATCACCGCCGACAGCGCCGCGCCGAAGCTGTGCCCGGCGCTGCCGATCGCACCGAAACCGCCGATGATCACGAGGATCACGCCCGGCACCACGTGGTGGACGTGCAGACCGCCCGGGGTGACGTTCTTGAAGGGGCCGCGGCCGGCCCGGATCATGCGGGTGATCACACGGGTGACCAGGAACGACGTCACGAAGGAGAGGAGGGCGAGCAGCATGGGCAGCTTGCCCGGCTCAAGGATGTTCCGATACCACCAGTGACCCATCCCACTGACTCCCTGTTTGGACGGTAATGGGTAATTTACCGCCCGCTCCGAGCGGGTAGCGTTCGCGCCGATGAAAGATTCGTTCGACGATCCGCCCCTCACGCCGCCCGCGGAACGCGCCTCGTTCCGCGACGGCGTGCGCTTCGCCTTCGGCACCCTCACCGTGCTGCCCGCGCGCATCACCCGCTGGGACCGCCCCGCGGCCCGCACCGGAATGGCCTGCGCGCCCCTCGCCGGACTCGCCGTCGGCGTGCTCGCGGCCGTCCCCGGCGTGCTGCTCCTGCTGCTCGGGGCGGGACCGCTGCTCGCGGCCGCCGTCACCGTCGCCGTGCCGGCCGCCCTGACCCGGGGGCTGCACCTGGACGGACTCGCCGACACGGCCGACGGCCTGGGCAGCGCCAAACCGGCCGACGAGGCGCTGCGCATCATGAAGAGGTCCGACATCGGACCCTTCGGCGTGATCGCCCTGGTGGTCGTGCTGCTCGTGCAGACGGCCGCGCTCGCGCAGGCGTACGCCGACAGCTGGATCCGCGGCGCCCTCGCCGCCGTGGTCGCCGCCGTCGCGGCCCGCCTCGCCATGGCCCTGGCCGCCCGCGAAGGCGTGCCGCCCGCCCGCCCCGAGGGGCTCGGCGCCGCGGTCGCCGGAGTCCTGCCGCGCACCACCGCCGCCGCCCTCGCCGCGCTCGTGACGGCCGCGGCCGCGGCAGCCGCCCTCCCGGCGGGCCTACCCGCCGCGGCCCGCGCCGCAGCCGCCGTCCTCGCCGGGCTGCTCGCCGCGGACGTGCTGCTGCGCCGCTGCGTACGCCGCTTCGACGGCGTCACCGGCGACGTGTTCGGCGCCCTGTCCGAGGTGGCGGCGACCGCCGCCCTCATCGTCCTCGCCCTCGGCTGAGACCTGTCCTGCCCGACGGGACCGACCGGCCCCGGAGAGCCGGCGGCGCCCGCGTACCCTCACCCCGTGGACCACACTCCGACGGACCTGCCCTCCGCCGCGCCCGCCGCGCCCGCCGCCCCCATCAAGGTGCTGCTCGCCGACGACCAGGCCCTGCTGCGCAGCGCCTTCCGGGTGCTCGTCGACTCGGAGCCCGACATGGAGGTCGTCGGAGAGGCCTCCGACGGCGCGCAGGCCTTCGCCGTCGCCCGGCAGGAGCGGCCCGACGTCGTGCTGATGGACATCCGGATGCCCGGCACCGACGGGCTCGCCGCCACCCGCATGATCAGCGCCGACCCCGAACTGGCCGCCGTGCGCGTGGTGATGCTGACCACCTTCGAGGTGGACGAGTACGTGGTCTCGGCCCTGCGCGCCGGCGCCTCCGGCTTCCTCGGCAAGGGGGCGGAGCCGGAGGAGCTGCTCAACGCCATCCGGGTCGCCGCCGCCGGCGAGGCACTGCTCTCCCCGGCCGCCACCAAGGGGCTCATCGCCACCTTCCTCGCCCAGGGCGGCGGCGCCGGTCCGGCCGCCGGCGGCGCATCGGCCGGGATCCACGCGGAGCGGCTCGCCGCCCTGACCGTCCGGGAGCGCGAGGTCCTCGTACATGTCGCCGCGGGGCTGTCGAACGACGGCATCGCCGCCCGCCTGGAGGTCAGCCCCCTCACCGTCAAGACGCATGTGAACCGGGCCATGGCCAAGCTCGGCGCCCGCGACAGGGCGCAATTGGTGGTCATCGCGTACGAATCGGGACTCGTCCGGCCCCGCATGGAATAGGGCCGGAGTAGTACCGCGTACTACGGACGCGGTATGCCGCACATAAGGACGGGACCTGCGAGCGACGAAACGTCCCGCCGGATGCGCCAGGGTGGAGGAGCCCTCGGTTCGTCACAGCAGAGAGATCCCACACCCATGTCCTGGCTGTCCCGCTTCAGCCTTGCCCAAAGGGCGCTGGTCGGCCTCGTGTCGATCGTCGCGCTCCTCTTCGGCGCCATAGCCGTCCCGCAGCTCAAGCAGCAACTGCTGCCCTCCATCGAACTCCCGATGGTGTCCGTGCTCGCGCCGTACCAGGGCGCTTCGCCCGACGTGGTGGAGAAGCAGGTCGTCGAACCGATCGAGGCCATGCTCAAGGGCGTCGACGGCATCACCGGCATCACCTCCACCGCCAGCGAGGGCAACGCCCTCATCATGGCCACCTTCGACTACGGCGACAGCGGCACCAAGCAGCTCGTGGCCGACGTCCAGCAGGCCGTCAACCGGGCCCGCGTCCGGCTGCCTGCCGACGTGGACCCGCAGGTCGTGGCCGGTTCCACCGACGACATCCCCACGGTGATCCTGGCCGTCACCTCCGACAGGGACCAGCAGGCGCTCGCCGACCAGCTGGAGAAGTCCGTCGTGCCCGTCCTGTCGGACATCGAGGGCGTCGGCCAGGTCAGCGTCGACGGCGTCCAGGACCTCCAGGTCACCGTCACCCCCGACGACGCGAAGCTCGCTGCCGCCGGCCTCGACGGCGCCGCCCTCGCGCAGGGCCTCCAGGCGGGCGGCGCCGCCGTCCCCGCCGGCTCCTTCGACGAGGCGGGCAAGAACCGCACCGTCCGCGTCGGCAACGGCTTCACCTCCCTCGCCCAGGTCGAGGACCTGCGCCTGAGCCCCGGCCCGGGCCGGCCCGCGGTCCGCCTCGGCGACGTCGCCGTCGTCAAGCAGGAGCCCGCCACAGCCGTCTCCATCACCCGCACCAACGGCAGGCCCAGCCTCGCCCTCGTCCTCACCATGGACAAGGACGGCAGTGCCGTCGCCATCTCCGACGCCGTCAAGGACAAGCTTCCCGAGCTGCGTTCCACCCTCGGCGCCGGAGCCGACCTGACCGTCGTCAGCGACCAGGGCCCGGCCGTCGCCAAGTCCATCTCCAGCCTCACCACCGAGGGCATGCTCGGCCTGCTCTTCGCGGTGATCGTGATCCTGGTGTTCCTGGCCTCGCTGCGCTCGACGCTGGTCACCGCGGTCTCCATCCCGCTGTCCGTGGTCCTGGCGCTCATCGTGCTGTGGACCCGGGACCTGTCGCTCAACATGCTCACGCTGGGCGCGCTGACCATCGCGATCGGCCGCGTCGTCGACGACTCGATCGTGGTCCTGGAGAACATCAAGCGCCACCTCGGCTACGGCGAGGAGCGCGAGGCCGCGATCATCACCGCGGTCAAGGAGGTCGCCGGCGCGGTCACCTCCTCCACCCTCACCACCGTCGCCGTCTTCCTGCCCATCGGCCTCACCGGCGGCATGATCGGCGAGCTCTTCGGCTCCTTCTCGCTCACCGTCACCGCGGCCCTGCTGGCCTCGCTGCTCGTCTCCCTGACGGTCGTTCCGGTCCTGTCGTACTGGTTCCTCAGCGCCCCCCGGGGCATCACCGCAGGCGACGCCGAGAGCGCCGCGCAGGTCCGGCGCGAGGCCGAGGAGAAGGAGTCGCGCAGCCGCCTCCAGCGCCTCTACGTCCGCGTCCTGGGCTTCGCCACGCGGCGCCGCCTGACCAGTGTGGCCATCGCGGTGGTCGTCCTCCTGGGCACCTTCGGCATGACGCCGATGCTGAAGACCAACTTCTTCGACCAGGGCGAGCAGGAACTCCTGACGGTCAAGCAGGAGCTGCCCCCGGGCACCTCGCTGGCCGCCTCCGACGAGGCCGCCCGCACGATCGAGAAGGTGCTGGGCTCGGTCGACGGCGTCAAGAGCTACCAGGTCACCGTCGGCTCCTCCGGCTTCCTCGCGGCCTTCGGCGGCGGGACCGGCTCCAACCAGGCCTCCTACCAGGTCACCCTGAAGGACGCCGGCGACGCCGACGCCGTGAAGAAGCGCATCGAGCAGCAGCTCGCCGGCCTCGACGGCATCGGCGAGACCCGCATCGCGGCGGGCGACGCCTTCGGCAGCCAGAACCTCAGCGTGGTCGTCAAGGCCGGCGACGGCGAGGTCCTCGCCAGGGCCGCCGAGCAGGTCCGCGCCGAGGTGGCCGAGCTCGACAACGTCACCGACGTGCAGAGCGACCTCTCCCAGTCCGTGCCCCGCATCTCGGTGACCGCCACCCCCAAGGCGGCGGAGGCCGGCCTGAACCAGGCCGCGCTCGGTGCGATCGTCGCCCAGGCCGTACGGGGCAACCCGGCCGGCAAGGCCGTGCTCGACGACACCGAGCGGGACATCGTCATCAAGTCCGCGCAGCCGGCCACCACCCTCGCCGAACTGCAGGCGCTGCCGGTCGGCCCGGTGAAGCTCGGCGACGTCGCCGAGGTCAAGGAGGTCCCCGGCCCGGTCGCGATGACCCGGATCGACGGCGCCCGCGCCGCGACCGTCACCGCCCGCCCGCTGGGCGACAACACCGGCGCGGTCAGCGCCGAGCTCCAGACCAAGCTCAAGGCCCTGGACCTGCCCGACGGCGCCACCGCCTCGATCGGGGGCGTCTCCGAGGACCAGGACGAGGCGTTCGGTTCGCTCGGCCTGGCCATGCTCGCGGCCATCGCGATCGTGTTCATGCTGCTGGTCGCGACGTTCCGCTCGCTCGTCCAGCCGCTGATCCTGCTGGTGTCCATCCCGTTCGCGGCGACGGGCGCACTCGGCCTGCTCCTGGTCACCGGCACCCCGATGGGCGTCCCGGCGATGATCGGCATGCTGATGCTCATCGGCATCGTCGTGACCAACGCGATCGTCCTGATCGACCTGGTCAACCAGTACCGCGCCCAGGGCCTGGGTGTCGTCGAGGCGGTCGTCGAGGGCGGCCGGCACCGCCTGCGCCCGATCCTCATGACGGCACTGGCGACGATCTTCGCGCTGCTGCCGATGGCGCTGGGCGTCACCGGCGAGGGCGGCTTCATCTCCCAGCCGCTCGCGGTCGTGGTGATCGGCGGCCTGGTCAGCTCCACCCTGCTGACGCTGCTCCTGGTGCCGACCCTCTACACGATGGTGGAACTGCGCAAGGAGCGCCGCCGCGACAAGCGCTCGGCGAAGCGCAGGGTCCGCCCGGCGGCGGTCCCGGCCGCCACCGCCGCCCCCGAGGCGGGCGGCGAACCCGCCAAGGTCTGACCGGCGGCGCGGGCCCGCGCGGGGCCCGCGCCGCCCGGCGGCGGACGGTCGAAGAGGGGCGCCCCCGAGCGGGGGCGCCCCTCTTCGACCGTCCGGGACCGTGGCGGCTACGGGAGGGCGAGCATGCGCTCCAGGGCGAGCTTCGCGAAGCTCTCCGTCTCCTTGTCGACCTGGATCTGGTTGACGAGGGTGCCCTCGGCCAGGGACTCCAGCGTCCACACCAGGTGCGGGAGGTCGATGCGGTTCATCGTGGAGCAGAAGCAGACGGTCTTGTCGAGGAAGACGACTTCCTTGTCCTCGGCGGCGAATCGGTTCGCCAGGCGGCGGACCAGGTTCAGCTCGGTGCCGATGGCCCACTTGGAGCCGGCCGGGGCCGCCTCCAGCGCCTTGATGATGTACTCCGTCGAGCCGACGTAGTCCGCCGCCGCAACGACCTCGTGCTTGCACTCGGGGTGGACCAGCACGTTCACGCCGGGGATGCGGGCGCGCACGTCGTTGACCGAGTCCACCGAGAAACGGCCGTGGACCGAGCAGTGGCCGCGCCACAGGATCATCCTGGCGCCGCGCAGCTGCTCGGCGGTCAGGCCGCCGTTCGGCTTGTGCGGGTTGTAGACCACGCAGTCGTCCAGGGACATGCCCATGTCGCGGACGGCCGTGTTGCGGCCCAGGTGCTGGTCCGGGAGGAAGAGCACCTTCTCACCCTGCTCGAACGCCCACTCCAGGGCCTTCTTCGCGTTGGACGAGGTGCAGATGGTGCCGCCGTGCTTGCCGGTGAAGGCCTTGATGTCGGCGGAGGAGTTCATGTACGAGACGGGGACCGTCGAGCCGGCGATGCCCGCCTCGGTCAGCACGTCCCAGCACTCCGCGACCTGCTCGGCGGTGGCCATGTCGGCCATCGAGCAGCCGGCGGCCAGGTCCGGCAGGACCACCTTCTGGTCGTCCGAGGTCAGGATGTCCGCGGACTCGGCCATGAAGTGGACGCCGCAGAAGACGATGTACTCGGCCTCCGGCTTGGCGGCCGCGTCCCTGGCCAGCTTGAAGGAGTCACCGGTGACGTCGGCGAACTCGATGACCTCGTCACGCTGGTAGTGGTGGCCGAGGATGAAGACCTTGTCCCCGAGCTTCTCCTTGGCCGCGCGGGCGCGCTCCACGAGGTCCGGGTCGGACGGCGAGGGCAGGTCGCCGGGGCACTCCACCCCGCGCTCGCTCCTGGGGTCGGCCTCACGGCCGAGCAGCAGCAGGGCAAGGGGCGTCGGCTGGACGTCCAACGGCTGGGCGGTGGTCACGACACGCACCCTTTCTGTTCTGCAACGAGGGATTTCAGGATCATCGCTTCGACTTCTCGTCTACTTGACGCTATCTATCATAACCGCTTCACGTCAGTTTGACGATGCCGATAGTGTCAATGTGACGCATCAGCCCCCGGTTCGTCGGGCCCCGGGCCGCGCGCGGTGTGCGAGCATGAATATCTGAAACAAGCGTCGGGTCCCGGAATGAATCCGCGGTCCCGCTCGTTGCCACCGACGGCAAGAGTCCGACGTTTCCCCGCCCCCGCGGGGAGCCGCCCACTTCGGGAGTGAATGCAGATGTCCGTACAGGACGACAAGACCACTGTGAGCGACGGCATCCTCCTGTCCGACGCCGCCGCCGAGAAGGTCAGGACCCTGCTGGAGCAGGAAGGCCGTGACGACCTGGCGCTGCGCGTCGCCGTCCAGCCCGGCGGCTGCTCCGGCCTGCGCTACCAGCTCTTCTTCGACGAGCGTTCCCTCGACGGCGACGTCGTGAAGGACTTCGACGGTGTGAAGGTCGTCACGGACCGCATGAGCGCCCCGTACCTGGGCGGCGCCTCCATCGACTTCGTCGACACCATCGAGAAGCAGGGCTTCACCATCGACAACCCGAACGCCACGGGCTCCTGCGCCTGCGGCGACTCGTTCAGCTAGGACGGGACCGCCCGCACGACGAGGGCCCGCCCGCGGTCGAAGCGACCGCGGGCGGGCCCTCGCCCTGTGCGGGGAACCCGCTACTGCTTCGCGAGCGGCTTGCCCGTCGTGGCGTCCAGCACCTTGCGGTCGCCGAGCGGCTCCCTCAGGGCCACCGTCAGGGACCTCTCCTCCGCCAGCATGATGCAGGCCTGACCCGGCTTGTTCGGCGTGTCCGTGATCTTCACCATCACCGACTCCGCCTGCTCCCGGGCCTCCAGTGCGTACGTGCTGCACACGCTGCCCCAGAAGTTCACCGTCAGCTTCCGGTCGGCCTCCTTGTACGAGAACCCGGGCACTGTACGGCCGTCCTTCGGGCCCGGCGTGCCCTCCTTCGCCGACGCCGGCTCCACCACCGTGTGGCCGGGCGCACCGCCCTGGCCCGCCACCTCGAACAGCCACGCCGGGACCAGGCCCCGCGCTCCCTCGACCGTCCCCGGGGCCAGCCCCAGCACCGCGCCCTTCACCGTCTCCGTGCGCGGCGGCTTCATGGGCCGCGGCTCCGGATTGCACGGCACCGCCTGCGAGTCCCCCGCCGCGGTGTCCACCGCCGGCGGCACCGCGCTCGCGCAGCCGCTGGGCTCGGGACTGCCGCCCCCGCCGCCCGAGCGCGCGTTCAACCGGGCCAGCGCCTCCACGGCCCCCACCACCTGCTGGTCACCGGCCCGCACCGGCGCCTTCAGCTCGCCGTTGCCGCCGACCACCGAGCCGTCCGCGCCCACGCTCACCTTGGTGGACCAGCCCTGCGTGGGCAGCCCGTCGAGGACCGGATCCGCCGCCACCACGCGCACCGCGCCGTGCGTGAGCCGGGCGTCCAGCTTCGCCCCGCCCTGCCCCAGGGCGGCCAGCACCGGACCCGCAGCGGCCTTCGCGGCCTCCTCGGACACCGGCTTGCCGCTCCCGCCGGCACCCCCGGCGTCCCGCGGCAGGGTGGCGGGGCCGCAGGTGTCCTTGCCGCGCACGCAGTCGTCGCCCGCACCGTTGCCCGCGGGGTCGCCGCCCTGGAAGCGGTTGAAGTTCCAGGTCCCCGGCGCCTGCCGGGCCACCGTGAGCCGCGGACCGGAGCCGTCGGCCGCCTCCCCGGCCAGCCAGACGTCCCCCTCCAGCCGCGGCGCCCCCGAGATGCCGAGGGCCGCCGTCAGCCGGGCCACGTCCGCCTCCGCGACGTCTCCCGTCACGCGGTACGCCG
Organism: Streptomyces sp. NRRL F-2664; assembly: GCF_000719345.1. Lineage (GTDB taxonomy): Bacteria > Actinomycetota > Actinomycetes > Streptomycetales > Streptomycetaceae > Streptomyces. Next base: position 75,997 of record NZ_JOFX01000010.1, read on the forward strand.
GAGCCGCCGCCGGCGCCTCGGGCAGCTTCACGTCGGCCCGGTACACCACGCCCGCGCCGGACGGATCGGGCTCCCCGGGCGCGATGCCCGGGCCCGAGGGGCCGCCCGCCTCACGCGGCGCGGAGGCCGCGCCGTCACCCGTACGGCGGGCCGTACCGCCGTCGCCCTGCGCCGCGGACGCCCAGTAGGCGGTACCGCCGCCCGCGAGCAGGACGGCGGCCGCGATCGAGCCGACCACCCAGGCGGGCCGTCGCCGTGTGCCGCTTGTCGTACCGGGTTCTTCGCTGGTCACCGCATCGCTCCTTCACTGGTCCCGCAGTGTCTGATGCGGGTGTGACGGAACAGGGGCGCAACCGGTTCCCCTCCGGGTCCGTCCGGGGCCCGGGCCGACGCCGGAGCCCTACTGGTCCCCGTACGCCGCGGTCGAGGCGATCAGCCGGGCCGAAGCCGCCGGCACCCTGACCCCGTGGATCTGCGAGGGCGCCACGCGGACCGGCCGCGGGCCCTCCTCGACGCCCCAGTGCGGGGCCATCCTGGCGCAGTCCCCGAGCAGACGGGCGAAGCCGGGCCGTCCCGGGCCTTCCGCCGCGCGCCGCTCAGCGGTGTACTCGCAGTAGCCGTAACCGTCGGTAGAGGTCATGGAGGCACCGTAGGCACCGGAGCTCCGGCGAAGAAAGACCTACTAAGGGGTAGTTTCTGGGGTTCGGCCAGGGGTCACTTACCGGGTAGTTTTGACTGTCCCTCGCCGTCCTCCAGCAGGAGCGTCCACGCCGTGCGCATCGCAGTCACCGGCTCCATCGCCACCGACCACCTCATGACCTTCCCCGGCCGTTTCGCCGACCAGCTGGTCGCCGACCAGCTGCACACGGTCTCCCTCTCCTTCCTCGTCGACAACCTCGACGTCCGGCGGGGCGGCGTCGGCCCGAACATCTGCTTCGGCATGGGGCAGCTCGGCAGCCGCCCGATCCTGGTCGGCGCCGCCGGCTCCGACTTCGACGAGTACCGCGCCTGGCTGGAGCGGCACGGCGTCGACACCGACTCGGTGCGCATCTCCGAGGTGCTGCACACCGCGCGCTTCGTGTGCACGACGGACGCCGACCACAACCAGATCGGCTCCTTCTACACGGGCGCGATGAGCGAGGCCCGCCTGATCGAGCTGAAGTCCGTGGCGGACCGCGTGGGCGGGCTCGACCTGGTCCTCATCGGCGCGGACGACCCCGAGGCGATGCTGCGCCACACGGAGGAGTGCCGGACGCGGGGGATCCCCTTCGCCGCCGACTTCTCGCAGCAGATCGCCCGCATGGACGGCGACAACATCCGCACCCTGATGGAGGGCGCGACCTACCTGTTCTCCAACGAGTACGAGAAGGGCCTCATCGAGTCGAAGTCCGGCTGGACCGACGAGGAGATCCTCTCCAAGGTCGGCACCCGCGTGACCACGCTCGGCTCCAACGGCGTCAAGATCGAGCGGGCCGGGGAGGAGGCGATCGTCGTCGGCTGCCCCGAGGAGAACGCGAAGATCGACCCGACCGGTGTCGGCGACGCCTTCCGCGCCGGCTTCCTGACCGGGCTCGGCTGGGGCGTCGGCCTGGAGCGGGCCGCGCAGGTCGGCTGCATGCTGGCGACCCTCGTCATCGAGACGCTGGGCACGCAGGAGTACACGCTGGCGCGCGCGCACTTCATGGAGCGCTTCACGAAGGCCTACGGCGACGAGGCCGCGGCCGAGGTCCGCGCCCACCTGGCGTGACACCGGCCTGATCCCGGGCCCTGCCCGGACCCGCACCGGCTGCGCCGCCCCCCGTCGGACGGGGCTGCGCCCGGCGGGTCCGGCCCCGGCCGGCCGACCGGGCTCGAAGAGCCCGGGCCGTGCCTGCGCGCGGGGGACAGGGGCTACGAGCGGCGGCGGACCGTGTAGGCGGTGCCGGGCGGGCGGGGGGCTTCGCCCACGTACTCGTGCCCCCGCATCGCGCACCACGCCGGGATGTCCAGCCGGGCCACCTCGTCGTCCGACAGGACGGTCACCGTGCCGCCCACCGGGACCCGGGCGACGGCCCGGGCCAGCTCGATCACCGGCTGGGGGCACCGCAGGCCGAGCGCGTCGATCTCCAGCGAGTCCGCCTCCGGGGCAGCCGCGGGCGGCTCCGCCGCACCCAGCCGCTCCCGTACGCCCGCCACCGCACCCGGCAGCACTTCCAGGAACGCGTTGACCTCCTCCGCCGTGGTGCCCGGCGGCAGGGAGACCCGTACGTTGCCCTCCGACAGCACCCCCATCGCCCGCAGCACGTGACTGGGGGTCAGCGTGGAACTCGTGCAGGAGGAGCCCGAAGAGACCGAGAAGCCCGCCCGGTCCAGCTCGTGCAGCAGCGCCTCCCCGTCGACGTACAGGCAGGAGAAGGTGACCAGGTGCGGCAGCCGCCGGTCCGCGTCGCCGACCACCTCCACGTCCGGGACCAGCCGTACCACCCGCCGCCGGACGCGGTCCACCAGGATCCGCAGCCGGGCCGCCTCCGCCTCCGCCTCCGCCCGTACGGCCCGCAGCGAGGCCGCCGCCGCCACGATCGCGGGAAGGTTCACGAAGCCGGGGGAGCGGCCCGACTCCCGTTCGTCCGCAGGGCCTTGGGGCGAGAACCGGACCCCCTTGCGGACCGCCAGCAGTCCGATCCCGGGCGGACCGCCCCATTTGTGGGCACTCGCCGCCAGGACCGACCAGGCGCCCTCCACCGGCCCCCAGGCCAGCGACTGCGCCGCGTCCACGAGCAGCGGCACCCCGGCCGCCCCGCAGACCTCGGCGACCTCGGCCACCGGCTGGACCGTGCCCACCTCGTGGTTGGCGGACTGCAGGCAGGCCAGGGCCGTCGCCGGGACCAGCGCGTCGGCGTACCCGGCGGCCGACACCGCGCCGGACCGGTCCACCGGAACCTCGAAGACACTCCCGCCGCGCGCCTCGTGCGCCGCCGCCGCATGAAGTACAGAACTGTGTTCGACCGCCGATACGACCAGATGGTCGCCGACGCGTCGGCGACCGGCCAGGACACCCGCAATGCCCGTGTGAACCGCGTGCGTCCCCGAAGGAGTGAACACGAGCTCGTCGGCGCGGCATCCCACCGCCTCCGCGGCGGCCTCCCGCGCCGCGTCCAGCAGCAGCCGCGCGCGTCTGCCCTCCCGGTACAGCCGGGCCGGATCGGCCCAGCCCTCGTCCAGGGAGGCCTGCAACGCCTGCCGGGCCACGGGGTGCAGGGGAGCGGCGGACGCGCTGTCGAAGTACGGCATCCGGCCACGCTAACCCCAGCCCCGAGCGTTCGAGGTCAGGGGGCGTCAGACGGGGTCCGGAGGCCGCCATTCAGGGCCATTCGCACCGTCCCCCGTACGGCGGATCCATCCCTTCGGGGACAGTAGCGGCGCGTTGGGCACCCTCCCCGCGCGACCCCAAATAGCGTCCAGTAGGGTTTGGTCCGCATAAACATCCAAACCCCTGCCTGCGTCAGGGCCGGCGACCGACCCGAACACGGCCGCGGCCGGCCGCGCGGGCCGAGACTCTCGGGAAGGCGCTACGTGAGTCCCTACGGCTCCGACCGCTCGCCGCGGCGCCCGATGCGGCGGAAGCTGCTGCAGGCGCTGACTGCGGGCGTGGTCCTGGCGACCGCCACTGGTTGCTCGTATACATGGAAAGACTTCCCCCGCCTCGGAATGCCGACTCCGGTAACCGAGGAGGCGCCGCGCATCCTCTCCCTGTGGCAGGGATCCTGGGCGGCCGCGCTCGTCACGGGCATCCTGGTGTGGGGCCTGATCATCTGGAGCGTCATCTTCCACCGGCGCAGCCGGACGAAGATCGAGGTCCCGGCGCAGACCCGGTACAACATGCCCATCGAGGCGCTGTACACCGTGGTCCCGCTCATCATCGTCTCGGTGCTCTTCTACTTCACCGCGCGTGACGAGTCGAAGCTCCTCGCCCTCACCCCGAAGCCGCCGCACACGATCAACGTGATCGGCTACCAGTGGAGCTGGGGCTTCAACTACATCGAGAACGTCGACGGCGACGCGGCGTCCCCGAAGGCGGGTGCGGTCCCCAAGGAGCTCGCCTCCATCCCGGACCGCTACACCAAGGCCTTCCCGGCGGGCGCCGAGGGCGTCTACGAGAAGGGCGTCCCGGGCGACCGGAACCCCCAGACGGGCAACCCGGGTCCGACCCTCGTCCTGCCCAAGGGCGAGAAGGTCCGCTTCATCCTGTCGTCCAACGACGTCATCCACTCCTTCTGGGTGGTCCCCTTCCTGTTCAAGCAGGACGTCATCCCGGGCCAGACCAACGTCTTCGAGGTCGTCCCGAGCCAAGAGGGCACCTTCATGGGCAAGTGCGCCGAGCTCTGCGGCGTCGACCACTCCCGCATGCTCTTCAACGTCAAGGTCGTCTCCCCCGAGGCGTACAAGGCGTACCTGAAGGAGCTGGCGGCGAAGGGTCAGACCGGCTTCCTCCCCGCCGGCATCCAGCAGACCGACCCGGCCCGGAATGCGGAAGTGAACAAACTGTGAGCATCCTCAACGAATCCCAGGGTGCCGCCGCAGCCGACTCGTACGAGAACGAGCTGCCGGTGCGGCGCAAGCAGCCGGGCAACGTGGTCGTCAAGTGGCTCACCACCACCGACCACAAGACCATCGGCACGATGTACCTGGTCACCTCGTTCGTGTTCTTCATCATCGGCGGTCTGCTGGCGCTCTTCATGCGTGCCGAGCTGGCCCGTCCGGGCACGCAGATCATGTCGAACGAGCAGTTCAACCAGGCGTTCACCATGCATGGCACGATCATGCTGCTGATGTTCGCCACCCCACTGTTCGCGGGCTTCGCCAACTGGATCATGCCGCTGCAGATCGGCGCGCCCGACGTGGCGTTCCCGCGGCTGAACATGTTCGCGTACTGGCTGTACCTCTTCGGCTCGACCATCGCGGTGGCCGGCTTCGTGACGCCGAACGGCGCCGCCGACTTCGGCTGGTTCGCCTACTCCCCGCTGTCGGACGCGGTCCGCTCGCCCGGCATCGGCGCCGACATGTGGATCATGGGTCTGGCCTTCTCCGGCTTCGGTACGATCCTCGGCTCGGTCAACTTCATCACCACGATCATCTGCATGCGCGCTCCGGGCATGACGATGTTCCGCATGCCGATCTTCACCTGGAACGTGCTGCTGACCGGTGTCCTGGTCCTGCTCGCCTTCCCGGTGCTGGCCGCCGCGCTCTTCGCGCTGGAGTCCGACCGCAAGTTCGGCTCGCACATCTTCGACGCCGCCAACGGTGGCGCACTGCTCTGGCAGCACCTCTTCTGGTTCTTCGGACACCCTGAGGTGTACATCATCGCGCTGCCGTTCTTCGGCATCGTCTCCGAGATCATCCCGGTCTTCTCGCGCAAGCCGATGTTCGGTTACATCGGCCTGATCGCCGCGACGATCGCGATCGCCGGCCTCTCGGTGACCGTGTGGGCCCACCACATGTACGTCACCGGCGGTGTGCTACTGCCGTTCTTCTCCTTCATGACCTTCCTGATCGCGGTACCGACCGGTGTGAAGTTCTTCAACTGGATCGGCACCATGTGGAAGGGCTCGCTGTCCTTCGAGACCCCGATGCTCTGGACGATCGGCTTCCTGGTCACCTTCACCTTCGGTGGTCTGACCGGCGTCATCCTGGCCTCGCCCCCGATGGACTTCCACGTCTCCGACTCGTACTTCGTCGTCGCGCACTTCCACTACGTCGTCTTCGGCACCGTGGTGTTCGCGATGTTCGCCGGCTTCCACTTCTGGTGGCCGAAGTTCACGGGCAAGATGCTGGACGAGCGCCTCGGCAAGATCACCTTCTGGACGCTGTTCATCGGCTTCCACGGCACCTTCCTGGTGCAGCACTGGCTGGGTGCCGAGGGCATGCCGCGTCGCTACGCGGACTACCTCGCGGCCGACGGCTTCACCACGCTCAACACGATCTCCACGATCAGCTCCTTCGTGCTGGGCCTGTCGATGCTGCCGTTCATGTACAACGTCTGGAAGACCGCCAAGTACGGCAAGAAGATCGAGGTCGACGACCCGTGGGGCTACGGCCGTTCGCTGGAGTGGGCGACCTCCTGCCCGCCGCCGCGGCACAACTTCCTCACGCTGCCGCGCATCCGTAGCGAGTCGCCCGCCTTCGACCTCCACCACCCGGAGATCGCGGCGCTCGACCACCTCGAGGACCACGGCGCCCAGGCGGCCGTCACCGGTGGCAAGGAGGCCGGCAAGTGAAGATCCAGGGCAAGATGTTCCTCTGGCTCTCCCTCTTCATCCTGATCATGGCCGTCGTGTACGGCGTGTGGTCGAAGGAGCCCGTCGGAACCACCGCGCTCTTCCTGGCCTTCGGCCTGAGCGTCATGATCGGCTACTACCTGGCCTTCACGGCCAAGCGCGTCGACGAGATGGCCCAGGACAACCTGGAGGCCGACGTCGCCGACGAGGCCGGCGAGCTGGGGTTCTTCTCCCCGCACAGCTGGCAGCCCCTCTCGCTGGGCATCGGCGGCGCGCTCGCCTTCATGGGCGTCATCTTCGGCTGGTGGCTCATGTACTTCTCGGCCCCGATCATCCTGATCGGCCTGTGGGGCTGGGTGTACGAGTACTACCGCGGTGAGAACGCCAACCAGTAGTCAGAAGCAGTGCCGCGCGGCCCGGCCGCGCACCACGTGGGGCCCGGACACCTCTTCGGAGGAGTCCGGGCCCCTCGTTTGCAGTCACCCCGCGCGCCGTAATTGTCATATCTTCATAGCGTTGGCCCCATGAAGCACTCACCGCGTCTTTGGACGGTACTCAGCTGCTCCCTGCTGGTCGCGTCCCTCGGGGCCGGCGCCACCGCATGCGGGTCCGGCGACAACCCGCTGTCAGCCCGCCCGGTCGACGCGGGCGAACAGGTCGCCTTCAACCAGACCGCAGGCAGCCGCCCCGTCGACCCCAACCGGCCCCTGGAGATCACGGCCAAGGGCAAGGGCAGCCGGATCACCGACGTCACGGCCGTGGACACCCACGGCCGCCGCCTGGCGGGCGAACTCAGCGCCAAGGGAGACCGGTGGCACAGCACCGTCCCCATGGCCGCAGGCGTCCGCTACACCGTCACCGTGAGCACGGAGGACGAACGGGGCACCCCCGGCCAGCGCACGATGGCCTTCGACACGACCCCGTCCAAGGGGGTCCTCAAGGTCGAATTCGGGCCGGACGAGGGCAAGTACGGCGTCGGCCAGCCCATCACCGCCGAACTCAACGAGCCGGTCAAGGACAAGGCCGCGCGCGCCGTCGTCGAACGCGGTCTGATCGTCGACGCCCCGGCCGGGGTCGAAGGCGCCTGGCACTGGGTCGACGACAAGAACCTGCACTACCGCCCGAAGGAGTACTGGCCCGCCAACACCACGGTCTCCGTACGGAGCAACCTGGAGGGCATCCGGATCACCGACGAGCTCCACGGAGCCGCCGCCAAGCCGCTGAAGCTGGAGATCGGCGACCGCGTCGAGGTCACCACCGACGCCGCCGCCCACTGGCTGACCTTCAGGCGCAACGGAGAAGTGATCAATTCCATCCCGGTCACCACCGGCAAGCCCGGGTTCTCCACCCGCAACGGCATCAAGGTGGTGCTGGGGAAGCAGTACTACGTACGGATGCGCGGGGACACCGTCGGCATCGGCGGCAGTGAGTACTACAACCTGCCCGTCTACTACGCCACCCGCGTCACCTGGAGTGGTGAATACGTCCACGCCGCACCGTGGTCCGTCGGCTCGCACGGCTACGCGAACGTCAGCCACGGCTGCACCGGCATGAGTACCGGCAACGCCGCATGGTTCTACGAGAACATCACCGAGGGCGACATCGTCCAGGTCATCAACAGCATCGGCGACGACATGGACATCTTCGGCAACGGGTTCGGGGACTGGAACATGGACTGGAAGGACTGGCGGGAGGGCAGCGCCCTGCTCAAGGGCACCCAGGAAGGCCGCAGTCACGTCGACCAGGCCCGCCTGAGGCCGACCGTCTGACGGCCGGGGCGAGATGCTCTCCCGGCTCCCGGGAGAGCACCGCCACGGGCGGCTACGCGTCCAGCGACAGCCGGGAACGCAGCAGCCCCGCCAGGGCGTCCGCGAACTCCACCGGGTCGACCGGAAGGGTCACCGCCGCGTCCGCGCGGCTCCACGTGGCCAGCCAGGCGTCCTGCGGGCGCCCCATCAGCAGCAGCACCGGGGGACACCGGAAGATCTCGTCCTTGATCTGCCGGCACACACCCATGCCCCCGGCCGGAACGGCCTCGCCGTCCAGCACGCACACGTCGATGCCGCCCGCGTCCAGCTCCGACAGGACCGCCGGCAGGGTCGCGCACTCCAGGAACTCCACCGGCGGCAGATCCGCGGCGGGACGGCGGCCCGCCGCCAGTCTCACCTGCTCCCGGGTGCCCGCGTCGTCGCTGTAGACCAGAACCCGCGCAGTCGCCCGCATTTCGATCCTCCACGTGTCCCATGAATCACGTTGATGTTGCGCGGGATGCTACTCCTCCCGGCGGCCCCCCAACATCGGTTCGGACAGGTGCGCGAGCCCACTCGGAGAGGTCGCCCGATGGGCCGTTCGGGCCTTGCACACGCCCCTGACACTCCGAACGGCACCCCCCGGGGTGAGGGCGGGATAAGCGACCGACATAATGTCGGTCGTGGCGACAGCAACGACAGTAGATACCGGGCACGCGCACCCGACGGTCAACCGGCCGAACCTCGTCAGCGTCGGAACCATCATCTGGTTGAGTTCCGAGCTGATGTTCTTCGCGGCCCTCTTCGCGATGTACTTCACCCTGCGATCCGTGACGGGTCCCGAGTACTGGACAGAGCAGGCCTCGGCCTTGAATCTGCCCTTCTCGGCGACGAACACGACGATCCTGGTGCTTTCCTCCCTCACCTGCCAGCTCGGCGTCTTCGCCGCGGAGCGCGGTGACGTGAAGAAGCTCCGGACGTGGTTCATCATCACGTTCGTCATGGGTGCGATCTTCATTGGCGGCCAGGTGTTCGAGTACACCGAGCTGGTCAAGCACGAGGGCATGAGCCTCTCGTCCGGTCCGTACGGCTCGGTCTTCTACCTGACCACCGGCTTCCACGGTCTGCACGTGACGGGCGGACTCATCGCCTTCCTGCTGGTCCTCGGCCGGACGTACGCGGCCAAGAGGTTCACCCACGAACAGGCCACGTCGGCCATCGTCGTGTCCTACTACTGGCACTTCGTCGATGTCGTCTGGATCGGCCTCTTCGCCACGATCTACCTGATCAAGTAGCGAACACGTCACCGGGTCCGACCCGGCACACCATCCAGACACACCGACGCAGAAGATCCTGACACCGGGGTAATCCGTGAAAAAGCTCTCCGCACGACGACGCCATCCGCTGGCGGCGGTCGTCGTTCTACTCCTCGCGCTGGCGGCCACTGGGGGGCTGTACGCCGCCTTTGCTCCCGCGGGCAAGGCGCAGGCCGATGAAACCGCCCAGTCCCTCGCCATCGAGGAGGGCAAGAAGCTCTACGCCGTGGGTTGCGCAAGCTGCCACGGAACCGGCGGTCAGGGTTCCTCTGACGGCCCGAGCCTGGTCGGCGTCGGCTCCGCGGCCGTCGACTTCCAGGTGAGCACGGGCCGCATGCCCGCCCAGCAGCCCGGCGCCCAGGTGCCGAAGAAGCCGGTCATCTACACCCAGGCGCAGATCGACCAGCTGGCCGCGTACATCGCCTCCCTCGGCGCCGGCCCGATCACGCCGACCGAGAAGCAGTACGACCCGGCGGACGCCGACATCGCCAACGGCGGTGAGCTGTTCCGCAACAACTGCGCGCAGTGCCACAACTTCACCGGTGAAGGCGGCGCGCTGACCAACGGCAAGTACGCCCCCAACCTTGAGGACGTCTCGCCGAAGCACATCTACGAGGCCATGCAGACCGGCCCGCAGAACATGCCCTCCTTCCCCGACAGCACCATGCCGGAGAAGCAGAAGAAGGACATCATCGCGTACCTCCAGAACGTGAACGGTGAGAAGTCGACCAACCCCGGTGGTCTCAAGCTCGGTGGCCTCGGCCCCGTCTCCGAGGGTCTGTTCGGCTGGATCTTCGCTCTGGGTGCGCTGATCGCTGTCGCCGTCTGGGTCGCGGCCCACACCGCTAAGGCCAAGAAGTCATGAGTAGCCAAGAGATTCCCGAAGAGAAGCACCTGCCGAGCGAGCAGGGCGACGCCCACCACGGTGGCGTAGCAGTGGCGGACGACCCGTTCGCCGACCCCGGCCTGCCGGTCCACAAGCCGCGCATCCAGGACATCGACGAGCGGGCGGCGAAGCGTTCCGAGCGCACCGTCGCCATGCTGTTCACGCTGTCGATGCTGGCCACGATCGGCTTCATCGCGTCGTACGTGATCTTCCCGGTCGACAAGATCGTCTTCATCTTCCCGCTCGGGAAGGTCAGCGCGCTCAACTTCGCCCTGGGCATGACGCTGGGCGCCGCCCTCTTCTGCATCGGCGCGGGCGCGGTCCACTGGGCCCGCACCCTGATGTCCGACGTCGAGGTCGCCGACGAGCGCCACCCGATCGCCGCCCCGCCGGAGGTCAAGGCGAAGGTCCTGCAGGACTTCGCCGACGGCGCCAACGAGTCCGGCATCGGCCGCCGTCCGCTGATCCGCAACACGATGCTCGGCGCGCTGGCCATGCTGCCGCTCTCCGCCGTCGTGATCATGCGCGACCTCGGCCCGCTGCCCGAGGACAAGCTCCGCCACACCATGTGGGCCAAGGGCAAGCTGCTCATCAACCAGAACACGATGGAGCCGCTGCGTCCCGAGGACGTGCTCGTCGGTTCGCTGACGTTCGCCATGCCGGAGGGCCTGGACGAGCACCAGCACGACTTCCAGACGCAGATCGCCAAGGCCGCCCTGATGATCGTCCGCATCAAGCCGGAGGACATCAAGGACAAGCAGGAACTCGAGTGGTCCCACGACGGCATCGTCGCCTACTCGAAGATCTGCACCCACGTCGGCTGCCCGATCAGCCTGTACGAGCAGCAGACGCACCACGTGCTCTGCCCGTGCCACCAGTCCACCTTCGACCTCTCCGACGGCGCCCGCGTCATCTTCGGCCCGGCCGGCCACGCCCTCCCGCAGCTGCGGATCGGCGTGAATGACGAAGGCTTCCTCGAAGCGCTCGGCGACTTCGAAGAGCCCGTCGGTCCTGCATTCTGGGAGCGCGGATGAGCACCGCCACTGACACCAAGGCGCGCAAAGCGCCGGCCGGCGAGCGCGTAGCGGACTGGGCGGACGGCCGCCTGGGCATCTACAGCCTCGCCAAGGCGAACATGCGCAAGATCTTCCCGGACCACTGGTCCTTCATGCTGGGTGAGATCTGCCTCTACAGCTTCATCATCATCATCCTCACGGGTGTGTACCTGACGCTGTTCTTCCACCCGAGCATGAACGAGGTGGAGTACCACGGCAGCTACGTCCCGATGCAGGGCGTCCTGATGTCCGAGGCGTTCGCCTCGACGCTCGACATCAGCTTCGACGTCCGCGGTGGCCTGCTGATCCGTCAGATCCACCACTGGGCGGCGCTGATCTTCGTCGCGGCGATGATCGTGCACATGATGCGCGTCTTCTTCACCGGCGCGTTCCGCAAGCCGCGCGAGGTCAACTGGATCTTCGGCTTCCTGCTGCTGGTCCTCGGCATGTTCACCGGCTTCACCGGTTACTCCCTGCCGGACGACCTGCTCTCGGGTACCGGTGTCCGCTTCATGCAGGGCGCCATCCTGTCCGTCCCGGTCGTCGGCACGTACCTGTCGATGTTCCTGTTCGGCGGCGAGTTCCCGGGCGGCGACTTCGTCGCGCGCTTCTACTCGGTGCACATCCTGCTGCTGCCCGGCATCATGATGGGCCTCCTCGTGGCCCACCTGATCCTGGTCTTCTACCACAAGCACACCCAGTACGCGGGCCCCGGCAAGACGAACAACAACGTCGTCGGCATGCCGCTGCTGCCGGTCTACATGGCCAAGGCCGGAGGCTTCTTCTTCCTGGTCTTCGGTGTGATCTCCGTCGTCGCGGCCGTCGCCTCGATCAACCCGATCTGGGCCCTCGGCCCGTACCGCCCGGACCACGTGTCCACCGGTGCGCAGCCCGACTGGTACATGGGTATGCCCGAAGGCCTGATCCGTGCCATGCCCGGCTGGGAGATCAACCTGTGGGGCCACACGCTCGTCCTGGGCGTGTTCATCCCGCTGATCCTCTTCCCGCTGGTGCTCGGTGCGATCGCCGTCTGGCCGTTCATCGAGTCGTGGGTCACCGGCGACAAGCGCGAGCACCACATCCTGGACCGCCCGCGCAACGTCCCGACCCGCACGGCCTTCGGTGTCGCCTGGATCGCGGAGTACATCGTGCTCCTCATCGGCGGCGGCAACGACATGTTCGCCCAGTACTTCCACCTGTCGATCAACTCGATCACCTGGTTCGTCCGGATCGGCTTCTTCGTCGTCCCGGTCCTCGCCTTCATCGTCACCAAGCGCATCTGCCTCGGCCTCCAGCGCCGGGACCGGGACAAGGTGCTGCACGGTCGCGAGACCGGCATCATCAAGCGCCTGCCGCACGGTGAGTTCGTCGAGGTCCACGAGCCGCTCCCGCAGGGCAAGCTGCACACCCTCACCGCGCACGAGCAGTACGAGCCGATCGAGATCGGCCCGACGGTCGACGAGAACGGCGTCGAGCGCAAGGTGAAGGCCGGCGAGAAGCTGCGCGCGAAGCTCAGCAAGGGCTTCTACGCCGAGGGCAACCAGATCGCCAAGCCCACGGTGGAGGAGTACAAGGAGATCCAGTCCGGCCACGGCCACCACTGATCCCCTGCACGACCGCATGAGGGACTGATTCCGGTCAGTCCTGGTGTCGCCACGGCGAGAGCCCCGTCCAGTGTCTGGACGGGGCTCTTTGCCGTAACCGGGGCTGGATAGGCTGATCTCCGACCCATTCGACGTGGAACCCCCATCAACAGCAGGAGCGGACCATGAACGTTGTGACCCCGGCAGGCGGCGACAGCGTGGCGGCCCGTGGGTGGCCGGGCGTCCTCGACGCACTGCTGTCCGGCCAGGACCTCGGCGCCGACGACACCGCCTGGGCCATGGACCGGATCATGCGCGGGGAGGCCACCGACGCGCAGATCGCCGGCTTCGTGGTCGCCCTGCGCGCCAAGGGGGAGACCGTCGCGGAGATCAACGGCCTGGTACGGGCCATGTACGGGCACGCCAACCTCATCGAGGTGCCCGGTCGCACGGTCGACATCGTCGGCACCGGCGGCGACGGCGCCAAGACGGTCAACATCTCCACCATGTCGGCGGTCGTCGTCGCCGGAACCGGCGCCAAGGTCGTCAAGCACGGCAACCGGGCCGCGTCCTCCGCCAGCGGGTCCTCCGACGTCCTGGAGAAGCTCGGCGTCAACCTCGACCTGAGCACCGCGCGGGTCGTCGAGGTCGCCGAGGAGGCCGGCATCACCTTCTGCTTCGCGGTGAAGTTCCACCCCGCCCTGCGGCACGTCGCGGGCGCCCGCCGCGAACTGGGCATCCGGACCACCTTCAACATCCTCGGCCCGCTCACCAACCCGGCCCGCGTCCGCTCCCAGGCCACCGGGGTCGCAGACCCCCGGATGGCCCCCATCGTGGCGGGGGTCCTCGCCGAACGCGGCTCGTCCGCCCTCGTCTTCCGCGGCGACGACGGCCTCGACGAACTGACCACCACGGCCACCTCCCGCGTCTGGTGGGTCCGCGACGGCAAGGCCACCGAGCAGTCCTTCGACCCGCGCGACGTCGGCATCCCGCTGGTCGACGTCTCCGCCCTGGCCGGCGGGGACCCCTCCTACAACGCCGACGTCGCCCGCCGCCTGCTGGCCGGCGAGACCGGACCGGTGCGCGACGCCGTGCTGCTGAACTCGGCCGCCGCCCTCGTCGCCCTGGACCCGGGCGCGGGCACCCTGGAGGAGCAGATCGCCGCGGGCATCGCCCGGGCGGCCGAGTCCATCGACTCGGGAGCCGCCCGGGCCGCCCTGGAGCGCTGGGTGGCGGCCAGCAACGCCTGACCCGGTACCCGTGCCACGCCGACCCCGGTCCGCCATGCGGACCGGGGTCTTGTGCACGGCCGATCTTGTGGCAGGATGCTGGCAGGTCACGAGTGACAGCGTTCAGGCCCCGGCTTGCTGTCCGGCAACCCTCCTTCCGTGGCGGGGTGCCCCGGGTGATGACCGGGCCGTAGGCAGCAAGGCCTACGGCAAGCGCGGATCCCTCGACACCAGGGGTCCTGGTCTCTCGAGGAGCGTTTTCCGTGAGCAAGCGAATGCGATAGGGCGACTGCCGCCCCGACTTCACCCCCTCGGACCGGGGTCACCTCCCCGCTGGTAGCCCGACCGTGCCGTCCGAGGCCCCTCCCGTACCCCGGACGGCCGTACCGCCGTACCCGCGTACGGGCACCCCGAAGCCATTCAGCCCTGCCTGCCGGGAGATACCGCCATGTCCGCAACCTTGAACGCCGCCGTCGCCACCGCCCCCGCCCCCGCCGCCTGCGCCGAGCCGCTGGCCGTCCTCGGCCGTGACGTCACCGTCCCCCTCGTCACCGGCGGCGAGGTCACCTACGCGGCCCTCGACTACGCCGCCAGCGCCCCCGCCCTCCAGCGGGTCTGGGACGACGTGGCCGCCTACGCCCCCTACTACGGCAGCGTCCACCGCGGCGCCGGATACCTCTCGCAGCTGTCCACCGACCTCTTCGAGCAGAGCCGCGCCACGGTTGCCGCATTCCTGGACTGCCGCCCGACCGACCAGGTCGTGTTCACCCGCTCCACCACCGACTCACTGAACCTGCTCGCCGCCGCGCTCCCCGCCGGCTGCCAGGTCTTCGTCTTCGAGACCGAGCACCACGCCTCGCTCCTGCCGTGGACGGACGCGCAGGTCACCTACCTCGATGCGCCGCGCACGCCGGACGAGGCCGTCGCCCTCCTGGAGCGGGCACTCAGCGACCGCGACCCCTACGGCCCGGCGCTCGTGTGCGTCACCGGCGCCTCCAACGTCACCGGCGAGCTGTGGCCGGTGAAGGAACTGGCCGCCGCCGCGCACGCCCACGGCGCGCGCATCGTGCTGGACGCCGCCCAGCTGGCCCCGCACCACCCCGTCTCCGTGCGCGACCTCGACGTCGACTGGGTCGCCTTCTCCGGCCACAAGCTGTACGCGCCCTTCGGCTCGGGCGTCCTCGCCGGCCGTGCCGACTGGCTGCAGCAGGCCGATCCTTACCTGGCGGGCGGCGGGGCCTCCCGCAAGGTCTCCCGCCGCGAGGACGGCGGCGTCGACGTCGAGTGGCACACCACGGCCGCCCGCCACGAGGCCGGCTCCCCGAACGTCATCGGCGTCCACTCCATCGCCTCGGCCTGCCGGGCCCTGACCGAGGCGGGCTTCGAGAACCTGGTGGCCCGCGAGCAGCACCTCATCGCGAAGGTCCGCGCAGGCCTGGCGGAGGTCCCGGCGGTCCGGGTCCTGTCCCTCTTCGGCGACGACGCCCCGCGGGTCGGCGTCATCTCCTTCGTCGTGGACGGCTGGAACAGCTCCCACTTCGCCACCGCGCTCTCCGCGGAGTACGGGATCGGGGTACGGGACGGCCTGTTCTGCGCGCACCCGCTGGTGCGGACCCTGCTCGGCAGCGAGCCGCAGGCGCAGGGCGAGTGCGGGGCCCCCGAGGCGGCGCCGGGGGAGCGCTCCCTGAACGCGATCCGCGTCAGCTTCGGCGCGGGCACCCCCGACGAGCATGTGGACCGCTTCGTCGGCGCGGTCCGGGAACTCGTCGCGGACGGCGCGAAGTGGCAGTACCGCACGGAGGAGGGCCGCTGCGTCCCCCTGCGCTGACGGCCCGCGGGTGGCGGCCCCTGCGCACCGGGTGCGGCCCGGCGCCGCGGCGGGGTGCTCGGCGTTGACGGCCCGGGTTGCCTGTGCCGGGTGCGGCCCGCGGGCCGCACCCGGCACACGCCCCGCGGACAGACCGGGCGGATCCGGGCAGCGTCCCGGGACACCGACGCACCACCGCCGAGCACCCCCGCAGGGGCCGGGGCACGGCCGAAGCCGGCGCTACGCGTCGAGGCCGATCGCGAACGCCGCCTCCAGGTCGTGCTGGGAGTACGTGCGGAACGCCACGTGCGTGTCCGTCGCCTCGACGCCCGGGATCTTGCTGATGCGGCCGGGGATGATGTCGGCCAGGTTCTCGTGGCGGTTCACGCGGACCAGCGCGATCAGGTCGTAGGTCCCCGTCACGGAGTAGACCTCGCTGACGCTGTCCAGCGCGGCGATGGACTCGGCGATCTCGGGGATGCGGTCCACGCTGGTCTTGATGAGCACGATCGCGGTGATCACGGCTGGCTGTCTCCCTCGGTGGCCGTCGCTGGTCGACCCACTCTAGTCGTACCCCGATAGCGGGCCCACGCGTAGAGGAAGCCCAGGGAGAAGCCCACCAGGTGGGCCAGATACGCCACTCCCGGCCCGCTCTGCGCGCGCTGCGCGGCCACCCCCTGCAGGGCGAACCAGAACAGCAGCACCAGCCACGCCGGGAACCGCAGCGGCAGGAAGAAGAGGAAGGGGAACAGGCTCGTCACCCTCGCCCGCGGCAGCAGGTAGAGGAACGCCCCCAGTACGGCCGAGATCGCCCCGGACGCGCCCACCAGGGTCTGCGCGGACTCCGCGTTGGCCGCCGCGTACGCCGCCAGCGCCAGGTAGCCCGTACAGAGGTAGAAGACGAGGAACGCCGGACGGCCCATCCGCTCCTCGGCCATCGCGCCGAAGACGAAGAGGAAGAGCATGTTGCCGAGCAGGTGCAGCCAGCTGCCGTGCACGAACAGCGCGGTGAGCGGCGTCAGCCAGGCGCGGGGCGTGCGGGTGAAGAGCTCGTCGGGGACCACGCCCCACCGCCGGAAGTACGCGGTGCCGGCGCCGATGAGCTCGTCGCCGGTCCCGTAGGCCGGGTTGAGCCCCGATGCGGGGCCGAGGACGAACACCACGGCGCAGCCCGCGATCAGCGCGTGGGTGACCACCGGTCCCCGGGCGGCCTCGCGCACGGCCTGCCACCTTACGATCATGTGACAGAGCATGACGCAACGTGCCCCACCTGAAGCGGTGGCAGGCCGTAGGGTTACGAGCTGCGGTCCCCAGGCCGACACGGACGGCCGAACGACCGGTTTAATTGAATGAGCTACGAAGGAGTGAGCAGCCCGATGACGGTTCCTCTGCCGACCGACACCACGCGGTGGCGCTGCACCTTGTGCGGCAACCTCACGCGCTTCGACGTCACCCGTTCGTCGAAGGTCGTCGAGTACGTCCACCTGGACCTCGCCGGGGAGCCCAAGGTCGAGGAGCGCGAGGTGGTCAATGAGACCATCGAGTCGGTCCGCTGCCGCTGGTGCAACGCGGTGGACCAGATCGAGCTCGTGGACAGGCCGGGCGCGGACTCCTGACGGAGCCCCGTCCGCAGGCAGACCATCACGGTAGGGGTGACGGATTGTGGAGCCAGCAAGCGGCGCCGGGCCGGCCGACGCGGCCGGCGACGCCGCGGAGGCGCTCGACCGCCCGCTGCCGGAAGGCGTGCGGCGCCGGGTCGTCGCGCTCGTCTCGGACGCCTTCGGCGCGCTGACGGTCGCCGACCTGCCGGCGCAGCTGCGCCAGTACGCCCGTTTCACCCCGACCCGGCGCGCCAAGTTCGCGGGCAACGCCATGGCCGCGGCGGTCGAGACCGACCCGGTGTTCCGCAGCAGGGTCGCGGAGAAGCTGCGCGAGGCGCAGGCGGACCTGGCGAACGCGCTGGAGGCGGGTGCGCCGCCGGCCGCCGCGGATCCGCTGGACGTGGCGGCGGCCGCCTTCGTCCTGCGGCCCGCGGGCTGGGTCAAGCTGGTGGCCGCCGCGGGGGAGGAGGCGCAGCGCGCCGATGCCGAGCGGGTCGGCGAGGAGACCCGGCGCGAGCTGGAGCGCCTGCGCGAGGAGCTGGAACAGGTACGGGAGCTGCAGCGCACGGGCGGTGAGCAGGTACGCGCTGAGCTGGAGGCGGCGCGGAAGGACGCGGAATCGCTTCAGCGCCGGCTGCGCAGCGCCCTGAGCGACGTGAAGCGGGGCGAGGCGGCCCTGCGCAAGGTGACCGCCGAGATCGACGGGATCCGCGGGGAGGCCGCGGCGCGGGTGGCGGCCGCCGAGAGCGAGTCGCGGCGGCTGAAGTCCCGTCTGGCGGAGGTGGAGACGGCGCTGGAGACCTCGCGCAGGGCCACCCGTGAGGGGCGCAGCATCGAGGACATGCGGCTGCGGCTGCTGCTGGACACCGTGCTCGACGCGGCGCAGGGGCTGCGCCGGGAGCTGGCGCTGCCGCCGGTGAACACCCGCCCGGCGGACACGGTGGACGCGGTGGAGCCGGGGCGGATGACGCCGAAGGACATCGCGGCGCGGGCCCTGTCGGAGACCGATCCGGCGCTGCTGGACCAGTTGTTGGCGCTGCCGCAGGCCCATCTGGTGGTCGACGGCTACAACGTGACCAAGACGGGCTATCCGACGATGCCGCTGGAGAAGCAGCGGCTGCGGCTGCTGGGCGGGCTGTCGATGCTGGCCGCGCAGACGGGTGCGGAGATGACCTGCGTCTTCGACGGCGCCGAGCTGGCGGCCCCGGTGCTGCTGGCGCCGCCGCGCGGGGTGCGGGTGCTGTTCTCCAAGGCGGGTGTGACGGCGGACGAGCTGATCCGGCAGCTGGTGCGGGCGGAGCCGCCCGGCCGGCCGGTGGTCGTGGTCTCCACGGACCGCGAGGTCGCCGACGGTGTGGCCAAGGCCGGAGCCCGGCCCGTAGCATCCGCTTTGTTGCTGAAGCGGCTTTCGCGCGTTTCCTAACTCCCGTTCCACATGTCCGAATTGGTGGGTCGCGGGGAGGACGCACCGTCAAGTGCCCGGCACAGAGCGTGCGCTGAAGGTAAAGAACCTGGTCGGGGGCGGAGTTTTTTCCCGGCAGGATTTGAACTGATCACAGCTGGGTCACTAGGGTCTGCTCAAACCTTCGTGCGGTGGATCACTCATTCGGGGTGGCAGCGAAGGTGCTGCCGAGTTGCGTTCTTCGGCGGCTCTAAGGAAGAAGGAGCTCGCCTTCGTGGCGTCCCACCGTCGACCCAAGCAGCCGACCCGCGCTCGTGTGACCGTGCTCACCTCGGTCGCGGCCGCGGCCGTCGCCCTGACCGCGCAGAGCGCCTCCGCCGCTCCGGCGAAGCCGAGCAAGGACGAGGTCAAGAGCCAGGTCGACGCCCTCTACGAAGAGGCGGAGCAGGCCACCGAGAAGTTCAACGGGGCCAAGGAGCGGCAGGCGACGCTCGAGAAGGAGATCGGGCAGATCCAGGACCAGGTCGCGCGCGGGCAGGGGGAGCTCAACGACCTCCGCAGCGCCCTCGGTTCGATGGCGAGCGCCCAATACCGCAACGGCGGCATAGACCCGTCCCTCGCCCTCCTCCTCTCCGAGGACCCCGACAGCTACCTCGACAAGGCCTCCACCCTGGAGCACCTGAGCGGCAAGCAGGTCGAAGCGGTCCAGAAGATCCAGGCGAAGCAGCGCACGCTCGCGCAGCAGCGCCAGGAGGCGTCGGGCAAGCTCGCCGACCTCGACGCCACCCGCAAGGAGCTCGCCGAGAAGAAGAAGGTCTCCTCCGAGAAGCTCGCCGCCGCCCAGGCCATCCTCAACACCCTCACGGCGCAGGAGCGTGCCGCGCTGAAGGACGAGGAGACGCGGGCCAGCCGCGCCGACGGCCAGCGCGTCGAACTCGGCGACGTCAAGGCCTCCGGTCGTGCCGGTGCCGCCCTCGCGGCCGCCAAGACCAAGGTCGGCAGCGCGTACATCTCGGGCCACGAGGGCCCCAACTCCTTCGACTGCTCCGGGCTGACGCAGTGGGCGTACAAGCAGGCCAACGTCAGCATCAGCCGCGTGACCTACACCCAGGCGAACGACGGCACGCGCATCAGCCGCAGCCAGCTGCAGCCCGGTGACCTGGTCTTCTTCTACGGGGACCTGCACCACGTCGGCCTGTACGCCGGCAACAACATGACGCTGCACGCCTCCAACCCGCGCGGCGGCGTCAAGTACGAGTCGATGGACAACATGCCGTTCCAGTTCGGTGTCCGCATCGGCTGACGCGCCGCCACCGCCCATCCGGGCGAATTCCACGGCTCCGCTCCGACCCCACGCCCCGCCGGTGACCTGCGTCTCCGGTGGGGCGTCGGCGTGTGCGCCCTCCCGCGGTCGTTGGTCGGCGCGTGGACGCACGGCTACTGTCTGCCAGCGCGGAACCCGGCACACGGCCGCCCACGGGGGGCGGACCCGGGACCCGCTCGGCGGAAGGGAACGGTGCACGTGGCGTCACATCGTCGGCCCGGGCTCGGCGGCCTCGACCGGAACGCGAAGGTCACCGTCCTCACCGCAGCCGCGGCCACCGCCGCGGTCGCCATGGCGGGGGCACCCGCGACCGCGGCCCCCGGCCTCCCGCACGAGCCCGGAGGCGGCGCGAGATCCGGTGTCAGCGCCCAGGTCGACCGGCTCTTCGAGGAGGCCGAGCAGGCCACCGAGCACTTCAACGAGGCCGGCGAGAAGGCCGCCCGGCTCCGCACCGAGGTCAACCGGGCCCAGGATGCGGTGGCGCGGGGCCAGGAGCGCATCAACACCATGCGCGGCGTCCTCGGCACCTTCGCCGGCGCCCAGTACCGCAGCGGCGGCATCGACCCCGCCGTCGGCCTGATGCTCGCCGAGGACCCCGACGCCTACCTGGCGCAGGCCGCCGCTCTCGACCGGCTGACCGAGCGTCAGGCCCACCAGCTCCACGAACTGCGCCAGGAACAGCGGCGGCTCGGCCAGGTGCGGGCGGAGGCCTCCCGCAAACTCGCCGAACTCGACGCCCTGCGCTCCGACGTCGCCCGCCACAAGCGCTCCGTCACGGCGAAGCTCGCCGCGGCCCAACGGCTCCTGGACTCCATGGCGTCCGAGGAACGGGCCGACTTCGAGCGCTCCTCGCGCTCCGGCGGCCGCCACGAGTCGCTGCCCGACCTCGGCCCCCTGGACGCCGGCGGCGCGCCCTCCGGCCGCGCCGCGGCCGCCGTGAGGGCAGCCCGGGCAGCCGTCGGCCGCCCGTACGTGTGGGGCTCCACGGGCCCCTCCGGCTTCGACTGCTCCGGGCTGATGGTCTGGTCCTACCGGCAGGCGGGCGTCTCCCTGCCGCGCACCTCGCAGGCCCAGCGGCACGCCGGGCGCCAGGTACCGCTGTCGCAGGCCCGGCCCGGCGACCTGGTGACGTACCGCTCCGACGCCAGCCACGTCGGCATGTACGTCGGCAACGGCCAAGTGGTCCACGCGCCCTACCCCGGCGCCCGGGTGCGCTACGACCCGGTCGGGATGATGCCGGTCTCGGCGGTCACCCGCCCCTGACCCCCGGCGGGCACCCCGCCGCGGGCGTCCTGCGTACGATCGGCGGATGTTCCGCCTCCGCCGTCCGTCGCCCGTCCGGCCCCTCGGGCCGGTGGTCCTGCTGTGGGCGCTGCTCGCCGGATGCGGCCCGCTGCCGGGCGCCGGCGGTGCCGACCCGGCCGAGCAGGACGTCCGCCGGGCCGTCGCCGAGTGGTCGCGGGAGACGCCCGAGCCGCTCACCGGGATCCCGTTCGCCGACCGCACGTACGAGGTCGCCTCGGTGCGGCGCGACGGCGAGCGGGCCCGCGTACGGGCGCGGCTGCGCTACCGGCTGGCCGGCTACGACACCGCTCCCGAGGAGTCGGCCCGTGAGCTTGATCTGCTCCGGGAGGCCGGCGGCTGGCGGGTGGGCGCCGACCGGCCCGCACCGGGGGCCCTGCCGCAGCTGTGGGACCTGGGCCCGGTCGCGGTGGCCACCGGCAGCCGCTCCCTCGTCCTCGGTGCTTCCGGGCAGGACGCCGGGACACTGCGGGAGATCGCCGCCGAGGCCGACCGGGCGGTGCCGGCCGCGAGCGAGGCCTGGCCCGGAGCGTGGGCGGGGCGGGTCGTCGTGCTCGTGCCGGGCTCCCTCGACGCGATGGCGCGGCTGCTCGGCCGCCCCGCCGACACCTACCGGGGGCTGGGCGCGGTCACGACGGGCCGGGTCGGCGCGGGACCGGCCCCCGCGGACCGGGTCGTCGTCAATCCGGAGGGGTACGCCGCGCTGGGCGCGCAGGGCCGGCGGATCATCCTGACCCACGAGGTCACGCACGTGGCCACCCGCGCGGCGACGACCGCCACCACCCCGGCGTGGCTCTCCGAGGGCTTCGCGGACTGGGCGGCGTACCGGGAGGCCTCCACGACGCCCGCACAGGCCGCCCCCGCGCTCGCCCGGGCGGTACGCAGCGGCGCGCTGCCGGGCGCGCTGCCCCGGCCGGAGGACTTCGCCTTCGGCGGCGACCCCGAGGCGGCGTCCCGGGCGTACGAGGGTGCCTGGCTGGCCTGCCGGCTGATCGCGGCGAAGTGGGGCGAGGAAGCCCTTGCGGAGCTGTACGGGCGGGCGGGCCGCGAGCCGCTGGAGACCGCGCTGCGGGAGACCCTCGGAGTGGACGCCGCGGGGCTGGCGGAGGCCTGGCGGGAGTCCCTTCGCGAGGAGCTGGGCTGAGCGGGTACTGTCGGCAGGCGATGCACAAGACCCTGATCGTGACCAACGACTTCCCGCCGAGACCGGGCGGCATCCAGGCCTTCCTCCACAACATGGCGCTACGGCTGGACCCCGACCGGGTCGTCGTCTACGCCTCCACGTGGAAGCACGGCGCGGAGGGCCGCGAGGCCACCGCGGCCTTCGACGCGGAACAGCCCTTCGAGGTGGTCCGCGACCGCACGACGATGCTGCTGCCCACCCCGCGCGTGACGCGCCGGGCGGTCGCCCTGCTGCGCGAACACGGCTGCGAGTCCGTGTGGTTCGGGGCCGCCGCCCCGCTCGGGCTGATGGGACCGGCGCTGCGCCGGGCGGGCGCCCGGCGGATCGTGGCGACCACCCACGGGCACGAGGCGGGCTGGGCCCAGCTCCCGGCCGCGCGGCAGCTGCTGCGGCGGATCGGCGAGGGCACGGACACGCTGACGTACCTGGGGGAGTACACGCGCTCGCGGATCGCCTCGGCGGTCACGGACCGGGCGGCGGCGCGGATGGTGCACCTCCCGCCGGGAGTCGACGAGAAGACCTTCCACGCGGCGTCGGGCGGCGACGAGGTCCGGGCCCGGCTCGGCCTCTCGGACCGGCCCGTGGTGGTGTGCGTGTCGCGACTGGTGCCGCGCAAGGGCCAGGACACCCTGATCGAGGCCATGCCGCGGATCCTGGCCGCGGTGCCGGACGCCGTGCTGCTGGTCGTCGGCGGCGGACCGTACGAGGCGGACCTGCGCGCGCTGGCGACGTCCACGGGCGTGGCCGGTTCGGTGGTCTTCACGGGCGCGGTCCCCTGGTCGCAGCTCCCCGCGCACTACGGCGCGGGCGACGTCTTCGCCATGCCCTGCCGGACCCGGCGCGGCGGCCTGGACGTGGAGGGGCTCGGCATCGTCTACCTGGAGGCCTCGGCAACGGGCCTGCCGGTGGTCGCGGGCGACTCGGGCGGGGCGCCGGACGCGGTGCTGGACGGCGAGACGGGCTGGGTCGTGCGGGGCGGTGCGCCCGAGGAGGCGGCGGACCGGATCGTGGCCCTGCTGAAGGATCCCGACCTGCGGGCCCGGATGGGCGAGCGCGGTCGCGCCTGGGTCGAGGAGAAGTGGCGCTGGGACCTGCTGGCGGACCGTCTGCGCGCGCTGTTGTAGTCCCGTGGCCCCGCCGGCGGTGGCGGAGTGCCGCCCGGCGGCCGGCGACGCCATGTCCGACTGTTCCTCGGATGTCTGTCAACACCGCGTCTGGGCGGACGGCCGGAATCCGCTCATGATGCGGCCATGGCATCCAACCTGACGCGCCGTCACATGCTGGGGCTCGGCGCCCTCTCGACCGCCGCCGCGCTCGGCTTCACCCGGATCGGCGCGGCCTCCGCCGCCGCCGTCGAGCCGGCCGCCGCCCACTACGCCCCCGCCATCGTCGTCGGATCCGGCTACGGCAGTGCCGTCGCCGCCCTGCGGCTCGGGCAGGCGGGCGTGCGCACCGTCGTCCTCGAAATGGGCCGGCTGTGGAACACCCCCGGACCCGACGGCAAGGTCTTCCCCTCCACCTCCGCCCCGGACCACCGCTCCATGTGGTTCCGCACCCGCACCGAGGCCCCGCTCGCACAGTTCCTCTGGCTCGACGTGGTCAACCGCGACATCAGCCCCTACCCCGGCGTCCTGGACCGCGTGCACCACGGCGACATGTCCGTCTACGTGGGCCGCGGCGTGGGCGGCGGCTCCCTCGTCAACGGCGGCATGGCGCCCACCCCCAGGCGCTCCTACTTCACCGAGGTCTTCCCCGGCGTCGACGCCGACGAGATGTACGGCACCTACTACCCCCGCGCCCGCGCCATGCTCGGGGTGAACGACATCGACCCGGCCTGGTTCGAGTCCACCGAGTGGTACCGCTTCGCCCGGATCTCCCGCAAGCACGCCCACCACACCGGCCTGAAGACCGTCTTCGTCCCCAACGTCTACGACTTCGGCCACATGAAGCGCGAGGCGGCGGGCACCGCGCCCCGCTCGGCCCTGGCCGGCGAGGTCATCTACGGGAACAACCACGGCAAGAGGAGCCTCGACAAGACCTACCTCGCCGCCGCCCTCGGCACCGGCAACGTCACCATCGAGACCATGCAGCACGTGGTCGGCGTACGGCCCGACCCGGCCGGCGGGTACGTCCTGACCGTGCGGACCAGCGATCTGACCGGGAAGGTCACCCGGGTCCGCGAACTCGGCTGCCGGCAGCTCTTCCTCGGCGCCGGCAGCCTGGGCACCACCGAGATCCTCCTGCGCGCCCGCGAGACCGGCACGCTGCCCGCGCTCAGCGGCGAGGTCGGGCGCGGCTGGGGCCCCAACGGCAACGTCATGACCGCCCGCGCCAACCACCTCTGGGACACCGTGGGCGCTCACCAGGCCACCATGCCGGCCCTCGGCATCGACGACTGGGACAACCCGGCGAACCCGGTGTTCGCCGAGATCGCCCCGCTCCCCATGGGCCTCGAACACTGGATTTCGATGTACCTGGCCATCACCCGGAACCCGGAGCGCGGCCACTTCACCTACGACGCGGCCGGAGACCGTGTCCACCTCAACTGGCGGCGGGACCAGAACAGACCGGCGGTCGACGCGGCGAAGAACCTCTTCGACCGCATCAACCGCCGCAACTTCACGATGTACCGCTACGACCTCTTCGGCGGCAACAGGGCCTTCGCCGACGACTTCACCTACCACCCGCTCGGCGGCTGCGTCCTGGGGAAGGCGACCGACGCCCACGGGCGGGCCAAGGGCTATCAGGGCCTCTACGTGGTCGACGGCTCCCTCGTCCCGGGGTCGCTCGGCGTGAACCCGTTCGTCACCATCACCGCCCTCGCCGAGCGGAACATGGCACGCATCCTCGCCGAGGACCCCCGCCCGGCGGCGGTGGCCGGTCAGCCGCGGTAGAGCGCCTCGATCTCGTCCGCGTAGTCCTTCGCCACCACGTTGCGCTTGAGCTTCAGCGACGGCGTGATGTGCCCCGACTCCTCGGTGAACTGGGAGGGCAGAATGCGGAATTTCCGCACCGATTCCGCCTTGGAAACGGCCGCATTGCCGTCGTCGACCGCCTTCTGGACGGCGGCGATGAGGTCGGCGTCCTCCCGCAGGTCCGCCGCCGTGACCCCGGCCGGCTTGCCGTTCTCCGCGGCCCAGCGGCCGAGGAACTCCTCGTCGATCGTCACCAGCGCGGCCACGAACGGCCTCGCGTCACCGACCACCATGCACTCCGCGACCAGCGCGTGCGCCCGGATGCGGTCCTCGATCACCGCGGGGGCGACGTTCTTGCCGCCCGCCGTGACGATGAGCTCCTTCTTGCGCCCGGTGATCGTGAGGTAGCCGTCCTCGTCGAGGGTGCCGACGTCGCCGGTGTGGAACCAGCCGTCGGTGAGCGCCTCGGCGGTCGCCGCCTCGTTCTTCCAGTACCCCGTGAAGATCTGCTCGCCGTGCAGCAGCACCTCGCCGTCGTCCGCGATGCGCACCACGGAGCCCGGCATGGGCTGGCCGACCGTGCCGATCTTCTGCTTGTCCCACGGGTTGAAGGTCGTGGCGGCACAGGACTCGGTCAGCCCGTAGCCCTCCAGCACCGTGAAGCCGATGCCGCGGAAGAAGTGCCCGAGCCGCTCGCCGAGCGGCGCGCCGCCGGAGATCGCGTACTCGCCGCGCCCGCCGAGGACGGCGTGCAGCTTGCTGTAGACCAGCTTCGAGAAGACCTTGTGCTTGAGCTTCAGCCCGAACGACGGGCCGCGCGGGGTGTCCAGCGCACGGCTGTAGGCGATGGCCGTGTCGGCCGCCGCGTCGAAGATCTTCCCCTTGCCCTCGGCCTGCGCCTTCGCGCGCGCCGAGTTGTAGACCTTCTCGAAGACCCGGGGCACGCCGAGGATCAGCGTGGGGCGGAAGGACTGGAGCTCGTCGGTGAGGTTCTTGATGTCCGGTACGCAGCCCAGGCGGATCGGCGCCAGCACGGCCGCCACCTCCACCAGGCGCCCGAAGACGTGCGCGGCCGGCAGGAACAGCAGGACCGAGCACTCGCCGGTCCTGAACAGCGGGCTCAGGCGCTCCACCGCGTTGCCGCACTCCGCGAAGAAGTTGCGGTGGCTCAGCACGCAGCCCTTGGGGCGGCCGGTGGTGCCCGAGGTGTAGACGATGGTGGCCGGGTCGTCGGCGTTCGCGAGGCTGCTGCGCTCGTCGACCTCGGCGTCGGTGACGGCGGCGCCCGCGGCCTTCAGCGCGTCCAGCCCGCCCTGCTCCAGCTCCCAGACCTCGCGCAGCTCCGGGAGCCGGTCGCGCAGCGACGCCACCGCCCCGGAGTGCCCGGCGTTCTCCACGACGACGGCGACCGCGCCGGAGTCGCCGAGGATCCACTGGATCTGCTCGGGGGAGCTGGTCTCGTACACGGGGACGGTGACGCCGCCCGCGCACCAGATCGCGAAGTCCACCAGCACCCACTCGTAACGGGTGCGGGAGATCAGGGCGACCCGGTCGCCGGGGCGCACTCCGGCCGCGATCAGGCCCTTGGCCGTGGCGCGCACCTCGGCGAGGAACTCGGTCGCCGTCACGTCCTGCCACCGGCCGTCGGCCTTGCGGCTCATCACGGCGGTGTCTGGGTGCTGGGCGGCGTTGCGGCGGATGAGATCCGTCAGGTTCCCGTCCGACGGGACCTCGTACAGGGCCGGAAGGCTGAACTCGCGCAAGACTGCTGCTCCTCTGGGCGCCATCGCCACCATGTGGACCGACCGGACGTTACCCACCGGTAGTGGGTTCCCGATAGAGGGAACCGGCCAGATGTTCCGTGCGTCACATTCTGCACTCGCGCGGTCCGGCCCCGACGCGCCGACAGTAGTCGAACCCGTCGCCGACTCGGAAGTAACCGCAGGTAGGCCCGGCTTTCACAGGGCCACTACCAGCTCCTCACCAGCCCCCCTAGGGTTGTCCGCATGGTTGGCAGCTTGCGGGGCGCAGAACACGGGACGAGCGGATCGAGCCGCACACGGGTCCACGTCGTGAGCGACGTGCACGGCAACACCGAGGCCCTGGCACGCGCCGGCGACGGCGCCGACGCCCTCATCTGCCTCGGAGACCTCGTCCTCTTCCTCGACTACGCCGACCACTCGCGCGGCATCTTCCCCGACCTGTTCGGCGTCGAGAACGCCGACCTCATCGTCGAGCTGCGCACCCAGCGCCGCTTCGAGGAGGCCCACGCCCTCGGCCGCCGGCTGTGGGCGGGACTCGACCGCGAGCAGGTGATCGAGGACGCGGTACGCCGCCAGTACGCGCAGATGTTCGCCGCCTTCCCCCGCCCCACCTACGCCACCTACGGCAACGTCGACATCCCGGCCCTCTGGCCCGAGTACGCCGACCGGCACGGCCTCACCGTCCTCGACGGCCAGCGGGTCGAGATCGCCGGCCGCGTCTTCGGCTTCGTCGGCGGCGGACTCCCCTCGCCCATGCGCACCCCCTATGAAGTGGACGTGGAGGAGTACGCCGCGAAGGTCGAGGCCCTCGGCGAGGTCGACGTCCTCTGCTCGCACATCCCGCCGGAAGTGCCCGAGCTCTGCTACGACACCGTCGCACGCCGCTTCGAACGGGGCAGTGAGGCCCTGCTCGCCGCCATCCGCCGCACCCGCCCCCGCTACGCCCTCTTCGGCCACGTCCACCAGCCCCTCGCCCGGCGGATGCGCATCGGCGCCACCGAGTGCGTGAACGTCGGTCACTTCGCCTCCACCGGCCGCCCCTGGGCCATGGAGTGGTGAGAACCGGCCGCTTCGGCGCCGCCCGGACCCGGCCCGGGGAGCCTCTGGAGTGGCGGCGTCCGCACGCGCGGTAGCCTTCACGCGGCGGCCGGAGGCCGTACACATCCTCGAACAATCTCCGGAGGAGCGACCGCGATGGCGGAACACACCAGCTCAAGCATCACGATCGACGCCGCGCCCGGCGACGTGATGGCCGTGATCGCCGACTTCGCCCGCTACCCCGAGTGGACCGGCGAGGTGAAGGAGGCCGAGGTCCTCGCCACCGACGCCGACGGCCGGGCCGAGAAGGTCCGACTGCTGCTCGACGCGGGCGCGATCAAGGACGACCACACCCTCGCCTACACCTGGAAGGGCACCGACGAGGTCAGCTGGACCCTGGACAAGTCGCAGATGCTGCGCCAGCTCGACGGCTCCTACCGGCTCGCCCCGGTGGACGGCGGCAAGCGCACCGAGGTCACCTACCAGCTGACCGTCGACGTCAAGATCCCCATGCTCGGCATGATCAAGCGCAAGGCCGAGAAGGTCATCATCGACCGCGCCCTGGCCGGCCTGAAGAAGCGCGTCGAGTCCGTCTGACCGACCGCACCGGGAGTGCCGCGCCCACCCGGGGCGGCACCCCGCCGGGCCCCCTCGCGGCCCGCGCGCGGCGCCCCCCACCGACCCGGAGCACCCCCCATGCACACCCTGCTCATCACCGGCCCCGGCGGGGCCGGGCGGACCACCGTCGCCGCCGCCACCGCCCTCGCCGCCGCCCGCCG
The DNA here is from genome assembly GCF_000719345.1 of Streptomyces sp. NRRL F-2664. Lineage (GTDB taxonomy): Bacteria > Actinomycetota > Actinomycetes > Streptomycetales > Streptomycetaceae > Streptomyces. The sequence continues at coordinate 105,182 of NZ_JOFX01000010.1, forward strand.
CGGCCGCCGGGTGCTGCTGCTCTCCGGCGACCCGGGCGACCCGCTCCCCGAACTCCTCGGCGCCCCCCTCCCGCCCGGCCTGCGCATCGCCGGGGTCGACTCCGGCCAGGAGTTCCGCGACGAACTCGCCGCGCTCCAGGAACGCGGATCCGCCCTGCTCTCGATGGTCGGCGCCCGCCCGCTCGCCGCCGAGGAACTCACCGAACTGCCCGGCGCCGAACAGTTCGCCCTCCTGCGCGCCCTGCGCCGGGCCGCCGCCGCACCCGGCACCGACCTCGTCGTCGTCGACCTGCCCCCGCTCCACCAGGCCGTCGCCGCCCTCGCCCTGCCCGCCCAACTGCGCCGCTACCTCGCCCGCCTGCTCCCCACCGAGAAGCAGGCCGCCAGGGCCCTGCGGCCCGTACTCGCCCAGCTGGCAGGCGTTCCCATGCCCGCCCAGTGGCTCTACGAGGCCGCCGCACGCTGGGACGAGGAGCTCGCCGCCGTCCAGGCCGTCGTCGAGGCCGACACCACCGACGTCCGCCTGGTCGCCGAGCCCGGACCGGCCGCCGCCGAAGCCCTCCGCCTGGGACGGCTCGGCCTCGCCCTCCACCAGCTGCCCGTCTCCGCCGTCGTCGCCAACCGGACGGTCCCGCCCGGCTCCGCCGATCCCTGGCTCGCCGGACTCGCCGCCCAACAGGACAAATACGCCGCCGAGTGGGCCTGTGAGGGCCCCGTGGTGCCCCTCGCCCATCTCGGCCCCGACCCCCGGGGCCAGGACGACCTCGGCCGGCTCGCCGCCGACGGCGCACTCGTCCCGGACGCGCCCGCCCCCCGCCCCGCCTGGACCGTCGAGGACCGGCTCGCCGAGGAGGGGTTCCTCGTCTGGGTGGTTCCGCTGCCCGGCGCCCACAAGCGCGACCTCGGCCTCGTCCGCCGCGGCGACGAGCTGCTCCTCACCGCCGGCCCGCACCGCAGGACCGTTCCCCTGCCCTCCGCGCTGCGCCGCTGCACCGTCTCCGGCGCCGCCCTCACCGAGGGCCGGCTCCGCATCCGCTTCACCCCCGACCCGGGCCTGTGGCCCCGTACGCGCTGAACGGCATACCCCCGTTCGGGTACCGTCGGAGGTAGACAGCAAGCACGCCCAGCAGCCGCCGCAGGAGAGTCCGCCATGAGCGAGGCCACCGACCGCCCCACCGACGACGCCTGGGCCAAGGCCTGTGCCGAGGACCTCGCCGCCGAGAAGGAGCGCCTGCGCGGACAGGGCCAGGCCGGCCCCGGAAGCACCGGGACCGCGGCCGAGGAACTGTTCAAGCTCTTCGAGGCCGTCGCCGACAAGGTCTCCGCCCTGAACAACCCGCTGTTCGGAGCCGCCGCACAGGGTGCCGTCCGGCAGATCGTCGACCAGGCGAAGACCGCCGCCAAGCCCGTCGTCGAACGCAACCCGGAGGTCTTCGACCACCTCGCGGCCGCCGGCTCCGAGCTGCTCGCCGCCTACCGGTCCGCCGTCGAGGGCCACGAGGGACGCTGGACCCGGGGCGAGACCCGCGCACCTCGCCGGCCGTCCGACGACCGCGATCCGCGCGGGGACGGCCCCGACGACGGCCCGGCCGAGCGGATCGATCTCGACTGAACCCGCGGCGCCCTCGGGTACCGTTGGCCATGGCGGGGTTTGACCGGAAACCGAGGGACTAATGGGACTCACCATCGGCGTCGACATCGGCGGCACGAAGATCGCGGCCGGCGTGGTCGACGAAGAGGGCACGATCCTTGAGACGTACAAGGTGCCCACTCCGCCGACGGCGGACGGAGTGACGGAGGCCATCTGCGCCGCCGTCTCCGAGGTCAGCAGCAACCACGCCATCGAGGCCGTCGGTATCGGCGCCGCCGGATACGTGGACGACAAGCGCGCGACCGTGCTCTTCGCGCCGAACATCAACTGGCGCCACGAGCCGCTCAAGGACAAGGTCGAGCAGCGCATCGGCCTCCCCGTCGTCGTCGAGAACGACGCGAACTGCGCGGCCTGGGGCGAATACCGCTTCGGCGCCGGCCAGGGCCACGACGACGTCATCTGCATCACGCTCGGCACCGGCCTGGGTGGCGGCATCATCATCGGCAACAAGCTGCGGCGCGGACGCTTCGGCGTCGCCGCCGAGTTCGGCCACATCCGGGTCGTCCCGGACGGCCTGCTGTGCGGCTGCGGCAGCCAGGGCTGCTGGGAGCAGTACGCCTCCGGACGCGCCCTCGTCCGCTACGCCAAGCAGCGCGCGAACGCCACCCCGGAGAACGCCACCGTCCTGCTCGGCCTCGGCGACGGCACCCCCGAGGGCATCGAGGGCAAGCACATCAGCGAGGCCGCCCGGCAGGGCGACAAGGTGGCCGTCGACGCCTTCCGCGAACTGGCGCGCTGGGCCGGCGCCGGCCTCGCCGACCTGGCGTCCCTCTTCGACCCGTCGGCGTTCATCGTCGGCGGCGGCGTCTCCGACGAGGGCGACCTGGTCCTCGACCCGATCCGCAAGTCCTTCAAGCGCTGGCTGGTCGGCGGGGCCTGGCGCCCGCACGCCCAGGTGCTCGCCGCACAGCTCGGCGGCAAGGCCGGACTCGTCGGCGCGGCCGACCTGGCCCGCCAGGGCTGACCCCCTTCCGCCCGGACCGCCCGCCGCGCCCCTTGGGGGAGCGGCGGGCGGCTGCGTATCTTGCGGTGCATGGACATGGACCAGTCGCCGCCCCCGCTGCCGAAGTCCCGTACGGAGCCCGACGGTTCCACAGTGATCCGGGTTCTCGGATACAACGTCCGCTCGCTGCGCGACGACGAGGAGGCGCTCGTCCGGGTCGTCCGGGCCTGCGAGCCGGACCTGGTCCTCGTACAGGAGGCGCCGCGCTTCTTCCGCTGGCGCAAACACGCGGCCCGGCTGGCCAGGAAATGCGACCTGGTGGTCCTGGGAGGGGGAGCGACCGCGACCGGACCGCTGCTGCTGTGCTCGCTGCGGGTCTTCGCGGAGCGGACCGAGGACGTCCTGCTCCCGCACACCCCCGGACTCCACCGGCGCGGCCTGGCCACGGCCGTCGTCCGCATCGGCGGCGTACGTGTGGGCGTGGTCTCGGCGCACCTGTCGCTGGACCGGGCGCAGCGGCGGGCCCAGGCCGACCTCCTCCTCGACCGGATCGCCGCGCTGGACACCCCGTACGGGATCGCCGCGTGCGACGTCAACGAGGGACCGGGCGGCCCTGCCTTCGGGCGGCTCGCCCAGGCCCTCCAGGACTGCTGGGCCGTCGCCCCGTGGGGCGGGGAGCGGACCTTCCCGGCGGGCGCGCCGGACCGGCGGATCGATGCCGTCTTCGCCACGGCGGGGGTGGAGGTGCTGGCCTGCGGGGTCCCTGCGGGGCTGGCGGGGGTGGCGGCCGCGGACCTGCGGTCGGCGACGGATCACCTTCCGGTGCTGGCGGCGTTGCGGCTGCCGGCTGCGCCGTAGCTCCTGGGGCCGGGTACGGCGCCGTTGCCGGGGCCCCGCCCCCGGACCCCCGCGCCTCGAACGCCGGCGGGGCTGGAGGCTGCGGGCCGCTGCCCCGGCGCCCGCGCCTCCGACACCCAGCCCGTACAGGTCCGGTCAGACGACCGCGCCGCGGCCCGGGTCGTCGTCCTCGTCGTCGCCGTGCTGCATGCGCGCGACCAGGGTCGCGAAGCCGCCCAGGAAGCCGCCGATGCCCAGGGTCGTCAGCCACCAGGTCATGTCCCACTGCAGCAGCACCGCCAGCAGCAGGAGGACCGGGCCGCCGACCACCGCCAGCCACGCGAACTTCGCCGTCGTGTCCGCCGGCGGGAGCTCCGGCTCGGGCTGGACGAAGTGTCCCTCGTCCGCCGCGGCCGCCTCGTCGTCGGGCTCCGCCGGCGAATGGTCGCGGGGGCCCGCCATGCCCACGCCCGGGGCGAAGACCACCGAGCTGCCCAGCGTGGGAGCCGGCGCGGCCGGCGGCTCAGGCTCGGCGTCCGGGCCCGGCTCCGGCGGCAGCGGCTTGACGTCCTCCTCCGGCAGCAGGAGGTTCTCGATGGGCTGGAACGGCCGCGACCCCGGCGGGTCCGGCGGCTCCTGCCCGTACCCGGCCACGATCGCTGCCCACGCCGCTTCCTCGTCCAGCGGCGGCACACCGCCCGACTGCTCCTCGTGCTCAGCCACCGGCCTGCGCCCCCTCCCTGCCCACGCTCTCCGCCAGACGGCCGACGAACGCAAAACTGTCCGCGAAGATCCGCTCCGCGTCATGGTCCAACGTCGCGACGTGGTAGCTCTGTTCCAGCAGGGTCTCCGTGACGTCCGTCGACGAGACCCGGGCCAGTACGCGCGCCGAGTCGACGGGCGGCACGACGTGGTCCTGCGGGCTGTGCAGGAGCAGCAGCGGCTGCGTCACCTGCGGCAGCTCGGCGTCCACCAGCCGCAGGAACCTGCGCAGCGAGTGCGCGGCCCGCGTCGGGACCCGGTCGTAGCCGACCTCCACCGAGCCCGGCTTGGCGATGTCGCTGGCGATGCCGGGCGTCGACCGGATGAAGTGCTGCGCCACCGGGAGGGCGAAGGCCAGCGGGTCGTGGACCTTGTTCGCCGGGTTGACCAGGACGATGCCGCTGATCGCGTCCCCGTGCTTGGCCGCCAGCCGCAGCGTCAGCGCACCGCCCATCGACAGCCCGAAGACGAACACCTGCTTGCACCGGTCCAGCAGCTCCCGCAGGGCCCGGTCCACCTCCGCGTACCAGTCCTCCCAGCCCGTGAGCTGCATGTCCTGCCAGCGTGTCCCGTGCCCGGGCAGCAGCGGCAGCGACACCGTCAGCCCCCGCCCGGCGAGGTACTCGGCCCAGGGGCGCAGGGACTGCGGGGAACCGGTGAAGCCGTGGCAGAGAAGGACGCCGACCTCTCCGCCCTCGTGGCGGAACGGCTCGGCTCCAGGGAGGACGGGCACCAGGGGTCTCCTTGATCATGACGTACGCCGGGCGGGTGCGTTGCTCTGTGTGACTTCAAGGTACGCGACCGGGGTGGCACCGGCCAGGGTCGTCGGGCCCCTGCCGGCGGGGGCACGGGATATGGTCTGTTCGACAGACACAGGAAGGCTTTCGAGTTGATCTACGGCGCAATGAAGTTCTCCGTCGGCGGTTCCCTGAAACTCGCTTTCAGGCCGTGGGTGGAGGGCCTCGAGAACATTCCCGCGGAGGGGCCGGCGATCCTCGCGAGCAATCACCTGTCCTTCTCCGACTCCTTCTTCCTCCCGGCCGTGCTGGACCGGAAGGTGACCTTCATCGCGAAGGCGGAGTACTTCACCTCTCCCGGGGTCAAGGGCAGGCTGACCGCCGCGTTCTTCAAGGGCGTCGGCCAGCTCCCGGTGGACCGCTCCGGCGCCCGCGGCGCCGGCGAGGCCGCCATCAAGAGCGGCATCGAGGTCATCGAGCGCGGCGAGCTGTTCGGCATCTACCCCGAGGGCACGCGTTCGCCCGACGGCCGCCTCTACCGCGGCAAGCCCGGCGGCCTGGCCCGGGTGGCCCTGGCCACCGGCGCGCCCGTGATCCCCGTCGCGATGATCGACACGGAGAAGATCCAGCCGCCCGGCAAGATCGTCCCCAAGCTCATGCGCCCGGGCATCCGGATCGGCAAGCCGCTGGACTTCAGCCGCTACCACGGCATGGACAACGACCGCTTCATCCTCCGCTCGGTGACCGACGAGGTCATGTACGAGATCATGAAGCTCTCCGGCCAGGAGTACGTCGACATCTACGCGACGGCGGCCAAGCGGCAGATCGCCGACGCCGAGAAGGCCGCCAAGGACGCCGAGAAGGCCGAGAAGGCCGCCAGGGCGGACAAGGCCGGCAAGGGCGAGTAGCGGAAGCGGGCGGTACCGCCCGTCAGGGGGGTGGGGGAGATGGCGAAACGCGAACGCGTCGTACGCATGTCGGTCGAGCAGCCGCTCTGGCGCGCCCTGACCGCGTACCGGCTGCTGACCATGGTCTACGCGGTGCTGCTGTACGCCTCGGCGTACAAGGAGTTCCCGCACCCCTGGCCCGCGGCCGGCTACCTCGCCGTCCTCGCCGTGTGGACCCTCGCCACCTTCCGCAAGGTCTCCAACGCCGCCAGCTGCACCAAGGGATTCCTCGTCGCCGACCTGACCGTCGCGATCGCGGGCGTCCTGCTCACACCGATCGTCGACACGCAGGAGCGGATCGCCGCCGGCGGGCCCACCCTCCCCACCATATGGACGGCCGGCGCCGTCCTCGGCTTCGCCATCAAGGGCGGCTGGCGCTGGGCCTGCTTCGCCTCCACCCTCGTGGCGATGGCCAACATCGTCATCCACGGCGGCCAGCCCACCCGGGACACCCTCCACAACGTCCTGCTCGTCTGGGTCGCCTCCGTCGCCATCGGCTACGTCGTCGAGGTCGCCCGGGCCAGCGAGAACACCCTCGCCCGCGCCCTGGAGATCGAGGCCGCCACGCGGGAACGCGAGCGCCTCGCCCGCGACATCCACGACGGCGTCCTCCAGGTCCTCGCCATGGTCCAGCGCCGCGGCGCCGAACTGGGCGGCGAGGCCGAGGAGCTCGGCAGGATGGCGGGGGAGCAGGAGGTGGCGCTGCGCACGCTGGTCTCCAGCGGCCTGGTGCAGCCCTCCCGGGTCTGCCGCGACGAGTCGCGGGGCGCTCTGGTGGACACCTACGAGGACGACGAGCCCGGTGCGGACGACGGCGAGCTGGACCTGCGCACGCTCCTCGCCCCGCACGCCGGGTCCAGGATCAGCTTCGCCGAACCGGGCACCCCGGTCCCGCTGCCCGGCCCGGCAGCGAAGGAACTGGCAGCCGCGGTCGGCGCCGCCCTGGACAATGTGCGCAAGCACGCCGGGGAAGGGGCCAGGGCCTGGATCCTGGTCGAGGACTGGGGCGACGAGGTGATCGTGACCGTCCGCGACGACGGCCCCGGCATCCCCGCGGGCCGCCTGGACCAGGCCGAGGGCGAGGGCCGGATGGGCGTGGCCCTGTCCATCCGCGGGCGGCTGCGCGACCTCGGCGGCAGCGCCGATCTGGTGTCCGTCCCCGGGCAGGGCACCGAAGTGGAACTGAAGGTACCCAGGGGCAGGACGGACAAGAAGTGAGTGAGCACACCGACGTGAACGACCCGCAGCAGCCGCAGCAGCGTGAGATCAGGGTGATGGTCGTCGACGACCACCCGATGTGGCGCGACGCGGTGGCCCGCGACCTCGCCGCCGCCGGCCTGGACGTGGTGGCCACCGCCGGCGACGGCCCCGAGGCGGTGCGCCGGGCCCGCGCCGTCGGCCCCGACGTCCTGGTCCTCGACCTCAACCTGCCGGGCATGCCGGGCGTACAGGTCTGCAAGGAACTGGTCGGCGCCCATCCGGCGCTGCGGGTCCTGGTCCTGTCGGCCAGCGGTGAGCACGCGGACGTCCTGGAGGCGGTCAAGTCCGGCGCCACCGGCTACCTGCTGAAGTCCGCGGGGGCCGAGGAGCTGATCGACGCCGTCCGCCGCACCGCCGCCGGGGACCCGGTCTTCACCCCGGGCCTGGCCGGGCTGGTGCTCGGCGAGTACCGGCGGCTCGCCACCGACCCGGCGCCGACCGCCTCCGACGAGCCGAAGGCGCCCCAGCTGACCGACCGCGAGACCGAGGTGCTCCGGCTCGTGGCCAAGGGGCTGTCCTACAAGCAGATCGCCGAACGGCTGGTCATCTCGCACCGCACCGTGCAGAACCACGTCCAGAACACCCTGGGCAAGCTCCAGTTGCACAACCGCGTGGAGCTCGTCCGGTACGCCATAGAGGCGGGCCTCGACGACGCCTGATCGCCCGCCGCGCGGGCGTCGATCGTATTTACCTCCTCGTACGAGTGAACGGGCGGAGGCAACTCCCTGCGATTCCACCGGAATCGACCCCTTCAGATCCCTTGTTGTGACCTGCGTCACCACTAGCGTGAGCGTCATGGCGAAGGGAGATGCAATGAAGGTCGGAGTGCTGACCGGTGGCGGCGACTGCCCCGGTCTCAACGCGGTGATCAGGGCCGTCGTCCGCAAGGGCCAGCAGGAGTACGGCTGCCGGTTCGTCGGGTTCAAGGACGGATGGCGGGGCGCGGTCGAGGGGCGCACGGTCCCCCTCGACATCCCCGCGGTCCGCGGCATCCTGCCCCGCGGCGGCACCATCCTCGGCTCCTCGCGCACCAATCCGTTCAAGACGGAGAACGGGGTGCGCGACATCAAGGACAACCTGGCCAAGTACGAGGTCGACGCGCTCATCGCGATCGGCGGCGAGGACACCCTCGGGGTCGCCGCCCGCCTCCACGGGGAGTACGGCATCCCCTGCGTCGGCGTACCGAAGACCATCGACAACGACCTGTCCGCCACCGACTACACCTTCGGCTTCGACACCGCCGTCGGCATCGCGACCGAGGCCATCGACCGCCTGCACACCACGGCCGAATCGCACATGCGGGTCCTCGTCGTCGAGGTCATGGGCCGGCACGCGGGCTGGATCGCCCTGCACTCCGGGCTCGCCGGCGGCGCCAACGTGATCCTCATCCCCGAACAGCGCTTCGACGTCGACCAGGTGTGCGCCTGGGTGACCTCCCGGTTCAAGGCGAGCTACGCGCCGATCGTCGTGGTCGCCGAGGGCGCCATGCCCAAGGACGGGGACATGGTGCTCAAGGACGGCACCAAGGACTCCTTCGGGCACGTCCGGCTGTCGGGCGTCGGCGAATGGCTGGCCAAGGAGATCGAGGAGCGCACCGGCAAGGAGGCCCGCACCACCGTCCTCGGGCACATCCAGCGCGGTGGCACCCCCAGCGCCTTCGACCGGTGGCTCGCCACCCGGTTCGGACTGCACGCCATCGACGCCGTCCGCGACAGGGACTTCGGCACGATGGTCGCCCTCAAGGGGACGGACATCGTCCGGGTGCCGATCGCGGACGCGACGGCGAAGCTGAAGACGGTGGACCCCGCCCTCTACCAGGAGGTCGGCGTCTTCTTCGGCTGAGCCGCCGGACACCGCACACCATGGGCCGTCCCGTGCGGAACGGCCCATGGCCCCCACCGCGGACGCCACGCCCAGCCGACCGCCCCACCGCCGCCACCCCGGCCCGACGGCCGGCCGGGCCCCCACCACTGCCCGCCCTCGGCGGCCGAGTCGACCCCGTCCCGCGGCCCCCGCATTTCGCATCGCCTTCACCCGGCCGTCGCCTGGCGCGGGCCGGTGGCGCCTACAGTCCTCGCGTGGACTTCCCCGAGATCGCCCGATGGGTCTTCGCCGGCCTCGCCCTCATGGCCGCGGCCGGCCTGGGGCGGGGACTGTGGCGGCTGCGCCGGGCGGACCCTGCCGACCGCCCGGCCTGCCGCTGGGACGCCGCGGACCAGTGCGCCGGACTGGTGACCGCCGGCGGCGGCGCCTTCGGCAGCCCGTACCTCTTCGGAACGGGCCTGGCCCTGACCGCAGTGGTGATGGGTGCCAAGGCCGGCCGTGCGGCCCTGGCCCACCGGCGCAGGAGGGTGGAGCGGGAACGCGTGTGAACTCCGGGCCCGGCCCCGCGCGGGCGGGGGGTCAGGCCGGGGTCGGTGTGCGGACGGTGGTGAGCAGGTCGTGCAGGAGGTCGGCGCCGCGGAGGGTGAGGACCGACTCCGGATGGAACTGGACGCCCGCGAAGCCGCCCGCGGCGGAGCGGAGCGCGTGGACCTCCCCCGTGTTCGGGTCGCGGGACACCTCCACGCCCGCCCGAGCCAGCCGCGCCGCGGCCGCGTCGTCGCAGGACGCGACGTAGGTGTTGTAGAAGCCGACCACCTCCTCGGCCCCGAACAGCCCGATCCGGGTCTGCGCGCCCTGCGCCGGCTCCGCCTTGCGGACCAGTGGCAGTCCCAGCTCCGCGGCGAGCAGCTCGTGCCCGAGGCACACCCCGAGCAGGCCGTGCCGGTGCCCGGCCAGCAGTTCCGCGGCCAGCCCGCGCAGCATCCGCATCTTCGGGTCGGTGCCGTGCGCCGGATTGCCCGGGCCCGGGCCCAGCACGACCGGGCCCTCCCAGGCCAGCGCCGCCTCCCGCAGCCCCGGCTCGTCGAAGCGCCGCACGGCCACCTCCAGCCCCGCCACCCGCAGCACGTGCGCCAGCATCGCCGTGAAGGTGTCCTCCCCGTCCACCACCAGCGCACGGCCCGTCGGCGCCGCCGGCCGCTCCTGCATCCGCAGCCAGAACGGCGCCAGGTCGGCACGCCGCGCCGCCAGAGCCGCCCGCACCCGCGGGTCCTCGGACAGTCGCGCCCCCTCGACGCCCGGCCGCGGCGCCGCCCCCCGCACCCCGAGCGCCGCCAGCACCCCGGCCGCCTTCGCGTGCGTCTCCGCCACCTCGCCCGCCGGATCGGAGTGCCGCACCAGCGTCGCGCCCACCGGTACCCGCAGCGTCCCGTCCGCGGAAATGTCGGCCGTCCGGATCAGGATGGGCGAGTCGAGCGTCTGCGCCCCGGCCGCGTCCACCCCCAGCAGCGCCAGCGCGCCCGCGTAGTAGCCGCGGCCCCCGCTCTCGTACCGCTCGATCACCCGGCAGGCGTTCTGCACCGGCGAGCCCGTCACCGTCGCCGCGAACATCGTCTCCCGCAGCACCTCCCGCACGTCCAGCGAGGACCGTCCGCGCAGTTCGTACTCGGTGTGCGTGAGGTGGGACATCTGCTTCAGCCGCGGTCCGACGACGACCCCGCCCCGGTCCCCGACCGTGCACATCATCTTCAGTTCCTCGTCGACCACCATCGACAGCTCCTCGGTCTCCTTGCGGTCGCCGAGGAAGGCCAGCAGCGACTCGGCGGTCGGCCCCGTGGCGGGATGGCGGTACGTCCCGCTGATCGGGTTCATCACCACCGTGCCCCCGGACATCCGTACGTGGACCTCGGGGCTGGCGCCGACCAGGGTGCGCTCGCCGGTGTGCACGACGTACGTCCAGTACGCGCCCTGCTCGCCCTCCAGCAGCCGCCGGAACAGAGCGAGCGCGTCGGCCCGGCCGAAGCCCTCGATCCGGCCCCCGAACGTGCGCCGGATGACGAAGTTCGCCCCCTCGCCCCGGCCGATCTCGTCGCGTACCACCCGCTCCACCGTCCGCGCGTACTCGCCGTCGCAGACGTCGAAACGGCCGTCCTCGACCCGCACCGCGTGCGCCGGCAGCCCCGCCAGGGCCTCGGCGAGCGGGACCTCGTACACCTCCTCGGCGACCAGCGCGCTCAGCGGTGTGCCGTCGTCGCGCACCTCGAAGCCGCGCTCCCGGATCTGCCGGAAGGGCACGAGCGCGAGCGTGGGCAGCGGCCCGACGGGCAGGTCGCCGAGGTGTTCGGCCGTGTGGACCGGGCCGAGGAGCACTTCCACGGTGTCGTGGTCGCGGCCGGGGGTGCGCCGGCGCAGCAGGGCGAACGGCGGGCAGGAGTCGTCGAGCAGCCGGGCCAGCGGGTGCCGGCGGCCGTGGGGGCTGGGTTCCATGGGCGGAGCGTCCTTCCGAAAGGGGAGGAGCGGCTCTCGCCGTCGACGTCGAAACCGTCGTCGAACGCGGAAGGCCGCCCCTCGGGGCGGCCTTCGCATCGTGCGTGTCGTCAGGTACGCGCAGGAAGTGGGTCGCCGCCGGGAGCGGGCCACCACCAGTTCTGGTTCGTCTGCGCGTACATGCGGTGAACCATAGCCCAGACCGGGTGCCGGTGCCGGATCCCTCCCGGAGCGCGCGCTGAACCATGGATTCCGTTCCGCCGGGCCGTCCGCGGCCTTCGAGAAATCCGTCTCACGTTGTGGGCGGGCGGCCGGAAGCCCCGCGTAACGCCGTAATGTGTACGAGGTGACCGTGAACGCTGAAACCCAAGCCCCCGCCGCCAAGGCGACCTGGCGAGACCTTCCCGCGGCGCAGCAGCCTTCGTACCCCGATGCCGAGGCTCTGCGCGCTGTCGTCGCGGACCTCGAGTCGTATCCTCCGCTCGTCTTCGCGGGTGAGTGCGACCAGCTGCGCGCCCGTCTGGGAGCCGTCGCCAAGGGCGAGGCGTTCCTCCTCCAGGGCGGCGACTGCGCCGAGGCCTTCGACGGCGTCTCCGCCGACCACATCCGAGCCAAGCTCAAGACGCTGCTCCAGATGAGTGCCGTCCTGACGTACGCGGCCTCCGTGCCCGTCGTGAAGGTCGGCCGCATCGCCGGCCAGTACTCCAAGCCGCGCTCCAAGGACACCGAGACCCGCGACGGCGTCACCCTGCCGACCTACCGCGGCGACTCCGTCAACGGCTTCGCCTTCACCGAAGAGGCCCGCGTCCCGGACCCCGAGCGGCTGAAGCGCATGTACCACGCCTCCGCCTCCACGCTCAACCTGGTGCGCGCCTTCACCACCGGCGGTTACGCCGACCTGCGCCAGGTCCACGCCTGGAACCAGGACTTCGTGAAGTCCTCCCCGTCCGGTCAGCGGTACGAGCAGCTGGCGCGGGAGATCGACAACGCGCTCAGCTTCATGAAGGCCTGCGGCACCGACCCTGCCGAGTTCAAGGCCGTCGAGTTCTACGCCTCCCACGAGGCGCTGCTGCTCGACTACGAGGGCGCGCTGACGCGTACCGACTCGCGCACCGGCAAGCTGTACGACACCTCCGGCCACATGGTCTGGATCGGTGAGCGCACCCGCCAGCTCGACCACGCGCACATCGAGTTCTGCTCGCAGATCGCCAACCCGATCGGCATCAAGCTCGGCCCCACCACCACGGTGGACGAGGCGCTGACCTACGTCGACCGGCTGGACCCCCAGCGCGAGCCGGGCCGGCTGACCTTCGTCGTCCGGATGGGCGCCGACAAGGTCCGCGACAAGCTCCCCGAGCTGGTCGAGAAGGTCACCGCCTCCGGCGCGATCGTCGGCTGGGTCACCGACCCGATGCACGGCAACACCTTCGAGGCGGCCTCGGGCCACAAGACGCGCCGCTTCGACGACGTGCTCGACGAGGTCAAGGGCTTCTTCGAGGTCCACAAGGCCCTCGGCACCCACCCGGGCGGCATCCACGTCGAGCTCACCGGTGACGACGTCACCGAGTGCGTGGGCGGCGGCGACGAGATCTTCGTCGACGACCTGCACCAGCGCTACGAGACGGCCTGCGACCCGCGGCTCAACCGCAGCCAGTCGCTGGACCTGGCGTTCCTCGTTGCGGAGCTCTACCGCGACTAGGCCCCGCGGAGATCAGTAGGTGCGTTCCTACGACGGTGGGGCGCGGATCGATGTGATCCGCGCCCCACTGTCGTCCCCGGGTCTTTTAGGCCACCCTAAGTTTGGGTACGGTTAGGTAAGCCTCACCGAATAGGGGATGGCTCGTCGCACCACTCAGCGCCAGGAGGTGAACCGCGTGTACGTCTGCTCTTGCTTCGGTATCACCGACAAGCAGGTCAAGGAACACGCGGCTGCCGGGGCCTGCACGCCCCGCCAGATCGCCTCGGCGACCAAGGCCGGCACCGACTGCGGCTCCTGCGTACGCACCATCCAGGGCATCCTGGGCCGCGGGGCGTGCCCGCGTCGGGAGCTGCTGGAGAAGGGCGACGCGGTGTCCGTGCTCGCCGCCGACCCGGAGTCGGCGCGCTCGCCCGAGCTGGCGGAAGCGGCCTAGGAAGCGGTTCCCGGACGGCCGGGGCCGAACCGGACGGACCGGGATCAGCTGGGCTGCTCGATGAGCTGCGCGATGTAGAGCGCCTCGCCCAGGGACTCGATGAGCTCCAGCTGGGTGTCGAGGTAGTCGATGTGGTGCTCCTCGTCCTCCAGGATCTCCTCGAAGAGCCGGGCCGACGTGATGTCGCCCTTCCCGCGCATGACCTCGATGCCGCGCTTCAGCCGGTCGATGGCCTCGACCTCCACCTGGCGGTCCGCCTGGAACATCTCGGTGATCGTCTGCCCGACGCGCACGTGGAAGAGGCGCTGGTAGTTCGGCAGACCGTCGAGCATCAGGATGCGCTCGGTGATCTTGTCCGCGTGCTTCATCTCGTCGATGGATTCTTCACGCGTGTACTTGGCGAGCTTCGTCCAGCCCTTGTTGTCCTGGATGCGGTAGTGCAGCCAGTACTGGTTGATGGCCGTCAGCTCGCCGGTCAGCTGCTCGTTCAGAAACTCAAGGACCTCGGGGTCGCCCTGCATCGCAGAGGCTCCTTCCAGGCAATGTCAGCTATGTGACGGGGCAGTTGCGCGCATCCTTGCACTGCCGTTCAGGGCCGTCCAGTAAGTGCCTCCTTAGTGGGAGTTGCCGTGACTTGCCCGGATCGGCCCGGAGCTGGTCGTGACCACCCTGCCCAGTCTGTCACCATGGAGTCATGGGTCAGCCGGAAAGCCGGGAATCTCCGGGAGCAGAGCAGCTGGAGCTTCCACCGGGGCAGCGGCTGCAGAAGGGCTGGCCGGTCACCCACTACGGTCCCGTGCCCAAGTTCAAGCCGGACCGGTGGGAATTCCGCGTGTTCGGCGCGACCGCCGACGGCGACAAGCACTGCTGGAACCACGAGGAGTTCACGGCCCTGCCGTTCGCGACCGTCGTGGCGGACCTGCACTGCGTCACGAAGTTCAGCATGCAGGGCGCCGAATGGGGTGGTGTGCTCGCCCGTGACGTACTGGCCCTGGCGCCGCCCGCGCCGCAGGTCACGCATGTGATGGTCTGGGCCGAGTACGGCTTCAGCTCGAACCTGCGGCTGGCCGACTTCACCTCCGACCGCACCGTCTTCGCCACGCACGAGGGCGGCGAACTGCTCACCGCCGAGCACGGTTTCCCGGTCCGGCTGGTGGTCCCGCACCTCTACGCCTGGAAGGGCCCCAAGTGGGTCCGCGGCATCGAGTACATGACGGCCGACCGCCGCGGCTTCTGGGAGGAGCGCGGCTACCACAACATCGGCGACCCCTGGCGCGAGCAGCGCTACTCGTACCAGGAGGAGCCGGGCGACGGCCCCGAGCTCTAGAGGCGGGCGGACCTGCCCCGGGGCCCTCCCCCAGGGGTATCCCTCACCAGGCGGTGGATCACTGCGGGCCGCGCAGCTCCTTCAGCAGCGCCACGTCCGCCGCGTGGCCCTCCTGGCCGCCGGGCGTCTCGATGATCAGGGGGACGCCGTCCATCGCGGGATGGGTGCACAGCTCGGCGAAGGCGTCCGGGCCGATGTGGCCCCGCCCCACGTTCGCGTGCCGGTCCTTGTGCGCGCCCACGCCCTCCTTGGAGTCGTTCGCATGGACCAGCTTCAGCCGGCCCTCGCCCACGGTGTCCACCAGCAGGTCCAGCATCAGCTTCGTGCCGCCCGGCTCCGCGAGGTCGTGACCGGCCGCGAAGACATGGCAGGTGTCCAGGCAGATCCCCAGTTTCGGATGGTGGTCCAGCGCGTCGAAGTACGGGCCGAAGTCCTCGGCGCGCGAACACAGCGAGAAGCCCTGCCCGGCCGTGGACTCCAGCAGCAGGAAGGGGTCGTCCTCATGCGTCAGCTCGTCCAACAGCGGCAGCATGTGCTCCCTGACCTGCGCGTACGCCACCTCCCGCGGACGGCCGCCGGTCGCCGAACCGGTGTGGACGACCACCCCGAGCGCGCCGATGCGCCGGGCCCTGCGCAGTGAGTGGCGCAAGGACTCCACCGACTTCTCCACGGTGGCCGCCGTGTGCGAGCCGAAGTTGATCAGGTACGGCGCGTGCACGTACGCGGGAATGCCCTCCCGGGCGCACTCCTCACGGAACCGCTCGTCCTGCACCGGATTGCCGACCGGAGTCGCCCAGCCGCGCGGGTTGGCCACGAAGACCTGCACGGCCTCGGCGCCCATCTCCCGGGCGTACGTCAGCCCCACGGAGGCGAGACCGCCCGCGACCGGGACGTGTCCGCCCACCGGATTGCGTACCCCGTGCACCTACAGCCCCTTGACCCGGATCGTGATCGTGAGGCCTTCGGCGGCGGTCTGCCCGGGCAGCACCGACTGTGCGTCGACGGTCCTGCTGAAGGAGATCAGCGGACGGTCCACCTTCACCTTGAAGCCGGCGCCCTCCAGGGTCCTGCGGGCCGTGTCCACGTCCTGGCCGACCACGTTCGGGACGGGCAGCTGGCGCGGGCCCTTGGACACCGTCAGCGTGACCGTGTCCCCGGCCGCCGCCTGCGTGCCGGCGCCGATCGACTGGTTGGCGACCGTACCGGGGTCCGACGGCGCGTTGACCTGCTCGGGAGCCGTCGCGACCTTCAGGCCCAGACCCTCCAGCGTGGCCTTCGCCTGCTCGAAGGGCAGCCCGGTCACCCCCGGCACCGGCACCGGCCGGCCCTTGCTGACGACGATCGCGACCGCCGTGTCGGGCGCCCGCTTCTCGCCGCCCGCCGGGTTGGTGCTGATCACCGAGCCCTGGGCGACGTCCTGGCTGAAGGCCTGCGTGACGAGGCCGGGGGCCAGCCCGGTCCTGGTCAGCTCCTCCTTGGCCTCGTCCAGGGGACGGCCCTTGAGGTTGGGCACCGCGACGACTTCGGGCCCGCGGGAGATCGTCAGGGTCACCGCGCCGTTGCCGCGGATCCGCCGGCCCCCCGGCGGATCGGTGTCCATCACGGTCCCGCGCTCGAAGGCGTCGCTGAACCGGCGGTCGACCCCCTTCACCCCGAGCCCGGCCCCGGACAGCTGGGCGCGGGCCTGCTCCTCGGTTTTGCCGAGCAGGTTGGGGACCTTCGTGAACTGGCCGGAATTGATGTACCAGACGCCCGTACCGATGCCCAGGGCCAGCAGCACGCCGACCACGGCCAGCAGCACACCGCGGCGCGGCCGCGCGGCGGGAGCCGACCGGCGCCCGGACGGAGCGGGCGGGTCCAGGGGCGGGGCCTCCAGCCGCGAGGTGAGGTTCACCGGCTCTGCGGCCACCGCCCGCGGGATCACCCCCGTACGGTCCTCGGCGGACGACCGCTCCATCGCGTGCGCCTGCGGCGGTACCGCGTCCAGCTCGACGTCGGTGAGCTCCGCGCGGGCCTCACGGGCGAAGCCGAGCAGGGCGGCCGCGTCGTGGGGGCGCAGGTCGGGGTTGCGGGCGGTCGCGGACGCCACCAGGGCGTCGAGGGCCGCGGACAGGCCGGGGACGGCGGCGGACGGCGGCGGAACGTCCTCGTGCAGGTGCTGGTAGATGACCTGGGCGGCGGTGGCGCCCTGGTGGGGCTTGGAGCCCGTGAGCATCTCGTAGAGGACGACACCGCAGGCGTAGACGTCCGCGCGGGTGTCGACGATCCCGTTCTCGATCTGCTCGGGAGCCAGGTAGGAGACGGTGCCGAGGACCGATCCGGTGGTGTTGGTGACCGAGTCCACGGACCGGACCAGGCCGAAGTCGGCGACCTTGACCCTGCCGTCGTCGCCGATCAGCACGTTCTCGGGCTTCATGTCGCGGTGCACGAAGCCCGCCCGGTGAGCGGCGCCCAGGGCCGCGAGGACGGGTTCGAGGATGTCGAGGGCCGCCCGCGGCTGGAGTGCGCCGCGCTCGCGCAGCACGTCGCGCAGGGTGCAGCCGGAGACGTACTCCATCGCCAGGTAGACGTACGGCCCGTCCGTGCCCTGGTCGAAGACGGCGACCACGTTCGGGTGCGCGAGCCGTGCCACCGACTTCGCCTCGCGGATGAACCGGTCGACGAAGGCGGCGTCGGAGGAGAGCGCCGGATGCATCACCTTCAGGGCGAGAATCCGGTCCAGGCGGGTGTCGACGGCCCGGTAGACCGTGGCCATGCCGCCGGCCGCGATGCGGGCATCGATGCGGTAGCGGTCGTCGAGCACACGCCCGACGAGCGGGTCTTCCAAGGTCGTATCCACCCGCCGATTCTACGAGCCGACGCCGCAAGCCCGGCGGGGCCGGTCGCCTTGCAGCGCACCTGTGACGTGCCGGGGCGGCGGGGCGGAGCCCCGGCACCCCTCCCGGCCGCGGGTTTTCCCCCTGCGCCCGGGGCGGTGACCAGCGGGGCGGGCGGGGCGGGCGGGGCGCAGGCCCCGCCCTTCAGAACGCCGGCCGTTCCGGGTCCAGCGCCGCGCGGCCCTCCGCGGGGGACGACGCTTCGGCGAAGCGGCGCTGGGGGATGCGGCCCGCGCGGTGGGCGAGGCGGCCCGCCGAGACGGCGTCCCGCATGGCGGACGCCATCAGGACCGGGTCCTGAGCCCGGGTCACCGCCGAGGCCAGCATGACCGCCGCGCAGCCCAGCTCCATGGCCAGCGCGGCGTCGGAGGCGGTGCCCGCGCCGGCGTCCAGGATCACCGGGACCGTGGCCCGCTCCGTGATCAGCTGGAAGTTGTGCGGGTTGCGGATGCCCATGCCGGACCCGATGGGGGAGCCGAGCGGCATGATCGCCGCGCAGCCCACGTCCTCCAGCTTGCGCGCGAGCACCGGGTCGTCGTTGGTGTAGGGCAGGACGGTGAAGCCCTCGTCGACCAGGATCTCGGCGGCGTCCAGCAGCTCGATACCGTCGGGCAGGAGGGTCCGTTCGTCGGCGACCACCTCCAGCTTGATCCAGTCGGTGCCGAGGGCCTCCCGGGCGAGGCGGGCCGTCAGGACGGCCTCGCCCGCGGTGAAGCAGCCGGCCGTGTTCGGCAGCACGGAGATGCCGAGCCGGGTGAGGACGGAGAGGACCGAGCCCTGCACGGTGGGGTCCAGGCGGCGCATGGCCACGGTGGTGAGTTCGGTGCCGGACGCGACCAGGGCGCGCTCCAGCACGTCCAGGCTCGGGGCGCCGCCCGTGCCCATGATCAGGCGGGAGGAGAAGGTCCGGCCGCCCAGGGTGAAGAGGTCGTCGGCCATGCGGTCAGCCTCCCTGGACGGCGGTGAGGATCTCCACGCGGTCGCCGTCGCCGACGGGGGTGGCGGGCCACTGGCCGCGCGGGACCACGGTCTCGTTGAGTGCGGCGGCCACCCCGGAAGGGGCCGCGGTGAGGGTGGCGACGATGGTGTCGAGGGTCGTGCCGGCCGCGACCTCACGCGGTTCGCCGTTGACGGAGATGGTCATGCGTACGACTCCTGACGTGCGGCGGAGAAGCGCCGGGGGCTGAAGGGGCGCGCGATCGCGGGCAGTTCGCCGGTGACCAGCAGCTCGGCCAGCACCTCGCCGGTGAGCGGGGTCAGCAGCACCCCGTTGCGGTAGTGCCCGGTGGCCAGGTGCAGCCCGGGCAGGTCGGTCGGCCCCAGCAGGGGGGCGTTGTCGGGGGATCCGGGGCGCAGGCCCGCGCGGGTCTCGGTGAGGGGGAGTTCGGTGATGCCCGGCACGAGTTCGTGGGCGTCGCGCAGGAGTTCGTAGACCCCGCCCGCGGTGACGGTGGTGTCCCAGCCGAGTTCCTCGCTGGTGGCGCCGATGACGAGTTCGCCGTTCGCGCGGGGCACGAGGTAGACGTGGCTGCCGCGTACGACCGCCCGTACGGTGCGGGAGAGGAAGGGGGCGTGGGCGGGGGGCACGGTGAGCCGCAGCACCTGCCCCTTGACCGGCCGTACGGGGGGCAGCACCGCGGCGGGCACCCCCGCCAGCCTGCCGCTGAGCGAGCCCGCGGCCAGGACGACCTGGTCGGCGCGCAGTTCGGTGCCGTCGTCGAGGAGGGCGCCGGTCGCCCGGTCCGCGGTGGTGAGCAACTGCTCGGCGGCCGCGCGGTGGACGGTCACTCCGGCGTTGTCGCAGGCGGCGAGCAGGGCCGCGGCCAGCCGGCGCGGGTCGACCTGGTGGTCGCCGTCGACGCGCAGCCCGCCCCGTACGCCGGGGGCCAGCATGGGCTCCAGGCGCCGGCACTCGCGGCCGGTGAGCCATTCGGACTCCAGGCCGCAGCGGCGCTGGAGGGCGTGCAGTTCGCGCAGGTGGAGGCGGTCGTCGGAGTCGAGGGCGACGGCGAGGGTGCCGCAGGCGCGGTAGCCGATGTCCAGGCCGCCGCTCGCCCGCGCGAGTTCGGCGGCGAACCGCGGATAGCGTTCGGCGGAGGCGAGGCCGAGGCCGAGGAGGGCCTCCTCGCCGTAGTGCAGCTCGGTGACCGGGGCGAGCATCCCGGCGGCGACCTGGGCGGCACCGCCGCCCGGTGCCGGGTCGGCGAGTACGGTGTCCAGTCCGCGCTCCGCGGCCCGCCAGGCGGTGACCAGGCCGATGATCCCGCCGCCGACGACGAGGACGTCGGACCTGCGGTCGGGTCCCTTTCGAGATGAGTGCATGGGCGTCCAGCCCCTCCCTTCGCCGGCATGACCCGGATCAGGTTCGTACGGTCGGAGGCCGGCCAGCCTCCCTCTCAGCCCGGTGCGCCGGACTCCCGCGATAGGTACGGTGGCCAGACTATCCCGGCCGTGGACGGCGGGTAAGGCGGCACCTGTTCCTGACGGAGCGTCAGCTCATTAGGCTGGCCCCGTGAGCGAGCAGAAGGAACACCATCAGCGCGGCGTCGTGATCGTCGGCGCCGGAATGGCCGGGGTGCAGACCGCGGTCGCCCTGCGCGAGCAGGGCTTCACCGGCCCCGTGACCCTGCTGGGGGCCGAACCCCACCAGCCCTACGACCGGCCCCCGCTGTCCAAGGCGGTGCTGCTCGGCAAGGCCGAGGACTCCGCCTTCGACGTCGACTTCGAAGGCCTGGGCATCGAGCTCCGCCTCGGTACGGAGGTCACCGGCCTGCGGGCCGCCGACCGCGAGCTGGACACGGGGCAGGGGCCGGTCCCGTACGGGGTCCTGGTGCTGGCGACCGGTGCGCGGCCGCTCACCCTGCCCGGTGCCGAGGGCGTGCCGGGCGTCCACCTGCTGCGCACGCTCGACGACGCGGAGCGGCTGCGCCCGGTCCTGGCGGCCGCCGCGCGCGTGGTGGTCGTCGGCGCGGGCTGGATCGGGGCGGAGTTCGCCACCGCCGCCCGGGAGGCCGGCTGCGCCGTGACCGTCGTCGAGGCGGCGGACCGGGTGCTGGCGGGCGCCCTGCCCGCCGAGGTCGCCGAGCCGATGGCGCGCTGGTACGGCGAGGCCGGCGCCGGGCTGATCACCGGCGTGCAGGTGGCCGGTGTCGAGGAGGGCCGGGTCCTCCTCGCGGACGGGCGCGCCCTGCCCGCCGACGCGGTGGTCGTGGGGATCGGAGCACGGCCCGCCACCGACTGGCTGGCCGGGTCCGGCGTCGAGCGCGGAGCCGACGGCTCGGTCACCGCCGACGCGCACCTGCGCACCTCCCTGCCGGGGGTGTACGCGGTCGGCGACTGTGCCTCCTTCCCCTCCGGGCGGTACGGGGCGCGCCTGCTCGTGCACCACTGGGACAACGCCCTCCAGGGCCCACGGGCGGTCGCGGCGAACATCCTGGCCGGGGGGCCCGCAGCGGTCTACGACCCGGTGCCGTACTTCTGGTCGGAGCAGTTCGGCCGCTTCGTGCAGTACGCCGGCCACCACGGCGGGGCCGACACCGTGGTCCGGCGCGGCGATCCGGCGCAGGACACCTGGTCGGTGTGCTGGCTGCGGGACGGCGCCCTGGTCGCGGTCCTGGCGGTGGGCCGCCCCCGTGACCTGGCCCAGGGCCGCAAGCTGATCGAGACGGGCGCCGCGGTCGACCCGGCGAAGGCCGCCGACCCCGCGACCCCGCTGAAATCGGCCACCGCATAGCCGCCGTACCCGGGGGCCCGCCACGGACGGTCCGCCCGGGTACCGGCTGTCGGTGGGAGGTGGCAGGCTTGGCCTGTGACCGAGATTGACGCAAAGATCGATGCCCTCGTCCCCGACTGGCTGTACCTCCCCGACATCGCGGAGATGCTCCACGTCGAGGTGACGCGGGTCCGCCAGATGGTCAAGGAAGGGCAGCTCATCGCCGTGCGCCGGGGCGAGAACAGGGCCCTGCAGGTTCCGGCCCCCTTCATCGACGGCGACAAGGTGGTCAAGGGCCTCGTCGGCCTGCTGACCGTCCTGCGCGACGACGGCTTCTCCGACGAGGAGATGCTGGAGTGGCTCTTCACCGCCGACCCGACCCTGCCCGGCACCCCCGCCCAGGCGCTGAGCGAGAATCGCGGCACGGAGGTGAAGCGCCGCGCTCAGGCGCTCGCCCTCTGACCTGATCCGCAGTAGCACCACCGCGGTGTACGGGCCCCGTGCCCGTACACCGCCTCCATCACGGGGGGAACACCCATGCAGCTGTCCGACGCCCGGCTCTACCTCTGCACGGACGCCCGCACGCGCCAGGGTGACCTCCCCGAGTTCCTCGACGCCGTCCTGGCCGGCGGCGTGGACATCGTCCAGCTCCGCGACAAGGGCATGGAGGCCGGCGAGGAGCTGGAACACCTCCAGGTCTTCGCCGAGGCCGCGCGCCGCCACGGCAAGCTGCTCGCCGTGAACGACCGCGCCGAC
This sequence comes from Streptomyces sp. NRRL F-2664, assembly GCF_000719345.1. Classification (GTDB taxonomy): domain Bacteria; phylum Actinomycetota; class Actinomycetes; order Streptomycetales; family Streptomycetaceae; genus Streptomyces. The sequence continues at coordinate 127,433 of NZ_JOFX01000010.1, forward strand.
GTCGCCCACGCCATCGGCTCCGACGTCCTGCACCTCGGACAGGGCGACATCCCGGTCCCCGCGGCCCGCGCCATCCTCGGCGACCGGGTGCTCATCGGCCGCTCCTGCCACGCCGAGGCGGAGGTCGCGGCCGCCGCCGCCGAACCGGGCGTGGACTACTTCTGCACCGGCCCCTGCTGGCCCACCCCCACCAAGCCCGGCCGCCACGCCCCCGGCCTGGACCTGGTCCGCCACGCCGCCTCCCTGGCGCAGGACCGGCCCTGGTTCGCCATCGGCGGCATCGACGCGGCGAACCTGGACGAGGTGTTGGACGCCGGCGCCACGCGCGTCGTGGTCGTCCGCGCGATCACCGAGGCCGCCGACCCCGGCGCGGCCGCCGCGGACCTCGCCGAGCGGGTCCGCGCCCGACTCGGCTGACCTGCCCGGTCCCGTCCGCCCGGACAGCCGGTGGCATTCCGCGCCGCCATAGTGTGCACAGGCCCCTCCCGGCCAGGGGTGACGGCCCAGGTGTCCAAAAACGTGTCCAAAAGGCGGACGCCGCTTCGGGGAGCGCCGGGCCGCGTCTAACCTGCCCACATGGCCTCTGGTACCGCTTCCACCTGGTCGGACCGTGCACACACGGTCCGCGACCTCCTCGCGTCCGGGCGCTCGTACTCCTTCGAGTTCTGGGCCCCGAAGACCGAGAAGGGCGAACGCAACCTCTGGAACGCCCTGCGCCGGGTCGAGGCGGTGTCCCCGAGCTTCGTCTCCGTGACCTACGGAGCCGGCGGCTCCACCCGCGGCGGCACCGTCAAGGCCACACAGGAGATCGCCGCGGACACCACGCTGACCCCGGTCGCACACCTCACCGCCGTGGACCATTCCGTCGCGGAGCTGCGCCACGTCATCGGCCAGTTCGCCGACGCCGGGATCCGCAACATGCTCGCCCTGCGCGGCGACCCGCCGGGCGACCCGATGGCCGACTGGGTGGCCCACCCCGAGGGCGTGCACTACGCGGCCGACCTGGTGCGGCTGCTCAAGGAGTCCGGGGACTTCTGCGTCGGCGTCGCCGCCTTCCCCGAGATGCACCCGCGCTCCACCGACTGGGACACGGACATCCGGCACTTCGTGGACAAGTGCCGCGCGGGCGCGGACTATGCGATCACCCAGATGTTCTTCGATCCCGAGAATTATCTGCGGCTGCGCGACAGCGTCGAGAAGGCGGGCTGCGACACCCCGATCATCCCCGAGGTCATGCCTGTTGTGGGTATCAAGCAGCTCGACCGACTGCCCCAACTGAGCACCGCGGTCTTCCCCGCGGACGTGAAAGAGCGCATGCTCGCCGTCAAGGACGACCCGGCCGCTGTACGCTCCATTGGCATCGAGTTCGCCACGGAGTTCTGCGCGCGGCTGCTGTCCGAAGGTGTGCCAGGACTGCACTTCATCACGCTGAACAATTCCACGGCGACTCTCGAGATCTACGAGAACCTGGGCCTGCACCAGCGGGCCTGACCGGCCGTACCCGTGTGACGGCCGTACCGAGAGGGGCCTTGCATGGGTATGACGGTCCTCTACATCGCGTTCGGAATCGTCGCGTTGTGGCTGCTTGCCGAGGTACTGATGCAGTACAAGGCCCGGCTCCGCTGGCGCCTGCTCGCCTTCGCCGGCTTCCTCGGCGTGGTCGCCGGCGTGGTACTGCCCTCGGTGCCGGTCATCGGCGCCGGCGCCGCAGCGTTCGCCGTGGGCCAGACGCTGGTGACGCTCTCCTTCCGCAAGGGCTTCGTCGCCGGCTGGGCGCTGCGCCGCGGCGGGCAGCCCGTACGGAAGTCCGGGCGCCGCCGGTCCGGGACCGCCGCGGCGGAGCCGGCGCTCCAGGTCACCTCCCTCGAATACGGGGACGGGGACGGCGCTGCGCAGGAGCGGTCCTTCCCGGCCGCGGCCGAGGAGGTCTACAGCCCGGAGCCGGTGCCCGAGGACACCGGGTCCTACGGGATACAGAGTTTCGCCACGCCCGCCCCCGAGGTCGGCCGGACGGCGGCGTTCGCCTCCCCGTTCACCACCGCCGAGCAGGACGCCCACCAGTACGCGGCGTACTACGACCAGCATGGCCAGGGCGGTTACGACTACTCCGGCGGCTATCCGGTCGGCGAGCAGCAGGTCTATGCCGCCTACTCGGACCCGTACATCGGCACCGGCGGCGGCGTCGTCCCGCCCCAGCCGTACGACTACACCCCGTACGCCGACTACGGCCGGCAGCAGTACTCCACGGACACCCCGCCCGGCGGCGTCTGGGTCCCGCAGCAGCGGTCCACCGACGGGCACGGACAGCCCTACCCGGCGGACGAGCAGGGCGGGCAGCCGCCGCAGCAGTACCCGTACCCCCAGCAGGGCGAGTACGAGCAGTACCGCTACTGAGCCTCCCGGGTCACCGGGAGCCGCGGAAGTCCGCGCCCTCCACGATCAGCCCGGCCACCAGGGCCCCGGTCATCCCGGCGTGCGCGAGCCCGCCGCCGGGGTGGGCCCAGCCGCCGGCCAGGTAGAGCCCGGGGACGGCCGTGGTGTTGGCCGGGTACAGCAGCCGGCCCCCCGCGCCCGCGAGGGCGGGCGCGGGCACCGCTCCGCCCACCGCGCCCGTCGCCGCCTCCACGTCCGCCGGGGTGCGCACCTCCTGCCACAACAGCCGCTCCCGCAGGCCCTGTACGGCCTTCTCCGCGAGTTCCAGCAGCTGCTCGGGCTCCGATGTCCCCGGACCGTGCACGGCGCTCACGGTGACCGCCTCGTGCCCCGCGTCGGGCCGGGTGGCGGGATCGTCCGGCCGCAGCACGGTGACATGCGCCCCGGCGGAGTGCACGAGGGTGCGGTGGACGGTTCCCGCCGGCCGGGCCCCGCGCAGCGCGAGCAGGAGCGTGGTGCGGCCCGGCAGGTCGTCGCCGCGGACGGGCACCGCCTGCGCCGGCCGGGGCAGGGACCCGGCCGGCAGCCGCCGCGGGTCGATCCCGCAGACGACGAGGTCCGCGGCCGCCTCGGTGCCGTCGGCCAGCAGCAGGCCGGCCGCCCCGCCGCCCCGGACCAGGACCTCCCGCACGTCCGCCCCGAAGACGAAGGCGACCTTCCGCTCCAGGCACCGCTCGTACACGGCGGTGGCCAGCTCCCGCATGCCGCCGCGCACGTACCAGCTGCCGAAGGTCTGCTCCATGTACGGCAGCACGGCCGCCGAGCCGGGTGCGCCGGCCGGGTCGATGCCGTAGCTGCGCACGACCCCGATCAGCAGTTCCGCGAGCGGGCCGCCCAGCTCGCGCCCGGCGACCTCGGCGAGGGTCGGCGTTCGGCGGCGGAGCAGGCCGCTGCGCCGCAGGGCGGGGTAGGGGTCGGTGGCCAGCGCCTGCCGGGCGCCGTCGCGCAGGGGTTCCTCCAGCAACGGGCGGCGGGTGGCGTCCCAGGCGTCCCGGGCGCGGCCCAGCACGCCGTTCCAGCGCTCTCCGGCGCCGGGGCCGAAGGCGGCGTCGAGTGCGGCGGCGACACCGCCGTGGGAGGCGCCGGGGAGGGTGGCGTCGATGCCGTGCGCGGGCAGGACGTGCCGGACGGCCGGGTTCGCCTGCGCCATGTCGACGCAGTCCTCCAGCGGCCGCTTGCCGGTCTTCACGAAGAGGTCGCGGTAGACGGCCGGCAGGTGCAGCAGACCGGGCCCGGTGTCGAAGGAGAAGCCGTCGCGCTCGTACCGGCCCACGGCCCCGCCGTAGGTCGCGCTCCGCTCGTACACCGTCACCCGGTGCCCCGCCACGGCCAGCCGGGCCGCCGTCGCCATCGCGCCCATGCCGGCGCCGATCACCGCAATTCGTGCCATGCGGGCGAGCCTATGACCCCGGGCGGGCGGCCGCGGCGGGGTGGGGCGCCGGTGACCTCGCGGGCCTCGGCGGCCAGCCGCTTCTCCTCGCGGCGCTGGGCGCGCCGGCGCAGGAAACGGCGGATCCGGCTCCAGAGGAAGAAGACCACGGCCAGCCCGACGACCAGCAGGGAGCCCGCGATGATCGCGGCGGGGACGGGATAGAAGATCGCGAAGGTGACCAGGCCCGCGACGCCCAGGTCCTCGGCGATGCTCATGGCCACGTTCGTGAACGGCTCGGGCGAGGTGTTGATCGCCATCCGGGTGCCGGCCTTGACGAAATGGCTGGCCAGCGCCGTGGAGCCGCCGATGGCCCCGGCGGTGACGTCGGAGAGCGAGCCGCTCTGCCCTGCCAGCAGGGCGCCGACCACGGCACCCGTCACCGGACGCACCACCGTGTGGACGGCGTCCCATATCGAGTCGACGTACGGGATCTTGTCGGCGACCGCCTCGCACAGGAACAGCACGGCGGCCACGATCAGGACGTCCGTGCGCTGGAGCGAGGCAGGGACCTCGTCGGTGAGGCCGGTACGGCCGAAGACGCCGAGCAGGAGGACCACGGCATAAGCGTTGATCCCGCTGGCCCAGCCGCTGGTGAAGACCAGGGGGAGCACACTCATCGGATCATCATGCCGTACCGCGGCGCCCGCGGACCGCAGGTCGGCACAGAACGGTGAGGGGACGGTCGCACGGTTGCGGCCGTCCCCTCACCCAGACGTCCTGGGGGCTACTGCCCCTGCTCGTCACGGCGGCGCTGCCACCGGTCCTCGATGCGGTTCATCATCGACCGACGCTGCCGGTTGTGGCCGCGGGCCGAACCGCCGGTACTTCCGGAGACGGGCTGCTCGCCGGGCTTGGGTGCCTTGCGCCAACCGGTGACCACCAGGACCGTACATCCCAGCATGACGAGGAAGCCCACCACGCTGATCCAGAGCACGTTCGGAATGATCACACCGGTCATGAGGAGCGCGATACCCACCACAATGCCCGCGACTGCCTGGTAGACCCGTCGCCGGGTGTACGTACGCAGTCCGCTTCCCTCAAGCGCTGTCGCGAACTTGGGGTCTTCGGCGTACAGCGCTCGCTCCATCTGCTCGAGCATTCGCTGCTCGTGCTCCGAGAGCGGCACGGGAGTCCTCCTCATCCGTCGGTCGCGGGGGTAGCGACCAGGGGTCCCCTTCAGGATAGGCGGGGAATCGCCCCCGTGACACCCGCCCTCAACGCACGTTCAAAAATGATGAACCACTGCATCACGCTGAATGACACAGCCGGTGAAGCCACTGCCTGAAAACCGTACCGCCGCGGGAGCGGTCACTGGGGCCGTTATTCCCCAATGGTCCGATCGCCATGCCGGTCACTGCCCCCGATCATACGGGGCGGACCGGCCGAGCGGAGGGTCGGCGGCAGAGTCCGTACGCGCAAGAGCGCAGATCAGACCTGCTTACCGCCGAGGACGTGCAGCTGCGTGGCCACCGCGTGGAAGGCGGGCAGCTCCGCCGCCGCCTCCTCCAGTCGCAGCAGCGCCTCCACCGCCCCCGGCTCGGTGTCCACCAGCACGCCCGGGACGAGGTCGGCGAAGATGCGCACGCCGTGCACCGCGCCGACCTCCAGGCCGGCCCCGCCGACCAGCTCGGAGAGCTGCTCGGCGGTGAAGCGGCGCGGTACCGGGTCGCCGGAGCCCCAGCGGCCGGCCGGGTCGTTGAGGGCGGTACGGGCCTCCGTGAAGTGCCCGGCCAGCGCCCGGGCGAGCACGGCCCCGCCGAGGCCGGCCGCCAGCAGGCTGAGCGTGCCGCCGGGGCGCAGGGCCGCGACCGCGTTGGCGACGCCCTCCGCCGGGTCGTCCACGTACTCCAGGACGCCGTGGCACAGCACCACGTCGTACGCGTCCCGCTCCACCACGTCCAACAGGCCCTGGGCGTCGCCCTGCACGCCCCGGACCAGGTCGGCGACGCCGGCCTCGGCCACCCGGCGCTCCAGCCCGAACAGGGCGTTCGGGCTGGGGTCCACCACGGTGACCCGGTGGCCCAGGTGGGCCACCGGCACGGCGAACTTGCCGGTGCCGCCGCCGGTGTCGAGCACGTCCAGCACGTCCCGTCCGGTCGCCTTCACCCGGCGGTCGAGCGCCTCCTTGAGGACCTCCCACACCACGGCGGTGCGGAGGGAGGCACGGGGGCGGGAAGTGTCCGACACGGCTGATGGCTCCTCGGCGCGGTAAGGGTGAGCGGTCAGTGCCCCACCCTATTGCCTTCCGCTGCCCGGCAGGTCATCCCGCGTCCGGACGCTCCGGCGACGGCTCGGGCAGGGGTGCCGCGGGGCTCCGGGCCGGTCCCTGGGTGGGGACGCGCACGGCGAGCAGCCGCTCCACCAGGCGCAGGAACATCGCAGCGGCGCGCAGCAGGTCGTCCGCGTCCCGGGCGGTGGCCGCGTCCGGTATCCCCGCCTCGGCCCGGGCCCGGCGGGCGGCGCCGGAGGCGAAGAGCGCGCTCCACTCGGAGAGCTCCGGAGCCAGCTCCGGCAGCACCTCCCACGCGCTGCGGATCCGGGGCCGCCGTCGCGGGCTCACCGGCTCGGGCCGCGCACGGGCCGCGAGCACGGCCGCGGCGGTGCGCAGGGCGGAGAGGTGGGCCGTCGCATAGCGCTCATGGGGCCGGGTCAGCCGGGCGGCCTCGGCCAGGCCGCTGCGGGCCTTGGCGAGGAGGTCGAGGGCGGCCGGCGGGGCCGCCGACTTCCGCAGGACGGGGTGGACAGGGGACGGGGACGGTGTGGCCATGACGAACCTCCTGTCGGTGCGTGGTGCGTTGCTCCCATCGTGACGGCCCCCACTGACAATCGGCCTGACCTGCGCTTTTTCCGTCAAATGCACAGCAACTGCCCCCTCCTGCGCGCCTGGTGCGCCATGAGGTGGTAGTTTTTGAACTGACCGGTCAGTTCAAAAAGAAGGGGGGACGGCGTGGACAGCCCGCACGGCGCGGCCGTCAAGGCCGAGAACTTCGGACTCCGGGGCCCGCGCGGCTGGGCCTTCCGGGGGATCGGCCTCGACGCGGCCCCCGGCTCGCTCATCGCGGTCGAAGGCCCTTCCGGCAGCGGCCGGACCTGTCTGCTCCTTGCCCTCACCGGACGGATGAAACCCACCGAGGGCCACGCCGAGATCGGCCGCCACCGGCTGCCGAAAAAGATGGCGGCGGTCCGCCGGATCGCAGCCCTCGGACCCGTCCCCGGCGTCAACGACCTCGACCCGTCCCTCACCGTCGCCGAGCAACTGCGGGAGGGCGCCCTGCTCCAGCGGCGCTACGACGCCCCGGTCCGCTCCCTGCTGCGGCCCCGGGCCGAGCGCCGCGCCGGCGCCGCGGCCCGGATCGACGCAGCCCTGGACGCCGCCGCGCTGGACCTCGCCGCCCTGCCGAAGGCCGGGCGCACCACCGTCCGGGACCTGGAACGCCTGGAGGCCGTCCGGCTCTCCGTCGCCATCGCCCTGCTCGGCTCCCCGCGGCTGCTCGCCCTCGACGACCTCGACCTCAAGCTCTCCGACACCGAACGCACCGAGGCCTGGGCCCTGCTGCGCTCCCTCGCCGCCCGGGGGACCACCGTCCTCGCGGTGTGCAGCGAAGCCCCCGACGACGCCGTGGTCCTGCGGACCGGCCCCGCGGAGGACGGCGACTGCGGCAGCGCCGGCACCGGGAACGGCGCCGACGCCCTCACCGGCGCCGACGTCGACTCCGGCACTGACGACGACTCCGGTACTGACGACAACTCCGGCACCGACGACACCGACACCGACACCGACACGAAGGGGGCGGACGATGCGCTCGCCGAAGCTGGCCGCGCTTGAGCTGAAGCGGTTCGGGCGGGGGAAGCTGCCCCGGGCCGCCCTCGTCGCGCTGCTCCTGCTGCCCCTGCTCTACGGGGCCCTGTACCTGTGGTCCTTCTGGGACCCGTACGGCCGCCTCGACAAGGTGCCCGTCGCGCTCGTCAACTCCGACCGGGGCGCGACCGTCGACGGCAAGCACCTCGACGCCGGCGGTGAGATCACCCGGAAGCTCCGCGACAGCAAGACCTTCGACTGGCGGGAGGTGAGTGCGCAGGAGGCGGCCGAGGGCCTGGAGGACGGCACGTACTACCTGACCCTGACCATGCCGGCCGACTTCAGCGAGAAGATCGCCTCCAGCTCGGGCGACGACCCGACCACCGGCGCCCTCCAGGTCCGTACCAACGACGCCAACAACTACATCGTCGGCTCCATCTCGCGGACCGTCTTCTCCGAGGTCCGCTCGGCGGCGTCCGCCAACGCCTCCCGCGGTTTCCTCGACAAGATCTTCGTCAGCTTCTCCGACCTGCACGACAAGACCGCCGAGGCCGCCGACGGCGCCGACCGGCTCAAGGACGGCGCGGGCAAGGCCCAGGAGGGTGCCAAGGAGCTCGCCGACGGCCTCGACACCGCCGGGGAGAAGAGCGGCGAGCTCGCCGCCGGCCTGAAGAAGCTCACCGCGGGCGCCGCCAAGCTGGAGACCGGCACGCGGGACGTCGCGAACGGCACCCAGGTCGTCGCGGACAAGGTCAACGGCGCGGCCGACAAGGCCCGGCCCTTCGTCAAGGACCCGAAGAGCCTCGCGGCCGCCGCCGAGCTGGTCGCCGACAGCGCGAAGGTCGTCAACAAGCACCTCGACACGTTCGCCGCGAAGGCCCCGGCCGCGGCGGCCGCCGCCAAGCGCGCCTCCACGGGAGCCGATGCCTACTACACCAAGCACTGCGTCACCCCCGGGGGCGAACCCCACCTCGCCTCCTGCCCCGACCTGAAGAAGGTCAGGGACGACGCGGCCGAGGCGGCCGAACTCAGCGGCGACGTCAGCGCCCTGGTCAAGACCGCGAACGGGGACGTGACCACGCTCCGCACCCGACTGACCGACCTCGAGAACAAGGCCCGCGACCTCGCCGACAAGGCCCCGCACCTCGCCGCCGACCTCGACACGGCCGTCGCCAAGGTCAACGCCCTGAACGCAGGCGCCCACAAGGTCGCCACCGGCATGGCCGAGCTGCACACCGGGCTCGGCACCGCCACCACCGGCTCCGGAGCCCTCAGCGAGGGCGTCGGCAAGCTCGGCGACGGCGCCCACCGCCTCGACGGCGGCATGTACAAGCTCGTCGACGGCTCCGGCGAGCTCGCCGGCGGCCTCCACGAGGGCGTGGGCAGGATCCCCGACTACGACCAGCAGCAGCGGGAGGCCCGTACCGAGGTCATGGCCGACCCGGTGAAGCTCGCCAACCAGTCCCTGCACAAGGCGCCCAACTACGGCACCGGCTTCGCGCCCTACTTCATCCCGCTGTCCCTCTGGGTCGGCTCGATGGTCGCCTACATGCTGATCGCCCCGATGAACAAGCGGGCCCTGTCCGCGGGCGCCTCGCCCTGGCGGATCGCGCTCGCGGGCTGGCTGCCCGTCCTGGGGATCGGCGCCGCCCAGGTCGCCCTGCTGATGTCCGTCCTGCACTGGGCCCCCGACCTCGGCCTCAAGATGGCCGAACCGGCCCTCACCATCGCGTTCCTGCTCCTGGTCACCGGCTGCTTCGCCGCGATCATCCAGTGGCTCAACGCCAAGTTCGGCGCCGCCGGGCGGATCCTCGTCCTCGCCGTGCTGATGCTCCAGCTGACCTCGGCGGGCGGCACCTACCCCGTGCAGACCAGCCCGGACTTCTTCAACGCCGTCCACCCCTACCTGCCGATGTCCTACGTCGTGGAGGGCCTGCGCCGCCTCATCACCGGCGGCGACCTCACCCCGGTCTGGCAGGGCAGCCTGGTCCTCCTGGCCTTCACGGTCGGCGCCCTCGCCCTCACCGCGCTCGCCGCCCGCGGCAAGCAGGTGTGGACCATGGACCGGCTGCACCCCGAACTGAGCCTGTAGGGACGTGTTGACCTGTGACAATCAGCGCCATGGAAAGCAGCAGCACCGGTACGGGTACCGGCGGGGGCCGTCGTGCGGCCACCCGGCAGAAGCTCTACGAAGCGGCCGTCACCCTGATCGCCGAGAAGGGCTTCTCCGCGACCACGGTCGACGAGATCGCCGAGCGGGCGGGCGTGGCGAAAGGCACGGTCTACTACAACTTCGCGAGCAAGAACGAGCTCTTCGAGGAGCTGCTGCGGCACGGCGTCGGCCTGCTGACCGCGTCGCTGCGCTCCGCGGCGGAGGAGACCGAGGCGCGCGGCGGCAGCCGGGTCGAGGCCCTCGACGCGATGATCCGGGCCGGCCTGGTCTTCATCGACCGCTACCCGGCCTTCACCCAGCTGTACGTCGCCGAGCTGTGGCGCACCAACCGCACCTGGCAGTCCACGCTGATGGTGGTCCGCCAGGAGGCGGTGGCCGTCGTGGAGAACGTCCTGCGCGAAGGCGTCGAGCGGGGAGAGCTCAGCTCCGAGATCGACGTGCAGCTCACCGCGGCCGCACTGGTGGGGATGGTGCTGGTGGCCGCCCTGGACTGGCAGTCCTTCCAGCGGGAGCGGTCCCTCGACGACGTGCACTCGGCGCTGTCGCTGCTGCTGCGGGGCCGGGTCAGCGGCAACCGCTGAACCCCCCGGTCGGCGGTGCCGTGCGGATGCGGCAGCCCGTACAACTGGTGGGGCCGCCGCGTCCGCTGAGTACCCGTACCTAGGCGCGGAAATGAGTACGCACGCGGATGGGCTCCCACCTGCGCGTTCGCCAGACTGGGGGCATCGGACAGGAGACCCGGTCCGCACCGCCGACACGGGGCTGCGGAGCGGACCGGGCCACTCCTTCCGGCACCGGGCGGAGATACGGGGGACTCGGCTCGGTGCGAGAGGCGCGGACGCGGCGGGGCCCGGGGGGATCGGGCCTCGCCGCGTTCTCGCGTCCGCGGGTTCGGCCGTCGGTGCCCGGGCGCGCCGCCGCTCCCGGGGCTCCGCCCCGGACCCCGCGCATCGAACGCCGGCGGGGCCGGGAATGCGGGACTCCCCGCCTCGAGCGCCGCCGGGCGGGGGTCTCAGCCGCGGTTGCGGAGCGGGAGGCGGAGGCGGAGGGTCGTCAGGCGGGTCGCGGCGGCCGCGGTCAAGGTCGACCAGCGGGCCGAGACCGCCCACGAGACCCGGGCCGCCGAACGCGGCAGCAGCAGGGCGCGCAGCCGGGACCGGCGGCCCACCGCGGCCAGCAGGCCCGCCCGGGCCTCCAGCACGTCGGCCGGCAGGCCCGGATAGGAGACCTCCGCGCCCGGCGGCGCGTACAGGGCCCGCTCCACGGCGCCCGCGACCCGGTGCACCGCCGCGGCGGCGTCCGGCTCCAGCCCGCCCAGCTCCACCATCCGGCTCGCCGCCCGGCGCGGCGACAACGCCTCGTCCGGGACCACGCCCACGTCCCACGCGGCGTCGCCCAGCTCCAGCCAGGCCGCAAGCACCTCCCCGGACCCCAGCCGCCGCGCCCGCAACCGGCCGCGCCACAGCAGCGGCAGCAGCGGCAGCAGCGGCAGACACAGCACCGCGGCCACGGCCGCCGCCCAGCCGAGGGCTGCCGTCACCGACGGCCCGTCGTCCTGGGCCGCGCCCGGCTGCGGGGCGGTCGGCCCGCACTCACCGAGCCTCCTCAGGGCCGGCGGGCACTCGACGGACGCCGAGGGCGCCGGCGCCGGCTGCGCCGCGCCCTGCGAGGGCAGCGGCGCCGGCGCGGACGGCTGGGCCGCCGGAGCCTGCGTGCGGGAGTAGTCCGGCACGTTCAAACCGGACCGGGGGGTCGGTTCGAACCGCGTCCAGCCCACACCCTGGAAGTACAGCTCGGGCCAGGCGTGCGCGTCCCGCATCGACACGTTCACGATGCCGTCCGCCTGCCTCTCGCCGGGCGTGAAGCCCACCGCGACCCGCGCCGGGATGCCCAGCGTGCGGGACATCGCCGCCATCGAGAACGCGAAGTGGATGCAGAAGCCCTCCTTGTCCGCGAGGAACCGGGCGACGGCCAGCGGCCCCGTCCCCGAGGCCGTCTGCGTGTCGTAGCGGAACCCGCCGCTCACAGCGAAGTAGTCCTGCAGCTTCACCGCGCGCGCGTAGTCGTCCTTGGTCCCCTGTGTCACCTGGCGGGCCGTCTCGGCGACCACCGGGGGCAGGTTGTCCGGGACCTTCGTGTACTCCTCCCGGATCGCCGGATCCGGCGCCGGGGCCTTCTGCAGCTGCTGCGCGGTCGGCTTCAGCAGCAGGCTGCGCACGTTGTAGTCCGCGCCCTGGACGGTCTGGTACTTGTCCCTGCCCAGCTGGTCCCCGACGAGGGTCCGGCCGACCGGCTCGAACCGCCACTTGCCGCGCACGTCGACCGCGGTCGCCGGGTACGGCATGGGCAGGTAGCGCTGGTTGTAGCCGTCCGACGCCGTGATGTTCGTGGTCACCTCCGTCGCGGAGAGGCGCACCTGGTCACCGAGGCCGGGCGGCAGGGGCATCTGCTCTGGCACGTCGGTCAGGGCCCGCCCCGACGCCTCCCACTTGGAGCCGTTGAAGTCGTCCAGCGCCAGGATGCGCAGGTACTGCTCGCTCTGCTGCGGATTGTCCGTCCGGTAGCGCAGCACCACGCGGTTGTCCTGCGCGTTGAGGTTGCTCTGCAGGGAGACCAGCGGGTTGACCGCCGAGATCGTGCCCCCGGAACCGCCGGAGCCCTCCGCGTCCTTCGGACCGCCCAGCAGCCCGTCGTCGAGGGCGGGCAGCGCCGCCGGCACCACCAGGGCGAGCCCGAGGGCGAGGGCGCCGATCCGCCGGCCGAAGCGTACGGGGGCGGTCGCCCGGCCGCCGCCGGGGCTGATGCCGGAGTCGGCGGCCCCGCTCCCGCGCGGCGCCGCGCCGAAGACCCGCCCCCACTGGGCGAGCCGGTCGCGGCCCTCGCAGAGCAGCAGCATCAGGTAGCCGCAGCCCGCCATCAGGAAGGAGAGCCAGGACGCGTCCCCGCCGCCCGACAGGCCCGCGGCGACCGAGTACAGCGCGAGCAGCGGCAGACCGGCCGCGGCGGCCGTACGGGCGGTGACCGCCAGCAGGTCCACCAGCAGGCCGATCAGCAGCACCCCGGACACCAGCAGCAGCTGGATGCCGTCCGTCAGCGGCGCCGGTATCGCGAACTCGCCGACGTCGTGCACACCCTGGGCGAACAGCGAGCCGAAATCCGTCACGAAGTAGGCCAGGGGTCCGCTGCCGGTGGACTCGACCTTGCCCGCGAAGAGCAGCGCGAGCAGCAGCAGCGACACCAGCAGCTGCGCGGCCACGGTCAGCGACCGCGCCAGGGGCACCCGCCGGGCCCCCGCCCCCACCGCGCTCTGCACGGCCAGCAGCAGTCCGGCCTGGAGCAGCCAGGCCTGGGACTCCACCAGCGGGGTCAGCGACCACGAGGTGAGCAGCGTCGCCAGCGCCGCGAAGACCGTCAGTTTCGCCCGTCCGCTCATTCCCGGCCTCCGCTCGTTCCCGTCCCGACGCGTCCGGCCCCGGCCTGCCGCCACAGCTCGCCGAAGGCCACCCCCGGCGGGGCGGCCAGGGCCGTCCAGCCGGCGTCGCGCAGCCTGCGCAGCCGTTCCTCCAGCGGAACCACGTCGTGCCCGGGCTCGGGCCGCCCGCCCCAGGCCCCGGTGTCCAGGACGAAAGCCACCGCGCCCGAGGTGCGCTGGCGCATCTTGGCCGCCAGTTCGGTCTGGACGTCGTCCAGGTCGCCGAAGAAGGCGATGAGGAGCCCGTCGCCGCCGCCCTCCCCGAAGCCCCCGGCGCCGCGCACCGCATCGTAGGCCCGGGAGAGCCCGGCGCCGTCGGAGTGCCCCACCACGGCGAGGGTGTCCATCATCAGTCCGGCGGCCTCCGCGGACTCCTGCCCGCCGGCGGAGAACCCGCCGGCGCCCTCGCCCGGCACCGCGCTTCCGGTGTCGGTGAGCAGCCGTGCGGAGAATCCCTGTTCCAGGACGTGCACGAGGCTGGACGCGGCCGCGGAGACGGCCCATTCGAAGGCGGAGTCCGGTCCGGCGCCGTCGAAGGCGAGGCGGCGGGTGTCGAGCAGGACGGTGGCCCTGCTGCGCTGCGGCTGCTCCTCGCGGCGGACCATCAGTTCGCCGTAGCGGGCGGTGGAGCGCCAGTGCACGCGGCGCAGGTCGTCGCCGCGCCGGTAGCCGCGCGGGATCACGTCGTCGTCGCCGGCCAGGGCCAGGGAGCGGCGGCTGCCGTCGCCGTAGCCGTTGGACTCGCCGGTCAGCCGGACCGGCGCCAGGGGCTCCGTGCGCGGTATGACGGTGAGGGTGTCGTAGGTGCTGAAGGAGCGGGTCAGCTCGACCAGCCCGAAGGGGTCGGTCAGCCGCAGCTGGAGCGGGCCCAGCGGGTAGCGGCCGCGCAGGTCGGAGCGGACCCGGTAGGACACCTCCCGGCGTCCGCCGGGCTCCACGCGGTCCAGGACGAACCGCGGGCGGGGGCCCAGTACGTAGGGCACCCGGTCCTGCAGCATCAGCAGGCCGGTGGGCAGCCGGGAGACGTTGTCCATGCGCAGCTGCACCCGCGCCTCGGCGCCCGCGGACACCCGCCCGGGCGACAGCCGGCGGCTGCCGGAGACCCGGAAGCGGGTGCGGTGCAGGGCGTAGACGCAGATCAGCGGCAGCAGGGCGAGGAGCAGGCCGACGCGGAGCAGAGCGCCCTGGCCGAGGACGTACGCGCAGGCGGCCGCGGCGATCCCGGCGGCCACGAAGGAGCGCCCGCGGGTGGTCAGCCCGGACAGTGAGGCGCGCAGTCCGCCGCCGTCTCCCGGGCCGCCGGCGCCGCGTGGGGCAGCACCGGCGCCCATCAGAAGCTCCGGGCGGCCGCGCCGGGCGGCATCTCGCCGCGCAGCGGTGCGGCGGGGACGGGGGTGCGCTGGAGGATCTCGCCGACGACCTGTTCGGAGGTGCGGCGGTTCAGCTGGGCCTGCGCGGTGGGCAGCAGCCGGTGCGCGAGGACCGGCGCGGCCAGGGACTGGACGTCGTCGGGCAGGACGTAGTCCCGGCCGGCGAGCGCGGCGGAGGCCTTCACGGCGCGCAGGAGGTGCAGGGTGGCCCGGGGGGAGGCGCCGAGGCGCAGGTCGGGGTGGCTGCGGGTGGCGGAGACCAGGTCGACGACGTAGCGCCGGACGGGCTCGGCGACGTACACCTCGCGCACGGCCTCTATGAGCTTGACGATGTCGTGCGCGTGGGCGACGGACCGGAGGTCGTCGAGCGGGTTGACCGCGCCGTGCACGTCGAGCATCTGGAGCTCCGCCTCGGGGCTTGGGTACCCGACGGAGACCCGGGCCATGAAGCGGTCGCGCTGGGCCTCGGGCAGCGGGTAGGTGCCCTCCATCTCCACCGGGTTCTGGGTGGCGACCACCATGAAGGGGCTCGGCAGCGCGTACGTGGTGCCGTCGATGGTGACCTGGCGTTCCTCCATCGATTCCAGCAGCGCCGACTGGGTCTTCGGCGAGGCGCGGTTGATCTCGTCGCCGATGACGATCTGCGCGAAGATCGCGCCCGGCTTGAACTCGAACTCGCGGCGCTGCTGGTCGTAGATGCTGACGCCGGTGATGTCGGACGGCAGCAGGTCCGGCGTGAACTGGATGCGCTGCACCGAGCAGTCGATGGACTTGGCCAGCGTCTTCGCAAGCATCGTCTTGCCGACGCCGGGCACGTCCTCGATCAGCAGGTGCCCCTCGGCCAGCAGGACGGTCAGCGCGAGGCGGACGACCTCGGGCTTGCCCTCGATCACGCTCTCCACCGACCGGCGGACCTGCTCCGCCGTGCTGGTCAGATCCGCGAGGCTCGCTCGGTCGTCATACGTCGTCACCTGGTTCTCCTCGGCCCATTTCCCAGGGCCGACGCCCTTGGCGCATCACCGGCCCACCCCGAAACACGGACACCGGACCCGGGGTTCCGGGGAGTGTCTCCCCGCATTCTTGACGGCGCCCCGGCCCTGTGTCACTCAGGAGCGGGGATCGATCTCCCGCAGGAGGCCGGTGTGCACGTCGAAGACGAAGCCTCGCACATCGTCCTTGTGGAGCAGGAACGGGTTGGTGCGGACCCGCTGCATCGACTGGCGGACGTCCTGGTCGACATCCCGGAACGCCTCGACGGCCCACGAGGGGCGCTGGCCCACCTCGTCCTCCAGCTCGTGGCGGAAGTCCTCGGTCAGGCTTTCGAGACCGCAGCCCGTGTGGTGGATGAGTATCACCGCGCGGGTGCCGAGAGCCCGCTGGCTGATGGTGAGGGAGCGGATGACGTCGTCGGTGACCACTCCGCCCGCATTGCGGATGGTGTGGCAGTCGCCGAGGTCGAGGCCCAGCGCCTTGTGCAGGTCGAGGCGGGCGTCCATGCAGGCCACCACGGCCACGCGGAGGACGGGGCGGGCGTCCATGCCGGGATCGGTGAACTCGGCGGCGTAGCGCTCGTTCGCCTCGACCAGCCGGTCGGTCACCGGTCCGCCGACGGGTGCCCCGGAAGCGGAGTCTGCAGGCAGTGATGCGGGAGTCGTCATGGGTACGACGTTACTGGTCACGGGCGCCGAGGGCCGTGAGTGAGGCCGGACGAAGGGGGTCAACACGGCGTGGTGTGAGCTGACCCACAGGGGTGGAGGGGCGCCGCCGTCCGGGTGGTCCGGCACCGTGTGCGGCTCCGGTCCGCACGGCGCGTACGGCGCGCGGGCCGGTTCGTTGACCGCGGCGACCGTTGCACTAAAGTGACGCGAACCGGCCGGAGCCCGGCCCTGACCGGCCTCCCGGCCACCGATGAAGACTCCGCGTGCGCGGCGCGTACGTACGGCCCGGCCCTCTTCCGCTCACCGGCCGGGGGAGCGGGCGGTGCGTACGGCTGCCGCGCCGTTAACTGAGAGGGCGCTTTGACCAGCGAGTCCCGACATGTCCCGGTGATGCTCCAGCGGTGCCTGGACCTGTTGGCCCCGGCGCTGCAGAGGCCGGGGGCCGTCGTCGTCGACTGCACCCTCGGCCTCGGCGGCCACAGCGAGGCCCTGCTGACCCGTTTCCCCGAGGCCCGCCTGATCGGCCTCGACCGCGACAAGGAGGCGCTGCGGCTCTCCGGCGAGCGGCTGGCCCCCTTCGGCGACCGGGCCACCCTCGTCCACGCGATCTACGCGGACCTCGCCGAGGTGCTCGACGGCCTGGGCCTGCCGACCGTCCAGGGCGTCCTCTTCGACCTGGGCGTCTCCTCCATGCAGCTGGACGAGGCCGACCGCGGGTTCGCGTACGCCCAGGACGCGCCGCTGGACATGCGCATGGACCAGACGACGGGCATCAGCGCCGCCGAGGTCCTCAACACCTACGCGCCGGGCGAGCTGGTGCGGATCCTGCGCCAGTACGGCGAGGAGAAGCAGGCCAAGCGGATCGTGTCCGCCATCGTCCGCGAGCGCGAGAAGGCCCCCTTCAGCAACAGCGCCCGCCTCGTCGAGCTCATCCGCGACGCCCTGCCCCAGGCGGCGAAGCGGACCGGCGGCAACCCGGCGAAGCGGACCTTCCAGGCGCTGCGGATCGAGGTCAACGGCGAACTGTCCGGCCTGGAGCGGGCCATCCCGGCGGCGGTGGACCGGATCGCGGTCGGCGGCCGGATCGCGGTCCTGTCCTACCACTCCCTGGAGGACCGGCTGGTCAAGCAGGTCTTCTCGGCCGGCGCGACCTCCACCGCCCCGCCCGGCCTGCCGGTGGTGCCGGAGAAGTACCAGCCGAAGCTCAAACTGCTCACGCGGGGGGCGGAGCTGCCGACCGAGGAGGAGATCGCCGAGAACCGGCGGGCCGCCCCGGCGAGGCTCCGGGGGGTCGAACGCATCCGGGAGGCGCACCTGTGACCAGGGCCGGGAAGGTCGCCACGCTGACCCGCGGGCAGGCGGCCCGCATCGGCCGGGCCCTCGGCGCCCGTCCGGCCCGGCCGCGGCCCGGCGGGCAGGCGGCCAGGATGCCGTTCGTCCTGCTGGTCGTGGCCCTGCTCGCCGGCGGGCTGATCAGCCTGCTGCTGCTGAACTCGGCGCTCAACGAGGGCTCCTTCCAGCTGACGCGGCTGAAGAAGGAGACCACCGCCCTCACCGACGAGGAGCAGGCCCTCCAGCGCGACGTGGACGCCCACTCGGCCCCCGACGCGCTCCAGCGGCGCGCCCGGGAACTGGGCCTGGTGCCCGGCGGCAGCCCCGTCTTCGTCGACCCGGACGGCAAGGTCTCCGGCAGCGTCTCGGTGGCCGAGGCGCTGCCGGAGACCTTGCCGTCCGGGTCGACGAAGAC
>NZ_JOFX01000011.1 GCF_000719345.1 Streptomyces sp. NRRL F-2664
GGGCGGGGGTGTCACTCGAAAGCGGGGTGGGGGCGGCCGCTCGGCCCATCCGCTCCCGCGGGGGCAGCAGTCCGGGGTCGGCCCCGGGCCCGGGTTTCGCCCGTCCGGGCCCGGGGGCAGCAGTCCGGGGGCACGGCCCCCGGGCCCGGGTCTTCACCTCGCCGGGCGAAACACGGTCACGGCGGGGCCGAGTCGCATGCGCCGGGCCGCTCCCGCGGGGGCAGCAGACCGGGTCCGGCCCCGGGCCCGGGACCGAGCCACTCCCGCGGGGGTGCCGCGACCGGGGCACCGCCCCCTGGCCGGGTCTTCACCGTGGCGGGCGAAACACGGCCACGGCGACGGCGGAGTCGCGGTGCCGGGCAGGGGTGTCTCCTCGGCTCGGCGGGTACCGCACTTCGCGGCCATACCCGGGGGG
Source organism: Streptomyces sp. NRRL F-2664 (assembly GCF_000719345.1). Classification (GTDB taxonomy): domain Bacteria; phylum Actinomycetota; class Actinomycetes; order Streptomycetales; family Streptomycetaceae; genus Streptomyces. The sequence continues at coordinate 416 of NZ_JOFX01000011.1, forward strand.
TGACGCCTCGTCCTGCGGGGACACCCCAGCCCGTCCCCGCTCCAGCCGCGACGAGCCCGCTCCGGCGGCCTGCGCTGCCCCGTCGGGGTGTGGCCTGCCGGGCGAAACACGGTCACGGCGCGGCGGAGTCGCGGTGCCGGGCAGGGGTGTCTCCTCGGCTCGGCGGATGCCGCATCTCGCGGCCGTACCCGGGGGTGACGCCTCGTCCTGCGGGGACACCCCTGCCCGTCCCCGCTCCAGCCGCGACGAGCCCGCTCCGATGGCGTGCGCTGCCCCGTCGGGGTGCGGCCTGCCGGGCGAAACACGGTCGCGGCGCGGCGGAGTCGCGGTGCCGGGCAGGGGTGTCTCCTCGGCTCGGCGGGTGCCGCATCTCGCGGCGGTGCTCGGGGGTGACGCCTCGTCCTGCGGGGACACCCCTGCCCGTCCCCGCTCCAGCCGCGACGAGGGACGGTTCCGGGGGCCTGCGCTGCCCCGTCGGGGTGTGGCCTGCGGGGGCGAAACACGGCCACGGCGCGGCGGAGTCGCGGTGCCGGGCAGGGGTGTCTCCTCGGCTCGGCGGATGCCGCACCTCGCGGCCATACCCGGGGGTGACGCCTCGTCCTGCGGGGACACCCCTGCCCGTCCCCGCTCCAGCCGCGACGAGGAGGGTTCCGTCACCGGGCCGGCTCCGCTGGAGGGCGGTGGGGTGGGGACACGGCGGAGTGTCCCCGCAGGACGAGCGCGCGACCTCCGAGCACAGCCGCGATCGCTCGAACGCGCCGAGCCGAGGAGACATTCCGGCGGGGCACCACCCCACACAGAACCACCACCGAGCACACGCAGCCGCGCCCCGGCGAAGCCACCCCGCACCAAAACGGCACCGAGCAGCAAAATCCAGCCCCGCCGGCGCTTGAGGCGCGGGGCCTGGGGCAGCGCCCCAGCAACCACCGGGCCGCAGCACAACCACCGGGCACGCGCAGCCCAACCCCGGCTAAGCCAACCCGCACGAAACCGACACCGAGCAGCGAATCCAGCCCCGCCGGCGCTTGAGGCGCGGGGTCGGGGCCAGGGCCCCGGCAGCCACCGGCCGGACCGGACACCCCGGCGGGAGCCGAGGGGCCCGCAGCGCCACCCCGGGGGAGAAGATTTTGCGCCGGATCGGCGGAATGGGTTCGGGCCAAGCGATCAGTTTCGCTCATCGAGTTTCAACTGCGATCAGATCCTGTCGCCCTGCTCGGAACGGTCCCGCCCCGCCCCGCGCGACGCCCCACCCCCGCCGAGGTCGACCGAAATCATTCGGATGCGCAGTCAACATCCGGACATCCAATGCGAGTTGACCGCCCAGCAGGCATCAACCTAAGGTTTGGACCAGTACTGACCAGTACTCCTCTCCGGCTTTTACTGTTCATTCCGCCCAATCCCACGTTGCAGGAGCTATCGCCCATGACGCGGTAGCCGGTGCCTCGCTCCGAGGCCGCACGAAATGAAGACAAGGTCGATGTTTGCGGATCAGGAAGTGGCACCGCGGAGAACACCGACCCCGTGAGCCCAGGAGCCCCGGCACCCCGCAGAGGGGTGTTCCGCGCGGCCGCCCGCCCGGCACCCGCGCCACCCGCCTGCCGGCCCGCACCCGGTGCGGACATCCGATCCGGCATTGAATGAGGCTGAGAATGCTTGACGCTGCCCCGGACCAGATCCACTACGAGACGGTGGTCGACGCCGTGCGCGCGCACGCCGTGCGCATACCGGACCACCCGCTGTTCACCTTCCTCCCCGACGGCGAGGAGGCGGAGGCGCCGCTCACCTTCGCGGCCCTCGACGCCAAGGCGCGGGCCGTCGCCGCGAGCCTGCACGCCGCGCACGTGGAGCCCGGCTCCCGTGCGCTCCTGCTGTTCCAGCCCGGCCAGGACTTCGTCGTCGGGTTCTTCGGCTGCCTGTACGCGGGCGTCGTCGCAGTGCCCGCCTACCTGCCGCACCCCGCGCAGCGCGCCCGCGGACTGCTGCGGCTGGCCGGGATCGCCGAGGACGCCCAGCCCGCGGCCGTGCTGACCACGGCCGGGATCCGGGCGGCCATCGAGACGACGGCGCGCACGATCCCGGAGGTCCAGGAGACGGCCTGGCTGGCGGTCGACACGATCGCGGAAGGGGCCGGAGCGGGGTGGTCCGCGCCGTCGCCGGAGCCGAAGTCCGTCGCCTTCCTCCAGTACACGTCCGGTTCGACGGGCCGGCCGAAGGGGGTGATGGTCACCCACGGCAACCTCACGCACAACATCGACCTCATCCGCACGTCCCTCGGAATGGACGAGTCCACCGTGGTCGTGGGCTGGCTGCCGCCCTATCACGACATGGGACTGATCTCGATGATCATCGTCCCGGCCATGCTGGGAATCCATTCCGTTTCCATGCCGACCGTGGCGTTCCTGCAGAGTCCGGTGCGCTGGCTGCGCGCGATATCGACGTACCGCGGAACACTTTCCGCGGCGCCCAACTTCGCGTTCGACCTGTGCACTCGAAAAGTGGCCGACGAGGACCGCGCGACCCTGGACCTCTCCTCCTGGAAGGTCGCGACGAATGGCGCCGAGCCCATTCGCGCCGATTCCATGCGGCGGTTCTCCGAGGCATTCGCGTCCACCGGATTCCGACCGGAAACCATCATTCCGGTGTACGGGCTCGCCGAGAGCACCCTGCTGGTGAGCGGCGCCCCCCTCGAACGGCCGTGGGTGTTCCGTTCCTTCGACGAGCACCAGCTCGAACGCGGCGCCGCCGTGCGCGTGGCCGACGACAGCCCGGCCGCGCGCGTCCTGGTCAGCTGCGGCACGAGCCGGACCCTGGACGTGGCCGTCGTCGATCCGCAGGCGCGCACGCGGTGCCAGCCGGGCCGCGTCGGTGAGATCTGGGTTGCGGGCGACAGTGTCGCCGTCGGCTATTGGCAGCGTCCCGACCTCAGCCGCGAGGCCTTCGAGGCGACCCTCGTCGACGGCGACGGCCGGGGCCCGTACATGCGCACAGGGGACCTGGGCTTCCTGACGGAGGACGGCCTGTTCGTCTGCGGACGCATCAAGGACGTCATCATCGTGGGCGGGCGCAACCACTACCCCCACGACATCGAGCGCACCGCCGAGAGCGCCCACCCCGCGATCCGCCCCGGCTGCGTCGCGGCCTTCGGCGTGGCCGCGGACGGTGTGGAAGAGGTGGTGGTCGCCGCCGAGCTGCGCCGGGAGGCCGGCGACGGCACGGACCGGGAGGCACAGGAGGGCGTCGTGAACGCCGTCCTGCGGGCAGTCGCCCAGGAGCACCGGCTGACGGTCCGCGAGGTCGTCCTCCTGCCCGCCGGGAGCCTGCCCAAGACGTCGAGCGGGAAGCTCCAGCGCCGCGAGACGCGCAAGGAGTACCTGGCCGGCCGCTCGCCGTGGAAGGCGCAGCCCTGACCCGCACCACCCAGGACGACAGCAACAGCACGACACAGGGGGAGCACATGAAGGAAGCCGAGCTGGAAACCTGGCTGCGCCGGCGCGTCGCCGAGCTGGCCCGCACGGGTACGGGGGACGGGATGTCCCTCCACGAACCACTGGCCGCCTACGGCCTGTCCTCGATCGACGCGGTGGCGCTGGCCGGTGAACTGGGCACGCTGCTGGGCCGCAAGGTCTCGCCGACGATCGCGTACGAATTCCCCACGCTGCGGGAGATCCTGGACCACCTGCAGGGCAGGGGACCCGCCCGCAACGGCAGCACCGCACCGCACCGCGCCGCCACCGCCGGCACGGGCCACGACGAGCCGATCGCGATCATCGGCATGGGGTGCCGGTTCCCCGGGGCCGACGGGCCCGAGGCCTTCTGGAAGGTGCTCGAACAGGGCGTGGACGCCGTCGGCCGCGTGCCGGACGACAGGTTCGCCCGCTGGGGCCGCGGGGACGGCGGCACCGACCGCGCCGGCGTCGGGGGCTTCCTCGGCGGCGTCGGCGGACTGGACCTCGACTTCTTCGGGATCAGCGAACACGAGGCCGCCAAGATCGACCCGCAGCAGCGGCTCATGCTGGAAGTCGCCTGGGAGGCCTTCGAGGACGCGGGGATCGACCCGTACGGGCTGGCCGGTTCGGACACCGGCGTCTACGTCGGCATCTCCAGCTCGGACTACCGCGACGTGCTGGCGAACTCGCCCTCCGCGGACGCCTACTCACTGCTCGGCGGGGCGTCCGCCGTCGCCGCCAACCGGCTCTCCTACGTGCTCGACCTGCGCGGCCCGAGCCTGGCCGTCGACACGGCCTGCTCCTCGTCCCTCGTCGCCGTCCACCTCGCCTGCGACGCGATCCGGCGCGGCGAGTGCGGCGTCGCCGTCGTCGGCGGCGTGAACGTGATCCTGAGCCCTGCCCTCACCGAGGCGTTCGACCAGTCGGGCGTCATGGCACCCGACGGCCGCTGCAAGGCCTTCTCGGCGCAGGCCGACGGCTACGTGCGCAGCGAGGGCGCCGGCGCCGTCGTCCTCAAGCCGTTGAGCGCGGCGCTGCGCGACGGCGACCGGGTCTCGGCGGTGATCCGCGGGTCCGCGGTCACGTCGGACGGGCGCACCAACGGCCTCCTGGCGCCCAGCCGTCGCGCGCAGGAGGACGTCGTGCGGCTCGCGCTCGCGGCGGCCGGCGCCCGGCCGGCGGAGGTCGGCTACGTGGAGGCCCACGGGACGGGTACGGCGATCGGCGACCAGATCGAGGCGGCCGCGCTGGGCGCCGTACTGAACGAGGACCGGGCGGCGGACCGGCCGTGCGCGATCGGCTCGGTGAAGACCAACCTCGGGCACCTGGAAGCGGCGGCGGGCATCGCCGGTTTGATCAAACTGGCCCTCTCCTTCGAGCACCGGGCCCTGCCGCCGTCCCTGCACTGCGCGGAACCGCACCCGGACATCGACTTCGACGCACTGGGGCTGCGGGTGCAGACCTCGCTGCGCCGCTGGGAGTCCCCCGGGGAGCCCGGTCTGGCGGGCCTCAGTTCCTTCGGCTTCGGCGGCACGAACGCGCACGCGGTGCTCGGCCCCGCACCCGCCGACGCGCAGACTCAGGCGCAGCAGCCCGCGGGCGAAGGGCACCCCGTGCGGATGCTGGCGCTGTCGGCCGCCACCGAGGCGGCCCTGCGCGCGCAGGCCGCCGACCACGCGGCCTGGGCCGCGGGGCTCGGCGAGCGGGAGCTGGGCCGGGACACGGCTGCGGCGACGCTGCTGCGCGGTCGCGGCGGTCCCCGGGGGCGCGAGTTCCGTGCCGCCTTCGCCTTCGCGGACAAGGAGGAGCTGCTCGGCAGGCTGCGCGGGCCCTTCACGGCCGCGCGGAGTGCGCCGGACGGGGCGGGCGTGGTCTTCGTGTTCCCGGGGCAGGGTGCGCAGTGGCTCGGGATGGGCCGGGCCCTGCTGGAGTCGGAGCCCGCCTTCGATCTGGCGGTCTCGCGCTGCGAGCAGGCCTTCGCCCCGTACGTCGACTGGTCGCTGCGCGAGGTCCTGACGACGGAGGACGGCGCGGGGCTGCTGGAGCGGATCGATGTGGTCCAGCCGGCGCTCTTCGCGATGCAGGTGGCACTGGCGGCGCTCTTCCGCTCCTGGGGTGTGCGCCCCGCCGGGGTCGTCGGGCACAGCATGGGCGAAGTCGCCGCGGCCCACGTCGCGGGTGCGCTGCGGCTGGACGACGCGGCCCGGATCATCTGCCGGCGCAGCGCCCTGATGATGCGCCACCGGGGACGCGGGGCCATGGCGCTGGTCTCCCTGCCCGTGTCGGACGTGCGCAAGGCCCTGGAGCCCTACGGCGACCGGCTCTCGCTCGCCGCGCACAACGGGCCGGGCACGACGGTGGTGTCCGGGGAGGCCGCGGCCGTGGAGGAGTTCGCCGCGGCCATGGACGCCCAGGGCGTGTTCTGTCGGCGGGTCAAGGTGGACGTGGCGTCGCACTGCGCGCTGCTGGAGGACCTGCGCGACGACCTCACCGCCGAGCTGTCCGGCCTGTCGCCGCGCGCCGCGACCGCCGCCTTCTACTCCTCCCTCGCCGGGGAGCGCATCGACACGGCCGGCCTGGACGCGGGCTACTGGTGGCGCAACCTGCGCGAGCCGGTGCTGTTCGCCGACGCGGTCGGCGCGGCCGGGGCGGCCGGCCACCGGGTGTTCCTGGAGATGAGCCCGCACCCGCTGCTGTCGGTGTCCGTGACGGAGTGCCTGGAGGACGAGGACCGCACCGTGGCCGCCGTCCCCGCGATGCGGCGCTCGGACCTCCGGGCGCCCTACGAGGCGGTCGCCGCGCTGTTCGAGGCCGGCTGCGGGATCGACTGGGCCGCCTTCTTCGGCGGTCGGCCCCGGGCGGGCACCCGGCTGCCGTCGTATCCGTGGCAGCGCCAGGAGCACTGGATCGGTCCCGAGGTCCCGCGTTCGGAGGGGACGCTGGTCACCGGTGCCCTGCCGGTCGTCCGCGACCACCGGGTGCAGGAGCGGTCGATCGCGCCCGCCGCGTGGATGCTCGACGCGGCACTGCAGGAGGTCGCCCCGGACCGGGTGGGCGGGTACGGGCTGAGCGACGTGCTGGTGACGAACTCCTTGGCGGTGGCCGAGGGTGAGGCCCGGCACGTGCGGGTCTCCCGACGGGTGCGCTCGGGGAACGAGCCCTTCCTGTCGGTGGAGAGCCGGGCGGCCGACGAGCGGCACTCCGCGTGGGAGGAGCACCTCTGCGCCACATGGTCCGAAGCCCCGGCGGCCCCGGAGCCGGCCGACCTGGCCGCGCTCCGCCGACGGTGCCCGCGGCGCGTCGAGCCCGACGCCCTGTACGAGCGCCTCGCCGCGTCCGGTCTCTCGTACGGGGACACCATGCGGATGGTGACCGGGATGTGGCTGGGCGAGAAGGAGGTGCTGACCCGGCTCGCGCCGCCGTCGCCGCGGACCGCGGGCCGGCCGCTGCCGGCGGACGCCGCGGACGGGGCGATGCAGTCCATCGCCGGACTGTCCCTCGACGGCGCCGCCGACGGGACGTTCGTGGGCTTCGGCTACGGCCGGGTCGACGTGTTCGCGCCCTGGTCGGGGCCGGCCTTCGCCCACGTGCGGCTGCGCGGTGAACTGGACGCGGACGCCGACACCTTCGACTGCGACGTGGACGTGCTCGACCCCGACGGGCGGGTCCTCGTACGGTTCACGGGCGTGTCGCTCAAGCGGATGGGCAGCCGTCACGGCCTGCGCTTCTACGCCGTGGACGCGAGGCCGCAGCCGCGGCCCGCGGCGCCCGACGCGGCCGCCGCCACCACGCCCGTCGTCCTGCTCACCGGTGACGCCGACCGGTGTGCGGCGCTGGTGGAGGAACTGGGCCGGGGCGGCGCGGCGTGCTCGGTCGTCCCCATGCCGGAGGACGAGGACACGGCGGCGGCGTTCCTCGAGTCGCTGCCCGAGCGGGCACGCCTGCTCGTCGTGGAGCCGGGGCGCGAGGAGTTCCTCGCGTTCCTGCGGTCCGCCGCGCGCAGCGGCTCCGCCGTGCGCCGCGAACTCGCCCTGGTGACCGCCGACGTCGCACTGCCGCCGCTGCTGCGCGCCCTGGAACAGGAGTCCGTGGGCTGGTCCGGGCGGGCCGTGCGGGTCGAGGCGGAGGAGCTGGCGACGCGGGAACTGGCCCGGGACATCGCGGCGGAGCTCGCCACGGAGCCCGAGGCGTTCTGCGTCCGCTACCGGCACGGGGAGCGCACCGCCCCCTCCCTGACCCCCGTCGAGCCGGCTGCCGGCGGGGCGGAGCTCAGGCCGGGCGGCGTGTACTGGATCACGGGCGGCCAGGGCGGGCTCGGTTCCACGCTGGCGGTGGCCCTGGCGCGCGAGGCGGGTGCACGGGTGGTGCTGACCGGGCGGCGCGCGGAGGTCGACCCGCGGCTGGAGGAGGCGGTCGACGCGGCCGGCGGACGGCTGCTGTACCTCCAGGCCGACGTGACCGACGCGGCCGCGGTGCGGCGCGCACGGGACGAGACGCTGCGCCGCTTCGGGTCCTTGCACGGTGTGATCCACACCGCCGGGATCCTCGACGACGCGCTCGTCGAGTCGACGTCGGCCGAGCGGATGAACGCGATCATCGGGCCGAAGGAGCAGGGGGCCCGGGTCCTCATCGACGCGGTCGCGTCGGAGGACCTGGACTTCATCGTGCTGTTCTCCTCCATGGCGAGCCTGTTCGTGACGCCCGGCCAGGGCGCTTACGCGGCGGGCAACGCCGCGCTCGACGCACTGACCGGTACGGTGCGCAGCCGGCGCACGCCGGTGCGGACGGTCAATTGGGGTCCGTGGGCGGAACGGGGGATGGTCGCCGATCCCAAGTACCAGGCCCAGCTGCGGGAATCGGGGCTGCATCCGATGTCGCCGGAGGCGGGCGCCGCGGCGTTCCTGCGGGCGCTGGGCAGTTCCCACCTGCAGCTGGCGGTCCTGGATGTGGGGGACGAGGTCGCCGACGGCCTGGTGGACCGGTTCAACCGCGGGTACGGCCGGGCGGCCGCGGCGCCCCGGGCTCGTACGGCGCGGCCGCGGGGCGCGGCGGGGCCGGCCGCTTCGGCCGGTTCGGCGGCCGACTTCGTCCGGGCGGAGCTGGCCCGGGCCCTGCGCCGCTCCCCCGCCGAGATCGACACGTCGGCGCGGTTCGACCGGCTGGGGGTCGACTCGCTGCTGGCCGTGTCGATCACCCGGCGGATCGGCGCCCACTTCGGGCTGGAGCTGCCGGCGACCCTGCTGTTCAACCACCGCACGGTGGACGCCGTCGGACTCCATCTGGAGGGGCTGCTGGGGCCCGCGGAGCCCCAAGGGGCGGACGCGCCGTCCGCGGTGCCCGTACCGGGTGCCCAGGAGGTCGTGCTGGACGAGGCGGAGCTGCACAGCACCGTCCGCGGCTACACCGTCGCGGCCGGCCCGTCGGGGCTCGACATGCGGTTGCGGGACGTCCCGGTGCGCAGGCCCGCGCCGGGCGAGGTGGTGATCGACGTGCAGGCGATCGGCGTCAACTTCATCGACGTGCTGGCGACCACCGGGTTCCATCCCTTCCTCTCGACGCCTCCGTTCGTCCCCGGGCACGAGGTGGCGGGCGTCGTCCACGCCGTAGGCGAGGGCGTCACGCACGTCCGGCCCGGCGACGCGGTCATCGCGCTGACCCCGGACGGGGGATACGCCGCCCGGGTGACGACGGCCTCGTACACGGTGGCTCCGCTGCCCGCGGGTGTCGGTGCCGTCGACGCGGTCTCCGTGCTGATCAGCGGCCTCACCGCCATCGCGTGCCTGGAGCGGGAGGCCCGCGTGCACCCGGGCGACCGGGTGCTCGTGCAGGCGGCGGCCGGCGCGACGGGTACGGCCTGCGTGCAGTTGGCGCTGCACCACGGCGCCACCGTGTTCGGTACCGCGAGCACCGAAGCCAAGCTGGACCACCTGCGGGCCCTGGGCGTCCAGTACCCGATCAACTACGCGGAGGCGGACTTCGCCGACGCCGTCCGCGAACTCTGCCCCGACCAGGGTCTCGACCTGGTCGTGGACTCGCTGTCCGGCGACGCCGTGGGACGCGGCCTGGAGCTGCTGCGGGCCGGGGGGCGTTTCGTGGAGATCGGGGCGGCGGGGGTGCTCGACCTGTCCGTGGACGGGCGGGACCTGTTCATGAGCAGCCGCTCCTTCTGCACCGTCAACGTCGGTGCGCTGGCACGTGATCCGTCCCGGCTGCGCCCGCTGATGGACCGCCTCGTCGAGCTGATCGACGCGGGCGTGCTGCGTCCCTCGGTGGGCGGTGTCTTCGCCTTCGAGGACGCCCCGCGGGCGATCGCGCAGCTCCGCAACCGGGCCAACATCGGCAAGTTCGTCGTCACCGTTTCTTAGGATGGTCGTGGAAGAATCTCGTAGTCGATCAGAGTGGCAGCACACGTTCCGCACGTTCGCCGATGAGGTGATGGCCCCGCACGTACGCCGCTACGACGAGGAACGGGCCTTCCCCGTGGCGATCCACGAGCGGGCCGCCGCGCAAGGCATCCTCAACGCGGCCTTCCCGCAGGAGCTGGGCGGAGCGGGCCTGACGTACACGGAGTTCGGCCAGGTGATCGGGGAACTGTCCGCGGTCTGCCCGGGCATGACGTGGACACTGGTGTTCAACCGGGGCGCGCTGCACCCCGTGGTCGCCGCGGGCACCCCGGAGCAGAAGGAACTGTTCGTCACCCGGCTCCTCAAGGACAACGGGTACGCGGCCCTCGGGCTCACCGAGCCCGAGAACGGCTCCAACCTGCTGGCGGCCACCACCCGCGCCGTGCGGACGGATGCGGGGTGGCTCCTCAACGGCGGCAAGTGCATGTCCGGGAACGGTACGGTGGCCGACGTGTTCATCGTCCTGGCCAACACCGTGGTGGACAACCGCAAACGCGGCCTTTCGTTCTTCGCGGTGCCGCGGGACGCGCCGGGCGTGACCGTGAGCGAGGACATCGACAAGGCGGCGTTCCGCTGCCTGCCGACGCCGTCGGTGACCTTCCGGGACGTCGCCCTGGAGCCGATCAGCCTGATCGGCCGCCCCGGCGACGGGGAGATGCTGCTGAACGAGCTCCTCGCCACCATCCGGATCGGCGGCGCCGCCTGCGGCACGGGCATCGTCGCCGCCATGCTGCGGGACGCGCTCACCTGGGTCGGCGAGCGCCGCGTGTACCCGGACGACCGGATGGACAGCCTCAGCCACGTCCAGTTGACGCTGGGCCGGCTGTACGTCGAGCTGTGCGCCGCCCGCAAGCTGCTGGACGAGGCGACGGCCCTGGCCGATCAGGGGCTGCCCTTCGGCAAGGAGAGTTCCATGGCGAAGTACTACGCCACGGAACTCGCCGTCCGCGCCTCCAACGAGATCCTCCAGTTGTACGGGTGGCGGGGCATCGCCGCCGACCACGGCGTCGAGAAGCGCTGGCGGGACGCGCGCGCCCTGACCATCTTCGAGGGCTCCAGCGAGATCCAGCTGTTGAACGTCTTCCGTGAGATGCGCAGGACGGCCACGAGCGAGGGAGGTCTCTGATTCCGTCCGTCGAGGTGACCACCGAGACCGTGCGCGCCGAGGACGGCGCCACGGCAGACGTCCGGCTGCACCGCAGGCCCGACGATCCGTCGGCGCCGGTCCTGGTGTGCATGCCCGCCATGGGCACCCGGGCCGCCGCCTACGCCCCGCTGGCGGACGCCCTGGCCGCGGCCGGGTTCCAGGTGGCCGTCGGCGAACTGCGCGGGCAGGGTACGAGCTCGGTGCGCGCGGCGCGGGGGGTGCGCTACGGCTACCACGAGATGGTGGCGTACGACTACCCGGCGCTCTTCCGCACGGTGGAGGCCGTCTTCCCGGCGGCTCCGCGCCTCCTGCTCGGGCACAGCCTCGGGGGGCAGCTCGGCGCGCTCTACCTCAGTCAGGAGCCGCACATGGCGGCGGGCGCGGTCCTGGTGGGAGCCCCCTCCTGCCACTACCGCGGATGGCCCTTCCCGCAGAGCCTGGGGATGCTCGCCGCCTTCCAGCTCGCGGCCGCGTTCGCGGCGGTGTACGGGTACTTTCCCGGCCGCCGCATCGGGGTCCTCGGCAACGACTCCGCCCAGGTCCTCAGGGACATGGCCACCCAGGTCAGGACGGGCCGCTACCACGTGCCGTCCTGCGAGGTGGACTTCGAGCCGGCCCTGGCGAAGCTGGACCTGCCGGTGCTGGCGGTCGCCGTCAAGGGCGATGCCATGGCCCCGCCCGGCGGGGTGCGGGGGCTCGCCGGCAAGCTCACCAGCGCCCGGGTGACGTACTGGGAGCTGGCGCTCGCCGAGGGCGCCCCGGGCAGCCGGCACTACGCCTGGATCCGGGACAGCGCCGCGCTCGTCGAGCGGGTACGCAGCTTCGTGGACCAGGTCTGACGTCCTGCCCGTCCCGTCAGCCCAGGCGGGCCGGGGAGGAGGCTGCGGAAGTCAGCAGCTCGGGGCTGCCGGTGCCGTCGGCGGGCACGGTCCACAGGTCCGTGCGGTCGGCGGCGCCGTCGGCGGGCAGGGCGTAGGCCAGGGTGCGGTCGTCGAGCCAGGCGGCCTGGTCGTCCACGCTGCGCTTCTCCGCGAGCGGGTGGTCGCGCAGCGTCCGCAGGTCCATGACGTGCTCGCGCCACAGCGAGGCCCCGGCGCGGACCCGCTTCTTGTACGCGATGCGCGTGCCGTCCGGGGAGAGGGACGGACACTCGACGTTCTTGGCGAGGGCGGTGACGGAGCGTCGGGAGACCGACCCCTTCACCAGGTGCGTCTCGCCGGCCGTGGACAGGGTGGCGTAGAAGGTGTCGTCGTCCCCGGCGAAGGTGACGCCCCAGAAGTTCACATCCGGGGCGCGGTGGTCCCGCCCGTCCAGGGTGATCGCGTACTCCTCCAGGTTGGCGTCGAGTTTCCAGGTCCTGGTGTCCAGGATCGCCGTGCGGGTGGAGAAGAACGCGGATCCGTAGGACTCGCCGGAGACGAACACGGTCCAGGCTGCGAAGCGGCCGCTGGGCGAGACGCGGGCCCGGCTGGGCGTGCCCGCCAGGGGGTAGCTGCGGACCTGGCGCAGCTCGGTGTCGACGATGACCGCCTTGTTGTCCTGGGCGAGCGCGCCCGGGTCGGAGCGCAGGCAGACCCCCGTCCCCGCGGCTGCGTGGAAGCGCCGGCAGGTCAGGTCCGACACGGTGCGGGGGCCGTCGGGCGCGTCGGCGGGGACGGAGGCGAGTGCTCCGCGGTGGGGGCCCGGCCCGCTGCCCAGGAAGGCCAGCGACTTCCGGCCTGCGCCGAGGCCGACGGACCCCGCGGTCGCCTCCGGTCCGCCGGTGTGCGGCCGGTCGGCGCGGGACGCGGCGCGCTGCACCAGGAAGGCGCCGACGCCCCCGAGCAGGAGCACCGCCACCGCGAGGACGAGCAGGCGGTGTGAGCGTGTCATCGGGTTCCTCACGGGCGTCGGGCTGGGTCGGTCGGAGCGGGGGCGGGAGGTCCGGGAGGCACGGGCGGCGTCGGCCGCAGCACGTGACCGGCGACGGCTGCGCAGCCGAGCAGGCCGGCCGCGGCGGCGGCGAGCGCCGGGCCGGTGCCCCAGAGGGTCCACGCGGCGCCGAAGGCCAGCGAGCAGCCGAAGCGGGCCAGCGCCTGGCCGGTGCCGACCAGGGCCAGGCCGGTGGCCCGCAGCGATTCCGGGACGGTGGCCGCGACGGCGGCGGGCAGCACCCCGTCGGTGGCGGCGTAGAACATGCCGTGCAGGGCGAGGACGAGGTGGGGCAGCGCCCGCAGGTCGGGGGCCCACAGCAGCAGCGCGTAGGCGGCGAGCAGGAGGGCGTGGCCGGCCAGGAAGACGGTGCGTCGCCCGATCCGGTCGGCGAGGGCGCCGGCCGGCACGGCCAGCAGCAGGAACACGGCGGCGGTCCCCAGGGGCAGGAGCGGGAACCACTGGTCGTCCAGCCCGGCCCGGCGCTGGAGCAGCAGGTAGACGAAGGCGTCGCTGACGGTGGTGAGGCCGAGCAGGACCGCGCAGAGCGCCAGGGCGCGCAGCCGCGGCAGGCGCAGCAGGTTCGCCGCGTCGCGCAGCCGTACGGGGTGCGGGCGCGCGGGTGCGGGCGGCGCGGTGACGGCCGCGCGGGGGCGGGGCGCGGTGGCGCCGGAGGGGACGAACAGCATGAGGACGACGACGCCGAGGGCGGCGACGCAGGCGCTGACGCCGAAGACGGCGTCGTAGCCGTCGGCGGCCACGCCCAGGATGAGGAAGGCGGCGAGCGGGCCGAGCAGCGCCCCGGTGGTGTCCATGGCCCGGTGCACGCCGAAGGCCCGCCCCTGTAACGCGTCCGGTGTGGAGAGGGAGATCAGCGCATCGCGCGGGGCGGTGCGCAGCCCCTTGCCGGTGCGTTCGAGCGCGAGGACCACGCTGATCGGGCCCAGGCTGTGGGCGATCAGCAGCAGGGGTTTGCACAGGGCGGACAAGCCGTAGCCGATGCCGGCGACCAGCTTGTGGTTGCGGACCCGGTCGGCGAGGTGGCCGCCGGTGAGCTGCACCAGGGCGCTGACGCCGTTGTAGACGCCGTCGAGGGCGCCGAAGCCGAGCGGGCTCAGCCCCAGTCCGGCGATCAGGTAGAGCGGCAGGACGGCGGTGACCATCTCGGAGGAGACGTCGGTGACCAGGCTGACCGTGCCGAGGGCGAGGACGGTCGGGGCGACCGCCGTCGCCCTGCCGGATCGCCGGTCCGCCGCGGTCTTCGCGCCCGCGGGCGCGGAGCGGTCCGCGAGGTACATGCTCGTCAGCCCCCCGTGCAGACGGTCCGAGTCGTTCGGACGTGCGAGTCGAACCCGAACCCTAGTGCTTGTACGGTCCAACTGCGGTGCGTACGGCGCGATTCGGCGGTCCCGACCGTCGCGTCACTGCCTGCTGCTCTCGTCCCGCAGCCAGGTGGAGAAGTCCTGGTCGCGGATGGCCCTGCGGGAGCCGCGACGGGCGGCGAGCGCGGCCGCCGCGAACACCGCGACGTCGGGTGCCAGCGCCGGCCGGGCCCGCAGCAGGGCGCGGAGGTCGGACGCTGCGGTGCGTGCCGAGGGAGCGGCTCCCGCCCCGGCCTCCCGCGCGGCCTGGAAGCGCTCGAACTCGGCGGAGGAGGTCGCCGCGCGGACCTTGCGCCGGATCAGGTCGGCCCAGGTGCGCGGCGGGCGTACGACGACCCGGGCCGCACCGACCACCCGCCGCTCCCCCGGCCCGAAGGCGAGGGACGCGGCCAGGTCGTCGGCCATCAGCGGGGGCAGCGCGGCGATCCGCCGGTGCCCCTGCTCCGTCACGGCGATGACGCCCCGGCCGAACAGGCCCTCCCGGACGGCCGGGAGGAGCTGCCAGACCCGGTAGTAGGCCCGTACCGGCCAGGAGCACCCGGTGAGCGGCACGTCCCGGCCGGGGGCGGCGGCGAGCAGGGCCGGGTCCCCGGCGAGCGCGCCCGTCAGGGCCCGTACGTCGGCGGCGCCGACGACGACGTCGGCGTCGACGTACAGCCGGGGGAAGCCGCGCGCGTGCTCGTCCCCGACCCGGAGCGCCGTGTGTTTGGACGGGGTCGGGATCTCCACGACGCGCACGCGGTCGCCGTGTGCGGCCGCGATCCGGGCGGTGTCGTCGGTGCAGCCGTTGCAGACCACGACGATGTCGGGTCCGCAGGACGAGGTGTCCGCCAGGAGCGCGTCGAGGAGCCGGCCGATGACCCGGCCCTCGTTGTGGGCCGGTATCACGATGCTGGTCACCCGGGCAGTATGCATGCTCCTGCGCCCGCTCCCGGCGATTCCGCCAACTCTGCCCGGGCGTGGGCCCGGTGGACTAGATTGAGCGGCGCCGACCGGATTGGGCGCGCTCCGTGCGCGGCCGGCATGGGTCCGGAATCGGCAAGGGTGGTACGGGTTCGGCTGCTTGTGGGGAACGGGCGGTCGGGCCGGGGGGCGGCATACGCGATTCACGCAGGACACTGGTTGTGGGGGGCCACCACCGTCGAGCAGGTCACGCACGGCACGCGCAGGCGTCCGGCGTGCCCTCGGCGACGGCGTTTCCCCCTCCGCCGCACGCGTCCCGGCCCCGGGTTGTCGACACGCCGGTCGGCGTGCGCGGAAGGAAGGGAACGCTGTGAAGGACACCTCCAAGGACGGCGCGCAGAGTGCCGCCCCGACCGTCGGGCCAGGCGCGGGGATCCCCGGCCGGGGCTCCGCGGCTCCGCTGGGGATCGCGGTGGTCGGTGCGGGCTACTGGGGCCCCCATCTGGTCCGCAATTTCCAGTCCAGCCCGCAGTACCGGCTGCGGTGGCTCTGCGACCTGGACGTCGACCGGGCCCGTCAGGTGCTCGGCAGGTACTCCACGGTGCAGCCGACCGCGGACTACGCGGCGGTCCTCGCCGATCCGTCCGTCCAGGCGGTGGCGGTGGCCACACCCGCCGGGACGCACCTGGACGTCGCGATGGCCGCCCTGCGGGCCGGCAAGCACGTCCTCGTCGAGAAGCCGCTCGCGGCCACGTACGAGGACGGGAAGCGCCTGGTGGCGGAGGCCGAGAAGCGCGGCCTCACCCTGATGTGCGACCACACCTACTGCTACACGCCGGCGGTGCGCCGGATCCGGGAGATGGTCCGCTCCGGCGAGCTGGGCGAGATCCACTTCGTCGACTCCGTACGCATCAACCTCGGGCTGGTCCAGAAGGACGTGGACGTCCTGTGGGACCTGGCCCCCCACGACCTGTCGGTCCTCGACTTCATCCTCCCCGACCACGTGCAGCCGGTGGCCGTCGCCACGACCGGCGCCGACCCGATCGGTGCCGGGCAGTCCTGCGTGGCCTATCTGACCCTCCAGCTGAGCACGGGCGCCATCGCGCACGTGCACGTCAACTGGCTGTCCCCGACCAAGGTGCGCACCACCATGGTCGGCGGCTCCAAGCGCACCCTGGTCTGGGACGACCTCAACCCCACGCAGCGCGTCTCGGTCTTCGACCGCGGCGTGGAGCTGAGCACCCCGCAGGAGATCGGCGCCGACGAGCGACGCGACATGCTGGTCTCCTACCGGAGCGGCGACATGGTGGCGCCCGCGATCGGCGAGAAGGAGGCGCTGCGCAGCATGGTCGAGGAGTTCGCCGACGCCGTCAGGACGGGTCGGCCGGCGCTGACCGACGGCCGGGCGGGCCTGAAGGTGCTGGACATCCTCGAAGCGGCTTCCCGGAGCCTGGAATTCCGCGGCGCGGTCGTCGGACTGCGCACCGGGCTCTGACGTACGCGTCCCCTGCGGATCCGCGGTGGATCCGCAGCGGATCCCCCACGGGCCCTACCGGCCCGTGGACACACGCAAGACCACGACCTACTCGGTGGGAGCGGCGTTGAGCAGCAGCGTACGAGGCAAGAGGATTCTGGTCACCGGCGGAGCGGGCACCATCGGCTCGCACGTGGTGGACCAGCTGGTGGACAACGGGGCACGCGAGATCGTGGTGCTCGACAACTTCGTGCGGGGGCGGACCGCCAACCTGGCCCGTGCCCTGCCCAGCGGCGTCGTCGAGGTCGTCGAGGGCGACATCCGCGACGTGGCGGCGGTGCGGAAGGTGACGGAGGGCGCCGACCTGGTCTTCCACCTCGCAGCCATCCGGATCACCCAGTGCGCGCAGGAGCCGCGGCTGGCGAACGAGGTGATGGTGGACGGCACGTTCAACGTGCTGGAGGCGGCGGCCGCCGCCGGGGTGGGCAAGGTGATCGCCTCGTCCTCGGCCTCGGTCTACGGGCAGGCCGAGGAGTTCCCGACGGCCGAGAGCCACCACCCCTACCGCAACGACACGTTCTACGGCGCGGCGAAGGCCTTCAACGAGGGCATGCTGCGCAGCTTCCACGCGATGTACGGGCTGGACTACGTGGCGCTGCGCTACTTCAACGTGTACGGGCCGCGGATGGACATCCACGGCCTCTACACCGAGGTGCTCATCCGCTGGATGGAGCGCATAGCCGCGGGCGAGCCGCCGCTGATCCTCGGCGACGGCCTGCAGACGATGGACTTCGTCGACGTGCGCGACATCGCCCGCGCCAACCTGCTGGCCGCCGAGTCGGACCTGACCGACGAGGTGTTCAACGTCGCGAGCGGCTCCGAGACGAGCCTGCTGGAGCTGGCGAGCGGTCTGCTGGAGGCGATGGGCGCGGACGGCCTGGTCCCCGAGCACGGCCCGGCCCGCGCCGTGAACGGCGTGACCCGCCGCCTCGCGGACACCGCGCGGGCGTCTGAGCGGCTCGGCTTCACGGCCGGGATCGACCTGCGCACGGGCCTGCGGGACCTGGTGGACTGGTGGCGGGCCGAGCGCACCGCCGACGCCGCCGCGGAGGACGCCCGGTGAGCGCCCCCGGCACGGCGGCCGCCGGGACCGCCCCGGCCCGGATCCCCGTGATGGTGCCCTGGCTGGGCGAGGAGGAGGCGAGGGCCGCAGCCGACGCGGTGCTCTCCGGCTGGGTGGCCCAGGGCCCCCGGGTCGCCGCGTTCGAACGGGCCTTCGCGGAGCGGGTGGGCGCCGAGCACGGCATCGCCGTGAGCTCCTGCACCGCCGCCCTGCACCTGGCGCTCGTCGCGCTGGACCTCGGCCCGGGCGACGAGGTGGTCGTCCCCTCCCTGTCCTTCATCGCCACCGCCAACGCCGTGCGCCACGCGGGCGCGCACCCGGTGTTCGCCGACGTCGAGGAGGCCACCGGCAATCTGACCCCGGGCACCGTGGACGCGGTCCGCACCTCCCGTACGAAGGCGGTGCTCGCCGTCCACCAGGGCGGGGTGCCCGCGGACGTGCACGCGCTGCGGGCGGCCTGCGCCGGGTGGGACGTCGCACTGGTGGAGGACGCCGCCTGCGGCATCGGCGCGACCGTCGGCGGGAAGTCCGTCGGCCACGGGGCGCTCCTCGCCGCCTGGTCCTTCCACCCCCGCAAGGTCATCACCACGGGCGAGGGCGGCATGGTGACCACCGACGACGCGCGGTGGGCGGAGCGCCTGCGCCGGCTGCGCGAGCACGGCATGAACGTGTCCGCCGCGCAGCGCCACGCGAGCAGCAGACCGATCGTCGAGCGCTATCTGGAGGTCGGCCACAACTACCGGATGACCGACATCCAGGCCGCGGTCGGCCTGGTGCAGCTCGGCAGGCTGGACGAGATCGTCGCCCGGCGGCGTGCGCTCGCCGCCCGGTACGCGGAGCTGCTGCGGGAGGTCCCCGGCGTGCGCCCGGTCCGCGATCCGGCCCACGGGCAGGGCAACTTCCAGTCGTACTGGGTGCTGCTGGCCGAGGATTTCCCCGTGGGCCGCGACGAGTTGCTCGCGGTGCTCTCCGAGGCGGGGATCTCCGCCCGGCGGGGGATCATGGCCTGCCACCTGGAGCCGGCGTACGAGGGCCACGGGGCGGCCGCGCTGCCGGTGACCGAGCGGATCAGCCGCGACTCCCTGATCCTGCCCCTGTTCCACACGATGACCGCAGCCCAGCAGGAACGCGTGGTGGCGGTGCTGCGGGAGCAGGCGGGCGGATGAGCGGGCGGGCGACCGAGGACCTGCTGATCGTCGGCGCCGGCGGGTTCGCGCGGGAGGCCGCGCAGGCCGTACGGGACGCCGGCGCCGCCGACGCGGCGCGCGGCCGTCCTGCGCGGTGGCGGCTGGCCGGGCACCTCGACGACGATCCGGTGCTGCACGGCGCCGAGGTCGACGGGGTCCCGGTGCTGGGCGGCTGCGGGCTGGTGCACGAGCTGCCGGCCGCCCGGGTGGTGGTGTGCGTGGGCAGTCCGCGCGACTACGCGGTCCGGGCCCGCCTGGTGCGGCGCCTGGAACTGCCGGCGGACCGGTACGCGACGGTGGTGCACCCCGCGGCGGCGGTGTCGGCCTCGTCGGTGGTCGGGCCGGGCTCGGTGCTGCTCGCGCACTGCGTCCTGACGGCCGCCGTCCGGGTCGGATCCCACGTGGCGGTCATGCCGCAGGTGGTGCTCACACACGACGACACCGTCGGGGACTTCGCCACGCTCGCGTCGGGCGTCCGTCTGGGCGGCGGGGTGCGGGTGGGGTGCGGCGCGTACGTGGGGGCGGGGGCGCTGGTGCGGGAGGGCGCCGCGATCGGCGCCTGGTCGCTGACCGGCATGGGCAGCACCGTCCTCGCCGACGTCCCCGCCGGGCAGGTGTGGGCCGGCAGCCCGGCCCGCCTCCTGCGGCCCGCGGGGGCCGCGGCCCTCGCGGAACTGGCCCGCGCGGCGGGTCCGCCGGGCGGGGCCGCCGCGGACGGGCCCGAGCAGGAGGCGCCGGGGCGCGCCCCGGCAGCGGCGCACGGCAGGCAGGAGGGCGCCGGCCCGAGCGGCCCGCGGCCCCGGACACGGATGGAGAGTCCCGTCGTATGAACCAGATACCGCTCGTCGACCTGAAGGCCGCGCACGCCGAGGTCGCCGAGGAAGTGAGGGCCGGCTTCGACCGGGTGCTCGCCGACACGGCATTCGTCGGCGGTGCCGAGGTCCGCGCCTTCGAGGGCGAGTACGCCGCCTTCGCCGGGGTGCGGCACTGCGTGGGGGTGGCCAACGGCACCGACGCCCTCGAACTGGCGCTGCGCGCGAGCGGGGTCGGGGTCGGTGACGAGGTGGTCGTGCCCGCCAACACCTTCATCGCCACCGCGGGTGCCGTGGCCCGCATCGGCGCCCGGCCGGTGCTCGTCGACTGCCTGCCCGACACCCTGCTGATGGATCCGCAGGCGGCGCTGGACGCGGTCGGGCCGGCCACCCGCGCGGTGGTGCCCGTCCACCTGTACGGGCAGTGCGCGGCCGCCGCCGAGCTGGCGGACCGGCTCCCGGCGCACGTGAAGGTCGTCGAGGACGCGGCCCAGAGCCAGGGGGCGACGCGGGACGGCCGCTCCCCCGGCGGCGGCATCGCCGCGACCAGCTTCTACCCGGGCAAGAACCTGGGTGCCTACGGCGACGCGGGCGCGGTGGTGACCGACGACCAGGAGAGCGCCGACCTGGTGCGGGCGCTCGCCAACCACGGCGGCGTCGCCAAGTACCGCCACGACGTGGCCGGCTTCAACAGCCGGTTGGACGGTCTGCAGGCCGTGGTCCTGCGGGCGAAGCTGGCCCGGCTGGCGCAGGGCAACGCCGCCCGCCGGGCGGCCGCCGCCCGCTACGACGCCCTGCTGGGCGACCTCGCCGCCGCCGGCCGGGTCACCCTGCCGGTCACCGCGGAGGGCAACGTCCACGTCTGGCACCTGTACGTCGTACGGGTCTGCGGCGCCGACCGCGACACCGTCGTCGGCAAGCTCAACGCCGAGGGGATCGGCGCGGGCGTGCACTACCCGGCCCCCGTCCACCTCACCCCGGCCTTCGCGCACCTCGGCCACGGGCGCGGGGACTTCCCCCACGCCGAGCGGGCCGCGGACCTGATGCTCTCCCTCCCCCTCTTCCCGCAGATCACCGCCGCCCAGCAGCAGCGGGTCGTGGACGCGTTCTGCGGCGCCCTGCGCTGACCACGTGCCGACGTACTCAATGAGGTCCACATGAACAGACGGACACAGTTGCTCCGTTACGGTCTCTTCACCGTGGTGGCGGCCCTGATGGCCACGGTCCTGCCGCCGGCCTCCGTGGCCGCCGCGGCCGATCCCTGCGGTCCCGCCGCGAACGACATCGTCTGCGAGAACTCCAAGCCGGGCACCCCCATGGAGGAGTGGTTCGCGCCGAGCGCGTACGGCGACATCAAGGGCTTCCCGGCCCGGGAAAGCGTGCAGGCCGGCGACACCTTGCAGTTCAAGGTCCAGTCGCCGACGCCGTACAAGGTGTCGGTGTACCGCCTGGGCCACTACGGGGGCGCCGGGGCTCGGCTGGTGTCGAGCCCGGCCCAGGCCGCACAGACGTACCCGGCGAACGTCGCGCCCGGAGGGAGCCCGGCGGCCTGCGCCACGAAGCCCTCCACGGGCCTGGTCGACTGCGGCAACTGGCCCACCACCGCGACGTGGACCGTGCCGGCGGACGCCGTCTCGGGCCTCTACATCGCCAACTTCGACCAGGCGGACGGCAACGGCGTGATGCCGTACCCGTTCGTCGTCCGCAAGGACTCCGGCCAGTCCGACATCGTCGTGCAGACCAGTGACCAGACGTGGCAGGCGTACAACAACTACGGCGGCCAGGACCTGTACGACGGCGGCGGGCCGGCGCCCGACGGGCGCGCCTACGAGGTGAGTTACAACCGGCCCATGGACATCGGCGGGGACAACGGGATCTACGGCTCCGAGTTCCAGATGGTCGCGTGGCTGGAGCGCAACGGCTACGACGTGAGCTACATCTCCGGGATCGACATGTCGGTGCGCGGCGCGACCCTGCTGCCCCGGCACAAGGTGTTCATGTCCTCCGGGCACGACGAGTACTGGACGCAGGAGCAGTTCACCAACGCGCTGAACGCGCGCCGCGCCGGGCAGCACCAGACGTACTTCAGCGGCAACGAGGTCTTCTGGAAGACCCGGCTCGCCCCGAGCATCGACGGGACGAACACCCCCGACCGGACGCTGGTGTCGTACAAGGAGACCAAGCTGTCCTTCCCGCAGCCGAACGGCGTGCCCGACCCGAGCGGGATCTGGACGGGCACCTTCATGGACCCGGCCAGTGCCACCGGCGGCCGGCCCTTCCAGCCGCAGAACCAGCTGACGGGCTCCTTGTTCAGCGTCAACGGCTACCGCAGCGACGCGATCACGGTGCCGGGCACCTTCGCCAAGCAGCGCCTGTGGCGCAACACCTCCGTCGCGAACCTCACCCTCTCGCAGACCGCCACGTTCCCGCAGGGAACGCTGGGCTACGAGTGGGACAGCGACGTGGAGAACGCCAGCCGTCCGGCCGGGCAGATCCGGATGTCCTCCACGACGGTCGACATCGAGGACGGCAAGCTCCTGAAGGACTACGGCAACACCTACGGCAACGGCACCGCGACGCACAGCCTGGTGGCGTTCCGCGACCAGACCTCGAACGCGCTGGTGTTCGGCGCGGGCACGGTGCAGTGGTCCTGGGGCCTGACCAACATGCCCACCTCCCGCCCCGACGACACCGTGGTCACCGCCGACAAGCGGATGCAGCAGGCGACGGTGAACGTCTTCGCCGACATGGGCGTGCAGCCCCGGTCCCTGCAGAGCGACCTGGTCCTCTCCACCGCCTCCACGGACACCGTGGGCCCCAGCACCACCGTGACCGGCCCGGCGGCGCATGCCACCGTGCCGGCGCTGCGTCCCGTGACCGTCACCGGGACGGCGACCGACACCGGCGGCGGCGTGGTGGCCCGGGTCGAGGTGTCCACCGACGGCGGCGCCACCTGGCAGGCGGCCTCGGGCCTGGCGAACTGGAGCCACACGTGGACCCCGACCGCGCCCGGTCCCGTGCAGATCAAGGCGCGCGCGGTCGACGACAGCGTCAACATCGGTGCGACGACCACGGTCCCGCTGACCGTCGGGCCCCAGCAGTGCCCGTGCACCGTGTGGCCCGCCGCGGCCGTGCCGGGCACCGTCAACGCCGGTGACGGCAGCGCCGTCGAACTCGGCGTGAAGATCCGCTCCTCGGTGGCCGGCTCGATCACCGCCGTCCGCTTCTACAAGTCCCCGGCCAACACCGGGACCCACACCGGCAGCCTGTGGAGCAGCACCGGCCAGCGCCTGGCCACCGGCACCTTCACCGACGAGACGGCGTCCGGCTGGCAGCAGCTGAACTTCTCCAGCCCGGTCCCGATCAAACCCAACACCACCTACATCGCCTCCTACTTCGCCCCGAACGGGGGCTACTCCTTCGACAACACCTTCGCCGCCGCCCAGGCGGGCCTGGCCCCGCTCACGGCCCTGAAGAGCGGCACCGACGGCGGCAACGGCGTCTACCGCTACAGCGGCACGGGCGGATTCCCGAACAAGGCCGCGTCCGGCAGCAACTACTGGGTGGACGCGGTGCTGGACACCTCCGGTGCCAGTACGACGCCGCCCACCGTCACCGGGACCACCCCGCAGTCCGCCGCGACCGGCACCTCGATCACGGCGGCGGTGACGGCCACCTTCAGCACGGCCGTCGACGCGGAGACGCTCACCTTCACCCTGAAGGACGCGGGCGGCGCCACCGTCCCCGGCACCAAGGTCCTCGGTGCCTCCAACAGCGCGACCTTCACCCCGTCCTCCGAGCTGGCCCTGAACGCCACGTACACGGCGTCCGTGCAGGTCTCCGACCTGTGGGGCAACGCCATGAGCGCGCCCGTGTCGTGGACCTTCACGACCAGTGCCAGTCCACCCGCGGTGAACTGCCCGTGCACCCTGTGGAGCGGCACGGCCACGCCGAGCACGGCCGCCGTGCGCGGTGACACCAACTCGGTGGAGCTCGGCACCCGCTTCCAGTCTGCGGTCAACGGCTACATCACCGGTGTCACCTTCTACAAGGGGCCCGGCAACACCGGCACCCACACGGGCAGCCTGTGGTCCGCCTCGGGCGCGCTGCTGGCCACCGGCACCTTCGGCAGCGAGACCCTGTCCGGCTGGCAGCAGCTGACGTTCGCGACGCCCGTGCCCATCACCGCGGGCACCACGTACGTGGCCTCCTACCACGCGCCGAACGGCACCTACGCGGTGGACGGCGGCTACTTCTCCGCAGCCCACCGCTCCTACCCGCTGGTGGCGCCCGCCGACGGGCCCGGGAGTGCCAACGGCGTCTACAAGTACGGTTCCGCGACGGTCTTCCCGTCCCACACCTACGGTTCCGTGAACTACTGGGTCGGGCCGGTCTTCACCACGACGCCGCCGATCGCCGCGCAGGCGGGCGACGGTTCGACGGAGGTGTCCGGCCGGTGAGCACGGTCAGCGTGGTGATCCCCTGCTACCGGTACGGCCACTTCCTGGCCGACTGCGTCAAGAGCGTCCTGGACGAGCAGGAGGGCGTCGACGTCCGGGTCCTGATCATCGACGACGCCTCGCCCGACGACTCCGCGGACGTGGCGCGCGCGCTGGCGGCGGCCGACCCGCGGATCGAGGTGCGCGTCCACGAGCGCAACCGGGGGCACATCGCGACCTACAACGAGGGACTGCTGGAGTGGGCCGACGGGGACTACGTCGCCCTGCTCTCCGCCGACGACCGGCTGGTGCCGGGCGCCCTGGTGCGCGCGGCGGCCCTGCTCGACGCACACCCGGAGGCGGGTTTCGCGTACGGCAGGCCGCTGCGGTTCCGGCACGGCGGCCCGCTCCCGGCGGCCCGTACCCGCTCCACGGGTTCGGTGGTCTATCCGGGACGGTGGTGGCTGGAGCGGCGGTTCCGGGAGGGCACCGGCTGCATCACCTCGCCCGAGGTGGTCGTCCGTACCGGCCTCCAGCGCAAGGTCGGCGGCTACGATCCGCAGCTGCCGCACGCCGGTGACATCGAGATGTGGATGCGGCTCGCGGCGCACGCCGACGTGGGCTACGTCCGCGGGGCCGACCAGGCCTTCTACCGCGTCCACGGGGACAACATGTCCACCACGGACTTCGGCGGGCAGCTGGACGACCTGCGCCAGCGCCTGGTCGCCTTCGACTCGGTGCTCGACAAGTGCGGCGGCCTGCTCCCGGACTCCGGCCGGCTGGCGGTCGCGGCGCGCACCCGGCTCGCCCGGTACGCTCTGCGGCGCGCCTACCGGGCGTACGACCGCGGGCGGACCGCGGTGGTGCCGGTCGACGAACTGGTGGAGTTCGCCGCGCAGTGCCTGCCGGGCGGCCACACGGCGCTGGCCGAGTACCGGGCGCTCCAGCGGCGCCGGCGGATCGGGCCGCGCGTGATGCCCTACCTTCAGCCGCTGGTGCTGTCGGCCGTCGCCGACCGGGGGCGCGAGTGGCTGTGGTGGCGGTCCTGGAAGCGCCGAGGGATCTGATGTCCCGTCTCCGCCGCTTCCGCCGGCGGGTCCTGCGGACCGGTGCCGGCGCTCCGGCGCCGGTTCCGTCGCGTCAGCAGCCGGTCGGTCCACAGGGCCGCCGCGACGGCGACGACGACGGCCGTCAGGGCCACGCCGGCCAGGGCGCGCACCCGGTCGCCGGTCCGTGCCACGGCGTGCGGCTGCACCAGCAGGTCCGCGCTCATCCGGGCCTCGTCCGGGATGCCCTGCCGGGTCTGGAGGTCGGTGAGGTGTCGCGTGTAGATCTCGATGATCTTCCGTACGGAGGCGTCGGCCACGTCCGGGTCGGCGTGCTCGACCTGGATCTGGAGCGAGGGGATCAGATGGCGGGGGGTGACGCTGGTGCCGCTGTTGCGCGGTGTCATCCGGTAGCTGCCGGCGACGCCCGCCGCGTGCAGTTCGGCCGCTCCCGCGGGCGATTCCAGCTGCTGCACGACCGCGTAGGAGACCGCGGCGAGCGGCGGCTGGAGGTTGGCGAGCTGGTTGGGCTGCCGGCTGGTCACCGGCGGCTTGAGCACCACGATGGCGGAGCTGAGGTGGACCGGCTGGGGCCGCAGCACCGCCGCCGCCGCTGCGGTCGCGAGCAGCACCGCCACGACCAAGACGTACCAGCGCCGGCGCAGCGCTCGGACCCACTCACCAGGCGACACGGGGCTCCTTTCGTCCAGGTCCGATCCTTGCAGGACCCGAGGGGGTCCGCCATCGATTCCGGGACCCGGCAGGGGTGTTCATGAGCCTTCGCGACATGGGCGCGGTGCTGCGCCGGCGCTGGTACGTGATGGTGCCGGCGGTCCTGCTCAGCCTGCTGGCGGCGCTGCACCTGTACCGGTCGGTGCCGGTGGCCTACCAGTCGCAGAGTTCGGTGGCGCTGCTGGACTCCTCCGCGGCGGCCAAGCTGCCGCCCGCCTTCGGCAATCCGATCTCCAACGCGGGCGGCGCCCTCGTGGTGACCGCGGACGTGCTGATCAGGACGCTGTCGGGGGCGGACGCCGCCCGCGAGCTGCACAGCCGGGGCGTGACCGACCCCTACACGGTCGGGTTCGCCGCGAACGCCTCGGGCCCGCTGCTCACGCTGACGGTCACGGGTACCGACCGGCAGCGGGTGCTGGAGGAGACGAACACACTGACCGCCTTCGCGGGGGAGCAGCTGGACGCCCTGCAGGCGGCGGCCGAGGTGCAGCCGGCGTACATGGTGCAGACGGCGCCGGTGGTGCTGCCGCAGACCCCGGTGCCGCAGCTGAAGAGCCGTTACCAGCAGGTGCTGGGGGTCCTCATCCTGGGGGTCGGCGCCGGGTTCGTGCTGTCCTTCGTGCTGGACGCCGTGGCGGCGGTCCGGCGGCGCAGGCGGGAACGCGCCGCCGAGGCGGCCGGCCCGCCGGCGCGGGGTGCCCGCCGCACGTCCCGCGGCCGCCCTGTGGACGCCACCGCGCTGCTGACCGGGTACCTGGCGCTGGCCTTCTTCATCCCGTCGAACCTGACCCTGCCGGGGCTGGGCGGGGTGGGAACCCCGGCCAACGTGTTCGCCCTGCTGGCCCTGTTCTGGTATCTGGCGACCTGGCTCGCGGGCCGGATCCGGCCCGCGTCCGGGACCCGGCTGCCCCGGGTGGCGATGTGGCTGCTGGCGGTCTCCGTGCTGGCGTCCTACATCGCGAACGCGGGCCGCGGGAGCGTGCGCAAGGAGCTGCTCGGCGCGGACCGGGGCCTGATCGCCCTGTTGGTGTGGGTGTCGCTGGTGGTGCTGGTCACGGCGGGGATACACGACCGTGCGCGGCTGGACGTCCTGATGCGCCGGGCCGTGGTGATGGGATCGGTGGTGGCGGCCGTCGGGTTCTACGACTTCTTCACCGCGACGAACATCGCCGACAGCATCGGCATCCCGGGGCTGACGTCGGGCGTCCCGCAGATCACCACCCTGAACCGCGGGGCGTTCACCCGGCCCCGGTCCACGACCGCGCAGCCGCTGGAGTTCGGCGGGATGCTGGCGCTGCTGCTGCCCTTCGCCGTGCAGCAGGCCTTCGATCCCGTACGGAGCCGGGTGAAGGCCTGGCGCCGCTGGGGGCCGGTGGCGCTGATGGGCGGGGCGCTGCCGCTGACGGTGTCGCGCACCTCGATCATCGGGGCGCTGATCGTGGTCCTGGTGATGGTGCCGCGGTGGCAGCCGCAGCGGCGGTGGACCGCGATCGGGGTGCTCGCGGGCGCGGTCGCCTGTTTCAAGGTGGTCGTCCCGGGGCTGATCGGCACCATCACCGCGCTGTTCGCGTCGTTCCTGTCGAACTCCGACAGCAGCACCCAGGCCCGTACGGTCAAGTACAGCGCGATCGTGCCCTATCTGGACGAACGGCCGCTGTGCGGGCGGGGCCTGGGCACCTTCATCCCGGAGCTGTACTTCTTCACCGACAACCAGTACATGCTGACCCTCGCCGAGACGGGGCTGCTGGGGCTGATCGCGCTCCTGTTCCTCTTCCTCACCGGCATCCACCAGGGCGGGGCGATCCGCCGGCTGGCCGTCGGCGAGTCCGACCGGGAGCTGGGGCAGGCGTTCTTCGCCTCGGCCGCCGTCGCCCTGGTCGTCAGCGCCACCTTCGACGCACTCAGCTTCCCGATGTTCGCCGGGATGTTCTTCCTGACGATCGCCGCCGGAGGCAGTTACCTCGGCTTCGTCCGGCGCGCGGCGCCGAAGCCCCGACCCGTGGAGTCGCCATGTCCTCCTTCCGACCAGCGCCTGCCGTCCCCGGCCGCGGACCCCGCCCAGGCCCGGTAGCGGTCCTCGTCGTCACGTGGAACAGTGCGGGGGTCCTGCCGGGTTTCCTCGCCTCGCTGCCGCAGGGCATGGCCGGGCTCGACTGGCGTCTCGTCGTCGCCGACAACGACTCCGCCGACGACACGGTGGAGGTGGTCCGCTCGCTGGCCCCGGCCGCGACGGTCGTCTCCACCGGCCGCAACGCCGGGTACGCGGCCGGGGTGAACGCGGCGCTGGCGGCCGCGGCCGAGTGGGAGGGCGGCTTCCGGGCGGCGCTGGTGTGCAATCCGGACGTCCGGATGCGGCGGGGCTGCGCCCGGGCGCTCGTGGACGCGCTCGGGGCTGCGGGGCCCGGCGGCGGCCGGGTCGGGATCAGCGTTCCGCTGCTGTACGAGGAGGACGGCCGGACCCTCCTGCACTCGCTGCGCCGGGAGTCGAGCGTGACCCGGGCCCTGGGCGAGGCGGTGGTCGGCAACCGCCGGGCGGGGCGCTTCCCGCGCTGGAGCGAGCTGGTGACCGACCCGGCCGCGTACGCACGCGAGACGGTGGCGGACTGGGCGACGGGGGCGCTGATGGCCCTGTCCGGGGACTGCCTGGCCGCGTGCGGCCCCTGGGACGAGTCGTTCTTCCTGTACTCGGAGGAGACGGAGTACTGCCTGCGGGCCCGTGACCTCGGTTTCGTGACCCGTCTGGAGCCGGCGGCGTCGGCGACGCACCTCGGCGGGGACTCCCGGGTGTCGCCGCGGCTGTGGACGCTGCTGACACTGAACCGGGTGCGGCTCTACCGGCGCCGCCACGGCCTTGCGGCCACCACCGCGTTCCGGGCGGCGGTGCTGTTGCGGGAGTCCTCCCGCGCGGCACTGGGCCGTCCGGCGAGCCGGGCGGCCGCGCGCGCCCTGGCCGGCCGGGCGGCGCCGCACGGCGCCCCGTAGCCGGCCGACGTCACCGCTGCGGGCACGTCCTTCAGGCAGTGTCCCAGGCGGTGTAGAAGCTGCCGGGGTTGACCAGGTAGCGGACGGTGGGGCGGGGCAGGTGGCGTACCCGGTGGCGGCGGGCGTAGCGGCGGACGAGTTCCCAGTCCTCGCGGGGCAGCACCTCGGGGGTGCGGCGCAGTCGGCTGAAGTGCAGGGCCCGGCTGCGGCGGGCGACGAAGGCGTTGGTGTCGAGGAAGGCCTCGTGGGCGGCGCGGCGGCGGTCGAAGGCCACGGACAGGACATCGCGTTCGGTGCCGTCGGGCAGCACCCTGCGCAGCGCGGTGTAGACGGCGTCGGGACCGTCGGGCGCGTCCAGGGCCGCCAGGGCGTGCTCCAGGTGGTCGGGCTCCCAGAGGTTGTCGTCGTCGAGGAAGGCCACGTACCGGGAGCGGGTCAGCCGGATGCCGATGTTGCGGACCACTCCGGCGGTTGCCGTGTTGCGGGCCAGGGAGACCGCGAAGAGGCGTGGGTGGGACGGCAGTGCGGGCAGGCCGGCGCCGTCGTCGACCACGATGACCACCTGGTCGGTGACGGTCTGCGCCAGGGCGGAGCGGACGGCCGCGCGCAGCGCGTCGGGGCGCCGGTGGGTGGCGATGACGGTGGCGACCCGGGCGGCGGGGGGCCGGCCGAGGAGGGCGGCGAGGCGGGTGGCCTCGGTGTCCTCGAAGCGCCGCAGCCGTACGGCGGAGGGCAGCAGCAGGAGCTTGTTGCGGGCCTCGAAGAGCACCAGCCAGCCGAAGGTCCGCTTGAGCAGTTCCCAGGGGGCCCGGGCGATACGGCGCATGGTGGGATCTCCGTCGTGGTGGGGGTCAGGGGGCCGGCTGCACCGGGCGGCCGTCGGACATGCGGTTGTCCTCCCACACGTTGCCGGCGCCGCCCGCGTTCCAGGCGGTGACCGGTCCGTAGGCGCCGCTCGCCGGGTGGTACTGGGTGGAGAAGACGTTGCCGGTGACCTTGATGCCGGTGGCGCCGGGACCGCCGCCGTAGAGCGCGTACGCCCCTCCGGCCAGCCAGTTGTCCTCGACGACGACGGAGGAGACGAAACCGGTGTCGGCGAAGAGGCCCACGGCGGCGGTGGCGCCCTGGGCCACGGGGGTGGCATTGAGGAGCGTGTTGTGCCGGACGGTCAGCCGGCCCGTGTTGCCGCCGCCGCTGATGACGGCGTCGGTGTGCTGCCACTCGCCGCCCTGGTTGCGGAAGGCGACGAGGTCGTGCACGTAGTTGTCGTGGAGGTCGCCCTGGCCCATGGACAGGGCGTTGCCGAACACCGAGATGTCGCACCAGCCGACCTCGATGGAGCTGCCGCCCATGTTCGACACGGCGTAGTTGACGCCTCCGTTGTCGGGGCCCTTGCCCGGCACGGCGGTGATCGCGGTGTGCAGGACCTTCAGCCCGCTGAAGCCGGGGCGCAGGTTGATGCCCCACCAGTTGGTCGAGGTGATCCGGCTGTCGATGACGGTGACGTCGTCGGCGTAGATGTCCAGGGAGCCCCGGATGTCCCAGCCCCTGATGACCGTGCCGTCCTTCCTGATCGTCATGTTGCCGGTGTCGTGGCGTTCGAGGGCGATCCGCGGACCGGTGCTGTGCTCGTCGGGGAACCCGCAGGACCCCGGGGAGGTGCAGGCGGTGGTGGTGGCCGGGGCCGGCGGCGGTGGGCCTGCTTCCGGCGGGGGCGGCGGCGATGCGGTGGAGGGGCTCGGCGTACCGCCGGTCGGGGGCGCCGCGGGCCCGGCGGCGGAGCCCGTCGGGATGGCGGAGGGGACGGCCTCCGGGTCGCCGACTCCGGTGCGGTCGGCGCCGTAGAGGGTGAGGACGACGGCCAGCACCACTCCGGCGAGCAGCCACGCCCCCGGGCGCCTTCGGTTGCGTGTCATGGCCGTCGCCTATCCTCGGAGCGTTTTCCGGGCGGGCAGGAGGCACACGGCGTAGGCGAGGGTGCCGGCGGTCGCGGTGGCGAGGAGCGCCGGCGCGGAGTCGCCGAGGGCACGGTCGCAGGCCAGGAGCACGGCGGCCATCACCGCGCCGCCGAGCAGGGGCAGGGCGCAGGCGCGTACGAGGGCGGCCGGGCGGATGCCGCCGCGGCGCAGGGCGAGGAGGAACACCGGGACGACGACGGCGCAGACGACGGCGACGTGTCCCTGGGCCACGCCGACGATACCGCCGCCGCGGGCGCCGAGGACGAGGGCCGGTAGCAGGAGGGCGAGCCACAGGCCCTGGACGGCGATGAGGGAGCGGCGCCGGCCGATGGCCACCAGGCAGTCGTAGGCGAGTTCGCAGCCGATGCGGACGAGGCCGAGGGCCATCAGCCAGGGCAGGGCGCCGGCGGCGGGCAGCCAGCGTGCCCCGTAGACGAGTTCGACGAGGGGCGCGGCGAGGACGGCCGGCAGGACGCAGAGCGGTACGGTGCCTGCCGTCACGATGCCGAGGGCGCGGGTGAAGCCGGCGGCCAGTGCGTGCGGTGAGTCGGCCAGCCGGGAGAAGCCGGCGAAGGAGACGCGGCGGGCCGCCTCGGAGATGATCCGTACGGGCCAGCCGGAGATGTTGAAGGCGAGGACGTAGAAGCCGAGGGCGAGCGGGTCCAGGGTGGCCCCGACGACCATGGTGTCCACGTTGAGCACGCCGAGGGCGAGCATGCTGGCCCCGGCGAGCGGGAGGCCGAACTTCAGCAGGGCGCGCGCCTGTTCGCGGTCCCAGCCGAAGCGCAGGGTGCCGGGTGCGGCGAGGCAGCAGCCGACGAGGGCGGCCACGTTGCCGACGACGGACCCCCAGGCGAAGCTCATCGCGCCCCAGCCCTGGACCGCGAGCAGCAGGGTCACCGCGGTGCTGAGGACGAAGTTGAGGCCGTCGACGGCCATCCGCCGGCCCTGCGCGAACTCCCGGGTGAGGAAGCCGGCCGGGACCTGGGACAGTCCGTCGAGGACCACGCACAGGCACATGACCCGCAGGACGCCGGAGGCCTCGGGCGAGCCGAGGACGTCGGCGACGGCCGGGGCGGTGGCGAAGAGGACGGCGTACAGCAGGCAGCTGGAGGCGGCGCTGAGGGTGAGGACGGTGGGGGCGAAGCGACGCGGGTCGCCCTCCCAGCGGACGATGGCGAGGGAGACGCCGAGTTCGTTCGCGGAGAGCAGGACCAGCAGGACGGTCTGGGCGATGCCGTACACGCCCCAGGCCTCGGGGCCGAGGAAGTAGCGGGCGAGGACGATGCCGGTCGCGAAGTTGCCGAGGCGCATGACGACCGTGTTGAGCAGGCTCCACCGGGCGGCGGAGCCGACCTTGGGGCCCAGGGACGGTGCTGCCGGGGTGGTCCGGGCAGGGGTGCCGGTGTCGGTCACGTCGATTCCGCCCCGCCGGCGGCGACGGTGCGCAGGGCCATGGTCTCGTCGGTGGTGACGGGCGCCGCGGCCGGTGTCCCGGCCGGGGCCGGGTGGTCCTTACCGCGGGGGGTGCGCCGCCGGGCCTCCGCGAAGAACGTGGCGGCCAGGCTGAGGACGAAGCCGAGCGCGCCCGCCATCACGAGGTACTGGAGCCGGGTCCTGGTCTGCGCCTGGGGTTTCTGCGGGGGCACGATGGTGGCCATCCGGATCATGGCCTCGGGGGCGACGGACTGCTGGGTCTGGAACTCCTTGAGCCTCTTGTCGGCGTAGGCGGTGAGGAGCTCGTCGGACGTGAGGACGGCGGCCGGGTCGGTGCCGGTGACGGTCAGCCACATGAAGGGGCCCTGGGCGTTGTCGGCGATCTTCGCCTCGTGCCGGCCGGTGACGCCGAGGGCCTTGAGGTCGGCTTTGGCGCCGTCCGAGTTGAGGTTGCGGGCGAGCCCGTCGGCCATGCCCGTGAGCGACGCCTGCGTGCTGAGGAAGGGGTTGCCGTCGAAGGCCTCGGTGGCCTTCGACGAGTTGAGCAGCGTCACGGTGCTCTGCGACTGGTACTCCACCGGGATCAGCAGGTGCACGGCGGCGGTCAGTGCTGCGGTCAGCAGCAGTCCGGGCAGCAGCACGTACCAGCGCCTGCGCATGACCCGCCCCATCTCGGCGAGATCCATGGTCCTCCCCCTCGTTGCGGATGGTGCGGTTACTGCGGTGCGTGCCCGGCGGCCGGCACGAGGTCGGTGGGTCGGGGCCGGGTTCGGGCGGGTCCGCCGTCGAGGAGGACTGCGGCGATGCGCTCGCCGGCGCGGCCGTCCCACAGGGCGGGGCAGCGCGGTGCGGGGGGATCGTCGAGCACCTTGTCGACGGTGGCGACGATCCGGTCGGGATCGGTGCCGGCCAGGACGTTGGTGCCCTCCTCGACGGTGACGGGGCGCTCGGTGTTCTCGCGCAGGGTCACGCAGGGCACGCCCAGGGCGGTGGTCTCCTCCTGGACGCCTCCGGAGTCGGTGAGCACTAGGCGGGCGGAGTCCTGCAGGGCGATGAAGTCGAGGTACCCGGCGGCCGGTACGAGACGGATGCCGTCGGGTACGCCGACCGCGGCCAGCCGCTGCGCGGCCCGCGGGTGCACGGGCAGCAGCAGCGGGCAGCGGCCGGCGATCTCGCCGAGTGCCTTGAGCAGGCCGCGCAGTGCCCCGGGATCGTCCACGTTGGCCGGCCGGTGGAGGGTGACCAGGCCGTATCCGCCGCGGGTGAGTCCGTGGCGGTCCAGGACGTCGGACTGCCGGGCCCGGTGCAGGTTGGCGCGGAGGGTGTCGATCATGACGTTGCCGACGATGTGGATCTGGTCCTCGCGGTAGCCCTCCGCGCGCAGGTTCGCCGCGGCGTCGGGCGAGGGGGCCAGCAGGTAGTCGCTGACCCGGTCGGTGGCGACCCGGTTGACCTCCTCGGGCATGCTCCAGTCTCGGCTGCGCAGGCCGGCTTCCACGTGCGCCAGCAGCGGGCCGGCCTTCGCGGTGACCAGGGCGCAGGCGAGGGTGGAGTTGATGTCGCCGACCACCACGACGGCGTCCGGGGCCAGTTCGTCGACGAGCGGTTCGAAGGCGGCCATCACGCGCCCGGTCTGCCGGGCATGGCTGCCCGATCCGGCGCCCAGCCGGTGGTCGGGCGGCCGGATGCCGAGGTCGCGGAAGAACACGTCGTCCATGGACTCGTCGTAGTGCTGTCCGGTGTGGACGAGGACCACGTCGGCGCCGCGGCGCTCCAGTGCGTCCATCACCGGTTTGATCTTCATGTAGTTGGGGCGCGCTCCGGCGACGCAGACGATCCTGGTCATGGTTCAGAGCACCTCCACCTTCGGGCCGGTCATGCGGTTGCGGGTGTCGAGGACGAAGGAGGCGTGCTCGGTGATCATCCGGTAGTCGAAGCAGTCGTGGTCGGTGAGCAGCACGACGACGTCGGCGGCGGCCAGTTCCTTGCGGGTGGCCTCGACGCGGGCGAGGCGGGCGTCGACCTTGACGCTCTCCACGACGTGCGGGTCCACCGCGCGGACCCTGGCGCCCATGTCGAGGAGCAGTTCGGCGATGCGGACGGCGGGCGACTCGCGTGCGTCGCCGGTGTTCTTCTTGTAGGCGAGGCCGAGCAGCAGGACGCGGGATCCGTTGACGGACCGGCGCTTGGCGTTGAGGGCGTCGATGACCCGGCGCGTGACGTACTCGGGCATGTGGTTGTTGATGTCGTTGGCGAGTTCGACGAAGCGGAAGTTCTGGCCGAGTTCGCGCTGTACGCGCCAGTTCAGGTACGAGGGGTCGATGGGCAGGCAGTGCCCTCCGACGCCCGGTCCGGGGGTGAACTTCATGAAGCCGAAGGGCTTGCTGGACGCGGCCTCTATGGACTGCCAGACGTCGATGTCGAGATGGCGGGCGAACATGGCGATCTCGTTGACGAGGGCGATGTTCACGTGCCGGAAGGTGTTCTCCAGCAGTTTCGCCAGCTCGGCCTCCTTGGGCGAGCGGACGGGAACGGTGGTGTCGACCAGCTGCCCGTAGAAGGCCTCGACGGCCTTCAGGGAGGCGGCGTCGACTCCGGAGACGACCTTCGGTGTCTGCTGGAAGCCCCAGACGGTGTTGCCGGGGTCGATGCGCTCGGGGCTGTAGCCGAGGTGGAAGTCCGCGCCGGCGGTGAGGCCGGAGCCGTCCTCCAGGATCGGGGCGAAGAGCTCCTCGGTGGTGCCCGGGTAGGTGGTGGATTCCAGGACCACGGTGGCGCCCGGCCGCAGGAAGCGGGCCAGGGTGTGGGCCGACTCCTCTATGTGGCGCAGGTCCGGTGCCCCGTCCTGCAAGGGGGTGGGGACGGTGACGACGGCGACGTCGAAGCCGCCGCAGTCCCGGGCGAGTTCGCTGGGCCGGTAGGTGCCGCGCTGCAGGGCGCGGGCGAGGCGTTCGCAGGAGACGTCCTCCACGTACGACTCCCCGGCGGCGAGGCGCTTGATCCGCCGGGCGTCCACGTCGTACCCGATCACCTGGTGGCCGACCTCGGCGGCCCGGACGGCCAGGGGGAGGCCGACGTATCCCTGTCCCACGACGACGACGCGCATCAGCAGTGACTCCTGTTCGCGGAACCGGCAGACGGGGTCCGGTGGATGAGCTCGCGGACCGTCATGGCGAGGAAGGCGGCATTGGTGGTGAGGTAGCGCCTGCCGAGACGGCGCGGTTCCTGGAGGGCCCGGTAGAACCATTCGAGGCCCATGCGCTGCCAGGCCAGCGGGGCCCGCTTGGTGATGCCGGCGAGGATGTCGAAGGAGCCTCCGACGCCGTGCACGACGTGGGCGCCGGTACGTCTGCCGTAGCCGGCGGTGAAGATCTCCTTCTTGGGGGAGGTCATGCCGAGGAACAGCAGCCGGGCACCGCTGTCGGCGACGGCGTCGGCGATCCCCTCCTGTTCGGCGTCGCCGAAGTAGCCGTTGCGGCTGCCGGCGACCCGCAGGCCCGGGAAGCGTGCGGAGATCTGCCCGAGCATCAACTCCAGCACCCGCTGTTCGGCGCCGAGCAGGTAGACGGGGATGTCCGCGATCTCGGCCGCGGCGAGCAGGCGCATGAACAGGTCGATTCCCGCGACCCGTTCGGGCAGCCGGACGCCCAGCACGCGGCCGGCCCAGACGACGGCCTGGCCGTCGGCGAGGACGAGGTCGCAGCCGGCGACCGCCTCGGCGAGGGCGGGGTCGCGCCGCATGTTGACCAGTTTGGCGGCGTTGACCATGCCGATCTCGATCTGCTCCCCGCGGCGTACGGCGTCGAGGCAGCGCTGTACGGTCTCGTCCATGGTCAGGGGGTCGAGCGCGACCCCGAAGAGGCTGTCACGGGTCATCTCTGCGGCCCCCCGAGCCAGGCGAAGAGCATCCAGCCGAACTCGTACGGGCGGCACTCGCGGTCCACCGCCCGCGGGCGGAAGAGGACGTCCAGGGGTGCGAGGCGGACGCGGGGGGCGACCCGGGTGGTGAGTCCGCGGGCGGCCCTGACGGCCTTCTTCGGGTCCCCGCGGTGGACCTTGCGCCAGGTGATGCCGAGGTCCTCGCGGATCATCGGCTCGCGCGGGGTTCCGTCGGGCCCGGCGAGTTCGGGGACCGCGGTCATCCACCCCAGTCCGCGGCGGATCGCCGCGCCGAAGTCCGTGCCGCCCGCCTCGGCGAGGTCGAAGAGGGCGGTCGGGGCCATCGCGTGCTGGTGCACGCTGTAGACGGGGAAGCCCTCGATCACGGTGCCCCGACGGGCGTCGTAGTGCCACCACCACTGCCCGCCGTCACCCTGGAGGTCGGTGATGCGGGTGGCGCAGGCGTCCGCCGCGGCGAGGGCTTCGGGATCCCCGCCGCTCGCGTGCAGCCGGGCCAGGGCCTGCAGCGGATAGGTCTGGTCGGCGAAGCAGGCCACGTGCGAGCGGTAGCCGGGCACCAGTCCGGGCCCGGTGGCGTGCGGGAACAGCGGGCTCGTGGCGGTCCTCGCGGCCAGCAGGCGGGCCCGGGCGGCCCGGATGCGGTCCTCCACGTCCACCGCGGCACGGGCGGCGGCGAGGGCGGAGAGCACCCACGCCGCCTCGACCGTGTACCGGGTGCGGCCCGGCTCGTCCAGGGCGGCGACCCGGTCGAGTGCGTCGGACAGTTTCGGGTGGCCGGTCTCGGCGGCGGCCCAGGCTACGAGCGCCGCGTCGCCGAGGTCGACCACCCCGGGCAGCCGCTCCACGAGCAGTGCGGTGAACTCACCCGCGGAGCGCCCGCCGAACAGGGCGCGCTGGCGGTCCTCGGGCAGGAACCGGGCGCCCA
This sequence comes from Streptomyces sp. NRRL F-2664, assembly GCF_000719345.1. GTDB lineage: Bacteria > Actinomycetota > Actinomycetes > Streptomycetales > Streptomycetaceae > Streptomyces. Next base: position 37,624 of record NZ_JOFX01000011.1, read on the forward strand.
GCGCGGTGATGGCCGCGTACCGGGTGCTGGTCCCCCGCAGTTCCAGGCGGCGGGCGCCCTCGGGCGAGACGGTGCCCGCCCTGGTGAAGGCGAAGGTCTCGGCCTCCGCGCGGTACATGGCGGGCAGTCCCGCCTCGGCCAGACCGAGCAGCCGCTGCGCCAGCGCGTGCAGCCCGGGGTCCTCGCCGGCCAGTGCTCCTAATCGTGTGAGGGTCATCGGGTCCCCACCCCGGCGCCCCGGGTGCTGCGCGCACCCCGCATGTCCGAGCTCTTCGGCTCCCACACACCTACCCCCTCTGATCGCTCCTCGGACGGACCTGGCGGTCGTCGTTCCGCGGAGGGGGACTGCGCGTGACGGCGCCCGTGCGCGCGGCGTCGGACGCCGCGGGCACGAGCCGTCCGGAGGCTGCCGTCTGGATCCCCCCAGCGATGCCTCCGGACCGGGACACGCGCGCACGGCAGTGTCGGCGGGCGCGGTGGACCCGCGCTCCGCCGGGCGCTGCCCGCGGTGCCTCGTCGTACACAACCCCCCACTGAACAAGGCCTGTTGCCTGCTCAGATCCCGTGTGCAGGGACACGTTATGCCCACGGATGTTCATCGATAGTGGTTTTGAGGAAATGGTGGTGGCCGAGATTTGCCGACCTTGCGTCAGTTGCGCTCGACGAGCGTGCCGTCCTTCTCGTCGTGCAGCATCCCGGTGCGCGGACACTCCCAGGTGCCCGGCTCGTCCTCGCGCTCGACCAGGCGTACCCCGGCCCGGCCCACCCATCCGATCCGGCGCGCCGGCACACCCGCCACGAGCGCGAAGTCCGGCACGTCCTTGGAGACCACCGCGCCGGCCGCGACCAGGGCCCAGCGCCCGACGCGGACCCCGGCCACGCACACCGCACGGGCGCCGAGCGAGGCGCCCTCGGCCACGACGACCCCGGCGGGCTCCCAGTCGCCGTCCCGCTTGAGCGTGCCGTCGGGGTCGACGGCGCGCGGGTAGAAGTCGTTGGTGAGGACCGCGGCCGGGCCGATGAACACCCCGTCGCCGAGCTCGGCCGGCTCGTACACGAGCGCGTGGTTCTGCAGCTTGACGTGGTCGCCGATGCGCACACCGGGCCCGACGTACGCGCCGCGGCCCACGATGCAGCCGCGCCCGAGCCTGGCCTCCTCCCGTATCTGCGCCAGATCCCAGACGGTGGTCCCCTCACCGAGCTCGGCACTCTCGTCGACCTGCGAGGAGGGTTGGATGCGGACACTCACGGCGCGGTCCCCTTACGGTTCGTCAGGCGTGCGTCGCACGGCAGTGCGACGGCACGGCGGGCCGGTGCACGGGCGCACCGGTGCATGGACGTCCGGGCGCACGCAGGTGCGGGTGTTCAGACGTTCCGGTGTGCGGGTGTACGGCGGTGCGCGCCGAGCATAGGCGTCCGCGGGCCGCCGTACCCGGGGATCGACCGACTGTTCATCCACCGCTCCCGGGGAGGCGGGCACGACTCCGGGAGCGCATCACAGGAGGCGTTCGGGGACGGAGCCGGCCGGGACGGTGCGGGTGCGCAGGCCCCCGTCCGGGGCGAGGAACTCCACCTGGCCCATGGGGTCGGCCGTGACCTCGCCCACGACGGCCGCCCGGCGGCCGTGGGGGTGCGCGCGCAGCGCCGCCAGGACCAGGCCGGTGCGTTCGGGCGGCACGAACAGGCACAGGCAGCCGGCGCACGCCGCGTCCAGCGGGGCGAGGCCGCGCGCGGCGAGGACCACCCGGGCCCCGTGGCGCACGGGCAGGGCGGACTCGTCGACGCGCAGGGTCAGGCCCCGGTCCGCGGCGGTCCGGCGCAGCACCTCCGCGAGGCCGCCCGCGGCCACGGTCCGGGCGTGCCGGATCCCGGCGCCCACCGTCCGCAGCAGGCCGGCGAGGGGGGCGCAGTCGCTGGGCACGTGCTGGTCGTAGCCCAGGCCGTCGCGCAAGGACACCAGGTGGGCGGCGTGGCTGCCCAGCGGGCCGGTCACGACGATGCGGTCCCCCGGCTGGACCGCATGGACCTCCCGGGAGGGCCCCTCGCGCACCCCGAACGCGGTCGTGGTGACGAAGACCCGGTCCGCCTCGCCGGCGCGGACGACCTGCGTGTCGACTGCGGCGACGGCGACCCCGGCCTCGGCGGCCGCGGTGCGCACCGACGCCGTCAGCCGGCGCAGCAGCTCCAGCGGGAGGCCGGCCTCCACCACGATGCCGAGGGCGATGTACCGGGGGTCGGCGCCGGTGGCGGCCAGTTCGTTGACGGCTCCGCAGACGGCCACCCGTCCGATGTCGCCGTTGCCGAAGAAGGGCGGATCGACGACGTAGGTCCCGGTGCGCACGACCGCGCCGCCGCCGTGCGGGAGGAGTTCCTCCTCGACCAGGGCGCGGACGCCCGGCCCGAAACCGACCTGGGCGGCGTGCCGTCCCCGTGCGTAGGTCACGCCGCCCCCCGATGCGCCCGATTCGTGATCGCCCCATCATCGGCCGCCCCACGGCCCCCGCCTACCCGTGTCAGCCGTACGGCGACGGGTCAGGGGTCGGTAGGGGCGGGCGGGCGACCGTACCCGCGCAGCAGTGCCACGGCGGCCGCGGTGGCGAGGGCCGGCAGGACCGCGAAGCCGGCCAGCACGCCCAGTTCGGCCGTCGCGGTCTGCTCGGCGGCCCGGCCGGTGGCGGAGGAGGCGTAGCCGGAGAGCTGGAGCACGAGGCCGTAGACGAAGGGGCCTGCGGCGAGCCCCAGCCCCTCCCCGGTGGTGAACAGCCCGGACAGGACGCCCGCGCTGCGGTGATCGGTCCGGGCGATGTGCCGCGCCAGCAGGGCGTACAGGAACAGAAGTTGTCCCGCGTGGCCGGTCCCGGTGAGGGCCATGACGGCGACCACCCCTGCGGTCGGCAGGACGGGGGCCGCGCACAGGAGCAGGCAGCCGGCGGCGAACAGCGCGGAGGCGAGGGCGTAGCCGCGGCGTCCACGCAGACGCGACCAGAGCGGGAGGGTCAGCAGGTTGGGGGCGACGAACGCGACGACGAGGGCGCCCACCCCGGCGGAGCCCCCCAGGACGTGGTCGGCGAAGTACGGGGCGCCCGCGAGCAGGACACCGGTCGCGGCGGACTGGACGACGGCGCACCACAGCAGTGCCCGGAAGGCCGCGTCGGCGCGGGCCGCGGCGAACTGGCGGCGCAGGCCGGGTCCGCTCCCGGCGGCCCGGACGCGGACGGCCCGGCCGGTGCCCGCCGGGGCGGCGCCGCCGGTGCCGGCGAACACCCAGACGGCGCCGACGGCGATGACCACGGCGCCGAACGCACCGACCCAGCGGTGCCCGGCGAGGCCGCCGCCCCCGGCGTCGATCAGGGCGGGGGCGGCGGCTCCGGTGAGCAGGGCGGCGATCCCGATCACCGTGACCCGTCCGCCGACCAGGCGCGTGCGGTCCTCGTCGCGGACGGCGAGTTCGGCGGGCATGGCCACGTACGGCACCTGGAAGAAGGCGAAGGCGGTGGCGGTGAGCAGGTACCCGGCGGCCGTGAACCAGGCGCCCGCGGTGCCGGGCAGGGGACCCGAGAAGGTCAGGGCGAACGCCGCGGCCATGGCGAGCCCGCCCCACAGGACGTAGGGGCGGCGGTTGCCCCACCGGGTGCGGGTGCGGTCGCTCGCGCGGCCGACGAGCGGGTTCAGCAGCGCGTCCCAGGCCTTGGGCAGGAAGACGATGATCCCCGCCAGGGCCGCGCCCACCCCCAGGGTGTCGGTGAGGTACGGGAGCAGCAGCAGGCCCGGGAGGGTGGTGAAGGTCGCCGTCACCAGGGACCCCGAGGCGTAGCCGAAGCGCAGCCGGGCCGGGGGGCCGGGTGCGGGCGGCGCCGTGGCGGCCCGCGAGCGGGCGGTCCCTGTGGTGGCCATGCGGGGCTCCCTTCCGGGATCGGGGAGGGCGGATGGATGCAGGAGCGGTCGAGCGGGGCGGCCGGGGTGGTCGGGGGTGCCAGGGCCCCGCGCCCGGGAGCGGGGGTGGTCCCGAGGGGCGGGGCCCTGGCCGGTGCCGTGCAGCTCTGTGGCGATGAGGGCGGCTGCACGGGGTGGCTCTCCGGCACCCACACTCCGGCGGGGGCCATGGGCCCCGCTAAAGCCCCGCCGCTCCCGGGCCGGTCCTGCGGCCCGCACGAGTTCCTGCCATGCACTTTCCTGACACCGGCTGCCGCTGGCTGCCCGCTCCGCAGCCGCCCCACCATGGCTGCAGAGAAGGAGAGGGACATGACAGTCGACAACGGCACGGCCTCGCCCCCCACCATCCATGGACATGCGACCGCGGGCACCCAGCACCTGATCCACCGCCCGCCCTCGCGGGCGTACTACGCCCTCGACGCACCCAGCCTGGGCGAGGAGAACTTCACCCTCGTCGGCGCGACTCCCGTCACCCACCCGCTCTTCAACGACGGCCCGGGCCGCTTCCACGACCTGCAGATCGCGACCGAGACGGTCCGCGAGATCGGCGAGTTCGTCGGACACCGCTACTTCGGCGTCCCGGACGACCGGCCCGGCCTGTTCTACCGGTTCACCCTCGACCTGACCGACCTCTCGGCATGGCGCACGGACCGGGACGGCCCCCGCCCCGTGCCGCTGGCCACCCACATCCGGGCCCGTCCCGCGAACGTGGTCGCCGAGGTGCCGCGCGGACTCGACTTCCACCTCCAGGTGACCATCGACGGCCGGCCGTGCGCGACGGGCGCGGCGGGCCTGGTCTTCCTCATGCCACAGCTGTACCGCAAGCACGTGGAGCACTCCCGGCGGGCCCTGCAGGCCGCGCCGGAGATCGACGACGCGCCGGACCGTCCGCTGCGCCCGGCCGTCTCCGCCGAGGCGGGCCGGTACGCGCCCGAGAACATCGTGATCAGCGAACCGGCCGACGTCTCGCGGGGCCGGCTGAGCACCTGGCTGCTCCCGACCCCCGTCAGCCCCGTCTTCACCGGCGCGGACGGCCAATTCTCCGGGCTGCACCTGCTGGAGGCGCTGCGCCAGACCTCGCTGGTCGCCGCGGGCCGCACGCACGGGCTCAGCCCCGCGCACAGCACGCTCGGCGCGTGCCAGGTCCACTTCCGCGGGCCCGCGGAGCGCGACCTGCCGCTGCGCTGCGCGGCGGTGGCCGGCCCGCTGGGGCGCGACGACGAGGGACGGCCGTCCGTGGCGGTCACCCTCACCCTCACCCAGCGGCGGCGCGCGGTCGCCGAGGCCCGCACCACCGTGGTGCAGGACCACTGAGCACGATGCGCTTCGGGATCCTGGGCCCGCTGGAGGTCACCGGCGCCGCGGCCGCCGGCGGCCGGCCGGCCTCGTACGCTCCGCAGGCCGCCAAGCTGCGGGTCGTCCTCGGCACACTCCTGATCCGCGCGAACGAGGTCGTCTCGGTGGAGAGCCTCATCGACGAGCTCTGGCCGGACGCGCCGCCGCGCACCGCGACAACCACCCTCCAGGTGTACGTGTCCCACCTGCGCAAGACCCTGCAGAGCGCCGACCCGGAGAACGGCCGCGGGGCCCTGGTCACCCGGCGCCCCGGATACCTGCTGCGGGTCGCCGCCGAGGATGTGGACGCGCCGGTCTTCGAGGACCTGTACCGGCGCGGCCACCAGGCCCTGCAGGCACGCGACTTCGCCGCCGCGGCCGACCTGCAGCGGCGGGCGCTGGCACTGTGGCGGGGTCCGCTGCTGTCGGACACCCCGCACGGTCCGGTGCTGGAAGGTGCCGCCGTACGACTGGCCGAGGCACGCACCGGCGCCCTCGACGAGCGGATCCGGGCCGAGCTGCACCTCGGACTGCACCGCGAACTCATGGCCGAGCTGCAGGAGTTGGTGGCCGAGCACCGGATGCACGAGGAGTTCCACACGCACCTGATGGTGGCGCTGTACCGGTGCGGGCGGCAGGCCGAGGCCCTTCAGGTGTTCGCGTCGCTGCGGCGGACCCTGGCCGAGGAGCTCGGGATCGAGCCGGGCCCGGCGTCGAGCCGGCTGCACCGGCGCATCCTGGAGGGCGACCCGGCGCTGGCGCGCACCGGGGGTGGAGTCACCGCCGCGACGGGCACGGCGAGGGCGGCCACGCCGGCCGGGACGGGCCGCGACGCCGGTCAGGACCGGCCGCCCGCCACCGCCACCCCCGCTGTCACGGGCAGCACGGCGGCCGTCGCCCGCCGGCCCGCGGCGCCCGGTTCGCTGCCCCCCGCCGACCCCTGCTTCACCGGCCGCACCGAGGAGCTGGACCGGCTGGAGCGCATGCTGCGCAGCGCGCCGCCCGGCGGCTTCGTCGCCGTGACCGGGATGCCGGGCGTCGGGAAGACCGCACTGGCCGTCGAGGCCGCCCACCGGGTCGCGGACGCCTTCCCCGACGGACGGTTCCTCCTGGACCTGGCGCAGGGCGCCGGCCCGGGACCGGCTCCGGACGCGGGGCCCGTCCCGGAAGGGCTCCTGCGCGCGGACTGCGTACCCGGCCCGGCCGCGGACGGCGCTCCGCCCGCCCCCCGGCTGCTGCTGGTCCTCGACGGGGTCGGTTCGGAGACCCAGGTGCGCGCCCTGCTGCCCGCCCTGCGCGACGCCGTGGTGCTGGTCGTGGCGCGCCGGGTGCCCGCCGGGCTGCCCGGGCTGCAGTCGCTGCTGCTCCGGCCGTGGCGGGCCGACGAGGCGCAGCGCCTCGTCGGGCTGTTCACCGGACGCGCGGAATCCCGTACGGGGATGCTCGGCGTCGCGGCCGCGCTGGACGCCGGGCAGGGCCTCGGACCCGACACGGTCGCCGAGATCGCCGAGCTGTGCGGACGGCTCCCGCTCGCCGTGCGGACCGCCGCGGCGCAGCTCGCGGCCCGCCCGCACTGGACGGCGGCCGTCCTGGCGGACCGGCTGCGCGACGAGGACGGCCGTCTGGACGTGCTGCGCACGGGCGACGTGGACGTCCGGGCCCGCCTCCTCGACGCCTACGCGGCCTGCCCGGACCCGCTGCGGCGGGCGTTCCGGCTGCTGTCCCTGCTGCCGCCCGGCCGGTTCGGAGCCGGTCAGGCCGCGGCCGCCCTCGGCCTGACCGAGGCGCGGGCCTCGGCGGTCCTGGAGTCGCTGGCGGACGAACGGCTGCTGGCCGTGGACCGCGACGGCTGCCGCCTCCCCGAGCTGCTGCGGCTGCTGTCGGGAGAGCGGCTGGCGCAGGAGGACCCGCCCGAGGTGGCCCGGGCCGCTGCCCAGCGCGTGTGCCGGGCGTATGCGGACGCCGCCGACGCGGAGCCGGGCCGGGTCTCGGACGCCGCCGCCCGCGGGCTCGTACGCCTGGCCCGGACCGCCTACGGGGCGGGGCTGTGGGCCCTGGCGGTACGGCTGACGGACGCCCTGGCCGGGTGGGTGCCCGACGACGGGGAGGCCGTGTACGCGGCGGCGCTGGATGCGGCGGTGCGCTGTGGCGACCTGCCCGCGCAGGCGCGGATGCGGCGCTGCCTGGGCGAACTCGCCTGGCAGTACCGGCGGGTGGAGCGGGCCCAGGAGTTGTTCTCGGGCGCCCTCGCCCTGGCCCGGCAGGCCGGCGACGAGGAGGAGGCCGCCCGCGCGCTCGTGGGCCTGGCTGAACTGCGCCTGGACGCCGGGGAATCGGTGGAGGCCGCCGCCCTGCTGGAGCCCGCCCTGGCCGCGCTGTCGGCGCCGGGCCGCGCGCGCGGCCGGTACGAGGCGAGCCGGGCACGGGCGCTGCTGGCGCTGGCGCAGGAAGGACGGGAGAGCGCCCGCGCATGGTTCGGCGAGTGCCTGGAGCTGGCGGGCGCCCTGCGCGACCAGCGGCTGGAGGTGTACGCGCTGCGTTCGCTGCGGGCACTGAGCCGGCCCGTGCGGCCCGGCGCCGGCCCGGCGTCGCGCGCGGTGGAGATCGGCCCCGGCCTGTGGCGCATCCACCCGGCGGGTGTCCCCGTGCGACCCGGCGGGCCGTGGCCGGCCCCCGCGACCCCTGTGAGAGGAGCACCATGAGCACGATGGGCACCCTGCCTGCGTCGCTCGGACCGGTGACGGAGCTCGTCGGCCGGGAGTCGGAGGCGGCTCTGCTGCGGGAGCGGCTACGGGACCCGCTGGTACGGCTGGTGACGGTGACCGGGCGGGCCGGGGTGGGCAAGAGCCGGCTGGCGCGGGAGGTCGTGCGGGAGGTCGGCGCCGGGTTCGGCCGGGTGGCGGTCCTCGACGCCGGGGCGCCGGGCACGGCGCCGGCCCTGTCCGCGCTGGCCTCGGGAGCGGGGCAGCAGCAGGCGGCGCCCGGCCGGTTGCTGGTGCTGCTGGACGGCTGCGACCACGGGGCCCGCCCGGGCGCGGCGGACGCCCTGGAGGCGCTGGCCGGTGAACCGCGGGTGGTGGTGCTGGCCACCGCGGTCGAACCGCTCGGGGTGTACGGGGAGCTGCTGCTGCCGCTGGCACCGCTGCCGGTCCCGGGCCCGGGGCGCGGTGCGGCCGTCGGCGCCTCGGCGGGCCCCGATCCGCACGAGCTCCTGGAGGTGCCCTCCGTGGCGTTGTTCGTACGGCGGGCCCGGGACGTCGACCCGGCCTTCGCGCTGACCCTGGAGAACGCCGGGGCCGTCGCCGAGATCTGCACCCTGTTGGACGGCCTGCCGCTGGCCGTGGAGCTCGCCGCGCGCCGACTGCGGCTGCTGCCTGCGCACATGCTGCGGGTACGGCTGCGGGACCGTACGACCGTCCTGTCCGGCGGGCCGGCGAACGCGCCCGAACGGCACCGCTCGCTCGCCGCGCTCGCGGAGTGGAGCTGCCGCGGCCTGGACGCGGCGGCCCGCGTGCTGCTGGAGCGGCTCGCGGTGTACGAGCCGGGCTTCGGCCTGGCGGCGGCGGGCCTGTCGGCCGAACCGGCCGTCGACACGCTGATGGACCGCGGCCTGCTCGTCGTGGTGGGTGAGGAGCAGGGGGAGCTGCGGCTGGCCGTCTCCGAGCCCGTGCGCTCCTTCGCGCGCGACGCGGCCGCGGAGGCGGGGCGCGCGGACGCCGCCCGGGACGCGCACGCCGAGCGCTACCGGACGCTGGTGGCCTCGGCGCGGGGCGGGCTCCGCGGGACCGGGCAGGAGCACCTCCTGCGGGAGCTGGCCGCCGAGGGGGCCAATGTGGCCGCGGCGCTGCGGTGGCTGCACGAGCGGGGCGACGCGGAGGCGGCCGCGACCCTCCTGCTCGGCTGCCGCCTGCCCTGGCTGGTGCAGGGGCGGCTGCGGGAGGGCCTGCAGTGGTGCGACGGGTTCGACGGGGAGGGCGGTCCCGGGCTGCCCGATGCTGTGCGGGCCCGGCTCGCCGACCTGTCCGGCGTCTTCGCGCTCGCCCTGGGTGATCCGCAGGAGGCGGTGCGCCGCCACCGGCACGCGCTCGCTCTCGGCAGGGGTGTCGGCGACCGCCGGCAGAACGCGCTGGTCTCCGCGCACCTCGGCGCGGCCCTGCTGGAGGCCGGGGATCCCCCGGGGGCGCGGGCCGTGCTGGTGAGTGCGCTCAGTGCGCTGGAGGCGATGGGAGTCACCGGCGGCGCCGCAGGAGCGGCCGCCTCGCTGGCCGGCGTACTGCGCGCCGAGGGCGACCGGCGGCGGGCCGGGGAGCTGTTGGACCGGGCCGTGGAGTCGCTGCGGCGCAGCCGGGACGCGCGGGGTCTGGCGGGCGCCCTGCGCCGGGAGGCGGCGCTCGCCCTGGACGGCGACGATCCGGCCCGGGCCGACGGTGCGCTGCGGGAGGCCCTGCGGCTGTACGGATCCGTCGGTGAGCGGACCGAACTCCCGGCCGTGTTGGAGGAGTTCGCGCTGCTGCTGATGCGCACCGCGCCGGCTCAGCGGCCGCGTACGGTGCGGCTGCTGGCGGCGGCGGACGCCCTGCGCGCCGGGACGGGAGCCGCGGTGCCGGACGAGTGGCGCTCGGCGGCGGAGCGGGCCCGCACGGATCTGAGCGCACGCCTGGACTGGACGGACTTCGCGGTGGCGTGGGCGGAGGGCGTGCGGATGCCCGCGGCCGCGGCGGTGGCGGAGGCCCTGTCGGCGCCCGTGCCCGCCCGCCGCCCCTCGGCCGGCCCCGCGCCCGAGGACCAGTCACTGACGCCACGCCAGGTCCAGGTGGCGCTGCTGGTGTCCGAGGGCATGACGAACCGCCAGATAGCGGCCAGGCTGGGCATCTCCGAATGGACGGTGGTCAACCACGTCCGGCAGGTCATGCGACGCCTGGGGTGCTCGTCCCGGGTGCAGGTGGCGGGGGCGGTGGGCCGATGGGCCTGACGGGGACGGGGCCCGTCCCGACGCCCCGGGCGGGCCCGGCCGCCCGCACCGCGGGGCGCACCGGGCGCAGGCCCGCCCGGCCGCTGGACGTGGCGCCGCCCGCCGAGGTCGCGCAGCGGTTCCGCGCCGCCGGCTGGTGGCGCGCGGAGACCTTCCTGGACGACCTGCACCGGACGGCCGCCCGCGCGCCGCAGCGCCCGGCGATCGTGTCCGAGCGGGCCCACCGGCCCGCCGGAAGTCCCCCGATCACCGTCACGTACGCCCAGCTCGCCGCCTACGTGGACCGGTTCGCCGCCGCACTGTCGTCGCTCGGCGTGGTACCGGGAGATCCGGTCGCCTTCCAGCTGCCGAACCGGTGGGAGACCGCGGCGCTCACCCTGGCCTGCCTGCGGGCGGGCGCGGTCGCGGTGCCCGTGCTGCCGACCGTACGGGCCCACGGGCTGCACCGGATCCTGGACGCCACGCGGGCCCGGGTCTGCGTGGTGCCCGACGCCTGGGAGGGCTTCCCGCACGCAGCGGCCCTGGCGGACCTGGCCGGCCGGCTGCCGTGGCTGCGCCACCGGGTCGTCCTGGGTGACGCGGCGGCGACCGGGGCCGTGGACTTCACCACGTACTTCCTGCGGACGGCGCACGAACGCGGCGGGGCACGCCCGCCGGGCCGGCCGCAGGACGGGCGGGCCGACCGGCCCGCGCTGCTGATCAGCGTCATGGGGCTGCGGGACGCCTACACCTCGGTGCTGCACTCCCCCAACACCCTGTACGCCAACGTCTCCACGCAGAGCGCGTCGGACGCGTCCGGACGGCGGCCCGGCGGGGTCTTCCTCAGCACCCTGCCGCTCACCTCGCTGGCGTCCTTGATCCACACCGTGTACTGGCCGCTCGCCGTCGGCGGGACCGGGGTCTGCCAGGACGTGTGGGACCCGGACCGGTGCCTGGACCTGATGGCGTCCGCGGGGGTGGACCAGGTCTACGCCGAGCCGGCCTACCTGGCCGAGCTGGTGGCGGCCCAGCGCCGCCGGCCGCGGCCGGTGCGGCGGCTGCGGCGGGTGCTGTCGGGGGGCCGCACCAGTACGCCGGAGCCGCTCGCCGCGGAGCTGCGGGAGGTGTTCGCCGTACCGGTGCAGTCCGTGTGGGGGGCGCCGGAACTGGGTCTGGGCGCGCTCTCCGCCGACGCGGACGGCGGCGGGGCCCGTCCGCTGGCCGGGCTGGAGGTGTCGGCCGGTCCCGCGGGCTCGGCGCTGGAGGTCCGCGGTCCGTCGGTCTGCCTGGCCACCTGGCGGCACGGCACTGCGGCCCCGGTGGCGACCTGGGAGCACGGGGACGGCTGGCTGGACACCGGCGACCTGGCGGTGGCCGACCGGCACGGCGGGATACGGGTCCTCGCCAGGGCCGGTACGCGGACCGGTGCCATCTTCATGGTGCCGGTCGCGGAGGTCGAGGAGGCGTTGTTGGCCCACCCGAGGGTGCGGGAGGCGGCCGTGGTGGCCTACACCGACCCGGAACACGGGGAGTTGCCGTGCGCCGTCGTGGTGCCGGACGCGGTGGACCGGCCGCCGGGTCCGGTCGCACTGCGCGAGCACCTGGTGTCCCTCGGCGTCGCGGAGGCGTTCCTCCCCACCCGGCTGGAGATCGTCGGCGCGCTGCCGCGCGACGAGGGGGGCCGACTGCGCCGGGAGGCCCTGCGGAGCTGGCTGGCCAGGCTGCGGCCGGGCGGCCCCCGGCCCGCCCCCGCCTGACCCCGGCGCCCCGGTACCGGCGGACCCGGGGCGGGGACGGGTCCGGGTTGTCCTGGACGACGGGACAGGGTCAGCCGGCGATCTCCCGGGCGAGGGCGCCGAGTTCCTCGCGCCAGCCGGGGGCGATCCGCGCGCCGGCCACGGCCCGGTCGGCGCGCACCACGAGCGCGGCGATCGTCTCCTCGGCCCGGTCCCGCGCGCCGGCGTCGAAGAACACGTCGCGCAGGAACTGGGCGTCGCCGTCGAAGCCCGGGCCGCCGCCGAGGAACCCGCGGATGCGCCAGGCGGCGTGCAGGGCCCGGGCGTACTCCTCGTAGGCCTCGCGGACGTCGTCGCGGCCCGCGAGCGCGGCGCCGATCAGCAGCGCGTGCCGCAGCCCGTACCAGCCCGCCCCGCAGCCGGTGGCGCAGCCGTCGAGGCACTGGCCGGGCCAGGCGTCGTCGAGGTACTCGGTGGCCGCGGCGGCCTCCATGTGGGCGCCCAACGCGCGCTCGATCCGCAGGTCGTCCCACACCAGGCGGGCCTGCGCCGGCAGTTGGCAGGCCAGCCGGTCCGCGTAGGCGAGGGCGAGGTCCCCCGCGAGCACGGCGGTGCCCTCGCCGAACCGGCGCGGCTCGCCGCGCCAGCCGTTGCGCTCGTGCTCGGCGGCATGGCTGATGTGCAGGGTCGGGATGCCGCGGCGCAGCGGTGCGTTGTCGCGCACGTCGGCGCGGATCACCCAGCAGGTGTCGAGGAGTTCGAGGGCGGCGGCGGCCGCCGGCGCGTCCCCGGCGTCCGGGTCGCCGCCGGCGGCGAGGTAGCCGGTGACGCACAGGGCGGGGCGGGCCCGTTCGCCGCCCGCCTGGACCAGTTCGGCCAGGCCCATCACCAGGACGGCGCTGCGCGGATCGGCGGTGCGCCGGCTGCGGTGCTCCCGCGCGAGGAGCCGTGCGAGCTCCTCCTCGACCCGGTCGAGCATGGCGTCGCGGACCTCTCCGGGCGGCGCGGTGCGCCACGGCTGGTCGTGTGTTCTGGTCATGGTGCCCTCCCTGCGGGCTACGGCTCATGACCGACTTTCCCGGACGGAGCGCGCGGAAGCCACCCGTTCGCCGGTCCCGGGCGGCAACCGGGGGTGCGACGGCCCCGCCCCTGCCAGGCTCCTGCCAGGGCGGGGGCCGGCACACCGGACTTGCCATGGCCTTGCCACGGACCGGCCGCGGCGTGCTCGGCGACCCTGGGGCGTGTCGTTCGGATCATGCCGGCCCACGGGGCCCGGCCCGATCCGGAAGACGCGTCCCTAGGGGGCCGCCGTGGCGGACGGGTCGAGGTCGACCGGCAGGGACTGCCGGCCGGGGATGTTCAGCTTGCGGTAGACCCGGGTGAGGTGCTGTTCGACGGTGCTCACGGTGATGTAGAGCTTCCCGGCGATCTCCCGGTTGGTGTGGCCGTGCACGGCCAGCAGCGCCACCCGCCGTTCCGACTCGCTGAGGCTCGCCACCAGGGCGGCGTCCGGGCCCTGGGCGCCGCCGCGTTCGCCGGGGGGGCACTCGGTGTGGCCGGGGAGGATCCGCTCGCGCAGGGCGTCCGCTCCGCAGTTCTTCGCGAGGTGCCAGGCCTTGCGCTGGACCAGGGCGGCCCGGGCCGGTTCTCCCGCCTCGCGCAGCGCCTGCCCGAAGTCGGCCATGGCGCGCGCCAGTTCGTACGCGTCCCCCGAGCGCTGGAGTTCGTCGACGGCCCTGGCCAGCACCGCCTGGCGTTCCCGGGGCTCGCGCAGGGCCGCGCGCAGCCGCAGGGAGGTGCCGCGCACCCACGGATCGGCGGCGTCGCGGGTGGTGAGCTGGTCGGCGAGGAAGCGCTCCGCCTGTCGGGTCTCCCCCAGCCGGAGCAGGGCCTCGGCGGCGTCGGTGCGCCAGGGCAGCACCCTGGGGCGGTCCAGGCCCCAGCGCCGGGAGTGCCGGCCGATGTCCAGGAAGTCGCCCAGGGCGGCGTGGAAGCGGTTCGTCGCCAGGGCGTGGTGGCCCCTGGCGCGCAGGTGTGCCAGGACGTGCACCCCGGCGGCGGTCCCCGTCGGGACGGGCCGGGCCAGGACGGCCGCCGCCTCGTCCAGCCGGCCCGACGCGGTCAGGGCCCGGGCCAGGGTGCCGGCCACCGCGCCGAGCTGGGCGCTCGTACCGCGGGCCGGTGCCGCGCGCAGAGCCCCCCGGGCCGTTTCCACCGCGCCCGTCAGGTCGCCGAGGCGCAGCCGGGCCTCGGCGGCGAGGCCCGCGAAGACGGCCAGCCAGCCGGGGGCGCCGCGCCGGGCCGCCTGCCGGGCGAACTCCTCGCACCAGGGCAGGGCCCGGCCCGCGCCGTCCAGGTGGAGCAGGGTGCGCAGCGCCTGCGCCACCGCTTCGACGGTGCCCTCGGCGAGCGCGGCGCCCCGCAGGAACAGCTCCGCCGAACGGGCGGCGCAGGCCTCCTCCGCCTCGGCGGGGAGCGCCCACAGGGCCGCCGGATGGCCGGCGGTACCGGCCGCCCCGACGGCGGGGTTCCCGGCGGACTCCGTCGGGGTGCCGCGGTGGCCGGCGGCCCACCGCGGGAACGCCGACAGGCCGTCCAGCGGGTCGCCGGCGGGGAGGCGGCCGTGGCGGGTGCCGTCGGGCCGGGAGTCGTCGGCGGCGAGTCGTTCCAGTACGTCGGCGGACTCGTCAATGCGGCCCTGGGCGGCCAGTGCCCTGGCCAGGGGGGCGAGGGCCGGCGGTCCGAGCCGGCCGGCGGCCGCGGCGGCCAGCGGGGCCGCGAGGTGCTGCTCGGCGGCCGCCGGGTCGGTGCGGGCCAGGACGACACCGAGCCTGATGTCCACCTCGGCGCGGGTTGCTTCGTCCGGGCAGGCCTCGTGGGCGAGCCGCAGGAGGGCCGTGGCCCGGTCGGGATCGCCCTGCGCAAGGTGCTGCTCGGCGGCCGCGCGCAGCACGGCAAGGGACCACTCGGGGCGGATGTCGCGGGCGGCGAGGAGGTGGCCGGCGACCTCGGTGTCGGGTGCGCCCGAGGCGCGCGCCAGCTGGGCGGCCTCGGTGTGCAGGGCCGACCGGGCGGCCGGTGCCAGCCGGTCCAGTACGGCGGCCCGGGCGGCCGGGTGGCGCAGTCCCTGCTGCCCGCCCCCTCCGGCCCGTCCGTCCTGCGCGCGGGGGCCGGGCGGGCCGTCGGCGGCGAGCAGCCCGGCGTCCTCCAGGGCGGCGAGGGCGCGTACGACGGTGCTCTCGTCGGCTCCGCTCAGCCGCGCGAGGTGTGCGGGCGCGGGCGGCCCGTCCAGTACGGCGAGCGCCGCACCGAGGTGGGCGGTGGCGGGTCCGCAGCGGTGCAGGCAGGTGAGGACGGCCTGGGCGTAGGCGTCGCCCGGCCGGGCTCCTGGGTCCTGGAGCAGGGCCCGCAGCAGCAGCGGGTTGCCGCCGCTGGCCTCGTGCAGCAGGGCGGCCTCCGCCCCGGTGCGGTCGGGCAGCAGGGTGCGGACGGCGTCCTGGGTGAGCCGCCCGAGGCGCAGGCGGACGAAGTGGGGCAGGCGCAGCAGCTCGGTGCGCAGGTGCGGGTCGGTGTCGGGTTCGTGCGGCGAGGCCGCCAGGGCCAGCAGGACGGGGGCGCGGCGGGTCTCGCCCGCGAGGTGGAGCAGGTGGCGGCCGGAGGGAGCGTCGACGTGGTGGAGGTCGTCCACGCAGACCACGACGGGTGCGGTGGTGCTCAGTGCGCGGACGGCGACGGTGAAGTCCCGCAGGACCAGGGGGCCTTCGGCATCGTCCGCCGGCTGGGGCAGCGGCAGTGCTCCGCCCGGTGCGTCGGCGGCGAGCCGGCGCAGGACCTCCAGCCGGCGGCCGCGGCCGGCGGCGGAGCCGGCGGCCCGCAGGACGAGGGCGCCGCGGTCCTCGGCGTGGGCGGCGGCCGCTTCCAGGAATTCGCTCTTTCCGCAGCCGACCGCCCCTTCGACGAGGAGCAGTCCGCCCTTTCCTTCGGCGCAGCCGTCGAGCAGCGCTTTCCATGAGGACATTTCCTCGGCACGGCGGAACGGCAGCATGAAAATCCCCCAGGATCCCCGTTCCGGATATACGCAGTATTCGAGGATTCGGCAGGCGAAAAACGACCACGAATACCGGACTCGGGTGTTCGAGCGTGGAACGAGCAAGAATTCCCGGTCAGTCTAGGGGCCGGATCCGCACCCGGGGGGTGTCCGGAAGTTGCCTGGCATCAATCCCCGCGGCCGGCGGCGGGGAAGATCCGGCGGGGGATATTCCGCGGGTGGCCGGGCCGCTGCCACTCGCGGGGATAGCCGACGGAGACCTCCTCGAAGCGCACGCCGTCGTACCAGGTGGTGCGCGGGATGTGCAGGTGGCCGTAGACGACGGCGGCGGCCCGGAAGCGGAGGTGCCAGTCGGCGGTGAGCCCGGTACCGCACCACTGCGCGAACTCGGGGTGGCGCAGGACGTCCGTCGGGGCACGGACCAGCGGGAAGTGGTTGACGAGGACCGTGCGCAGGTCGGGTCCGCACGCGGCCAGCCGCTGCTCGGTGGCGGCGACCCGGGCCCGGCACCAGGCCTGGCGGGAGGCGTAGGGGTCGGGGTGCAGCATGAACTCGTCGGAGCAGACCACCCCGGCCTCGTAGGCCTGTTCCAGGGCCTGTTCCCTGGTGGCGGCGGTGGGCGTGCGGAAGCTGTAGTCGTACAGCAGGAACAGCGGAGCCACGACGAGGGGGCCGCCCGGGCCCGTCCAGACGGGATAGGGGTCCTCGGGCGTGTGGACGCCGAAGGAGCGGCAGATCTCGACGAGCCGCCGGTAGCGGGCCTCCCCGCGCAGGGGCTCGGGGTCGTCCCGGACGGTCCACAGTTCGTGGTTCCCCGGCGCCCACACCACGGTGGCGTACCGCCGGGTGAGGAGGTCGAGCACCCACCGGAGATCGTCGAGCGACTCGCTCACGTCGCCGGCCACGATGAGCCAGTCGGCGGGACTGTCGGGATAGAGGTCCTCGACGATCCGGCGGTTCTCCGGGAATCCGACATGGAGGTCGCTGATACCCATGAGGTTTCCGTGCGGCATTCCGCGAGTGTGCCCGACCGGCGCGTTCCCGAACACCCCTTATCCGCCCCTCAATTGGGCTCACCGAACCCCTGTGCGGGCGCATGGCAGGGGGATGGCAATGCCGGGGCGGCCGACTGCCTGCGGACGGGCAGGCGGCGGGCCGGCGGGCCGGCGGATGGCAGCGGTCTGGGAGGAAACCGCCCCGTGGCCGGGTGCGTCCGGTTGACCTGCGCCTTCGACGCTGGCCGGACGGGCGCGGCGGCGTGACCGTGGGAGTCGTCCGACCGGAACAGCGACCCGAGGGAACACCGTGCTCACGAAGCTCCTGCCCGCGAACGTCGCGACCGCCGAAGCCACCACCGACCCCGCCGACGTCTTCCTCTACCCGGAGGAGGAGCACCTCGTCCGCAACGCCGTACCCAAGCGGCGTCTGGAGTTCGGCACCGTCAGGTGGTGCGCCCGCCGTGCCATGGGAGAGCTGGGGCTGCCCCCGGCCCCCGTGGTGCCGGGCCGGCGCGGTGTCCCGCAGTGGGCGCCGTCGGTCGTCGGGTCGATGACCCACTGCGCCGGCTTCCGGGGCGCGGCCCTCGCCCGCGCCGCCGAGTTCGCCTCCGTCGGGGTGGACGCGGAACCCAACGCCCCCATGCCGGACGGGGTGCTCGGCTCGATCGCCCTGCCCCGGGAGCTGGACCAGGTCGCGGCGCTGGAGCGGAGCGCCCCCGGTGTGGCCTGGGACCGGCTGCTCTTCAGCATCAAGGAGGCGGTGTACAAGACGTGGTTCCCCCTGACGGGCCAGGAACTCGACTTCACCGACGCCCTGGTGAGCGTGGACCCGGGGCGGGGGACCTTCCACGCCCGGCTGCTGCCGGACCCCCGGACCCTCTCCCCGGCCGGGCCGACCGCGTTCGACGGTCGCTGGTCCGCGGAGCGGGGCGTACTGCTGAGCGCCATAGCGGTGCCTGCCGACCGGCTCGCCGCCGTCGGCGCTCCGGTACGCGGAAGCGCTCCCCGCATCTGCCGTGCGGGGAGCGCTTCGTGAACCGCGGGAGGCGACCTCAGATCACGTCCACTGGTCGTCCTCGGGCTTGGCTCCGGCGCCAGTACCGGTACCGCTGTCGGTGTCGGCCAGGCGGGCGGTGACGGAGGACTCGGCGGAAGCGCCGGACACGACCGGTCCCGACATGAGCTGAACCCCCACCGCCATTACCACACCCGCCACCGCAGTCAAGCAAATCGAGAAGACCTTAACGGAAACTGTTCTCACGACTTCCCCCAGTCGAAGATCGAGATCTACTCACCCGAACCGCCGGCCACTTCCGGCTCAGCGGCTCGGTTGATGGGAACAGAGTGCTGGCTCTCGATCAATCCCGCCAAGGGCGGTACGTTGGCGTAAAGTTACGTGGCAGCAATTACACCAATCAGCGGGGGCTGACATGTTTACTGGGGAGGGCTCGGATTCGGGGTTCGCCGAGCTGGACGACGTCAGTGCTGCGGCATACGGCCTCGCCGTCGAGTACGGCCGCTTCGAACGGGAACGGATCGCCGCACAGCTGTCGCTGTCGGCCGAGGAGATCGCCCGCGTCGAGCAGGTGCTGAGCGGGGTCCGCCTGTTACAGGCGATGCCGGGCAACCCCTGCGAACTGACCCCCGTCACGCCCGACGTCGCGGCCGCGTCCCTGGTCGCACCCGCCGAGCGGCACATACGGGACCTCCAGCAGGCGGTCACGGACGTCCGGGCGAAGCTGCTGTCCCTCACCCCCCTGTACTTCGAGGGCCGCCGGGTCCGCAACCGGCTGGAGGCGTTCGACGTCATCACCGACGTCTCCCGGATCCAGTCGATGCTCAACCACCTCACCCAGAGCTGCCAGAGCGAGATGCTGACCGTCCAGCCGGGCGGCGCGCGCCCCGCCTACGCGCTGGCCCAGGCCCGGGAGTCCGCGCTGACGACCCTCTCGCGCGGGGTCCGGATCCGGACCATCTACCAGCACACCGCCCGCAACGACCTGCCGACCCGCAGCTATGTGCGCGAGGTCAGCGAGCAGGGTGCGGAGATCCGCACCGCCGACGAGGTCATCGACCGGCTGATCATCTACGACCGGGAGGTCGCCTTCCTGCCGGAACGGTCCGCGGGCGACCGCACCCCCGGTGCGGCGATCGTGCGCGAGCCCACCCTGGTGGCCTTCCTCTGCTCGGTCTTCGAGTACCTGTGGGACGGGGCGAGCCCCTACATGGTGGAGTCCCAGCGCTCCCCCGCCTCCTCCGACGAGCTGAAGTGGTCGATCATCCGCCTGATGACCAAGGGCTACAAGGACGAGATGGTCGCGCGGCGGCTCGGCATGTCCGTGCGCACCTGCCGCCGCCACATCGCCGAGATCACCGAGGAGCTGGAGGCCACCAGCCGCTTCCAGGCCGGCTACAACGCCGCTCGGCAGGAGATGCTCGCCGGGGGCCCGGCGCCCTCCTAGGGCGCGGCCCGGGGGGTGTCCGGTTCCCCGTCGAGCGCCTCCGTGATGGCGTCCACGCAGTCCTGGTCGAGCATGGTGGTGACGTGGGCGTCCTGGAGGCGGCCGAAGCCCGCGTCGTACACCGCCGCGCTCACCACGTAGCGGTCGGCGACCGGGAAGGTACGGAAGATCCACTCGTCCCCCGTCCCGGCGGTGCCGTCGGGACGCAGGACCCGCACGGCCCGGCCGTCCGGGCCGAAGCCGAACTCGGTGAACCGGAACTGCATGCCCTGCCCGATCGCCTTGCTGTAGGCCTCCTTGAGCGTCCACAGCCGCACCAGGGCGTCGTTGCGCTGCCGTTCCGGCATCCCCGACAGCAGCACCGACTCGTACGGCGTACAGATGTGCCGGCCCAGTCCGCTGCCGTGCATCTCGCGGTCGGCCCGCTCCGCGTCCACCCCGATCAGCCCGCAGGTCGTCAGGCCCACGAGCAGCAGGTCGTCGGTGTGGCTGAGGCTGATGTCGATCTGGTCGCAGCCGCGCAGGTAGGGGCGCCCGGTCGGCCCGTAGGCCAGTTCCAGGTCGGCGGGGTCGCTGTCGAGGACCGCGCCCGCCGCGTGTTTGAGGAGCATCCGGGAGGCGATGTAGCGGCCCCGGACATCGGCGTGCGTCAGGTCGAGGTAGCGCGTCCAGTCACGGCCGAGCAGCTCGCGCAGCCCGTCGCCGGAGGGCACGACCGGCTGCAGGTCCCTCAGCCACGCATAGACCAGGGCGGTCCCGTGGGCGGCCAGGTCGTCCCGTACCCGGTCCCACGAATCGCCTCCCGGTACCACGGCGACGGGCTCACCGAGCGGCGGGCCGAGCGAGGGGCTGCCGGGGGCGGTCATCCGTACTCCTTCACGAGGGTGTGGACCTCCCGGAGACTGCGCGCCTCCAGCAGGCGGTGTACCGGTACCCGGTGGCCGGACTCCTCCAGGAGCGCCACCAGGCGGAGCAGGTTCAGCGAGTCCCAGCCGGGCAGGTCCGTGAGCGCCGTGTCCGCGCCGTCGGGGAGCGCCAGGTCCAGTGCGAGGTCGTCACGGACCGTCCGCAGGAACACGTCGAGGCTACCGAGGCCCATCGGCCCGCCCTCCTCCCGGGGTTTCGCTCACGCGTACGTGCGCGGGGACCTCCGGCAGCCGCGCCAGGTCGTGGTGGAACACCGCCGCCCCGTCGGCGCAGGCACCGCCCGCCTCCGCCGCCGCCCGGGTGAACCCGCAGGACGGGTAGAAGTCCCGGGCCCGGTGGTTGCGGGCGGTGGGCACGTACCGGGCGCTCACCCCGGACAGTCCGAGCTCGCGCGCCCGGGCCAGGAGCAGGGCGAGGCAGGCGTGCTCCACGCCGCGGCCGAGCACCCGGCAGCTGAGCCACATGCCGTCCAGTCGGAGCACCCCCTCGGTGATCGTCCCGAGCACCGCACCGACCAGTCCGTTGTCCCCGAACCGGTCCGCGCTGCGCGCAACGAGCAGGAGCCGCCCCGGCGCGGCCGCCCACAGGGCCAGCTCGTCCTCCGCACAGCCTCCGCCGGTCAGGTTGAACTGGTTGGTGCGCAGGGTCAATTGGGACACGCGGGCGAATTCGTGGCGGCGGGGCGGGCCGAGCCCGACGGTCACCTCCAGGGCCCGCAGGAACTCCTCGTACGAGCCCGAACCCGCCCGCAGCGCACGGTGCTCGCGCCGCCTGCGGTACGCGCCGGGCCGGGCACGGTCCTCCTCGGTGAGCCGCAGGGCGTCGAACCAGCCGTCGGCGAGGAGGCGCGGCACGTGCAGCGCCGGCTCCCCGTCGAGGGCGACGACGGCGACGCCGGGGAGGCCGTGCCGCACCAGGGCGCGCTCCGCCGGTGAGTCGTCGGCGAAGACCAGGGCGTCGGGCGCCAGGTCCAGAGCGCGGGCGATGTCGGCCAGGTTGCGGTCCTTGGGGCGCCAGTCGGCGCGGACCGCGGCGAAGTCGGCCTCGCGCAGGAGGAGGTCGGGGTGGGAGGCAAGTGCCTCCCACACGGGGCCCTCGTCGTTCTTGCTGCTGACGGCGAGGAGCACGCCCTGGGAGGCGAGCTGTCCGACGCACCGCTGGAAGGCGCCGAACGCCTCCCCGCGCAGGGTGCCGGCCGCCGCGATGCCGTCGGGCCCGTCCTCGCCGAGCACCCCGTCCCACAGGGTGTCGTCGAGGTCGAGTACGAGGCACTTGCGGACCCTGCCGCGCAGGGCTCTCACCAGGTGCCCGACCTCCCGGGCGTACGCCGCGAGGATTCCGGCGCCGAGCTGGACCTTGGCGTGACGGGCCAGGCGCGGGTCGGTGACCGGCCCGCCCTCGCCGACCAGCGGCTCCAGGTCGATCACCACCAGCCGGGTGGCGGACTCGGTCAGCCGCAGCAGCCGGGCGTTGAACTCCCGCCACACCGCTCCCAGGCGGGCCCTGGAGCGGTGGTCGACGAGCTGGTGGCTGAAGGACCGGGGCAGCGGGACGGTGTTCAGCACGAGGGTGCCGGGGACCTCGGCCGCGAGGGCGGCGCACCACTCCAGTGCCTCCTGCCCCGCACGCTCGACGTCCTCGGGCCGCCACACCGCGGGCACCTGGGAGCACAGGGTCTCGGCGTCCAGCAGGCAGAGCGTGATCTCCGGTGCGGCCCTGCGCAGTTCGCCGCCCGGGTCGGTGAGGTCGCGCAGGTAGGTGCCGTGTTCGCCGAGCACGGGGCGCAGCAGCATCCCGTGCCGGGCCAGTTCGCCCCGGAGCGGGTCGACGAGGTGCCCCACGGTGGACTGGCCGGTGACGGCCACCGTCACCACGGGGGTGTGCGGGTGGTGGTCCAGTACGGCGGCGTGGTCGAGGCGGGCGAGCAGCCGGCCGGCCGCGGCGGCGTCGGGCGCGTCCTCCTCGGCGAGCAGTACCGGCACACGGTCGTAGGCCTGCTCCAGCAGGCCCCGCTCGCGCAGGGTGCGCAGGGTCTCGGGTCCGTTCGTCATCGACGCCTCACACCTTCTCCAGGGCCAGGCCGGCCCTGATCCAGCGGCTGGACTCCACGCACAGCGCCAGCGCCCGGTCGCCGGCGGCGCACTGCGGGAGCAGCCGGTCGATCTGGAGGAAGGGCAGGGCGTTGCCGGTGTTCCCGGTCTCGGCGATGCAGGAGACCTCGCGGGCGGAGCCGGCCGGCAGCCGCTCGACGATGCGGGCGGTCATCCGCTCGGACAGCTGGGGCGGCAGCAGGAAGGCGATGTCGTGGAGGTCCCAGCCGAGCCCGCCGAGCAGCTCCCAGAGGATCTCCGCGGCGATCGCGGGGACGTGTTCCTCGATGGCCTTGTAGTCCTCGGCCAGCATCCGGCGCGGCGAGTCCCGGTCGGTGGTGCCGTACCAGTCGAGGAGCTGCCCGGGTGGACGGCCGCGTCCGGCCCAGGAGTTGAGGACGGAGCGCAGGGCGATCCGCTCGCCCTCGGGCTCGTCCGTGAGGACGGCGGCGCCGGCCCCGTCCCCGAACAGCACGTGGTTGACCAGTTCCTCCGTGGGCATCCGGGCGGTGTCCGGGCGCGGCGCCAGGAACCGGTGGGTGACGTCCCCGCCGAGGACCAGCCCGGCCCGCCGGCCCCCGAGGAGCAGGCTGCGGCCGAGGTCGAGGGCCTGCACGGCGCCGGAGCAGCCGGCCTGGATCTGGTAGACCGGCAGGTGGTCGAGGCCGAGCCGGTCGGCGACCTCGCTCGCCGTGGTCGGCAGCAGCGTGTCGGGCGTCGCGGTCGCCAGGACGACGAACTCGACGTCGGCGGGCCCGAGGCCGGCGGCGTCCATGGCCCGCGCCCCGGCTTCGGCGCACAGGTCGGCGAGCGTGCCCCGGACCTCGCCGGTGACGGGGTCCCAGCCGAAGTGCCGGGTCCGCGTGCCGACGAAGAGGTCGATCCAGTCCTCGCCGATGCCGAGGAGCCGGCCGAGCGCGGCGTTGTCCACCGGGTCGCCGGGCAGCGCCGTGCCGATCGAGGCGAGGTACGCCGTGGCGCCCTCCGCCGCACCGGGGCGCCGGGTCATGAGGGCCTCGCCATGAGCACGTCGGCGAGGAAGTCGGCGAGCGCGCCGACGGAGCGCAGCGCGGGCAGCATCTGCTGCACGGACACCTCTCCCACCCGGGGCAGTCGGGCCTCCACCTCGTTCTTGAGCTGCATGACCATCACCGAGTCGAATCCCAGGTCCTCGTAGAAGCGGGCCTCGCGCACGACGCGCTCCACCGGGTGGCCGCCGACCTCGGCGACGGCCCGCACCACCGCGTGCAGCACCGGGTCCTCGCCGTCGGGCCGGTCCCCGCCGGGGTCCCTCGCCGCGGCGCCGCCGGCGGGCTGCGGGGTGTCCGGGGCGGTCCCGGCGGCCGGCCGGGCGGCCGGCGGCAGGCAGGGCTCCCGGTCCCAGGAGCGCCGCGCCGACGAGAAGACGTACGGCAGGAGGGGCTCGGTGCGGCGGTGCTCGGGGGCGTAGAGCTCCTCCCACAGCGGGTCGAGCCCGGCGCGGTACAGGGCGGCGACCGTCTCGGCGAGTTCCCGGCCGTCGGCGCCGGGGCCCGGGGCCGGGTGGAGGCGCTCGGCGCCGGGTGCGTGCCCGCCCCGGGCGGCGATCTGCAGCAGTACGCCGCGCGGGCCGATCTCGATCAGGTGGGTGGGCGTGACGTCGGCGACGAGCGCTCCCAGGGCGGCGTCCATGAGGACCGGCTCCTCGATCTGGCCGGCCCAGTAGCCGGCGTCCATGAGGTCCTGACGCAGCATCCGGCCGTAGCGGGTCGAGGCGAGCGGTACGGCGGGCGGCACGGGGCGCACCGGCTCACCGCGCAGGCCGGCGGCGGCGGGGGCCATCAGGGGCGAGTGGAAGGCGTGGGAGGCGGGCAGGGGTCTGACCCGCGTGCCCCGGGCGGTGAGCTGCTCCGTGATCCGGTGCAGGGCGTCCAGGGGGCCGGAGAGGACGGTGTCCGCAGGGCCGTTGAGGGCCGCGAGGGCCGTACCCGGTTCGGATGCAAGGACGGCGTCCAGTTCCCCGGGACGGGCGGCCGTGGCGATCATGCCGCCGCCGGCGGGCAGCGCGGCGGTCAGCGCGCCGCGGCGGACGACGAGCCGGGCGGCCTCCTCCAGGCCGAGGGCGCCGGCGGTGACGGCTGCGGCGTACTCGCCGAGGCTGTGCCCGAGGACGGCGGCCGGGACGGCCCCGAGCGAGGTGAGCGTGCGGGCGAGGGCGTACCCGACGGCGAACAGGGCGGGTTGGGCGAGCTGCGGCCGGTGCACCCGCTCGTCGCCGCCGAGGATGAGGTCGCGCACGGACACGCCGAGGTGCGGGGCGAGCGCCTCGTCGGCCTCCGCGAGGTGGCGTCGGTAGAGCGGCGATTCCCGGTGCAGCGCCGCCGTCATACCGGGGTACTGGCTGCCCTGGCCGGTGAAGAGGAAGGCCACGACGGGCCTGCCCCAGGGGCGTCCCTGCTCGGCGGCCGGGTCCGTCGGCGCTGCCGCCCGGCGCAGCGCGGCGACGAGTTCGCCGGTGTCGCGTACGGCGGCCGCGAAGCGGTGCGGGAGGCCGGTCTTGACGCGGTTGCTGCTGCGGCACAGGGCCGCCGCGCCGCCGCGCGGCCGGCCGGCGACCGCGTCGGCCTGCGCGGCGAGGTTGCGGCGCAGGGCCTCGGGGGTGTCGGCGCTGACGGTGAAGACGCCGACGGCGTCGGCCGCGCCGGGCGTCCGCGGTGGCCGGGGGGCCCGCGGGGTCGGTGGCGCCGAGCCGAGGACCGCGTGGGCGTTCGTCCCGCCCATGCCGAAGCTGCTGACGCCGGCGAGGCTCTCGCCGCGCGGCAGCCGCATGGGCGACTTCAGCAGCCGCAGGCCCCGCTCGCCGAGCCGCAGCTGCGGGTTCTCCCGGTCGGCGAACAGGCTGGCGGGGACGATGCGGTGATGCAGGGCCAGTGCGGTCTTGATGAGTCCGGCGATGCCGGCCGCGCCCTCGGTGTGGCCGAGGTTGCCCTTGGCGGAGCCGATGGCGCACGGGGTGTCGCGGGGCACGCCGTGCACCGCACCGAGCGCCGCGCACTCGATGGCATCGCCCAGTACGGTCCCGGTGCCGTGCGCCTCCACGAAGGCGACCCGGTCGGGGGCGACCCCGGCGCGCCGGTAGGCGGCGGCCAGTACCCACTGCTGCGACCACCGGTTGGGGGCGATCACTCCGTTGCTGCGGCCGTCCTGGTTGACGGCGCTGCCGCGCAGCACGGCGTAGATCCGCTGGCCGTCCGCGAGGGCGTCCGCCAGCCGGCGCAGCACCACCAGGCCGACGCCGTCGCTGCGGCCGATCCCGTCGGCGTCGGCGCTGAAGGGTTTGCAGCGCCCGTCGGCGGCGGCCAGTCCGAGCTGTGCGTAGACCGTGCCCAGGGAGGGCGAGAGCACGACGTTGACGCCGCCGGCCAGGGCGGTGTCGCACTCCTCGGCGAGCAGGGAGCCCGCGGCGAGGTGGACGGCGACGAGCGAGGAGGAGCAGGCCGTGTCGACGGCGAGGCTGGGTCCGGTGAAGTCGAAGTGGTAGGAGATCCGGTTGGCGGCCATGCCGGCGCTGCTGCCGGAGCCGAGCAGCGGGGTGACGCGGGCGGGGTCGCTCATGGTGAGGCGGCCCCATTCGCCGCCCATCACGCCGACGAAGACCCCGGTCTCGGTGCCGGCGAGGTCGCCGGGAGCCCGGCCCGAGTCCTCCAGGGCCCGCCAGGCGCAGGGCAGCAGCAGCCGGTGGTGCGGGTCCATGGCGGCGGCCTCGCGGGGGGTGAGCGAGAAGAAGTCGCTGTCGAAGACGTCGGCGTCGTCGATGAAGCCGCCGCGGGCGCCGGCCGCGGGGAAGTCCCCGGCCTCCCAGCGCTGCGCGGGGACCGGGGCGCTGCCGTGCCCGCCGCGCATGAGCAGGTCCCAGTACGCCTGCGTGTCCCCCGCCCCGGGGAACGCGCAGTCGATCCCGACGATGGCGACGTCCCCCATCAGTGCCGGTCCTGTGCGTCCGCCGGGCCGGCCGGGGGGAGCACCGAGGCGAGGTGGCCGGCGAGACGCTCCACGGTGGGGTGGTCCCACAGCAGCGTCGGTTCGACCTCCAGGCCGAACTCGTCCTCCAGGTCTCCGCACAGGCTCAGCGCCGCCACCGAGTCCATGCCGTACTCGGCGAAGGGGACGGTGGGGTCGATGGTCTCCGGTGCGCGCCGCAGGTACAGCGACAGCCGGGCGTACAGCCACTCGTGCGGCAGCACGCCGTCGGCGGCGGCGTGCCGGCCGGTGTGAACGGTCATCGTGGGGCTCCTTCGGTGCGTACGGCGCATCCGCCGGCCGGGTGCGGCTCAGCCGGGGAGGGGAGTGGAGTAGAGGTCGTAGCTGGTCTGGGTGCTGAAGCGGAGCTGGACCTCGTGCCGGATCCGGGTCTCGCACTCCGCCGGGAGGTCGGCGGTGCGCGTGCCCAGCCGGCGGGCGATGCGGTGCAGTGCGGCGGCCGCCCAGGACGGGTCGGCGAGGAACGGGTCGGGGCCGTGGCGGGCCTGGTCCCACACCCCGAGCACGGCGGCGGCGGCGAGGAGCAGCGCGTACCGGTCCATGAGGGCGAACCGCGCGGGCAGGGCCGGGGTCGCCGCGCCCGCCGCCTCCAGGGCGAGCACCCGTCCGCGTACGTCGCGGAACTCCCCGACGAGCCCGTCGGCGAGGCTGCGCAGGGCCCGCTCGACGGGGCCGTCGCCGTCGATGCCCGCGGCGACGGCGAGCAGGGTCGCGGTGAGGGAGTCCCGTCCGCAGGCGAGGCTGAGGCGTTCGGTCCGCAGCGGCGGCAGGTCGCCGTGCAGCCGGAACAGGTCGGCGGGCGCCTCGTCCTCGGTGAACCAGGAGGACCGGGCCAGTCGCGGCATCTGCGGGACGACCGTGGCCTGGCAGGCGACCGTCCCGGCGTGGCCCAGGCTGAGCACCGGCACGTCCCGGACGTGCTTCTGGAAGATGCCCAGGGTGCCCTCGCGGGTGTACACGCCGGACCCGAGCACGATCGAGAGGTCGTACATGGTCTCGGTCAGCACGCGGGGCAGCAGGTACTTGAGCGCGGCCGAGTAGACGCTGGTCTCGGCGGGCAGCAGGTGCAGGGCCCGGGTGGCGACGGCCGCGAGGGCGTCGTACAGCAGCAGGTCGACGAAGGCGTTGGTGAGCGCGAGGCCGGTGCGGCCGCAGTCCCGGATGCCGCTCTGCCAGCCGCCGGAGCGCTCGCGGTCGCGGCGGACGGCGGTGCGCAGGCTGGTGTCGACGGCTGCGACGGCCGTCGCGGCGATCACCGTACGGCTGATCTGGAACGACCGCAGGGCGGTCCGGATCCCGCTGCCCTCGGGACCCAGCAGGGCCGATCCCGGCACCGGGCAGTCGTCGAACTCCACCCCGGCGAAGCGGCAGCCGCGCAGCCCGACCGGGGTCCGGCGGGCGGTGACGGCGGCCCGCGCGCCGGTCAGCCGTCCGGGTTCCAGCAGGAGCACCGAGTGGCTGCCGCTGCCCGGGGCGGGGTCGGTACGGCAGAACAGGACGAGCGCGCCGGCCCGTTGCAGGTTGTTGACCATCGGTTTGCCGCCGCTGATCAGGTAGCCGTCGCCGCTGCGGCGGGCGGTGACCTGGCTGCGGACGAAGTCGTTGCTGTGGGCGGTCTCGTGCTGGGCGATGGCCGCCTTGCCGCCGCCGCGCAGCAGCCCGGCGAGCCAGTGGCGCTGCCGGGAGCTGCCCGCGGCCCAGACGTCGGAGGCCGCCATGAAGGTGGTCATACCGTGCCCCATGGCCAGGCCCACGTCCCGGCGGAAGACCGGACGCATGATCCTGACCAGCGTGTCCATGCCGTCCAGCCGCCCGCCGAGCGCGCGCGGCACGTATTCGTCGGCGATGCCGAAGTCGTCGAGGAGCGCCTCCCCCGCGGCGAAGGGCACCGCGGCCCGGTCGGCCTCCAGCAGGGCGGTGTAGCCGACCGGGTTGGCCGGATCCGTGGGGTCGCCGAACCGGGCCTCCAGAGCGGCCACCCGTGCCCGGACGGCCTGTTCGCGCCGCTGCGCGGCGGCGGCCGGCTCGCCGAGGAGCGAGGTCACCACCGTCTTCCTCCGTCGGCTCCCTCCGGGCGCAGCAGGTCCTCGCCGAACAGCGCGTCCTGCGGCCGCGCCAGCTCCCGTACGTCCGGGGTCAGGACCTCGTAGTCGCCGCGCAGCACGCCGTCGAGGAACAGGCCGCGCATCAGGGTGCGTTGGACCTTGCCGCTGCTGGTGCGGCGTACGGTGCCGGGCCGGACGAGGAGGACGTTGCCGGCGGGGATCTCGAACTCCTTGCCGATCAGCGCCTGGATCCGCTGGGCCACCGTGCGCAGTTCGGCGCCGCCGGCGCCGCGGACCTCCTGGACGAGGACGAGCTGTTCGCCTCCGGCGTCCACGGAGAAGGCGGCGCCCGCGCCGAGGGTCAGTGCGGGGCTGACGGTGCGGGCGGCCCATTCGACGTCCTGCGGGTACACGTTGCGGCCGTTGATGATGACGACTTCCTTGAGCCGGCCGGTGACGAACAGCTCGCCGCCCTCCAGCATGCCGAGGTCGCCGGTGCGCAGGAAGTTGCTCTCCTCGTCGTTGAGGCTGGCACGGAAGGTGTGGGCGGTCTCGGTGGGGCGGCGCCAGTAGCCGCGGGCCACCCCGTGGCCGCGCAGCCAGATCTCCCCGACGGCGCCGTCGGGCAGTTCGTGGTGGGTCAGCGGGTCGACGATGCGGACCTCCACGTCGACCGGGGTGCCGCAGCCGACCAGGGTCTGTACGCGGCCGTCCGCAGCGGCGCGAAGCACCTGGTCGCGTTCGAGGGCGGTCCGGTCGAAGTCCTTGCGGACGTGGGGGGTGCCGGGGACGCCGCCGGAGACGACCAGGGTGGCCTCGGCCAGCCCGTAGCAGGGGTAGAGGGCTTCGGGCCGGAATCCGGCGGGGGCGAAGTGGCGGGCGAACTCGTCGAGGGTCTCGGGGCGTACGGGCTCGGCGCCGTTGAGGGCCAGCCGCCAGCGGGAGAGGTCCAGCCCGGCGACCTGTTCGTCCTTGACGCGGCGTACGCACAGGTCGTAGCTGAAGTTGGGGCCGCCGCCGACGGTGACGCCGTAGCGGTCGACGGCCTGGAGCCAGCGCAGCGGGTGCTTGACGAAGGACAGCGGGGTGACCTGGACCGAGTGGCTGCCGAGCCAGACGGGGTGCAGCAGGTGGGCGACCAGTCCCATGTCGTGGAAGTAGGGCAGCCAGCTGCCGAAGCGGTCCTCGCGGGTGGTGCGCAGCACCTTCTGCAGGGCGGCCTGGTTGGCGAGGAGGTTGCGGTGGGAGACGGTCACGCCGCGCGGTTCGCTGACGGAGCCCGACGTGTACTGGAGGAACACGAGGTCGTCGGGGCGGGCGGTGACGGGCCGCCAGGCCTCGGCGTCGCCGACCTCGGGCGCGTCGGTGACCAGGCAGGACGCCTCGGGCCGGGAGTTGCGGGCCAGCCACAGCGCGACCTCGGGGGCGGCGGCCGTCTCGGTCAGTACGAGGTCCGCGCCGGTGTCCGCCAGGACGGCGGTGGTGCGGCCCAGCCGCTGGTCCCGGCCGGCCTCGCCGGGCATCGGTACGGGGACGGCGACGGCTCCGGCGTAGAGGCAGCCCGCGAAGGCCTTGAGGAACTCGACGGTGGAGGCGTACGCCAGGAGTACGGGCCGGCCGGCCGCCCCGTACTCCTGGAGGCAGGCGGCGATCCGTCTGGCCTCGCGGTCCAGCGTCCCGTAGGTGAGGTGCTCGGGCTCCACCCCGTCCGGTGTCCCGCGGAGGAAGACGTGCACGTCCTCGTCGGCGAGTTCGGCCGCCCGGGCCCGCAGGAGGTCGGTGAAGGTGGCGAAGCGCGGCTCTGACATCCTCGGCGTCCCCTCGGGTCAGCGGGCCCGTGCCGGTGGCGGACCTCGATGGCCCGGATCATGCGGGCGGGTCCTTAAGGGAGGCTTGCGCCCGCCCGGCCCGGCCGCCCGGCCCCGGCGCCTGGTCCCCCGGACCCCTATCCCGGTCAGGGGGTGGTCGCTGGTTCTCCGCGCGCGCCGCCGGTGCCTTCAATGGCGGGCACTGTCCAGGGCCGCCGCGGGCGCGCCCCGACGGCCGAGGAAGCGGGTGGAGCATGACAGCTGGTGATGTCGGTGTCCGAGTGGCCGAACTGGGAGCGATCAAGGAGTCCGTAGAGCTGGGGCCGTCGCCGGGCGCCTCCGAGGCGCAGCACGCCCGGGGCAGGCTGACCGTGCGCGAGCGGCTGGACCTGCTCTTCGATCCGGGTACCTTCCGTGAGATCGAGCAGTTGCGCCGGCACCGGGCCACCGGCTTCGGGCTGGAGGACCGCCGGCCGCACACCGACGGTGTGGTGACCGGCTGGGGCAAGGTCGACGGCCGCCGGGTGTTCGTGTACGCCCACGACTTCCGGATCTTCGGCGGTTCGCTGGGCGAGGCCCACGCACAGAAGATCCACAAGGTGATGGACCTGGCGCTGGCCGCCGGCGCCCCGCTGGTGTCGCTGAGCGACGGTGCGGGCGCGCGGATCCAGGAGGGGGTCACCGCGCTCGCCGGCTACGGCGGCATCTTCCGCCGCAACGTGGCGGCGTCCGGGGTGATTCCCCAGATCAGCGTGGTGCTCGGGCCGTGCGCCGGCGGGGCGGCGTACTCGCCCGCACTGACCGACTTCGTGTTCATGGTGCGGGACATCGCGCAGATGTACGTGACCGGCCCCGATGTGGTGGAGGCGGTGACCGGTGAGCGCATCGGCCACGACGATCTGGGCGGCGCCCAGGTGCACTCGTCGGTCTCCGGCGCCAGTGCCTTCCTGTACGACACCGAGGAGGAGTGCCTCGAAGAGGTGCGGCACCTGCTGTCGCTGCTGCCGTCGAACAACCGCGAGCTGCCGCCCGCGCTGGCCCCCGGCGATCCGGCCGGCCGGGCCACCGGGGCGCTGTGCGGGCTGGTCCCCGCCGACCCGGCCCGCTCGTACGACATGCGCGCCGTGATCGAGGAGATCATCGACGACGGCGACCTGTTCGAGGTGCACGCCCATTGGGCGACGAACATCATCTGCGGTCTGGCCCGGCTCGACGGGCACGTGGTCGGCATCGTCGCCAACCAGCCGGCCTCGCTCGCCGGTGTGCTCGACATCAACGCCTCGGAGAAGGCGGCCCGGTTCGTGCAGACCTGCGACGCCTTCAGCATCCCGCTGGTGACGCTGGTGGACGTGCCCGGCTTCCTGCCGGGCAGCGCGCAGGAGCACGGCGGTGTCATCCGGCACGGCGCGAAGCTCCTGTACGCCTACTGCGCGGCCACCGTGCCCCGGGTGCAGGTGATCCTGCGCAAGGCGTACGGCGGCGCCTACATCGTGATGGACTCCCGCTCGATCGGCGCGGACCTGTCCTTCGCGTGGCCGACCAACGAGATCGCCGTGATGGGCGCCGAGGGTGCGGCGAACATCGTCTTCCGGCGGGAGATCGCCGCCTCCGACGACCCGGCGGCGGCGCGGGCGCAGCGCGTCAAGCAGTACCGCCAGGAACTCATGCACCCGTACTACGCCGCCGAGCGCGGCCTGGTGGACGACGTCATCGACCCGGCCCGGACCCGGCAGGTGCTGGCGGACGCACTGGAGGTACTGCGGGTGAAGCACGTGGCCCTGCCCGAACGCAAGCACGGCAACCCGCCGTTCTGACCGTGCCCGCCTCCCCCACGCCCCTGAAGATCGTGCGCGGCGACCCGGACAGCACGGAGCTGGCGGCCGTCCTCCTGGCGCTGCTCGCCGTCGCCGCACCGCCGGACGACACCGGCGGTGCCGCCGCGTCACCGCCCCGGGCCCCCTGGCCGCCCCCGCGCGGCTGGCGGCCGCCGGGCTCCTGGACCTCCCCGTGACCGGGGCGGGCCCCCACCGAAAGGACACCGAACGACGATGAACCGTACGACCCCGGCCACCGCCTTCGCCCCGCCGGCGACCGGCGACTGGCTGCGCCGCTTCCACCCCGCCGACGACGCCCCCGTACGGCTGTTCTGCTTCCCGCACGCGGGCGGCGCGGCCAGCTACTACTTCCCGATGTCGCGGGCCCTGTCCCCGGACGCCGACGTCGTGCCCGTGCAGTACCCGGGCCGGCAGGACCGACGGGGCGAGCGGTGCGTCGACGACCTGATGGAGCTCGCGGACCGGGTCACCGAGGAGCTGCTGCCCTGGTGCGACCGGCCGGTGGCGCTGTTCGGGCACAGCCTGGGCGCGTCCCTGGCCTTCGAGGTGGCGCTGCGGCTGCGGGAGGCCGGGCAGCCGGCTCCTGTGGCGCTGTTCGCATCGGGACGCAGGGCGCCGTCGCACCACCGCGAGAACCAGTGGCTCCACCTCGCTCCCGACGAGCAGCTGCTCGCCGAGATCAGGGGGCTCAGCGGCACGGACCCGGCGGTCCTGGCCGACGACGAGCTGCTGCGCTCCGTGCTCCCGGCCGTCCGCGGCGACTACAAGGCCGCCGAGACCTACCGCTACCGTCCGGGGCCGGCCCTGGCCTGCCCGATCACCGTCCTCACCGGGGACGCCGACCCTGCGGTGACGGCGCAGGAGGCAGCGGGGTGGGCCGACCACACCGAGGGGCCCTTCGCCCTGCACCGCTTCCCCGGCGGCCACTTCTACCTCAACCAGCACGCCGCCGAGGTGAACGAACTGGTCCGGCGCGCACTGGCGTAGGGCCGGGCGGCGCCCCCGCCCCGTGCGGACCGGGGGCGCACGCCTCGGGCGCGCCGGGGCGCACGCGAGGTGAAACCGGATCGGCAGTGGGGCGTTAGGGAAGGTGGGCCGCCGTTCGCCCGTGGTGCACGCGACAGTACGAGGAGCACGATGACACACCCCAGGCCCGCCGGACGCGGCCGGATGAAGCTCGCGGCCCGGTGCCGGGTGGCCACCGAGGCCCCCGCCTTCGGACTGACGGTCTTCTGCGTGATCCTGCTCAACGCCGCGCTGATGGGCGTCGAGACGTACAGCGGCCTCGCCGCCGACCACCGACTGCTGCTGCACACCGCCGAACAGTGTTTCCTGGGTCTGTTCAGCCTGGAGATGCTGCTGCGCATCGGCGCCTACGCGGACCGGCCGAAAGCATTCTTCCGCGACCCGTGGAACCTCTTCGACCTCGCGGTCGTCGTCTGCGCCTTCGTCCCGTTCGTCCGGGAGAACACCACCCTGCTGCGGCTGCTGCGACTGGCCCGGGTGCTGCGCACGGCCCGTTTCCTGCCGCACCTGCGCATCCTGCTGATCGCGGTCGGCCGCAGCCTGCCCGGTACCGCGAGCTTCCTGTTCGTCGGCGGACTGGTGCTGTACGTGTACGCGATGGTCGGCTGGGTCTGCTTCGCCGAATCCGACCCGGGGCACTACGGGTCCGTGGGCCGCGCGATGCTCACGCTGTTCCTGCTGACCACGCTGGACGGGCTGACCGACGCCGTCCGCGCAGGCCTGCAGATCTCCCGCCTCAGCATCGTCTACTACGCCTCCTACGCGCTGCTCGCCTCCTTCGTGCTGGTCAACGTCCTGATCGGGGTGGTGCTCAACTCCCTGGACGAGGCACGCGAGATCGAGGACGCGGCCCACCGCGCCCGCAAGCAGCCGGGCCCGCCGCCACCGGCCGCGGTCCCCGGCGCCGACGTCCGCGACCGCATCGCCACGGCCCGGCGCGCCCTGGACGAACTGGAGGCGAGCCTGCCCGCCCCCGACCCACGCCCCGCCCGCCACCTGGAGACCACCCCGGCGGGCTCCTGACCGGCCGCTCGCTCCCGGTCACTGCGCTCCGGCGACCAGCAGGTGGATGTCCCAGCTGTCGTCCGGACGCCGGTGGACACCCCATCGGCCGGGCCGGTCCTGCAGGGCGAACTCCGGCGCCTCCCGCAGGCGCAGCTGCTCCAGCCGGACCCGGCCCCGGAACACGGCTCCGCCGAAGTCGACCGGTCCTTCGAACACGGCTCCGGTGGCCACCAGGCCCAGCTCCCAGGTCGTGGCGGCGAAGGAGACCGGGCCGGCGAAGGACGCTCTGCTCAGCCCGGTCAGGCCCCCGAACACGGCGCGCGAGAAGTCCGCATGCGCGGCCACCCGCATCCCGTTCAGGTCGGCCGAGGTTTCCAGCACCGACCGGGCGAAGGACACCTCGTCCAGGAAGACGCTGTCCGAGAAGCCGGCCAGGCCGTGGAAGTGCGTACGGCGGAAGCTGCTCGCCCGGTGGAAGCGGCTGTGGTCGAAGTCGCCCACCCCCAGGAACACCGCCCCGTCGAAGGACACCGGTCCGGCGAAGGTGGACGTGCCCAGCCTGGCCTGCCCGGCGAAGACGGCCCGGGCGAAGGAGGCCCGGGCGAGGAACTCGATGCCGCCCTCGTTCCAGTCGTCCACGAAAGTCGCGTGGTCGAAGTCCGCCTCGCCGAGCCTGACGGGCTGCGAGCGCGGGCCGCGCAGGGCCGCCAGGAGCCGCTGGAGCAGCCCCTCCTCGAAGGTGGTGCCCCGGAAGTCCACCGGGGACCCGGGCCCGAGGGTCCCCAGGTACGCGTGCTCCCCGTCGGGCCCGAGATGGGCCAGGCACACGTCGTGGCCGGGCAGCCGTCGTCCCCTGCACGGGGTGCCGGGCTCCCGCGCGGAACGACGGCCGCACGTGGGCCAGTCGACGCCCGCGTCCTGCGACCCGGCCGCCTCGGCCAGGGCCGCGCCGAGTCCTTCGGGGTCGGTGCTCACCCAGCCTTCCCCCTCCCCGCCGAGGGGTACGAGCGCGCGCGTGGCCGTGGGGCCGACCTTCTCGCCGAGCGCCTCGTACACGCGCTGCGACAGGGCGACGGCGAGGGCGCCCGGGGCGGGCAGGTGCCGGTCCGCCAGTGCGGGATGCCGGACGATCCGGACGGCCTCCGACGCGGCCTGCCCGGTGATGCGGCTCCCCGCGGACAGCGTTTCCCCGGGCCCCTCGGCCAGGGCTGCGTCCCAGGGGACCGGCCTGCCGCCCGCCGTCCGTTCCGCGGACCGCAGGATGCTCCGCGGCAGCGCGGTCAGCAACCGGCCCGCCTGGCCTAGGGCGTCCGGCGCCTCCAGCAGCACGAGCAGGGGCGCACCCCGCTCGACGACGGCCAGCCGCCCGGTGACACCGGTGTCCTGCATGAGCCGCTCCAGCAGGTCCGCCACCTCCGCCTCGGGCCGGCTGCCGTCCCTGGCACGGACCGCCAGCCATAGTGCGGGGGCGCCGTCCCCCTGCTCCGGGGGGCCGGTCCGCGTGTGGTCGGCCACGGCCGCGCGGAAGCCCGGCTGGTGCAGCAGTGCCTCGCCCGACAGGAAGACCATGCGGTCCGGCCAGACGCCGTGGACGACGCCGACCAGCGCGCCGTCGCGGGAGACCGGGCCGCCGCGGTAGTGGGTCCAGACCTCCGGTTCGGCGGAGAGCCGGACCAGCTCCCCGTTGCGGGCGCCCTCGTAGGGGACCACTTCCCCCGTCAGCGCGACGGCGTCGCCCTGGTCGGTGCGGCCGTCGATCCTGACGCGGCCCTGCGGCACCTCCGCCGGCCACCACGGCAGGGGGTCGAGCCGGGATGCCGGGCCGGTGAGGTCCTCGTCGGCGAGGAGCAGGAACACGCGGGGCAGCGCGTCGTCCCACCACACCGCACGGCAGGAGACCTCGCGTTCACCGGCCCGTACCCAGCCGATCGCCCCGGGCGCCGCGTCCCCGACCGTGAGGACGAGCCGGGGCGTCAGCAGGGTGCCGACCTCCAGCGGCTCCGGCAGCCCGTGGTACCGCACCCGGACGACCCGGTCCGCCAGGCCGGGGTCCTGCGGCGGCTGCGTCGCGAACGGCAGGGCCCCCTCCGCCACCCGGCGGCGCCCCTCCCGCCCGTCGGTGACCCGGGTCGCGGAGAAGTCCGGCCCGGTCCCGCGGTTGCGGGACATGTACTCCCACACGCGGCGGCGGACCAGTTCCCGTACGGCGGCCACCTCCCCGCGCAGCTGCGAGCCCAGCAGCGCCTCCCGTACGCCCGGCAGGAACTCGAACTCCACCTCTTCGGCACTGCGTTCGTGGTCCCAGGGGGCGAACAGCCCGCCCAGGGCCACCTCGGCGAGGTGGCCGTGCTCGGAGTCCCGCAGCAGGGAGCGCCGGACGAGGTTCATGACCGGCAGGGTCAGCGGTACGGCGGCCAGGTGGGCGGCGAGCTGCTGGGCGGTCGGGGAGGCGCCCGCCCGGAAGCGCTCCACCACCTCCAGCGCGCTGCGGACCCCGCCGGCCGGGGCTTCGCGGGGGCCGCCGCTCCCCGGCTCGGCGTCGAGCCGCAGGCAGGCGAGGCGCCGCCAGCGGCCGTCCCCGGAAACCACCCGGACCAGCCGGGCCAGGCTGCCGGGCGCGACCCCGACGACGGGGACGACGTCGACCGGGCGCGCGCGGCCGGTGCGGGGGCGGGAGCGGCGGGCGGTCGCCGCACGCTGCCAGGAGCGGGTGGCGGCCGCCGGCCGGTCGGCCCGGACGGCGAAGGGCACGGGCCGGACGGCGCCGCGCGTCCAGAGCCGCTCGGGCAGGACGTTGAGCACGGCCACCGCGTTGTGCGTGCACCAGTGCCGGAGCACGCCCTGCACGGAGGCCTCGCGCCAGCCGCCCGCCACGGTGTCGGAGAGGACCAGGATCAGTCTGCGGCCCGCGGGGTCGGCGAGTTCCAGCGGGTGGCGGGGCGGGCCGGACCGGCCGCGGGTGAGCATCGGGACGGCGCCTGGGCCGGTGCCGGTCAGCTGCCAGGTGCGTACGTCGCGGAAGACTCCGCTGCGGGTCAGCACACGGCGCAGTTCGTCCACGAGGTCCGCCCAGAGCAGCATCGAGTGGTGCGTGTCGACGACCAGCGCAAGGTCCAGCCAGCGGCTCTCGGCCGGCCGCAGGACGGGGGTCGGGACCATGCGCTCGATGCTGCGCTCGACGGTCAGCTGCTCGTCCAGTTCCTCCCCGGGGCCGCCGATGGAGCGCCGCCCGACGGGCCGCAGGGCGCGCATCAGGGCCAGCGGGTCGTCGAGGGAGGCGGCCCGGGGCAGCCGCACGGGTGTGCCCCGGCGGCCGACGCCGTCGTCGGCGGGCTTCCCGGCCGGGTGGGGCAGGGAGGCGGGGAAGAGCTTCACGGCCGGCCGGCCGTCGGCCGGTCCCCCGGCCGCCGCCGGCTCCTCGGACGCCGCCGCCTCGGCCGCCGGCGGGGGCTCGGGTTCGACGTCGTCGGGCGCCACCGGGGGCGGGCGGGGCCCCGCCGGGTCCACGCGGGCGGCCAGCCACAGGATGTCGGCGACCTCCTCGGCCCCGATGCCGGGACGCGGGCCCGCCACGCCGGCGCCGTCGGCGAGGGCGGCGAGCAGGTCCTCGATCACGCCGTGGGCCCGGTCAGGTGCTGCATGACGGTCTTGAGGAAGCGGTCCCGGTCGCCGGGGGCGGACCAGGCCCCGGCCAGGCGGAGCTGGATGGCGTTGAGGAGCTGGTCGGTGGCGAGGTCGCCGTCCCCCGAGCGGTCGATGAAGTCCTGGACGAGTTCCTGGTACTCGTCGTCCGCCCCCACGTCGACCCCGAGCCGGCGGCGGACGATGCGGGCCAGCTTCTCCGGGCCTGGGGGCTCCAGGTGCAGGCGGACGCAGCGGCGCAGGAAGGCGGGAGGGAAGTCGCGTTCGCCGTTGCTGGTGAGGACGACGACGGGGAAGTACCGGCACTGCACGCGTCCCTGCGACACGCGCACGGAGGCGTCGGGGTCGTCGTCGGTGCCGATGGCGACGGTGGGGTCCTCCTTGGCGAGGCGGGCGAGCTCGGGGATGGCGAAGCCGCCGTCCTCGAAGACGGTGAGGAGGTCGCCGGGGAGGTCGATGTCGCTCTTGTCGATCTCGTCGACGAGCAGGACCCGGGGCCGGTCCTGCGGCAGCAGGGCGGTGCCGAGCGGCCCGAGGCGCAGGTAGCGGGAGATCGACGGCGCGCGGGCCGGCTCGGTCCCCGGCGCGGGGACGGTCGCCCGGGCGGGGGCCGCGTCCCCGGCGGGGCCCGCCCCGTGCCGGGTCACGTCCGCAGCGGCGTTGCCCACCGGGGTGGACGGCAGGCGCAGTTGCTCCAGTCCGGCCTCCTGGAGGCGGCCGATGGCGTCGTACAGGTACAGCCCGTCGCGCAGCACCGTCCGGCTCGTGATCGGCCAGTGCAGTACGGGGCCCAGGCCGAGGTCCGAGGCGATGCTGTAGGCCAGGGTGGACTTCCCCACACCCGGCTTCCCGGTGATCAGCAGCGGCCTGCGCAGGTGCAGGGCGGTGTTGACGACGTCCTTCTCCTGCTCGTCGGGGACGTAGCCCTCGCCGCGCAGGCGGGTGCGCTCCCAGGCGGGTCCCTCGCAGCCGGGGGGCGCGTACCCCGGGTCGGGGGTGCCGGTGAAGTCCCGCCAGGGCGGCGGGGGTCCGGTCTCCAGGCGGGCGCGCCGGTCCGTGCCCTCACCGGTCCCGTGGTACAGCCACCAGTCCTTCACCACTGCCTCTGCCTCCATCGTCGTGTCGCCGTCTGTCAGTGGTCGGGGTCAGGCCAGGGACCGGGAGCCCGGTATGTCGTCGGGATCGTCCCACAGGATCACCAACTGGTCTTCCCTCGGGGGACGTTGGGCCGCATCCGGGCCGGCGCGCGCAGCTGCCGCGGCCGCGCCGGCGGCCGCCCGGCGCACTTCCCGCACGCGCGCGGGCAGGGCGAGCACGTCGAGTGCGCCGGGGTCCGGCCGGCCGTCGGGCCCGGCCGGTGCGAGCAGGTCCAGGAGCGGGCGCGCCGGCGCTCCACCGCCGCGCCGCCACACGGCGACGGGGACACCGCCTTCCAGTACCGCCTCCAGCAGGCCTGCGTGCGGGGCGGAGGTGGTGTGCGCGACGACGCACGCGGGCGCCGGCCGCTCGGCCAGCTCCATGCCGAGCACGTCCGTCACCTCGGCCTCCTCCACCACCCGCACGGCCTCGGGGTGGCGGCCGCCCCGCGTGCACAGCCAGCGCCAGCTGGTGTGCCACTCCGGACGGGTGTCCGTGCGCTCCTGCGGGCAGCGCACCACGACCTGGTGGAGCAGGCCGAGGGCGCGGGTCCGGCCGGCCGGGCCGCGGGGCACCGGCCACTGGTCGAAGTCGGCGTCGAGCAGTTCGTACGGCACGTGGAACTCGACGCGGTCGACGCCGCCCGCGGCGGGCGGCCCCGCTCCTGCGGCGTCCGCGGACGCCGCGCCGACGAGAGCGAGCTGCCGTACGAGCTCCTCCCGCACGGTGTCCAGCCGTACGGGCGCGCCCCGCGACTCCCAGATGTGCTCGGTGCGTTCGCCGCGCAGCCACATGCGGGCGCGCAGGCCCGGTCCGCCGTCCGGCGGCGGCTCCAGCGCGACGTGCACGACGGTCGTACGGGCCGGGGGCGGCGGCGGGGGCAGCGCCGGCAGGGCGAGCCGTTCGCGGGTGGTGTCCACCCAGTCCTTCAGCCGGGCCGCCCACTGCGCGTCGCCCGCCGTGGCGGACCGGTCGGCGAGGAACCGTACGAAGGGCACGGCCAGCGGCATCCCGCCGCGTCCGCCCTGGCGTTCGTCCAGGTCCTGGACCACATCCAGGAGGCCGTCCCCGGGCAGGCCGCCGCCGACGGGGGTGGTGCAGCCGGCCGTCCGGAACGCCCAGGCGTAGGCCTCGTAGGCGCAGCGCGGCAGGGCGCGGCCTTCGAAGAGCACACCGAGGCCGTCCCACGCCTGCTGGTCGAGGCGGGCCGCGCGGGGCAGCGCGATCGCGGTCGGGTCGTCGTCGAGGAAGGAGCAGGCGTCCCAGTCGCGGTCCACGAGGAACTGCGGGAGCTGCCAGCCCTCGCCGCGTTCGCGCAGTTCCCGGAAGGTGCGGTGGATGCTGCGGGCGGCGGTGGGCAGCCCGGTGACGCTCTCGCGGACGGAACGTCCGCCGAGTTCCGTGAGGAGGGCTTCGGTGAAGCGGCCGGCGCCGCGCTCTGCGTCGTTCTGCGCGGCCTCGCCCTCGCGGGAGGCGTAGAGCCGGAACTGCCGGCGCCCCGGCACCGAGCTGCCGCCGCCGTAGTCGGTGCTGCCGAAGTTCCAGCGGGCGTCGCGGGGCGCGTCGACGCGGCAGGAGTCCACGAGTGCGGCCTGGAGGGGGAACCTGCGGTGCTTGACGAGGTCGGTGCGCCACCAGCGCAGTGCCGAGTCGAGGTTGAGGTGCCGGATCTGGCTGGGGCGGGCGTCGGCGCACGGCAGCATGAGCTCCTGGCGGGGCCCGAGGTAGCCGTGTCCGGCCCAGAAGATCCACAGCAGGTCCCCGTCGCACTGCGGGAGTTCGTCGAGCAGCGCCGCCTTGACGTTCTCCTCGGTCGCCGGGCGGCAGGCGGCGCGCAGGGCGGCCATGGCCGGGGAGTCCGGCCAGTCGAGGGCTTCGGCTGCGTCGAGCGGCGACAGCAGGAGCCTGAGGTTGCCTGGCGGGACCTGGGCCGGTCCGGTCAGCCAGTGCGCGAAGCGCAGGGCGTCGCGGGCCGGGCCGCGCAGGTTCCAGCGGTGGCTGACGTCGTAGCGCTCGACGCCGGCGACGAGCGCGAAGGTGCGCTGCGGGCCGAGGGCCGGGGGCAGGAAGTCGGCGGGGATCACCCGATCCCCGCTTCGGCCACCGCCTGTTCGATCCGCTCGTAGAGGGCGTCCTGTTTCCAGTAGGCGCTGTGGCAGGCGGGGAACGGCTGGCGGCTGCCGATCTCGTGGTCGGTGATGCGGGGGTCGCCGGGGAAGACGGGCTCGGCGAGGTAGGACAACACGTCCTGGCGGTCGTAGACGTTGAGCCAGCGCGGGAAGCCGTACGGGAGCTTCCCGCCGGGTTCGAGCGCGGTCAGGGCGCCGAGTTCGTGGAGGAAGGCGGCCTGGGAGCCGACCGTGACGAGCAGGTGCGCGCCGGGGACGGCCTCGCCGCGGGCGGCGGCGAGGGCCAGGAGGTCCACGAGGGCGATGCCGCCGAGGCTGTGGCCGATGAGTACGGTCGGTGCCGGGTCGGCGGTGATCCGCGCGTGCAGGAAGTCCCGCAGGTCACG
This sequence comes from Streptomyces sp. NRRL F-2664, assembly GCF_000719345.1. GTDB lineage: Bacteria > Actinomycetota > Actinomycetes > Streptomycetales > Streptomycetaceae > Streptomyces. The sequence continues at coordinate 79,137 of NZ_JOFX01000011.1, forward strand.
GCCGCGGGCCTGGTAGCGCAGGATGTCGCCGAGGGCCGGGGTGGCGCCGGCGGTGAGGGAGCCGCGCCAGGCGTTGAGCAGGGGCTGGGTGGTGACCCGCAGGGCGAGCCGGCCGAGGACGGCGGCGGCGCGGGCGCCGGGCACGCGGGCGTCGCCGCCGAGGCGGGTGGTGAGCAGTTCGACGAGCCGGTCCCGTTCGGCGCCGGTGCAGTCGGCGTCGGCTCCGGCGGTGGCGAGCGCGCCGGCGGCCACGGCCCGGGCGAGGGCGGTGGCCAGCTCCCGTGCCTGCGGTTCGCCGGTGGCGCGGTCCGCGGCCCGGGCCGCCTCGGTGGAGTCGGCGGCGGCGGCCAGCGCCGCGGGGAAGGCCGCGGCGAGGCCTGTGCCGTGCAGGAGGGCGCCGAGTTCGCCGCCCGGGTGGGGCGGCGCGGGCGGTAAGGCGGCCAGCAGGGCGAGCACGCGGGTCCCGGCGGGCGCGACGCCGGGCATCGCGAAGGCGTCGTCGTCCCCGTCCCCGGGGCCGCCCGGGTCGCGGGCGTCGTCCGCCCAGCCGGCCTCGGCGAGGACCCGCAGTTCACAGAGCGGGTCGGCGAGCAGCAGCGCCCATTCGGCCGTCTCCGCGTCGGCGGAGTCCGGTAATGCGGATCCGGCGGCGGGCCGCAGACCGGGCACGGAGCGGCCGCCGGCGCCGAGCGTCGCGCCGAAGCGGTCGCCCCAGTAGCAGGAGTCGACGGCTGCGTCACGGAATCTGGCCGTCAGCCGGTCGCGCACCAGCGCGAAGAGCCGGTCGTGCCGTTCACGCCGTACGCCCGTGCCGTGGACAAAGAGAAAACGCATGGCCGCCCCGCCCCCCTCGTGCCGTCGCCCCCGGGTCCTGTCGCCGCAGCAGCACCGCCGGGCGGTGCTGCTGCGGCGACAGGACCCGGCCCCGGCACGATAGCGCCGGGGGCTCGGCCGGGGGTAGGGAACGCCCGGTTCGGGTCAGCGGGCCGCCCAGGCGGAGCCGAACGCGTGCTCGGCGAAGCGCTCGGCGATGCGGTGGTGGCCGGCGGCGTCCGGGTGGAGCGCGTCGGGCAGCGGGAGTTCGCCGTGGTCGGCCTCCCCGTACAGGGCGCGGCCGTCGAGGTGGTGCAGGTGGGGGTCGTCGGTGGCACGGGCCGCGGTGACGCGGGCGAGTTCGTCGCGTACGACGCGCAGGGTCAGCCGCCCGTGGGCGGCCTCGGCCGGGTCGCCGAGGGCGCGGAAGCGCAGCCGGCCGTCGCGGAGGTCGGCCGCCGCCGGACCGGGGGTGTCCTCGTGGATCGGGCAGTACAGCGGGGAGACGACCAGGAGGGGCGTGGTGGGGTGGCCCTCGCGGACGGTGTCGAGGAAGCCGTGGACGGCCGCGGTGAAGGCGCGCAGCCGCATCACGTCGTGGTTGACGAGGTTGATGCCGATCTTCAGGCTGATCAGGTCGGCGGGGGTGTCGCGGAGGGTCCGCGCGGTGAAGGGGTCGAGCAGGGCGTTGCCGCTGAAGCCGAGGTTGACCAGTTCCACACCGGCCCGGGCGGCGGCCAGTGCGGGCCAGGTACCGGTCGGGCCGTCGGCGGTGGAGCCGTGGCTGATCGAGCTGCCGTGGTGCAGCCAGACCCGCCGGCCCGCGTCCGGTGCGGGCTCCACGGGGGCGTCCGTGCGCAGGGCGATGAGTTCGTGGGTCCCGCGGTACGGCAGCCAGATCTCGACGTCCTTCATGCCCTCGCCCAGTCCGGCGAACCGGACGGTGCCGGGCGGACCGGGGGTGAGGACCTCGGCCCAGGTGGTGACGTCGACCGTCCGGACGGTGCCGCCGTCGGCGCAGGCCCGGCCGGCCGGGCGGCCGTCGACCAGGAGGTCGTACACGGCGTCCGGGGGTGTGGGCGCTCCCCGGTGGACGGTGGTGGTGGCGAGGACGTCCAGCTCGACGGCGGTGGCGCGGGTGCGGAAGGCGAGGCGTACGCCGGCGGGCTGGGCGGCGACCTCGACGAGGTCGGCGGGGGCCTGGCGGCGGGCCCGGGCGGGCAGCCGGTACGGCAGGACGCCGCGGGCGGTGCGTTCCACCTCCAGTGCGCCGCGCAGGAGTTCCGGTCCTACGGGGGTGGTGGTCCAGCCGGGTGTGCCGTCGGGGGCCGGGTCGCGTCGCAGGTCGTCGAAGTCGTCCATACCGCCCACCCTGCCGACCGGGCGGGCGTTCCGCACTCGGGTTTCCGGCGGGCTCCGGGTGCGGCCGGGCTGTGAGAACGGACACGTACCGGCCCCGGAACCCGGGCCGCGATCCACCCATCGAACCGAGAGTCGGACGCGTACGCGGGCGGGAGGGGCCGGATGTCCAGCAGGGTGCAGGGGCGGGAGCGGGGACGGACCGCGGCACGGGGCCTGGTGGGCGTCGGCCTGGTGTGCGCGCTGGTCCTCGCGGGCGCCGGGTACGTCGCCCGGGAGCTGCGCGGCATCGCCGCCGTCCGCGCGGACGGCGATCCCGCCCGCGGCGTCTACCAGCAGGACCCCGAGCGCGCCGACCGGACGGCGGCGGCCGTGCTCGACGGGATCGTCCGCGAGGAGGCGCAGCCGCCGACGGACGGCAGGGCCTTCGCCGGCAGCGCTGCGGTGGACTGGCGCTCCGGCGGCTGGGAGCCCTCCGACCCGCTGGAGGCGGGGCCCGCCCCCGCGGACCCCGCGGTCGGCGCGCTCTTCTCCCCCGGCAGGGACGGCGATCCCGACCACCACTGCTCGGGCGTCGTGGTCCACTCCCCCGCCGGCGACCTCGTCGCCACCGCCGCCCACTGCGTCCACGGCGGCGGTTTCCGTACCAACCTGGCCTTCGTGCCCGGCTACCGGGACGGGACCGCACCGTACGGCGTCTGGGTGCCCGCCCGGATCGAGGTGGACCCGCGGTGGACCGCGGAGCAGGACCCCGACCACGACATCGCCTTCCTGCGGCTGCGCCGGCCCGGGTACCCCGGGCAGCGGCTGGAGGACGTCACCGGCGCCAAGACCATCGCCTTCGGAACCGAACTGCCGGCTCCCGCACGGCTCGTGGGCTATCCGAACGCTTCCGAGGAGCCACTGGACTGCCGTACCACGGCCCTTGCCGCCGGGCCGGCCCAGCTGAGGCTGGACTGCGCCGGCGTGCCCAACGGGACCAGCGGAGGCCCGGTGCTCACCGACGGGCACACGCTCATCGGGGTGATCGGCGGCCGCGACGGGGGCGGCGACGAGGAGACCTCGTACAGCAGCTTCTTCGGCGACGGCGTCCGCGCCCTCTACGAGCGTTCCGCCCGCTCCTGACCCGGTCCCGACCCGGTCCTCGACGGAGCGGACCGGCTACTGTTCGGATCAGTCCACCGACGCGCCGACGACAGGGACGGTCCGATGCACACGGCAGAGCCGCCGGAAGCCCGCCTGGAGGACGCGGGCACCCTCCTGGTCGCGCCGTCCGCCCTGCACGGCGAGGCCGCGGCCAGGGACTTCTTCGGCTCCGTCGTCACGCCGGAGGAACTCGCCTCCGGTTCCGCCGACCCGGCCGGGAGGACCGTCTACGTGTGGGGCGACCCGTCCCCGGCCGGCCGCGACCGACTGCGCGCGGCCGCACGGGTGTTCGCGGTCCGGGACGGAGGCACCGGAGGCACCGGAGGCACCGACGGACCCTGGACCTTCGTCGGCCCCGGCCGGATCCCCCTCCGCGTCCACGGGGTCGGCGTGTACTACCGCTGCTTCTTCGGAGCCGACGCCGGCCACTTCGGGTGGATCCGCGCCGAGCACGCGTTCCAGTCGCTGACGGAGTCCGACAAGCCCGCAACGGCGCACCGCAGTGGGATCTACCTGACGCCCGTCACCCGGCACGGCGACGAACTGCACTTCCGGCTGCTCCGGTGCTCCACGAACCTCTCGGGGCCGACCGAAGGCTTCGGCCCCACCGACACCGCCGTCGTCGAGGCCCTCAACCGCGAGGCCGCGACCGTCTTCCGCGACCAGGCACCGCTGAACCACGTACTGGCGCAGGTCTACCACAACACCCTGGCAGCCCCCGGGCGCAGGCAGTCCAAGGCCCGCATCTCGGCGCACGCCGACAAGACCAAGGACATGCCCGCGAACGGCATCATGGCGTTCTGCACCTTCTACGACGGACTGGACGGGCTGGAGCCGCTGGCCGACGACCCGTTCGACCGCGGTGTGAAGGGGGTCAGCGCTCTGACCAGGCTCCACTTCCGCCTGAAGGACCCCGCGGCACGGCCCGACGGGGCGGCGCTGCCCGCACAGTTCACCCTGACCCTGCACCCCGGCTCGGTGTTCCTCATGCCGCTGTCCACCAACCGCCTGTACACGCACGAGGTCCGGCCCTCGTCCCTGGACGCCGGGCTGCTCCCGACCCGGCTGGGGTACGTGGTGCGCTGTTCGGACACCGTGGCCGTGCACAAGGGGGGCCGCACGTTCATCGAAACGGCCCGGGGCCTGGCGCCGTTGGAGCCGCCCACACCGGCCGGAATGGACCGACTGCGCCGCCTGTACGCCGAGGAGAACCGCACCTCGTCCTTCGTCGACTACGGCGACGACGTCCTCTTCAGCATGAACACCGGGGACTACCTGGCGCCCGAGGTGCCTGATCATGGATGAGATCCTCACGTGCGCCCTGCCGACCGACGAGGACCTCTTCGGCCGCCTGTATGCCTCCGTCGAGTGGGAGGACGTGGGCAAGGGCCGGCGGGGCGCCACGCTCGTCAGGACCGACGAGGCGGGCCGGGTGCCCCTGGTACGGACCACCACCCGCTACGGCGTCCCGGCCCAGCGCTTCGGGGCGGTGCACGAACGGCTGGCCCGGCAGGTCCAGGAGCGGGCCGCCCTGCCGGTCGGCTTCAACAACGCCCTCATCGAGACGTACACGCACGCCTGTCGGACCATGGGCGCGCACTCCGACCAGGCCCTGGACCTGGCCGACGACTCGTTCATCGCCGTGTTCTCGTGCTACCGGCACCCCGCGGCGGGCCCGCCGCGGAAGCTGGTCTTCGAGTCGAAGGAGTCGGGCGGGGAGACGTTCGAGGTCCCTCTCGCCCACCACGGCATCGTGGCGTTCTCCGTCGGGGCGAACCGGCGGCTCAGGCACAGGATCGTGCTGGACGCAGCCGGCCCCCCGGTGGACAACCCCTGGCTGGGCGTGACGTTCCGCACGTCCAGGACCTTCGTCCGGTTCCGCGACGGACATCCGTACCTGCCCGGGGGCGCGCGGCTGACGGCGGCCGACGAGGAGCAGCAGCGCGAGTTCTACCGTCTGCGCCGCCGCGAGAACCAGGAAACGGACTTCGGCTACCCCCCGCTGACGTACACCGTCAGCGGGAGCGACCTGCTGCCGCCCGTGTGACGCCCACCTGCGGCACGGCCCGCCGGGGCTGCCGTCAGCGCGGCAGGGACGCGTAGGAGACGCCTGTCAGCTGCTCGGAGGCGGCCCAGAGCCGTTCGCCCGCGGTGTCGTCGAGGGTCCAGCCCGCCCGCCAGGACGGCGCCGGCGCGCCGCGCCAGCCGAACCGCGGGCCGATGAAGGCGTCCTGCCGGACGCCCGGCGCGGTTGCCGCGTAGAGGGTGGGAAGTGCGCCCGACTCGGTCGGCTGCGCCAGGACGCTGTTGCCGAGGGCCGCCGCCCGCGAGGTCAGGGTGTGGCCCTCCACCGCGGCCGCTCCGGCGTGGAGGTTGCTGGCGGCGTAGCCCGGGTGGGCCGCGGCCGCGGTGATCCGGGAGCCTGCGGCGGTGAAGCGGCGGGCCAGCTCGTGGGTGAAGAGCAGGTTGGCGGTCTTGGAGCGGCCGTAGGCGACCCAGCGGCGGTAGGCGTGCTCGCTGCCCGGTCCGCCGAAGCCGCCCGTCTCGGCAGGGCCGTCCGCCCCGAAGGGGATCCTCCCCAGGACGTGGAAGCCGCTGGAGACGTTCACGATCCGGGCTCCGGGGGCGGCGGCCCGCAGCCGCGGCAGGAGCAGCCCCGTCAGGGCGAAGTGCCCCAGGTGGTTGACGCCGAACTGGGTCTCGAACCCGTCGGCGGTCCGCCCGTACGGGAGCGCCATCACGCCGGCGTTGTTGACCAGCAGGTCCAGCGCGGGGTGCCGTCGTCCGCAGGCGGTGGCGAACTCCCGTACGGAGGAGAGGTCGGCGAGGTCGAGCGGCAGGAACTCCGCCTCGGCCCCCGGAACCTCGGCCCGCAGCCGGACCACGGCGGCCCGGCCGCGGGCCGCGCTGCGGCAGGCGAGGACGACCGAGGCACCGCGCCGTGCGAGTACACGGGCCGTGACGTAGCCGATGCCGCTGTTGGCTCCGGTGACGACGGCGACCCGGCCGCTCTGGTCGGGGACGTTCGTGGCGTTCCAGCCGGGCATGGCAGCTCCCTCGGTCGCGGTGGTTCCCGAGGGTAGCCCCGGGGGGCCGTCCCGGTTGGCGAGGGTGGGCGCGGGCGCCGCAGCCGCAGGCCAGTAGGCTGCGGTTCCGCCCTCATCCCGTTCCCGCCCCGAGGTACAGCGCAGTGACTTCCGCACCGCCCCCCCTGCCCGTGACGGTCGTCGGCGTCGGCGCCGACGGGTGGGCCGGGCTCACCGCCGCCGCACGGTCGTCGCTGTCCTCGGCGGAGGTCCTCATCGGCGGGCCGCGCCAGCTGGACCTGCTGCCCGCCGCCGAGTGCCCCGGGCGGCGGGTGGCGTGGCCGAGCCCGCTGCGGCCGGCCGTGCCGACGCTGATGGCCGAACACGCCGGGCTCCGGATCGCGGTCCTGGCCAGCGGTGATCCGATGTTCTACGGGATCGGCCGCGCCCTCGCCGAGGAGCTCGGTCCGCGCGCCCTGCTGGTCCGCCCGCACCCGTCGTCCGTCTCCTACGCGTGCGCCCGCCTGGGCTGGCCGGTGGAGGACACGGAGGTGGTCACGGTCGTCGGCCGGCCGGTGGCCCGGCTGGCCGCCGCGCTGCACGAGGGGCGCCGGGTCCTCGTGCTCAGCGCGGGCGCCGCGTCCCCCGGCGAGATCGCCGCCCTGCTGTGCGAGCGCGGCTTCGGCCCGAGCCGGATGCGGGTGCTCGAACAGCTCGGCTCGGAGCGCGAGGACGCGTACGAGGGCACGGCGGACACCTGGACCCGACCGCCCGGCGACCCCCTGAACGTGGTGGCCGTCGACTGCCGCCGGGACCCGTCCCACGGCGCGCCGCGTCTGGGCGCGACCCCGGGCCTGCCGGACACCGCCTACGAGCACGACGGGCAGCTGACCAAGCGCCACGTCCGCGCGGCGACGCTGTGCGCGCTCGCCCCGGCCCCGGGCGAGCTGCTGTGGGACATCGGCGGCGGCTCGGGCTCCATCGGCATCGAGTGGATGCGAACGCACCCCTCGTGCCGGGCGGTGGCCGTGGAGCGCGTCGCGGAGCGCGCGGCCCGGATCACCCACAACGCGGCGGCGCTCGGCGTGCCCGGCCTGCGCGTGGTCGTCGGCTCCGCGCCGGAGGCGCTCGCCGGGCTCCCGGCGCCCGACGCCGTGTTCATCGGTGGCGGACTGACCGCGCCGGGCCTGCTCGACGCGGCCTGGGCGGCCCTGGCCCCGGGCGGCCGACTGGTCGTCAACACGGTCACCCTGGAATCGGAGGCGGTCCTCGCCGAGCGCCACCGGCGCCACGGCGGCGACCTGGTGAAGCTGGCCGTGGCGCACGCCGTGCCGGTCGGCGGTTTCACGGGCTGGCGGCAGGCCATGCCGGTCACCCAGTGGTCGGTGGCGAAGCCCGCGGCGGCACCGCAGTCGTCGCCCCGGACGGCACACCGGCCGACACCCCGGCCGGCAACGAAGGAGAAGGATCAGACATGACCGTGTACTTCATCGGTGCGGGCCCCGGCGCCGCCGACCTGATCACGGTGCGCGGTGCCCGGACCCTCGCCGCCGCCCCGGTCTGCCTGTACGCGGGCAGCCTCGTGCCGCGCGAGCTGCTCGCCGAGTGCCCGGTGGACGCCCGCCTCGTCGACACCTCGCAGCTGAACCTGGACGAGATCGTCGCCGAGTGCGTACGCGCCCACGAGGCGGGCCTGGACGTGGCGCGGCTGCACTCCGGCGACCCGTCGATCTTCAGCGCCGTCGCCGAGCAGATGCGGCGCCTGGACGCGGCGGGCATCCCCTACGAGGTCGTCCCGGGCGTACCGGCCTTCGCCGCCGCGGCCGCCGCCCTCAAGCGGGAGCTGACGGTGCCCACCGTGGGGCAGACCGTGATCCTCACCCGGATCGCCCAGCAGGCGACGCCGATGCCGCCCGGCGAGGACCTGGCCACCCTGGGCCGCAGCGGCGCGCTCCTCGTCCTGCACCTGGCCACGCGCTACGTGGACCGGGTGGTGGACGAACTGCTGCCGCACTACGGGGCCGAGTGCCCGGTCGCGGTGGTGGCCATGGCCAGCCGGCCCGACGAGCTGATCCTGCGCGGCACCCTGGCCGACATCGCCGGCCAGGTGAAGGGAGCGGGCCTCGTCCGCACCGCCGTCATCGTGGTGGGCCGCACCCTCGGCGCGCAGCAGTTCCGCGACAGCCACCTGTACTCCCCCGAACGCGACCGGCATGTCTGCTGAACCGGCGGCCGCGGGCCCGGTCGGCGGCCACGTCCTGATCCTGGGCGGCACCACCGAGGCCCGCCGGTTGGCGGAGGCGCTGGCGCGCGGGTCCTCGTACCGGGTGACGACCTCGCTGGCGGGGCGGGTCGCGGCGCCCGTTCTCCCGCCGGGCGGGACGCGCATCGGCGGTTTCGGCGGGGTCGCCGGGCTGGCGGCCTGGATCGGCGCGCACGGGGTCACCCGGGTGGTCGACGCCACCCACCCCTTCGCGGAGCGCATGAGCTTCAACGCGGCCGGGGCGGCAGCGCTTTCGGGGGTCCCGCTGCTGGCGTTGCGCCGCCCCGGCTGGGAGCCCGGCCCGGGCGACGCGTGGACGCTCGCGGACTCGCTGGCCGGAGCCGCCGCCCTGCTGCCGGGGCTGGGCCGCAGGGCGTTCCTGACCACCGGCCGGATGGGCCTGCACACCTTCGCGGACCTCGACGGCGTCTGGTTCCTGGTGCGCTCGGTGGACCCGCCGGCGGGGCCGGTGCCCGCGCACCTCGAAGTCCTGCTCGACCGGGGTCCGTTCACCCTCGACGGGGAACGGGAGCTGCTGGCGCGGCACCGGATCGACGTCCTGGTGACGAAGGACAGCGGCGGCTCGGCCACCGCCCCCAAACTGGCGGCCGCCCGCGAGGCGGGCCTCCCGGTCCTCGTCGTGCGCCGGCCCCCGGTCCCGGAGGGCGTGCCGGAAGCGGACTCGGTGCCCGCGGCCCTGGACTGGCTGCGGCAGCACACGTGAGGCCGCCCCCGACCGGCTGAGGCAGCGGACGTGCGGCCGCCGGGCCCGGAGCGGCACCGCACCCCGGGCCCGGCGGCCCGTCACCTCGCACCCGTCACGGTCACGGGTAGCGGCGCGGCGTCCACGTGATCCGCGAACCGTCGGCCCGCTCGGTGATCTGCGTCTGCGAGGAGCCGATCAGCAGGATCGTGCGCATGTCGACCTCGGACGGCTCCAGTTCGGCGAGCGTGACGATGCGGACCGACTGCTCGGGGCCGCCGACGTCGCGGGCGACGACCACCGGGGTCTGCGGCGCGCGCAGTTCCAGGAGCAGCTCCCGGGCCTGCGCCACCTGCCAGGTCCGGCTGCGCGAGCCGGGGTTGTAGAGGGCGAGCACGAGGTCGGCAGCGGCGGCGGCGCGCAGCCGTTCCGCGATGACCTCCCACGGCTTGAGCCGGTCGGACAGCGAGACGGTCGCGTAGTCGTGGCCGAGCGGGGCACCGGCCGCGGCGGCCGCCGCGTTCGCCGCGGTCACCCCCGGCAGGACCCGTACGGGCACGTCCTTGTACTCCGGCTGCGCGGCGACCTCCAGGACGGCCGTCGCCATGGCGAAGACGCCCGGGTCGCCGCCGGAGACCACGGCCACCCGCTTGCCGCGGCGGGCGAGGTCGAGGGCGAACTCGGCGCGCTCCGACTCCACCTTGTTGTCGGAGCCGTGCCGGATCTGGCCGGGCCTGACGGGCACCCGGTCCAGGTAGGTGGTGTACCCGACCAGTACCTCGGCGTCCGCGAGGGCGCGCCGGGTCTGCGGCGTGAGCCACAGCGGACCGGCCGGGCCGGTGCCGACGACGACGACCTCGCCGGGGCCGGACGGCACACTGCCCGGGTTGCCGATCCGGCTGGGCACCACGGCGACGGCGAAGTACGGCACGCTGGCGGGGTCGGTGCCGGCGAGGAGGCCCGTGCGTTCGCCCTCCATCGTGGCCCGCTCGACGTAGCGGGCCTCGGCGAGCCGGCCGCTGTGCTCCATGGCGCCGAGCACGGCGGGGAAGGTCCGGCCGAGCTTCATCACGACCGCCGAGTCGGTGGCGGCGAGGCGCGCGGTCAGCTCCTCCTCGGGCAGTGTGCCGGGGAGGATGGTCAGGACCTCCTCGCCCTCCACGAGCGGGGTGCCGAGCCGGGCGGCGGCCGCGCTGACCGAGGTGACGCCGGGGACGACCTCGGTGTCGTAGCGGTCCGCGAGCCGCTTGTGCATGTGCATGTACGAGCTGTAGAAGAGCGGGTCGCCCTCGGCGAGGACGGCGACGGTCCGGCCGGCGTCCAGGTGGGCGGCGAGCCGGGCCGCGGCGGACTCGTAGAACTCCTCCATCGCGCCCTGGTAGCCGCCGGGGTGGTCGGTGGTCTCGGTGGTGACCGGGTAGACCAGCGGCTCCTCGATGTGCGTGTCGCGCAGGTGCTGCGCGGCGATCGAGCGGGCGATGGACCGGCCGTGACGGGCGCTGTGGTAGGCGACGACGTCGGCCTCGCCGATGACCTCGACGGCCCGCAGGGTCATCAGGTTCGGGTCGCCGGGGCCGAGTCCGACGCCGTAGAGGCGGCCCTTGGGCTGTGCGTCGCTCATTCGGCCACGCTCGCAATGGCGTTGAGGGCGGCGGCGGCGATGGCGCTGCCGCCGCGGCGGCCGCGCACGACGAGGTGGTCGAGGCCGGAGGGGTGGGCGGCGAGGGCGTCCTTGGACTCGGCGGCGCCGATGAAGCCGACGGGCACGCCGATGACGGCGGCCGGGCGCGGGGCGCCCTCCTCGATCATCTCCAGCAGCCGGAACAGGGCGGTCGGGGCGTTGCCGACGGCGACCACCGCGCCCTCCAACAGACCGCGGTCGCGCCAGACTTCGAGGGCGGCGGCGCTGCGGGTGGTGCCCATCCTCGCGGCCAGGTCCGGGACCGCCGGGTCGGAGAGGGTGCAGATCACGTCGTTGTCGGCGGGCAGCCGCTTGCGGGTGACCCCGCTGGCGACCATCTGGACGTCGCACAGGATCGGCGCCCCCGCCTCCAGAGCGGCACGGGCGCGCAGCACCACCTCGGGGGTGTATCCCAGGTCCTGGGGGAGGTCGGTCATCCCGCAGGCGTGAATCATGCGCACCGCGACCTGGGCGACCGAGGCGGGCAGCCCGGAGAGATCCGCCTCGGCGCGGATCGTGGCAAAGGACTGGCGGTAGATCGCGGCGCCGTCCTTCTCGTACTCAAACACGGTGTACTCGCTCATTTCTTCACTGCGTCTTCGGACTCTGGGCTGATGAGGTGGTCTTGCGTACGGCGCTGTCGCGTGCGGTGCCGTCGCGTGCGGCCGTGAGGGCGGCCGCCAGGTCCGGCCGGTGCGGCAGGGTGCGCCCGTCCACGGAGAGCCGGTATCCGTCCGCGGTGGCGAGCGCGTCCACCCACTGCGTGCCCCGCGGGTGGCCGCACCGGCGCTCGCAGCCGGACCAGTGGACGGGCAGCGGCCCCCGCGCCCGGTCCACCAGGGCGCGGGCGTCGGCGCGTACGTCGGCGAGGGACTTGGCACAACCGGGTCGCCCTGTACAGGCGGTGACGCCCCGCCAGGGGCTGTCCGGGGACACGACCAGCCCCGCCGCCTCCAGGGGGGACGGGTCCGGGGTGCCGGGGAGGACGACGGTGCGCCACGGGGTGATCCGCAGCCCGTCGCCGCCCTCCGCCACCTGCACGAGGACCCTCCACTGACCGGTGCTCAGCCGGCCGAAGGGGGGCAGCACGCACAGGGGATCGCGCGGGCCGGGCGCGGGCGGGGCACAGGAGGGCCAGTCGACGGCGGGCACACGCAGCGCGTCGGTGCCGGCGGCGGCCAGCCGGGCAGCGAACCCGGCGTCGTCCAGGGCGTGGCCTGCGGGGAGTTCGGCCACCCGCCAGGCGCGGGTGCCGGCCGCTTCGACGGCGTCGAGGAAGTACTCGGCGGCGAGCAGCGCGGCGCGCGGGGCGTTGCGCACGGCGACGGCCACGGCGCCCGGGGCGGCCCCCAGACGCACCAGGGCCCGGCCGCCCGGCCGCCCGAGCACGGTGACGTCGGGATCCAGCGCGGCCACGTCCCCGCGCCCGTCGTCGAGGGCGAAGAGGAAGCGGCCGGACAGGGCGGTGACGCGGGTGTTCGCGCACAGCAGGCGGTCCAGCTCGCGCACCCAGGGCAGGACGTCCTGGGAGGCGGGGGTGGCCACGATGTTGCGTACGCGTTCGTGACTGGGTGCCGGCAGCAGCCCGGCGGCGTCGAGCAGCTCCGCGAGCGCGGTGCCGCAGCCGTCGCCGAGGCCGCGCAGCTGGACGTTGCCGCGGGAGGTGAGTTCCAGGTGCCCGTCGCCGAACCGGTCGGCGGCCGAAGCCAGCAGCGCGGCCTGGTGCACGGTCAGCAGCCCGCCGGGGAGCCGGACGCGCGCGAGGTATCCGTCGTCCGCCGCGTGCAGCCGGAGCGCACCGGGGCAGGCGTCACCGCGGTCCCGTATGACGGGTTCGTCCCGCGATACGGCGGAGGGCGGCTGGGGCATGGCGGCGAGCATACCCACGATTCCCCTCCCCGGAACTGTGTCCACCGCCACCCTCCGTCACCCGCCCCACCTCTCCGGCCTTGCCGCGCACACACCCGGCTCCGCCGCGCACGCTTCCAGCCCCGCCCCGCACACTCCCAGCCCTGCCACGCACACTCCCAGCCCCGTCACGCACACTCCAGCCCCGCCGGCGTTTGAGGCGCGGGGGGTCCGGGGGCAGAGCCCCCGCACATCTCCAGCCCCGCCGGCGTTTGAGGCGCGGGGGTTCGGGGGCAGAGCCCCCGCAGCGGCGCCGCACCCGCGCACCGCACCCGCCCCAGCCGGCGGAGCCACCGGCCACCCCCGCTCCCGACCACCGCGCACGCCACCTAGGATGACCTTCCGGCGGCCCATACGGTCCGCCGTCGCCGAGGACGGCGACATGGGAGGAAGCCCGGTGCGAATCCGGCGCGGTCCCGCCACTGTGAACCCGGCAGAGCCACACGGCCGGGTGAGTCAGGAACTCCCGCTGTCCTCACTGCCCGGGGCGCGGAAACCCCGAGGAAGGCCTGCCGCCGCATGATCCTGCTGCTGTCGACGTCCGACACCGATCTGCTCAGCGCTCGCGCAGCGAACACGGCGGACGCCCCCGTCCCGTACCGGTTCGCGAACCCCTCCCGCCTCCCCCTCGACGACCTCCCCGGTCTCCTCGACGGCGCCGACCTGGTCGTCGTACGCCTCTTGGGCGGCCTGCGCGCCTGGCAGGACGGCCTGGACCTGCTGCTGGCCCCCGGCCAGACCCGTCCGGTGGTGGTCCTGACGGGTGAACAGGCCCCGGACGCCCAGCTGATGGCGGCCAGCACCGTACCGATCGGCATCGCGGCCGAGGCGCACGCCTACCTCGCGCACGGCGGCCCGGCCAACCTGGAACAGCTGGCGCGGTTCCTCTCCGACACCGTCCTGCTCACCGGCCACGGCTTCGAACCGCCCGCCGCCGCCCCCACCTGGGGCCCCCTGGAGCGCACCGCGCAGCGGGCCGACGGCCCCGAGGTGGCCGTGCTCTACTACCGCGCCCACCAGATGAGCGGCAACACCGGCTTCGTGCACGCCCTCTGCGACGCGATCGAGGCCCACGGCGCCCGGCCGGTCCCCCTCTACGTCTCCTCCCTGCGCAGCCCGGAGCCGGGGCTGGTCGAGGCGCTGGCCTCCGCGGACGCCGTCGTCACCACCGTCCTAGCGGCCGGCGGCACCAAGCCCGCCACCGCCCAGGCGGGCGGGGACGACGAGTCCTGGGACGCGGGCGCGCTCGCCGCGCTCGGTGTGCCCATCCTCCAGGCCCTGTGCCTCACCGGGTCGCGCTCCGCCTGGGAGGAGAACGACGAGGGCCTCTCGCCGCTCGACGCCGCGACCCAGGTCGCCGTGCCCGAGTTCGACGGCCGCCTGATCACCGTCCCGTTCTCCTTCAAGGAGCTCGACGAGGACGGCCTGCCCGCCTACGTGGCCGACCCCGAGCGGGCCGCCCGGGTCGCCGGCATCGCCGTGCGCCACGCCCGCCTGCGGCACATCGAGCGCCGCGACAAGAAGATCGCGCTGGTCCTCTCCGCGTACCCGACCAAGCACTCCCGCATCGGCAACGCGGTCGGCCTGGACACCCCGGCCAGCGCGGTGGAACTGCTGCGCACCCTCATCGCCGAGGGCTACGACTTCGGCCCGGTCGCCGACATTCCCGGTCTCGTCTCGGGCGACGGCGACGAACTGATCCGCGCCCTGATCGAGGCCGGCGGCCACGACCAGGACTGGCTCACCGAGGAGCAGCTGGCGCGCAACCCGGTCCGCATTCCCGCCGCCGACTACCGGCGCTGGTTCGCCGAGCTGCCGGCCGAGCTGCGGGAGAGCGTCGAGGAGCACTGGGGCGAGGCCCCGGGCAGCATGTTCGTGGACCGTTCCGCGAACCCGGAGGGCGACATCGTCCTCGCCGCCCTGCGCCGCGGGAACCTGCTGATCCTGATCCAGCCGCCGCGCGGCTTCGGCGAGAACCCGATCGCGATCTACCACGACCCCGACCTGCCGCCCTCGCACCACTACCTGGCCGCGTACCGCTGGATCCAGGCGCGCGCGGAGGACGGCGGCTTCGGCGCCGACGCGATGATCCACCTGGGCAAGCACGGCAACCTGGAGTGGCTGCCCGGCAAGAACGCCGGACTGTCCGCCGCCTGCGCGCCGGACGCAGCCCTCGGTGACCTGCCGCTCGTCTACCCGTTCCTGGTCAACGACCCGGGCGAGGGCACCCAGGCCAAGCGCCGCGTGCACGCCACCCTGGTCGACCACCTGGTGCCGCCGATGGCGCGCGCGGAGTCGTACGGCGACATCGCGCGCCTGGAGCAGCACCTGGACGAGTACGCGCAGATCTCCGCCATGGACCCGGCGAAGCTGCCGGCCATCCGCGCGCAGATCTGGACGCTCATCCAGGCGGCCAAGCTCGACCACGACCTGGGGCTGGAGGAGCGGCCGGACGACGACGGCTTCGACGACTTCCTGCTGCACGTCGACGGTTGGCTGTGCGAGGTCAAGGACGCCCAGATCCGCGACGGTCTGCACGTCCTGGGCGGTGCCCCGACGGGTGCGGCCCGGGTCAACCTGGTCCTCGCGATCCTGCGCGCCCGGCAGATCTGGGGCGGCACTGCGGCCCTCCCGGGGCTGCGCGAGGCGCTCGGCCTGGACGAGGCCGCGGCCACCCGTACCTCGGCGGACGCGGTCGAGGAGACGGCCCGCGCCCTGGTGCAGGCGATGGAGGACGCGGACTGGGACCCGTCCGCGGTCGCCGCGGTCGCCGCCGGCCACGCCCCGGAGGTGGCGGCGGTCCTGGCGTTCGCCGCGCACGAGGTGGTGCCGCGCCTGGCGGGGACGACGGACGAGATCGCCCATGTGGTCGCCGCCCTGGACGGCCGGTTCGTCCCGGCCGGCCCTTCGGGCTCGCCGCTGCGCGGCCTGGTCAACGTCCTGCCGACGGGCCGCAACTTCTACTCCGTCGACCCCAAGGCCGTGCCGTCCCGCCTCGCATGGGAGACGGGGCAGGCGCTGGCCGACTCCCTGCTCACGCGCTACCGCACCGACAACGGCGAGTGGCCGGCCTCCGTCGGCCTGTCCCTGTGGGGCACGAGCGCGATGCGCACGGCGGGCGACGACGTCGCCGAGGCCCTGGCGCTGCTCGGCATCCGCCCGGTCTGGGACGAGGCCTCGCGCCGCGTGACCGGGCTGGAGCCGATCCCGCCGGCGGAGCTGGGACGGCCGCGCATCGACGTGACGCTGCGCATCTCGGGCTTCTTCCGTGACGCGTTCCCGCATGTGATCGGCCTGCTGGACGACGCGGTCCGGCTGGCGGCGTCGCTGGAGGAGCCGGAGTCGGAGAACTACGTCCGCGCGCACGCCCGGGCGGACCTGGCCGTGCACGGCGACGAGCGCCGTGCGACGACCCGTATCTTCGGCTCGCGCCCGGGTACGTACGGGGCGGGCATCCTCCAGCTGATCGACTCCCGCGACTGGCGCACGGACGCCGACCTGGCGGAGGTCTACACGGTGTGGGGCGGCTACGCCTACGGCCGTGGCCTCGAAGGCCGCCCGGCCCGCGACGAGATGGAGACGGCCTACAAGCGGATCACGGTCGCGGCGAAGAACACGGACACCCGCGAGCACGACATCGCGGACTCCGACGACTACTTCCAGTACCACGGCGGCATGGTGGCCACGGTCCGCGCACTGCGCGGCACGGCCCCGGAGGCGTACATCGGCGACTCCACCCGTCCGGAGACGGTCAAGACCCGCACCCTGGTGGAGGAGACCTCGCGCGTCTTCCGCGCCCGTGTGGTGAACCCGAAGTGGATCGAGGCGATGCGCCGCCACGGCTACAAGGGCGCCTTCGAGCTGGCGGCCACGGTGGACTACCTCTTCGGCTACGACGCCACGACGGGCGTCGTCGCGGACTGGATGTACGACAAGCTCACCGAGACGTACGTCCTGGACCCGGTGAACCGCGCCTTCCTGGAGGAGGCCAACCCGTGGGCGCTGCACGGCATCGCGGAGCGCCTGCTCGAAGCGGAGTCCCGCGGCATGTGGGAGAAGCCGGACGCGCAGGTGCTGGAGGCGCTGCGGCAGGTGTACCTGGACACGGAGGGCAACCTGGAGGGTGAGGCGGAGTAGTCCCGCCGCCCGCCGCCCGTACGACGAAGGCCGCCCTCGCCCCCCGCTCCGGCGGGTCGGCGAGGGCGGCCTTCGGGCGGTCGGGACCGCGCACGACCGGCTCACGCCGCGGTGTGCCGCCGGTGCGTCAGGAGATGTCCTCGACCCGCTTGCCGTCGACGAGGTACCGGGGCAGGTGCGGCAGCCGCGCCGGGTCGATCAGGAAGCCCCGGTCGTGGGCGAGGCAGGCCATGGCGAGCGGACCGAGCGCCACCCTGGCGCGCGGCGCCCCGGACTGCCCCCAGTAGCCGCCGTGTTCTGCGAGAGCCTCGGCCAGTACCTCGGCGAAGGCCTCGTGCTCCTGGGTGAAGAGGCGGTGGAAGAGCGAGACCGGCTGGAAGTCGATCCGGTTCACGAAGTCGTCCGGCGCGTGCGTGAGCGCCTCGGGCAGGGACGTCCCGATGGCGGCGAGCAGCTTCTCCACGACCTCGTCGGACGGGCCGCCGGAGAGGTAGGTCCGCAGGGTGTCGATCCAGTGCAGGACGTAGGCGTCGACGGTGTCGTCCTGCCGCAGCGTCTCCAGCGGGACCCGGCACAGCCGGGCGACCCGGTCGTGCGCGCGGCAGGCGAGCGCGAGGTAGACGGCGTCGAGCCAGGCCCGGGCGTCCGCGGGCGGGGCGGCGGGCGTGGCGGGCAACCGGAGGGCGTTCTCCTCGCCGAGGTACCACTGCTCCGCCTCGGATCCGGCGAACAGTGCGGAGCCGAGGCGTACGGCCGTCTCCCACGCGTCCCACGTGACGAGCTCGGAGACGACGGGATCGTCGGTGCAGCGCACGTGCGCCAGCGCCAGTGCCGCGGCGAAGGCCTCCCCGAGCCCCGACGGGTCCTGCGCGAGCCGTGCGACGGACTCGACGGTCGTCCGGGTCAGACCGGCCGGATCCGGGGCGGCGCGGTCCACGGCGATCCGCCCGGCACCGTCGAGGCGGACCAGCCCCTTCATCAGGCCGAGAAGTTCCTGCGGGGGCCGCAGCGACAGCGTGCGCGTGTCCTCGTCGACGACGGTGAGCGAGGTAAGGCCGCCCCGGTGCCACCAGTACACGCGCGGTGACAGCCGTCCGGGACCATCCTCGTAGGCACCGAGGGCGTACGCGGCGAGATCGTTGAGAGCGTCCACCACCGAGCCGTCGGCTATCGGGTGGAAGGCGAGCAGGTGCCGGGTCGGGACGACGACGAGGGCACCGGCGGACGGCAGCATCACACCGGTGACCTGGCGCGCCAGCTCCCCCAGGTACAGCGCCTTGGAGGCGACGAAGTGCGAGTCGCCGAAGACGGAGTGCAGCGTGGCACGCCCTGCGAGGGGGATCTCCTCGTACGAGACCGGCATCCGCATCAGGTTGGCGTGCGCCGCCCGCCCCAGCTCCTCGGCCCCGACGCGTTCCACGTCCGCGTCGGTGAGGGAACGCACGCTGGTGGGACCGTCGAAGGCGTAGGCGTACACCAGATCGTCCGCGATGATCCGCGCGTAGCGCATCCCGCCGGCGACCTCCGGTGTGACCAACCCGACGGGCAGCAGCCGCGCGTGCACCCCGCGCAGCAGCTCCTCGGCACTCTCGCCGCCACGACCGGCGCTGTATTCAGGTGAGTTGTCTCGGTTCACCCCCGAACCCTACGAGACGCCCCCTCACCCCGCCCCCGGCCCCCGACGGCCGGTCCGGCATGCGCGGCAGGCGGCCGCTCCCTCCGGGCGGCAGGGGCGGGCGCAATCCCTCGGAAGAGGGGGCCGACACCTGCGGGTGGTTCGAACGGGCGGGTCTCCGCACGGCCCTTGGGGTCCGGGCGGGCGTCGCAACTGTGTGCGGGCTTTCGTTCCCGGCAGGCCGTGACGCCGCTCTGAGCAGCCACGTTCTTCCGGCGTCAGCGCGCAGCCGACAGCGCCTCGGGAGGAAACTTGCGATCCGTGCACGTTCATGTGGTGTTCGACACGGCACCGGGCGGAGGTGGCCGCGCATGAGGCTGCTCAAACGGCCCACGACCCTCCAGCCCACCGTCTCCGAGAGCGAACGACGGCTCTTCGGCGGGCCCCTGCGCTACGACGCCGGCTGGTCCCATCACGACTACGCCCGTCTGGAGGGGCGGCTGCTGTCCACCCTGCGCTCCATGCCCCGCATGGTCGCCGGCACGCTGCGCCTGGCCTGGGACACCGACCGGCCCGCGCTGCTGACCGTCGCCGCCTCCGAGGCCGGGCAGGGGGTCACCTCCGCCGCCGGCCTGCTCGTCCTGAGCGAGGTGCTCCGTACGCTGCTCGCGCCGGGCAGTCCCGCCGAGCGGCTGCATGCCGCGCTGCCCGCCCTGGCCGCGGGCGCGCTGGTCGCCGTCCTGGGGGCCGTACTGGCCTCCCGCTCCACGGCGGCCGCCGGACGTTTGGAGCCGAAGATCGAACGGGCCGCGCACGAGCAGTACTTGAAGGCCGCCGTCGAGGTGGAACTCGAAGCCATCGAGGACGGGGAGTTCAGGCGGCTGCTGGACAGTGCCCAGTGGGGCCCGCCGTCGGCCCGCCGTACCGTCGGCGCCTGCGTGGCCACCCTCGGCGGGGTCATCTCCCTCGTCGCCACCGCCGGGGTGCTCACCGTCCTGCACCCGCTGCTGCTGCCCATGCTGCTGCTGATCGCCGCCCCGCGCGGCTGGGGCGCGATGCGGGTGGCGCAGCGCCGCTACCTGTCCGTGATCACCTGGGTCGAGCACGTGCGGGCCGCCCGGCTCATCGGCCAGCTGCTGATCTCCCGTACCTCGGCCCCCGAGGTACGGGTGCACGGAGTCGGCCGCTACCTGCTGGGCCACTACCGCAACATGGCCGAGGTCGCGGAGACGGAAGCCACCCGCCTGGCCAAGGACAAGGCGGCCACCGAACTGCTCGCCGCCGCGCTCTCCGGTACGGCCGCGCTAATCACGTACGGGGCGATGATCGCGCTCATCGTCACCGGCCGGATGGACCTCGCGGTCGCCGGCACCGCAGTGATCGCGGTGCGCACCGGATCGGCGAGCCTCGGCGCGCTGGTCGCCACCACCAACACCCTCCACGAGGAGTCCCTCTACGTACGGGACCTGGAACGGTTCGTCGCCGAGGCCGGACGGCGGGCCATCCCCGGCGGCGGGCTGCCGCTGCCGGAGCGGCTGGGAACGGTGCGGCTGGAGGACGTCCGCTTCAGCTACCCGGACCGGGAGGAGCCCGCTCTCGACGGGGTCTCGCTCACCATCGAGGCCGGCACCGTGGTCGCGCTGGTCGGCGAGAACGGCTCGGGCAAGAGCACGCTGGTCAAGCTTCTCGCGGGGCTGCACCTGCCGGACTCCGGCTCGCTGACCTGGGACGGTGTCGACGTGCGGGGTGCCGACCGGCAGCAGGTCTTCGACCGGGTCGCGCTCCTGACCCAGGACTTCGAGCGGTGGCCGGTGACCGCCCGGACCAACATCGCCATCGGCCGGCCCGGTGGGGAGGGCTGCGACGAGGCGGTGGAACGGGCGGCCGAGGTGGTCGCCGCGGCCCGGTACGCGGGGGCCGACCGCGTGGTCGAGAAGCTGCCGAACGGCTACGAGACGCTGCTGGCCCGGGTGTTCCGGGGCGCCTCGGAGCTGTCCGGGGGCCAGTGGCAGAAGGTCGGGCTGGCCCGGACCCGGTTCCGGGACGCCCGCGTCATCGTGGTGGACGAGCCCACCTCCGCACTGGACCCGGAGGCGGAGATCGCGGCCTTCGACAGCATCCGGGGGCTGGCGGGGCCGCAGCGCGCCGTCGTCCTCGTCACGCACCGCATGTCCGGTGTGCGGTTCGCGGACGTCATCTACGTACTGCACGAGGGACGGCTCGTCGAACAGGGCGGCCACGAGGAGCTGATGGCACGCGGCGGCCGGTACGCGTCGATGTTCCGGATGCAGGCGGAGCAGTTCGCCGGGCACCCCGAGCCGGCGACCCGGCCCCCGGCCGCACCGCGGCCCCGCCCGGACGCCCGCGTGCCCGACCCCCGCCAGGCCCGCACGGCCCCGAACGACACTTCCGTCACCTGATGCGGTGAACTCCTCCCCGTCCCGGGGGCACCCGGGACGGGGCACTGCTGATCTTCTTGCGGGGGCCGGGCCACCGGCCCCCGCACCTTCGACGAAGGGCCGACCCCGCCGTGACGCAGCCGTTCCGACTGCCGGACTTCTACCTGCCGTATCCGGCGCGACTGAACCCCCACCTGGAGGAGGCGAGGCGGCACACCAAGCGGTGGGCACGCGACTTCGGGATGCTGGAGGGTTCCGGGGTGTGGGAGGAGAGCGACCTCGACGCGCACGACTACGCGCTACTGTGCTCCTACACCCACCCGGACTGCGACGCCGAGGCGCTGTCGCTGGTCACCGACTGGTATGTGTGGGTGTTCTTCTTCGACGACCACTTCCTGGAGACCTTCAAGCGCTCGCGGGACCGCCTGGGTGCCAAGGCGTACCTCGACCGGCTGGCCGCCTTCATGCCGATGGACCCGGCCGCCGGCTTCCCCGAGCCGACCAACCCCGTGGAGGCCGGTCTCGCCGATCTGTGGCGGCGAACCGTTCCCTCGATGTCCGCGGACTGGCGGGAACGGTTCTCCCTCTCCACCAGGAACCTCCTCGACGAGTCGATGTGGGAGCTGGCCAACATCGACATCGGCCGGGTGGCGAACCCCCTCGAATACATCGAGATGCGCCGCAAGGTCGGCGGCGCCCCCTGGTCGGCGGGCCTCGTCGAGTTCGTCGCCGCCGAAGTCCCGGCGCGCGTCGCACATGCGCGACCGCTCGGCGTGCTGCGCGACGCCTTCTCCGACGCCGTCCACCTCAGGAACGACCTCTTCTCCTACGAACGGGAGGTGACCGACGAGGGTGAACTCTCCAACGCCGTGCTGGTCCTGGAGACGTTCCTCGGCTGCGGCACCCAGGAGGCCGCGGAGGTCTGCAACGACCTGCTCACCTCCCGCCTCCAGCAGTTCGAGCAGACCGCCCTGTGCGAACTGCCCCAGCTCTTCGCGGACCTGGCCCTGGCGCCGACCGAGATCGCAGCAGTGCTCGCCTACACCAAGGGGCTCCAGGACTGGCAGTCCGGCGGCCACGAATGGCACATGGTCTCCGGTCGCTACATGAACAAGGAGGCCCGCCCGACCGCCCCGCTCACCCTCCCGTTCATGCCGTCGGGGCTCGGCACCAGCGCGCTGGACCTGCGGTCCATGTTCACCCGGCGCTCGGTGGAGCTGCGCCACCGCTCCTTCACCCACGTCCCCTTCGAACCCACCGGGCCCTCGGTGATCCCGGAGATCTACATGCCGCACCGGCTCACGCTGAGCCCCCACCTGGCGCACGCGCGCGAGGAGTCGGTCGCCTGGGCCCGGCGGACGGGCCTGCTGGACCCGCAGCCCGGCGATCCCGGGTCGGCCATCTGGACCGAGGAGAAGCTGCGCGGCTACGACTTCGCGCTCTGCTCGGCCGGAATCGACCCGGACGCCACACCCGACGGACTCGCCCTCAACGCCTGCTGGCTGACCTGGGGCACCTACGGCGACGACTACTACCCGGCGGTCTTCGCGCGGGCCGGGGGCCTGCAGGCTGCCAAGGCGACCACGGCCCGGCTGGTCGCCATGCTGCCCGTCGACCACTCCGCGCAGCCGCAGCCGGCCACCGCGATGGAGCGCGGGCTCGCCGACCTGTGGCTGCGGACAAGCGCCGCCATGCCGATGGAGCAGCGCGCGGAGTTCCGGGCGACGGTGGTGGAGATGCTGGAGAGCTGGCTGTGGGAGGTGGACAACGCCGTGCACCACCGCATCCCGGACCCGGTGGACTATGCGGAGATGCGGCGGCGCACCTTCGGCAGCCGCCTCACCATGTACCTCTGCCGACTCGGGCACCGGGGCCGCGGCATCCCGGAGGAGATCTACGCCTCCGGGACCATCCGCTCCCTGGAGAACGCGGTCGCCGACGCGGCCTGCCTGGTCAACGACGTCTACTCGTACCAGAAGGAGGTGGAGTTCGAGGGTGAGGTCCACAACCACATCCTGGTCACACGGAACTTCTTCGACATCGGCTATCCGGAGGCCCTGCACATCTGCCACTCGCTGATGACCCGGCGCACCGAGGAGTTCGAGCACATCGCGGCGAGCCGGCTGCCGCTGCTCCACGACGACTGGAAGCTCGACGCCGGGGCCCGGGCCGCCCTGGACGCCTACGTGCAGGAGCTGCGGGACTGGCACGCAGGCGTCCTCAACTGGCATGCGCAGTGCCGTCGTTACCGGCCCGAGGACCTGCGCCGGTCCGACGGCGGCCTGGCCGCCGCGGTCCTCGGCCCCGGCTTCGGCATGGCGGCCGCCCGGCTGTCCCGGCCGGCGTGAGCCGTACGGCGGCGGGGGCGGCCCGGCGGCCCCCACCACCGCGCGGACTAGAACTCGTCGCCCGTGTGCGGCAGTACGGGTGTGCGCAGGGCGTCGTCCAGGGCGGCCACCGCCCCCGGGGTGTGCTCCTGCACCAGCCCGGCCGCGACGAGGTCGCGGACCCGGGTCCCGCCGAGGTAGCAGGCGGCCAGCTCACGTACATCGAGGGCCAGGTCGGCGGCGCCGTCCGCATGGGCGTACGTCGCCCCCTCCGGCCCGGCCCTGAGCCGGAACCGCCCCGCGTTGGCGGGCAGCCGTACGTCGTGGACCTCCAGCACCAGGTCCACCGGCGCGGCCCAGGACCGTGCGGTCAACGCCGCGCGTACGTCGACCAGGCGCAGCCAGAGCGCCGGGAACTGGGCGGTGACGCGCACCTGGTCGCGGTCGGCGGCGAAGTGGAGCAGCGGGTCGTCCACCGGGCGGTTCCGGGCGGAGACCCTGCCGGTGAGGTCGAGGGCGGCCAGGCATTCCCAGAGGGCGGCGGCGACCGCCGGGGTGTCGGCCTCCAGCTCGTCGACCCGCACCAGCCCGGCGGTGCGGGCGGCGGCCCCCGCCGTGTCCCCGGCCGACTCGGGCTTCGTGCGGTAGAGGACGTAACCGGCAACGGGTTCGTCCGGCTCCCCCAGGACGATGATCCTGGGCGGGCTGAGCTCCTCGTCCTCCTCGTCCTGTTCGGCCAGCCACTCCTCGTGCCAGCGCTCCGGGCTGCGGGTGGGGCGGCCGGCCCGGCCGGCGCGGGCGGCCTCGTGGCGGGGGCCGATCACGTCGACGGCCTCGTCGGGGTCGACCAGCCGCAGCGGGCGGGGGTCGGGGTCGATGCGCAGGGCCAGCGGCCGGGTGGAGTCGATCTCCACGGTGGCGCCGGTGGTGGCGCTGCCGTAGCCGAAGCGGCCGTAGATGGCGGCCTCGGAGGCCCAGAGGGCGGCGAGGGGGCGACCGGCGTCGGTGGTGCGCCGCATCATCCGGGCCATCAGCCCGGTGAGCACACCGCGCCGCCGGTGGGTGGGCGCGACGCCGACGAACGTGAGCCCGGGGCAGGGCAGGTCCGCCCCGGGCACCGAGAGCCGGAAGTCGTGCGCGGCCATGAAGCCGACGAGGGCGTCCCCGTCGTAGGCGCCGATCCGGTCGCAGCGCACGAGCAGCGCGTGGTGCCGCTCGCGGGCCTCCTTCGGCGGGCGGTCGTGGAAGACCAGGTAGGCGAGCTCCAGGGCGCGGTCGATGTCGGCCTCGGGCACGTCGCGGATGTCCACCATGATCACGAGACTAATCGGTCATCGGGGACCAGTCATCCCATAGTGGCTTGATCTGCGGGTTCGGCCGGTTTCCGTATCCCGGTTCCTGGGCGGCGGCCTGCGGCTACCGGCCCGTCGGGCCGGCCCAGGCGGCGGGCACGTGCCCGATCCGCACCCGCTGCGGGTGGTCCCCGACGGGGACGGACACCCGCTTGGCGCCGGTCGCGAAGTCGATGGCCGTCACCCGGTCGGTGCCGCTCTCGGAGATCACGCAGGCGGTCCCGTCGCCGCTGACCGTGGCCCAGTAGGGCTTGGACGCGGGGACCAGCGGCCCTTCGGCGAGGGTGGCGCGGTCCACGACGGTCGCGTAGTCGTCCATGGTGCCCGCGACGCAGAGCTTCGTCCCGTCGGGGCTCATCGACATGCCGTGGTGGCGGGAGTCGTTGACCCAGCTGGTGCGGTCGGTGCTGGTGGCGGGGTTGGCGGGGAGGTCCTTGAGGCGGGTGATCCGGTCGGTGGCCACGTCGTACTCCAGGAAGCCGCCGAAGAACGACACCTGGAAGTACAGCTTCGACTCGTCGGGGCTGAAGGAGACGGGGCGTACCGAGTCGGAGAGGTCCTTGCGGCCGAAGGCGTCCAGCCGCTCCCGCATGTCGATCACCCGGACCGTGCGGAAGGTCTGCGCGTCGACGACGGTGATCTTCCGGTCGCCCTTCGTCCAGTCCAGCCAGGGCGCGTCGAGTGCGGTGTTCACCTCGCCGATGGAGCTGTTCCACAGGTAGCGGCCGTCACGGGTGAAGGTGTTCTCGTGCGGCTTGTCGCCGGTGCGGAAGGAGCCGGCCTGGCGCCCGGTGGAGATGTCCAGGACGTGCACGGTGTTGGAGGTGGAGGCCGAGACCGCGACGCGGGTGCCGTCCGGGGAGACCGCCATGTGGTCGGAGCGGTGACCGGAGACGGGGAAGCGCCAGTTGATGCGTCCGGAGGCCAGGTCGATGGAGACGACGTCGGCGAAACTGGGGCGGGAGACGACGACCGCGGAGCCGTCCGGAGTGGTGAACATGTCGTCGACGAACTGGTCGTGGCCCTCTCCGGCGCTCTCGCGGATACCGAGGAAGAAGGCGAGCTTGACCGGGTTGAGGTAGATCTCGCGGAGCCGCTCGGCCTTGTCGGGGATCACGTCGATCCGGCCGACCTTGGCCAGGTCTCCGGTGGAGGCGAGGACGTCGGCGGTCCCCTCCCAATTGTTCCCCACGAAGAGCACCTCGCGCAGGCCGCCCTCCGCCGCGGCGGGCGGTGCGGCCGGGGCGGGCGTGAAGGCGGTCAGGAGGGTGGCCGCTGCCAGCACGCCCAGGGTTCGCACGGTACGCAACATCCGCTCAACTCCGTTGTGAGGAAAGGATGGAGAGGGTGACCTCCGATTACCGGCGGGTAAGATAGGGGGAACGCCGAAAGGGCGCAACCCCCACGGGGTGCGCCCTTTCCTCACCTTCCGCCGTCACTCCTTCAAGCGACGGAGCCGATCCTGTCGACCACGGTGCCCGCGACGTCCGGGTGGATCGGGATGTGCGCGCCCGTGAGGGCGACGCCGCTGCCGCCGCGGCGGTTGGCGACGATCTCGGCGGCGATGGACAGCGCGGTCTCCTCCGGGGAGCGGGCGCCGAGGTCCAGGCCGATCGGGGAGCGCAGCCGGGCCAGTTCGAGCTCGGTGACGCCGACGTCGCGCAGCCGCTTGTTGCGGTCCTCGTGGGTGCGGCGGGAACCCATGGCGCCGACGTAGGCGACGGGCAGTCTCAGGGCCAGTTGCAGCAGCGGGACGTCGAACTTGGCGTCGTGGGTGAGCACGCACAGGACGGTCCGGCCGTCCACCTCCGTGCGCTCCAGGTAGCGGTGCGGCCAGTCCACGACGATCTCGTCGGCCTCGGGGAAGCGGTTCTTGGTCGCGAAGACGGGCCGGGCGTCGCACACGGTCACCCGGTACCCGAGGAACGTGCCGATCCGCACGAGGGCGGAGGCGAAGTCGATGGCGCCGAAGACGATCATCCGCGGGGCCGGGACGCTGGACTCGACCAGCACCTTCAGCGGCTCTCCGCAGAGCCCGCCGTCCGCGCCGATCTCCAGCACGCCGGTCCGGCCGGCGTCGAGCAGGGCCCGGGCCTGCTCCGCCACGGTGCGGTCCAGCTCCGGGTGTCCCCCGAGGCCGCCCTCGTAGGGCCCGTCCGTCCGGACGAGCACGGCGCGTCCCATCAGCTCGGCCGGTCCCTCGGCGACCCGGGCCAGCGCGGCGGCCTCCCCGCGGGCGGCGGCGGCCAGCGCGGCCTCGAACACCGCCCGGGCGGGCGAGCCCACCGGGACCGGGGTGACGAGGATGTCGATGATGCCGCCGCAGGTCAGACCCACGGCGAAGGCATCGTCGTCGCTGTAGCCGAAGCGCTCACCGACGGCCTCCCCGTCTTCGAGCGCCTGCCGGCACAGGTCGTACACCGCACCCTCCACGCATCCGCCGGAGACCGAGCCGATGGCCGTGCCCTCGCTGTCGACGGCGAGGGCGGCCCCGGGCTGCCGGGGCGCGCTGCCGCCGACCGCCACGACCGTGGCGACGGCGAAGTCGCGTCCCTGCTCGACCCACCGGTTCAGCTCTTCGGCGATGTCCAGCATGTGCGGCCTCCTCGGAGGATTCGGTTCCAGTATCGGACAGGCGGAGGGTGCGGGTGGTGCCGCGTACGTCCGGCGGCGCCGGGGCGTACGGGCGGCCCCACGGGGTCGGGCGACCCCGTGGGGGTGGGGGTCAGCCGACCCCGAGCCAGCTCTCGATCGGGTGGAGCGCGAAGAAGACCAGGAAGATACCCGTCAGCGCCCACATGAAGCCGCCGATCTCCCGGGCCTTGCCCTGAGCGATCTTGATGGCGACGTACGAGATGACACCTGCGGCGACACCGGCGGTGATCGAGTAGGTGAACGGCATGATCACGACGGTCAGGAAGACCGGGATCGAGGTGGAGGTGTCCGCCCAGTCGACGTGGCGGGCGTTCTGCATCATCATCGCGCCGATGACGACCAGCGCCGCGGAGGCGACCTCACCCGGGACGATCTGCGTGATCGGGGTGAAGAAGAGGCAGGCGGCGAAGAAGAGGCCGGTCACGACCGAGGCGAGGCCCGTGCGGGCACCCTCGCCGACGCCCGTGGCGGACTCGACGAACACGGTCTGGCCGGAGCCGCCCGAGACGCCACCGATGGCGCCACCGGCGCCGTCGATGAACAGGGCCTTGGACAGACCCGGCATCCGGCCCTTGTCGTCGGCCAGCTTCGCCTCGGTGCCGACGCCGATGATGGTGGCCATCGCGTCGAAGAAGCCGGCGAGCACCAGGGTGAAGACGATCATGCCGACGGTCATGTAGCCGACGTCGCCCCAGCCGCCGAAGGAGACGTCGCCGAAGAGCGAGAAGTTCGGCATCGAGACCGCGGAGCCGTCCAGCTCCGGCGGGCCGTTCTTCCAGGCCTTGGGGTCGATGTCCAGGATGGCGTTGAGGATGGCGGCCAGGACCGTGCCGCCGATGATGCCGATCAGGATCGCGCCGGGCACCTTGCGGGCCTGGAGCATGAAGATGGCGATCAGGGTGACGGCGAACAGCAGGACGGGCCAGCCGGACAGCTCACCGGTCGCACCCAGCTGGACGGGGGGCATGAACTCCCCGCCGTTGCCGACGAAACCGGCCTTCACGAAGCCGATCAGGGCCACGAAGAGGCCGATGCCCATGGTGATGGCGTGCTTGAGGGCGAGCGGGATCGCGTTCATGATCATCTCTCGGAGGCCGGTGACGACCAGGAGACAGATCACGACACCGTAGAGCACGCACATGCCCATGGCCTGCGGCCAGGTCATCTGGGGGGCCACCTGCGAGGCGAGCACGCCGGAGACGGAGAGTCCGGCGGCGAGCGCCAGCGGGACCTTGCCGACGAAGCCCATGAGGAGCGTCGTCACGGCGGCGGCGAAAGCCGTGGCGGTGATGATCGCGGAACCGTCCATCGTGGTTCCGGCGAC
Source organism: Streptomyces sp. NRRL F-2664 (assembly GCF_000719345.1). Lineage (GTDB taxonomy): Bacteria > Actinomycetota > Actinomycetes > Streptomycetales > Streptomycetaceae > Streptomyces. Next base: position 107,845 of record NZ_JOFX01000011.1, read on the forward strand.
GTCCTTGCCCGAGAGGAGCAGGGGGTTGAGCAGGAGGATGTACGCCATCGCCATGAAGGTCGTGATACCGCCACGAACCTCGTTGCCGACGTTGGACCCTCTGTGGGTTATGTGAAAGTAACGGTCGAGCCAAGACGTGCCGGCGGGGGTCGGAGAGCCGTCGCCGGCCTCTTCCGCGGTGGTCTTGGGCTCCACTGACGACTGGGTCATGGTGCCTAACTCCCAAGGTTCAAAGGGGCACCCGCTTGGGGATTGGAGATGCGGGATTTGGGATGCTGCGTTTGGCTGCACGACCCGGGGTGACGGCCCGAGGCGACGCGAAGGTGCACTGCGTGTACTGCGGGTAGAGCGGGGTGTCCGCTTGTACTACATGGGGGTTTTCGCAGGGGTACTGCCGGCCGAAGGCGACCGCGAGCGGTGCGGTGCTTCGAGTACTCCGGGCGGTGCGGCGGTGAAGTGTGACGTTCCCGAGTCGCACCGCCCGGAGAGTCCGAGGGGGTCCGGGGGCCTCGCGGCCCCCGGACCGGGTCCGTCCTAGAGGGTCCCGGTGAGGGCTTCCGGACGGATCGGGGTCTTGTTGAGCTCCAGACCGGTCGCCTGCCGGATCGCCGCGAGGACGGCCGGGGTGGACGACAGGGTCGGTGCCTCGCCCAGACCGCGGAGGCCGTACGGCGCGTTCGGGTCGGCGAGCTCCAGGACGTCGACCGGGATGGTCGGGGTGTCGAGGATGGTCGGGATCAGGTAGTCCGTGAAGGAGGGGTTGCGCACCTTCGCGGTCTTCGGGTCCACGATGATCTCCTCCATGACCGCCACGCCGAGGCCCTGGGTGGTACCACCCTGGATCTGGCCGACCACGGAGAGCATGTTGAGGGCCTTGCCCACGTCCTGGGCGGTCGCGAGCTCGACGACCTTGACCAGGCCGAGCTCGGTGTCCACCTCGACGACCGCGCGGTGCGCGGCGAAGGTGTACTGGACGTGGCCGTCGCCCTGGCCCGTCTTCAGGTCGAAGGCGACCGTCGGGCGGTGGCGGAACTCGAGTTCGAGGTCGATGGCCTCGTCCTCCAGGATGTCGGCGATGTCCGCGAGGACCTCGCCGCCGTCGGTGACGACCTTGCCGCCCTCCAGGAGGAGCTCGGCGTGGGCCCAGGCCGGGTGGTAGGAGCCGTTCTTGCGGCGGCCCATCTCCAGCAGCGCCTCGCGCACGGCCTCACAGGTGTTCTTCACGGCGCCACCGGTCATGTACGTCTGCCGCGAGGCGGACGTGGAACCGGCGGAGCCGACCTGCGTGTCGGCCGGGTGGATGGTCACCTGCGTGACGCCCAGCTCGGTACGGGCGATCTGCGCGTGGACGGTGACACCGCCCTGGCCGACCTCCGCCATGGCCGTGTGGACCATCGCGACCGGCTCGCCGTTGATGACCTCCAGGCGCACGCGGGCGGTGGAGTAGTCGTCGAAGCCCTCGGAGAAGCCGACGTTCTTGATGCCGACCGCGTAGCCGACGCCGCGGACGACGCCCTCGCCGTGCGTGGTGTTCGACAGGCCGCCCGGCAGCGCGCGGACGTCCGCGCCCTCGCCGGCGGTCTCCCACTGGCGCTCCGGCGGCAGCGGGCGGGCCTTGACCCGGCGCAGCAGCTCGGCGACCGGCGCCGGGGAGTCCACGACCTGGCCGGTGGGCATGATCGTGCCCATCTCCATGGCGTTCAGCTGGCGGAACTCCACCGGGTCCATGCCCAGCTTCGCCGCGAGCTTGTCCATCTGGGCCTCGTAGGCGAAGCAGGCCTGGACGGCGCCGAAGCCGCGCATCGCGCCGCAGGGCGGGTTGTTCGTGTAGAGCGCGATCGCCTCGATGTCGACGTTGTCGACGACGTACGGGCCGACGGAGAGCGAGGAGGCGTTGCCGACGACGGCCGGGGAGGCCGAGGCGTAGGCGCCGCCGTCGAGCACGATCCGGCACTTCATGTGCGTGATCTTGCCGTCCTTGGTGGCGCCGTGCTCGTACCAGAGCTTCGCCGGGTGGCGGTGCACGTGGCCGAAGAAGGACTCGAAGCGGTTGTAGACGATCTTGACCGGCTTGTTGGTCGCGAGGGCCAGCAGGCAGGCGTGGATCTGCATCGAGATGTCCTCGCGGCCGCCGAAGGCACCGCCGACGCCGGAAAGCGTCATGCGGACCTTCTCCTCGGGCAGGCCGAGGACGGGGGCGATCTGCTTGAGGTCCGAGTGCAGCCACTGGGTGGCGACGTAGAGGTCGACACCGCCGTCCTCGGACGGCACGGCGAGGCCGGACTCCGGGCCGAGGAAGGCCTGGTCCTGCATGCCGAAGGTGTACTCGCCCTCGACGATGACGTCGGCGCGCTTGCGGGCCTCCTCCACGTCGCCGCGGATGATCGGCTGGCGGTGCACGATGTTCGGGTGCGGGACGTGGCCGGAGTGGTGGTCGTCGCGGCCCGGGTGGATCAGCGGCGCGTCGGCGGCGAGGGCGGAGGCCTCGTCCGTGACGAGCGGCAGCTCCCGGTAGTCGATCTTGATCTTGGCGGCCGCGCGGCGGGCGGTCTCCGGGTGGTCCGCGGCCACGAGGGCCACCGGCTCACCGTGGTGGCGTACCCGGCCGTTGGCGAGGACGGGGGTGTCCTGGATCTCCAGGCCGTAGTTCTTCATCTCGGCCGGCAGGTCGTCGTACGTCAGGACCGAGTAGACGCCCGGCATGGCCAGCGCCTCGGAGATGTCGATGGAGACGATCTCGGCGTGGGCGACGGTGCTGCGCAGCGTCTGGCCCCACAGCATGTCCTCGTGCCACATGTCCGAGGAGTACGCGAACTCACCGGTCACCTTGAGGGTGCCGTCCGGGCGGAGCGTGGACTCGCCGATCCCACCCTTGGTGTGCTTCTGGGTGACGTTCGTCGGCGTACCGGAGGGCACGGTGCGAGTGTTGGCCATGATCAGACAGCCTCTCCCTGACGGGCGGCCGCGAGGCGGACCGCGTCGAGGATCTTCTCGTAGCCCGTGCAGCGGCAGAGGTTGCCGGACAGGGCCTCACGGATGTCCTGGTCGGACGGGTCGGAGTTCTGCTCCAGGAGCGCATCGGCCTGTACGAGCAGGCCCGGGGTGCAGAAACCGCACTGGACCGCGCCGGCGTCGATGAACGCCTGCTGGATGGTGGAGAGTTCGACGCCCTCACCGGTCTGCGAGTCGGTGCCCCTGGCGGACCACCGCTGCGCCTCGTCCGTGGACACGCCCGCGCCGCTGCCGCACGCGCCGGTGCCGCAGCCGTGGCCGTGCTCCTCGCGCTGCTTGGCGAAGTCGGCCAGGCCCTCGACGGTCACGACGTCGCGGCCCTCGACCTGGCCGGCGGCCACCAGACAGGAACAGACCGGCACGCCGTCGAGGCGGACGGTGCAGGAGCCGCACTCGCCCTGCTCGCACGCGTTCTTCGAGCCGGGCAGACCCAGGCGCTCGCGCAGCACGTAGAGGAGGGACTCACCCTCCCAGACGTCGTCGGCTTCCTGCGGACGACCGTTGACGGTGAAATTGACGCGCATGCTTACGCAGCCCCTTCAAGCGAGCGGCCGTTCGTGCCGCGGTACTGCTCCCAGGTCCAGACGAGCTGGCGGCGAGCGAGGATGCCGACCGCGTGACGGCGGTACTTCGCCGTGCCACGGACGTCGTCGATCGGGTTGCAGGCGGCGGAGGCGAGCTCACCGAACTGCTTGGCGATCGACGGGGTGATGACCTTCCCGTTGTCCCAGAAGCCGCCCTCTTCGAGCGCGGCGTTCAGGAACTCCTCGGCGGCCTTGGCCCGGACCGGGGTCGGGGCGGCCGAACCGATGCCCGTACGCACGGTGCGGGTGTCGGGGTGGAGGGCCAGGCCGAAGCCGCACACCGCGATGACCATCGCGTTGCGCGTGCCGACCTTCGAGTACTGCTGGGGGCCCGTGGCGTTCTTGATGTGGACCGACTTGATGAGCTCGTCGGCGGCCAGCGCGTTGCGCTTGACGCCCGTGTAGAACTCGTCGATCGGGATCATGCGCGAGCCGCGTACGGACTCGACCTCGACCTCGCAGCCGGCGGCCAGCAGGGCGGGGTGGGAGTCACCGGCGGGCGAGGCGCAACCGAGGTTGCCGCCGACACCGCCGCGGTTGCGGATCTGCGGGGACGCGACCGTGTGCGAGGCGAGCGCGAGACCCGGCAACGTGGTGCGCAGGTTCTCCATGATCTGGGCGTACGGGACGGAGGCGCCGAGCTTGGTGACCTCCTCGCCTACCTCCCACTCCCGCAGCAGCTCGATGCGGTTGAGGTCAAGGAGGTACTCCGGACGGCGGTGGTCGAAGTTGATCTCGACCATGATGTCGGTGCCACCCGCAATCGGCACAGCTGTGGGGAACTCGGCCTTAGCGGCGAGCGCCTCCTCCCAGCTGGCGGGGCGAAGGAAGTCCATGTGCGGCTCTCTTCTTCTTCATCGTGTCGTTCACTTCAAGCCAGGAGGCCAAAGGGCCCTCGACTGGTCGTTCACGTGCTGTTAACGCGGTGTGGACTCAGTACACAAGCCGCCCGTCCCCCGGGTGCAGTCACCGAAACCATGAAGGAGTTGGCTGACGGCCTCCCTCGTCTTGTAGATTCGTATGAAAGGCAGGATGCGACGACCTGCCCGATTTCCAACGGCAACATTCGAGACAGATCGGCGGCGACATCATGCGGCTGCGCGCACTGCTGGAGACCGAGGTGCTGGGGCTGCGGCTGCTCGGCGGCGAGGACGAACTCGACCGGACGGTCCGCGGGGTCATGACGACCGACCTGCGCGATCCCAGCCGGTACCTGTCCGGGGGCGAGCTGGTCCTCACCGGCCTGGCCTGGCGGCGAGATTCGGCCGACTCCGAGCCATTCGTACGAATCCTCGCGAGCGCCGGCGTCGCCGGGCTCGCCGCCGGCGAGGCGGAGCTGGGCGACATCCCCGACGATCTCGTCTCCGCCTGTGTCCGCAACCGGCTGCCGCTGTTCGCAGTGAACGAGGACGTTGCATTCGCCACGATCACCGAGTACGTCGTCCGGCAGGTCTCGGGCGAGCGCGCCGGGGACCTGGCGGCCGTCGTGGACCGGCACCGCCGCCTGATGACATCGGGCCCGGCGGGGGGCGGCCCCGACGTGGTGCTGGATCTCCTCACCACCGACCTCGACCTCCGGGCGTGGGTGCTGTCCCCCACCGGCCGGCAGATCGCCGGGGCGGGTGAGCCGCTGGCGCCGGGCATCTGTGCGGCGCTGGCGGGCGAGCACCTCGCGGCGGTCCGGACGGGCCGCAGAGGACCGCACCGGATCTCCATCCAGGGTATTACCTACTCGCTCTTCCCGATCAGGGGACACGGCCGCGGCGCGGCCGGTCCGGCCGTGCGGGACGTACGCGAGACCGTGCTGTCCGACTGGCTGCTGGCCGTCGAGGCGGACGCCGGGGACTGGCCGGCCGAGCGCCTCGACCTGCTCCAGGGCGTGACCCAGCTGATCGCCGTGGAGCGCGACCGGCGCGATGCCGCCCGCACCGTGCGCCGCCGCCTCGCGCAGGAGGTCCTGGAGCTGGTGCAGACGGGGGCCGCGCCCGCCGAGATCGCCGCCCGCCTGCGGGTGGCCGCCCCGGTGCTGCTGCCCGGCCTGGGCGCCGCCCCGCACTGGCAGGTCGTCGTGGCGCGGGTGGACTGGGAGAACGGGGAGATCCCCGGCGGGCCGGTGGCCCAGTCACTGCTGGAGGAGATCCTCGTCGACCCGTCGGTCTCGGGCCCGGAGCCGTCCGACCGGATCGCGGTGGCCCACACGGGTGACGAAGCCATCGCGCTGGTCCCGCTGCCCTCGCTCCCGGGGGACGCCGGGGAGGACAAGGGCCCGGACTCGGCCCTGCACGCCGACGAACTGCTCGCCGTGGTACGGGAGCCCCTGGCGGCCGGCCTCGCCGACGACGGCCGGCTCACGCTGGGCGTCAGCGCGGCCGTGCACTCCGCCGAGGGGCTGCGCGGGGCGCTGGAGGAGGCACGGCACGCCCGCCGGGTCGCGGCGGCCCGCCCGGGCCGGGTCTGCGCGGCCGGCCACCACGAGCTGGCCTCGCACGTGCTGCTGCTGCCCTTCGTCCCCGACGACGTGCGCCGCGCCTTCACCGCCCGGCTGCTCGACCCGCTGCGGGACTACGACCGCCGCCACCGGGCCGAGCTCATCCCGACCCTGGAGGCCTTCCTCGACTGCGACGGCTCTTGGACCCGCTGCGCCACCCGGTTGCACCTGCACGTCAACACGCTGCGTTACCGGGTCGGGCGAATCGAGCAGTTGACGGCGCGGGACCTGTCCCGGCTGGAGGACAAGCTCGACTTCTTCCTCGCACTGCGCATGAGCTGAGGAGATCACCCCCGCCACCGGCCGCGGGTCGACCGGTGCGGCTGATGATCCGTCCGGACTTTGTGAAAGAGTTCACCCGACCCCTTGGCCGGAGCCGCCGATCCGTGCTCTCATTTCGCCCCAGGGCTCAACCATGTGCTGCTTGATTGCTTCGGGGAGGGCAATGTGGCGGATACCGCCATGTCGGGTGCCGGGTCCACCGGGGGAGACGATCCCCTCCAGCGGGCGATATGGCGGCTGCGCTCGCGCGGCTGTTGGACCGACGCGGCAGCACTGCTGACGCCTCACGTCGGCAGGGCCGGCCAGGCCGCCGCCGCCGTGCAGCGGACCGCGCTGCTGGTCGAGCGGTGCCTGTTCACGGGCCAGGGCTGGTCCGAGGCGGAGGACGCGCTGCGGGTCGCCGAGGCGGTCGCGCAGGACGACGACGACCGGGGTGCGGCGGCGTGCGAGCGGGGCCAGCTGGCCTACGCCGCCACCGTGCTCGGCGTACGCGACCGGGCCGACGAGGCCCGCTCCGCGCTGGGACGGGCCGCGGCCCTGCTGTCGCCCGGTTCCCGGACCCGTCCGCTGCTGGACTTCCGCCGCGGCCTGGTCGCCGAGCACCTGGCGGACGCCCCGCAGTCGGCGCGGCCGGCGTACCACCGCGCCCACGCGGGGGCGGAGGCGCACGGCGACACCCTGCTGCTGTCGTTCACATTCCGGCACCTGGCCGCGCTGGCCCTGCGGGACGGCGAGGTGGCCGAGGCCCGCAAGGGCTTCGCGGAGTCGCTGCGGATCCGGGAGGACCTGGGCTTCCTGATCGGCACGGCCCCGGCACTGGCGGCCCTGGCCGAGGCCGAGCCGGAACCGGAGGCGACCCGCCTGCGCGCCGAGGCCCGCCGCCTGTTCCACCTCTTGGGCGGCATCCCGACCTGGCTGGCGGACCAACTCCACCCCACCCCGGCCCCCACCCCAGCGGCGTAACACGCCCCCCGCACCACGAACCCGGCCCCGCGGGCCCACTCCATCCCCGCGGGCCCAACCCAGCCCCACGGGCCCAACCCAGCCCAGCTGGCCCAACCCAGCCCCGCCGGCGTTTGAGGCGCGGGGTCCGGGGCGGAGCCCCGAGGCTCGAACCCGAACCGGACAACCCGGCCCGGCCCGGCCTCAACACAGCCCCGCCGGCGCTTGAGGCGCGGGGTCCGGGGCGGAGCCCCGACCGCCCGCGAGGACCGGGCCCGGGCGGAGCCCGGCCGGAGCCGCCCCCGGGTCAGGAGCCGGCGAAATGCTCGCGGACCAACGCCTCGACCACCGGCAGATCCCGCGCAACCAGCGCCTCAAGCAGCGCCGCATGCTCAGCGGCATCGGCCACGAGATCGGCCCGCCGAACCCGCGGAGCACCCGGCAGGGGCCACTGCGCCCGCCGATGCAACTCCTCCGCCACCTGCACCAGCTGCTCGTTGCCGCCCAGCCGCAGCACCGCACGGTGGAAGGCCCGGTCCGCCTCCGCGTACCCGGCGAGGTCGCCCGCCGCGGCCGCCGCGGCCGTGGCCGCGGCCGCCGGCCGCAGCGCCTGCCACTCGCCCTCCGGCACGGTTCGGGCCAGCCGCAGCATCACGGGGACCTCCAGCAGCGCCCGGACCTCCGCCAGCTCGGCGAGCTCCCGCGCGGTGCGCGTGAGGACCCGGAAGCCGCGGTTCGGCAGGCACTCGACGGCTCCCTCGACGGCCAGCTGCTGCATCGCCTCCCGCACCGGGGTCGCGGACACCCCGAAGCGCTCTCCGAGCGCCGGGCCGGAGTAGATCTCCCCCGGCACGAGCTCGCCGTCGACGAGGGCCGCGCGCAGCGCGTCGAGGACCTGACCGCGCACCGAATGGCGCAATACCTTGCGCTTCTGTGCCGGGACCCGGGCGTGGGCCGGTTCGTGCACTCGGTCCTCCTCCGGGTCTCGACCTGCCCCGAGAATAGGTGACGCGCCCCGCCGCAGGTGGATGCGGACCCCGCAGAGTCAGATAAGGTAAGGCTTACCTGTTAACGATCGTGTGATCGGTGGACCGCCATGACCGCCACGGCCCTCCCGGCTGTCGCCCCCGCCCCGCCCGGCTCTGCGGTGGCGGACGCGTACGCCCGGCTGGCCGACGTCTACGCCGGCCTGCGGGTCGTCGAGCGGGCCGCGCACGAGCCCTCCCCTCGCGGTGCGGGGTGGGTCGGTGCCGACGAGCTGGCGGCCGGCGGACCGGCCCTGGACGCCTTCCTCGCCTGGGACGACGCCCAGGTCCGCAGGGACTACGGCACCCCGGCCCGGCCCGATGTGGTCGCGGGCTTCGGGCTGCACCGGTACGCGTGGCCCGCCTGCCTGCTGATCACCCTCCCCTGGTTCCTCCACCGGAGGGTCCCCCGGCTCCCGGTCTCCGAGGTCGCATTCCACCGGACCCTCGGCCGGATGGCGGTGCACGTGGAAGGCTTCGCCTGCCTCCCGGACGATCCCGCTGCCGCCCTCCCCGGGGCGCGGGTCGTCCCCGACGAGGAGGCGCTGCGCGCCGAGGTGCGGGCGGCGGTGGCCCAGCACCTCGAACCCGTGCTGGAGGGCTTCCGCCCCCGTGTGCGGCGCGGACGCCGCGCCCTGTGGGGCATGGCGACCGACGAGGTCGTCGAAAGCCTCTGGTACGTCGGCCACCTGTTCGGCGAGGAACGGCGGACGATGGCCGAACTGGAGCTCCTGCTCCCCGGCTCGACGGCCCCGTACACCGGCGGCGCGGGCTTCCGCACGCTCCACGGCCCGGACGGGCAGGAGCTGCCCACCCGGGACCGGGCCTCCTGCTGCTTCTTCTACACGATCCGGCCGGAGGACACCTGCGTCACCTGCCCCCGCACCTGCGACACCGACCGCATCACCCGCCTCACGGCCGAGGCCGCCTGACCCACCCGTGGAGGCGGCCCGCTTCGAACACAACACAGCTCGTACGGCCGCCAGTTCGAGACACAACACCCTATCCGGCGGGCCCCGCCCCCCGATGGCGGCCACTTGCCCCGAAACCCGCGTGCACGGCTCACCGGCTGCGCCACTATGGCGCCCGGAAAGCCGCACGGCCGCATACGCGAGGCAAGGGACATCCGCATGAGACTGACCGACATATCGCTGGACTGGCTGCTGCCCGGCAGTCTGCTGATCCTGGGCGTGCTTGCGGCGGTTGCGGTCCTGGCACGGGGCAAGCGCGAGAGCGAGAAGGCCGCGGCCGACGACAGCTGGGAGCGCAGCGAGGAGAGGCGGCGGCGCAAGGAGGCCGTCTACGGAACGGCTTCCTACGTCCTGCTCTTCTGCTGCGCGGCGGTGGCCGCCGCGCTCTCCTTCCACGGGCTGGTCGGCTTCGGCCGGCAGAACCTCAACCTTTCCGGGGGCTGGGAGTACCTCGTGCCCTTCGGCCTCGACGGCGCCGCCATGTTCTGCTCGGTGCTCGCCGTGCGCGAGGCCAGCCACGGCGACGCGGCCCTCGGGTCGCGCATGCTGGTCTGGCTGTTCGCGGGGGCGGCCGCCTGGTTCAACTGGGTGCACGCCCCGCGCGGCCTGGGCCACGACGGTGCTCCGCAGTTCTTCGCGGGGATGTCGCTCTCGGCGGCCGTCCTCTTCGACCGGGCGCTCAAGCAGACCCGTCGGGCGGCGCTGCGCGAACAGGGCCTCATCCCGCGGCCGTTGCCGCAGATCCGGATGGTCCGCTGGCTGCGGGCCCCCCGGGAGACCTTCGGCGCGTGGTCCCTCATGCTGCTGGAGGGGGTGCGCACCCTCGACGAGGCCGTGGACGAGGTGCGCGAGGACAAGAAGGAGCGGGAGCAGGACCGGCACCGCAGGCGCGACCAGGCCCGGCTCGACCGGGCGCGCATCAAGGCGCTGGGCCGGCAGAACCGGGCTTTCGGGCGGACCCGCGGCCGCCAGGTCGAGCTGCCGGAACTGACGCAGGGAGCGGGCTCCGCGCCGGTGGGCGCGGAGCCCGCCATACCGGAAGCGGGACAGCTGCCCCTGCGCCGCCGGCCCTCCCTGCAGGCCGTCAACCACACCGACTCCTTTGAGGTGACCGGCCCCCGCACGGTGGACCTCACCGCCGAGGACGACACCCAGACCATTCCCCGACTGGACTCACTGGAGCGCAAACTGAAGGACTTGGAGCAGCAGTTCGGCTGACCGGTCGGCAGCGGGAAGGAGACACCCCCCAGGGCCCGCCCGTTCAGGCGGGCCCTGGGGCGTACGGGGCCTCGCGGCACCCTTCGAGCTCGAACCACACCACCTTGCCGGCGCCCAGGGTCAGGGCGTCGACGCCCCACGCGTCGGCCAGCGCCTCCACCAGCACCAGTCCCCGGCCGTGCGTACCGTCGTCGGCGGTCGGTACGTACGGCCGGGGCCGGCGGGCGGCGCGGTCGCGGACCTCAACCCGTAAGCGTGTGGCCGTGAGGCTCGCGGAGACTTCCGCACCGCGGTCGGTGTGGACGAGGGCGTTCGTGACGAGTTCCGTGATCAGCAGTTCGGCCACGTCCGTGGCGTCGGTCCGGCACCGGTGGCGCATCAGCTCCCGGAGGTCCCGGCGGACGTCGCTCACCGCCCTCAGGTCCGCGCGGCGCAGGCTCCGGCTGATGCGCAGCGTGTCGGCCGCTTCCCCGTCCTCGGCGGTGGACGGTTCGCGCGGTACCGGCGCGCCTCTCCTCCACAGCTTCCCCGTCTTCGCCCCCACCCGCACGACGGTGTCCCTCTCGTGTCGTTGCTCTCGAACAGGCCTACGGGATGCATGCCCCCGGGGCGGATCCGCACTCCTGCGGGCTTACGGGCGGGGCACGTTGCGGAGGTTGGACCGGGCCATCTGGATCATCCGGCCCACCCCGCCGTCGAGCACGATCTTGCTGGCGGACAGTGCGAATCCGGTCACCATGTCGGCGCTGATCCTCGGCGGGATCGACAGGGCGTTGGGGTCGGTCACCACGTCCACGAGAGCGGGGCCGCGGTGGCGGAAGGCGACCTTCAAAGCACCGCTGAGCTGCTTGGGCTTCTCCACGCGCACCCCGTAGGCGCCCGCCGCTCGGGCGATGGCGGCGAAGTCCGGGTTCGTGTACTGCGTCCCGTGGGAGGGGAGGCCGGAAACCAGCATCTCCAATTCGACCATGCCGAGCGATGAGTTGTTGAAGAGGACCACTTTGACGGGCAGGTCGTACTGCACCAGGGTGAGGAAATCTCCCATCAGCATGGAGAAACCGCCGTCACCCGACATCGACACCACTTGACGGCCGCGATCGGTGAACTGGGCGCCGATCGCCTGCGGCAGGGCGTTGGCCATCGAGCCGTGACTGAAAGAGCCGATGATGCGCCGCTTGCCGTTCGGGGAAAGATAGCGCGCCGCCCACACATTGCACATGCCCGTGTCGACCGTGAACACCGCATCGTCGTCCGCCAGTTCGTCGAGGACCGAGGCCACGTACTCGGGGTGGATCGGCGTGCGCTTCTCGACCTTGCGGGTGTAGGCCCTGACCACCCCCTCCAGGGCGTCCGCGTGCTTCTTCAGCATCCGGTCCAGGAAGCGGCGGTCCGTCTTGGTCCGCACCCGCGCGTTCAGGGCGCGCAGCGTCTCCCGTACGTCTCCCCACACGGCGAGGTCCAGCTGGGAGCGCCGTCCCAGGTGTTCGGGGCGGATGTCCACCTGGACGATCTTGACGTCGTCGGGCAGGAAGGCGTTGTACGGGAAGTCCGTGCCGAGCAGGATCAGCAGATCGCACTCGTGGGTGGCCTCGTAGGCGGCGCCGTAGCCGAGCAGCCCGCTCATGCCCACGTCGTGGGGGTTGTCGTACTGGATCCACTCCTTCCCGCGCAGGGCGTGGCCGACGGGCGCCTTGACCCGGCCCGCGAACTCCATCACCTCGGCGTGCGCCCCGGCGGTGCCGCTGCCGCAGAAGAGGGTGACCCGCTCCGCCTCGTCGACGAGGCGGACCAGCTTGTCGATCTCGCCGTCGCCGGGGCGCACCGTCGGCCGGGCGGTGACGAGGGCGTGCTCCACCGCCTTCTCCGGGGCCGGCCGTGCGGCGATGTCGCCGGGCAGCGCGACCACGCTGACCCCGCTGCGACCGACGGCGTGCTGGACGGCGGTCTGGAGCAGCCGGGGCATCTGCTGCGGGTTGGAGATCAGTTCGCTGTAGTGGCTGCACTCACGGAAGAGCTGGTCGGGGTGGGTCTCCTGGAAATAGCCCAGGCCGATCTCCCCCGAGGGGATGTGGGAGGCGAGGGCGAGGACCGGGGCCATCGAGCGGTGGGCGTCGTACAGCCCGTTGATGAGGTGCAGGTTCCCCGGACCGCAGGATCCCGCGCAGGCGGCGAGGCGCCCGGTGATCTGGGCCTCGGCGCCCGCCGCGAAGGCCGCCGCCTCCTCGTGGCGGACCTGGATCCAGTCGATGCCGTCGGTCCGGCGGATCGCGTCCACCACGGGGTTGAGGCTGTCGCCGACCACGCCGTACATCCGGCGCACGCCGGCGCGCACGAGGATGTCGACGAACTGTTCCGCCACGTTCTGCTTGGCCATACCTCCCATCCAGCCATGCCCGCGGCGGTTACGCCTCCCAGACTGCGGCGGCCGTGCGGTCGTCGGCGTAGCCCTTGAGGCGGAGCTGGGTGTCCGCGAGGAACGCGGCGAGACCCGGCGGTTCCGGATCCGCCCAGCGGGCGGCGAGCTCCGCCTGCAGGGCCGCCTCGTCCCGCATCGGCTCGGCCAGGCCGCCGGAGCACAGCAGCAGGGTGTCCCCGGGCCGGGCCACGGACGCCCGGAAGCGGAAGGGGATGCCGGGCCCGCCGGGCGCCTCGCCGCCCCCGGCGGCGGGTGCGGGAGCGGGGGCGGGTGGGGCGGTGGGGGCGGGTGGCGTCGCAGAGACCTGTTCCAGGTCCTGCCATTGGCCCGAACGGAGCCGGAAGAGGCCGCCCGCACCGGCCCCGAAGCACACCCGCGTACGGCATGCGGGATCCAGCGGGAGCAGCAGGCCGCGCAGCCCTGCCGTGTACTGCTCCTCGGCGAGCCCCAGCTCGGCGGCGCGTGCCCGCAGGCGTCCGTGGGCCCGGTCGGTGAGTCGCTGCAGGCCCGAGCGCAGGGCGTCGCGGCGGCCGGCCCGGATGTCGTCGGCGAGCCGGCCCTGGCTGCGGCCGACGGCGGCGGCGACCGTGCGGCACAGGTCCGCGGCGGCCTCCGCGGCGCCGGGCGCGGCCCGGTCACCGCCGGCGAGGGCCACCAGGACCAGGGCGTCGTCGCCGCTGCCGAAACGTGCGGTGAGCAGGAAGTCCCGCCGGGTCTCGCCGCGGTAGCGGGCGGAGTCACCGCGCACGGAGGCGGCGCGGAGCGTGAAGCCGTCGTAGCCGGCCCCCTCCAGGACGGTGTCCGGGACCAGGCCGTCGAGGGCGGCCGGGTCCGCGGGCGGGAGGGCGCCCGGTTCGGCGGCGTAGGTGGGCGCGCGGTCGCCGAGGTGCCGCACGTGGGGCCGCGGCTGCGGTGCGGCGGCCTCCGGGGCGGGCGTCGCGCCGGTCGGCGGGCGCACCGCTGCGGGCGCGGCTGCGGGCTGCGGCACCTCCTCGGGGCGCGCTGCCGGGGAGCGCCGCGCGGGCAGATCGCCGCCGGGCGCCGGCGGCACCTCGACGCCTCCGAGTGCGTACCCGGTGGCCCCGCCGGTCCGCGGATCGCGCGGCTGGGCCCCGTGCCAGGGCGGCGCCGGGGGCGGCGGCGGCCCGTACCGCTCCCCCGGCGCCGGCGCCTGCCCACCGGGGGCCCCGGCAGGAGCGGCCGGCCCGGGCGGCGCCGACACCGGCGCGGCCGGCCCGTCGGCAGGCGCGGCCGCGCCCGGCCGCTGCCCGTACCCCGCCCCGTCCGCGGCGGGCCGGTCGGTCGGCGGGCCGGAAGGAGCCGACTGGCGCTGCGCGCCCGGAACCACCGCCGGAGGCGATGGCGGCGGTGGCGGGACGTACCGGTCGCCGGGCGGCGCCGGCACCTGCGCGGCCGGATCGTCGGGAGCCGAGACCGGCGGCCGCGTCCCTTCCGCGGCGGGCGACACGGTCGGCGGCACCGGCGGGCCGGAAGGGTCGTCGGGCGGCGGAGCCGACTGCGCGCCCGGAACCACCGCCGGAGGCGGGGGCGGTGACGAGGGGGGCCGCGCGTCGGGGGCCACGGCCGGTGGCGGGGGAAGGGGTGGTGCGTCGGCGGCCCTGGGTGCGGCCGGCGGCGCGGGCGCCGTCGGCGGTTCGCCGGGCGGCGGCACCGGCGCGGCCAGGGCGTCGGGGGCGGGGCGTGGGGCCGGGACCGGTCCCGCCGTCGGGGGGCGCGGAGGGTCGGCCCGTACGGCGTCGGGCCGGGGCGGTCCGGCGGACAGCCCTGCGTCGGGCTCCGGGCGCGGGGCCGGCAGCGGCCCACGCCCCGGACCGGGCCCGAACTCGCCCTCCCGCACCGGCTCTTGCGGCGCGGCGGGCGGCGGCGCTGCCGCGGCCGCGTCCGCCGTCACGCCCGCCGCCGACCGGAACCGGTGGTCGAGGGTGTCCCCCGGGTCGGCTGCCGGTCCCGCGTCCGGGTCCTCGTAGAGCTTCTGCCACCAGTCGTCCGCGCCCCGCTGACTCATGCCCTCATTCTCCGCCTCCGGTGCGGGCAGAAAACGCCGAATGCACGAAAAGGGTCCCCCGGGCTGCCACCCGGTGGGCCCCGGCCGGGACTTCGAAGGCCCCGAACGGGTACCGGTTCCCACCGGTCACCTCGCCGTCGCGCCGGAGCCGGGCTGTGCGGCGCGGGCGTTGTCCGCCGGGGCGCCCTACGGCCGCCCCCGGCGCACCGCCCCCGCCCCGCGGGGCCGACCCGCACGCTGCGTCGGACGGTGGGGGCGGCCGCTGCGGCCGCCCCCACCGCCGTGCGCGATATGGGGGCGCATCGCTCGCCCGGGTTGAATTCAGGTCAAGCACCGCAAAGCTGCCCCTCAAGTGGCCGCCGACCAGCGGATGTTGATGCCGCGGGGCGCAACCTTGGCAGCGGGGCGGGGGGTGCGGCGATGATGTCGGCGGCGGGGCGCGCCGCGGCCGCTTCCCGCCAGGTGTCGTGTCGAAAGGTGGTGGACGGGTTGCTGGGTGCCATAGGCCTGGACGAGGGCCAGGAGTCGGCGTACCGCGCGCTCGTGGCGCTGGGCGCGGCCGAGGTCCCCGACCTCGCGCACCGGCTGGCCCTGCCGGTGCCGCAGATCGAGCGGGCCCTGCGGGAGCTGGAGCGGCACGGGCTGGCGGCGCGGTCCTCGGCCCGGCCGGGGCGCTGGGTGGCCGCCCCGCCGGGGGTGGCCCTCGGGGCCCTGCTGACCCGGCAGCGGCACGGGCTGGAGCAGGCGGAGCTGGCGGCGGCACGGCTGGCGGCTGAGTACCGGGCGGAGGCGGCCGAACCGGCGGTGCACGACCTGGTGGAGGTGGTGCAGGGTGCGAGCGCGGTGGCGCACCGCTTCCACCAGCTCCGCATGGGCGCGGAGAAGGAGGTGTGCGTCCTGGCCCCCGGCCGCGACCAGGGGGTGGCGGGTACGGGGACCGGGGTGGAGGACCGGGCCCCGGTGCGCGGGGTCGCCCACCGGGTGGTGATCGAGCGGGAGGTACTGACGCTGCCGCGCGGCGTCCGGGAGGCGTCGACGGCGCTGGCCAGGGGCGAGCAGGTCCGGGTGGCGGCGGAGGTGCCGACGAGACTGGTGATCGCGGACCGGACGCTCGCCATGGTCCCGCTGACGGCGCGCGGCGCCGAGCCGGCGGCGCTGGTGGTGCAGGCGTCGGGGCTGCTGGAGTCCCTGACGGGATTGTTCGAGGCCGTGTGGCGGGAGGCGCTGCCGCTGAGGCTGGGCGCGGCCGGGGCGGCGGAGGAGGCCGGAGGCATTCCCGACGCCACGGATCTGGAGATCCTCTCGCTGCTGCTGGTGGGGATGACGGACGCGAGCGTGGCCAAACACCTGGAACTCGGCCTGCGAACGGTGCAGCGGCGGGTCAAGGGGCTGATGGAACTGTCGGGGGTGACGACCCGGCTGCAGCTGGGCTGGCACGCCTACGAGCGTGGCTGGGTGGCCCGGTAGCCCCTGGTCGGGCACGCTGGGCGGGTGGACGTGCCGCAACTGCTCCTGGTGGGTCTGGTGCTGCTGCTCGGACTGGCCGGGGTGCTCGTTCCGGGCGTGCCGGGGACCTGGCTGGTGTGGGCGGGGCTGATGTGGTGGGCGCTGCACGAGCGGTCCGCACTGGCGTGGTCCCTGCTGGTCGCTGCGACGGCCCTGCTGTTGGTGGTCCGGGCGGTGAAATGGCAGCTGCCGCCGCGGCGGCCCCGCGGGCTTCCGGTCACCCCTCGTACGGCGGTCTTCGCGGGCGTAGGAGCCGTACTGGGCTTCGTGCTGGTCCCGGTGGTGGGGGCGGTCCCCGGCTTCGTGGGCGGGGTCTACCTCTGCGAGCGGCTCCGCCTGGGCGGGCACGGCGAGGCCTGGGCGTCGACCCGGGCGGTGATGCGGGCGGTCGGCACGAGCGTCCTGGTGGAACTGTTCGCGTGCCTGCTCGTGGTCGGGGCGTGGGTGGGCGCGGTGGCGGCGGAGTGAGACCCGGGGCCCGCCCGCCGGTCAAGATCATCAAGGGTGCAGAATGACCCGTATGCCCATGACGAACACTCCCAAGACGGCAACGGTCGACGATGCCCGGATGATCGGCCGCACCCTGGCCGCCGCCTTCGACGACGACCCCATGATGCGCTGGTTCTTCCCCGACGACGCCACGCGCGGAGCGGGGCTGGACCGCTACTTCAGCACGCTGTTCACCCGGCAGTACGTCCACCACGGCGTGTGCGAGCGCACCGACGCCGCGGCCTCCTTCTGGGTGTCGCCGGAGGGGCGGGAGAAGGCCGTGCCCGACGCGGAGACCGTCCAGGAGCTGCAGGACATCCTCGGCGACCGGGCCGATCTGTTCCGCGCGGCCGTCGAGGAGGCCGCGCAGCACTCCCCGACCGAGCCGCACTGGTACCTCGCGGTGGTCGGCGCCGACCCGGCCGCCCGCGGCCAGGGGCACGGGGCGGCCCTGCTGCGCTCGGGCCTGGCCCAGGCCGATGCGGCGGGCCTGCCGGTCTACCTGGAGTCCTCCAAGCCCGACAACCTGCCCTTCTACGAGCACTTCGGCTTCAGCGTGCTCGGGGAGGCACGCCTGCCCGGGGGCGGCCCGGTCCTGTGGGCGATGCGCCGCGCCCCCGGCGCCACCCGGCCCGGAGCCTGACGCCGCCGCCGCGGCGGAGGGGGTTCCCGGTGGCCCCCTCCGTCCCGGCGGACCGCCGTCCCGTCCCCGCAGGTGACCGTCCTCACGGTCGAGCGGATAGGCTCTTGCGGTACCGAGGCGATCCCAGAGCCTCCCTCCGGCGGGAGCAAAGCATGAACGCACCTGTTCCGGATCCGCCCGCTCCCGGCCCTCTCCGCGAGCCGTCGGACGGCGGCGAGCCGGCCTGCCTGCTCCACCTGCTCTGCGACGCCTGCGGACGCCTCGACACCGAACGCGACCGCGACGCCCGCTGCTGCACCGCATGCGGCGCGCCGCTCCCCCGCCCGTCCTAGGCCGGGCCGCGCCCGACGGCCGCGTCCGACGGCTTTTCAGACGTGTCCGGCCCTCGGACGGAGGGGGCCGGTCCAGTGGGTTCCGTCGTACGCGACGACATCGGGCACGACCTCCAGGTCGAGCTGGTCGACGCCTGCCTTCGGGAGGTCGAACACGTAGGTCACGGTCGCGGACCGGCCGGGGCTGACGCTTCCCTCGAAGCCGGCCCCGCCCCGGCGGCGTCCGTCCGCCCCCGGGCCGGGGCCCGGGGGCGGACGGTCCGGGTCAGATCCGGTTGCCGCGCTTGGCCGAGTAATTGGCCCGGCCCTCCGCCGACTTCAGCCGCCAGTCGCGGCGGATCTCCGACCGCAGCCGGGCGTCCGTCTTCGCCACGATCCGCTGGTTCTCCCGCAGGAGCTTGCGGTAGCTCTCCAGACGCCGTTCCGGCAGCTCCCCCGACTCCAGCGCGGCGAGCACCGCGCAGCCCGGCTCCGCCTCGTGGGCGCAGTCGTGGAAGCGGCACTGCGATGCGAAGTCCTCGATCTCGGAGAAGACCTGCCCGACGCCCGCCTCCGCGTCGAAGAGCCCGACGCCGCGCAGGCCGGGGGTGTCGATGAGGACCCCTCCGCCCGGCAGGACGAGGAGGTTGCGGGTGGTGGTGGTGTGCCGGCCCTTGCCGTCGACGTCGCGGATGGCCTGCACCTCCATGACGTCCGCGCCCAGCAGCGCGTTGGCCAGGGTGGACTTGCCGGCACCGGAGACGCCCAGCAGGACGCTGGTGCCGTCGGCGACGATCGCACCCAGCACGTCGGTGCCCTCCCCCGAGTGGGAGGAGACGGTGAGCACCTGCACGCCGGGGGCGGTGGTCTCCACGTCCTGGACCAGGTGGCCGAGGGTGACCGGGTCGGGGACGAGGTCCGCCTTGGTGAGCACGACCAGCGGCTGCGCCCCGGACTCCCAGGCCAGGGCCAGGAAGCGCTCGATGCGCCCCAGGTCCAGTTCCACGGCGAGGGAGACGGCGATGATCGCGTGGTCGACGTTCGCGGCGAGGATCTGCCCCTCGGACCGCTGCGAGGAGGTGGAGCGTACGAAGGCGGTCCGGCGCGGCAGGTACGCCTTGACGTAGCGCGGGTTGCCGGCCGCCTCGACGGCGGCCCAGTCCCCGGTGCAGATGACGCGCAGCGGGTCGTGGGGGGTGACGAAGGCGGTGTCGGCGCGGACGATGCCGTCGGCGGTCAGGACGTCGCACTGGCCGCGGTCGACGCGTACGACGCGGCCGGGCACGCAGCCCTGTTCCGCGTACGGGGTGAACTCTGCCGCCCAGGCGTCGTCCCAGCCGAGGGGGGCGAGGGTGTGCGCGAGCGGAGCCTGCGGGAAAGCGGAGGAAGTCAAGGGGAACCCTTCACAGGGTGGCCCCGGCTGCCGGCGCCCGCTCAGTGGCGGTGCGCGGAGAAAGAGGTGGGTGAGGTCAGCCGGATACCACGGAGGTCACATCGATGGTCTTCTGGATGCGGGCAGCACCCTGCGCAATGACAGTCATCAATGAACTCACCTCCGGGTCGCACGTCACCGTGATTCCGCACCGCTCGGCGGGAACGGCTCCACCGTACAAGCCCCCTCGCACCGGGGCCACTTCTTTTTCCGCATCGGTCCTGGCCGGGGGTGAAGGCACCCCTCCGCTCCCGCGGGGGCAGCAGTCCGGGTCCGGCCCCGGGCCCGGGGTTGCTCCCGCGGGGGCCGGCAAACCGGGGCACCGCCCCGGACCCGGGTTCTCGCCCTGCCGGGCGAAACACGGTCACGGCGCGGCCGGGTCGCGGTGCCGGGCAGGCTCCGGGGGGCCTGCGCTGCCCCGTCGGGGTGTGGCCTGCTGGGGCGAAACACGGTCATGGCGCGGCGGAGTCGCGGTGCCGGGCAGGGGTGTCTCCTCGGCTCGGCGGGTGCCGCACCTCGCGGCCGTACTCGGCGGTGACGCCTCGTCCTGCGGGGACACCCCTGCCCGTCCCCGCTCCGGCTGCGACGAGGAGGGTTCCGTCACCGGGCCGGCTCCGCTGGAGGGCGGTGGGGTGGGGACACGGCGGAGTGTCCCCGCAGGACGAGCGCGCAACCCCCGAGCACAACCGCGATCGCTCGAACGCGCCGAGCCGAGGAGACACTCCGGCGGGGCACCACCCCACACAGAACCACCACCGAGCACAAGCAGCCGCGCCCCGGCGAAGCCACCCCGCACCAAAACGACACCGACCAGCAAATCCAGCCCCGCCGGCGCTTGAGGCGCGGGGTCTGGGGCAGCGCCCCAGCAACCACCGACCCGCACCACAACCACCGGGCACGCGCAGCCCGACCCCGCCCCGGGGGCGCAGCCTCGGCAGCCATCGGCCGGACCGGCCACCGCGGCGGGAGCCGAGTGGCCACCCCGGCGGGAGCCGATCGGTCAGTGTTTGCGGAGTCGCGAGTGGTAGTCCTCGGGCGGCAGGAACTTCGACCAGCGTTCCGGGAACTCCGACGGCATGGCGTCGTCCTCGTCGTCCTCCGACTCGCCCTCCGCCATCGCCCGCCAGGCCGCGGCCCGCGCAACCAGTTGCGCGGCCTCCGCCTCCCGGATCCGTTCGTTCGCCTCGCGCGCCGCCGCCGTGGCAACCGACGGCCAGACGCGGTCGATGGCGGCGTTCACGGCCGCACCGACGAGCACCGCGAAAGCCGAGATGCCGATCCACAGCAGGACGGCGACGGGCGCGGCCAGGGAGCCGTAGATCGTCGGTCCCTCGACGGTGTTGGTGAGGTAGATCCGCAGCAGGAAGGAGCCCAGCACCCACATCGCGAGGGCGACCAGCGCGCCCGGCACGTCCTCGATCCACGGCGAGCGCACCGGCACGGACACGTGGTAGAGGGTGGTCAGGAAGGCGATGGACAGCAGGGTCACCGTCGGCCAGTACAGGACGGCGATCACCTCGGTGCCCCACGGCACCAGCCGGACGACGGCGTCCGGCCCCACCACCATCAGCGGCAGCACGATCGCGCCGATCAGCAGGGCGATGACGTACAGCAGGAAGGCGAGCAGTCGCGTCTTGACGATGCCGCGGTGGCCGTCGAGGCCGTACATCACGGTGATGGTGTCGATGAAGACGTTGACGGCGCGGGATCCCGACCACAGGGCGAAGGCGAATCCGAGCGAGATCAGGTCGGGCCGGCCGCTGCGGGTGACGTCGTCCAGCAGGGGTTTGGCGATGTCGTTGACGCCGCGGTCGGACAGGACCGTGCCGGCCGCGCGCAGGATGTTCTCCTCGATGCTCTCGACGGTACGGGTCTGCGTCCATCCGTCGACGTAGCCGAGCAGGCCCAGCAGGCCCAGGAAGAGCGGGGGCAGCGAGAGCAGCGTGAAGAACGCCGCCTCGGCGGCCAGCCCGAGGATGCGGTACTCGATGCACGAGTTGACGGTGTCCTTCAACAGCAGCCAGCCCATCTTCCGCTTCGATACGTTGCGGTAGAGGGCGCGGGCCCGGTGGAGCCGTCCTGGGATCCGCTCGGGTGTTTCTTTTGCTGGCTGCACGTCCTTACGGTATCCGCATGGCAGCCACCACCCACACAGTCAGCAACCAGGCCCCGCCCCTGGTGGGCCACGACGTCTACGGCGGCGACCGCGCCCTCAGCGAGGGCGTCGAGCGCCACCTGGCGGCCGCGGATCCCGAACTCCTCGGCGCGGTGCGGCAGGAGCTCACGGACCTCGGGCGCGCGGCCGGTTCCGCGCAGGCACAGGAATGGGGCGCGCAGGCGAATGAGAACCCTCCGAAACTGCGCACGCACGATCGGTACGGGAACCGGATCGACGAGGTGGAGTTCCACCCTGCGTGGCACCGGCTGCTCGGGCACGCCGTGGGCGCCGGGCTCACCGACGCCTGGGGGCGGCCGGCGGGGCACCTGCGCCGCGCCGCCGGCTTCTTCCTGTGGTCGCAGGCGGAGGCGGGCCACGGGTGCCCGATCTCGATGACGCACGCGGCCGTGCCGGCCCTGCGGGCCGATCCGTCGATCGCCGCAGAGTGGGAGCCGCGGCTCACGTCGCACATGTACGAGGAGGGGCTGCGGCCGGCGGCGCAGAAGGCGGGCGTGCTCTTCGGCATGGGGATGACCGAGAAGCAGGGCGGCAGCGACGTGCGGGCGAACACGACGAGCGCCGTGCCGCTGGACGCCGACGGCGAGTACCTGCTGACCGGGCACAAGTGGTTCTGCTCGGCGCCCATGTGCGACGGCTTCCTGGTGCTGGCGCAGGCTCCGGGCGGGCTGACGTGCTTCCTCGTGCCGCGGGTGCTGGAGGACGGCACGCGCAACGTCTTCGCGATCCAGCGGTTGAAGGACAAGCTGGGCAACAGGTCGAACGCGTCGAGCGAGGTCGAGTTCGACGGGACGTGGGCGCGGCGGGTCGGTGAGGAGGGCCGCGGGGTGCGGACCATCATCGAGATGGTCGCGGCGACCCGGCTGGACTGCGTCATCGGTTCGGCGGCGCTGATGCGCCAGGCGCTGACGCAGGCCGTCCACCATGCGGAGCACCGCTCTGCCTTCGGAGCACGGCTCATCGACCAGCCGCTGATGCGCAACGTGCTCGCGGACCTCGCCCTGGAGTCGGAGGCCGCCACCACCCTGACGCTGCGCCTGGCCGCCGCCAACGACGCCGCGACCGATCAGGAGAGGGCTTTCCTGCGGCTGGCCGTGCCCGCCGCGAAGTACTGGGTGACCAAGCGCTGTACGCCGATGGTGGCGGAGGCACTGGAGTGTCTGGGGGGCAACGGCTACGTCGAGGAGTCCGGGCTGCCGAGACTGCTGCGCGAATCGCCGCTGAACTCCATCTGGGAGGGGTCGGGCAACGTCCAGGCCCTGGACGTGCTGCGCGCCCTCCAGCGGGAGCCGCAGGCGCTGAACGCCTTCCTGCAGGAGGTGGGGCTCGCCCGGGGCGCCGACCACCGGCTGGATTCGGCCATCAAGGACTTGTTGACGGATCTTGCCGATCTGGAGGGCATCGAGGCGCGGGCCCGCCGGGTCGTGGAGCGCATGGCCCTGGTGCTGCAGGGATCGCTGCTGGTCCGGTGGGCGCCGCCGGAGGTCGCGGACGCCTTCTGTGCCTCCCGGCTGGGCGGCGACTGGGGTGCGGCCTTCGGCACGCTGCCGCACAGCCTGGACCTGCGCGCGGTGGTGGAACGGGCGCGGATCGCGGGCTAGGGAGGAGCCCCCGTCGGGCTCCCCTGCGGTCCCCAAACCGCTCCGAGCCGGGATCCGGGCCCGTCGACCGGTGCAGAGGTGGCGCCGCGCCGACTCGGCACCACCTCTGAACCGAAGCCCCGAGGAGGAGCTGTCACGCCGCTCGGGCGACGTCCGGACATTTTCGGTCGGACAGCGGGGACTTGGCGAGAGTTGCATAGCGTTGCAACCTGTCAGTCGGCAGCCGCCCGTCCGGCCTGCCGGGGGGAGCGGCCCCCCGGCGCACCTGCGGACCGCCGGGCGGCCTGCGTCGTACGTCCTGTTCGCACGGGGAGGTTCCGGTGGCCGACACCACAGGCATGACGGTCGATGTGGCACGCATCTCGGCCATGCACCCGCGGGAGGCGACGCGTCTGCTGAAGGGGGTGCGGGCGGCCGCGCTGGCGGGCGACCGCCCGCCGGCCGCGCCCCGGCCGGAGATCGCGGAGTCCTGGCGCCGGATGCTGGCCGGCGGGGTGCACCCGGACCGGGACGCGCGCTCGCGGATGCTGTCGGCCGCCGAGACGGAGGAGCGGCGTCATGACTCCCCGCTGCGGGAGGTGCTGCCCGTGCTGCGGGAGGGGCTGCTGCCCGCGCTGGACGGGGCGCTCCACATCATGGTCGTCGCGGACTCGGACGGGCGGCTGCTGTGGCGGGAGGGCCACAGCTCCATCCTGCGCAAGGCGGACCGGCTCGGCTTCGGGGTCGGGGCGGACTGGGACGAGGCCGTGGTCGGCACGAACGGCGTGGGCACCGCCCTGGTGGCCCGTCGGCCGGTGCAGGTGTTCTCGGCGGAGCACTTCGTCTCCAGCCATCACGACTGGACCTGCGCGGGGGCGCCCGTACGGGATCCGCGGGACGGGCGGCTGCTGGGCGTGGTCGACGTGAGCGGGCCGCTGGCCACCATGCATCCGGCGACGCTGGCCTGGGTCAGCTCGGTGGCCCGGCTCGCGGAACGGGAGCTGCGGATCCGGCACCTGGAGTCGCTGGAGCGGCTGCGGACGGTGGCGGCCCCGCTGCTGGCCCGGCTGTCCGGGCACGGGGTGGTCGTGGACCCGCAGGGCTGGACGGCCGCGGTGACGGGGCTGGCCCCGGTGGACCGGATCCCGCTGCCGAAGGGCTTCGCGCCGGGCCGGGTGTGGGTGCCGCAGCTCGGCGAGTGCGTGGCGGAGCCGCTGCCCGGCGGCTGGCTGCTGCGGATCGTGCAGGACGGTACGGGCACGGCGGCGACCCGGGTCGTCCTGGACCTCAGCCGGTCCGGCTCCTGGTCGGCGACGGTGTACGGGTCGTCGGGGAGCTGGTCGCAGGAGCTGAGCCCGCGCCATGCGGAGCTGCTGTTCCTGCTGGCGGAGAGTCCGCGGGGGCGTTCGGCGGCGGAGCTGTCGGCCGATCTGTTCGGTGACCCGGCCCGTACGGTGACGGTCCGGGCGGAGCTGTCGCGGGTACGCCGGCACTTCGGGGGCGTCCTGACCCACCGGCCGTACCGCTTCGCGGAGGACGTGGAGGTGGAGCTGATCCGGCCGGAGGACCCGGCGGCGCTGCTCCCGCACTCCACCGCCCCGGCGGTGGTCCGGGCCCGCCTGGGCCGGTCGGAGCCCGGCATGGTTCCCTGAGCTGCATGAGCACCATCACTCTCACCACCTGGTCGCTGGAGATGAACTCTCCGGCGGACCTCGTCCCGGCGGCTCCGGCGGGCCCGGAGATATCCATCGTGCGGTCGGAGGTGCCCTCCCCCGAGTTCAGCCGCTTCCTGTACGCCTCGGTGGGCGGCGACATCCACTGGACGGACCGGCTGTCCCTGACGCGCGCGCAGTGGGTGGAACAGCTCGACCGGCCGGGCGTGGAGACGTGGGTGGCGTACGACCGGGGCACGCCGGCGGGGTACGTGGAGCTCGACCCGCAGGACGACGGCGTGGTGGAGATCATGTACTTCGGCCTGCTCCCCGACTTCCGCGGTCGCCGCATCGGCGGGCACCTGCTGACGGTGGGCGTCGAGCGGGCGTGGGACCTGGCGACGCGCTGGCCGGACCGCGAGCCGACCCGCCGGGTGTGGGTCCACACCTGCAGTCAGGACGGCCCGACGGCGATGGCGAACTACGAACGGCGGGGGTTCAAGGTCTTCAAGACGGAGACGGAGCAGAAGGCGGACACCCCGACGCCGGGACCCTGGCCCGGAGCGTAACCCCTGCGGGGCGCTCGGCGGGTCTTCCCGGGCCGTGCCCGCCGCTGCTGCCCGGCCGGGCGGCGCCCCTTCCGGTGTCCCGGGTGCCGCTGCCCCGGCCGGGCGCTGCTCCGCTTCTCCCGCCGCGGGCCGGTGCGCCTTGCCGCGTCCCGGGTGGTGCCCCACTGCGGGCCGGTGGCCGCGCCTCAAGCGCCGGCGGGGCTGGGGTGGTGTTCCCGGTCGGAGCCGAGAGGGGCTGGGGTGCTGGCCCGTAGGGGGCGCGGCCACCGGGCCGCACCCCGGCAACGGGCCCCGGACCGTGACCGGCGTCACGTCGTATCGGGATACGAGACGAGTTCGTCCGTATCCTGGACACTAGTGGACTCCTCCAATCGGCCCATGACACGCTTCCGCCATGAATGGAGCTGGAATTGCCTTGGTGAGTCGGCGGCACGTCGACCTCGGCCGCATGTCCAGCGCCATCTGTCCGGCGTGCTGACGGAACCAGCAACCGCCGCACATCGCCGCAATCCCGGCATCGTCGCCGTGGAAGTGTCGATCATCGCAGTCCCCTGAGGCAGAACACCGCCCTGTCCGCCGGTCACCCCGGCACGGCACGGGTGATCAGCCGCACCCGCTCAGCGTCCAGGGGTCACGCCACCCCACACGCCCCACCCGCCCCTGCCCTGAGCCGCCCAAGAAGGACGTACCGCCATGGCCGCCACCCCCGAAACGCCCGCAGCAGCACCCGCCGCCGCCGCGCGCCGCAAGACCGGCCGTCACCGCGGCGAGGGTCAGTGGGCCGTCGGACACCACACGCCCCTCAACGGCAACGAGCAGTTCAAGAAGGACGACGACGGTCTCAATGTGCGGACACGCATTGAGACGATCTACGCCCACCGCGGCTTCGACTCCATCGACCCCAACGACCTGCGCGGCCGCATGCGCTGGTGGGGCCTCTACACCCAGCGCAAGCCCGGGATCGACGGCGGCAAGACCGCGATCCTGGAGCCGGAGGAGCTGGACGACAAGTACTTCATGCTGCGCGTGCGCATCGACGGCGGCCGTCTGACCACCGAGCAGCTGCGCGTCATCGGTGAGATCTCCGAGGAGTTCGCCCGCGGCACCGCCGACCTCACCGACCGCCAGAACGTGCAGTACCACTGGATCCGGATCGAGGACGTCCCCGAGATCTGGCGCCGGCTGGAGGCCGTCGGCCTGTCCACCACCGAGGCCTGCGGTGACACGCCCCGCGTCATCCTCGGCTCGCCCGTCGCCGGCATCGCCCAGGACGAGATCATCGACGGCACTCCCGCCATCGACGAGATCTACCGCCGCATCGTGGGCAACAAGGACTTCTCCAACCTGCCCCGCAAGTTCAAGTCCGCGATCTCCGGCTCGCCGCTGCTCGACGTGGCGCACGAGATCAACGACGTCGCGTTCGTCGGCGTGAACCACCCCGAGCACGGACCCGGCTTCGACGTCTGGGTCGGCGGCGGCCTGTCCACCAACCCCAAGCTGGGTGTGCGCCTGGGCACCTGGGTCTCGCTCGACGAGGTCCCGGACGTCTACGAGGGCGTCATCTCGATCTTCCGCGACTACGGCTACCGCCGGCTGCGCACCCGCGCCCGCCTGAAGTTCCTCGTCGCCGACTGGGGCGCGGCCAAGTTCCGCCAGGTCCTGGAGGACGAGTACCTGAAGCGGAAGCTGACCGACGGCCCCGCGCCCGAGCAGCCCTCCGGCCAGTGGCGCGACCACGTCGGCGTGCACCAGCAGCAGGACGGCCGGTTCTACGTCGGCTTCGCGCCCCGCGTGGGCCGCGTGGACGGCGCCACCCTCACCAAGATCGCGGACATCGCCGAGCAGCACGGCTCCGGCCGCCTGCGCACCACCGCCGAGCAGAAGATGATCGTGCTCGACATCGAGGGCGACCGGGTCGACTCGGTCGTGGAGGCGCTGGAGGCCCTGGACCTGCGGGTCCAGCCGTCCCCGTTCCGCCGCGGCACCATGGCGTGCACCGGCATCGAGTTCTGCAAGCTGGCCATCGTCGAGACCAAGGCGCGCGGCGCCTCGCTCATCGACGAACTGGAGCGCCGCCTGCCGGACTTCGCCGAGCCGATCACCATCAACATCAACGGCTGCCCGAACGCCTGCGCCCGTATCCAGGTGGCGGACATCGGTCTCAAGGGGCAGCTGGTCCTCGACGACGACGGCAACCAGGTGGAGGGCTACCAGGTCCACCTCGGCGGCGCCCTCGGCCTGGAGGCCGGCTTCGGCCGCAAGGTCCGCGGGCTCAAGGTCACCTCGGCCGGCCTGCCCGACTACGTCGAGCGGGTCGTCAGGAGCTACGAGGAGCAGCGCGAGGACGGCGAGCGCTTCGCGGCGTGGGTGGCCCGCGCGGACGAGAAGAGCCTCTCGTGAGCGAGCGAGCCGCCCCGTTCTACTGCCCCTACTGCGGCGACGAGGACCTGTTCCCCCACGAGACGGGCCACGGCGCGTGGGAGTGCAGGGCCTGCAACCGGGCCTTCCAGCTGAAGTACCTGGGGCTGCTGTCCCGGGGCGTTCGGTCGGACTCAGCCGGAGGGGACGAGATATGACCAGCACTCAAGACGCCAGTCTCAGGAACGCCGAGCTGAAGGCCGCCACCCTCAGGGAGCTGGCCGAGCAGGCCGGCCGGGACCTGGAGGACGCCTCCGCGCTGGACATCCTGCGCTGGGCGGCCGACACGTTCGGCGGGAAGTTCGCCGTGACCTCCTCCATGGAGGACGCGGTCGTCGCCCACCTGGCTTCGCGGGTCTTCCCCGGCGTGGACGTGGTCTTCCTCGACACGGGCTACCACTTCGAGGAGACCATCGGCACCCGGGACGCGGTCGACGCGGTGATGGACGTCAACGTCATCACCCTCACCCCGCGGCAGACGGTGGCCGAGCAGGACGCCGAGTACGGCCCGCGGCTGCACGACCGGGATCCGGACCTGTGCTGCGCGTTGCGCAAGGTCAAGCCGCTGGAAGAGGGCCTGACGGCCTACGACGCCTGGGCGACGGGACTGCGCCGCGACGAGTCCCCGACCCGGGCGAACACCCCGGTGGTCGGCTGGGACGAGAAGCGGCAGAAGGTCAAGGTCTCGCCGATCGCCCGCTGGACGCAGGACGACGTGGACGCCTACGTCGCCGAGCACGGCGTACTCACCAACCCGCTGCTGATGGACGGCTACGCCTCCGTCGGCTGCGCCCCCTGCACCCGCCGGGTGGCGGAGGGCGAGGACGCGCGGGCCGGCCGCTGGGCCGGGCGGGGCAAGACCGAGTGCGGACTGCACGGCTGATGACGACCAGCGAAGAGTTTGAAGAACTGACGGAGACGGAGCAGATGAGCGTGAGCGACCAGGGCGCCACCGTGTGGCTGACCGGGCTGCCGAGCGCGGGCAAGACCACCATCGCCTACGCGCTGGCCGAGCGGCTGCGCGCCGAGGGCCACCGCGTGGAGGTGCTCGACGGGGACGAGATCCGCGAGTTCCTCTCCGCCGGGCTGGGGTTCAGCCGCGAGGACCGGCACACCAACGTGCAGCGGATCGGCTTCGTCGCCGAACTCCTGGCCAGCAACGGCGTCAAGGCGCTCGTGCCGGTGATCGCCCCGTTCGCGGACAGCCGCGAGGCCGTCCGCAAGCGGCACGCCGCCGCCGGGACCGACTACCTCGAAGTGCATGTGGCCACGCCGGTCGAGGTGTGCTCCGAGCGTGACGTGAAGGGCCTGTACGCCAAGCAGGCCGCGGGCGAGATCTCCGGACTGACCGGGGTCGACGACCCGTACGAGGCGCCGGAGTCCCCGGACCTCCGTATCGAGTCGCACACGCAGACCGTGCAGGAGTCGGCCTCGGCCCTGCACGCGCTGCTCACCGAGAGGGGTCTGGCATGACGACCGTCGCACACGTCCACGAAGAGACGGACGCGCCCTACGCGCTGTCGCACCTCGACGCCCTGGAGTCCGAGGCGGTGCACATCTTCCGCGAGGTGGCGGGCGAGTTCGAGAAGCCGGTGATCCTCTTCTCCGGCGGCAAGGACTCCATCGTCATGCTGCACCTGGCGCTGAAGGCGTTCGCGCCGGCGCCTGTGCCGTTCGCGCTGCTGCACGTCGACACCGGCCACAACTTCCCCGAGGTGCTGGAGTACCGCGACCGCACCGTCGCCCGGCACGGGCTGCGCCTGCACGTGGCGTCCGTCCAGGAGTACATCGACGCGGGCAAGCTGCGCGAGCGCCCGGACGGCACCCGCAACCCGCTGCAGACGGTCCCGCTGACGGAGGCGATCCAGAGCCTGGCGTTCGACGCCGTCTTCGGCGGCGGCCGACGTGACGAGGAGAAGGCCCGCGCCAAGGAGCGGGTGTTCTCCCTGCGCGACGAGTTCTCCCAGTGGGATCCGCGCCGGCAGCGGCCCGAGCTGTGGCAGCTCTACAACGGCCGCCACGCCCCCGGCGAGCACGTGCGCGTCTTCCCGCTCTCCAACTGGACCGAGCTGGACGTGTGGCAGTACATCGCCCGCGAGGGCATCGAGCTGCCGGAGATCTACTTCGCCCATGAGCGCGAGGTCTTCCAGCGCAACGGCATGTGGCTGACGGCAGGCGAGTGGGGCGGCCCCAAGGCGGGCGAGACGCCCGAGACACGGCTCGTCCGCTACCGAACCGTCGGTGACATGTCCTGCACCGGCGCCGTCGACTCCGACGCCGCCACGCTGGAGGCCGTGATCGCCGAGATCGCCGTCTCCCGACTCACCGAGCGGGGCGCGACCCGCGCCGACGACAAGATGTCCGAGGCCGCGATGGAAGACCGCAAGCGTGAAGGGTACTTCTAGACATGACCACCAGCACCACCGAGCAGTTCGCCGACCTGTCGGCGACGACCCTGCTGCGCTTCGCGACCGCCGGTTCCGTCGACGACGGCAAGTCCACCCTGGTGGGCCGGCTGCTGCACGACTCCAAGTCGGTCCTGACCGAC
This sequence comes from Streptomyces sp. NRRL F-2664, assembly GCF_000719345.1. Taxonomy (GTDB): domain Bacteria; phylum Actinomycetota; class Actinomycetes; order Streptomycetales; family Streptomycetaceae; genus Streptomyces. Next base: position 138,133 of record NZ_JOFX01000011.1, read on the forward strand.
CAGATGGAGGCCGTGGAGGCGGTCTCCGCCCGGCGCGGCCAGGAGGCCCCCGACCTGGCGCTGCTCACCGACGGCCTGCGGGCCGAACGGGAGCAGGGCATCACCATCGACGTCGCCTACCGCTACTTCGCCACCGCGCGCCGCCGGTTCATCCTCGCCGACACCCCCGGGCACGTGCAGTACACCCGGAACATGGTGACCGGCGCCTCCACCGCCGACCTGGCGGTGGTCCTCGTCGACGCCCGCAACGGCGTGATCGAGCAGACCCGCCGGCACGCCGCGGTCGCGGCCCTGCTGCGCGTCCCGCACGTGGTCCTCGCCGTGAACAAGATGGACCTCGTCGGCTACCGGGAGCCGGTCTTCGCGGCGATCGCCGAGGAGTTCACCGCCTACGCCTCCGACCTGGGCGTCCCGGAGATCACCGCGATCCCGATCTCGGCCCTGGCCGGTGACAACGTGGTGGAGCCGTCCGCGAACATGGACTGGTACGGCGGCCCGACCGTGCTGGAGCACCTTGAGACGGTCCCGGTCAGCCACGACCTCACCGCCTGCCCGGCGCGTTTCCCCGTGCAGTACGTGATCCGTCCGCAGTCCGCGGAGCACCCCGACTACCGCGGCTACGCGGGCCAGATCGCCTCCGGCGTGCTGCGCGTCGGCGAGGCCGTCACGGTCCTGCCGTCGGGCCGCACCTCGGTCATCGAGGGCATCGACGCGCTGGGCGAGTCCGTGGACATCGCCTGGGCCCCGCAGTCGGTGACGGTGCGGCTGAAGGACGACATCGACATCTCGCGCGGCGACCTGATCGCGCCGTCCGCGACCGCCCCGGCGACCACGCAGGACGTCGTCGCGACGGTCTGCCACGTGGCGGACCAGCCGCTGACCGTGGGCGCCCGGGTGCTGATCAAGCACACGACCCGCACGGTCAAGGCGATCGTCAAGGAGATCCCGTCGCGGCTGACCCTGGACGACCTGTCCCAGCACCCGGAGCCCGGGCAGCTGGTGGCGAACGACATCGGCCGTGTGGTCGTCAGGACCGCTGAGCCGCTCGCGCTCGACGCGTACGCCGACTCGCGGCGTACCGGTTCCTTCCTGCTGATCGACCCGGCGGACGGGACCACCCTGGCGGCGGGCATGGCGGGCGAGTCCTTCGCCTCCAAGGCCGAGACCGCGGACGCGGCGCAGGCCGACGACGACGGGTGGGACTTCTAGCCCATGGTCGCCGATCTGTACTCGACCTTCGCGAAGGAGGGCGGCCGCGTGGGCAGCGGCGCCCTCGGCAGCGGCCAGGGGGGCGTGGCGCGATGTGCGTGATGACCACCTCCCACGAGCCGCTCCCATCCCCGATCCACAGCAGAAGACCCGCGCCGTAGGACGACGGCGCGGTGAGAGGAAGTCCTCCCGTGCCTGACACCGGTACCACCCCCACGACCCTGCGCCGCGGCCTCGTCGCCGTCGCCGCCCTGCCGCTGTTGATCGGCGCGCTCGCCTCCTGCGGCTACGGCTCCCAGGCGGTGGACGAGGGCGACGGGAAGGCCGCAACCGCTGCCGCGGGTGGCAGGAAGCTGTCGGCGTCCGAGGTCCGGATCGGGTACTTCCCGAACCTGACGCACGCCACCGCGCTGGTGGGCCTGCAGGAGGGCCTGATCCAGAAGGAGCT
>NZ_JOFX01000012.1 GCF_000719345.1 Streptomyces sp. NRRL F-2664
TCATCTCCAACCTCACCGGACGACCCGCCACCACCGAACAACTCACCGACCCCCACTACTGGGTCCAACACCTCCGCCACACCGTCCGCTTCAACGACGGCATCCGGTACCTGCGACAGCACGACGTCACCACCTTCCTGGAACTGGGGCCGGACGGGGTGCTCAGCGCGATGGTCCGTGCGCTACCGGGCTCCGGCGACACCGAGCCCGGGCCGGCGGTCACCGCGGTCCCCCTGCTGCGGGCGGGCCGCCCCGAGGGGCGAACCCTGGCGGCGGCGCTCGCGGAGGCCCACGTACGGGGCCGGGACGTCCGATGGGACGGCTTCCTGCCCGGCGGGCGGGCCGTCGCCCTTCCCACGTACCCGTACCAGCGCGAGGGCTACTGGCTGAGCGCTCCCGCGGCGCCGGCCGCGCAGAAGCCGGCCGGCGGGCATCCACTGCTGGACACCTCGGTCGAACTCGCCGCCGGGCAGGGCTGGTTGTTCACCGGCACCCTCGACGTGGAAGACCGCCCGTGGCTCTCGGAGCACACCATCATGGGTCGGCCGCTGCTGCCCGGTGCGGCCGTCGCCGAGCTCGCCCTGTACGCGGCGCGGCGCACCGGGGCGGTGGAGGTCGCCGAGCTCACCCTGGAGCAGCCGCTCCACCTCGACGGCCCTGTCGCCCTGCAGCTCCTGGTGGGCCCGGCCGGCGACGACGGGACCCGACCCCTCTCCCTGCACTCCCGGCCGCAGGACAGTCCGGACGCCGTATGGGTGCGGCACGCCGGCGGGGTGCTGGCCGACGAGGTGCCCGACGCGACCGGCGAGGACACCGGCCTCACCGTCTGGCCGCCCCGGGACGCCGCCGAGATCCCCGTCGAGGGGCTCTACTCCCGTCTCGCCGGGCTCGGTTACGACTACGGGCCCACCTTCCAGGGCCTGCGCAGGGCCTGGCATCGGGGCAGCGACCGCTACGCCGAGATCATCCTGCCCGAGACCGCCGAGGCGGACGGTTTCGCCCTGCACCCCGCCGCCCTCGACGCCGCCCTGCACACGGCCCTGGTCGGACCCGGCGCCGGTGACCGGCTGGTGGTGCCCTTCGCCTGGAGCGCCCTGACCCTGCGGGCGTCCGGGCAGGCACGGCTGCGGGTCCGCCTGCGGCAGGGCCCGGGCGACGTCCGGTCCCTGCTGATCGCGGACGAGGACGGTGTCCCGGTGTGCACGGCGGGCGGCCTGGCGGTCCGCGAGCTGCGGGCGGACCCGGCGGCCCCGGCCGAGCCGGTCCACCGGGCCGGACTGTTCGACCTGCACTGGTCGCCGCTGCGGGAGGCCGCCCCGGTGCCGGCCGGTCCCTGGGCCGTCCTCGGCGGGGACGGCGCCGACCTCGCGGACGCCGTCGAGGCCGTCCGCGCCGCCGGGGTGGCCGTCCGTACCCATCAGGACCTGGCCGCGCTGCGGGCGGCGGTCGACGGCGGTGCTCCGGCACCCGCCGTGGTCCTGGCGGCCGCACCGGCCGGTCCCGCCGGTCCCGCCGGACCGGGCGCCGACCGCCACGCCCTGCTCGCCGTCCTCGAACTGGCCCAGGACTGGACGGCGGACGACCGGTTCGCGGACGCCCGGCTCGCCGTCCTCACCCGGGGAGCGGTCGCCGTGACGGACTCCGAACGCCCGGACCCGGCCCTGGCCGCGGTGTGGGGCCTGATCCGCTCCGCGCAGTCGGAGCAGCCCGGCCGGTTCGCGCTGGTCGACACCGACGGCCGGCCGGAGTCCGTACGCGCTCTCGCCCGGGCCCTGGCGCTCACCTCGACGCAGCCGCAGCTCGCGCTGCGGGCGGGCCGGGCCTCGGCGCCGGCCCTGCGCGGACACCGGCCCACCGACACCGCCCTGCCCACCGGTCCCGCCGGTCCTTCGGAGGACGGCTCGGCGGTCTTCGGGGCGGGCGACCACGTGCTGGTCACGGGCGGTCTGGGGACCCTGGGCCGGCTGCTGGCGCGGCACCTGGTCAAGCAGCACGGAGTGGGACGGCTGCTGCTGACCGGCCGACGCGGCGCCGCGACACCTGGCGCGGAGGAGTTCACGGCCGAACTGGCCTCACTCGACGCCGAGGTGAGCGTCGCCGCGTGCGACACCGGCGACCGGACGGCGCTCGCCGCGCTGCTGGCCGCCGTACCCGCGGACCGCCCGCTGACCGCGGTCGTCCACGCGGCCGGCATCACCGACGACACGGTGCTGGCCGGGCTCACCCCGCAGCGGATGGAGGGGGTGCTGCGGGCCAAGGCGGACGCGGCCCGCCACCTGCACGAGCTCACCCGGGACCTGGACCTGTCGGCGTTCGTCCTCTTCTCGTCCCTCGCCGGGACGCTGGGCTCGGCGGGACAGGGCAACTATGCGGCGGCCAACGCCTCCCTGGACGCCCTGGCCCACCGCCGCCGCGCCGAAGGGCTGCCGGCCGTGTCGCTGGCCTGGGGCCTGTGGGCGCAGGAGAGCACGCTGACCGGCGACCTGGGTGCGGCCGACCTGAAGCGGCTGGCCCGCTCCGGGGTCGGGGCGCTGTCCGCGCCGGACGGCCTGGCGCTGTTCGACGCGGCCGTCGCCTCCGGCGCCGCGGTCCTGGCGGCCGCCCACCTGGACCTGCGGACGGCCGACCCGGAGGCCGTCGCGTTCCCGCTGCGGGCGCTCCTGCCGGCCCGCCCCCGCCAGGCATCCGCGCAGGCGGCGGCCCGTGACACCGCGGCCGCTCTGCGCGACCGGCTCGCCCGGGCACCCCGCCGGGAGCACCACCACATCCTGCTCGGAACCGTAAGGACCGAGGTGGCGGCCGTCCTGGGCCACTCGGACGGCGACCGGGTACCGGCCGACCGCAGGTTCCAGGACCTCGGCTTCGACTCGCTGACGGCGGTCGAGCTGCGCAACCGCCTGGCGGCCGCGACCGGCGTCAAGCTGCCGCCCACGCTCGTCTTCGACCACCCGACGCCGGGCGCCCTGGCCGAGCGGCTGCGGTCGGCCCTCGCACCCGCCGAGTCCGCGCCGCAGGACACTCCGGCCCAGACCGCCGACGGCGGGAGCGGGGACGGGGACGAGAGCGCGCTGGATGCGATGAGCGCGGACGACCTCGTCCGCCTGGCCCTGGGCCAGAGCTGAGGAAGACACCCACCGCCCGGGTCCGCACGCGTTGCGGACCCGGGCCCGCAGACCACACCCAGACCCAGACCCCGACGGGGCAGTACGGAGAGAACAGGATGGCTTCCACAACCCAGCAGCAGGTCGTCGAGGCGCTGCGGGCCGCGCTGAAGGAGAACGAGCGGCTCAGGGCCGACCACGCCCACGGCACGGAACGCGAGCAGGAGCCGATCGCCATCGTGGGGATGGCCTGCCGCTACCCGGGTGGCGTCCGTTCCCCGCAAGACCTGTGGCGGCTGACCACCGACGAGGTGGACGCCGTCGGCCCGTTCCCCACCGACCGGGGCTGGAACCTGGCGGAGCTGTACGACCCCGACCCGGAGCGGCCGCACACCTCGTACGCGCGGGAGGGCGGCTTCCTCCACGGGGCCGCCGAGTTCGACGCCGAGTTCTTCGGGATACCGCCGCGCGAGGCGCACAGCATCGACCCGCAGCAGCGGCTGCTGCTGGAGACCGCGTGGGAGGCCTTCGAGCACGCGGGCATCGACCCGGCCGGCCTGCGCGGCAGCCGTACCGGAGTGTTCGTCGGCACGATGTACACCGACTACATGAACCGCTTCTCCCCCGCTCCGCAGGAGTACGAGGGCTTCCTGAGCGTCGGCGGCGCCGCCAGCGTGGCCTCCGGGCGGCTGTCCTACACCTTCGGGCTGCAGGGGCCGGCCCTCACCGTCGACACGGCCTGCTCCTCCTCCCTCGTCGCCCTGCACCTGGCGTGCGCCTCGCTGCGCAGCGGCGAGTCCTCGATGGCCCTGGTCGGCGGCGCCACGGTGATGGCGACGCCGATGCCGTTCGTGGAGTTCAGCCGGCAGCGCGGGCTGGCCGCCGACGGCCGCTGCAAGGCGTTCTCGGCGTCCGCGGACGGCACCGGCTGGGCCGAGGGCGCCGGTCTGCTGCTGGTCGAGCGGCTCTCCGACGCCCGCCGCAACGGGCACCGGGTCTGGGCCGTCGTCCGCGGCTCGGCCGTCAACCAGGACGGCGCGAGCAACGGGCTGACCGCGCCCAGCGGCCCCGCGCAGGAGCAGTTGATCCGGCAGGCCCTGGCCGCGGCCGGGCTCGCGCCGGGCGACGTCGACGCGGTGGAGGCGCACGGCACGGGCACCTCGCTGGGCGACCCGATCGAGGCGCAGGCGCTGCTGGCCGCCTACGGCGCCGGGCGCCCGGCGGACCGGCCGCTGCGCCTGGGCTCCCTGAAGTCGAACATCGGGCACACCCAGGCCGCCGCCGGCGTCGGCGGGGTCATCAAGATGGCGATGGCGCTGCGCGAGGGGGTGCTGCCGCGGACCCTGCACGTGGAGGAGGCCACCCCGCACGTGGACTGGTCGGAGGGCACCGTGTCCCTCCTCACCGAGACGGTCCCGTGGCCCGCGCACGGCGACCGGCCGCGCCGGGCGGCGGTGTCCTCCTTCGGCATCAGCGGTACCAACGCCCACGTCGTCCTGGAGCAGGCGCCGGAGCCGGAAGCACCGGCGCCCGCGCCGGGCGTTCGTCCGGCCGCCCCGGCGGTCGTACCGGTGGTGCTGTCGGCGGCCGGCGAGCCGGCGCTGCGCGCGCAGGCCGACCGGCTGTACGAGCACCTGACCGGGGCCGACGGCGACGGGCTCGCGGACATCGGCTTCTCCCTCGCCACGACCCGCGGGCACCTGCCGCACCGCGCCGTACTCCTGCCCGGGAGCCGGGACGAGCTCCTGGACGGGCTGCGGGCGCTGGCCGACGGCGTGCCCGGGGCCGATGTGGTCCGGGCGACCGCCGGCGAGGGCCGCACCGCGTTCCTCTTCGCGGGACAGGGCTCGCAGCGCGCCCGCATGGGGCAGGAGCTGTACGAGGCGTTCCCGGTGTACGCGGCCGCGTTCGACGAGGCGTGCGCCGCCCTGGAACCGCACCTGGAACGGCCGCTGCGGGAGGTGGTCCTCGCGGCCGAGGACAGCCCCGAGGGCGCCCTGCTGCACCGCACCTGCTTCACCCAGCCGGCGGTGTTCGCCTTCGAGGTGGCCCTGTTCCGGCTGTTGGAGTCCTGGGGCATGCGGCCGGACGCCGTCCTCGGGCACTCCGTCGGCGCACTCGCGGCCGTGCACACGGCGGGCGCCCTGTCGCTGGCGGACGCGGCCGAGCTGGCCGCCGTACGGGGCCGGATCATGCAGGGACTGCCGGCGGGCGGTGCGATGGTGGCGCTGCGCGCCTCGGAGGCGGAGGCGGCCGCCCTGATCGCGGGCCAGGAGCGGTTCATCTCCCTGGCGGCGGTGAACGGGCCGGCCGCCACGGTGCTCTCCGGCGAGCGCGACGCGCTGGCCGGCGTGGTCGCGGCGTTCGAGGCGGCGGGCGGGAAGGCCACCTGGCTGCGCGTCAGCCACGCCTTTCACTCGCCGCTGATGGAACCGGCCTTGGCGGAGTTGCGGGCCGTGGTCGCACGGCTGGCCTTCGCCGAACCGCAGCTCGCCTTCGTTTCGGACCTGACGGGCCGGGTGGCGGGAGCGGACGAGCTCGCCGACCCGGAGTACTGGGTGCGGCACGCCCGGCACGCCGTCCGCTTCCAGGACGGCGTCGCAGCCCTGGCCGAGCTGGGCTGCACCCGCTTCGTTGAGCTGGGGCCGGGCACCGACCTCACCTCGATGGCCGCGGAGTGCCTTGAGGACACCGGGCGCGGGCGCCCGGCGGCCGGCCCTACGCTGGTCGCCTCGCTGCGCCGGCGCCTGCCGGAGGTGACGGCGCTGCTGACGGCGGTCTCCCGACTGCACGCCTGCGGCGGGGGCGTGGACTGGGCCGCGGTGTTCGCAGATCGCGGGGCCCGCCGGGTGGAGCTGCCCACGTACGCCTTCCAGCACCGGCGGTACTGGATCGACCGGCCGGCGCCGACCGGGGACGTGGGGTCCGCCGGGCTGACCGCGGTCGGCCACCCGGTGCTGCACGCCTCGGCCGAACTGCCGGACAGCGGAGGCCTGTTGCTGACGGGTCGGTTGTCCCTGGCGCGTCATCCGTGGCTGGCCGACCACCGCGTCGGCGGCCGGGTCCTGCTGCCGGGCACCGGGCTGCTCGACCTGGTGGCGTGCGCCGCCCGCGAGGCGGGCTCCCCCCTGGTGGAGGAACTGGTCCTGGAGGCACCCCTGGTGGTGCCGGAGGAGGGCGAGGTCCGGCTCCGGGTGTCGGTGGGCGCCCCGGACACCGCCGACGGTTCGGGCCGCCGAGCGGTCGCCGTGCACTCCCGGTCGCAGGACGGTGCCGACGGGCGGGGCTGGGTCCGCAACGCCCACGGAACGCTCCTGCCGGACGGCGCGGGTACGGCACCGGCACCGGCCGCCGGAACCGGCGGGGACCTCGCCGGGGTGTGGCCGCCGCGCGGCGCGGAGGCGCTCCCCGGACCGGTCGCGGACCTCTACGCGGCCCTCGGCGCCCAGGGCCTGGCCTACGGACCCGCCTTCCGCGGGGTGCGCGCCGTCTGGCGGCGCGGGCCGGAGGTGTTCGCCGAGGTGGCCCTGCCCGCCGGCGCCGGGCCGGCCACGGACCGCTACGCACTGCACCCGGCGCTGCTGGACGCGGCCCTGCACCCGATCGCACTCGGCGGCCTGATCGCCGCGGTCGACGGGAACGACGGCGGCGAGGGCGGTGACGGGCGGACCTTCCTGCCGTACGCCTGGTCCGGCGTCCGCACGCACGGCGCCGGCGGGCCGGTGCTCCGCGTCCGGCTCGCGCCCGCCGGGGCGAACGCCGTGGGCATCGAGGTCGCGGACACCTCGGGCCGCCCGGTGGCCTCGATCGGTTCGCTGGTGCTGCGCCCGCTCCCGGCGGCAGCCACGGCCGCCGCCGCCGGGCCGGGCGACGGCCTGCTGCTGCCGGTGTGGGAGGAACTGGCCGAGCTGCCCGCCGCTCCCGCGACCCACCGCTGGACACTGCTGGGCCCGCCCGAGGACGGCCACGACTTGGGGCTCGGCGGCGCCGTGCCCGACACCGCCGCGCTGACGGCGGCGCTGGACGCCGGCGCCGACGCCCCCGCGCTGCTCGTGCTGCCCTGCCCGCTCCCCGCGGCCGGTGGCGTACCGGACACCGGCGACGGCTCGACGGCCGCGGCCGCGGCCGCGGCCGCGGCCGCGGCCGCGGTGCGTACGGCGCTCCACGGGGTCCTCGACACCGTCGGGCTCCTCGCCACCGACGAGCGGCTGGCCGGCACCGGGCTGGCGGTCCTCACCCGGGGCGCCGTCACGCTGGGCGGCGAGCAGCAGCCCTGCGAACTGTCCCACCGCGCCGTATGGGGCCTGCTGCGCTCCGCGCAGGCCGAGCACCCCGACCGGTTCACGGTCCTCGACGAGGACGGCAGCCCCGCCTCCCGGCGGTCCGTCGCCGCGGCCCTGGCCACCGGAGAGCCGCAGCTCGCGCTGCGGGGCGGCGCCGCCTACCGTCCCACCCTCACCGCGGACGACGCGGAGCCGCTGCTCACGCCGCCCGCCGACACTCCGCACTGGCACCTCGACTACGTCGCCAAGGGCACCTTCGCGGACCTGGCCCTGAGGCCCTGGCCGGAGGCGGCCGCACCGCTGGAGGCGGGACAGGTGCGGGTCCGGATGCGGGTGGCCGGCCTGAACTTCCGCGACGTGCTGCTCTCCCTCGGGGTGATCCCGGCGTCCGTCGACGGGCACGCGGGCGGTTCGGGGCAGGGCGGTGAGGGCGCCGGCACGGTCCTGGAGGTGGGACCCGGCGTCACCGACCTGCAGCCCGGCGACCGGGTGATGGGCCTGTTCCACGGCATCGGCCCGACGTCGGTCACCGACCGCCGGTTCGTGTCCCGGATCCCGGAGGGCTGGTCCTTCCGGCAGGCGGCCGCCGTCCCCGTCACCTACCTGACGGCCTACTACGGCCTGGTGGACCTGGCGGGCCTGCGCGCGGGCGAGTCGGTGCTCGTGCACGCGGGCGCCGGCGGCGTCGGCACGGCGGCGATCCAGATCGCCCGCCACCTGGGCGCCGAGGTGTACGCGACCGCGAGCCCCGCCAAGTGGCACGCTCTGCGCGCCGCCGGGATCGCGGACGGGCGCATCGCCTCCTCCCGCACCCTGGACTTCGAGCGGTCCTTCCTCGCCGCCACCGGCGGCCGCGGCGTCGACGTGGTGCTGAACTCCCTCGCCGGGGAGTTCGCGGACGCCTCGCTGCGGCTGCTGCCGCGCGGTGGACGGTTCCTGGAGATGGGCAAGACCGACCGGCGCGCGCCCGCGGAGGTCGCGGCCGCGCACCCGGGGGTCGCCTACCGCACGTACGACGTGCGCGACCCCGGGCCGGACCGGATCCAGGAGATCTTCGCCGAACTCCTCGCCCTGTTCGAGCGGGGTGCGCTCCAGGCCCCGCCGGTGGCGGCCTGGGACCTGCGCAGCGCGCCGGACGCCTTCCGGCACCTGAGCGAGGCCCGGCACGTCGGCAAGGTGGTCCTGGACCTGGTGGACGAGGACGAGCGCTGGGACACCTCCCGGGCCGTCCTGATCACCGGCGGTCTCGGCTGGCTGGGCCGGCTCGCCGCGCACCACCTCGTGGCGCGCCACGGGATACGGCAGCTGGTCCTGATGGGCCGGGGCCTGCCGGGCGAGGACGCCGCCCGGTCCGTCGACGACCTGCGCGAACGGGGCGCAGACGTCCGTACGGTGGCCTGCGACGCGGCCGACCGGGACGCGCTGGCCGCCGCCCTGGCCGGGCTGGCCCGCGACGGGGTCCGCATCGGCGGGGTCGTGCACGCGGCAGGCGTCCTGGACGACGGCCTGATCACCTCACTGACTCCCGACAGCCTGGAGCGGACCCTGCGTCCGAAGGTGGACGCGGCACTGAACCTGCACGAACTCACCGAACCGCTCGGCCTCGACGCGTTCGTGGCCTTCTCCTCCCTCGCGGGCACGCTCAGCGCTCCCGGGCAGGCCGGGTACGCGGCCGGCAACGCCTTCCTCGACGGGCTGATGGAGCGGCGGCGCGCGGCCGGCCGGCCCGGGGTCTCCGTCGTGTGGGGACTGTGGGAGGGGGCCGGTGGCATGGGCGCCGGCCTGACCGGCGCCGACGTCGCCCGCATGGCGCGGGTGGGCGTCGCCCCGATCACCTCGCAGGAGGGGCTGGAACTGCTGGACGCCGCCGTGCGCCGCGACCGGCCGGTGGCGGTGGCCGCACGCTGGGACCTCGACGGGCTGCGGGCGGCGGTCGCGCAGGGCGCGGCGGTGCCGCCGCTGCTGCGGGGGCTGGTGCCGGCCGCCGGGCCCGGGCGCGCTGCGGCGACGGCCACCGCACCGGCGCAGGTGTCGCAGCGGGCCCCGGAGCTCACTTCGGAGCCGGCCGAGGCGGCCTCGCCGACCGGCGACCGGCTGCTGGACACCGTGCTGCACGAGGTGGCCGCCGTCCTCGGGCACACGTCCGGCGCGGCCGTGGACCGGGACGGGGCGTTCGACCGGCTCGGCTTCGACTCGCTCACCGCGGTGGAGCTGCGCAACCGGCTGGCCGCGGCGACGGGTGTCCGGCTGCCCGCCACGTTCATCTACGACTGGCCGACCCCGGTCGAGCTCGTCGTCCACCTCCGGGAGCAGCTCCCGCAGCCGGCCGCGGAGCCGGCCCCCGCACCGGACCCGGGCCCCGCGGCTGCGCCGGCCTGCGGCGACGACGCGGGGGTGACCGTGGCGCTGCTCGCGGACATCGCCCGGCTGGAGGCGGCGGTGGCCGACCGGCCGCTGAGCGAGGCGCAGGGCGCCGCGGTGAGCGAGCGGCTGCGCGAGCTGCTGACCGAACTGGGTTCTATGAAGGAGGATCACTCCGCGTGGGCATGACCAACACCCCGACGGCCGCGCCGGTTCCGCCGGCCCGCCCCGCCGCCGACCCGTCACGGTGGCTGCGCACCCCGCACCCCCGCGGGTCCGCGGCCGCCCGCCTGGTGTGCTTCCCGCACGCGGGCGGCACCGCGAACGCCTTCACGGCGCTGTCGGCCGCGCTGCCCGAGGACATCGAGCTGGCCGCCGTCCAGTACCCCGGCCGCCAGGACCGGCGCCGCGAACCCTGCGCGCAGGACCTCTGCGAGCTGGCCTCGGAAGTCGCCGGCGCCCTCGCCGGCCGTGCCGACGGCCGGCCGCTGTTCCTCCTGGGCCACAGCATGGGGGCCCTCGTCGCCTTCGAGACGGCCCGCCTGCTGGAGGAGCACGGCGGCGTGCAGCGCCTGTTCGTGTCGGCGGCCCGGCCGCCGGCACAGGACTGGGAGGAACCCGACCTCACCGGCGTCGGGGACGAGGAGCTGACCGCAGGACTGCGGCGGCTCGGCGGCATACCCGAACCGCTGCTGGCCGACCCGGAGACCGCCGGGGAGATCCTGCGGCTGCTGCGCGCCGACCACCGGGCGCTGCTGCGCCACCACGGTGCGCCGGACGCCCGGGTGGCAGCCCCCCTCACGGTGCTGCTGGCGTCGGCGGACCCGAAGAACACGCGGGAGCAGATGGGCGGCTGGGCCCGCCACACGGCGGGCGGCCACGAGATCGCCGCACTGGCCGGCGGCCACTTCGCGCTCCTGGAACGGCCCGGCGAGAGCGCGCCGCTGCTGACCGGGCGCATCCGCGAGGACCTGGTCGGGGCCGCCGTGTCCGCCCGGGCCGGGACGGCTGGTCCCGAGCCGCTCCCCGACCTGGTGCGGGAACTCATGCTGGCGGGCCTCGCGGGCCGTACCCCGGGGCTGCCGACCGACCTGACCGCCCTGGAGGCCGCGGCCCGCGCGGTGATGGCCCCCGAGGCCTTCGCGTACGTGTCGGGCACCGCGGGGTCCGGGGCGACCGGCCGCGCCGGCCGCGCCGCCTTCGACCGGCGGGCGCTGGTGCCGCGGATGCTGCGCGGTACGCGCCGGGCCGACACCTCGGTGACCCTGTTCGGGCAGCGGCTGCCGGTGCCCGTCCTGCTGGCTCCGCTGGCCGCGCAGCAAGTGGCCCACCCCGAGGGCGAGTCGGCCACCGCGCGGGCGGCGGCGGCCACCGGGGTGCCGATGGTCGTGTCGACCTTCGCGTCGCGCACGCTGGAGGAGGTGGCCCGGGCCGCGGGCGACGGTCCGCGGTGGTTCCAGCTGTACCTGCCGTCGGACCGGGCGGTGGGCGAGTCGCTGGTGCGGCGGGCCGAGGCGAGCGGCTACGGGGCGATCGTCGTCACCGTGGACGCCACGCACCTCGGCTTCCGCCCGGCGGAACTCGACAGTGGCTACTCGCCGTTCCTGCGCGGGACGGGCATCGCCAACTTCACGAGCGACCCCGCGTTCCGGGCCGGGCTGCCGGCGGACGCGGACACCACCGCCACCGTGCTGCGGTGGGCTCAGATCTCCACCGATCCCACTCTGACCTGGGAGGATCTGGCCTGGCTGCGCAGGCTGACGCGGCTGCCGCTGGTCGTGAAGGGGATCCTGCACCCCGAGGACGCCCGGCTGGCGCTGGAGCACGGCGCGGACGGCGTGGTGGTCTCCACGCACGGCGGCCGCCAGCTCGACGGCGCCGTGGCCGCCCTGGACGCGCTCGCGGCGGTGCGGGCGGCCGTCGGCCCGGACGTGCCGGTGCTCATGGACTCCGGGGTCCGCACCGGCAGTGACGTGGTCAAGGCACTGGCCCTGGGTGCCGACGCGGTGCTGTACGGCCGGCCCTACGTGTACGGGCTGGGCCTCGACGGCGAGCGCGGCGTGCGGCACGTACTGCGCTGCCTGCTCACCGATCTCGGGCTGGCCCTGGCTCTCACCGGCTGTGCGTCCCTCGCGGACGCCGGCCCGCACCTCCTCGTGGACGGAGACGGACGATGACACGACGCTACGGGCCCGGCTCCGACCCGACGGGCTGGCTGCGCCGCTACCACCGGCCGCCGGTGCAGGGCCCGACGCTGGTCCTCTTCCCCCATGCGGGCGGCTCGGCGACGGGCTACTACACCCTGGCGCAGGCCCTGTCCGGCTCCGCCGAGGTGCTCACCGTGCAGTATCCGGGCCGTCAGGACCGGCTCGGCGAGGCGTGCGTGGAGGACATCGGGGAGATGGCGGACCGGGTCGTCGAGGCGCTGCTGCCCGGCGGGGGGCGGCCGCTGGTCCTGTTCGGGCACAGCCTGGGCTCGATCGTCGCGTACGAGGTGGCCCTGCGCCTGGAGAGCCGGCACCCGGACCGTGCGCCGGTCGGTGTGGTCGTCTCGGGCCGGCCGGCGGCCTCGATCCATCTCAGCCGCGGCCTGTCCCGGCTCGCCGACGAGGACCTCGCGTCCTCGATCTCCGACCTGTCCGGCACCCCGCCGGAACTGCTCGCCGACAAGGACCTGATGTCCGCCGTCCTTCCGTCCCTGCGCGCGGACTTCAAGGCCGCGGAGAGCTACCGGGGTGCGGCGGACTCCCGCGTCACCTGCCCGCTGTACGCGTATGCGGGGGCCCAGGACCACAACGTGCCGCGCGAGGGCCTGCTGCGCTGGCGCGCGCACACGTCCGCGGAGTTCACGGCCCGCTTCTTCGAGGGCGGCCACTTCTACCTCCAGTCCCAGGAGCCGGAGGTGGCCCGCACCCTGTGCGCCGACCTCCGCACCTTCACGGACACCGCCCTCCTGAGCCCCGCCCCCTGACCGCCGCCCCGCATGCGCAAGGCCCTCCCGGTCCGACCGGGAGGGCCTTCACCGTGCCGCAGGGGCGTCAGGCGGCGGGTTCGGGGGTGAGGCGGACCTTGAGGGTGGCGTGGCCGTTGGCGAAGTTGGAGAAGAGGCGGGTGGGCGGGGCGAGGAGTTCGATGCCGGCGACCCGGGAGCGGAGCGACTCCAGCATGGAGATCATGTGGACGCGGCCCAGGTAGGCGCCGAGGCAGAAGTGCGGCCCGTGGCCGAAGCTGACGTGCTTGTTGGGGGTGCGGCCCAGGTCGAAGGTGTAGGGGTCGGTGAAGACGTCCTCGTCGAAGTTGGCGGAGCTGTTCCACAGGGTGACGATCTCGCCGGCCCTGACGACGTGGTCGCGGAGGGGGATGTCGACCAGGGCGTGCCGGCCGAAGTGCATCGTCGGGGTGGTCCAGCGCATCACCTCCTCGGTGGCGCTCTCCAGGGTGACCTCGGCGTTCTTCAGCCGGCGCCACTGGTCTTCGTACTGGCTGAAGGCGTGGACGATGCCCGAGGCGGTGGCCCGGCTCGACTCGTCGCCGCCCAGGATCAGGCTGTACGCGTTGTAGATGATCTCCTCTTCGGTGAGCGGCTCACCGTCGACGGTGGCGGTGGCCAGCGTGCTGAGGACGTCCTCGCCCGGGTTGCGGCGGCGCTCGGCCATCAGGCCGGAGATGTAGAGGATGATCTCGTTGCGCGCCATCAGCGAGACCTCCTCTCCGTCGTCGGCGCTGTACCGGGACAGGGTCTGCGCGTTCCAGTCGACGAGTTGTTCGCGGTCCCCGGCGGGGATGCCCATGAGGTCGCCGATGGTGTGGATGGGGATCCGGTCGGCGACGGCGGTGACGAAGTCGACCTCGCCCTCCTCGACGGCCTCGGACACCAGGCGGTCGGTGAGCTGCTGGACGTTCTCGACGACCGGGGCCAGGACGCGCGGCGAGAAGGACTTCATCATCAGGTTGCGGATCTCGCGGTGGCGCGGGCCGTCGGTGACGGCGAGCATCTTGCCGGCGGCGGAGTCCTCGCCCAGCAGGAGGGTGCTGAGGACGTTGCCGCGCTCGGAGGTGTACCGCTTGTTGTCGCGGTAGGCCGCCATGATGTCGTCGTACTTGGTGAGGACCCAGAAGCCGGGCTTGCCGTCGCGCGGCGCGTGCCAGAAGACGGGGTTGTGCGCGCGGAACGGCCGCCACATCTCGTGCGGGTCGTTGTCGTCGAAGGTCTGCGGGTCGGTGAGGTCGAAGGCTGCCGGGTCGGCCGCCTCGGCCGCGGCGGCGGGCGCGGCGGCCTGCAGGGTGGGGGCGGTCATGGGTGGGTGTCTCCTCCGGTGTGCGTGCCTCAGGCGGCGTCCGCCGCGACGGCGGTGGTGGCGAGTTCGGCGATCGTCTGCTTGCGGAAGACGTCCTTGGCGGAGATCACCAGGCCGGCCTTCTTGGCCCGGGCGACCACCCTGATGCCGAGGATGGAGTCGCCGCCCAGCTCGTAGAAGTTGTCGGTGATCCCGACCGTGGGCACGCCGAGGACGTCGGACCAGATCTGGGCGAGCAGCCGCTCGGCGCCGGTGCGGGGCTCCTGGGCCGGTGCGGGCGCGGCGGTGTGCTCCGGGGCGGGCAGGGCCCTGCGGTCCACCTTGCCGCTCGGGGTGAGCGGGAACTGCTCCAGGCACACCACGGCGGACGGCACCATGTGGACGGGCAGCCGGGCGGAGACGAACTCCCGCAGCTCCGCGGGGTGCGGCCGGCGTCCGGACGCACCGGGGGTCACGTAGCCGACGAGGCGCTTGTGGTCGCCGTCGGCGAGGGCCACGACGAGGGCGACACCGACGTCGGGGTGCTGCTGCAGGACGAGTTCGATCTCGCCGGGCTCGATGCGGTAGCCGCGCACCTTGACCTGGTGGTCGGCCCGTCCGACGTACTCGAGGACGCCCGCGCTCGTCCAGCGCACGAGGTCCCCGGTCCGGTACATGCGGTGGTCGGGGGCTTCGCCGTGCGGGTTGTCCAGGAAGCGTTCGGCGGTGAGCGCGGGCCGGTTGAGGTAGCCGGCGGCCACGCCGGGCCCGGCGATGAACAGCTCGCCCGGCACCCCGATCGGCACGGGCCGGAGCCGGTCGTCGAGGACGTAGGCGGTGGTGTTGGCGACGGCCCGGCCGATGGGGACGGGCATGTGCTCGTCCGCCTCGCGGATCAGGTGCCAGGTGCCGAGGACGGCGGTCTCGGTGGGCCCGTAGAGGTTCACGAGCCGCCGGGGCGGGGCGGCCGCCAGGACCTCCGCCACGCGTACGGAGTTGGCCGCCTCGCCGCCGAACAGGACGTGGCGCAGCGCGCCGAAGGCGTACGGGTCGGCGGCGACGATCTGGTTGAACACGGCGGTGGTCACGAAGAGGGTCGTGACGCCGTCGCGGCGCAGTGCGGCGGTGAGGGCGGCCGGGTCCAGGAGGGTGTCCTTGTCGATGACGGCCATCCGGCCGCCGGCGAGCAGCGGCCCCCAGATCTCCAGGGTGGCCGCGTCGAAGGTGACATCGGAGCCCTGGGCCATGACGTCGTCGGGGCCGAGCCGCACCCAGTCGGCGTTGCGGAAGAGCCGGACGACCGACCGGTGGCCGATCACGGCCCCCTTGGGGGTGCCCGTGGAGCCGGAGGTGTACATGAGGTAGGCGGGGTCGTCGGCGGTGACGTCGACGGCCGGGGCCCCTGCGGGCTGGGCGGCGAGCGCCTCGTCCTGCTCGTCGAGGCAGATCGTCCGGGTGCCGGCGGCCGGGAGCCTGCCGGTCAGCCGGGACTCGGTGAGGCAGAGCGGGACCGCGGCGTCGGAGAGCATGAACGCGAGGCGGTCCTGCGGGTAGTCGGGGTTGAGCGGCAGGTAGGCGCAGCCGGCCTTGAGCACGGCGAGCAGCGCGGTGATCAGTTCGGGGCCGCGGGGCAGGCAGACGGCGACGAAGGTGCCGGGGCGGACGCCGTCGGCGACGAGCAGGTGGGCGAGGCGGTCGGCGCGGGCGTCGAGCTCCGCGTAGCTCAGGCTCTGCGGGCCGGCGGTGACGGCGACCGCTTCGGGGCGCAGCCGCGCCTGTTCGGCGACGAGTTCGTGCACGCACCGGTCGGCGGGGAAGTCGGCGCGGTTGACGGCCCAGTCGGTGGTGAGCAGGCGCAGTTCCGCCTCGTCGGCGAGGGGCAGCTCCGCCACGGACCGGGCCGGGTCGGCCGCGGCGGCGTCGAGCAGCACCTCCAGATGGCGGGCCAGCACCTGCACGGTGACCGCGTCGAAGAGCGCGGCGTCGTACTCCAGTACGCCGGCCAGGTCTCCGGTCCCGGTCGGGGTGAACTCCACGGTGAGGTCGTGGGCGGCGGGCAGGCCGGGCGGCGGGACGGCGCGCACGGCCAGGGCGGGGCTCTGCGCCGGCCCGGCGGCCTCGTCGGCGCCTCGGAGCAGCACCATCACCTGGACCTCGGGGGTGTCCCCGGCGTCCTTGCCCTCGCCGAGGGCCGTGCGCACTCGTTCGAAGGGGACGTCCTGGTGGGCGTGGGCCTCGGCGAGGGCGGTGCAGCTGCGCGCGAGGACCTCCGTGAACGGCGCGTCGGCGCGCAGGTGGGCGCGTACGAGCAGCGGGTTGTCGAAGGCGCCGACGAGGCCGTCGAGTACGGGCCGGGGCCGGCCGGCGGCCAGGGTGCCGAGGGCCAGGTCCTCCTGGCCGGTGTGCCGGGAGAACAGCACCTGGCAGGCGGCGAAGAGGCCCGCGAAGAGGGTGCCGCCCTGGGTGCGGGCGGCGTCGGCGAGTCCGCGTACGGTCCGGGCGGGGACCCGGAAGGGGTGGCGGGCGGCGGCGCGGCCGCGGGCCCGGGTGCGGGGCCGGTCGGTGGGCAGCCGCAGCGCGGGCAGGCCGGCGAGGCGGCCGCGCCAGTGGTCGAGCTGCGCGGCGAGTTCGGCGTCGGTGCGGCGGGCGCGCTGCTCGGCGGCGAACTGCGCATAGCGGACCGGGAGTTCGGGGAGCCGGGCGGTGCGTCCGGTGACGGCGGCGGCGTACAGCTCGGCCAGCTCGGTGGTGATGATCGTACGGGAGCGGGTGTCCGCGGCGATCCGGTGGACGGTCAGCACCAGGAGGTGCTCCTCGGCGCCGAGGCGGATCAGGAGCGAGCGCAGCAGCGGGCCGGAGGCGAGGTCGTGGGGGCGGGCCGCGAGCTCCGCGACGCGGGCTTCGAGCCGGCCCGCCGGCTCGCCGGGGGCGCTGAGGCCGGCGCTGAGGTCGGCGTACTCCAGCTCGACCGGGCCGGCCGGCCAGATCCGTGCGCCCGACGCGGCGCCGCTGCCGGTGAACGTGGTGCGCAGCGGTTCGTGCCGGGCGACCAGGCCCCGCAGGGCGGTGGTGAGCGCGGTCCGGTCGAGCGTGCCGGTCATGCGGAGGGCGGTGACCGGGTGCCGGCCGTATGCGCTCTCCTGTCCGGCCGCCTGCCCGGCGAGGATGAGCTCCTGCCCGAAGGTGAGCGGCGTCCGGTCGTCGCCGGGCGCCCTGCCGGGCGACGCTCCGGCCGTCCCGCCGGTGGTCCCGTCACACGTCCCGTCGGTCATCCGTTCAGTCCTTTCATGTCCATCTCTTCCATCAGGTCGAGCAGTGCGGGGGTGACGAACTCGTCGATCGGGCAGACACCGGACAGCGTCGAGAAGTACCGGTCGGTCAGGTCGCCGCTGGTGGCGACGGCGCGCAGCAGGTCGACGTGGTGCGGCGGCGGGTCGAGCCGGGCCGTCTTCAAGGTGGCGTGGTATTCGGGCA
This sequence comes from Streptomyces sp. NRRL F-2664, assembly GCF_000719345.1. Lineage (GTDB taxonomy): Bacteria > Actinomycetota > Actinomycetes > Streptomycetales > Streptomycetaceae > Streptomyces. The sequence goes on from NZ_JOFX01000012.1 coordinate 17,497, forward strand.
TGAGGGCTTCCAGCCGCTGTTCGGCGAAGGAGTGCAGGGCCGCCCGCAGCCGGTCGGGGTCGTGGAGGCCGTCGCCGATGCAGTCGGCGAGCAACTGGGCCTGGAAGAAGCCGTCGGTGATGCCGCGTGCGGTGATGGAGTCCTTGTGGTGGCCGGCGTCCCCGATGAGCGCCCAGCCGGGCCCGGCGGCCTGCCGGAAGAAGTTGCGCTGGTCGCCGGTGCCGTAGACGCGTTCGAGCCGGGTGCCCGCGGCCATCTCCTCCCGCAGCTCGGGGGCCGTCTTCTCGACGTTGGTGAGCAGGGCGTTCAGGGCATCGCCGCGGACGCTCGCGAACTGCTCCTGCGGGAAGTAGCCGGCGACGAGCGTCGCGCCGTCGTTGGTGGGGACCGTGCCGACCCAGTGGCCGGGGGTGTCGTACAGCCGGAAGCCGGGCCGCAGGCCCGACCAGTACGAGTAGTAGGCGCAGGTCGAGACGGGGTCCTCCGCGATCATCGGCGCGCGGACCTTCGCCGCGACGGTCGAACGCATGCCGTCGGCGCCGATGACGAGGGTGGCCCGCTCCACGGCGCCGCCCGCGGTGGCGCCGAGCCGGACGCCGACGACGCGGTCGCCGTCGAAGACGAGGTCGCCGACGGGGCAGTTCTCGCGGAACTCCACCCCCGCCTCGACGGCGCCGCGGGCGAGGATCGGGTCGAGGAGGTAGCGGCGCGGGGCGTAGGCGGCGCGCTGTCCGTCGGCCGCCCAGGAGCAGCCTTCGAGCAGGATGTCGCCGTGGGTGTAGCGGACGTGGTCGAGGGCGGGGGCGCCGGTGTCGCGCACCGCGGGCAGCAGCCCCCACCGGGCGAGGGCGGCGACGCCCGGCTGGTGGATGTAGAGCGTGGAGAGGGTGTCCTTGGGGAAGGTGCCGCGCTCGACCATGAGCACCCGGTAGCCGGCGCGCGCGAGCAGCATCGCGGCCGGAGCCCCGGCGCAGCGCGCGCCGACCACAATCACGTCGTAGTGGGTCAAGAGATGCTCCTTGTCCTGCGCCGGCTCCGGTGGCCGGGGTCGTGGTGCCCAGTGGAGACCGCCCGTGGGGCGCAGCCGGTCACGCGGCCGGTGTGCGCCTCACGGGATCGAGCGGGGGTGTGGGGCCTGCGGCCCGGACCCGCGGGGGTACGGGTCCGGGCCGCAGGCCGGCCGGGGGGTTCGGCGGCTCGGGCCGGACGGCCGTCAGTCGACGCGGATCGGGAGCCGCCAGACCCCGGTGAACTCCGGGGAGCTGAGGAAGGTCGGCCTGTCGTCCGGGTCCACGCGCAGCTTCGGGAAGCGGTCGAAGAGGATGTTCATGGCCACGCGGCCCTCCAGCCGCGCGAGGGGTGCGCCGAGGCAGAAGTGGATGCCCCGGCCGAAGCCGATCTGCGGGTTGGGGGTGCGGGCCGGGTCGAAGACGTCCGGGTCCTCGAAGACCCGGGCGTCGCGGTTGGCGGCCGAGAACCAGACCTCCAGCACGTCGCCCTCGGGGATCCGCACCCCGCCGATCTCCACGTCGCGCGTGGTGACCCGGTAGCCGGCGGCCAGCGGGCTGAGGTAGCGCAGGGACTCCTCCAGCAGGGTCGGCACCAGCGACCGGTCGGCGCGGACCCGTGCGTCGACGTCGGGGAAGGCGTCCAGGCACAGGATGGTGTTGCCGAGCAGCATGGTGGTGGTGATGTGGCCGGCCGAGATCAGCAGGTTGGCGAAGTTGACGATCTGCCGGTCGGTGAGCCGTTCGCCGTCGACCTCCGCCTCGACGAGCCGGGACAGCAGGTCGTCCCGGGGCTCGGCGCGCCGCTGCGTGACCAGTTCGAGGATGTAGAAGCCCATGGCCATGGCCGCCTCGGCCTGGGTGTCGAGGGACTCCTCCTGCGCCTTGTCGCCCTGGTGGGTGGTGAGCTGGGTGCTCGCCATGAGCGACTGGTCGGCCCATTCCTTGAGGAGTTCGCGGTCCTCGCGGGGGATGCCCAGCATGTCGCAGATGACGATCACGGGCAGCGGGTAGGCCAGGGCCTCCGCCAGGTCGAAGGTGTCGCCCTCGATCCGGTCGAGCAGTTCGTGGGTGAGGGCGGCGATGCGCGATTCGAGCTCGGCGACCATCTTCAGGGTGAAGGTGCGTCCGACCAGCTTGCGGAGTTTCTGGTGCTCGGGCGGGTCGGCCTGGGTGAGGTTGCCGTCGAAGGCGACGGCGGCCTGTTCGGGGCTGACGTAGCGGGCGGCGACCTCCGAGGAGTACGTCGCCGGGTCGCTGAGGATCTCCAGGGTCTCCGGGTAGCCGTAGACGTGCCACATCCCGACCCCGGGGTCGTACTCGACCGGCTTCTCCGGCCGGATGCCGCGCAGCCAGAAGTGCCGTGGGTGCATCTCCCACTTGGCGAGGGGGGTGCTCGTGGTGGTCATCGGGGGTCTCCTTCGGTGGCCCGGCCGGGGGCCTCGGGGCGGCGCCTCATCGGACGAGGAGCGGGAGCTCCGAGGTCGAGATGACGTGGGGCAGCGGCAGGAAGGACGGCGGGTTGTCCGGGTCCGTCCGCATCTTCGGGAAGCGGTCCAGCAGGATGTCGGTGGCGATCCGGCCTTCCATCCGGGCCAGCGGCGCGCCGAGGCAGAAGTGGATGCCCCGGCCGAAGCCGATGTGCGGGTTGGGGTCGCGGTGGGGGTCGAAGACGTGCGGGCGGGCGAACACGCGCTCGTCCCGGTTGGCCGCCGAGAGCGAGATCGCCACGAGCTGGCCCGGGTGGACCGGGACGCCGGCCAGCTCGCCCTCGGCGACGCACGCCTTGTACGCGGTGGCGATGGGGCTGAGGTAGCGCAGGGACTCCTCGATCAGGCCGGGGGTGAGGTCCGGGTTCCCGCGTACGGCGGCCAGGTGCTCCGGGTGGGCGTCCAGGCACAGCAGGGTGTTGCCGAGGAGCGCGCTGGTGGTGGCGTGCCCGACGACGAGGAGCTCGTTGGCGAAGTTGACCACCGCGTTGTCGCTGAGCCGCTCGCCGTCGACCTCCGCCTCGACGAGCTTGGTCAGCAGGTCCTCGCGGGGCTTGGTGCGGCGCTCGGCGGCGTGTTCGCGCAGGTACTGGAACATCTCCGGGACCACGCGCATGGCGGCCTGGGCGTCGACGTCCTCGTCGAGGTCGCGTTCGCCCGAAGTGAGGGCGACCGCGCTGTGGGCCATCCGGTCCACCCACGTCTTGAACAGGTCGCGGTCGCTCTGCGGGACGCCGAGCAGCTCGGAGATCACGATGATCGGCATCGGATAGGCCAGGTCGTTCACCATCTCGATGCTGTCCTGGCCGTCCACGGCATCGAGCAGTTCGTGGGTGATCTCGACCATCCGCGGCTCCAGGGCCGCGACCATCCCGCGGGTGAACGCCTTGCTGATGATCTTGCGCAGTTTGGTGTGGTCCGGCGGGTCGGACTGGAGCAGGGTGCCGTCGCTGAACTCGGGGTCGATCTCCACGTCGCCCGCGATGAGTTCGGCGACGTCGCTGGAGAACGTCTTGGGGTCGCCGACGACCTCCAGCACCTCCTTGTACCCGTAGACGTCGACGATGCCGTAGTCGTTGACCTCGACCGGGTGCTCGGGCTGCCGGCCGCGCAGCCAGAAGAACTCCGGATTGATGCCCAGGCGGTCGACGAAGGCCGCCGCCTCCCGCTCCTGCGCGCCGGCTGGTGTCCCGGTCATGGTCAGTTCCCCCCGAGGTGCTGGTTGATGATGCGGGCGATCTCGGCCGCGGGCTGGGCCTTCGGCATGCCCATGTGCGTGGCGTCGATGTCGTACTCGTGGACCGTGCCGCCGATGTGCGGGGCCCAGAGGGCGGCGTAGGACTCGTCCGGGTTCTGGGTGGCGTTGAAGAAGACCGCGTCGCCGTCGTAGACGGGCGAGTCCCACTCCAGGAGCATCTCGGCGTGCGACTTGAAGAGGTGGCTGCCGTTCTCCACCAGCGCCTCGCGGTCCTCGTCCACGCCGGAGCCGATGAAGAACTCCTTGAAGAACTCCCGGACCTCCGGCATGTTCACCGGGTCCTCGATGTGCCGGAACCAGCCGCTGGGCGGGCTGTCCATGAGGGCCAGCAGCGCCACCTCGTGGCCGCGCCGCTCCAGTTCGGCGGCGAGGGCGTGGGCGTAGGTGCCGCCCGTGGAGTGGCCCACCAGGTGGTAGGGGCCCTCCGGCTGGACCGCGAGGATCTGCTCCAGGTAGTCGTCGAGCATCACCTGCGTGGACTCGGCCCGTCCCGTGCCGTCGAAGCCGCGGCCCTGGATGCCGTACACCGGCCGGTCCCCGAGGAGCTGGGCGAGGCCCACGTAGGACCAGCACAGTCCGACGCCCGGGTGGACGAACCACAGGGGAGCCCCGGACCCCTCGGTCCGCATCGGCAGGACCACCGCGAAGGGGTCCGCGAAGACGGGCGCCTGGGCCGTCTTGACCTGGGACTGCAGGTACTCGGCCAGTTTCGCCACCGTGGTCGCCCCGAACATCACACGGATGGGGACCTTGGCCCCGAGGACGGCGCGGATGCGGCTGATGAGCTTGGTCAGGCGCAGCGAGTGGCCGCCCAGGTCGAAGAAGTCGTCGTCGATGCCGACCCGCTCCAGTTCGAGCGCCTCGGCGAACAGCTTCGCCAGGGTGGTCTCCAGGGGGTTGCGCGGGGCGCGGTAGTCGACTCCTCCGGTGTATTCCGGGTCCGGCAGGGCGTCCCGGTCGAGCTTGCCGTTCGGGGTGAGCGGCAGCTGCTCCAGGGTGACGAAGGCGGACGGGACCATGTACTCCGGCATGCGGCTGGTGAGGTGCTTGCGCAGGTCCTCGGCCACCACGTTCTCGCCGGGTGCGGGGATGACGTAGGCGACGAGCTGCTTGTCGCCGGCCAGGTTGTCGCGGGCGGTCACGACGCCGTGGTCCACCGCCGGGTGGGCCGCGAGGGCCGCCTCGATCTCGCCGAGTTCGATGCGGTAGCCGCGCACCTTGATCTGGCTGTCGGTGCGGCCGCGGAAGACGAGTTCGCCGTCGTGGGTCCACTCGACCAGGTCGCCGGTGCGGTACATGCGCTCGCCGGACTCCCCGAAGGGGCAGGCCACGAAGCGCTGGGCGGTGAGGTCCGGCCGGCCGACGTAGCCCCGGGTCAGTCCCGCGCCGGCGATGTACAGCTCGCCGGGCACGCCCGGAAGGACCGGCCGCAGCGCGGAGTCCAGGACGTAGACGCGGGTGTTGCGGATGGGGCGGCCGATCGTGACGGCGGAGCCGGCGGTGAGCTCGCCCGCCGTCGCACCGATGGTGGTCTCCGTCGGTCCGTAGCCGTTGAACATCCGCCGTCCGGCCGACCAGGTGGCGACCAGTTCCGGCGAGGCGGCCTCGCCGGCCACCATCAGCGCCTCGACGGTGGACAGCGAGCCGGCCGGCATGGCGGCGAGGACCGTGGGCGTCAGGATCGCGTGCGTCACCCGGAACGCGTCGGCGGTCTCGGCGAGCGGCGCCCCGGGGGCGAGCCGGTCCGGGTCCGCCATGACCAGGGTTCCGCCGGCGAAGAGGGACATGCACATCTCGCCGACGGAGATGTCGAAGCTCGGCGAGGCGAACTGCAGGACCCGGCTGCGGGCGGTGATGCCCAGCAGCCCGGTCACCTCGGCGACCATGTTGGCGAAACCGGTGTGGGTGACGGCCACGCCCTTGGGGCGGCCGGTGGACCCGGAGGTGTAGATGACGTACGCGGTGTTGGCGACCGCGAGCGGGCCGAGCCGCTGCGCGTCGGTCAGCGGTCGGCCGTCCACGCCGTCGAGGACCTCCTCGAACTCCGGCGCGTCCAGGGTCAGCAGCTCCGACGGCAGGTCGGGCAGCCGGTCGGACGTCGCCCGGTCCACGAGGATCAGTCCGGTCCCGGAGTCCTCGACCATGTACGTGAGCCGGTCGGCCGGGTAGGCCGGGTCGAGCGGCAGGTAGGCGCCGCCCGCCTTCATCACGGCGAGGACCGCCACCGGCCACTGCGGCGAGCGCCGCAGGGCCACGCCGACGACCGTCTCCGGTCCGACCCCGCGCTCGACGAGGACCCGCGCCAGCCGGTCGGCCTGCGCGTCCAGTTCTCCGTAGGTCACCTTCCGGTCCTCGAAGAGGACCGCGGTCCCGTCCGGTGCCTCGGCGGCCTTCCGCTCGAACAGGGCGGGCAGGGTGAGCGCGGGCTCCTGGGTGCGCGTCCGGTTGAAGTCGAGCAGCAGCCGCTCGCGTTCGGCCTCGTGCAGTACGTCCAGCGCACCCACCGGGATCTCCGGGTCGGCGATGAGCTGCCGCAGGATGTGCAGCACCCGCTCGGCGATCCGCTCCACCGTCCCCGCGCCGATGGCCTGCCGCTGGTACTGGAGGATCATCCGCAGGTGGGGTTCGGCGTCGGCGGCCAGGCCGACGAGGTAGGCGGCGCCCGCGGAGGGCCGGATCCCCGTGAAGGACACGCCCGCGGCGGTGTTGGCCGCGCCCAGTGCCTCCTTGTCGACGGGGAAGGACTGGAAGAGGACGATGGTGTTGAAGAGCTCCTTCAGGCCGGCCTCCCGCTGGATGCGGTGCAGCCCGAAGTGGTGGTGGTCCAGCAGGGCCGTCTGGCGCTCCTGGAGGTTCCTCAGGACCTGGCCGAGCGTGTCGCTCGGCGCGAACTCCGCCCGGATGGGCAGCGAGTTGACGAAGAGGCCCACCATCTGGTCGACGCCGGGCACCTCCGCGGGGCGGCCGGAGACGGTCGTTCCGAAGATGACGTCGCGCCGGCCGGTGAGCTGCCCGAGCATCAGCGCCCAGACGCCCTGGACCAGGGTGCCCATGGACACGCCCAGTTCGGCGGCGCGCTTCTTCAGAGCGCGGGCCTCCTCCAGCGGAAGCGGGACGTCGACCTGTCCGACGCGGGCGTCGTCTCCGCCGTCCGCGGGGGTCTCGGCGGCGAGCAGGGTGGGCTCGGCGACGCCCTCCATCTCCTTGGCCCAGGCCGCCGCGGCGGCCTTGTCGTCCCGGCGGGACAGCCAGCGCAGGAACTCCCGGTACTCGGGCACCCGCGGCTGCCCGGAGGCGTCGCCTTCGGAGGCGTACAGGTACGCGAGGTCCCGTACGAGGAGGGGGAAGGACCAGCCGTCGAAGAGGGCGTGGTGGACGGTCAGCACCAGCTCGGAGGTCTCCTCGGCGAGCCGGACCAGCGAGGCCCGCAGCATCGGCGGCCTGGCCGGGTCGAACTGCGCGTAGTGGTCCTCGGCGAGGATCCGCTCCAGTGCCTGCTCACGGGCCGTGTCGTCGAGGTCGCGCAGGTCGGCGACCCGCCAGGGCAGTTCGACCCGGTCGAGGACCAGCTGGGTGAGGTCTCCGCCGGCGTCGGTGACGAAGGCGGTGCGCAGGTTGGCGTACCGGTCCAGGAGGGCCTGGGCCGCGGTGTGCATGCGGTCCGCGTCGACCCGGCCCCGGACGTGGAAGGCCACCTGCACGATGTGCGGGTCGAAGGCGTCCTCCTCCAGGCGCATGGTCTCGAAGAGCAGACCGAACTGGAGCGCGGTCAGCGGCCAGACGTCGGCCAGGCCCGGGTACTGCTCCTCCCAGCCCTCGATCTCGCTCTGGGTGAGCCGGACGAGCGGGACGTCGGAAGGGGTCAGGCCGCCCGCGCCGGGGGTGGTGGCGTGGTGGGCGAAGCCCTCCAGGGCGCGCACCCACAGGTCGGCCAGGTCCCGCACCGCGGCCCGGTCGAGGACGCCCGCCGGGTAGGAGACGCGGGCGTTGAAACGGGGGCCGTCGGCGGTGTCGGTGACGTAGGCGCTGATCTCGACGGTGGCCAGCGCGGGCATGTCGGCGTCCAGGTCGGCGGCGAGGCCGAGGGCGTCGGCGGCCAGGGTCCAGCCGGAGCCCTGCTGCCCGGCGACCGGGGTGCCGGCGGCGACCCGCCCCAGGTAGTTGAAGGAGATCTGCGGGGTGGGGCGCCAGTCGAGCTCGGCGGCGGTGGACGGGTTCAGGTGGCGCAGCAGGCCGAAGCCGACGCCCTTGTCGGGGACGGCCAGGAGCTGTTCCTTGACGGCCTTCAGGACGCCGCCCGCGGCGGCGCCGCCGGCGATCGCCTCCGGCACGTCGTGTCCGGCGAGGTCGAGCCGTACGGGGAACATGCTGGTGAACCAGCCGACCGTGCGGGAGAGGTCGGCGCCGGGCACGACCTGCTCCTCGCGGCCGTGGCCCTCCAGCCGGATCAGCGTCGAGGAGGCCTCGACGCCGCGGTCGGCGCGCCACTGGGTCACGGCGAGGGCGAGCGCGGCCAGCAGGCCGTCGTTGACGCCGCCGTGGAAGGCGGTGGGCAGGGTCGTCAGGAGCGCCTCGGTGACCTGCTCCGGCAGCTCCAGGGACAGGGCCTCCACGGTCGACATGACGTCCACCGCCGGGTCCAGCGGCCGGGCGCCGAGGGCCGGGTCGTCGCAGTCGAGCAGCTCGGACCACTGGGCGAGTTCGGCGATGCGGTCGGGGTCGGACGCCTCGTCGAGGAGTGCGTGCGCCCAGCGCCGGGCGGAGGTGCCGACCGGCGGCAGGACCGGGGTGGAGCCGGCCTCGATCTGCTCCCAGGCCGTGGCGAGGTCCGGCAGGAGGATGCGCCAGGACACGCCGTCGACGACGAGGTGGTGCAGGACCACCAGCAGCCGGCCGGCGCCTTCCTCGGGCGCGAACCACACGAACTGGGCCATGGTGCCGGCGGCCGGGTCCAGCCGGCCGGTCGCGGCGTCCAGCTCGGCCCGGGCCGCCTCCAGCCAGGCCTCGTCCCAGGTGCCCGTGCAGGGCACCCGCCGGATCAGGGCGGCCGCGTCGACCGTGCCGGGAGCGGCGACGTCCAGGCTGCCTCCGGCGTCGAGGACGAGGCGGGAGCGCAGGACGTCGTGGTGGTCGAGGACCGCGTTCAGTACGGCCCTCAGCCCGTCCCCGTCGATGCCGTCGGGCAGTTCGAGCGCCGCGGACATCGAGAACCGGCCGAAGCCGCCGCCGACTTCGAGCATGTGCCGCGCGATGGGCGCGAGCGGCATGGGGCCGGTGCCGCCGCCCTCCAGTTCCGCGAGGGCCGGGCCGAGGTCCTGGGCGCCCGCGGCGGCGGCCAGCTCGGCGACCGTCCGCAGCTCGAAGATCTGCCGCGGGTTGACGACGACGCCCTGGGCCTTGGCCCGGGAGACGATCTGGATGGAGCGGATGCTGTCGCCGCCGATGGCGAAGAAGTCGTCGTCGATGCCGACCCGCTCCAGGCCGAGGACCTCGGCGTAGACCGCGGCGAGCACCTCCTCGGCGCGGGTGCGCGGGGCCCGGTAGCTCTCGCCGGTGAAGTCCGGCTCGGGCAGGGCCGCGCGGTCCAGCTTGCCGTTGGGGGCCAGCGGCAGCCGGTCCAGCGGTACGAGCACCGCGGGGACCATGAACTCGGGCAGCCGGCCGGTGATGAAGCGGCGCAGCTCCCGCATGGACAGGCCGGAGGTCATGTCGGCCTCGAAGCGGCCCTGCGCGTCGACCTGGCCGCCGGAGTCCGGCGAGCCGACCACGTGGGCGACGAGGCGCTTGGAGCCGTCGGGGGCGCTCTGGGCGGTGACCACGGCGTGCTCGACGCCGGGGTGGGCGGTCAGGGCCGCCTCGATCTCTCCGGGCTCGATGCGGAACCCGCGGATCTTGAGCTGGGCGTCACCGCGGCCGACGTACTCCAGCTGCCCGTCGGCCCGCCGGCGGGCCAGGTCGCCGGTGCGGTACATCCGCGCGCCGGGTTCGCCGTACGGGTCGGCGACGAAGCGCTCGGCGGTCAGCGCGGCCCGGCCGTGGTAGCCGCGGGAGATGTTGCCGGCGACGTACAGCTCGCCGACGGCGCCCACGGGCACCGGCGCGAGGCCCGCGCCGAGGACGTACGCCCGCATGTTGCCCAGGGGCGCGCCGATGGGGGCGGTGTGCCCGGCGTCCCAGGCGCCGTCGGCCGGGAGCACGAAGGTGCTGGCGTAGAAGCTCTCGGTCTGCCCGTAGGCGTTGACCACCCGGACGCCCGGGACGGCCTCGCGGACCCGGGCGGCCAGGGAGGCGGGCAGCGCCTCGCCGGCGAACACCACGGCGTCCGCGGTGATCTTCCCGTCGACCTGGTCCAGGAGCTCGGCGAAGACGGAGGGAACGGTGCTGATGACGCCGCCGGTCCAGCCGCCGCGTTCGCCGATGACGAGGACGTCGCGGGCCAGTTCGACCGTGCCGCCCGCCGTCAGCGTGGTGAAGACCTCGAAGACGGACACGTCGAAGTTGACCGACGCGGCGGCGAGGGTACGGGTGCCGCAGTCGACGCCGATCGTGGCGGCCAGCCGCAGCAGGCCGTTGACGACGTTGGCGTGGGTGACGGTCACGCCCTTGGGCACGCCGGTGGAGCCGGAGGTGTACATCACGTACGCGGCGTTGCCGGGCCGTGCCGCCGCGGCCGCGGGCGGTTCGGCTGCCGGGTCGCCCGGGGCGCCGAGGGCGAGGTCGCCGAGGTACAGGCGGGTGGTCGCCGAATCCGGCAGGACGCCGGCGGTGGCCGCGTCGGTCAGGACCAGCGTGGGCCGGGCGTCGGCCAGGATGTGCTCCAGGCGCCGGCTCGGGTACTTCGGGTCGATCGGCAGGTAGGCGCCGCCGGCCTTCAGCACGCCCAGCAGGGCCGCGACCAGGTCCGCGGTGCGCGGCAGGGCGACGCCGACCACGCTCTCCGCGCCCACGCCGTGCCGGCGCAGGGCCCGGGCCAGCCGCTCGGCCCGCTCGTCCAGCTCGCGGTAGGTCAGCGACTCCTCGCCGCAGACCAGCGCGACCGCGTCGGGCCGCCGGGCGGCCTGGAGCTCGAACAGGGCGGGCACGGTGGCGTCGGGGGTCGGCTCCTGCGTGGCGTTGAAGCCGTGCAGCACGAGCTCGCGCTCGGCTCCGTCCACCAGCTCCACGGAGGCCACCCGCTGCTCGGGGGCGGCGGCCAGCAGGCCCACGACGCGTACGAAGCGGTCGGCGACGGCCTGGGCCGTCTCCCGGTCGAACAGGTCGGTGGCGTACTCCAGCAGGCCCACGACCCCCATGCCGGGCAGGTCGGCCATGTTGAAGAACAGGTCGAACTTGGCGGTCTCGGTGCGGACCCGCTCGAACTCCACCTTCAGCCCCGGCAGGGCGAAGTCCTTCCGGGCGAAGTTCTGCCAGGCGAACATCACCTGGAACAGCGGCGAGTAGGCCGTGGACCGCTCGGGGTTGAGGACCTCCACCAGCCGCTCGAAGGGGACGTCCTGGTTGTCGTAAGCGGCCAGGGACTTGGCCCGGACCCGCTCCAGCAGCTCCGTGAACGCCGGGTTGCCGGACAGGTCGACGCGCAGCACCCAGGTGTTGACGAAGAAGCCCACGAGTTCGGCGAGGGCCTCGTCGGTGCGGTTGGCGATCGGCGAGCCGATCGTCAGGTCGTCGCCGCCGCCGAGTCCGTGCAGCAGGACGGCCAGGGCGGCCTGGAGCACCATCGAGGAGGTGGCCCCGGACCGGCGGGCGAGGTCGTCGACCGCGGCCGCCACCTCGGGGGCGAGGGCGAACTCGACCGACCCGCCGCGGTGGGAGGCCTTGGCCGGGCGCGGGCGGTCGGAGGCGAGCTGCAGCGGCTGCGGTACGCCCGCGAGCTCCTGGCGCCAGTAGCCCACCTGCGCGGCGAGGGCGCTGGCCGGGTCCTCCTCGTCCCCGAGGACTTCACGCTGCCACAGCGTGTAGTCGACGTACTGGACGGGGAGTTCCGCCCACTGCGGGGCGGCGCCGTCCTTGCGGGCCGCGTAGGCGGTGGCGAGGTCGCGGGCCAGCGGGGCCATGGAGGAGCCGTCGCTGGCGATGTGGTGGATGAGCAGGACCAGGACGTGCTCCTGCTCCCCGAGGCGGAGCACGGGGGCGCGTACGGGGATCTCCGTGGCCAGGTCGAACAGGTACGCGGAGGCCTCGGCCATGGCATCGGCCAGGCCGCCGTCCGCCACCTCGACGAGCGGGACCTGCACCTGCGCCTCGTCGGCCGGCAGCACGACCTGCGCCGGCACGCCGTCGGCGTCCTCGACGACCAGGGTGCGCAGGCTCTCGTGGCGGGCCACGACGTCGCCCAGCGCCGCCCGGAGTGCCGCCAGATCCAGCTCGCCGGTCAGGCGGAGCGGGAAGGGGGCGTTGTAGGTGGCCGAGGGGCCCTCGAACCGGTCGATGAACCACAGGCGCCGCTGGGCGAACGACAGCGGTACACGGTCCGGGCGCTCGGCGGTGCGCCGCAGCGGGGCGCGGACCGGCGCGCCGGCCGAGAGGTGCTCCACCAGCTCGACGACGGTCGGCGCCTCGAAGACGACCTTGATGGGCAGTTCGACGCCGAGGGCCTGCCGGATCCGGCTGACGAGGCGGGTGGCGAGCAGGGAGTGGCCGCCCAGGGCGAAGAAGTCGTCGTCGATGCCGACCCGGTCCAGGCCCAGCACGGCGGCGAACAGGCCGCACAGGACCTCTTCCTGCGGGGTGCGCGGCGCCCGCCCGGTGGCCGCCGCCGCGAAGTCCGGCGCGGGCAGGGCCCGCTGGTCCAGCTTGCCGTTGGGGGTCAGCGGCACCTCGGCGATGGCGACGACGGAGGACGGCACCAGGTGGTCCGGCAGCCGGTCCTGGAGGTAGCCGCGCAGGGCGCCGACGAGCGTGCCGATCCGGCCGGCGGCGGCCGGCTCGTTGGCCAGGACCCGGTCGGCGCGGCCCGAGGGGGTGAAGCCGCCGGTGAAGACCTGGTCGGTGACGGGGCCGGCGGGGACGATCACCGCGTCGAAGCACTCGGCCGCGGCGGCCGACCAGGTGAGCAGGACGCCCCAGCCGCGCGCGGCGGCCCATTCCCGCAGGTCCTGCGGGTCGAGGACGGGGCCCGCAGTGGCGGGGGCCTCGATCACGCCGAGCGCGGTGGCGGACTCGACCTCGTCGGCGAGCCGGGCATTGGGGATGCGGGTGACGCGTACGGGCTGCTCGCCGTGGGCGCGGAGGAACTCCTCCAGGCCGAGGAAGTCCTCGACCTGGCGGCCCCAGCGCAGCGCCGGCACGTCCTGCAGGTCGGTGGCGGCCACCGGCGCCTTGTGCAGCAGGACCTCGTAGCGGTGGCGGGTCAGCTCGTTGTGCGGACGGCCGGCCTTCAGGCGGATGTCGACGCCGCCCGCTCCGTGCCGCTCGGCCCAGCGGGTGAACCACTCGGGGTCGAGGACGAGCTCCTTCTCCATCAGGATCGCGCGGGCCACGGCGGCGCGGCCGACCGGGGCGGAGGCCTCCGGGTGCAGTGCGCGCTGCACCCCGCTGCGGAAGAGCCGCAGGGTGGCGGCGTTGCGGACGTCGCCGACGAGGATCCGGCCGCCGGGGGCCAGCAGGTCCATCGCGCCGGCCAGGACCCGGTCCATGTACTCGGCGTCGGGGAAGTACTGCACGACCGAGTTGATGACGACGAGGTCGAAGTGCTCGCGCGGCAGCCCGCGGACGTCGTCGCCGTTCTGGTGGCGCAGGTGGACGCGGTCGCCGAAGCCGGTCTGCCCGACCTGCACGAGCAGCCGGTCGACGACGGCGGCCGACATGTCGGTCCCCCAGTACTCCTCCACCTGCCCGAGGGTCTGCGACATGAGCAGGCCGGTGCCGACGCCGATCTCCATCACGCGGCGCGGCGCCCAGTGGGTGATCTGCTCGACGGCGGCGTCGCGCCACACGGCCATCTCGTCGAGCGGGATGGGGGCTCCGCCGGTGTAGCTGGAGTTCCAGCCGGTGAAGTCCTCGCCCCAGGCGGCGTCGGAGACGGCGTACAGGTCGTCGTAGATCTCCTCCCACTCGTCGACCTGCTCCTTCGCACCGGAGGTGTCGGTGCCGTCGACGCGCGGGACGACGTACCCGACGAGGCGGCGTTCGCCGGCCCGGTCCTCGTTCCAGGTGACGACGGCCTGGGCGACGTCGGGGTGGGCGGCCAGGGCGGCCTCCACCTCGGCGGGTTCGATGCGGAAGCCGCGGATCTTGACCTGGCTGTCGGCGCGGCCCTGGAAGACGAGCTCGCCGTCCTGGGTCCAGGCCACGACGTCGCCGGTGCGGTACATGCGCTCGCCGGGGGCGCCGAAGGGGCAGGCCACGAACCGCTCGGAGGTCAGGGCGGGGCGGTGGGCGTAGCCGCGGGCCAGGCCCGCACCGGCGATGTACAGCTCGCCGGGGACGCCGGGGAGGGTGGGGCGCAGGCCCGCGTCGAGGACGTAGACCCGCATGTTGTCCATGGGGCGGCCGATCGGGATCGGCTCGCCGACCCGCTCCGGGTCGGGCATGGGGTGGCTGGTGGCGAAGGTGGTGGTCTCGGTCGGGCCGTAGCCGTCGACGACCTTCAGGCCGGGGCAGGCCCGCAGGGCGCGGGTCACCGAGGCCGGGGAGACGACGTCGCCGCCGGTCCACACCTCGGCCACGCCGGCGAAGCACTCCGGGTTCTCGTCGGCGACGACCTTGAACAGGCCGGCGGTCAGCCACAGGGCGGTGACCCGCTGCTCGGTGACGACGGCGGCCAGGGCCGCGGCGTCGAGCTTGCCGACGGGCGCCACGACGGCGGTGCCTCCGCCGAGCAGCGGGACCCACAGTTCGTAGGTGGAGGCGTCGAAGGACTGCGCGGAGTGGACGAGGACCCGCTGGTGGGCGCCGCCGCGGTAGCGGCGGTCCAGCGCCAGGCCGGCGACGGCCCGGTGGGTGACGCCGACTCCCTTGGGCAGACCCGTGGAGCCGGAGGTGTACATCACGTACGCGAGCTGGTCGACGCGCTCGTGGGCGGCGGCGGCCGGGGCCCGGCCGGAGGCCGCGTCGACGGCCGCGGCGGTGTCCGCGTCGTCCAGGACCAGGTACGGGCAGGGGCCGTCGGGCAGCCCGGCGGCGATCTCGGAGTCCGTCAGGAGCAGCGCCGGGGCGGCGTCGGCCAGCATGAAGCCGATGCGCTCGGCCGGGTAGTCGGGGTCCACCGGCAGGTAGGCGCCGCCTGCCTTGAGGACGGCCAGCAGGGCGACGACCAGCTCGGGCGAGCGGGGCAGGGCGACGCCCACGACCGACTCCTGTCCGACGCCGCGGGCGGCCAGGACACGGGCCAGCCGGTTCGCGCGGGTGTCCAGCTCACGGTAGGTCAGGGTACGGCTGCCCGAGGCGACGGCGATGGCGTCCGGCCCGGCGGCGGCCCGCTCCTCGAACAGCGCGGGGACGGTGCTGCCGGGCACGGCGGTGGCGGTGTCGTTGAACTCGTCCAGGACGCGGGCGCGCTCCGCGGGCTCCAGGACGTGCACCGAGCCGACGCGGGCGTCGGGGTCCGCCACGAGGTCCTGGAGGATCCGCGCGAAGCGGGCGGCGATGCCCTCGACGGCGGCCGGGTCGAAGAGGTGGTGCTGGTACTGGAGGGCGACGCGCAGGTGCGGGTCGGCGAAGGCCATCACGACCAGCGGGTAGTGGGCTCCGCTGAGCGGGCTGATGCCTGTGATCGATATGCCGGCGGCGGAGTTGGCCTCCTCGATGGCGACACCGTCGATCGGGTACGACTCGAAGCCGACGAGGGTGTCGAAGAGGACGTTGAGCCCCACCGAGCGGTGGATGTCCAGCAGCCCGTGGTGGTGGTGGTCGAGGAGGGCGCTCTGCCGGTCCTGCAGGTCCCGCAGGAGGCTGCCGAGGGTGGCGCCGGGGGTGCACTCCACCCGGACGGGCAGGGTGTTGATGAACAGGCCGACCATGGCGTCGACGCCGGGGACGACGGGCGGGCGGCCGGAGACGGTGGCGCCGAAGACGACGTCCCGGCGGCCGGTCAGTCCGGCGAGGACGAGCGCCCAGGTGCCCTGGACGAGGGTGTTGAGGGTGAGGCCCAGTTCGGCGGCGCGCCGGCCCAGTTCGCGGGCGTCGTCGGCGGACAGCGGGATGTCGATCTGCCCGATGCCGGCCGGGTCCGCCGCCGCTGCCGCGTCGGGCGCGATCAGGGTCGGCGACTCGACGCCGGCGAGCTCGGCGGCCCAGGCACGGGCGGAGGCCTCGTGGTCCTGGCCGGCCTGCCACACCAGGAAGTCGCGGTAGCCGGGCACCCGCGGCAGCGCGGAGGCGTCGCCCTCGGAGGCGTACAGCCGCAGCAGGTCCTGCATGAGGACGGGGATCGACCAGCCGTCGAAGAGGACGTGGTGGGCGGTGAGGACGAGTTCCCAGCGGTCGGCGGCCATCATGACCAGCGACATCCGCACGAGGGGGGCCCGGGAGAGGTCGAAGTGGGAGGCGTGGTCCTCGGCGAGGAACCGCTTCAGTGCCTCCTCGCGGCCCTCCGCGCCGAATCCGGAGAGGTCGAGGTACTGCCAGGGCAGCTCCACGCGGTCCCGTACCACCTGCACCCGGTCCCCCGCCGCGTCGTGGACGAAGGCGGTGCGGAGGTTGGCGTACCGGTCGAGGAGCGCCTGCCCGGCGGCCCGCAGGCGGGCCGGTTCGACCTCGCCGGCGAGGTGGAGGACGAGCTGCATCTGGTAGGCGTCGAAAGTGGACCCGGCGAGCTGGGCGTGGAAGAGCAGACCCGACTGCATGGTGGTCAGCGGCCACACGTCGGCGAGGCCGGGGTGGCTCTCCTCCCATGCTTCGAGCTCCGCCTGGCCCACCCGGACCAGCGGGACGTCCGAAGGGGTGAGGCCGCCCGCGCCGGGCGCGGCGGCGTGCCGGGCCAGGGCCTGCAGGGCGGTGCTCCACAGCTCGGCCAGCTCTTCGACGTCCTCCTTGGCGAGCAGGCCCGCGGGGAAGGCGAGGCGGGCGGTGAGCTGCGGTCCCTCGGCGGTGTCGGTGACGAGCGCGCCCACGTCCAGGGTGGAGAGGGCAGGCATCCGGCCGCCGGGCTGCGCGATCAGTTCGGTGGTGCCCTCGGCGAGGGTCCAGCCGAGCCCACGCAGGTGCTCGGGTACGTCGGAGGAGGAGAAGCGGCCGAGGTAGTTGAAGCCGATCTGGCCGGTGGGGTAGCGGCGCAGCACGTCGGCGGTCTGCGGGTTGAGGTGGCGCAGCAGGCCGTAGCCGAGGCCCTTGTCCGGGAGGGACAGCAGCTGCTCCTTGACGGCCTTGACCGCGGCGCCGGCGGCGGCGCCGCCGGCGAACGCGTCGTCGAGGTCGATGCCGGCGAGGTCGAGGCGGACGGGGAACATGGTGGTGAACCAGCCCACGGTGCGTGACAGGTCGGCGCCGGGGACGGCGTCCTCCTCGCGGCCGTGGCCCTCGACGCGGATCAGGGCGGAGGACTCCTCGACGCCGCGGGCCCGGCGCCAGCGGGCGACGGCCAGGGTCAGCGCGGCGAGCAGCCCGTCGTTGACGCCGCCGTGGAAGGCGGCCGGGAGGGTGGTCAGCAGGGTCTCGGTGACCGGCACGGGAAGCGTGAGCCAGGTGTGGTCCACCGTGGACATAACGTCGACGGCGGGGTCGAGGGCGCGGGTGCCGAGGAGAGGGTCGGGGCCGGCGACGACCGAGCGCCACAGGCCGAGTTCGGCGACGCGTTCGGGGGTGTGCGCCTCGTCGGCGAGGGCGTGCGCCCAGCGGCGGGCCGAGGTGCCCGTGGCGGGCAGCTCGGGGGTGCGGCCCGCGCGGACCTGCTCCCAGGCGGCCGCGAGGTCCGGCAGCAGGATGCGCCAGGACACGCCGTCGACCACGAAGTGGTGCAGGACCAGCAGCAGCCGGCCGGCGCCCTCCTGCGGGGCGAACCAGACGCACTGCGCCATGGTGCCGGCCGCGGCGTCCAGCCGTCCGGTGGCGGCGTCCAGTTCGGCGGTGGCCCGCTCGAACCACCGCTCGTCCCAGCGGCCGTCGCACTCGACGCGGTGGATCAGCGCGTCGGCGTCGATCGTGCCGGGCGCGCGGACCTCCAGGTGGGCGGTGCCGTCCTCCCCGGTGACCAGCCGTGAACGCAGCATGTCGTGCCGGTCGAGGACGGCGCCGAGGGTGGCGGCGAGCGCGGAGCGGTCGATGCCCTCGGGCAGCTCGACGGCCTGGGACATGGCGAAGCGGTCGGTGTCCGTGCCCAGTTCCAGCAGGTAGGCGCCGATCGGCAGCAGCGGCATCGAGCCGGTGCCGCCGCCGTCGAGTTCGGTGAGCCGGGGCGCGGCGTCGGCCGCGGCACCGAGGGTGGCGACCGCGGCCAGTTCGGCGACGGTGCGGTGGTCGAAGATCTGGCGGGGGCTGACCTCCACACCGCCGCTGCGGGCGCGGGAGACGACCTGGATGGAGCGGATGCTGTCGCCGCCGACGGCGAAGAAGTCGTCGTCGATGCCGACCCGGTCGAGGCCGAGGACCTCGGCGTAGACGGCGGCGAGGACCTCCTCGGTCCGGTCGCGCGGGGCGCGGTACTCGCCGCCGCTGAAGTCGGGCTCGGGCAGCGCCGCCAGGTCGAGCTTGCCGTTGGCGGTCAGCGGCAGCCTGCCGACCATGACGAACACGGAGGGGACCATGAACTCGGGCAGCCGGCCGGCGGCGAACCGCCGCAGCTCGCGCACCGACACGTTGGTGGTGAGGTCCACGTCGAGGTCGCCGAGGCTGGCGACGGTGCCGAAGCCGCCCTGGTCGGCGTCGAGCGGGACGACGTGGCACACCAGCTGCTTGCTGCCGCGGCCCTCGCGGACGGTGACCACGGCCTGGGCCACGCCGGGGTGGGCGGTCAGGACGGCCTCGATCTCGCCGGGCTCGATGCGGAAGCCGCGCACCTTCATCTGTGCGTCGTCGCGGCCCGCGTACTCCAGCTGCCCGGAGGTGTTGCGGCGGGCCAGGTCGCCGGTGCGGTACATGCGCGATCCGGGCGCACCGTAGGGGTCGGCGACGAACCGGTCGGCGGTCAGGGCGCTCCGGCCGAAGTAGCCGCGGCCGATCTCACCGGCGACGTACAGCTCGCCGACCACTCCCTCCGGGACGGGCAGCAGGCCGGGTCCGAGGACGTAGGTGCGGACGTTGCCGAGCGGGGAGCCGATGGGCGCGCTGCCGGCGCCGTCCCACTCCTCGTCGGCGGGCAGGGCGAAGGTGGTGGCGTAGAACGACTCGCTCTGTCCGTAGGCGTTGACCACGCGGATGCCGGGGACGGCTTCGCGGACGCGCCGCACCAGGGAGCCGGGGAGCGCCTCGCCCGCGAAGACCACGGTGTCGGCGCGGATGCCGTCGCCGCCCACCTGGCCGAGCAGTTCCGCGAAGACGGACGGCACGGTGCTGATCACGCCGCCGCTCCAGCCGCCGCGCTCGCCGATCACCAGGGCGTCACGCACCAGTTCGACGGTGCCGCCGGAGCAGAGGGTCGCGAAGATCTCGAAGACGGACACGTCGAAGTTGACCGAGGTGGCGGCCAGGACGCGGGTGCCGGTGCCGACGCCGATCGCCTGGGCCAGCCCGAGGACGTCGTTGACCACGGTGGCGTGGGTGATCGCGACGCCCTTGGGCGTGCCGGTGGAGCCGGACGTGTAGATGACGTAGGCCGTCTGGCCCGGCCGGACGGCGTCGGCGGCCCCCGCGTCGTGCGCGGCGGCGGGGCCGATGTCCGCGACGAACAGCTGCGGGACCTGCGTGCGCGGCAGGACGCCGGCGGTCTGCGGGTCGGTGAGGATCAGCGCGGGCGCGGCGTCGTCGAGGATGAAGTCGAGGCGGCGGCTCGGGTACCGGGGGTCGATGGGCAGGTAGGCGCCGCCGGCCTTGAGCACGCCGAGCAGGCCCGCCACCAGGTCCGCGGTGCGCGGCAGGGCGACGCCGACGAGGGTCTCGGCGCCCACGCCGCGCGCGGCGAGCTCCCGGGCGATCCGGTCGGCCCGCTCGTCGAGTTCGCGGTAGGTGAGGGTCTCCTCGCCGGCCTCCAGCGCGACCGCCTCGGGGGTGGCCGCGGCCTGCCGTGCGAAGAGCTCGCCCACCGACACCGGCGGACGCTCGACGGCGGTGTCGGCGGGCCCGCCGATCACGGCGTCCAGCTCCGCCCGGTCCAGTACGGCGGCCAGCGCCACCGGGCGGTCCGGGCGGGCGACGACCTCCCGGATCACGCGGAGGTAGCGGTCCACGACGGACTGGGCCGTGGAGCGGTCGAACAGGTCGGTGGCGTACTCCAGGTAGCAGAGCATGCCCGGGCCCTCGGGGTCCGAGAAGTAGTTGAACTCCAGGTCGAACTTGGCGGTCGAGGTGGCGAGCACCTCGAAGCGCGCCCGTTCCAGGCCCGGCAGTTCCAGGTCGATCCAGGCGTCGTTCTCCCAGGTGAACATGACCTGGAAGAGCGGGTGGTAGGCGGTGGACCGCTCCGGGTTGAGGACCTCCACGAGGCGCTCGAAGGGGGCGTCCTGGTTGTCGTAGGCCGTCAGCGCCTTCTGGCGCACCTGTTCCAGCACCCGGTCGAAGGTGGGGGTGCCGGAGAGGTCCGTGCGCAGCACCCAGGTGTTGACGAAGAAGCCGACGAGATCGGCGAGTTCGTCGTCGGTGCGGCCGGCGACGGTGGAGCCGATGGCGATGTCGTGGCCGGCGCCCAGGTGCTGGAGCGCCACGGCGAGGGCGGCCTGGAGCACCATGGGGACGGTCATGTCGCGCTCGCGGCCGAGGGCTTCCACGGCGGCGAGCAGGTCGGCGTCGATGGGGAAGCCGACCGTGTCACCGCGGTGGCCGGCCACCGGCGGGCGGGGACGGTCCGTGGACAGGCGCAGCGGCGTCGGTACGCCCTGGAGCTCGTCCTTCCAGTAGGCGACCTGGGTGGAGATCACGCTGTCGGGGTCGTTCTCGTCGCCGAGCAGCTCGCGCTGCCACAGCGTGTAGTCGACGTACTGCACCGGCAGGGCGGGCCACTGCGGGGCCTCGCCGCGCAGGCGGGCGGTGTAGGCGGCGGCCAGGTCGCGGGAGAGCGGCTCCATGGACTCGCCGTCGCTGGCGATGTGGTGGACCAGCAGGAGCAGGACGTGCTCGCGTTCGCCGGAGCGGATCAGGGTGGCGCGTACGGGTATCTCCGCCGACAGGTCGAAGGCGTACCCGGCGGCCCGGCGGACGGCCTCGTCGACCCCGTCGGGGGCGACCTCCACGAGGGGTACGTCGAGCAGCGCGCCGTCCACCGGCAGCACCTGCTGGGAGGGCACGCCCTGCTCGTCGACGACGATGAGCGTACGGAGGCTCTCGTGCCGGGCCACGACATCGCGCACCGCCGACTGCAGGGCAGTCCGGTCGAGCTCGCCCGTCAACCGCACGAGGAAGGGGACGTTGTACGTGGCCGACGGCCCCTCGAACCGGTCGATGAACCACAACCGACGCTGTGCGAACGACAACGGGATCATTTTACTGTCCACTCCTGTCCATCTTGCGCAGTCGAGGCCGGCTCGACGTGCCTGCGTTCTTGACCGTGCGCGAAAGTTCTGAGATTGCGTGGGACTCGAAGACCGACCGCAGGGGCACGCTCACTCCGAGCACCTTGCGGATGCGGCTGGTGAGCCGCGTCGCCAGCAGGGAGTTGCCGCCGAGTGCGAAGAAGTCGTCGTTCATGCCGACCCGTTCGACGCCGAGCACCTCCGCCAGCAGCTCGCAGAGGGCCGCCTCCTGCGGTGTGCGCGGCGCCCGGTAGGGGCGGGCGGGTGGTTCCGGCTCGGGCAGGGCCGCCCGGTCGACGGCGCCGTCGGGGGTCAGCGGCAGCCGGTCCAGGGTGACGAGGACCGCCGGGACCAGGGCCGGGGGCAGCTCGCGCGCCACGTGGGCCCGCACCTGGTCGGCGTGGGCCGCGGGGTCGGGCACGTCGTGGCCGTCGGGGGGCTCGACGTAGCCCACCGACTGGGAGGTCCCGCCCGGGCCGTGGCCCTCGCGGACGACGACGACGGCCCGCTGCACACCGGGGTGCCCGGTGAGGACGGCCTCGACCTCGGCCGGGGTGATCCGCGTGCCGCGGACGGCCGCCTCCGGACCGGTGCGGCCGAGGATCTCCAGCCGGTCGTCGGCGGTCCGGCGGACCAGGTCGCCGGTGCGGAACATCCGCGATCCGGGCGGCCCGTAGGGGTCGGCGACGAACCGCCGGGACGTCAGGGCCGGGCGGCCGCGGTAGCCCCGGGCCGGTGCCTCACCGCCGAGGTACAGCTCCCCGACGGCGCCGTGCGGTACGGGGGTCAGGCCCGCGCCGAGGACGTAGGCGCGCACGCCGGCCAGCGGTGTGCCGGCGGGGACGGTGCCGGTCCCGGGCGGCTGTTCGCCGTCGGACGGTGCGTACGCCGTGGCGGGGCCGGTCTCGGGGTGCCCGTGGAGGTTGACCAGGCGGGCGCCGGGGGCCGATGCGGCCGCCCGCGCGGCCAGGGCGGCCGGGAGCGGTTCGCCCGAGAACACGAGGGTGTCCGCGCGGATGTCGTCGGCCGCCTCGTCGAGGAGGTCGGCGCACGCGGAGGGGCTGAGGGCGAGCACCCCGCCCGCGGCCGCCGCGCCGGCCCGGAGCACTTCGATGCCGCCTCCCGCGCACAGCGCGGCGACGATCTCCGGGACGGGCGGTTCGCCGTCCGCCGTCGTGGCGAGGAGCAGGGGCCGCCCCGCCGCGCAGCCGAGCCGCGCGAGCAGCCCGGCCACCCGGCCGGCCAGGTCGCCGTGGGTGCTCTCCACGCCCGTCGGCCCGCCCGAGCTCCCGCAGGCGTACGAGAGGTGCGCGAGCGTACCGGCCTGCGGGAGGGCGGCGGCCTGGACGGGTCCGTCCCCCGGCACCGCTTCCTCGGGCGTGACGACGGGGACGCCGGTGTCCGAGAGGGCGGCCGCCGTGTCGGCGTCGGCGAGCAGCAGCAGCGGCCGCGCGTCGGCGAGGATCCGCGCGAGGCGGCCGGCCGGGTGCCGGGGGTCCAGGGGCAGGACGGCGGCCCCGGACTTCAGGACGCCGAGCAGCGCGACGACCAGCTCGGCGGACCGGGGAAGGGCCACGGCGACCGGCGTCTCGGGGCGGGCGCCGCGCTCGGCCAGGGCCCGCGCGAGCCGGTCGGCCCGCTCGTCGAGCTCGCGGTAGGTCAGGGACCGCCCGCCGTCGGCCACCGCCACGGCGTCGGGGGTGGCGGCGGCGCGCCGCGCGAAGAGCGCGGGGACGGTGTCCGTGCCCGCCCGGGGGTCCGTGCCGGCTCCGGCTGCCGCGGTGGTGGCGCAGCCGTGCAGGAGCCGGTCGCGCTCGGCCGGCTGGAGCACCTCCACGGTGCCGACCCGGCGGGAGGGGTCCTCGGCCACCTGGCGCAGGACCGTCCCGAAGCGGGCGGCGAGGGTCTCGGCGGCGGCCGGGTCCAGCACCGTGCGCGGGTACTGCACCGCCAGGCGCAGCCGGTCAGGTTCGATGAAGGCGAGCACCGTCACGGGGTAGTGGCTGGCGGTGAAGGAGCGGATGCCGGTGATCGAGATCCCGGCGAGCCGGCTGGCTTCGACGATGCCGGCCCGGTCCATCGGGAAGGACTCGAAGCCGATGATGGTGTCGAAGAGGGCGTCGACGCCGGCGGCCTGCTGGATCTCGCCGAGGCCGACGTGGTGGTGGTCCATCAGTGCGGCCTGCCGGCCCTGGAGCGAGGTGAGCAGCTCGGCGACGGTGTCGGCGGGCGCGCACCGCACCCGTACCGGGAGGGTGTTGAGGAACATGCCGACCGTGGAGTCCACGCCCGGCAGGGCGGGCGGCCGGCCGGCGACCGTGGAGGCGAAGACGACGTCCTGCCGGCCGGTGAGCTGGGCCAGCAGCATCGCCCAGGCGCCCTGGACCACCGTGTTCAGGGTGACGCCAAGGGCCGCGGCCCGCCGCTGGAGGTCGCGGGAGGTGTCCGCGGGCAGCGGCACCTCCGCCTGCCGCATGGCGATGTCGTGCGCCGGCTGCGCGGACCCGCCGGTGGCCGTCTGCGGTGCGGGGAGCAGCGGGGCGAGCAGGGTCGGTTCCCCCACGCCGCGCAGTTCCTCGCGCCAGACCCGTGCGGACTCCTCGCGGTCCTGGCGGGCGAGCCAGGCGAGGAAGTCGCGGTGGGTGCGGGCCGGCTCCAGCCCGGTGGCCCGGCCGTCCGCCCCGTAGAGGGTGAGCAGGTCCTGCATGAGCAGGGGCACCGACCAGCCGTCGAACAGCACGTGGTGGGCGGTCAGTACGAGCTCGTGGGTGCGGGCGCCGGTGCGCACGAGGCTCATCCGCAGCATCGGCGGGGCGGTCTGGTCGAAGGGCGTCGTCAGGTCCTGCGCGAGGAACCGTTCGAAGGCCTCCGTGCGCTCCGCCTCGTCCAGGGCCGACAGGTCGAGCTCCTGCCAGGGCAGGGTGGCGGCGGCGAGGACGAGTTGGACGAGGTCGCCGTAGGCGTTGTGCACGAAGGCGGTCCGCAGGCCCGCGTGCCGGTCCAGCAGCGCCTGCCCTGCGGCGCGCAGCCGGGCGGGGTCGACCTCCCCGGCCAGGTGGAGCGCGTACTGGACCTGGTAGGCGTCGAAGGAGGAGTCCTCGAAGACCGAGTGGAAGAGCAGGCCCGACTGGAGGGCGGTGGTGGGCCAGACGTCGACCAGGCCGGGGAAGCGCCGCTCCCAGCCGTCGATGTCGTGCTGGCTCGCCGTCACCAGCGGCAGGTCCGAGGGGGTCAGACCGCCGGCTCCGGGCGCGGCCGTGTACCGGGCGAGTGCTTCCAGGGCGGTGCGCCACAGGTCGGCGATCTCCCGTACCTCCGCCGGGGTGAGTACTCCCTCGGGGGCGCTGAACGCTGCGGTCAGCACGGGTCCGGCGGCCCGGTCCTCGACACTGGCATTGATGTCCAGCTCGGCGGAGGCCGGCATCCGCGGGTCCTGGGCGGCATCGAGCTCGGCCAGTTCGGGGATGGCCGCCGCCTCCGGGGCCCGGGTGAAGCCCGGTCCGCGCCGCTCTCCGGGCAGGTCGGCGGCCGGCGAGAACCGGCCCAGGTAGTTGAAGCCGACCTGGCCGACGGGGTGGTGCTCCAGGACCGCGGCCGTCTGCGGGTTCAGGTGGCGCAGCAGGCCGTAGCCGATGCCCTTGTCGGGGAGCGCCAGGAGCTGTTCCTTGACCTTCTTCACGGCCAGGCCGGCGGCCGGGCCGCCCGTGAGGGCCTCGTCGAGGTCCACTCCGGCGAGGTCGAGGCGCACGGGGAAGGCGGTCGTGAACCAGCCCAGGGTGCGGGCGAGGCTCGCGCCGGGCGCGGCGGCCTCCTCGCGGCCGTGCCCTTCGAGGCGGATCAGCGCCGACGTCCCGGCGTCATCGGCGGAGCGGCCGCGCCGCCACTGCGCGAGGGCCAGGGCGAGCGCTGCGAGCAGCCCGTCGTTGACACTGCCGCGGAACGCGGCGGGCAGGTCGGTCAGCAGGGCTTCGGTGGCGGGCACCGGGAGCTGTACGTGGGTGGTGTGCACGCGGGCCCGGACGTCGATGGCCGGATCCAGCCGGCGGGTACCGAGCAGCGGGTCGGGGCCCTCGACGACCGACCGCCACAGGTCGAGTTCGGCGACCCGGCCGGGGCGCCGGGCCTCGTCCGCGAGGGCGTGCGCCCAGCGGCGCATCGAGGTGGCGACGGGCGGCAGTGCGGGGGTGCCTCCGGCGCGGACCTGCTGCCAGGCGGTGGCGAGGTCGGGCATCAGGATGCGCCAGGACACGCCGTCCACGACGAGGTGGTGCAGGGCGAGCAGGAGTCGGCCCGGGCCGCGCTCGGGCGCGAACCACACGAACTGCGCCATCACGCCTGCGGCCGGGTCCAGCCGGTCGGCGGCCCGGTCGAGTTCGCCGAGGAGCAGGCCGCGCCAGGAATCGTCCTCCCAGCGGCCGTCGCAGGCGACGCGGTGCAGCAGCGGGGTCACGGCCACGGAACCGGGGGGCGCCACCCGCAGGCCGGGGCCGTCGGCGTCGCCGTCGCCCTCGGGCACGAGGCGGGCTCGCAGCAGGTCGTGGTGGTCGAGGACGGCCGTCAGGGTGGCGGCCAGGCCGGCGGCGTCGATGTCCTCGGGCAGCTCCAGCACCATCGCTTGGAGGAAGCGGTCGAAGCCGGGGCCCCAGTCGCGGATCCAGCGGGCCACGGGCAGCAGCGGCATCCAGCCGGTGCCGCCCCCGTCGAGTTCCTCCAGGACCGGTCCGGCGGCGTCGCCCCGGCCGCCCGCGACGGCGATCTCGGCGAGGCGCGCGACGGTGCGGTGCTCGGCGGCCTGGCGGGCGGTGACCACCAGGCCGCGGGCCCGCGCCCAGGAGACGACCTGGAGCGACTGGATGCTGTCGCCGCCGAGGGTGAAGAAGTCGTCGTCGATGCCGACCTGGCCGACGCCGAGGGCTTTCGCGTACAGCTCGGCGAGGACCTCTTCCTGCGGGGTGCGCGGTGCCCGGTAGGTCCCTCCCTTGAACTCGGGCTCCGGCAGGCGGGCCTTGTCGAGCTTGCCGTTCGGGGTCAGGGGCAGCCGGTCCAGCAGGACGAAGGCCGCGGGGACCATGTGGTCGGGCAGGTGGCGGCCGGCGTACGCGCGCAGTTCGCCGGCGCCGAAGCCGGAGTCGAGGGCGATGCTGCCGTAGGCGCTGCCCTGCGGGGCGTCGTGGCCGGGGCGGCCGGAGGCGGCGGGTACGACGTAGGCCACCAGCCGGCGGCCGCCGGACCGCTCGTACGGGAGGACGGCGGCGTCGGCGACGCCGGGGTGGGCGCTGAGGACGGCTTCGATCTCCAGGGGTTCGATCCGGATGCCGCGGATCTTGACCTGGGTGTCGGCGCGGCCGTGGAAGACCAGCGTGCCGTCGGCGGTCCGCTCCACGAGGTCGCCGGTGCGGTACATGCGCGCACCGGGCCCGCCGAAGGGGCAGGCCACGAAGCGCTGGGCGGACAGGTCGGGGCGGCCCAGGTAACCGCGGGCCAGGGAGGCGCCGGAGACGTACAGTTCGCCGATCACCCCGGTGTCCACGGGGCGCAGCGCGTCGTCGAGGACGTGGACCCGGGTGTCGGTGATGGGGCCCCCGATGGGGGGTGTGCGGCCGTCACCGGCGAGCGGGGCGCTCATGGTGGCGCACACGGTGGTCTCGGTGGGCCCGTACGCGTTGATCATGCGGCGGCCGGCCGACCAGGTGGCGACCAGCTCGGGCGTGGTGGCGTCCCCGGCGACCACCAGGGTCTCGACGCCGGCCAGTGCGCCGGCCGGGATCGCGGCGAGGACCGGGGGCGGCAGCGTCACGTGGGTCACGCCGTGCCGGGCGATGGTGGCGGCCAGCGGGTCGCCGGGGGCCAGTGCGTCCTTGTCCGCGAGGACGAAGGCGGCTCCTGAGAGCAGGCCCATGCACATCTCCCACACCGAGGCGTCGAAGCTCGGGGAGGCGAACTGCAGCACGCGGCTCGTGGGGCCCACCTTGAGCTGCTCGACATGGGTGGCGAGGAGTGGGGCCAGGCCGTGGTGGGTCACGGCGACGCCCTTGGGCCGGCCGGTGGAGCCGGAGGTGTAGATGACGTACGCGGTCTGGGCGGCACGCAGGGGGCGGACCCGGTCGGCGTCGGTGAGCGGGCCGGCTGCCTCGCGGGCGACCGCGGCGAGGGTCTCGGGGGTGTCCAGGAGCAGTACGGGGGCGGGCAGTTCGGGCAGTTCGCCGCCCGTCGGGGTGTCCGCCAGGACCAGGCGGGTCGCGGAGTCCTGTGCCATGTACCGCAGGCGTTCGGCCGGGTACGCGGCGTCCATCGGGAGGTAGGCGCCGCCCGCCTTGAGGACCGCGAGGACGGCCGTCCACAGGTCCGGCGACCGCCTGAGGGCCACGCCGACGACGGTTTCCGGGCCGACCCCGCGGGCCACCAGGAACCGGGCCAGGCGGTTGGCCCGTGCGTCGAGTTCGCGGTAGGTCAGCGACGTCCCCCCGAAGACGAGGGCGACGGCGTCCGGGGAGGCGACGACCTGCTTCTCGAACATGTCAGGAATCGTCGCCACCGGCACCGCCGCGTCATGGAACGAGCACAAAGCGACCATCCCCCAATGGTTGGACATGAAGACCGGATTCTCGTGGATTTGATGTACCGATTAAGCGCAGCCGGACCGGTGGCGCGGCAAGCCGAAAAAGCTGCCGTTCAGGTATTTCCCGTCGGGAGCCTAGGGCTCCAGGACCGTGTCGGCGATGAATGCGAGGAGTTCGGGGACCAAGGCGGGCTCGAAGAGGTAGAAATGCCCGCTGGGGTAGACGCGCAGATCGAACGCGGCATCGGTGTGGGCGCCCCAGGTCTCCATCTCGGCGCGCGGCGCCCTGCTGTCGCAGGCGCCGACGAGGGCGGTGAGGGGCACGTCGAGGCGGGCGTCGACAGGCATGGCGTGCCGCTCCCAGAGCGTGAAGTCGTCCATGACGGGCGGCAGCAGCGCCTCCATGGCGTCCTCGTCCTCGGCGAGTTCCTCGTCGAAGCCGCCCAGGCGCAGCACCTCGGCCCGGAACTCCTCGTCGGAGAGGCCGTGCAGCTGGGGACGGTCACGGAAGGGCACGGGCGAGGCCTGTCCGGAGACGAACAGGTGGGCGGGTCGGGGGCCGCCCCGGGCCTGCAGGGCCAGGGCCAGCTCGAAGGCCAGCAGGGCGCCGCAGGAGTGGCCGAAGAAGGAGAAGGGGCCGTCCAGTACGGGCCGCAGGGCTTGGGCCAGCGCCCGTACGAGGGGGCCGACCTCGGTGGCGGGGTCCTCCAGGATCCGGTTCTGCCGGCCGGGCAGCTGAACGGCGACGACCTCGATGTCGGCGGGGAGCCGGTGCACCCAGTCGCCGAAGGCGCCGGCGCCCCCTCCGGCCTGGGGGAAGCAGACGAGCTGGTGGCGGTGCCCGGGGCGGCGGGCCCGCCAGACGAAGGGGCTTTCGACGACGAGTCCGGCGGTGGTTTCCGTTGCGTGGCTCTGCGTCTGCATGGCCATACCCCTCTGCGTTCGGCGGGCGGAAGCGGGAAGCACGAAGAGGGAAACGGAATAGGGAATGCGGTGCCGGATGTGGGCGGCACGGGGTCTGACAGGAATCAGCCGTGAAATTGTTTCCCCGCTCTTCGGGATTGATCGTAGGAGTGGCCCGTGGGCGGGGCAAGGAATGCCCGCACAGCTCTGCCGGGTGGGCACTGGCGAGCGATTCCTCCTTGCGTTTGCGTTCCCTTCCGGCCATCGTGTCCCGTTGCTTTTCGGGTCCCGCTGCTTTTCGGTCTCCCGCGTCCTTTCGGTGTCCCCGCGGCTTTCCGGTGTCCCGTCGACGGGACGGCCGCAGCACGGAGCAGCACGCAGAACGGGGCCGCCCGGCCTTGCGGCCGGGCGGCCCCGTTCACGTCGTGGTGCGGGCAGGGGGTGCTAGATCTTCGCCTCGCGCTTGAAGGCCGAGCGGGCCCACAGGAAGCCGAGGAGGCTGAGGACGACGCCCCAACCGAGGGCGAGCCAGGCGCTGTTGCCGATCTCGGTGCCCATGAGCAGGCCGCGCAGGGTGTCGGTCATCGGGGTGAAGGGCTGGTACTCGGCGAACCAGCGCAGGCCGACCGGCATGGACTCCGGCGGGACGATGGCACTGCCGAGGAAGGGCAGGAAGGTCAGCGGCATGGGGGCGTTGCTCGCCGCCTCGACGCTGCTGGAGCCGAGGCCGATGGCCGCGGACAGCCAGCTGAGGCCGAAGGCGAGCAGGGCGAGGATGCCCAGGGCGGCGAGCCACTCGACGGCGGTGGCGTTGGGGCGGAAGCCCACCAGGAGGGCGACGCCGATGACCAGGACCAGGCTGATCATGGTCTGGATGACGTTGCCGACGACGTGCCCGGTCAGCACGGAGGACTTCGAGATGGACATGGTCCGGAAGCGGTTGATGATGCCTTCGGTCATGTCGGTGCAGACGGAGACGGCCGTCGAGACGGCGCCGGCGGTGGCGGCCATCAGCAGGATGCCGGGGGCGACGAAGTTGGTGTAGTCGCCGCGGTCGCCGGTACCGCCGCCCGGCAGTTCGATGCCGGCGCCGAGCGCGCCGCCGAAGACGTAGACGAACAGCAGGAGCATCAGGATCGGCATCGCGACGATCGAGATGGTCATCGAGGGGTAGCGCTGGGCGTGCTTGAGGTTGCGGCGCAGCATCGTCATCGAGTCGCGCATCGCGTACGTCGTGCTCATCGCCGGGCCTCCTTCACCGTGTCGGCGGGGCTGGGAACGGTGGTGGCGTGGTGGCGGGAGCCGTCGCCGGTGAGGGCGAGGAAGACGTCGTCCAGGTCGGGCGTGTGGACGGTCAGCGCGTCCGCCTCGACTCCGGCGCTCTCCAGCAGGTCGAGTACGGAGCGGAGCGCCGGGATGCTGCCGTCGCTCGGGATCTGCAGGGTGAGCTTCTCCTCGTCGCGGGCGCCGGGGCCGAGCGCGAGGCGGCGGGCGGCGGCGTCCAGGCTCAGCAGGTCGGAGAACTGGAGGCGGATGTGGCCGCCGGGGATCCGGCGCTTGAGCTCGTCCGCCGTGCCCTCGGCGACGATCTTGCCCTTGTCGAGGACGGCGATCCGGTCGGCGAGCTGGTCGGCCTCCTCCAGGTACTGCGTGGTGAGGAAGATCGTGACGCCCTGGGCGGTGAGCTGCTGGATCAGGTGCCACATGGTGCGGCGGCTGCGGGGGTCGAGGCCGGTGGTCGGCTCGTCGAGGAAGATCAGGCTTGGATTGCCGACGAGGGTCATCGCCAGGTCCAGCTTGCGGCGCATGCCGCCGGAGAAGGTGGAGGCCATCTTGCCGGCCACTTCGGTCAGTTCGAACTGTCGGAGTAACTCGGCGGTGCGGCGCCTGCCCTCCGCCCGGTCGAGGTGGTGCAGGTCCGCCATGAGGAGCATGTTCTCCTCGGCGGTCAGCAGCCCGTCCACCGCGGCGAACTGTCCGGTGACACCGATCTTGGCACGAATCTCGTCCGCGCTCCGCTCCAGCGAGTGGCCCACGACGGTGGCTTCGCCGCCGTCGGCGGAGATGAGCGTCGAGAGGATCTGGACGGTGGTGGTCTTCCCCGCGCCGTTCGGACCGAGGAGCGCGAAGATCGTGCCCGCCTGCACGTGCAGGTCAATCCCGTCGAGTACGAGCTTCTCGCCGTACGACTTGCGCAGGCCGACTGCGCTGATTCCCCTGGGCGGGGCCATCTGTTCGGTCGCGGCACTCATCGTGCCCCCTCCATTTCGTAGCTGTTGCGAGGCAGAGCTCTGACGTCAGGCGCCGTGCGCACGCTGGATGGTGATGTCGCCGAGGCTGGTCCTCGCGTGCACCTTGACGGTCTCCGCGCCCTCGGTGGGGCCTTCGGCGGATCCGAGGGTGCTGTAGACCGTCCCGGACTGGGAGTTGATGTCGAGCCAGGCGGCGGTCCCCTGGCGGATCCCGACTTCGAGGTTGCCGGCTTTAGTCTGGAGCTCGACCGTGCCCCGCGCCACTTCCTCGATGCGTACGTTGCCGTTCGAGCTCTTTGACGTCACGGACCCTTGCGCCCGGCCCACGGTGATGTTTCCATTGGCGACCTTCAGTCGCAGATCGCCGGCCACGTCGTCCAGCCACGTGTTGCCGTTGGAGTTCTTGATGTCGGCGTCGCCGCCGACGGCACGGACCCGGACCTCGCCCGATCCGGTGGTGATGTCGACGTCACCCGCCGCCGAGTCGAGCTGGATGTCGCCGTGGTGGGTCCTGAGCCTCACCGGGCCGGCCTGGTCGAGGCGGATGTAGCCGGCGCTGGTGCGGACCTCGCATTCGCCCAGCCTCCCCTTGCAGGTGATGTCGCCCATCTCCAGGGTCCCCAGGAGGCGCGAGCCCTCGGGCAGCGCTACGTCGACGATGACCGCACCGCGGGCACTGAACAGGCCGCGAGCCTTCGGGGTGCGGACGGTCAGGTTGCCGTCGGTGAAGTCGACCCTGGTCTCCTCGGCGGCGCGCTGGTCGTCCTTGTCGCCGGCGGTGCGGGGGTGGATCTCGACCACCGTCTCGGTGCGGTCCGTGGCGCTGATCCGGGCGACTCCGACCTCGACGTGGATGGTCGCGGTGATGGGTCCCTCGGTCGTGAAAGAAGGCATGGCTGTCCCGTCCTCGTGGGTCTGGTGATCGCCCCCGCTCCGGGGACGTGAAGACGACGCGGGAGTGGTCCGCTCCCGTACGCCGGTGTCGTGCGATGCCTGCCGGTGCCGCCCTGCGATCCCGGCGGCCCGGTCGGCCTAGCTCACCCAGCCGGTGAAGCTCCGCCGGCCGCTGCCGCGTTGCGGTGCCTGCGCCTCGGCCGCCGGCCGTCCCCCGCCGGCCTCCAGGGCGCCGGAGACCGCCCGGACGAGCCACGCGTTGAGGGAAAGGCCCTCGCGCGCCGCGGCCTGCTCGGCGCGCGCCTTGACGTGGCCGGGGAGCCGGAGGTTGATGCGTGCGGTGCCGCCGTCCTCGCCTTCCGGCGCGAGCGGTACGGCGGGCAGGGCGGCGGGGGCTTCGGCGAAGCCGCCCGTCACGAAGGGTTCCTCCTTCGGCGGAGCGGTCACGACGAACTCGGGTTCGAGCCCGCGCAGTCGTACGTCGACCGAGCCGGGAGCGAGCTCCCGTGTGACCTCGCCCATGGCGTCCGACAGGGCGCTCAGGAGGGTGAGTCTGGCTGCCGACTCCAGTGGGGCGGTGATGCGCTCGGCGAGAGCGCGGGCTTCTTCGCCGCCCGCCTCGGCGGCCACCGCGAGTTCGTGCCGAAGACGTGCGACATAGGGGCTGAGGTCCATGTCCTCATCATGACACATGGATGGCGCCATGGCGAGCCAATTTGGCACCACAGTTGTCACCACCCCTGAAATCGCAGGTCAGAAGGAGTGCCACTGCTGAGCCAAAGTGAGCCAGGTGGCACCATTGGCCCATCCGGGCACCACCGGGGCCGCTCAGGTCACCCGTGGCGCCGGTGCCCGGGTCGAGTGCCGATGCCGCCGGTTCCCGGTCGGCGCCGGTGCCGTTCCCGAACCGGCGCCGCCGCTTCCGCACTCCCGGGCATCGCCTGCACTTTCCCCGGCCCCCTCACCCGGGCCACGGGAGGCGGCCGCCGAGCCGACCGCGGCGATATAAGGGAATTCCCGCTCGATGAGCCACCGCGCGCACGGTGATTATCCGGCGAACCGCATAAGAATTCACCGGACCCACGTGACAGGTAACCCCGGGGTCGTCCTGCCGACAGGACGACCCCGCGGCGGCGTGCACCCAATAGGCGGAAGCCGAATAAGGGCGGGGACAGGAGCTTGAGCACCCGCAGGGAAAAGGCACCCTGAGCAGACACCGCCGACCGACCGGCGCCGAGGGCGTATGCGCCCGGTCGGTCAGTCGGCGCTCGGGGCGGGACGCAGTTCCAGCGTGCAGCACTTGGCGCTGCCGCCGGCCTTGAGCAGCTCGGAGAGGTCGACCCCGATCGGTTCGAAACCGCGTTCCGCGAGCTGGGCGGCCAGCCCCCGCGCCTGCTCGGGCAGCACCACGTGCAGGCCGTCGGAGACGGCGTTCAGGCCGAACGCCACCGCGTCGGCCTCCTCGGCCAGGATCGCGTCGGGGTACCGCTCGGCGAGCAGCTCGCGGCTCTCCGGGGAGAAGGCCGCCGGGTAGTACATGATCTCGTCCCGGTCGAGCACCGAGAGCGCGGTGTCGAGGTGGTAGAACCGCGGGTCGACCAGCGTCAGCCCGATGACCGGCCGGCCGAGGAACTCCTGCGCCTCCTGGTGCGAGCGCGGGTCGCTGCGGAACCCGCTGCCCGCCAGCAGGGTGTCGCCGACCAGCAGGAAGTCCCCCTCGCCCTCGTTCACGTACTCCGCCTGCCGGACCTCGCCCCACCCCTGCTGCGTGAACCAGTCCAGGTACGCCGGGGACTCGCCGGTCCGGTAGCTGTGCCGGAACCGGGCCACCAGCACCCGTCCGTCCAGCACGGTCGCGCCGTTGGCGGCGAACACCATGTCCGGCAGGTCGGGCACCGGCTCTATGAGGTCGATCCGGTGCCCCAGCTCCACGAACAGGTCGTGCAGCCGCTTCCACTGGGAAAGGCTGGTCTCCGTCACCGTGGGTTTCGTGGGGTCCATCCACGGATTGATCGAATACCGTACGTCGAAGTAGTGCGGACGACACATCAGATAATGCCGCGGCCTTGCCGTTCGCCCTGATTGGCTCATGGTTTTCCTCGATGC
The DNA here is from genome assembly GCF_000719345.1 of Streptomyces sp. NRRL F-2664. Lineage (GTDB taxonomy): Bacteria > Actinomycetota > Actinomycetes > Streptomycetales > Streptomycetaceae > Streptomyces. Next base: position 51,503 of record NZ_JOFX01000012.1, read on the forward strand.
GGAGTCGGTTCACGGATACCTCGTGCCACGATATCCGCGCCGCCGCCCCGCTCAAGAGGAGCGGGTGAACAGGTGGCCAATTTCAGGTTTTTCAGGGCCACAACTCCAGCACCGCGTCCAGGGTGAGCTTCCACATCGGCTCGGCGCCGGTCCCGAACGCCGCGGCGAGCGCGTACCCGACGGCCGCGTCGTACGCCTCGGGCCGCCCGCCCTCCCACTGGGCGCTCACCCGCCCGTCTCCGCTCGACACGAAGAGGCCGAGGACGGCACCGCCGCGCGAGAGCCGGCTGCCGTCGACCGAGACGGGCACGAACCGGTGGTCGCCGACGTCGACCCGGTAGGACCTGCGCGTGAGGAACCCCTTGGCCGGCCGCAGCCCCACCTCCGTCCCGCCGACGTCCATCGCCAGGCGTTCGGGGTCGCGCGTGCCGATCGGCACCTGGACGTCCACCTCCGCGCCGTCGGCCCGCCGCACCCGGACCCGCGGGATACGGTCGCCGTCCACGACGAGCGTCCCCGCCCCGTGGTCGAGTGCGACGGTGACTGTCCCGAACAGCGGGTCCTCCAGCAGCGGGTGGGCGTACGACTCCATGAACGTTCCTCGCTTCGCGCATCGTTGGGGAATGCACCCATTGTCGGCGGCTGAACGGCCCCGTGAGCACCGCGCCGTCCTGCACCGGCTGCGCCCGCCGCCCGGCCGGCCCCGTCCGCACACGGCCTCCTCACCGGCCGGTGCGACTCCCCGTACGGGCGGGCCCGGTCCTCGACGTCCAGCGCCCGCCACCCCCGGACCGGGAGTCCGCGCAGCGCGTGTCGTCCTCCGGCACCCGCAGCCGGCGGAGCGGGCCGTCCCGGTCGTCCGGGGCGCTCACTGCGCGCTCGCGGCGGGACGGGCGACGACCTCCTCGCCCGCCGTCCCGGCCCGGTCCGCGGCCAGACCGCGGAGCATCGCGCCCAGGTCGATCCCGGTGGCGGAGCCCAGCAGTTCCACCCCTTGGGCCACGTTGTCGGTGACCGTCCGGGACAGCTTGGAAGCACCGTCGGTGGAGATGACGGTCATCCTGTCGATGGCGCCCAGCGGTTCGGCGGCCTTGGCGACGATCTGCGGCAGGGCCTCGACCATCATCTGCAGCATGGCCGCCTCCCCGTACGCATCGAAGGCGTCGGCCCGCTTCTGCATGGCCTCGGCCTCCGCCGCGCCCTTCGCGGCGATCGCCGCAGCCTCGGCGTCGCCCTCCAGGCGGACGGCCTCGGCGATGGCGGCCCGGCGTGCCCGCTCGGCCTCGCCGCGCTTGGCGCCCTCGATGGCCTCCGCCTCCGCGAGGGCCTGTCGGCGCTGCTTCTCGCCCTCACCGGTCAGACGGGCGCGCTCGGCCTCCGCCTCGGCTGCCGCGATGCCGGCCAGGCGCTCGCCCTCCGCCTGCTTGACCCGGGCGATGCGCTGCGCCTCCGCCTGCTGTTCCGCCTCGTACCGCTTGGCGTCGGCGGGCTTGCGTACCTGAGTGTCGAGCTGCCGGTCCGTCAGCGCGGCCTGGCGTTCGGCCACCTTCTCCTGCTCGGTGAGGATCTGCTGCTGGCGGTCGGCGTCGGCGAGCGGTCCGGCCGCGCTCGCCCGGGCGGCGGCCGCGTCGGTCTCGGCCTTGATCTCCGCCTGGCGCAGGTGGAGCGTACGCTGCGCGAGCGCGATCTCCTCCTCCGCCTTGAGCCGGGCCTGCTCCGCGGCCCGCCGGGCGTTGGCCTCCGCGATGTCGGCCTCCTGCCGCGCGCGGGCGGCCTCGGGCCGGCCCAGGTCCTCCAGGTACGAGCCCTCGGTGGTGATGTCCTGGATCTGGAAGGCGTCCAGCACGAGGCCCTGCCCGGAGAGGCTGGCCTCCGCCTCCTCGGCGACCTGCCCGGCGAAGGCGGCCCGGTCGCGGATGACGTCCTCCACCGACATGCGGCCGACGATGGCCCGCAGCGCGCCGGAGAGGACCTCCTGGGTGAAGCCGACGATCCCGTCCTGCTGCTGCAGGAAGCGCTGGGCGGCGGCCCTGATGGCGTCCTCGGTCCCGCCGACCTTGACGATGGCCACCCCTTCGAGGTTGGCCTTGATGCCGCGCAGGGTGACCGCGCCCCGCACCGCGACGGGGATGTGCCGGCTGGACAGGTCCAGGCTGTAGCGCTGCTGGACGAAGGGGACGACGAACACGCCGCCGCCGACCACGACCTTCTGGCCGCTGTTGTCGGTGAAGACCTGCCCGGTGGCCGGATCGGTGGACTCCTTCCCGCGGCGGCCGGTGATGATGAACGCCTCACTGGGGCCGGCGACCTTGTACCGGGTGACGACGACGAGGGCCAGCAGGACCAGGAGTACGACGACTCCGACGGCTGCGACGGCGACTGGACTCATGATGATTTCCCCCTGCCTCCCGAAGAGGCATGTCGATGATGGGCCGTGAGCGGACGGGTCACGGACGGACCGGTGCGTCGCGGACGGCCGGACGGGTCAGCGCTCGACGGCGCGGACGGCGACCGAGGTGGCCGACGGGGTCGCCGTCACCCAGACCTCGGCACCGCGTTCCAGCGGTGCGTCGGCGGTGGCGGCGTACTTGACCGGCTGTCCCGCCAGCGACAGCAGCACCTCCCCGTAGCCGGCGTGCGGAATGGCGGTGATCACGCGTCCGGCGACCCCGACCACGTCCGCCCGCTGCGGGGCGCGCCCGCTGCCGTCCCGGAGCAGGGCCCGGCCCAGGCGGTACGTCGCCCAGCCCGTGCCCGCTCCGGCCGCGGCCCCCGCGGCGGCCGCCGCTCCGGGCCCGAGTCCCGTGGACCCGAGCACGATCGCCCCCGTGAAACCGAGCATCGAGACGAAGCCCGCGACCACCGGAAGCGACAGCCACCCGTCGAACAGTCCGCCCAGAGCGCCGTGGAACGCCCCCTCCAGCACTCCGTCGAACACCAGCGCGGCGGCCAGCGCCACGACTCCCCCGATGCCGAGGCCGAGAAACCAGCCCATCGGACACCTCCCCCGTCTGGCCGCCGTTTCCGCCGAACACCGACAGAATGCCGGGGGGCCGTGCCGTCGCACATTGCCTGCCGTCGGCAATCTTTACGCGTCTTTGACGCAGACTGCAGGTACGGCTTGTACTGCTCGCACTGGTCGTACGGCTGCAGCCGAGAGGAGGCCCCCGGTGGAAGCGACCCTGCTCCTCGCCGTTGTCGTCCTGGCGGCCCTGGTGATCCGGACGGCGGTCGAGGAACTGCGGGAACCCGGCCGCGGTCGCGCCCGGTGGGCGTTCCTGAAGGACCGGCGGGCCCTGGCGGCGGGGGCGTTCCTGATGGTCGCGCTCGGCTCGCTGGGCTGGAAGCTGGGCGGCGGCCAGGGCCTGGTCTGGGCCTGCCTGGCCGGCGTCCTGGCCGCCTACGCCACGAACTCGCGCGGGCGCGACACGTAGGGGGACGGGCCGGGGCGCGGGGGCGGGGGCCGGGGCGCGGGGGCGGGGCTCAGCCGCGGGAGCCGGCGGGCCAGCCGAGCAGGCGGGCCCCGATCGCCGCGGTCTGCAGGGTGTAGCGGTGGCGCGGGTCGGCCGGGTCGTGCCGGGTGAGGGTGTGGATGCGCTGCAGTCGGTACGTCAGTGCCCGCACGCTGAGGGACAGCAGGCGGGCGGCCTCGGTCGCCACGCAGCCGGTGTCGAAGTAGGCGTGGAGGGTCTCCAGCAGCGGCCCCGGCCCGCCGCGGGCCCGGCGCAGCGGGCCGAGGGTGCTCTCCACCAGGTCCTCCATGGCCTGCCGGTCGCGGGCCAGGACCGGGTAGACCAGCAGGTCGGCCGCGTACAGCACCGGGCCGTCCAGCGCGATCCGCCCGGCGAGGTCGAGGGCGCCCAGCGCCTCCTCGTACGACTGGACCACCCCGCCCGGTCCGGGACGCGGCCGCCCGACGCCCACCCGGCCCCCGTCGGTCGCCGCGTACGCCCGCTTCGCGAAGTAGGTCAGGACCTCCGGCTGGTCGCCGGACGCCACGCAGACCAGCCGGCCGTCCTTGGTGGCCACCAGGATGTGCCGGTTCCCGAAGCGGGCGAGGACCGCCTCCTCGATGCCGCGGGCCACCGGGTACCCGTCGCCGTAGGGTTCCCGCCCCTCCGCGACGGCCACCGCGTGCGCCTGCGACAGGCGCAGCCCGAAGCGGGCGGCCCGCTCGGCCAGCCGTCCCAGGTCGCTGCGGCCATACAGCAGGTCGTCGATGAACTCCCGCCGCTCGGCCTCCTCCTGGCGCACGGCGTTGCTCTGAGCCCGCTCGTAACCCTCGATGAAGGCGTCCACGGCCTGCTCCACGCCCGCGAACATGTGCACCGCCGGCGCGGGCGCCACCTGCGACTGCGCCTCATGGGCCGCGGCGAGATGGGCGCGTATCAGGAGCCGCAACCGGGCACCGGCCTGCGCCGCCCGCTCCCCCTCCCGGCGGCGCGCCTCCAGTTCGTCGCGCGTGAGCCGGCGGCCCGTCGCGGACGCGTCGCCCAGCATCCGCCGGTAGTCCCCCAGGAACTCCTCCACCACCCGCAGGTCCGCCACCTTTCCCCCCCGATCCGAAGTCCCGCGATCACCCGTCGCGGACCGGACACCAGGGTGTCACGCCAGGTCGGGAACCCGGCCGGGCCGCCCCCGTCCGGGACGTGGCATCCTCACCCATGCCGGTTCGACGGGTCCTCGACGCTGCCGAGCCAGAGCAGGTCCCGGGCCCGGGTCATGGCCACGAAGAGCTGGCTGCGCCACAGCTCCGCGCGCTCCCGCGCCGTCTCCGTGTCCGCCGAGGCGTCCGAGAACACGGCGTCGTGCCGGGGAAGGAAGACGTTCTTGAACTCCAGCCCCTTCGCCCGGCGGTAGGTGCCCAGCTTGACGGCGCCGACGGGACGGCCGTCGTACTGCTCCAACTGGCAGACCGGGACGCCCGCTTCAGTGAGCACGCGCTGGTAGTGGCCGAGGGCCCACTTGGAGGGGCACAGCAGGGCGGTGTCGGCCGCCGCGCCGTCGGGCAGGGCCCGCAACGCGCCCACGAGCTCCCGGTCGTGGGCGTCCACCGTGGGCTCGGTCACCCGTACGACGCTCCCCTCGTGGTAGGTGAGGTCGACGTCGCGGCGCCCCGGCGTGCGCTCCCCGTCGAGGTCCTCGAACGCGTCGTCGGCCACGACGGCGAGAGCCGCGTCCAGGATCTGTTCGCTGTTGCGGTAGTTGGTGCGCAGCACCTGTCCGCGGTCACCGCGGATGTCGATGCCCGCGTCGGCGAGGCGGAAGCCGCCCGGGTACACGGTCTGCTGGCCGTCGCCGACGAGCAGCAGGCCGTTGGGCGCGTCGCCGACGAGCGCGTGCAGGAGCCGCACCCCGACGAGCGTCAGGTCCTGCACCTCGTCCACGACGACTGCGGCGTACGGGGCCGGCCCGCCCTCCGCGGACGCCTCGGCGAGGGCCATGGCCAGCACGTCGTTGAAGTCGTGCACGCCGCGCTCCCGGCGGCGCGCCTCGTACTCCTCGTACAACTCCCACACGGCCTGCCGGTGCGTACGGTGAAGGCCCGCCCTGCGCCGCTTCCTGACGACGACCGCGTAGTCCTCGAAGCGCGTGAGGCCGCGCCCCTTGATGACGTAGTCGATCTCCTCCCGCCAGTAGCCCGGCCCCGGGTCGATCTGCGCCAGCCTGCTCTCGCGTCCGACGTTCTTCCAGGCCAGGCTGAAAGCGGTCTCGGCCTTGCCCCCGCTCAACCGCACCGGTACGCCCCGCGCCTGCAGGAACTCCTGGGCCCAGGAGTGCAGGCTGCGGAAGTCGACCCGGTCGGCGACGGCCGGAGCCATGGTGCGCAGGAAGGTGCTCTGCACGCGGGGCAGGTTGTTGGCGAAGGTGACGTAGAGGATGCGACCGGTCGTACGCCGGGCCAGGTGGGCCGCCCGGTGCAGGGCGACGACGGTCTTGCCGGTCCCGGCCGGCCCGCTGATCCTCGCCGGACCCGCCCAGTTGCGGCGTACGAGTGCCACCTGGTCGGGGTGGAGGAAGGTCATCCACTGCTCGATCGGCGCCTGCCGCGCCCCCTCCAGGGCCGCCTCCCGCAGCCCGTCCAGATCGAACAGCCCGTCGGGAGAGCCCTGGTCCGGCCGCCGGACCCCCTCCTCCAGCGCCAGGCCCTCCCGATCCGGCAGCACCCTCTCCAGATGGTCCGCGATGGCCCGTACCGACTCCGCCCGCAGCCGGCGCGGCTGCGCCACCAGCACCCGCCCGACCTCCTGCTCCCCGAGCACGCGTATCCGCCCGTGCCCGCGGTCGGCGCTCCGCCCGGCCACCACGAGGACCGGCTGGACCGCCACGGGCGACATCCCGAGCGACGCGACGGCGCTCTCGGCAACCTTCGTGGCGGTGAGCAACCCGGCCGCGTCCTCGTCCCGCACCTCGTCGACGACGGCGACGCCGACGACGGACACCCCACCGGGCCCGACCAACACCACGTCCCCGCTCCAGTAACGCCCGCCGAGCATCCGCCACCCGCGCGCGGTCAACACCAGCAACTGCGCCAGCACCCGCCGCTGCCCGTCCCCGACCCCGCCCCACGCCCCTACCTGCCGCCGAGCGTCCTCCCACTGCTCCCGCAGTAACCGCTCCTGCCGCCGCACTTCACCCATGCCGACCCCCCTCATCCACGGAGCGGCGATCATAAGCCGCAATCCCCCCACCCGGGCAGACCGCGTACCCGTCGCCCGCCCGGCGCGAGGCGTGCGCGTGCCCACGAAGTCACCGGTGGAATCGAGTCGACGAGGCCAACCGATGAACTCCCTGCCTCGGCCGCGGACGGTGTCCCGGCGGGACACGTCATCCCTCGGCCAGTAACGGACGACGAGGTGCGCCGGTCAACGCGCCCCTCGCCGTCCATTGCCGCGCATTCGGCCGACAAGCTGCTCGGTGCGTGTACCGGGAACGCCGGTCTGCTGCGCGGCCGCCCGTGCCGTCTCCCGTCAACAGCCCCCCGGAGCCGCCCGGGACAGGCCATCAGCCCCTTCGCGATGGGCTCCAGTATCGCGACGCACTCCACATGATGGGTCATCGTCTATACGTCGGAGAGGTGCACCCTCGGGAAACAGCTGGTCAGAGGCGGTTTACCAACTCCCCGAACGGCCTCGCCCCGGCCCTGGGCGTCATACGAGCGTCACGGGTCACCGCCGCTTCTCCTCTCCGGGCCCGCCACGTACCTGCTCAGAAGACGCGAGAACCCCAAAGGCTGCCGCCATAGAAGTGCCTGATCCAGCGTGCCAACCTTCCGGAATGCCGTGAGCAACCCTGAAGCCTCGGTCCGTATCGTGATTTTCGACCTGCCTGCTTGATCACGCGCTGTCATAAGATGAAAGGGACAATCTCAGCGGCCCGCCGGGCTTCCGCTCCACGTCATGTGGAACCGAAGGACATGCCCCCACCCGCACGAGCTACTCCGTGCTGCCTGGGGGCGATTTCTTGCTGTTCCGTGAGTCCGCGGCGTCCTTGGCCAACCGCACCCGCCTCGAGGGGCGGCTGGCGGAGCTGCTGAGCGAGAACTTCCTCCACAGGAACGGCCACAAGCCGCACGCTGCGGAGGTCCGCTCCTGGGAGCGGAGCATCCCCACGCTCACCCACGCTCTGGTCGAAGCGGGTCTCGGTGAGGTCGAGATGCTGCTGGAGTACGGGCTGCCGCTGACGAGCAAGCGCGCGGACGTGATACTGGCCGGAATGCATCCGGTTTCCGGCGAGCCCTCGTACGTCGTCGTGGAACTCAAGCAGTGGACCGAGGCGCAGCCAGTGGACGAGGATCCGCTGCGGTGCAGCGTCCCCTCCTACCGCGAGCCGGTACTGAACCCCATCGAGCAGGTACGGGGCTACTGCGACTACCTCGTCTCGTTCAACGGGGCTCTCGAGCAGAATCCCGACTCCGTCACCGGAGTGGCCTTCCTGCACAATGCCGTTGAAGCCAGGGTCGCCGGGCTGCGGGAGGTCGAAGAGGACCACCGCGGTCGCATGTACACCGCCGATCAGCGCGGTGCGTTCCTCGACTACCTGCGCTCGCGGCTGGCCGCCAAGCCGGGCGCTGCCGCCGCCGACGACCTCCTGCAGGCCCGGGTGCGGCCGTCCAGGCAGCTGATGGCCGTGGCCGCCGACGAGGTCCGCGACCGGGAGCAGTTCGTGCTGCTGGACGAGCAGCGGCTCGCCTACGAGACGGTGATGGCAGCAGTCCGCAAGGCCCGCCGGTCCAACCGCAAGCAGGTGGTCGTTGTGACCGGCGGGCCCGGGTCCGGCAAGAGCGTGATCGCCCTGTCCGTACTCGGCGACCTGTACCGGCGCGGTGTGTCTGCCCTCCACGCCACCGGCTCGCAGTCGTTCACGAAGACCATGCGCAAGGTCGCGGGCGCCCGCAAGCCCGAGGTCCAGCGTCTGTTCCGCTACTTCAACAGCTTCATGGAGGCCGAGCCCAACGACATCGACGTGCTCGTCTGCGACGAGGCACACCGGCTCCGCAAGACCTCCGCCAACCGCTACACGAAGGCCGCTCTGCGCACCGGACGCCCACAGGTGGCGGAGCTGATCGACGCGGCCCGGGTCCCGGTGTTCCTCCTCGACCAGCACCAGGTGGTGCGTCCCGGCGAGATGGGCACCGTCGAGCAGATCAGGCGGGCCGCAGCCGAGCAGGAAGTGGATTTCACACTGGTGGAGTTGGACAGCCAGTTCCGGTGCGGAGGCAGCGACGCGTACGTGCTCTGGGTGACCAGTCTCCTGAGCCTCGAGGGCGAGGAACCGATCGTGTGGGAACCGGACGGCAAGGTGCAACTGCTGACGGTGGACACCCCGCAGGAACTGGAGGACTTCCTCGGCGACAAACGAGCCCAGGGGTACGGCGCCCGGCTTTCCGCCGGCTACTGCTGGAAGTGGACCACCAAGATCACTCCGGCGATGACGACGCTGCCCGCGGACGTGGTCATCGGCGACTGGTCGAAGCCGTGGAACCTGTACGGGGACCGATCTCTGCTGGGCGCACCGCCGGCTCCGCTCTGGGCAACTGATCCCGCGGGCTTCGGCCAGGTCGGCTGTGTCTACACCGCCCAGGGCTTCGAGTACGACTGGTCGGGCGTGATCATGGGCCCGGACCTGGTCTGGCGGACAGACCGCTGGGTGGTCGACCGCACCGCCTCGAAGGACCCCTCCTTCACGAAGGCGACGCCTGACGAGGACATCGACCGCCTGATCCGCAACACGTACAAGGTACTCCTGACCCGCGGCATGATCGGAACGGTCGTCTACTCGACGGACCCTGAAACACGCGAGAAGCTCCGTTCGCTCATTCCCTGAGCCGCGACCCCGTTCAGCGGATAGCATGATCCCGCTGCGCACCTTCCCGGAGGGTACGAGGCTGCGGTTCATGCGAGAGGCCGAACAGGCTGTCGGTGACGAATGGTTGCGCCCGTCGTGTGGCGACACACGACGCGAGCGTGGCTGCCCGGTAGGGCGCCCCCTGCCATTCCGAACTCACAACCTGGAGTGGCCGTATGACCCCCGTCGAGTGCAAGCCTGCGCGTCGTGAGCGGATTCGCGGAATCCTGATCGACATCGCTGCCGGAGCCGTCTCCAGTCTTCTGGTGACGGCACTGACCGCGGTGGCAGACCTGTTCTTCTGAGCAGGTACGTGGCGGGCCCGGAGAGCCCGCCACCCCACAGCCCGGTCCGCTGTCAGAACAGTCGGAGATCGGAGCCCGACGACTTCCCCCGCTTGCGCTTGTTGCGTCTCCCGTTGGCGCGCGGCAGGTGCGGTGTGCGAGCCTCCTTCGGAAGGTTCAGCCAGGTGGGTCGAAGCCCGTGGATCTCCACCTGACCGACCAGTTTCTTCAGATACCTGCGGGTTTCCTCGTCCGTGGAGTACAGCACCGTCGCACGGCTCGCCCGGGTCAACAGCACGTGGTACGCCTGTCGGACCAGCCGCGCGAAGTCGTCGTCGGCCACGCTCGACGCGCTGACCTTCGGATCCAGCGAACCCGCCACATCAACACGCTTGATGTCCGAATCCGGGCCTTCCTTCCGCTCCTTTCCGCGCTGGAACACCCACTGATCGCCACGGCGCACCATGTCGTCGCCCATGATCACCCCGCACCAGTCCCATTCCAGGCCCTGCGCCGTGTAGACGCAGCCGATCTGGCCGAGGCCCTCGGGGTGTACGGACCAGATGTCCGACGGCGGCACCCCGTCCGCGCAGTAGCTCTCGCTCTTCGCGTTCCACGGCCGGTGCCAGTCCCCGATGCGGACATCGGCCTCCAGGCGTTTCTCCTCGCCCGCGGGCTCCGTCCAGGGCCAGCAGTACCCCGCAACCATGCGCGCGGACGCGCCGGCCCGGGCCTCCGTCAGGATGATCCGTTCGAGCTCCTCCGGGGTCTCCACCACCTCGACGTGCATCAGTCCGTCCGGCCTCCAGGGCTCCGGCTTCTTGTCCGTCACGCCCAGGACTTCGCGCACCCAGCTGATGTACGAGCCACTGCCACCACAGCGGAACTGCTCGCGCAGTCCGTATTCGAGCAGGTCCGCACCGCGGCGCACGGCCGCATCCTTGATCAGCGCGACGGTTCCGACCTCTTTCGGACGCACGGACTGGCCTTCGTCCAGGAAGAACACCGTCAGGCGTGACGCGTCGAGGAGCTCGTCCACCTGCGGTCCCTTCCCCCAGATCTCCCGCTGCTCCGGCGTCCAGAACCGGTTCGTCGAGCGATCCCTCAGTCGATGCGCCTCGTCGCAGATCAGCACGTCCACCGGGGGCGCCGAGGTGTCGACGAAGTTGCTGAAGTAGGTGAAGGTCTCCCTGAACTCCTTGTCCCCGTATCCGACGTGCTCCTGGATTGCCGCGTTGAAGGCCCTGCTCCCGCTGGCGTACTTCACGGTGCGCCCATGCGCCTCGAGCTGTGCCTTGACCTGCAGGCCGATGGCACTCTTGCCGGTGCCGGCGCCGCCTGTGACCAGGAAGACCACACGCCTCTCGTCGGGGACCAGCGCGGGATGCTCCGGGTCGGGCAGCACCTTGGCCGCTGCTTCGAGAATCTGGTCCGCGACCACCTTCTGGCGCCCGCGGAGGACGAAGACGGTGTCATCGCCTCGGGACCAGTTCATCGCATCGAGCAGCGGTGTGTTGCGCAACCCCATAGTCTCCAACATGGTCACGGCCTCGGCCGCGCCGCCCTCGGCGTCGAAGCTCGCCCTGAGGTCATCGAGAAGCTGGGCCCGCCGATCAGCCGTGTACACGCGTGCGTACGCGCCCGTGGGCGAGTCCACACCGATCAGCGGACGCACCGAGTCGTCCGTGGCGTTGTGCAGGTAGGCGAATCCCCCGCACTCGAATTCGGTGTTCCTGAAGGGTCCCCTGTCGCTCGTGAACGCCTCGTAGTACTCACGCAACTGCAGCGCGGGATGCTTCTTCGCCCCCATCCCCGACACGTGCACCCAGTCCGCGGTTGCCTGTTCGATCCTGGTCACCGTCGACCAGCGCTTCAATTCGACGAGTTGCACGGAGGGCCGGTGCTCGTGCGGGTGGCGGCCGACCAATACGACGTCGATCAGCCGGGGTTCCGGGCGGCCGGACTCATCCATGGTGGCGGCGCACTCCACGACCAATTCCACGTTTCCGCGGTCGGCGGCGACCAGATCGTTCGCAAGGCTGATCAGACTCTCCGCCCAGGCCGAGCGCTCCGTGAGCGAGGCGTCTGCGCCGCGGAAGTACCGCCAGCGCGCAGCGAGGTGCGGCACCATGTGGCGGCGCGCATGCAGGGTGAGCAGATCCTGCGCCGAAAGCTTCAGCAGGAGCATGGACACGAGGTGGTTCCCCCAGGGCACGAGTAGCTCGTGCGGGTGGGGGCATGTCCTCGTGGGGAAGCCCGTCGGGCCGCAATCTGTTCGGTGATCTTAGAGAAGGCGTCGGCTGCGACGTGGCACCGCCCCGGCCCGCGGCCGGAACCACGGCCATGGTGGCCGGATCGCACCTGGCCACCGCCCTGCAGCTCCCTGCCCGCTTCGTCGCAGCTGCCCCGGATGCCACTGCCCGCCGTTAGGATCTGCCGAGAGCTTCCCCTCCGCCGGATGGCCGGTCACGGGGCGCCCCATCCAGCGGATCGGCCTCTCTGCGACGGTCGGAAACCCTCGGCAACTGCTCACCTGGCTCCAGGGGTCCGGTGCGGGTAAGCGTCCGGGGCGGGTCGTCGCCCCCGACCTCACCCTGACGCCCGCTGCGGCCCCGACCGCGGCCGCCACGGGCGAGAGTCTTCGGCCGCCGGGCGAGGTGGAATTGGACTACGTAGGGTCCCTCGACAACGCGTCCAAGTTGATCGCGGCCCTGCACCGGGGGGGAGAAGCGGCTGGTGTTCTGCGAGTCCAGGCGCCAGGTGGAGGAGCTAGGAGCAGCCCTGCGGGCACGCGGAGTGACAGTGTTCCTCTCGCACGCCTCCCTCTCGGCCGAGGAAAGAGCCCGTTCGGAACAGGCCTTCGCCGAAGCACGCGACTGCGTCATCGTCTCCACCTCCATACTGGAGCTGGGCATCGACGTGGGCGACCTGGACCGCGTCATCCAGATCGACTCGCGGCGCACTTGCTCCTGGAAGGCCGTCGTCCGCAGCAGTGGGCAGGGGACACGGCCGGGTCGATGTGACGGGTCTTCAGGACGAGCGTCGTTTGAGCGTCAGCATCCCGAAGACTGCATGGGTGCTGCCGGCGAAGGGCGACCGCGTTCCTGCTGAGTCCGCAGGTCAAGCGGCTTGCAGCAGTCTGCGGACCGCTTCACTCCTTGCTTGGCTGGAAACACGTCGAGCAAGGAGTGAAGGCTAAGAAACCGCAGGTCAGGACCCTTCCCGCACCGGCTCAAGGATCGCCACGCACTCGACATGATGGGTCATCGGGAAGAGGTCGAAGACGCGGAGGGTGCGGGGCTTGTAGCCGGCCTCCGCGAAGTACGCCAGGTCGCGGGCCAGGGCTGCCGGGTCGCAGGCCACGTACGCGATGCGGCGGGCCGAGAGGCCGGCGACGTGGCGGACCGTCTGCTTGCCGGCGCCGGCGCGCGGGGGGTCCAGGACGACGAGGTCGCACTCCGTGATGCCGGTCTTCGGGAGGACCGTCTCGACCTTGCCCTGTTCGATGCGGACCCGGGGGAAGTCCGCCAGGTTGTGCCGGGCATCCTCCACGGCGCGCTTCGTGGACTCGATGCCGAGGACGGCGCCCGTCTCGCCCAGGCGTTCGGCCAGCGCGCCCGCGAAGATGCCGACGCCGCAGTACAGGTCGAGGGCCATCTCGCCCTTGCGCGGCATCAGGCCCTGCATGACGGCCTTGATCAGGGTGTCCGCGGCCTGCGGGTGGACCTGCCAGAAGCCGCCCATGCCCACGCGGTACGTACGGCCGTCGGCGCGCTCGCGGACGAAGGGGCGGCCGTGGACCCGGTGGACCCCGCCGTCCTTCTCCTCCACGCGCAGGACGGAGACGGGCTTGTCGAGCTCGACGAGCGGCAGGCGGCCGCCGGGGCGCGGCGTGAGGACGACCTGGCGGTCCTGGGAGCCGGAGGCGGCGATGGCCTCGACGGTGGCCATCTGGGGCCAGTCCTGCTTCTCGATGCCCAGTTCGCTGACGCCCGGCGCCGCGATCATGCAGTGGTCGATCGGCTCGATGTCGTGCGAGCGGTGCTTGCGCAGGCCGACGGTGCCGTCCTCGTCGACGGCGTACTGGACGCGGGTGCGCCACTGCGGCACCTGCCCGGCCGGGAGCTTGTCGCCCTCGGCCGGCATCACGGTGCCGTCCCAGCCGGCCTCCTCCGCGGTGAGGCCGGCGAGCCGCTTCAGCTGCTCGGCGACGACCTCGCCCTTGAGCCGGCGCTGCGCGCCCGGCTTGGCGTGCTGCCAGTCGCAGCCGCCGCACTTGCCGGGGCCGGCGTACGGGCAGGGGGCCTCGACGCGGTCCTTGGAGACGTCGAGCACGGTGATCGCGTCGGCGCGCAGGAAGCGGGAGTCCGTGTCGCCCTCGGTGACCTTCGCGACGACCTTCTCGCCGGGCAGGGTGTGGCGCACGAACAGGACGCGGCCCTCGGCGGTGCGGGCGATGCAGTGGCCGCCGTGCGCGACGGGGCCGACCTCGACCTCGTACTCCTCCCCGACCAGTGACTGCTTCTCGTTCTGCTCCGTCATGGCGGGGAGGCTCCAAGGGATTGGGGAAGACCAAAAAAGGGAAACGGCCGGACGACCGACCCACCAGTTTACGTGGATCCCGTCCGGCCGTTCACCACCCCGTTCAGCCCTTGCCGCTCGGCGCCTTCGGCGGTCGCGGGGTGTCCACCGGGCCGCGTCGGACGGATCCGGGGGCGTTCCAGTCCTGGCGCTTCTTCGCCCGCCGTTTGGCCAGTTCCGAGGATTCCAGCTGGTAGGGCACCGAGGTGACCATCACACCGGGGGTGAAGAGCAGCCGGCCCTTGAGGCGCAGTGCGCTCTGGTTGTGCAGCACGTGCTCCCACCAGCGGCCGACGACGTACTCGGGGATGTACACGCTGACGGCGTCGCGCGGGTTCTCGCTGCGCAGGCCCTTGACGTACTCGACCACGGGGCGGGTGATCTCCCGGTACGGCGAGTCGAGGATCTTGAGCGGGACGTTGATCCCGCGCCGGTCCCACTCCGCGCGCAGTGCCTTGGTCTCGGCGGGGTCGACGCTGATGCTGACCGCTTCCAGGGTGTCGGAGCGGGTGAGCTTGGCGAAGGCGAGGGCGCGCAGGGTGGGCTTGTGCACCTTGGAGACCAGGACGATGGAGTGGACCCGGGAGGGGCGCACGCTGTCGTCGCTGGGGCCGTCGGCGGCGGCGATCTCGGCGGAGACCCGGTCGTAGTGCTTCCGGATCGCGGTCATCGTGCCGTAGAAGATCACCATGCCGAGCAGCGCGACCCAGGCGCCGTGGGTGAACTTGGTGGCCAGGACGACGACCAGGACCATGCCGGTGAAGAAGGCGCCGAAGGTGTTGATCGCCCGGGAGCGGTGCATGCGCCGGCGGGCGGCCACGTCGCGTTCCGTCTTCAGGTGCCGGTTCCAGTGCCGGACCATGCCGATCTGGCTGAGCGTGAAGGACACGAACACGCCGACGATGTAGAGCTGGATCAGTTTCGTGGAGTCGGCGTCGTAGATCCAGACGAGCAGTATGGCCGCGCCGGCGAGGAGCACAATGCCGTTGGAGAAGGCGAGCCGGTCGCCGCGCGTGTGCAGCTGGCGCGGCAGGTAGCGGTCCTGCGCGAGGATCGAGCCGAGCAGCGGGAAGCCGTTGTACGCGGTGTTCGCGGCCAGGAAGAGGACGAGCGCGGTGGCCGTGGCGAGCACGATGAAGAAGATGCTGCCGTGGCCGAAGACGGCTTCGCCGACCTGGGAGATCACCGGGTCCTGGACGTACTCGGGGCCGACCGGGACGCCGTTGTCCAGCAGGTCCACGGCGGGGTTCTCCGCCATCCGCACGTCGGTGGCCATGGCGAGGCCGATGATGCCGCAGAACATGGTGACCGCCAGGCCGCCCATGAGGGCGAGGGTGGTCGCGGCGTTCTTGCTCTTGGGCTTGCGGAAGGCGGGGACGCCGTTGCTGATGGCCTCGACGCCGGTCAGGGCGGCACAGCCGGAGGAGAAGGCGCGCAGCAGCAGGAAGACCATCGCGAAGCCGGCGAGGCCCTTCTGCTCGGGTTCGATCTCGAAGTCCGCCGTCGGCGCCGACATGCTCTCGCCGAGGACGATGCCCTTCCAGGCACCCCAGCCGATCATGATGAAGACGGCGGCGACGAAGACGTAGGTCGGGATCGCGAAGAGCTTGCCGGACTCCTTCACGCCGCGCAGGTTCATCAGCGTCAGCAGAAGGATCATGACGATCGCCGAGAGCACCTTGTGCTCGATCACGAAATGCACCGCGGCGCCGAGGTTCTCGACCCCGGAGGAGATCGACACGGCGACGGTGAGAACGTAGTCGACGAGCAGCGCGCTCGCCACGGTCAGGCCGGCCTGGGGTCCGAGGTTGGTGTTGGCCACCTCGTAGTCGCCGCCACCGCTGGGGTAGGCGTGGACGTTCTGCCGGTAGGAGGCGACCACGGTGAACATCAGCACGACGACCGCGAGGGCGATCCAGGGACTGTACTGGTACGCGGAGACGCCCGCGATCGACAGGACCAGCAGGACCTCGCCCGGGGCGTAGGCCACCGAGGAGAGAGGGTCGGACGCGAAGACGGGAAGGGCGATCCGCTTGGGAAGGAGTGTTTCCCCGAGGCGGTCGCTGCGTAGCGCCCGGCCGATCAGGATCCGTTTGGGCACGTCGGTCAGTTTGGACACGCACAGGATCGTAAGCGTTCGAAAACGGACTGACGAACCCCCACCCCCGCACACCGCAATCCCGCCGCATTTCCTCCCCGAGCGCACCACGGACGCGTCACGGGCGCGCCGCGCGCACCCCGCGGATGTGCCGTGAACGCGCCGCGAACGCGCCGTGGATATGCCGCAGGTGTGCCCCGGAGTGGCCCGGCCGGACCCCGGCCCGTCCCGAGTGGCGAACAAGAGGCCTCACCTGTGACCGCCCGTGTGTAGCTTGGGCCATGGTCTGAGACCCTGTTAAACCAGAGATGCAATGAGGCTGGGAACCAGCGAGTCGCTGACAGCCGGAAGGACGGCCGTGCACATCGTCATCATGGGTTGCGGAAGAGTGGGCTCCGCCCTTGCGCAAACCCTGGAACAGCAGGGTCATACGGTCGCAGTCGTCGACCAGGACCCGACCGCATTCCGCCGGCTCGGCGCCGGTTTCGGCGGCCGCCGCGTCACCGGGGTCGGCTTCGACCAGGACACCCTGCGGGAGGCGGGAATCGAGGACGCGGGTGCGTTCGCCGCCGTCAGCAGTGGTGACAATTCCAACATCATCGCCGCGCGGGTGGCCCGGGAGATGTTCGGCGTCGAGAACGTCGCCGCGCGCATCTACGACCCCAAGCGCGCCGAGGTCTACCAGCGCCTGGGCATCCCCACCGTCGCCACCGTGCGGTGGACCGCCGACCAGATGCTGCGCCGGCTGCTGCCCTCGGGTGCGGAGCCGCTGTGGCGGGACCCGAGCGGCGGCGTCCAGCTCGCCGAGGTGCACACCTCACCCGCCTGGATCGGCCACAAGGTCAGCAAGATCCAGGACGAGACGGGCGTGCGTGTCGCGTTCCTCACCCGGCTCGGCGAGGCGATGCTCCCGACGTCGCAGACCGTGCTGCAGGAGGGCGACCTCGTCCACGTGATGATGCGCACGGACGAGATCGAGAAGGTCGAGGCGGCTTTCGCCGAGGGGCCCGAGGAGGCACACGCATGAGGGTCGCGATCGCCGGGGCGGGCGCGGTGGGCCGCTCCATCGCGGGTGAGCTGCTGGAGAACGGCCACGAGGTGCTCCTGGTCGACAAGGCCCCGACCGCCATCTCGGTGGAGCGGGTGCCGCAGGCGGAGTGGCTGCTGGCCGACGCCTGCGAGATCACCTCGCTGGACGAGGCGGCGCTGCAGCGCTGCAACGTGGTCATCGCGGCGACCGGCGACGACAAGGTGAACCTGGTCGTCTCACTGCTCGCGAAGACCGAGTACGGGGTGCCGCGCGTGGTGGCCCGCGTCAACAACCCGAAGAACGAGTGGCTCTTCAACGAGTCCTGGGGCGTGGACGTCGCCGTCTCCACGCCGCGCCTGATGTCGGCCCTGGTCGAGGAGGCCGTGAGCGTCGGCGACCTGGTACGGCTGCTGCGCTTCAGCCACGGCGACGCGAACCTCGTCGAGCTGACCCTGCCGCCGGACTCCTCGGTCGCGGGTACGCAGATCAGCGAGATCAGCTGGCCCGAGGACACCTCGCTGGTCACCATCATCCGGGGCAACCGGGTCCTCACCCCGCACGGGGAAGAGACCCTGGAGCCGGGCGACGAACTGCTCTTCGTGGCGGCCCAGGCCCGCGAGGAGCAGCTGGAGGACCTCCTCCAGGCCCGCCGCTAGGCGCCCTGCGGGCACGCACGACGGACGCCGGGAGCGGCACCCTGCGCGGGGTGCGCCCCCGGCGCCCTCTCCCCCGGGGCGGCGGCCCCAGCAGGAGCCGCCGCACGGGGCCGCCCGGGCGCTCACGACGCGGGGACGTGACAAGGGGGCGGGGACGGCCGCGCGGCCGTCCCCGCCCCCTTGTGACGTCCTCACACCCTCACGTCCGTCCGCCCGGCGCTACGCCTTGCGGTGGGACGGTGCCTTACGGGCCTCCTCGGCGGCTTCCTTCGCCTCCCACTCCGCGATCACGTCGATCGGCGGCGGCGCCTTCGCCAGGAACACCCAGGTGAAGTACACCGCGAGCACCATCGGCGGGAGCTTCAGCGCGATCAGGACCCAGCCCAGCTGCGTCGCGTCGCCCCACCAGTACAGCGGGAAGAGGATCGCGTACTTGGCGAGGAAGATCAGCCCCCAGGCCAGGCTGGCCTTGGTGTACGCCTTCTTGCGCCCAGGGTTGCGCGTGCGCCAGGAGAGGTTCTCCTTGAACACCGGGCCGAGGATCACGCCCAGCAGTGGGAAGCCAACCAGCGCCGAGACCGTGAAGGCGACGCCCAGGCCGACGCCGTAGATCATGCCCGGCAGGTAGAAGCCCTTCGCGCTGCCCGTGAAGAGGGCGAAGGCCACGCCCACGCCCACGCCGAAGACGCCGCTGAAGGCGTGCTTCACCGTGTCCTTGCGCAGCAGCCGCACGATGACCAGCAGCACAGCGACCGCGCCCGCCGCGAGGGCGGACATCTTCACGTCCTTGTTGACCGTGTAGATCATGACGAAGAGCAGCCCGGGGAGCATCGTCTCGATCGTGCCCCGGACACCTCCGAACGCGTCGAAGAGTGCCGCCTGCGTCACGGCCTTCTGGTCCGCGGACGCGGCGGCGGACGGGTCCGCTGCCCGGTCGGCGGCCCGATCCGCGGACCGGTCGGCGGAAGCGGGCGGCCCGGCGCCGGGCTCCGGGTTGGTCGGTTCGTCGAGTGACATCGCCGGTTACTGCTCCTGTCCGAGCGGTCGGAGTTCGTACTTCGGGTTGAACAGCACCCGACGGCCGTGGCTCAGCGAGATCCGCCCGGAGGCGATCATGCGTCGCCCGGGCTCGATTCCCACGATCGAGCGACGCCCGAGCCACACCACGTCCACCGCGCCGGAGCCGTCGAAGAGCTCGGCCTCCAGGGCGGGGACGCCGGCCCTCGGGCGGAGGGTGACCGTACGCAGGGTGCCGGTCACCTTGACTATCTGACGGTCGTCGCAGTCGCAGATCCGCGTGCACCCCGCGGCCTCTGCGTCCTCCTGCAGCTCCGCGGAGTGCAGGTCCTCCTGCGAGGTCGACAGCCGCTCGATCATCCGGCGGAACCGGCCCGCCGGCCTGGCCGGCTTCGCGGGCTTCTCGGGACGCGGTTCAGCACTCATACGAGAAAGCCTACCGGCCCGCCCACTACCTCTCGAAGCGGTATCCCATGCCCGGTTCGGTGATGAAGTGCCGCGGATGCGAGGGGTCGGCCTCCAGCTTGCGCCGCAACTGGGCCATGTAGACCCGCAGGTAGTTGGTCTCGGTGCCGTACGACGGCCCCCAGACCTCCTGGAGCAGCTGCTTCTGGCTGACCAGCTTGCCGCCGTTGCGGACCAGGACCTCCAGCAGGTGCCACTCGGTGGGCGTGAGCCGTACGTCGCGCCCCTCGCGCACCGCCTTCTTCGCGGCCAGGTCCACGGTGAAGCCCTCGGTCGAGACGACGACCTCGCCCCCGCCGGCGCCGGCGGCCGGCTCCGCGCGGCGGACGGCGGCGCGCAGCCTGGCCAGCAGTTCGTCCATGCCGAAGGGCTTGGTCACGTAGTCGTCGGCGCCGGCGTCCAGTGCCTCGACCTTCTCGTCGGAGCTGTGCCGGGCGGAGAGGACCAGGATGGGGACGCGGGTCCAGCCGCGCAGGCCCTTGATCACCTCGACCCCGTCCATGTCCGGCAGCCCGAGGTCGAGGACGACCACGTCGGGGTGGCGGGCCGCCGCGAGCTCCAGGGCGCCGGCACCGTCGGCGGCGGCGTCGACCTCGTACCTGCGTGCCTTCAGATTGATCACGAGGGCTCGGACGATCTGCGGCTCGTCGTCCACCACGAGCACCCGGGTCATTGGGGTCCTGCCTTCTGTCGCGTCTTCGTCCGCCGGTCACGGTCGTGACCGGGCTGCAGTGCATCCGCGCCGGTGGCTGCGAGATCGTCGTCGCCCCCGCCTGCGCCGGCGTCCACCGCGCCGGAGGGGGTGGGCGCGCCGCCGCGGGGGACCGCGCGCAGCCTCAGCACCATGGTCAGCCCGCCGCCCGGGGTGTCCTCGGCCGCGAGCGTGCCGTCCATGGACTCGGTGAATCCGCGGGCGACGGCGAGCCCGAGGCCCACCCCGGCGCCGCGCGGGGCGTCCCCGTAGCGCTGGAAGGGGGCGAAGATCCGGTCCTTGGCCTCGTCGGGCACCCCCGGGCCGCGGTCGACGACCCGTACCTCCACGCGGTCGCCGAGGGTGCTGGCGGCCACCAGCACCGGCGTGCCGGCCGGACTGTACTTGACGGCGTTCTCCACGACGTTGGCCACGGCCCGTTCCAGCAGTCCGGGGTCCACCGCCACCATCGGCAGCGACTCGGGCACGTCCAGCAGCACGCTGTCCTCGGGTACGCCGCCCAGCGCCATCGGGACCACCTCGTCGAGGTCGATCTCCCGGATCAGCGGGGTGACGGTCCCGGTCTGCAGCCGGGACATGTCGAGCAGGTTGCCCACGAGGTGGTCGAGGCGGTCGGCGCCGTCCTCGATGCCCTCCAGCAGCTCGGCGCGGTCCTCCTCGGACCACTGCACGTCGTCGGAGCGCAGCGAGCTCACGGATGCCTTGATGGAAGCCAGCGGCGTACGCAGGTCATGGCTGACGGCGGCCAGCAGGGCCGTCCGGATCCGGTTGCCCTCGGCCAGCCGGCGGGCCTCCTCGGCCTCGCCGACCAGCCGCTGGCGGTCCAGGACCACGGCGGCCTGGGCGGCGAAGGCGCCGAGCACCCGGCGGTCCTCGGCGGGCAGGACCCGTCCGGACAGGGCCAGCGCCATGTGGTCGCCGATGGGCATGTCGACGTCGGCGTCCTCGGGCCGGGCGACCGGGCGGGGGCCGACGCTGCCGGCCCGTTTCCAGGGATCCCGGTCGTCGGCCCGTTCCAGCAGGGCCACCGACTCCATGGCGAAGGTCTCGCGCACGCGCTCCAACAGCGCGTCCAGGGTGGTCTGGCCGCGCAGCACGCTCCCGGCGAGGAAGGAGAGGATCTCCGACTCGGCGCGCAGCCTGGCCGCCTGGTGGGTGCGCCGGGCGGCCAGGTCCACCACCGAGGCCACGGCGACGGCCACGCCGAAGAAGACGGCGATGGCGACGATGTTCCTGGGGTCGGAGACGGTGAACCGGTGCAGCGGCGGCGCGAAGTAGTAGTTCAGGAGCAGCGAGCCCACGGCGGCGGAGGCCAGGGCCGGCCAGAGCCCGCCCAGCAGGGCGGCCGCCACCGTCAGGGCCAGGAAGAGCAGCATGTCGTTGGCGATGCCGAGGTCCGCGGCGATGTGCGTGAGCAGGAGACACAGCAGGACCGGGAGCAGGGTCCCGACGACCCACCCGGCGAGGATCCGACTGCGCCCGAGGCGGGCGGCGGAGGGGGCCATGGGCAGGCCGCGGCCCTTGGCGACCTCCTCGTGCGTCACGATGTGGACGTCGAGGTCGGGTCCGGAGTCGCGGGCCACGCTCGCGCCGACGCCGGGGCCGAAGACGTACTGCCAGGAGCGGCGGCGGCTGGAGCCGAGCACGATCTGGGTGGCGTTGACGCCGCGGGCGAAGGCGAGCAGGGCGTCGGGGATGTCGTCGCCGATGACATGGTGAAACGTTCCGCCAAGGTCCTCGACCAGCGTCCGCTGGACCGCGAGTTCTTTCGGCGAGGCTGCGGTCAGGCCGTCGCTGCGGGCGATGTAGACGGCGAGGATCTCGCTGCCGGAGCCCTTGGCCGCCATGCGCGAGGCGCGCCGGATGAGGGTGCGCCCCTCGGGCCCGCCCGTCAGCCCGACGACGATCCGCTCCCGCGCCTGCCAGGTCGAGCGGATGCCGTGCTCGCCGCGGTACTGCTGGAGGTACTCGTCCGCGCGGTCGGCCACCCACAGCAGCGCGAGCTCGCGCAGGGCCGTGAGGTTGCCGGGCCGGAAGTAGTTGGAGAGGGCCGCGTCGACCTTCTCGGGCTTGTATATGTTCCCGTGCGCCATGCGCCGGCGCAGCGCCTGCGGGGACATGTCGACCAGCTCCACCTGGTCGGCACGGCGGACGACCTCGTCGGGCACGGTCTCCCGCTGCCGCACCCCGGTGATCGACTCGACGACGTCGCCGAGGGACTCCAGGTGCTGGATGTTGACGGTCGACACGACGTCGATGCCGGCCCGCAGCAGCTCCTCCACGTCCTGCCAGCGCTTGGCGTTGCGCGAGCCGGGGACGTTGGTGTGCGCGAGCTCGTCCACGAGCGCTATGGCCGGCCCGCGGGCGAGGACGGCGTCCACGTCCATCTCGGTGAAGGAGGCGCCACGGTGGGTCAGGATCCGGCGCTCCACCCGTTCGAGGCCGTGCAGCATGGCCTCCGTGCGCGGCCGCCCGTGGTGCTCGGCGAAGCCGACGACGCAGTCCGCGCCCCGCTCCACCCTGCGGTGGCCCTCGGAGAGCATCGCGTAGGTCTTGCCCACACCGGGTGCCGCGCCGAGGTAGATCCTGAGCCTGCCGCGTCCCATGGGCTCATTCTCGGGGACGTGCGGGTCGCGCACGCACCGATCGGAGCGCCGGGCCCGATCCTGACGGATCCCTGACGCCGCCGGGCCGGGGCGGCCGGGCATGCGGGAGCCGGCGGGTCCGCCCCTGGGGGAGCGGGACCCACCGGCCGCGGTTCACGATGCGTCCCCCGGTGCGCGGGGGCCGGCCGGAGGCCGTCCGGGTCAGCGGACCTCGGTGATCTCCGGGCCGCGCTCCAGCTGACCCATGCCGCCGCCGAAGCGGGAGCCCTCCTGATCGTCCGTCTGCACGCCGTCCGGCACCATCTGGGCGTCGTTCGGCAGCTTCAGAACGATCGGGTCCCGGGGGGCCATCGGGCCGTCACCGCGGACGACGACCGTGTCCCGGAAGATCTGCTCCAGCACGCCCGCCGACTCGGGGCGCACCGCGCCCTGGCCGGAGATGACGCCGCGCAGGAACCAGCGCGGGCCGTCGACGCCGACGAAGCGGACCAGCTGGGCTCCGGTCTGGCCGTCCGGCAGCGGGACGGGCACCTGCGCGCGCAGCTCCCAGCCCAGCGCGCCCTGGACCTCTTCGATGATGCCGCCCTGCTGGGTGATGCCCGCGGCGATCTCGTCGCGGACCTCGCCCCAGATGCCCTCCTTCTTGGGCGCGGCGAACGCCTGCAGCTGCACGGCGCTGTCGCCCAGGACGACGGTGGCGGCGACGATCGCGTCCCCGGCGACCTCGACGCGCAGTTCCATGCCGTCGACACCGGGTACGAAGATGCCGCCCAGGTCGACCCGGCCGTCGGCCGGGTTGCCGAGCACCTCGGAGACGTCCCAGGGGCCGTCGGGCCGCGGGGCGGGGGGCAGGTTGATCCGGCGCGGCGCGGCGGCGCCCTCCGGCTCGCCCGCGTCGTCCTGCTCGGCGTCGGCGACGCCGTCTACGACCTGCTCGGCCGCGCCGCCGTCCTTGGCGGAGTCGTTCTTCTTGCGACGTCCGAACACGTCACTGTCCTTCCCGGTCGGTTACGACCGAAGCGTAGCCATTCCCACCCTGCTGACCAGCCCCGGATCCGGCCACGGCCGCATGACCGCCGGTGGAGCCGAAACCCCCCTCGGCCCGGGCCGAGCCGGGAAGTTCCGCCACCTCGTGGAAGCGCACCTTCTCGACCCGCTGGACAACCAGCTGGGCAATGCGGTCGAAACGCTCGAACCGGACGCTCTCGCGAGGGTCGAGATTGACCACGATCACCTTGATCTCTCCACGGTACCCGGCATCCACCGTCCCCGGGGCATTCACGAGCGCGAGCCCGCAGCGGGCGGCAAGACCCGACCGAGGGTGCACGAAGGCGGCGTACCCGTCGGGCAGGGCGATGGACACCCCGGTGGGCAGTACCGCACGCTCGCCGGGCTCCAGTTCGGCGGCCTCGGTGGTCACCAGGTCGCAGCCGGCGTCCCCGGGGTGCCCGTACGCCGGAATGGGGACTTCCGGGTCGACGCGGCGGATCAGCACGTCGACCCCGTGGCGGGATGCGTTGTCGTTCAGGGGCATCAGGGGTTCACCTCGAAGGCGCGTGCGCGCCTGACCTGGTCCGGGTCGGCCATGGCCGCCTGGATCTCCTCGGGCCGTCCGTTGTCGATGAAGTGGTCGACCTTCACTTCGATGAAGAGCGCGTCGGCGCGGACCGCGACCGGGCCCTGCGGCCCGCCTATCCGGCCGACGGCCGTGCAGAAGATCTTCCGGCCGGCGACGGCGGTGACCTCGGCCTCCAGGTGCAGCAGGGTGCCCACGGGCACCGGGCGCACGAAGTCCGTCTCCAGCCGTCCCGTCACGGCGATGACGCGCAGCAGCCAGTTCAGCGAGCCCAGCGTCTCGTCGAGTGCGGTGGCGAGCACCCCGCCGTGGGCGAGGCCGGGAGCGCCCTGGTGGGCGGGCCTGACGGTGAACTCGGCGCTCACGCGGACGCCGTCGCCGGCCCGGGCCTCCAGGTGCAGGCCGTGCGGCTGGCCACCGCCGCAGCCGAAGCAGTGCTCGTAGTGGGCACCGAGGAGTTCGCCGGGGGCCGGCGCGTCGGGATGCCGGACCGGTGCGGCGGCATCGGCCGGCGGCGTCAGCGCTGTGTTTCGTCCACTCACAGCCGCAGACCTTACCCGCGCGGCTACCCACCGGTCGCCTCGTGGCAGGCTTGAGCGCATGCAGCTCTCCACCGCGCACCACGACGAACGCCTGACCGCCCCCCGCTCCTGGTGGGCCATCGCCGTCATGACCGGCCTCGCGGGCGCACTGATGCTGCTGCCCCTGGGCACGCTGCCGCTGCTCGCCGGCCTCGTCGGCGGCACCGCGCTGGCCGGTCTGCTGGTGAGTTCGTACGGCTCCGCGCGCGTGCGCGTGGTGAACGGTGCGCTGGCCGTCGGTGACGCGCGGATCCCGGTGTCGGCGCTGGGCGAGCCGGAAGTCCTGGACGCCGAGGAGGCCCGCGCCTGGCGGACGTACAAGGCGGACACCCGGGCCTTCATGCTGATGCGCAGCTACGTGCCGACGGCGGTCCGCATCGAGGTCACCGATCCGGCCGACCCGACGCCCTACGTGTACGTCTCCACCCGCGAGCCGCAGGCACTGGTCTCGGCCCTGCGGGCGGCGCGGGCCGCCTGAGCACGCGCGGTCTCGCGGCGCCCCGCGGCTCCTTCCTCGGGGGCCGCGGGCGGCATCAGTCGCGCGTGAAGTACTCCGGCCCCTCCAGGGCGGCCCTGGTGGCCTCGGGAAGGGGCTCCACAGGCCGTTCCAGGGGCGGCAGGGTGCGCAGGGCCTCCCAGGCCACCGCCTGCTTGCGCAGGTCTGCACGGACCTTCTCGGCGAGCTTGCGGGTGTCGCGGCGGTTCATGACCGCGCCGACCGCCGCGCCGACCATGAACGGCATGAGGTTCGGCAGGCTGCGGATCATCCGCTTCACGATCTGCTGGCGCAGTTCGCGCTTCATCTGACCGCCGAGGGCGGCGTTGAGCGTCGTCGGCCTGGTCAGGTCGACGCCGCGCTCCTCGGTCCACGCAGTCAGGTAGGCGAAGGTGCGCTCCTTGAGGTTGCCGTGCGGCCGCTGGCCGTAGACCTCGTGGAGTTCCGCGATGAGCTTCAGCTCGATCGCCGCGACGCCGGTGATCTCCGCGGCGAGCTCGGCGGGCATCGCGGGCGGCACGGGCAGCATGGCCGCCGCTCCGATGCCGGCCCCCACGGTCGCCGAGGCGGCGGTGGCGCCGGAGACCAGCTTGTCGGCCAGTTGTTCGGGGCCGAGGCCGGGGAACTGCGCCCGCAGGGTCGCGAGGTCCCGGACCGGGATGCGCGGGGCGTTCTCGATGATCCTGTCGGTGATGTACAGGGCGGCGCCGCGCACGCCTTCGCCGCCCTTGCGCACGCCGTTCCTGACGGCGTGCAGCCCACGGGCCCCGGGGCCGCGCCGGGATCCCTCGCCGGACTCCGCGGCCGACACCGCCGCGTCGGCGCCCGAGGGCACGGCGGGCGCCGCACTGGCGGAGCCGCCGGGGGCGTCGGGACCCGTCTCCGGGCCCGTGGTCACCACCTGCGTCTCCGCCGGATCACCTTTCTTCCGGAAGGGGCGCTTCCGGAAGGGTGTCGAGCCAGCCACGGCCGACGCCTCTCAGTCGCAGTCGCGACAGATCGGCTGGCCGTTCTTCTCGCGCGCCAGCTGGCTGCGGTGGTGCACCAGGAAGCAGCTCATGCAGGTGAACTCGTCGGCCTGCTTGGGCAGGACCCGGACGGCCAGCTCCTCGTTGGAGAGGTCGGCGCCGGGAAGCTCCAGGCTCTCGGCCGAGTCGAATTCGTCCATGTCGACGGACGAGGACGACTTCTCGTTGCGTCGAGCCTTCAGCTCCTCGATGCTGTCGTTGTCGACGTCGTCGTCGGTCTTGCGCGGGGTGTCGTAGTCCGTTGCCATTGTTCGCTCTCCCCCTCTGGGTGTTAGCGGTGTCTCAGCGCACGTAACGCACGAGAGGCCGGACTTGTGCCCGACCTGAGGCGGAGATTTTGCCTCACATCAAGGTCTGTTACTCAATCGACACCCAGCCGCCCACCTGAAGGGGCGATCGGCTGGGATGACGACCGGGACCGTACACGGTCCGGGCGCCGTCTTGCACAAACGCCACCCGGTGTATTTCCCGCCATTCGGGGGGCCGGAAACCCGGACTTCCCGGGCGTTCCGGCCGCCCCCGAGTCACCGAACGCGCAGGGCCGGACACCGCCGACTGTGATCGATCACACAGGGGCGAATGCCTTCATCGGCCACACATTCAGCCTTCAGCGAACACCGGGTGGGGCGTCTCACAACGGCAGAGTGACACGCATCACGAGGCCACCGCCCTCCCGGGGCATCGCCTGGATCCTGCCGCCGTGGGCGCGCGCCACGGAGCGTGCGATCGACAGCCCCAGCCCGACACCCTTGTCGCTGCCCGTGCGCTCCGTACGCAGCCGCCTGAACGGCTCGAAGAGGTTGTCCACCTCGTACGCGGGAACCACGGGACCCGTGTTCGACACCAGAAGCACCGCCTGGCCGTGCTGCGCCTCGGTGGTGACCTCCACCCAGCCGTCCTCCGGCACGTTGTACCGGACGGCGTTCTGCACCAGGTTGAGGGCGATCCGCTCCAGCAGGACGCCGTTGCCCTGGACGACCGCGGGAGCGCGCTCGCCGCGGAGCTCCACGCCCTTGGCGTCGGCCTCGCCACGGACCTGGTCGACGGCGCGCGAGGCGACCTCCGCCATGTCCACGGGCTTGCGCTCGACGATCTGGTTCTCGCTGCGGGCCAGCAGCAGCAGGCCCTCGACCAGCTGCTCGCTGCGCTCGTTGGTGGCGAGCAGGGTCTTGCCGAGCTGCTGGAGCTCCACCGGGGCACCCGGGTCGGACAGGTGCACCTCCAGCAGGGTCCGGTTGATCGCCAGCGGTGTCCGCAGCTCGTGCGAGGCGTTGGCGACGAACCGCTGCTGGGCGGTGAAGGCCCGCTCCAGCCGGTCGAGCATCTCGTCGAAGGTGTCGGCGAGCTCCTTGAGCTCGTCGTCCGGGCCGTCCAGCTCGATCCGCCGGGTCAGGTCGGAGCCGACCACCCGGCGGGCGGTACGGGTGATCTTGCCCAGGGGCGAGAGCACCCGGCCGGCCATCGCGTAGCCGAAGGCGAAGGCGATGATGCTCAGGCCCAGCAGGGCCATCAGCGAGCGGCTCAGCAGGTCGTCCAGGGCGTGTCGGCGCTGTTCGAGGATGCACTGGCCGATCGCGGCGTTGAACTGGTCGGGTGGCAGTTCGAGTCCCACCACTCCGGGGCAGGAACTGCTCGTGACCTTGACCTGGCCGCCGACGATCTGGAACGGCAGGGCGTTGCCCTGGCGCAGGGCCTGGGCCGCCAGCAGGTAGATGATCGACAGCAGCAGGATGCCCGCGATCAGGAACATGCCGCCGTAGAGCAGGGTGAGGCGTATCCGGATGGTCGGCCTCAGCCACGGGAAGGGACCCTCGGGCTGGCCGGGGTCCCAGGTCGGTTTCGGGGGCGCCGCCGGTGGCGCCGGGGTGGTCGCCACGCGGTCAGATCCGGTATCCGGAGCCGGGCACCGTCACGATGACGGGCGGCTCGCCCAGCTTGCGGCGCAGGGTCATCACCGTCACGCGCACCACGTTGGTGAACGGGTCGGTGTTCTCGTCCCAGGCCTTCTCCAGCAGCTGCTCGGCCGAGACGACGGTCCCCTCGCTGCGCATGAGGACCTCCAGCACCGCGAACTCCTTCGGGGCCAGCTGCACCTCCTTGCCCTCGCGGAACACCTCGCGCCGGTTGGGGTCCAGCTTGATGCCGGCCCGCTCCAGCACGGGCGGCAGCGCGACGGTGGTGCGCCGGCCCAGCGCCCGCACGCGGGCGGTCAGCTCGGTGAAGGCGAACGGCTTGGGCAGGTAGTCGTCCGCCCCGAGCTCCAGGCCCTCCACGCGGTCGCTCACGTCACCGGAGGCGGTCAGCATCAGTACGCGGGTCGGCATGCCGAGCTCGACGATCTTCCGGCACACGTCGTCACCATGGACCAGCGGGAGGTCCCGGTCGAGCACGACCACGTCGTAGTCGTTCACGCCGACCCGCTCCAGGGCGGCGGCGCCGTCGTACACGACGTCCACGGCCATGGCCTCCCGGCGCAGGCCGGTGGCCACCGCATCGGCGAGCAGCTGCTCGTCCTCGACGACGAGTACGCGCACGTCGTTTCCTTCCTCCGAGCCCAGAAGGGCACACGTGTATTGCGTCGTACATCCTGCCCGTTTCGGCCGTAAACCGGCTGTAAGACGGGTCAGGGAGGGGCCCGCGGGGCGGAAGTGGGGATTCCTTCGCTTCCGGAGGTTTCTGGGCCCAGGGTGCCGGGGAGGACGTGAGAACACCCCATCCACTCCCTGACGGCGGTATCGCCACGTGCCGCCGCCGACCCACGAAGAGGGGGCGAACCCATCATGGACGCATTCACCGCGGGTCTCCTGCAGCGCATCAGGGCCACGCAGTCGGATCTCAGGCACGCCCGTGAGACGGGCGACGACTTCCTCGCGGAAGTGGAACTGGCGGAGCTGGAGGACCTCCAGCGCCTGGCCGCCGAGCACGGCGTGCCGGTCACGGCCGCCGTTCCCGCCTGCTGACCGGCTGCCGAGCGCCGATCCGGGACGTACGTGGACCCCGGCCGCCCGAAGGGGCGGCCGGGGTCCACGTACGTCCGCCCGGCCCCGCTCAGTCGTGCCAGGCCCCGGACTCCTCCAGCAGCGGCTGGAGCGAGGCGAAGACGGCCGGGGTGGCGGCCAGTGCCAGCTCCCCGGAGGCCGGCCGACCCGGGCGGCCTCCGGTCACGGCCCCGGCCTCCCGGGCGATCAGCTCACCGGCGGCCAGGTCCCACGGGTTCAGCCCGCGCTCGTAGTAGCCGTCCAGCCGTCCCGCGGCCACGTCGCACAGGTCCAACGCCGCCGAGCCGCCCCGCCGGATGTCCCGCACCAGCGGGATGATCCGCTGCGCGACGTCGGCCTGGTGCGCCCGGCGGGCCTGGACGTAGGCGAATCCGGTCCCGACCAGGGCCTGGTCCAGCGGGGCCGCCGGCCGGCAGGCGAGGCGGGCCGTGCCCAGCCAGGCGCCGCCGCCGCGGACCGCGTGGTAGACCTCCCCGCGCATCGGCGCCGCGACGACGCCGACCACGGTCTCGCCCTCGTACTCGGCGGCGATGGACACGCCCCAGCTGGGGAGCCCGTAGAGGTAGTTGACGGTGCCGTCCAGCGGGTCGACGACCCAGCGCACGCCGCTCGTCCCCGGGGTGTCGGCACCCTCCTCGCCGAGCAGCCCGTCCTCGGGCCGCCGCTCGGCGAGGATGCCGGTGATCAGCTTCTCCGCCGCGATGTCCATCTCGGTCACCACGTCGATGGGGCTGGTCTTCGTCGCCGCCACCGCCAGGTCGGCCGGCCGGCCGTCGCGCAGCAGAGCCCCGGCCTGCCGGGCGGCCTCCATGCCCACGTCCAGCAGGTGTGCCATCAGCTCTTCGGACATCAGGTTCCTCTTCCTAGTACGGGCTGTCCGCGCCCGCGGCGGCCGGCCGGGGGCTGCGCGCCGGGCAGCAGCCCACCGCGCACACGTCGTGGCTCTGGCCCAGCAGGCCCACCCAGCACTCCTCGGCCGCCTCGCCGCGCTCCTTGGCGGCGCGCTCCAGCACGAGTTCCCGTACGGCCCCGGCGAACGCCGGGTCGGCACCGACGGTCGCCGACCGCGCCACCGGCAGGCCCAGTTCCGCGGCCTTCGCGGTCGCCTCGGTGTCGAGGTCGTACAGGACCTCCATGTGGTCGGAGACGAAGCCGATGGGCACCATGACCGCGGCCGGCGCGCCCTCGGCGTGCAGGGCCTCCAGGTGGTCGCAGATGTCCGGCTCCAGCCACGGGATGTGCGGGGCGCCGCTGCGGGACTGGTAGACGAGCTTCCAGGGGCGCGCGACACCGGTCCGCACCGCCACCTCGTCCGCGATCACCCGGGCGACGTCGAGGTGCTGCTTGACGTACGCGCCGCCCTCCCCGCCCTCCGTGTGGTCCTCGACGGGGCCGGAGGTGTCCGCGGCGGCGGTCGGAATGGAGTGCGTGGTGAAGGCGAGGTGCGCCCCGGCGCGCACCTCCTCCGGCAGCGCGTCGAGCGCGGCCACCACACCGTCGATCATGGGCTCGACGAAACCGGGGTGGTTGAAGTAGTGCCGCAGCTTGTCGACCCTCGGCGGCTCCACGCCCTCCTCGGCCAGGGCGGCCAGCGCGTCGGCGAGGTTCTCCCGGTACTGCCGGCAGCCCGAGTACGAGGCGTAGGCGCTGGTCGCGAGGACGGCGATGCGGCGGCGCCCGTCGGCGGCCATCTCCCGCACGACGTCGGTCAGGTAGGGGGCCCAGTTGCGGTTGCCCCAGTAGACGGGCAGGTCCACCCCGTGCTCGGCGAAGTCCTTGCGCAGCGCGTCCAGCAGCGCGCGGTTCTGCGCGTTGATCGGGCTGACCCCGCCGAAGCCGAAGTAGTGCTGTCCGACCTCCTTGAGACGCTCGCGCGGGATCCCGCGCCCGCGCGTGACGTTCTCCAGGAAGGGCACGACGTCTTCGGGCCCCTCGGGGCCGCCGAAGGAGAGCAGCAGCAGGGCGTCGTACGGGGCGGCGGGCCCGCCGGCGGGCGGGGGGAGCTGGTCTGACATGCCTCGAATCCTGCCACTCGGGCCGCTCCGGAGAGAACCGCCCCGTCCGCGAGGCGGACAGCGGAACAGGTAAGGTGAACCTAACTTCTGATTCGCGGAAACTCCTCCCGTGCGGTGCCCGGTCGGCCGTCGTAACCTGTACGGGCCGATATCGTCCCTTACGGAGGGCCCCCTTGCCCAGTCCCTACCGCGCGATCTTCGCGGCCCCCGGCACCAAGGGGTTCAGTGCCGCCGGCCTGATAGGCCGCCTGCCGATATCCATGGTCGGCGTCGGCATCCTGACGATGATCTCCGAGATCACCGGCCGGTACGCCATGGCGAGCGCGCTGACCGGCACCCTCGCCCTCGCCGCGGCCGTGGTCGGCCCGCAGGTGTCCCGGCTGGTCGACCAGCACGGGCAGCGGGCGGTCCTGCGCCCCGCCACCCTGATCTGCGTGGGCGCCGTCGCCCTCCTGCTGGTGGCCGCGGCGAACGGCTGGCCCGACTGGACCCTCTTCGTCTGCGCGGCCGTGGCGGGTTGCGTGCCCAGCGTCGGCTCGATGGTCCGCGCCCGGTGGACCGTCATCTACCGCGACTCCCCGCGCGAACTGCACACCGCGTACTCCTTCGAATCCGTCGTGGACGAGGTGTGCTTCATCTTCGGCCCGATCCTCGCGATCGGGCTGTCCACCACCTGGTTCCCCGAGGCGGGCCCGCTGATCGCCGCCGTCTGCCTGCTCGTCGGCGTGTGGCTGCTCACGGCCCAGCGCTCCACCGAGCCCGCGCCGCACCCGCGCACGCAGGGCGGCGACCGGGCCTCGGCCCTGCGCTCCCCGGGACTGCAGGTCCTGACGGCCACGTTCGTGGCGACCGGCGCGATCTTCGGCTCCATCGACGTGTCCACGCTGGCCTTCGCCGACGAGCAGGGGCAGAAGTCCGCCGCAAGCTTCATCCTGGCCATCTGGGCGGCCGGATCCTGCCTGGCGGGCATCGTCTTCGGTCTGCTCCATCTCAAGGGCCGGACCGAACTGCGGTGGGTACTGGGCGTATGTGCGATGGCCGTGAGTATGATCCCCCTCCTACTGGCCGGGAACCTTCCGTTTCTGGCCGTGGCGCTCTTCGTCTCGGGCCTCGCCATCGCTCCCACGATGATCACCACGATGGCCCTGATCGAGGCGCACGTACCCCACGCGAAGCTGACCGAGGGCATGACCTGGATCAGCACCGGCCTCGCGGTCGGTATCGCGCTCGGCTCGTCCGTGACCGGCTGGGTCGTGGACGCGGCCGGCGCGCGGAGCGGGTACGTCGTCTCCCTCTCGGCGGGGGCGGCCGCGGCGGCGGTGGCGTTCGCGGGATACCGCCGGCTGACGAGGCCGGCGCAAGGGGAGGAGCCTGCATCCGATGGCGACGGCGACAGCACGGAACGGCAGCACGGCGACCGCGTGGCGTAACTGGGCGGGCAACGTCACCGCCACGCCCACCCGCGTGGTGACCCCGGCCTCGGTCGGGGAGCTCCAGGAGGCGGTCCGCAGGGCCGCCGAGGACGGGCTGCGGGTGAAGGCGGTCGGCACCGGCCACTCCTTCACCGCGGCCGCCGCGACCGACGGCGTCCTCGTCCGGCCGCAGGCGCTGGCGGGGATCCGGTCGATCGACCGTGCGGCCGGCACCGTGACGGTGGCGGCGGGCACGGCCCTGAAGGACCTCAACCGGGCCCTCGCCGCCGAGGGGCTCTCGCTCACCAACATGGGCGACATCATGGAGCAGACGGTCTCCGGCGCCACCAGCACCGGCACCCACGGCACCGGCCGCGACTCCGCCTCCATCGCCGCCCAGATCCGCGCCCTGGAGCTGGTCACGGCGGACGGCCGGCTGCTGACGTGCTCGCAGAAGGAGAATTCCGAGGTGTTCTCGGCGGCCCGGGTGGGCATCGGTGCGCTCGGCATCGTCACCGCGATCACCTTCGCCGTGGAGCCGCTCTTCTTCCTGACCGCCCGTGAGGAGCCCATGGGCTTCGAGCGGGTGACCGCGGAGTTCGAGGAGCACTTCGCGGAGAACGAGCACTTCGAGTTCTACTGGTTCCCGCACACCGGCAACTGCAACACCAAGCGCAACAACCGCAGCCAGGGCCCCGCCGCCCCGCCCGGACCGGTCAGCGGCTGGATCGAGGACGAGCTGCTCTCCAACGGCCTCTTCCAGGCGGTCAACACCCTGGGCCGTGCGGTGCCCGCCACCATCCCCGCCATCGCCCGCGTGGCCAGTCGCGCGCTGTCGGCCCGCACCTACACCGACATCCCGTACCGGGTGTTCACCAGCCCCCGCCGGGTGCGGTTCGTGGAGATGGAGTACGCCCTCCCCCGCGAGGCGGTGGTCGAGGCCCTGCGGGAGCTGCGGACGACGGTCGACCGCTCCCGGCTGCGGATCAGCTTCCCGGTGGAGGTGCGGACCGCCCCGGCGGACGACATCCCGCTGTCCACGGCCTCGGGGCGCGACACGGCCTACATCGCGGTGCACATGTACCGCGGCACCCCCTACCGGGCCTACTTCACCGCGGCGGAGCGCATCTTCACCGCCCACGGGGGGCGCCCGCACTGGGGCAAGGTGCACACGCGGGACGCGGAGTACCTCTCCCGGGTCTACCCGCGCTTCGGCGAGTTCACCGCGCTGCGCGACCGACTCGACCCCGACCGGGTCTTCGGCAACGACTACCTCCGGCGCGTCCTGGGGGCCTGAGGCCGGCCGAACCGGAAGTGGACAGGCGCGACGTGTGCCGCACCTCTCGCGCTTGTCCTCTTTCGGCAGTTGGTGACAGCCCGGCGAAGGCGATAGTTCCGTTTCGGGTGATTCCGTGCAGCGCAACACCCGCCGTTCGGGCCGCGGATGCAGGTGGGACCCGACAGCGGGCAGGCCAACTCCCGCCGTCCGGCAAAACTCCGGCGGCGCGGCGGTCCACCCAGGTGGCCCGAATGGAGTACTGTGGCGAGCCCTGGGTCTGTCCTTCCTTTCGGATGTCCGGATCCGGGAGAGGGGGCCGGCTGACGGAAAGCGGCACTCGAAGACCGGCGATGCCGCGGCATTGCACGGGTCCTGCTGCGCACAGTAACCGTCCGGTCACTATGCGTGCTCAACAGGTAACCGTGCCATAACGGCGATCAAGGGCGCATGCCCGACACGCCGGTTTAACTCGGCAAGGTTGTGGCAGGCTGCACCCGGGCAGGCCACACTCGACTAGCGGAAGCAGCGACGCACGTGACGTCGGCAGGCACCACCCGGGAGGTCCCCATGCCCGAACTGCGTGTCGTGGCCGTCTCCAATGACGGCACACGACTGGTGCTCAAGGCTGCGGACAGCACGGAGTACACGCTTCCGATCGACGAGCGGCTTCGGGCTGCGGTACGCAACGACCGCGCACGCCTGAACCAGATCGAGATCGAGGTGGAGAGCCACCTCCGCCCCCGTGACATCCAGGCGCGCATACGAGCCGGTGCCTCCGCGGAGGAGGTCGCCCAACTCGCCGGCATCCCCGTCGACCGCGTCCGCCGCTTCGAGGGCCCCGTGCTCGCCGAGCGCGCCTTCATGGCCGAGCGCGCCCGCAAGACACCGGTGCGCCGACCCGGCGAGAACACCGGGCCGCAGCTCGGCGAGGCCGTACAGGAACGACTGACCCTGCGCGGGGCCGAGAAGGACTCCGTCCAGTGGGACTCGTGGCGCCGCGACGACGGCACCTGGGAAGTCCTCCTGGTCTACCGGGTCGTCGGCGAGCCGCACTCGGCGAGCTGGACCTACGACCCGCCGCGCCGGCTGGTCGTGGCCGTGGACGACGAGGCGCGCTCCCTCATCGGCGAGTCCGAGGACCTGCCGGCGGCACCGGAGCCGAGCTTCCCCTTCGTACCGAGGATCGCGCGCCTGCCCCGCGACCGGCCGCTGGACCGCGCCCTGGACCGGCAGCTGGAGCGGGTCGAGCCCCGGCCCACGCCCGTACCGGAGCCGGAGGAGGAACGGGACACGCTGACCAGCCTGCTGGAGGCGGTACCGAGCTTCCGCGGCGACATGGTCGTGCCGGAGCGCACCGAAGCGACGGAGACGGAAGCCGAGGTGGAGGAGCCGCCGGCGCCCGCCGCGTCGGCGGGCGCGGGCGCCGCGTACGCGGACGTGCTCATGCCCCGCACGGTGGGGGGCCACCGCGACCGGTTGACGGGCACCACCGATCGCCAGGCCGAGGCCGACGGGGTCCGCCCCGGGCGCCGTGCGGCGGTGCCCAGCTGGGACGAGATCGTCTTCGGCACGCGCCGCAAGAAGCAGGAGTAGCGCGGGGCGGCACGGCGTCGGCTCCCCTCGGGGAGCGCACCGGCATGCCGCCCGCCCCGTCGCCGCGCCCCTACTGCGGGTCCGGACCGGTGGCCACCGGACGGGCCGGGTCCGTGCACCAGTGCGACCAACTGCCCGCATAGAGGTCGGACGCGATACCGGCCACTTCCAGGGCCAGCACCTCGTGCGCTCCCGACACCCCGGATCCGCAGTACACGCCGACCGGGGTGCCCTCCGACGCGCCGAGCGCCTCGAACCGGGCCCGCAGGGCGTGTGCCGGCAGGAAACGGCCGTCGGGCCCCACGTTCTCGGTGGTCGGGGCCGACAGCGCGCCCGGGATGTGGCCGCCCACCGGGTCGATCGGCTCCACCTCGCCGCGGTACCGCTCCCCCGCCCGGGCGTCCAGCAGGACGCCCTCGCGCGCCCGTGCGGCCGCCGCGTCGGCGTCGAGCAGCCCGCGCCCGCCCGGGTTTGGCTTGAAATCACCCTCAGCCGGAACCACTCGTTCAGCCGTGACGGGTCCGCCCGCCGCGGTCCACGCAGCCAGTCCGCCGTCCAGGACTCGCACGTTCGGGTGACCTGTCCAGCGCAACAGCCACCACGCGCGGGCCGCCGCCCAGCCCTGTCCGCCGTCGTACACGACCACCGGTACGTCCGCCCGGACCCCGGCCTCGCGCATGGCCGCACCGAAGGCCTCCGGGTCCGGCAGCGGGTGGCGTCCCCCGGACCCGGCCGGACCTGCCAGTTCGCGGTCGAGGTCGACGTACACGGCGCCCGGCAGGTGCCCGGCCTCGTAGGCGGGCCGCTGGTCGGGGCCGCCCAGCTGCCAGCGGACGTCCAGCAGGACCGGCGGCCGGGCTCCCGCCAGCTCGTCCCTGAGTTCGGCGGCGGAGAGAATCGCAGTTTTCGCACTCATGGCGGCCATCTTCCTCCCCGTCCGGCACCCCCGTCACAGGGTGCTCCGCGACGGGGCACCCGGTTCCGGTCAACTCCGTTCCGGACCACCGGAATGCGGCGCGGCCGGGGCGCGCCGCGTCCGCCGGAGTGGAACCATCAGCACCGGTGACGGCTCGACGGAGGAGACGGCTGACATGACCGAGGCAGCGGAAGCATCCCGGTGCACGCCCGGCACCCCCTGCTGGGTGAGTCTCATGGTGCACGGCCTGGGGAGCACCGAGGACTTCTACGCCGACCTGTTCGGATGGGAGTACGTACCGGGACCCGAGCAGCTCGGGCGCTACGTCCGCGCCGTGCTGGACGGCCACGAGGTGGCCGGGATCGGCGAGCTGCCGCCCGACGCACACCTGGCGACGGCGTGGACCACGTACCTGGCCACGGACGACGCCGACGCGACGGCCGAGTCGGTCCGGGCCTGCGGCGGCACGGTCGCGGTGGGACCGCTGGACGCCGGCGCGGCGGGGCGGGTGGCGATCTGCTCCGACCCTCTGGGAGCCGTCTTCGGCTTGTGGCAGGCGCAGACGCGCCTGGGCACCCGGCCGCACGGGCCGGGTGCCCCCGTCTGGCACGAGCTGGTCACCCAGGAGGCCTCGACGGTGGGCAAGTTCTACGAGCACGTTTTCGGCCACGAGGCGCAGGCGCACGTCACCGCCTCGGACGACTTCGACCACCTCACCCTGAACCTGGCGGACCGCCCCGTCGCCGCCGTGCACGGCGTCGGCCGTTCACTGCCGCACGACCGCGGGCCGCACTGGCTGACCCACTTCGAGGTGGAGGACACCGACGCGGCCGCGCTCCGGGTCCGGGAACTCGGCGGGCGCGTCGTCGATCCGCCCCGCGAGGGCCTGCGCGGACGCCAGGCCACCGTGGCGGACCCGGAGGGCGCGGTGTTCGCCCTCGTACGGTCGCGACGCTGAACGCCGCAGGGGTTCAGGCGTCGTGCGGCGCGGGCGGCCGCCCGAAGTGCCGGGCGGTGGGAACGAGCGCGGCCGCCGCGGGAACGAGGAAGCAGGCCGCGGCGCAGACGGCGAGGACCGGGGTGACCCCGAAGGCCTGGATGGCCGGGGCGATGAGGGCGAGGCCGACGGGAGCGAGGCCGTAGGAGACGAGGAAGTCCAGTGAGGAGACCCTGGCGAGCTTGTCGGGGGCGACCTCGCGCTGGGTGGCGGTGAACCACGGCACGTTGAACAGTTCGATCCCGACGCCCGCGACCACGTAGGCGCCGATCACCACGACCGGGTGCACCGGGAGCATCAGGCTCAACGGCGCGCAGCCGTAGGCGGCCAGGCCGGCGAGGGCCGCCCAGCCCTGGGAGCGCGGTCGCAGGCGCGCCGTGACCAGCGCGCCGCCGAGAGCGCCCACGGTGTACGCGGTCATGGCGGCGGCCAGGACCCACTCGGTGGCGTAGCGGTCCCGGCTGATCAGGGGCAGGGCGACGCTGGTGGCGGAGTAGCCCAGCGCGATCACGGCGGTCAGGGCGCCGAGCCCGGCGAGGAACCAGGGGTGGCGGCGGGCCTCGCGTATCCCGTCGACGAACTCGGCGCGGAACGAGGCGCGCTGCGGCCGCGGCGCACCCTGGGCGCCGGCCGCGGCGCCCCGGCCCGGCAGGAGTGCGGCGACCAGCCAGAGCAGACCGATCCCCAGCAGCAGGGTCGCGACGTCGGTGAACGCCGCGAGCAGCGCGGTCAGGGCGGGCCCGGCCAGGGTCGACCCGCGTACCGCGAGGGTCGTGGCGGCGTTCGCCTGCTGCCTGCGGCCGGGGTCGACGACCTCGGCCGTCAGGGCCTGGAAGGCGGGGCGGCAGGCGCCCTGGCCCGCGCCGGCGAGGGCGGCGGCCGCCGTCATCAGCAGGAGGGAGCGGCCGAGCCCGACGGCGAGGAGGGGTGCCGCGGCCGCGGCGGCGAGCGCGGACCACAGGACGACGGCCCGCCGGGTATGGCGGTCGGCCAGCACTCCGCCGACGGCCACGGCGGCGAGGAAGCCGGCGGTGCGCGCCGCGAGGACGAGGCCGAGGCCCGCCGCGCCGAGTTCGCGTTGCAGGACCGCGAGGCCGAGCACGAAGGGCAGGGCCCAGGTCGCGAGCCCGGAGGCGGTGGTGCCGGCCCACAGACGCAGGAAGGCGCTGTCGCGCAGGACGGAACGCGTGCCGGGCGGACGGGACATGGAGTCCGTGGGGGCAGGTGTGGTCGCCACGAAAGGGTGCTCCTCACTCTATTAATGAAAACGATAACCATTACAGTACTCTGTGGGCGCGGCACTCCCGCCCCGTGCTCGACCACGCCCATCCGCCCCCGCGTGCCCGCCCCACGCCCTCCCCGACCGGAGAACCCATGCGCCCTCGCGTCCGAACCGGCCTCGCCCTGACCCTCGTTCTCGCCTGCACGGCGACCGCCGCGGGCTGCTCGACCCCCGCCGACCGCGGACCCCGGAGCACCGCCGCCACCCGCACGGAGATCACCAGCTGCGGCAGCCGGCTCTCCTTCGACCGGCCCCCGCAGCGCGCCGTCGCCCTGGACCAGACCTCGACCGAAACCCTGCTGGAGCTGGGCCTGCAGGACCGGATGGCCGGGACGGCCAACCTGAAGACGAAGATCCCGGCGCAGTACCAGGCCGCGTACGCGAAGGTCCCGGTGATCGCACCGAAGATCGCGACCGGCGAGCAACTGCGCGGCGCCACACCCGACTTCGTGGTGGCCGGTTCCACCGACCTCTACACGAAGGACCGGGCGGGCACCCGCGAGGAACTCGCGGCGCTCAAGGTGCCCGCCTTCGTCAGCGCCGTGGACTGCCCGGAGCACAGCGCCGCCGGGACGTCCCCCTTCGAACTGCTCTTCTCCGACTACGAACAGCTGGGCCGGGTCTTCGGCGCCGGCGAGCGGGCCGCCGCGCTCGCCCGGGAGCAGCGCGCCGCCGTCGCCAAGGCCGGCGAGGGCGCGGCCCGCACGGCCCGGGACGGCGAGCAGCCCACCGTCGTCTACCTCTACTCCGTCTTCAACGGCATGCCGTACGTCGCCGGCCGGACCGGGCTGCCCAGCGAGATGAGCCGGATCGTCGGCGCGCGCAACGCCTTCGACGACGTGCAGGAGGACTGGCCGGAGGTGTCCTGGGAGGAAGTCGCGCGGCGGAACCCGGACTTCATCGTGATCGGCGACCTCTCCGAACGCGGCCGGCCCGGCGACAGCGCTGCGGAGAAGCGCCGGGCGATGGCCGAGGACCCGGTGGTCTCCCGGCTGGCGGCGGTGCGCGACAACCGGATCATCGAGGTGCCCGGGATCGAGCTGGACCCCTCGGTGCGCTCCGTGCACGCGCTGGGACTGCTGGCAGCCGGGATGAAGGACCTCGGCCATGTCCGCTG
This sequence comes from Streptomyces sp. NRRL F-2664, assembly GCF_000719345.1. Taxonomy (GTDB): domain Bacteria; phylum Actinomycetota; class Actinomycetes; order Streptomycetales; family Streptomycetaceae; genus Streptomyces. Next base: position 91,591 of record NZ_JOFX01000012.1, read on the forward strand.
ACCTGCTGCACCCCGCGGCGCGCGCCCCGGGGGCGGCCGCCGCGGCGTCCGCTCCACCCGTTCCGTCCGCGCCACCCCGGGCGCGGGCCGGGACGCTGGTCGCCCTGGTGCTCGTCCTGGCCGCGTCGGTGGCGGCCGCCACCCGGATCGGCACCGCCGACGTCGGATGGAGCGACCTCGGCCGGGTGGCCGGGGCGCGGCTCGGACTGGGCACCGAACCGCTGCCGCCGCTGCTCGACTCGCTCGTCTGGGACCTGCGCCTGCCCAGGGTCCTGATGGCCGCCCTGGTCGGCGCAGCCCTCGCGGTGTGCGGCACGGTGCTGCAGGCCGTCACGCGCAACGCCCTCGCCGACCCCTATCTGCTCGGGGTCTCCTCGGGCGCCGGGGCGGGCGCGGTCGCCGTGGTCGTCCTCGGCGCCGGCGCCGGCGCCGTGGGCGTCACCGGCGGCGCGCTCGCCGGGGCGCTGCTCGCCTTCGCGGTCCTGCTGCTCCTGCTGCGCCGCACCGGGCTGGACTCGGTCCGCGTCGTGCTGACCGGGGTGGTCGTCGGCCAGCTCTTCACCGCGCTGACCTCCCTGGCCCTGATGGCCTCGGCCGACGCGGACACCACGCGGGCCGTCACGCACTGGCTGCTGGGTTCGATGGCCCCGGCGCGCTGGGACGCCGTCGTGGTCTGCGCGGTCGTCACGCCCCTCGGGCTGGCCGCCGCCCTGCTGTGCGCGAACGCCCTCGACGCGCTCGCCTTCGGCGCGGACACCGCCGCATCCCTGGGGATCGGCGTACGACGGACCCGGATGCTGCTGCTCGTGGTGACCGCCGTGCTGACCTCCGTGGCGGTGGCCACCGTCGGCGCCATCGGGTTCGTCGGGCTGATCGTCCCGCACGGCGTGCGCTTCCTCGCCGGCCCGCTGCACCGGACACTGCTGCCCCTCGCGGCGCTCGCCGGTGCGGTGTTCCTGGTGTGGACCGACGCCCTGGCGCGGGTCGCCTTCGCACCCCGGGAGGTGCCCGTCGGTGTCATCACCGCACTGATCGGCGTTCCCCTCTTCCTCCTCGTCCTGCGCAGGAGGGGGGAGCTGTGAGGATCACCGCCGAGGAGTTGACCTGGTCGGCGGCGGGCACTCCCGTCGTGCGCCGGGTCCGTCTGGACATCGCACCGGGTGAGACCGTCGGGCTGCTCGGTCCCAACGGTTCGGGCAAGTCCTCCCTGCTGCGCTGCCTCGCCGGACTGCGCGTGCCCGACACCGGCACGGTGCGCTACGACGGCGTGCCCGTACGGGAGCTGGGAGCCCGCGGGATCGCCCGCCGGGTCGCCTTCGTCGCACAGGACTCCGCCCTCGACACCGACCTGCGCGTCGCCGACGTCGTCGGGCTGGGGCGGACCCCCTTCCGCGATCGCTGGCGCGGCCCGGACGCGTACGACCGGGCGGTCGTCGCCGCGGCGCTGGAGCGGGTCGGACTCACCGCGCTGGCGGGGCGGGCCTGGTCCGACCTGTCCGGCGGCGAACGCCAACGCGCGCACATCGCCCGTGCGTTCGCGCAGCAGCCGTACGGGCTGCTCCTCGACGAGCCGACCAACCATCTCGACGTCAAGCACCAGTGGGAGCTGATGGAGCTCCTCGCCGGCGCCGACCAGACCGTCCTCGTCGCGCTGCACGACCTGACCCTGGCCGCCCGCCACTGCGACCGGCTGCTGCTGATGCACGAAGGTCTGCTGGTCGCCTCCGGCCCCCCTGCCGAGGTCCTCACCCGGGAGAACCTCGCCCGGATCTTCGAGGTGGACGCCGAGTTGTCCACCGATGCCCTGGGCCGGGCGGCGGTCTCCTTCCGAGGGCCCCTCAGCAGCGCCCCGGCCCCGTCACCGGTCTCCTCCCCCGCACCCTCTCCGATCCCCTGCCCGACCCGGCCCGACCCCCGGTCCGCTCCATGACAAGGAACCCGATGACCCACCGAACCCGAGCCACCACGGCTCCCGCCGCGACCGTCGACGCCCTGATCGCATCCGTACGGGCCGGTGAGCACGGCCCGTCGCCCTCCGGGCTGACGGCGACCAGCGTGTTCTGGATCCACCACGGCACCCGGCTGGCCGGCGGCGACACCACCTACCTCAACCAGTACGTCCTGGTCCGCCTCGGCGACTCCTTCGGCGGCTGCGCCTTCGAGGCCGGCGAGATCGACCCCGCGATCTGCCGCACGTCCTCCGGCGCCCCCCTCGACCACCTGCTGCGCGAAGGGCCGCGTCCGCTGCGGATCGCCGCCCTCGACGCCTACCTGGCCGGGCGGCTCCCGCACCGCGACGCGGGGGCCGAACCGGTCGTCCTGCCCGCCGGCACCCCCGAGGTCCGTGCCAGGGCCAGGGATGCCGCGATCGCCGGACTGCTGGACATCGCCGACGGCGCCGAGGTCGGCCTCATCGGCGTGGTGAACCCGCTGGTCGCAGCGATCCGCGAACGCGGCGGCGTACCGCTGCCGTGCGACTTCAACCTCACGGCCACCCAGTGGGGCGACCCCGTCACCAGCGACATGCACGAGGTGTTGGAGCGCGCCGACGCCGTCGTCGCCACCGGCATGACCCTGAGCAACGGCTCCTTCGACACCATCCTCGACCGCTGCCGCGCCAGGGCGATCCCGCTCGTCGTCTACGCGCAGAGCGGCAGTGCCGTGGCCCGCGCCTTCCTCGGCTCCGGGGTGACCGCCGTGTCCGCGGAGCCCTTCCCCTTCTCCCAGTTCAGCGCCGACCCGACCATGCTCTACCGGTACCGGACGGCGGGGCCGGCGTGATCGCGGCGGCCCGCGGGGACTCCCCCGCCACCGGCCGCCCCGGCTCCGGGCACGCCCCCTGCCACCACGGCGAGATCCTCCAGGGCGTCTTCCTCGATGCCGCCGGGCGCCGGTGCGCCGGCCTGGTCACCCTGCCGATGGGTGGCCCGGGCAGCCGCGCCGAGTTCACCCGGCGGCCCGGCAGCCCGCCGGAGCAGCTCACCGTACGGCCGGGAGACCGGACGAAGGCCGCCCGTGCGGCGGCCCTGGCCGTCGCGGAGTGCGCCCGGCGGTGCGGGGAGCCGCCCTGCGGCGGGGAACTGCGGCTCTTTGGCGACATCCCGGTCGGCCTGGGCATGGGCAGCTCCACCAGTGACGTCATCGCCGTGGTCCGCGCCGTCGCGGACTCGTACGGGCTGCGGCTCCCGCCGGACGCCGTCGCCCGGCTCGCCGTCCGTGCCGAGCTGGCCTGCGATCCGCTGATGCTCGACGCCCGGCCGGTGCTGTTCGCCCAGCGCGAGGGCCGGGTGCTGGAGGTGCTCGGCCGTCGCCTGCCGCCCCTGGTCGTCGTGGGCTGCGCGCTGGGCGGGGGCGCGCCCGTGGACACGCTCTCCCTCCCGTCCCCCGGCCACGGCGACCACGACGTGCGCGTCTTCGAGCGGCTGCGCGTGCTGCTGCGACGCGCCGTGGCCACGGGCGACGCCGGGCTGCTCGGCCGGGTGGCGACCGCCAGCGCCCGGCGCGGGCAGCGGGTGCTGCGCCACCCCGAGTTCGACGCGCTCGTCGCCATAGCCCGGCGGTTCGGGGCGGCGGGCGTCCAGATCGCGCACAGCGGTGCGGTGGCCGGTCTGCTCCTGGACCCGGCCGCACCGGGGCTGGGCCACCGGGTCGGCGGCTGCGTACGGGCCCTGGAGAGGGAGGGCATTCCCGCCACGCGCACGTTCACGACCCTCCCGGGCTCCCCCGGCCTCCCCGGCCTTCCCGGCCTCCCCGACCTCACCGCCGTCCCGCCTCCTCCGATCCTTCCGCCCGTCCCGACACCCAAGGAGCCGCCGCATGGACCAGCACATCGCCGAGGCCATCGGCCGACCGGATCTGATACGCCTCGACGACCGGCTCGTCTGCCTGCGCTTTGAGACCATGAAGGTGGTCTCCGCCCTGGCTGCGGTCCGCCACCTCCTCGACACGGGAGTGGTGCGGCGCGGCGACACCCTGCTGGACAGCTCCAGCGGGATCTACGCGTACGCCCTCGCCCTCGCCTGCCACCGGTACGGCATGCGCTGCCACATCGTCGGCTCGACCACCGTCGACCACACCCTGCGCACCCAACTCGCCGTGCTCGGGGCGACGCTGGAGCAGATGGAGCCGTGCAGCGACCTGAAGCTGGACCAGAAGCGGCGGGTCGAACGCGTCCACGAGATCCTCGCCGAGCACCCCGGCCACCACTGGATGCGGCAGTACCACGACGACGTCCACTACCTCGGCTACCGGGCCGTGGCCGCCATGGTCCGCGACGGCACGCCCGGGGAACACCTCACCCTGGTCGGCGGCGTCGGCTCGGGCGCGTCCACCGGGGCCCTCGCCCACTACCTGCGCGCGGACGCACCCGGCACCGGGCTGGTCGGGGTCCAGCCCTTCGGCAGCGTCACCTTCGGGGCGGAGCACGTCGCCGACCCGGAGATCATCATCGCCGGGATCGGCAGCTCCATCCCCTTCGGCAACGTCCGTCACGCGGCGTACGACACGCTCCACTGGATCTCGTTCGACGCGGCTCTGGCCGGCAGCGTCGACCTGCTGCGCCGGCACGCGGTCTTCGCGGGGCTGTCCACCGGTGCGGGCTACCTCGCCGCCCGCTGGGAGCGCGACCGGTCACCGCGGCGCACGGTCCTCTTCGTCGCGGCCGACACCGGCCACCGCTACGTGGACACCGTGTTCGCGCGGCACCGCGAGGCGGTGCCGATCGACTCGCTCGCGCCGCGGCAGGCCGTGGACCGGGACGGACTCGCCCTGCCCTGGTCCCGTATGGACTGGAACCGGGCGGACCCTCCGGCGTAGAGACCGTGGCGGGATTCGAACCCGCGTCACCGGATTTGCAGTCCGGCCCCTGGGCCACTCGGGCACACGGTCGTGGTGGCGCTTCGGGTACGACCGTAGGGCCCCGCCCGGCCGGGGTGAAGGGATCGCCGCGGGCCGCAACACGACTGCCACACGGCGTTCACGGACCGCTTCCCCGGGGCGTGCGCAGCCAGGTGGCCGAAGGTGCGAAGGCGTCGTGGCGGTGCTGCAATGAGCTGGTGGGCCGCCCGAACGCCGCATCGCACAAGAGGAGTGGTGATGAGCGACGACATCGAAGCGATGGGACCTGTCGACTACCTGGTCGTCGAGTTCCCGGGCAACAGGATGACCGGTGAGGGTTTGCCCCTGCTCGTCGATCTGGTGGACCGCGGCATCATCCGCATCCTCGACCTGGTGTTCGTCCGCAAGGACGCCGACGGGTCGGTGGTCGCTCTGGAACTCAAGGACGTCGGCGGCGGTGAGATGGACCTGTCGGTCTTCGAGGGCGCCGCCTCGGGCCTGCTCGGCCAGGACGACCTCGACGAAGCCGGTGCCGCCCTGGAGGCGAACAGCTCCGCCGGGATCCTGGTGTACGAGAACGTCTGGGCGGCGCCGTTCGCCCGGGCCCTGCGGCGCGGCGGCGCACAGCTGGTGGCCGGCGGCCGGATCCCGGTCCAGGCACTGCTGGCCTCACTCGACGCGATGGAGGCGTGAGCCCGTCGTGAGCTGCGGGCAGCCGCCCGCCCACCTGCAACCTCACGAGACCCGCGGACCGGACGCGTGCTGCGGCCGTCCGCCCCTCGGCAACCTGGGAGATGACGCTCCATGCCCGGACTCCTTCGCGGTGTCGCCCGTACCGCCGTCGTGGCCGGAACCGCCACCGCGGTGTCCAACCGCGTGTCACGGCGCCAGGCGGGCCGCTGGTCGCAGCAGGAATACGAACAGCAGCAGGCGTACGCACAGCAGCAGGCGGCCGCGGCGCCGCCGCCCCCGCCGGCCGCCGCCCCGGCCGCGGCCGACGACATGGGCAGCAAGCTCGACCAGTTGCAGAAGCTGGGCGAGCTGAAGGCGCAGGGGCTGCTCACCGAGGAGGAGTTCGCGGCGCAGAAGGCCAAACTCCTCGGCTGAGGGGCCGGTCGGTCACGGCGGACGGAAGGGGATGACCCCATGACGGCACCGCGCACCCCTGCACCGCCACCGGCCGAGGAGCCTGCGGAGGGCGACCGGTTGCGGGACATGCTGCGCACGCCGGGCTACCTGAAGCTCCTCGTCCTGTGCGCCCTCGTCGGCATCCCCGTCTCCCTCGCGGCGTTCTGGTTCCTGGTGGCACTCCACCAGCTGGAGCACCTGGTGTGGACGGACCTGCCGGAGGTGTTCGGCTGGAGCGGCCCGCCCTGGTGGTGGCCGCTTCCGCTGCTGCTGGCGGCCGGCGTCCTGGTCGGGCTGGTGGTGACCCGGCTGCCCGGTGCGGGCGGCCACATCCCCGCCTCCGGGCTGCACGCCGGAGGAGCCACCTCCGCCGCGCTGCCGGGCGTCGTCCTCGCGGCGGTGTTCAGCCTCCCGCTCGGGGCGACCCTCGGCCCGGAGGCCCCGCTGATCGCCCTCGGCGGGGGCCTGGCGCTGCTGTTCCGGGACCTGGCGCAGGCGCCCGCGACCCCGCAGAGCACGGTCATCCTGGCCGCGGCCGGAGCGGCCGCGGCCATCTCCGCGATCTTCGGCAATCCGCTGGTCGGAGCCGTGCTGCTGATGGAGGTGGCCGGCGTGGGCGGACCGCAGCTCTTCGCGATCATGCTGCCGGCGCTGCTCTCCAGCGGGATCGGCGAGCTCGTGTTCACCGGCTTCGGCCGCTGGACGGGCCTGTCGACGGGCAGCCTGGCACTGGAGCTGAACGCCCCCTTCCCCCGCCTCGACGCCGGTGACGTGCTGTGGTCGGTGGTCCTGGCGGCCGTGTTGGGCGTCTTCATGCACGGGGTGCTGGCCGGCGGCCGGTACGCCTCCGTGTACGTGGCCCGGCGGCCCGTCGCGCACACGGCCGTCTGCGCCGTGGCGGCCGGTGCCTTCGGGGCGCTGTACGCGCTGGTCACCGGCAACTCCCCGGTCGACGTGGCTTCGTCGGGGCAGGCCGTGATGGGCAGCATGGCCGCCGATCCGCAGGCGTGGGGCATCGGGGCGCTGATCGCCGTCCTGCTGTGCAAGGGCGCCGCCTACGCGCTCTGCCTGGGCAGCCTGCGCGGTGGCCCCATCTTCCCGGCGCTGTTCCTGGGCGCCGCCGCAGGCCTGCTGTTCGCGCCGCTGCCCGGGCTGGGAGTCGTACCCGGCCTCGCGGCCGGCATGGCCGCCGCGGCGGTGTGCGCGCTGCGGCTGCCGGTCAGCAGCGTGGTGCTCGTCGTCCTGCTGCTGGGCAGCGGAGCCATGATCCCCGTGGTCGTCCTCTCGGCCGTGGTGGCCTTCGTGGTCACCGAACTGCTGCCGCCGGGGCCGCAGGTCCCGCCGGTGGGCAGGGCCGTCGGCGTCCCGGCCACGGCCGCCAAGTGACCGGCGCCCGCGCCGGCCGAATCCGGAGGGGAAGGAGCGTGTCATGACCGGTCACGTGGGCGGAGCCCGCCCGGACGGTGCGGCCGCACGCAGGGGCGGATTCACCGCCCGGAACGGCTGGCTCGTCTTCGCCGGCTTCCTGATGGTCTTCGGCGGGCTGATGATGCTGTTCTCCGGGATCTCCGCGATCGCCAGGGACGACGTCTTCATCCCCACGCCGCACTACGCCTACGAGTTCGACCTGGCGGGCTGGGGATGGATCCACCTCGTCCTGGGCGTCGTGATCCTCGTCGCCGGCCTGGCCGTGATCAGGGGCGCGGTGTGGGCCCGCATCGTCGGCCTGGCGCTGGCGGGCCTCAGCATGGTGGCGAGCTTCATGTGGCTGCCGTACACGCCGTTCTGGGCCCTGGTGCTGCTGGCGATCGACGGCCTGATCGTCTGGGCGCTGTGCACGGCACCCGGCCTCATGGACGGCTGAGTCCGCCGCCGTCGGCGGCCGCGTCGTCCGCCGGGCCTCGCCGCCCCGTGCCCACCGACCCAGGAGGCCGACATGCCCGAGCAGACGCCCCGGTCCGCGGGCCCGACGGGTGAGCAGTGGGAGCTGCGGCGCGGTGGGCAGCGCGCCGTCGTGGTCGAACTCGGCGGCGCCCTGCGCCAGTACGAGGTGGACGCAGTGCCCGTGCTGGACGGGTTCGCCGCCGACGAGCCCGTCACCTCGGGGCGCGGGCAGTTGCTCGTGCCCTGGCCCAACCGGGTCGGTGGCGGCCGCTACCGCTTCGACGGCGCGGAGCTGCAACTGCCCCTGAGCGAACCGGAGAGGCACAACGCGATCCACGGACTGCTGCGCTGGACCCCGTGGCGGCTGCGGGCCCACTCCGGCGACGCCGTGCGGGTCGGAACCACCCTCCACCCGCAGCCGGGGTACCCCTTCCTGCTGGAGGTGCACGCCGAGTACCGGCTGGCCGACGACGGCCTGGAGGTGCTGGTCCGCGCCGTCAACGCCGGCCGTACGAGGGCCCCGTACGGCGTGGGGCAGCACCCCTACCTGACGGTCGGCACGGGCTTCGTCGACACGGCGCTGCTGACGGTGCCCGCCCGCCGCCGGCTGACCACCGACGACGAGGGCCTGCCGACCGGCGAGGTGCCGGTGGAGGGCACCGCCTACGACTTCCGCCGGGCGCGTCCCATAGGTACGCAGGCACTGGACACCGCCTTCACGGGACTCGACCGGGACGGAACCGGCCGGGCCGTGGTCCGGCTGGCGCATCCGTCGGGGCTGCGCGGCACCGACCTCTGGCTCGGCGAGGGCACCCGGTACGTGCAGGTCTACACGGGCGACACCCTGAGTCAGCCCGACCGGCGCCGGCGCGGTGTGGCGGTGGAGGCCATGTCCTGCCCGGCGGACGCCTTCCGCACCGGCACCGGCCTCACCGTGCTCGAACCGGGCGGCGGCCATGTGCTGCGGTGGGGCCTGCGGCCGTGGGCGGCCGGCGACGGAACGGCGGTCCGGTGACCCGGCACGCCGGGGCCGCGCCCGGCGCGCGTCCCATGAGCGGGGACGACTTCCGGGCGCTGTACGGGCGGCTGCGGCGTGCACGGACCGGGGGCGGCGCGGACGGCGGCCGGCGCGGGGCGCTGCGCCATCTGACGCCCGCCCGGGTCGCGGCGGCCGCGGCCGAGGTCCGGCTCGGCCGCACGGTGTCCCTGGCCGCTCCGATCGAGACCCGGCCGGGACCGGACAACCAGGATCCGGCGCAGCACCGGATGACCGGGCCCGCACCCGGGGAGGCCGGGGCCGAGGGGCTGCACTTCGCGCGCGACCGGTTCGCCATGAACGTCCACGGGGACGCGGACAGCCACCTCGACGCCCTGAACCACGTGCTGTACGACGGCGAGCTCCACGGCGGCGTCCCGGCCGGGGACGCGACCGCCGCGGAGGTCCGCTCGCTCTCCGTGGACCTGGTCCGGGAGGGCATCGTCGGACGGGGCGTGCTGCTCGACGTCCCGGGGCTGCGGGGCGTGCCCTGGCTGGAGCCGGGGGAGCACGTGACGGCGGAGGACCTGGCGGCCGCCGAGACGGCCCAGGGGGTCCGGGTCGGCCCGGGCGACGTGCTGCTCGTCCGGGTGGGACACCGGCGCCGCCGCAGGGAGTTCGGGGCGTGGGACGCGGCCCGGGGCAGGGCGGGACTGCACCCCGAGGCGATGCCGTTCCTGGCCGAGCGGGAGGTGGCCGTCCTCGGCGGTGACGGGAACAACGACACCGCGCCCAGCGCGGTGGCGGACATCGCCTTTCCCGTGCACGTGCTGGCGGTGCAGGCAATGGGCGTGCACCTCATGGACTACCTGCAGTTCGAGGAGCTGGCGGCGGTCTGCGCGCAGACCGGCCGCTGGAGCTTTCTGTGCGCGGTCGCACCACTGCGCCTGCCGGGCGCCACCGGCTCCCCCGTGAACCCGCTCGCTGTGCTGTGAAGGGCGCCCGCGCCCGGGCGCTGTCCTGCCGGGTCGCCGTGCGCCGGCGGGGCGGTTAGCTTCGAATGGGTGGCACTGCTTGGCCTCCGCTGCGCGGAGTGACAGGTCCCGGCGGGCCGGGGCCACGACCCCAAGGACGGTGGTCGACGTGGGCGGCTCTTCCCACTACGACGTCATCATCATCGGCACGGGCGCCGGGGGCGGCACCCTCGCCCACCGGCTGGCCCCCTCCGGCAAACGCGTACTCCTCCTCGAGCGCGGCGGCCACCTGCCGCGGGAGCGGGACAACTGGGAGTCCACCGCCGTGTTCGTCAAGGGCAAGTACCGGGCGCCCGAGTTCTGGTTCGACCAGCACGGCAACGCCTTCCCGCCCGAAGTCAACTACTACGTCGGCGGCAACACCAAGTTCTACGGGGCCGCGCTCTTCCGGCTGCGGCCGGAGGACTTCGGCGAGATCCGCCACCACGGCGGCATCTCCCCCGCCTGGCCCCTGCAGTACGAGGATCTGGAGCCCTACTACACGCAGGCCGAGCACCTCTACCGGGTCCATGGACGGCACGGCGAGGACCCCGGCGAGGGCCCGGTGAGCGCGCAGTACGCCCACCCTCCCGTGCAACACGAGCCGCGCATCCAGCAGTTGAGCGACGACCTGGAGAAGAGAGGGCTGCACCCCTTCCACCTGCCCATCGGGGTCGACCTCGTCCAGGACGCCGACGGGCGGGCCGTCCCCTCCAGCGTGTGCATCCGCTGCAACCGGGTGGACGGCTTCCCCTGCCTGGTGCGCGGCAAGTCCGACGCGCAGGTGGTCTGCGTGGAGCCCGCCCTGGAACACCCCGGCGTCGAGCTGGTCACCCACGCCCACGTGGTCCGGCTGGAGACGGACGCCTCCGGGCGCAGCGTCACCGCCGCCGTGGTGCGGCTCGCGGACGGTTCCGAGACCCGCTTCCGCGGGGACGTCGTGGTCGTCTCCTGCGGGGCGGTCAACTCCGCGGCCCTGCTGCTGGCCTCGGCCGACGACCGCCATCCCCGGGGGCTGGCCAACAGCTCGGACGTGGTGGGCCGGCACTACATGCGGCACAACAACCTGGCGCTGATGGCGGTCTCGAAGGAGCCCAACCCCACGCAGTTCCAGAAGACCCTCGCGCTGCACGACTGGTACCTGGGCGCCGACGACTGGGACTTCCCGCTGGGCGGCATCCAGATGCTGGGCAAGTCGGACGCCGAGCAGATCCACGGGGAGGCCCCGCGCTGGGCCGGCGCGGTCACCCCGGACATGCCCTTCGAGGTGCTGGCGCACCACGCGGTGGACTTCTGGCTGTGCGGTGAGGACCTGCCCCTGCCCGACAACCGGGTCACCGTGGACGCCGGCGGTGCCATCCACCTGGCCCTCGACGAGAAGAACAACATCGAGGGCCTGGGGCGGCTCAGGCACAAGCTCCAGGGCATGCTCGGCCACTTGGGGATGCACGAGCACCACCTGTTGCCGCACAGCATCTACCTGCACAAGGGGATGCCGATCGGGGCGACGGCGCACCAGGCGGGGACCGTCCGCTTCGGGACGGACCCGGCCACCTCCGCCCTGGACGTCAACTGCAAGGCCCACGACCTCGACAACCTCTACGTCGTCGACACGAGTTTCTTCCCGAGCATCGGAGCGGTCAACCCGTCCCTGACGGCCATGGCCAACGCCCTGCGGGTGGGCGACCACCTGCTGTCCCGGCTGACCTGACCCCCGGGGCCGCCGCGCCCGACCCGCGCGATGTGGCGGCCCCGCGCGACGTACACCGCCTGCGCCGCCGGCGTCATCTGCGCCGACCGAAGGAAGATCGTCCGCCGAACGGCCCAACCGGGACCCGCCCGGCCCGCCCCCCGGCACGGCCGGTGATTACGTGGGCGGTCGGTCCGGCCGGCGGCGGCCGGCGCGCCGGGGGCCCGCTCGTCGAGGAGGCAGCAACAACGTGGATTCCACCGTGGGCGCACCGCAGGGAGTGATGACGGCTCACCTGCTGAAGGGCCAGAAGGCGCTCGTCACCGGCGCCAACTCCGGTATCGGCAGGGCGACCGCCCTCGCGCTCGGCCGGGCGGGTGCCGACGTGGTCGTGAACTACGTGGCGGACCGCGAGTCCGCCGACGAGGTGGTCCGGGAGATCGCCTCCTTCGGGGTGCGCGCGGCGGCGTACGAGGCGGACGTGTCCCAGGAGGACCAGGTCGTCGCCATGGTGGACCGGATGGTCGCGGAGTTCGGGACGATCGACATCATGGTCGCCAACGCCGGCCTCCAGCGCGACGCCCGGTTCACCGACATGACCCTCGCGCAGTGGCAGAAGGTCCTGGACGTCAATCTGACCGGGCAGTTCCTGTGCGCCCGGGAAGCCACCAAGGAGTTCCTGCGCCGCGGCGTCGTGCCCGAGGTGTCCCGCGCGGCGGGCAAGATCATCTGCATGAGCTCGGTGCACCAGGTCATTCCGTGGGCGGGGCACGTCAACTACGCCTCCTCCAAGGGCGGCGTGCACATGCTGATGCAGACCCTGGCCCAGGAGCTCGCACCGCAGAAGATCCGTGTGAACGCGGTCGCCCCCGGCGCCATCAGAACGCCGATCAACCGCAGTGCCTGGGAGACCCCGCAGGCCCGCGAGGAGCTGCTGAAGCTGATCCCGTACGACCGGATCGGCGACCCCGACGACATCGCCGGCGCGGTCGTCGCCCTCGCCTCCGACCTCATGGACTACGTGGTGGGCACCACCCTCTACGTCGACGGCGGCATGACCCTCTTCCCCGGCTTCGCCACCGGCGGCTGACCCCGTCCGCCGTTCCCAGGGGGTGCCTCGCCGATCCCGCCGGGCCCTGGGCCCCGGACCCCGCTCCCTGATCCGGCCCGATCGACGAGACGCCCCCTAGCAGCGAAGGCACGCATGCACACCACGGTTCTCCTGCTGGCGGCGGACGCCCCGGCCCAGCTGCTCCCGGCCCGGCAGCTCATGGCCTTCACCCTCGCCTCGCACATCATCCTCGTGCCGATGGGCGTGGCCCTGCCGTTCATCACCCTGCTGATGCACTACCGGGGGATCCGCCGCAACGACCCCACCGCCCTGCTGCTGGCACGGCGCTGGTCGGCCGTCATGGCGGTGCAGTTCGCCGTCGGAGTCGTCACCGGCACCGTGCTCTCCTTCGAGTTCGGCCTGCTCTGGCCGGGACTCATGGGCAAGTGGGGTGACGTGTTCGGCATCGGCTTCGGGGTCGAGGCGTGGGCCTTCTTCCTCGAAGCGGTGCTCATCGCCGTCTACCTGTACGGCTGGCGCCGCCTGGACCCGCGTACGCACTTCCTGCTCGGGCTGCCGCTCCCGGCGGCCGCGCTGATGGGGGCGTTCGGCATCCTGGCCGCCAACTCGTGGATGAACACCCCGCGCGGCTTCTCCCTCGACTCCGCCGGCAACCCGGTCGACGTGAACATCTGGAAGGCGATCTTCACCCCGATGTTCGGGCCGCAGTACTGGCACTTCGTCGTGGCGATGCTGCTGACCGCCGGCTATGTGGTGGCCGGGGTCTACGCCGTCGGCTGGCTGCGCGGGCGCCGGGACCACTACCACCGGCTCGGCTTCACCGTCCCCTTCACCGTCGCCGCCGTGGCCACCCCGATCCAGTTCTTCCTGGGCGACTGCATCGCCCGGAAGGTGTTCCGCGAGCAGCCGGTGAAGTTCGCCGCCATGGAGATCGTCTGGGAGACGGACACTCACGTGCCGGAATACGTGTTCGGCCGTCTGCATCCCGACGGGACGGTGTCCGGCGGTATCAAGATCCCGCAGCTCGACTCCCTGCTGGCCGGTTTCAGCACCGACACCAAGGTGATCGGGCTGTCCTCCGTCCCGGCGGGCGACCGGCCGAACGCACTCCAGGCGACCATCGCCCACTGGGCCTTCGACATCATGGTCCTGATCGGCTCGGCGCTGATCCTGCTCGCCCTCTGGTACGCACTCGCCCGGTGGCGCCGTCGCAGCCTGCCCGCCTCCCAGTGGTTCTGGCGCAGCGCGGCCTGCGCGGGCGTCGCGTCCGTCGTGGCCGTGGAGTGCGGCTGGATCGCCACCGAGGTGGGGCGCCAGCCGTGGATCGTCTACCAGAACATGCGGGTCGCCGAGGCGGTCACGGCGACCCGCTCGACGACCCTGTGGATCATGCTCGTGCTGGTGGTCGTGGTGTACGTGTTCGTCTTCGGGGCGTTTCTCGCCGTCCTCCTGACGATGCGCAACCGATGGCGGCTCGCCGACGCCCGGCAGGATGCGGCAGGTCCGGGCGAGGCGCCGGAGACGGACACGCCGTACGGACCGCGCTCGTCCGTCCCGTCGGCGCCCGGGGAAGGCCGCCCGTGACCGCCGACCTCATCGCCTTCGTGCTGCTGCTCGCCGTGACCGCGTACACCTGCGCCGGCGGCACCGACTACGGCGCCGGCTTCTGGGATCTGACCGCCGGAGGGGCGGAGCGGGGCAAGCGGCCGCGGTGGCTCATCGACCACGCCATGGCCCCGGTGTGGGAGGTCAACAACGTCTGGCTGATCTTCATCTTCGTCACCATGTGGACCGGCTTCCCGGTCTTCTTCCAGACGGTGTTCTCCGCGATGTGGGTTCCGCTCGCCCTGGCCGCCGTCGGCATGGTCCTGCGCGGCGCCGGCTTCGCCTTCCGCAAGGCCTCCCGGCGGACCGCCGCGCGGCGCCTGTTCGGGGCGCTGTTCGCCCTGTCCTCGCTGGTGACGCCCTTCTTCCTCGGCGCGGCCGTCGGCGGGGTGGCCAGCGGCCGGGTCGCACTCGGTACGGAGGCCTCGGCGCGGGCCTGGTCCAATCCGACCTCACTGGTGTTCGGGCTGCTGGCCATCGCGACGACGGCCTTCCTCGGTGCGGTGTTCCTCTCCGGGGACGCCCGCCGCTTCGACGCGCCCGACCTGGTGGACCACTTCCGGGGGCGGGCACTGGCCGCGCTGGCCGCGGTCGCCGTGCTCGCCGTGGTCGCCCTGTTCGTCACGCGCGCGGACGCCCAGCACGTGTGGCACGGCCTCACCCGCGGCCCGGGGCTGGCCCTCGTCCTCCTGGCCCTGGCGTTCACCTTCGCCACCGCATGGCTGCTGCTGCGCCCGCCGGGCACCTGGGTGCGCGTCACCGCGGTGGGGGTCGTCGCGGCGGCCGTCCTCGCCTGGGGCACGGCCCAGCGGCCGTACCTCATCCCCACCTCGCTGACCGTCGCCGAGGCCGCGGGGGCGCCCTCCAGCCTGACGTGGCTGGCGTTCGTCACGCTGGTCGCCCTGGTGATCGTCGCCCCGGCCGTGGTCCTGCTGTACTGGCTGGACACGCACGGCGAACTGCAGTCCCTCACCGACGCAGACCTGCGGCCCGGCGCCGAACCCGGCGGGGACACGGACGGGGGGTGACGGCCGCAGATCATGCGAGCGGGCCGCATGTGCCCGTGCGGCTCCTGCTGCTGCCCGCCGGCTTCGTCGCGGGGGGCGCTGACCGACGTCCTCGTCCTGCTCGGTACCGTACCGCTCACGCCGCACGCGCCCGGGCGCGGTTGAGGTTCGCGTCCAGGGTGATGGCCGCGTCGATGAACGCCAGGTGGGTGAACGCCTGCGGGAAGTTGCCCAGCTGGCGCCCGGTCAGGTCGATCTCCTCCGAGTACAGGCCCAGGTGGTTGGCGTAGGTGAGCATCTTCTCCAGCACCAGCCGCGCCTGGTCCATGCGCCCGGCCCGGGCGAGGGCGTCGACGTACATGAAGGTGCACAGGGAGAAGGTCCCTTCGGAGCCGCGCAGCCCGTCCGGCGATGCCTCGGGGTTGTACCGGTAGACGAGGCTGTCCGTGACCAGTTCCCGGTCCATCGCCTCCAGGGTGGACGTCCACATCGGGTCGTCGGGGGTGATGATGCCCACCGTCGGCATCCGCAGCAGCGCCGAGTCGAGGACGTCGCTGCCGTAGTGCTGCACGAACGCCTTGCGCCGCGGGTCCCAGCCCCGTTCCAGGACCTGCTCGTAGATCGCGTCGCGGGCCTCGACCCAGCGCACGCCGGCCGCGGGCCGGCCGCTGGAGGCCGCCAGGCGCAGGGCGCGGTCGAAGGCGACCCAGGACATCACGCGGCCGTAGGTGAAGTCCTGACGGCCTCCCCTCGTCTCCCACAGGCCTTCGTCGGGCTGGTCCCAGTGGTCGGTCAGCCAGTCGAGGAGGGTGCGCAGGGAGGTCCAGGCCCGGTGGTCCAGCTGGATGCCGCGCTGGTGGGCGAAGAAGATGCTGTCCAGCGCCTCGCCGTAGATGTCCAGTTGGAGCTGGGTGGCCGCGCCGTTGCCGATGCGGACGGGGCGGGAGCCCTGATAGCCCTCCCAGTGCTCCAGCGTCTCCTCGCCGAGGTCGGACGAGCCGTCGACCCGGTACATGATGTTCATCGGCCCGGTGTCCCCGTCGCTGCCGGCCTTCTCCCTGACCCGGTCGCGCAGCCAGCCGATGAACGCCGTCGCCTCCTCCGTGAAGCCCAGGCCCAGCAGGGCGTACACGGAGAAGGAGGCGTCCCGGATCCAGGTGAAGCGGTAGTCCCAGTTGCGCTCGCCGCCCAGTTGCTCGGGCAGGCCGGCCGTGGGCGCGGCGACGAGGGCGCCGCTCGGCGCGTACGTCATCAGCTTCAGGGTGATGGCGGAACGCTCGACGGCCTCCCGCCAGCGGCCGGTGTAGCGGGACTGGTGCAGCCACCTGCGCCAGTGCTCCACGGCGTCGGCGAACATCAGGTCGAAGTCGGCGGGCCGGATGTCGCGCGGCGGCCCGTCGCCCGCCGACTCCAGTACCAGGCCGCGCTGGCGGCCTGCCGGGAGGGTCAGCGAGAAGCGCAGGTCGTGCTCGTCGCACAGGCCGGTCAACAGCCGCTCGTCCTGCTGCTCGCGCACGGCGTGGACCGTCAGCTGCATTCCGTCCGACGCGAACACCGCGCCGTGCTCGGTCGTGTGCAGCGTGTGGGAGGCCCGGCCGTAGTCGAACCGCGGGGCGATCTCGACCTCGAAGGTCATACTGCCGCGCACGCACCGCAGCATGCGGACGATCCTGTGCCGGTCCGTGGCCGTCTTCCCGGTGGGCGGCATGAAGTCGATGACCTCTCCGGCACCCGATTCGGTCATGAAGCGCGTCACGAGAACGGCCGTGTCGGGAAGGTACAACTGCTTGGTGGTGTAGGTGGTGTTGAGCGGGGCGACGCTGAAGTGCCCGCCCTTCTCCCGGTCCAGCAGGGCACCGAACACGCTCGGCGAGTCGAAGCGCGGACAGCAGAACCAGTCGATGGTCCCGTCGGTGGTCACCAGGGCCGCGGTCTGGAGGTCGCCGATCAGGCCGTGGTTCTCGATCAGGGGGTACTCGTCCATCGGGGACACCTTTCGGTCCGCGGGTACGGCCCGGCCGGCATGCGGACGGAAGAAGGCCGATCCGATGTCACACGGTCAGCTTAGGCAGGAATGTCCGGAAGGTCCTGCGGAGCGATGGCGGCCCCGGAGGCCGTCGGCGGCGTACGGCGCCGGACCGCCGGCGGCGTGCGCAGGGCGGTGAGCGGCCTTACCCTGGCGCTGAAGGCCGTCGCGCGCCGCGCACGGGAGGTCGCCCCGTGCCGCACCGACGCTCGGAGCCGCCCCGCGGGCAACGGCGACCGGCTGCGGGCACCGTCGGCGCCGGTGGCCCTGAGGTCCGTGGCAGGGCGGGGAGGACCGCCTCCAGCTCGCCGTGCGCCCGTGGGAACGGCTGGTCCGTCAGGGGCCGGTGACGGGGAGGACGTCCGGGGAGAGGGCGGCTGCGTGGGCCGCGGCGGAGGTCAGGCGGCGGCGGTGGTGGCGGCGGCAGAGGACTTCGTAGCCGATCTCCTCGGCCGGGCGGTTCACGTCCCCGACCACCACCTGCTCGCCGTCGACGACCATCACGCCGCCGACCGTGCGGGCGTTGTGCGTGGCGCGGGCGCCGCACCAGCACAGGGCCTCCACCTGGAGCTGCTCTATGCGGTCGGCGAGTTCGATCAGGCGCTGCGAGCCAGGGAAGAGCTTCGTGCGGAAGTCCGTGGTGATGCCGAAGGCGAAGACGTCCATGTCGAGGTCGTCGACGATCCGGGCGAGCTGGTCGATCTGCTCCGGGGTGAGGAACTGGGCCTCGTCGACGATGACGTAGTCCGCCCTGCCGCCCTGGGAGAGCTGGCCCACGAGGTGGGCGTAGAGGTCCATCCCGTCGGCGACCTCGACCGCTTCCGTGACCAGGCCCAGGCGGGAGGACAGCTTGCCCTCGCCGGCACGGTCCTGGCGGGTGAAGATCACGCCCTGCAGGCCCCGGGCCGACCGGTTGTGCGTGATCTGGAGCGCCAGAGTGCTCTTTCCGCAGTCCATCGTTCCGGAGAAGAACACCAGCTCGGGCATGGGAGGTACGGGGCCTTTCGGAGTGGGTGGGTGGCCGGGGCGGCGCGAGGGATCAGGTGCGGACTTCGAGCAGCGGGACGAGCTGCTCCGCCGCGGTCATGGAACCGTGCATTCCGGCGAGGGCCGATTCGTTCGGCTCGTTGCGCGAAGCGGTGATCGCCACATCGGCCTGGGCCGCGGCGACCACGTCGCCGATGCGCCCGAGCACGCGCTCGTCGCACTCCCCCGGCGGGCCGAACCAGCCCAGTTCCAGGGCCTCTTCGCGGCCGGCGACCCAGAAGCGGTCGCCGAGCACCTCGCGCCACACGGTCAGTACGTCGGCCTCCGCGCCGGGCACCGCGTACACGTGCCGGGCCCGGCCCTCACCGCCCAGCAGGGCGACGCCGGCGCCGAGCTCCCAGTCGTCGTCGAAGTCGATCCGCGCGTCCTCCTCGAAGGGGACGTCGACCATGCCGTGGTCGGCGGTCACGTACAGCGCGGTGCGCGGCGGCAGTTGCTCGGCGAGCCGCTGGACGAGCCGGTCGACGTACATGAGCTGGCCGCGCCAGGCGTCGGAGTCCACGCCGTGCCGGTGGCCGGCCCCGTCGAGCTCGCTGTAGTACGTGTAGACGAGCGAGCGGTCACCGGCGGCGAGCCGTTCGGCGGCCACGTCCATCCGCTCCTCGCCGGTCATCCGGCCGAGGAAGGTGCCGCCGCTCAGGGCGACCTTGGTGAGCGGGGTGGTCTGGAAGGCGGGCGAGGAGACCTGTGCGGTCGCCACCCCGGCCCGGTCGGCCTCCTGGAAGACCGTCGGGTACGGCTGCCACGGTTTCGGCGGCGCCCACGGGTGCCAGCGGAGCTGGTTCATCAGCTCACCGCTGGCGGGGTTGCGCACGGCGTAGCCGGGCAGCCCGTGACGGGCCGGCGGCAGGCCGGTACCGACGGAGGCCAGGGAGGTGGCGGTGGTCGCCGGGAAGCCCGAGGTGATCGGGCGCCCGGTGCCGCCGCGCGAGGTGCCGAGGAGGGAGGCCAGGTACGGGGCCTCGTCCGGGTGGGCCTTGATCTGCTCCCAGCCCATGCCGTCGACGAGGAACACGCAGTTGCGGTCGGCCGGCGTCAGCTCTGCGATCGCGGCGCTGTAGCCGGGCACTCCCTGTCCGGCCACGAGCGTCGGCAGCAGGTCGGCGAGGGAGCCGGAACCGTACTCCGGGACGGGGGCGCCCGCCAGGTCCAGCAGCTCCGGCTCGGTCCAGTCCTGCGGCGCGGAGTACGCCATCAGCGGGCGGACGCCGAGGACGTGGCGGCCGTCGCCTCGCTGAGCGCCTGCGCGAAGACCAGGGTCTGGCGCACCGCCTCCGGGCCGTCGCCCGCCTCGCTGACCCGCAGGCTGAGGTCGTCGGCGGTGGAGTTGCCGGTGTACCCGTGGTCGGAGTCGCAGTTGGGGTCGCCGCAGGCGGCCGGCTCCAGGTCGATCCGCGAGACCGCGCCCCAGCCGATGGTCAGGACGACCTCGCGGGGCAGGGTGCCCGGGGTGTAGGACTCCGGGTTGGCCACGACACGGCTCAGCACCACGGAGGAGATGCTGGAGAGCTTGACCGACTCGGTGGAGGTCGTCGCGTACGGGGACGGGGACCCGGCGTCGGCGGCCTGCTCGTCGGTGTGGCTGACGATGAAGCGGTTGCCCGTCAGGACCAGCACGGTGACGTGGCGGCGCACCTCGTTGGAGTCGAAGGTCGTCTCCTGGTGGACCAGGTACGACGAGATCGGCTCGCCGCCCACCGCGGCCTCCACCGCCTCGGCCACGAGGGCCGGGTAGTAGCCGCTGCGCTCGATCGCCGTGCGCAGCCCCTGGGTCGTCGTACCGGATTTCGCCATGGGGTCAATGGTAAGGCCCCCCGGGTGCCCTCCTACCGCGCCGTACCCGCTCAGTAACTGGGGAGGGTGCGGGGCCCGAGGTCGCCGCGGGCGGGCGGATGGGCGATGCGGACGGTCGCGCTGAGGGCGCAGACGCCCTCGACCGCGACGACGACGGGCTCCAGGGTGACGCCGATCACCTCGGGGTGGTCGTCGACGAGCCGGGACAGCCGCAGGAGCACCTGCTCCAGGGCGGGGGTGTCGACGGGGTCGCTGCCGCGCCAGCCGAAGAGGAGGGGGGCCGCCCGGATGGAGCGGACCAGCGCGGCGGCGTCCCGGTCCGTCGCGGGCACGAGCCGGTGGGCGGTGTCGCCGAGCAGCTCGGAGGCGACCCCGGCGAGGCCGAAGGAGAGGACGGCGCCGGCGGCCGGATCGATGACGGACCGGACGACGGTGTCGACGCCCCGCGCCATCATGGGCTGCACCACCGGCTGGAGCTCGGCGGGCTTGCCCAGCGCGTCGGTGAGCTCCTCGTAGGAGCGCCTCAGCTCGGCCTCGTTCGTGAGGTCGAGCCGTACGCCGCCCAGGTCCGCGCGGTGGCGCAGGTGGGGGGCGGTGGTCTTGAGGGCGACCGGGTAGCCGAGGACCTCCGCGGCCCGGACGGCGGCGTCGGGGCTGGGCGCGGGGAGGGTGGGCAGGACGCGGATCCCGTAGCGGGCGAGGAGCTCGCGGGCGTCCCAGTCGGTGAGGGTCAGGACGGCGCCGGTGTCCACGTCGGCGAGCAGCCCGGCGAGCTGGGCCGCGGCGCCCGCCTCGTCGATGTCCTCGTACTCGGGCACCTGCCCGGCGTCGGCGAGGGCGCGGCGCCACTGCCCGTAGCGCACCGCCTCCGCGACGGCTTTGACGGCGCGCTCGGCGGCGGGGTAGCCGGGGATCCGGTCCGGACCGGGGATGGAGGCCGGGGTGCCGTTCGCCGCGGGGGCGGCCGGGGTCGAGGCGGCGCCCGCGCCGGGAGGGACGGGGGGCTCGCCGGCGGGCCCCCGGGTAGCGGTCTGCCCGTGGGCGGCGGGCTCGCACGTGCCGGGCTCCGAGGCGGAGGGCTCGCGCGTCGCGGCCGGGCGGCGCGTCGCGGACAGGGCCTGCACCAGCTCGGCCAGTTCCACGTGGACGACGGCCACCGGCTTGCCGGGGCTCCCGGCGACGGCCCCGCGCAACGCGTCGGCGAGGTCGTCGGCCAGGGCGTGCTCGCTGACCCACGGGATGGCGGTCACGATCACCGCGTCGCAGTCGTCGGAGGCGAGGGCGGCCCCGAGGGCGGTACGGAAGTCCTCCGGGGAGGCGGCGGTCGTCAGGTCCAGGGGCGGCAGCGGTCGCAGGCCCTGGGCCAGGCAGGCGTCGTAGGTGAGGACACCGAGGGACTCGGAGTTGCCGAGGATCGCGATCCTGGGTCCTGCGGGCAGTGGCTGCGACGCCAGCAGCAGGCCCACGTCCACCAGCTCGGTGACCGTGTCGACACGGATGACGCCGGCCTGCCGCAGCAGCGCGGAGACGGTGTCCTCCGACAGCCGGGTGCCGGGCACGACGTGCCCGGCGGGGGTGTGGCGGCCGCCCTTGGCGACGACCACGGGCTTGACGGCCGCCGTGCGGCGGGCGAGGCGGGTGAACTTCCGCGGGTTGCCGAGGGTTTCCAGGTACATCAGGGCGACGTCGGTCGCCTCGTCCTCGTACCAGTACTGGAGGATGTCGTTGCCGGAGACGTCGGCCCGGTTCCCCGCCGAGACGAAGGACGACAGGCCCTCGCCGCGCCGCACCAGCGCCGAGAGCAGGGCGATCCCGATCGCCCCGGACTGCGTGAAGAGGCCGGTCCGGCCGCGCACGGGCATCGGCGGCGGGGTCAGGGAGGCGTTGAGCTCCACATCCGGAGCGGTGTTGATCACCCCGTAGGCGTTGGGCCCGATGAGGCGCATCCCGTACGAGCGCACCTGTCGCAGCAGCTCGCGCTGGCGGGCGAGGCCGGCCGGGCCGCTGTCCCCGTATCCGGCAGAGAGCACGACGAGCCCCTGCACGCCGTGCTCGCCGCACGCGGCCACCGCGTCGGGGACCCGCTCGGCCGGGACCGCGATCACGGCGAGGTCGACGGGGGCGCCGATGTCCTCGACGGTGCGGTAGGCCCGGACCCCGTCGAGGAGGTCGCGGGTGACGGCCTCGTTGACGGCGTAGAGGTGGCCGTGGAAGCCGCTGTCGCGCAGGTTGCGCAGGGCGGCCGCCCCCACGCCGGCGCCGGAGCGGCTGACGCCGACGACGGCCACCGAGCCGGGAGCCAGCAGGCGCTGCACGGACCGGGCTTCGGCGCGCTGCTCGCGGGCGCGTTGGACGGCCAGGGACTCGGCGGTGGGTTCGAGGTCGAGGGTGAGGTGGACGGAGCCGTCCTCGAAGCTGCGCTTCTGCTGGTAGCCGACGTCCGTGAACACCTTGATCATCTTGGTGTTGGCGGGCAGCACCTCGGCAGCGAACCGGCGGATGCCTCGCTCGCGGGCCACCGCCCCGATGTGTTCGAGGAGGGCGGAGGCGACCCCCCGCCCCTGGTGGGCGTCCTGGACGAGGAAGGCGACCTCGGCCTCGTCGGCGGGAGCGGAGGCGGGCCGCCCGTCGGGGCCGATGCGGTCGTAGCGGACGGTGCCGATGAACTCCTCGCCGATGGTCGCGGCCAGGCCCACCCGGTCCACGTAGTCGTGGTGCGTGAAGCGGTGCACGTCGCGGTCGGAGAGGCGGGGGTAGGGGGCGAAGAAGCGGTAGTACTTCGACTCGTCCGAGACCTGCTCGTAGAAGCTGACGAGCCGGCCGGCGTCCTCGGTGGTGATGGGCCTGATCCGGGCGGTGCCGCCGTCGCGCAGGACGACGTCGGCTTCCCAGTGGGCCGGGTAGGACGGGTCCGACTCTATGGTCATGCGCATACCTTACGGCCGGACCGGGCCGGACAGCGTTCGCGCGGCGCAGTAGGCAAGCCGGACGAACCGGTGCAAGCTGGGGAAGCTCGCACGGCGGCGGACCTCGGGATCGTGACCGAGGGCCGGTGCGAGCACTCAGGGCGCCGTGAGAGACTGGTCTAGACAACCGTAGAACCTGAAGGGCATCACCATGGCAGAGCGCCGCGTCAACGTCGGTTGGGCCGAGGGCCTGCACGCTCGTCCCGCCTCGATCTTCGTCCGTGCGACGACCGCTTCCGGCGTCCCGGTGACCATCGCGAAGTCCGGCGGCGACCCCGTCAACGCCGCCTCCATGCTGGCGGTGCTGGGCCTGGGCGCCCAGGGCGGCGAGGAGATCGTCCTCGCCTCCGACGCCGAGGGCGCCGAGGTCGCCCTGGACCGTCTCGCGAAGCTCGTCGCCGAGGGGCTCGAAGAGCTTCCCGAGACGGTCTGATCCCCGGGTTCTCCCCACGACGACGAAGCCGCGCCCCCGTCCGGACGGGGGCGCGGCTTCGTCGTTGCGCTCCGCCCGGCCAGGGAGTGCTTCGCCGTGCCGGGGGGAGAGCAGGTGCACGGAAATGAGCGCACGGAATTCAGGTCCACCACTCAGCGGCCGTTCCACAGGAATTCGGCGCGATGGATTGCCGGAATTCCCCCCCCGTCCGGCGCGGCACATCAGCACACCTGCCGCCTTTGTATACGGCTCCTGTTAATGACGGGCGCCCGACATGTTTACGGCACGTTGCGAAGTGCTCACCGGACGCCGCCTCGGCCGGTACGCGGCCAGCGCGCGGTCCGCGTGCACCGCGGCCAGGGCCCGGGCCCGCTCGGCGTCGCCGCGGGCCACCGCGTCCACGATCGCGCCGCGTTCCGACCAGGACTCGGCGGGCCGGGCCGGTGCGTCCACCACGAACATCCACGCCACCTTGTGCCGCAGCTGGGTGAGCAGCGCGATCAGCCCGGGGCTCGCGGAGGCCTGTGCGAGCGTTTCGTGGAACCAGCCGCCGAGAGCCCGCAGGTCCTCGCCCTGCCCCCGGCCCGCCCTCTCCTGACCCAGCCTGACCAGCCCCCTCAGCACCTTGAGGTGGGCGTCGGTACGGCGCCGCGCCGCCCGGGACGCTGCCAGCGGCTCCAGCAGCATGCGCATCTCCAGGAGGTCCGCCGCCTCCTGCTCGGTCGGCTCGGCCACACAGGCCCCGGCGTGGCGGCGCGTGGTCACGAAGCCCTCCGACTCCAGGGTCCGCAGGGCCTCGCGCACCGGGACCCGCGAGACCCCGTACCGGCGGGCCAGCACCTCCTCGGTCAGCCGGCTGCCCGGTTCGAACACCCCGGAGACGATGTCGTCGCGAATTGCCGTGCATACCGCGTGCGCAGGAATACGCAAGACCGAACCTCCGCCTTTTTCCGTCCGCCAGTCCATGCGCATGACGCGCACACAACGACTCTATTGCAGCACAGCAAGATTTCGGGAACGGACGGAAATCCGAAACATCGCACCGGAACGCAAAAACACGAAGACCCCGGCTCGGGAGGCGGGGTCTTCGTGATCGCGTGCGCGGCGCTCGGTTCGGCCGCGGCGCGGAAGGGTGGGGTCAGAGGCTGACGCCGTGCGAGCGCAGGTACGCGATCGGGTCGATGTCCGAGCCGTACTGCGAGCCGGTGCGGGCCTCGAAGTGCAGGTGCGGGCCGCTGGAGTTGCCGGTCGAGCCTGACAGGCCGATCTGCTGGCCCGGGGTGACCTGCTGGCCGACGGAGACGTTCAGCGAGGACAGGTGCCCGTACTGGGTGTAGGTGCCGTCGTTGTGCTTGATGACGACATTGTTGCCGTAGGCGCCGCCCCAGCCGGCCTCGACGACGGTGCCGAAGCCCACCGCCTGGACCGAGGTGCCGGAGGCCGCGTGGAAGTCGATGCCGGTGTGGCTGCCGGAGGACCACATGCCGCCGCCCGCCTTGTACTGCGTGCTGACGTACGAACCGTCCAGCGGCGAGACGAAGGTGTTGAGGCGCTTGCGCTCCTCCTCGCGGGCGGCGCGCTCGGCGGCCTCGCGCTCGGCCTTCGCCTTGGCCTCGGCGAGGCGCTTGGCCTCGGCGGCCTTCTGCTTGGCCTCGGCCTCGGCCTGCGCCTTCGCGGCGGCGTGCTCGGCGGCGCGCTGCTGGGCCGCGGCCTGGTCCTGGATGTCGCCCGCGAGGTCCTCGCCCACGACGACGGCACCCAGCCCGTTCTCCGGGATGGAGCTGCTGTGGTTGTCCGCGGCGAAGGCCGGGGCGGCGAGGGAGCCGACGACGCCCGTCGTGGCGATCGCGGCGATACCGGCGTAGCCGGCGGTCTTCTTGCTCAGGCGGCTGGAACCACGGTGCTTGCCGGTGCCAGCGGGACGACTGCCAAACGCCATGAAGGGTTTGATCCTTTCCTTCCTTCTCGCCTACCGGGTTAGCTGACGGGTTCGGAGCAGGAAGGTCTCCTACGGGCCTCCTCTTGCGAGGGGGTCCGATTCACCCCAGGGACTGATGTGGGTCCCCGGCTCCCCAGGCTCGCGCCTGACGGGGACTCGGCGATCGCTGTCCGGTGCCGCCGGTGCGGCGGGCACAACTGACGGACAGCACGCCTGACGCTAGGCGGATCATCAGTCAATCGCCAAACAGACGCGCCTTTTTGTTGCGTACGCCACACCCCATACGAGCAACCTCACCACTAAACGGACAAAAGGGGCCCCGGCGGAAAACCGCCGGAGCCCCTTGCGACGTACGTCAGTTGGTGACGACGGTGACCTCACCGATCCCGAGGGCCCTCACGGGTTCCTCGATGACCGCCGCGTCGCCCACCAGGACCGTGACCAGCCGGTCCGCCGGGAAGGCCTGCACGACCGCCGTGGTGGCCTCCACCGTGCCGGTTTCGGCCAACTGCGCGTACAGCTGCGCCTGGTAGTCGTCCGGCAGCTCCTGCTCGACCTGGTCGGCCAGGGTGCCGGCGACCGAGGCCGCCGTCTCGAACTTCAGCGGGGCCACGCCCACCAGGTTCTGCACGGCCACATCGCGCTCGGCATCGGTCAGACCGCCGTTCGCGAGGGTGCGCAGCACCTTCCAGAGGTCCTCCAGCGCCGGCCCGGTGTTCGGGGTGTCCACGGAGCCGCTGATGGCGAGCATGGAGGCGCCCTTGCCGTCGGCGGTGGAGCGCAGCACCTGGCCGAAGGCCCGCACCCCGTAGGTGTAGCCCTTCTCCTCGCGCAGCACCTTGTCCAGGCGGGAGGTCAGGGTGCCGCCGAGGCAGTACGTGCCCAGGACCTGGGCCGCCCAGACGCGGTCGTGGCGGTCCGGCCCGATGCGCCCGATCAGCAGCTGCGTCTGGACGGCGCCGGGCCGGTCGACGATGACCACCCGGCCGGTGTCGTCGGCCGTCACGGGCGGCACGGGACGGGCCTCGGCGGTGTCGCCGGTCCAGGCGCCCAGGGTGTCCGCGAGGACCGCGTCCAGGTCGATTCCGGTCAGGTCTCCGACGACCACCGCGGTGGCGGTGGCGGGGCGTACGTGGGCCTCGTAGAAGGCGCGCACGGCGGCGGAGTCGATGCGGGAGACCGTCTCCTCGGTGCCCTGGCGCGGCCGGGACATCCGCAGGGACGCCGGGAAGAGCTCCTGGGAGAGCTGCTTGGCGGCCCGGCGCTGCGGGTTGGCCAGCTCGTGCGGGATCTCGTCGAGCCGGTTGCGCACCAGCCGGTCGACCTCGGCGTCGGCGAAGGCGGGGGCACGCAGCGCCTCGGCGAGCAGGCCCAGCGCCTTGGCCAGCCGGGAGGCGGGCACCTCCAGGGAGACCCGCAGGCCCGGGTGGTCGGCGTGCGCGTCCAGGGTGGCTCCGCAGCGCTCCAGCTCGGCCGCGAACTCCTCGGCGGAGTGCTTGTCGGTGCCTTCCGACAGGGCGCGCGCCATGATGGTCGCCACGCCGTCCAGGCCCTCGGGCTCGGCGTCCAGGGGCGCGGCGAGGTTCATCTCGACCGCGACGACCTGCTGGCCCGGCCGGTGGCAGCGCAGCAGGGTCAGCCCGTTGGGCAGCGTGGAGCGCTCGGGGGCGGGGAAGGCCCACGGCTGCGGCTCGCCGGCCTGCGGGCGCGGGTGGAAGGTCATCGTGACGGCTGCGGTGTCGCTCACTGCTCCGCCCCCTCGTTCTCGTCGCTGTCGGCGTTCTCTTCGCCCTCTGCCCCACCGGCGCCGTCCGCCGCGAGGGGCTCGTAGACGAGCACGACGCGGTTGTCCGGGCGCAGGCGGGCCGCGGCCACCGCCTGGACCTCCTCGGCGGTGACGTCGAGGACGCGCTGGACGGCGGTGAGGGCCAGCTGCGGGTCGCCGAACAGCACCGCGTACCGGCACAGTTCGTCGGCGCGGCCGGCCACCGTGCTCAGCCGGTCCAGCCATTCGCGCTCCAGCTGGGCCTGGGCGCGCTCCATCTCCTCGGCGGTCGGGCCCTCGGCGGCGAACCGCGCGAGCTCCTCGTCGACGGCCGCCTCGACGGCGGGTACCTCGACCCCGCTGGAGATCTTGACGTCCAGCCAGCCCAGCGACGGGGCCCCGGCCAGGCGCAGCACGCCGAAGCCGGCGGCGACGGCCGTCTGGTCGCGGCGCACCAGGCGGTTGTGCAGCAGCGAGGACTCGCCGCCGCCCAGGATGGTCAGCGCCACGTCGGCGG
The DNA here is from genome assembly GCF_000719345.1 of Streptomyces sp. NRRL F-2664. Taxonomy (GTDB): domain Bacteria; phylum Actinomycetota; class Actinomycetes; order Streptomycetales; family Streptomycetaceae; genus Streptomyces. Next base: position 119,289 of record NZ_JOFX01000012.1, read on the forward strand.
CGTCGCACTCGCGGGTGCCGTCGTGCGGCAGCCGGTAGGCGGCCATCAGCGCGCGGGCCGGGACGTCCTCGACGATCTCCTCGCGCAGCTGCTCGCCGATGACGTCGGGCAGCGAGCCGTCCCGGGGCGGCTGCTTGCCGTCGTGGGAGGGGATGGAGCCGAAGTACTTCTCGATCCAGGCGAGCGTCTGCTCGGGGTCGATGTCGCCGACGACCGACAGCACCGCGTTGTTGGGCGCGTAGTACGTACGGAAGAAGGTGCGCGCGTCCTCCAGGGACGCGGCGTCCAGATCGGCCATGGAACCGATCGGGGTGTGGTGGTAGGGGTGGCCCTCCGGGTACGCCAGCGCGGTCAGCCGCTCGAAGGCGGTGCCGTAGGGGACGTTGTCGTAGCGCTGGCGACGCTCGTTCTTGACGACGTCGCGCTGGTTCTCCATGGACTCCTCGTCCAGGGCGGCCAGCAGTGATCCCATCCGGTCCGCCTCCAGCCAGAGCGCGAGCTCCAGCTGGTGGGTCGGCATCGTCTCGAAGTAGTTGGTGCGCTCGAAGCTGGTGGTGCCGTTGAGGGAGCCGCCGGCACCCTGGACGAGCTCGAAGTGGCCGTTGCCCGGTACGCTCGCCGAGCCCTGGAACATCAGGTGCTCGAAGAGGTGAGCCAGGCCGGTACGCCCCTTGACTTCGTGGCGCGAGCCGACGTCGTACCAGAGGCAGACCGCGGCGACCGGGGTCAGGTGGTCCTCGGACAGCACCACGCGCAGGCCGTTGGCCAGCCGGTGCTCGGTCGCTGTCAGGCCGCCGGAGCCGGCCTGGGCTGTGGCCGTGTGACCCATGGGCATGTGGTCCCTTCGATCGCGATGCAGAGATTTCCGTCAGACCTGCCACTGTATGCAAGCGCGTGGGCCACCGGATAAGTTCCCGGCCCAGACCTGGGTCGGAGTCGGCGCTGTCGGTCCCTGGGGCCACAATGGTCGACGCCGCACCCCCGCCGGGGCACCGGCGGAACCCAGCCAGACCCCCGCCAGACCAGCCAGACACCCAGCACATACATTCTTGGTTAAGGAGCCGCGCAGCGATGGCCCGCCGCAGCACGAAGACCCCGCCGCCGGAGGATTTCGAGGAGAGGATCCTCGACATCGACGTCGTCGACGAAATGCAGGGCTCCTTCCTCGAGTACGCGTACTCGGTGATCTACTCCCGCGCCCTGCCCGACGCGCGGGACGGCATGAAGCCGGTGCACCGCCGCATCGTCTACCAGATGAACGAGATGGGTCTGCGCCCCGACCGCGGGTACGTCAAGTGCGCCCGCGTCGTCGGCGAGGTGATGGGCAAGCTCCACCCGCACGGTGACGCGTCGATCTACGACGCACTCGTACGCATGGCCCAGCCCTTCTCGATGCGGCTGCCGCTCGTCGACGGCCACGGCAACTTCGGCTCGCTCGGCAACGACGACCCGCCGGCGGCGATGCGCTACACCGAGTGCCGGATGGCCGACGCCACGTCACTGATGACGGAGTCGATCGACGAGGACACCGTCGACTTCGCCGCCAACTACGACGGCCAGGAGCGGGAGCCGGTGGCGCTGCCCGCCGCCTACCCGAACCTGCTGGTCAACGGCGCGTCCGGAATCGCGGTCGGCATGGCGACCAACATGCCCCCGCACAACCTCGGCGAGGTCATCGCGGCCGCCCGGCACCTGATCCGCCACCCGCACGCGGACCTGGAGGCGCTGATGCGCTTCGTACCGGGTCCCGACCTGCCCACCGGCGGCCGGATCGTCGGCCTCTCCGGCATCAAGGACGCCTACGAGAACGGCCGCGGATCCTTCAAGATCCGCGCGACGGTGGCCGTGGAGAACGTCACGCCGCGCCGCAAGGGCCTGGTCGTCACCGAACTGCCCTTCACGGTGGGCCCCGAGAAGGTCATCGCGAAGATCAAGGACCTGGTCGGCTCCAAGAAGCTCCAGGGCATCGCCGACGTCAAGGACCTCACCGACCGCGCCCACGGCCTGCGCCTGGTCATCGAGATCAAGAACGGCTTCCACCCGGAGGCCGTGCTGGAGCAGCTCTACAAGCTGACGCCGATGGAGGAGTCCTTCGGCATCAACAACGTGGCGCTCGTGGACGGGCAGCCGCTCACCCTCGGCCTCAAGGAACTGCTGGAGGTCTACCTCGACCACCGCTTCGAGGTCGTCCGGCGGCGCAGCGAGTTCCGCCGCACCAAGCGCCGGGACCGGCTGCACCTCGTCGAGGGCCTGCTCATCGCCCTGATCGACATCGACGAGGTCATCCGCCTCATCCGCGACAGCGAGAACTCCGCCCAGGCCAAGGCGCGGCTCATGGAGCGGTTCTCGCTGAGCGAGACCCAGACGCAGTACATCCTGGACACGCCGCTGCGCCGGCTCACCAAGTTCGACCGCCTGGAACTGGAGTCCGAGCGCGACCGGCTGACCGGTGAGATCGACGAGCTGACCGGGATCCTGGAGTCGGACAACGAGCTGCGCAAGCTGGTCTCCGCGGAACTGGCGTCGGTGGCGAAGAAGTTCGGCACCGAGCGCCGTACGGTCCTGCTGGAGTCGGCGGGCACCGCGGTGGCGGCCGTTCCGCTGGAGGTCGCGGACGACCCGTGCCGGGTGCTGCTGTCCTCGACGGGCCTGCTGGCCCGTACGGCCAACGGCGACCCGCTGCCGCAGGACGAGGGCGGCGCCCGGGCCAAGCACGACCTGATCGTCTCGCAGGTCGCGGCGACCGCGCGGGCCGACGTCGGCGTGGTCACCTCAGCCGGCCGGCTGCTGCGCCTGTCGGTGATCGACCTGCCGCAGCTTCCGGACACGCACGCCGCGCCGAACCTCGCGGGCGGCGCGCCGGTCTCGGAGTTCCTCTCCGGGCTGGAGCCGGACGAGAAGGTGGTCTGCCTGACCTCGCTCGACGAGTCCTCGCAGGGCCTGGCCCTGGGCACCGAGCAGGGCGTGGTCAAGCGCGTCGTGCCGGACTACCCGGCCAACAAGGACGAGCTGGAGGTCATCACCCTCAAGGAGGGCGACCGGATCGTCGGCGCGGTGGAGCTGCGCACCGGCGAGGAGGACCTGGTCTTCATCACCGACGACGCCCAACTGCTGCGCTACCCGGCGGGCCAGGTGCGCCCGCAGGGCCGCCCGGCGGGCGGTATGGCGGGCATCAAGCTCTCCGAGAACGCCAAGGTGATCCACTTCTCCGCCGTCGACCCGGCCCGGGACGCCCTGGTGTTCACGGTGGCCGGCTCGCAGGGGACCCTGGACGACTCGATGCTGTCCGGGAAGCTGACCCCCTTCGACCAGTACCCGCGCAAGGGCCGGGCCACGGGCGGCGTCCGCTGCCAGAGGTTCCTGAAGGGCGAGGACCTGCTGGTGCTGGCCTGGGCCGGCGCGGCCCCGGCCCGCGCGGCGGCGGCGAACGGCACTCCGGCCGAGCTGCCGGCCCCGGACCCGCGCCGAGACGGCTCGGGGGCGGCTCTGCCCGCGGCGGTGGCGGCCCTGGCGGGACCGGCGCTGTAGGAGGTTGCGGACCATTCGGGTGGTACGTCCGGGGGACGTACCACCCGAATGGCGACTAGTGTTTTCCCTCTTGGCACGGTCGGGTGGGGCGGGAGAACACAGAGCTGATGAGTCGTCGGTCGGGCGGTTTGATCGGGGACTGGGCCGAGGCCCAGCGCCGGATGCAGCAGACACAGCTGATCCAGCACCGCGAGGCGGAACGCCGTCAGCGGGCGTACGAACGTGAGGCGGCCCGGGGGCAGCGCGAGCAGCAGGCCGCCTACCGCCAGCACCGCGAGGCCGAGGCTCGCCGGCGTACGGAGCGCATAGAGGCGGAGGTCGCCGCCCTGCAGGGGCTGCTCGCAGCGGGCTGCCGGGCCCCGGCGTTCCGGACGGCCGCACTGGTCAGGTCCGAACAGCTGGAGCCCTTCTCCCCGGGTAACCTCGCGCATCCGCTGCCGATGCCGCGCCTCGAACAGTTCCAGCAGCAGAACAGCGGGTGGACCCTCGGCTCCAACCGCCGGGCGCAGGCGGAACGCGAGGCGCACGCCCGTTACACCTCGGCCTGGCAGGCGGCGCACGCCGCGGAGTTGCAGCGCCAGCAGCAACTGGCCGCGTACCGGCAGCAGTACGACCAGTGGGCGGCGCAGCAGCTGGCCGGGATCCGGGCCCACAACAACGGCCTGACCGAGCTGGCCGCGCAGCTGCGCGCAGGTGACGCCGATGCCGCCGTGGAGTACTTCTCGGCCGCTCTGTACGCCTCCACCGCGTGGCCCGAGGCTCTGCCGAGGCAGCTGGCCGCCGCTTACGACCGGGGCGGGCGGGAGCTGGTGCTGGACTGGCAGCTGCCGGGGTTCCAGGTCGTGCCCGAAGCGAAGTCGGTGCGCTACATGCCCAGCACGGACCAGGACAAGGAGACGGCCCGCCCCGCCACCCAGCGGCGCGCCCTGTACCGGGACCTCCTCGCGCAGTGCCTGCTGCTGGTACTGCGCGAGCTCTACGCGGCGGACGAGTTCGGCGCGCTGGAATCGGTGGTGGTCAACGGCTTCGTGGACGACCACGATCCGGTGACGGGGCAGGAGGCACGGATCGTGCTCGGTTCCGTGTCGGCGGCGCGGTCCGCCTTCGCGGGGCTTCGACTGGAGCAGGTCAGCGCCGTGGACTGCCTGGTGGAGGGATTGCGCGGGCAGTTGTCGGCGCGGCCCGACCAGCTGACGGCCGTACGCGCGGGCCGCAGGCCCGACGAGGTCGGCGGAGTCGTCAGCCACGGCGGGCACGCGGGCGACGACGAGGACGAGCCGGACCTCTTCGTGATGGACCCGATCGCCTTCGAGAACCTGGTGGCAGAGCTCTTCCGGGCGATGGGCATGGAAGCGGTGACCACCCAGCGGTCCGGGGACGGCGGCGTGGACATCGAGGCGAACGACCCGTCCCCGATCACCGGCGGGCGGATCGTGGTACAGGTCAAGCGCTACCGGAACACCGTGCCGCCCACGGCGGTACGGGACTTGTACGGCACGGTCCAGGACAAGGGGGCGAACAAGGGGGTGCTGGTCACCACCTCGTCCTTCGGTCCGACGTCGTACACCTTCTCCAACGGCAAGCCGCTGGAGTTGGTTCCCGGGGAGAGGCTGGTGGAGCTCCTGCACCAGTACGGACTGCGCGGCCGCCTCGGGGGCGGTGCGGCGGGCGGCGTCCCGGCGCAGCGTGCGGCCGAGCCCGACCCGCCCTCCGCCGAGCACAACGTGCTCGGCATGACCTGGTCGGGGCGGGTCGCCCTGGACGTGTGCGCCCTCGTGTGCACGGGCAACCGGGTGTTGAGCGAGGAGCATTTCGTCTTCTTCAACAACCCGCGCACGCCGGACGGTGCGGTCCGGGCGCGGGCGCACACGGCACCGGACAAGGCGGCGCTGGAGGTCTCCTTCGACGCGCTGCCGCGCGAGGCGGACCGGTTGGTGCTCGTCGCGGCCGTCGATCCGGAGGCCGATCCGCACGCCGACCTGGCCGGTTTCACCGACGCCCGGATCCGGCTCCTGGACGCGCAGGGCGCGGAGGCCGGGCAGCTGGAGGTCTCCGACGGGCGGGCCGGTGAGACCGCGCTGGTCCTGGGGTCGTTCCGGCGCCGCGCCAACGGCGACTGGGACTTCGTGATCGGCGGCAAGGGCTACCGGGGCGGCCTGGAGGACCTGCTGCGTGAGTACGGGGTCGAGGTCGCGTAGGGGTGGGGCGGGGGACGCGTCCGGTGACCGGTCGCCGGAGCCGCTTCGGTGACCGCTCCGGCTCCCCGCATGCGCCGTCCGCCGGCCCGGGCCCGGGGGCGGCCGGCGGGCCGGAACCGGACAGGGGACGCTCGGCACCCCGTGATCAGTCCGCGCGGGGCGCCTCGAAGCCGTCCGGCTCGCGGACGTCGCCCCAGTCCTCCGCGGGCCGATCGGCGTAACGCAGGACGCCCCACATGCTCTCGGGGTTCGTGTTCTGCGGGGCTTCCTCGCGGCAGGACTCCAAGTCGCGCAGCAGCGCCGCGCCGTCGGTGCCCGAGCCGATCAGGACCAGTTGCGTCTGCGGCGTCTCGCCCCGCCCCCAGGGCTGCGGGGCGAAGCGCAGGAAGCGGCCGACGGCCTGGACCTCGTAGCGCTCCTGGTGGCCGGGGACCCCGAACCACACGAAGCCCTTGATCCGGTAGAGGCCGTCCGGCCGTCGGTCGAGGAAGTCCATGAACCGGCGCGGGGAGAGGGCCTGCTCGGAACGGAACTCGGTGCTCTCGTAGGCGGCGTGCGGGTGGGTGCAGTGGTCGTGGTCCTGGGACTGCGCGAGGAGGTCCTCGAAGGAGAGCTGCCCCCGGGTCTCGGTCCAGGGCCGCCGGTCGAAGAGCAGCTCCGGGTCGATGCGGCCGTGGTCGGCGCCCACGACCGGGGTGCCCGGGGCGCAGAGCGCGGCGAGTTCGGTCTCGATCCGGGCCCGTTCACGCGCGTCGACCCGGTCGGTCTTGTTGAGTACCACCAGGTCCGCGGCGGCGAGATGGCGGTCGGTCTCCGGGTGCCGGGCCCGGGTGGCGTCGAATTCCGCCGCGTCCACGACCTCCACCATGCCCCCGTACCGGACGGCCGGGTTCTCGTTCGCCACCAGCATGCGGATCATCTCCTGGGGTTCGGCCAGGCCGCTCGCCTCGATGATGATCACGTCGATCCGGTGGACGGGCGCGGCCAGCTTCTCCAGGTAGGCGTCCAGTTCGCTGCCGTCGACGGCGCAGCACAGACAGCCGCCTCCGAGGGAGACCATCGAGTCGCCGACCTGGCCGGCCACGGACATCGCGTCGACCTCGATGGAGCCGAAGTCATTGACGACGACCCCGATGCGGGTCCCTCCGCGGGCGGCGAGGAGGTGGTTCAGCACGGTGGTCTTGCCGGATCCGAGGAATCCGGCGAGGACGACGACGGGGATGGGCTGCCTGCTGTTCACCCGGTCGATCGTAGCCAGGCCCGGTCAGTCGAGCAGCGGCACGGGGTGCGGCGCAGTGGGACCCGTGTACCGGGCCGCAGGACGGATGATCTTCGAATCGGTGGCCTGTTCCAGGATGTTCGCACTCCAGCCGACCACCCGGGCCGCGCAGAAGGTCGGGGTGAACATCTCGCGCGGCAGCCCGCACAGCTCCATGACCACACCCGCGTAGAACTCCACGTTGGTGTGCAGTTCCCGGCCCGGCTTCAGTTCGGCGAGGATCTCCTCCACCTGGCGCTCGACCTCGACGGCGAAGTCCACCAGCGGACCGCCGAAGCCGAGCGCGATCTCGCGCAGCATGCGGGAGCGGGGGTCCTCGGTGCGGTACACGGGGTGTCCGAAGCCCATGATCCGGTCGCCGGCGAGGACCCGTTCGCGGATCCACGGACCGATCCGGTCCACGGTGCCGATCGCGTCGAGGGTGTCCAGGGCGCGGCTGGGGGCGCCTCCGTGGAGGGGGCCGGAGAGGGCCCCCACGGCGCCGGTCAGGCAGGCGGCGACATCGGCGCCGGTGGAGGCGATCACGCGGGCGGTGAAGGTCGAGGCGTTGAAGCCGTGGTCGACGGTGGATATCAGGTACCGCTCGACCGCACGGGCCCGGAGGTGGTCGGGCTCCTCGCCGGTCAGCATGTAGAGGTAGTTGGCCGCGTGGGGGAGGTCCTCGCGGGGTTCGACCGGCTCCAGGCCCTGGCCCAGCCGGTGCAGGGCGGTCAACAGGGTCGGTACTGCGGCGCAGGCGGCCAGGGCGTCGGCAGCGCGGCGGTCGGCGGTGAGGTCGTACACCGGCCGGAAGCCGGCGGATGCGCCGAGGAGCGAGAGGGCGGTGCGCAGCCCGGCGAGCGGACCGGAGAGCCGGGTGGCGCGGGCGAGGTCCGGCAGGACGGCCCGCACCCCCTCGGGGAGCCGGCGCAGCGCGGCGGTCTCGGCGGTGAAGGCGGCGCGCTCGGCGAGGTCCGCCGGCAGCGCGCCGCGGAACATCAGGTGCCACACGTCCTCGAACGTGCGAGCGGCGGCGAGCTCCACCGCCGAGTACTGGCGGTAGTGGTAGAAGCCTTCGCTGCCCCGGACGTCGCCCAGCTCGGTCTCGGTGACCACGAACCCCGCAAGGCCGCGCGGTCCTCGGATGGTGCTGTCGGTGGTATTCATGCGACGACCATCCATGATGGATCGAATCGTTGTCAATGTTGATTGAATCAATATACTGGGGCGTCTGTAGGGTAGCGGCATGAGTGACCAGAGGGCGGACGGCGGACGCAGGCTCAGCACGCAGGAGGCCGCGCGGGTCCTCGGCGTGAAACCGGCAACGGTGTACGCCTACGTCAGCCGGGGCCAGCTGACCAGCCGCCGCGGCGCAGCGGGGCGGGGCAGCAGCTTCGACGCCGCCGAGGTGGAAGCACTGGCGCGGCGCAGCCGGCGCGAGGCGGCGGCCCCCGCCGCCGGGGAACTGTCCGTACGCACGGCGCTCACCCTCATCGAACCCGACCGGTACTACTTCCGGGGCGTCGATGCCGTCGCCCTGGCCTCGCGCTACCCGTACGAGGAGGTCGCCGAGTGGCTCTGGACCGGGACCCGCAGGCCCGGGGTCCGGTTCACCGCTCCCCCGGAGGCCCTGGAAGCGGCCCGACGGGCGGTGGGGGCGCTGCCGGCGCACAGCGGTCCGGTGGACCGGCTGCGGGTGGCGGCCGCCGCCGCGGCGGTGGCGGATCCGCTGCGCTTCGACCTGTCGGAGGAAGCGGTGCTCGGCTCCGCGCGCTGCCTGATCCCGACGCTGGTCGGCGCCCTTCCCGAACTCGGCACCGCGTGCGGCGGGGACGGCCGCATCGCCCGCCGGCTGTGGTCCCGCCTGACGCCGCGGGAGCCGGATCCGGACGCGCTCGCCGTGCTGGACCTGGCGCTGGCCCTGCTGGTCGACCACGACCTCGCCGCCTCGACCCTGGCCGTGCGAGTGGCGGCGTCGGCGCGCGCGCACCCGTACGCGGCGGTGTCCGCCGGGCTCGGCGCCCTCGAAGGGCCCCTGCACGGCGCGGCCGGGCGGCTCGCGCACCGGATGCTGGCGGAGGTCCTGGAGCAGGGGGGAGCCGCGCCGGTGGTAGCCGAGTACCTGCGGGCGGGACGCCGGGTGCCGGGTCTGGGCCACCGCCTGTACGAGGGCGAGGACCCCAGGGCGGGTGCGCTGTTTGCCCGCCTGGAAGGACTGGAGCAGGCCGGCCCGGCACTGGCCGCGGCCCGCGAGGTCGCCGCCGTGATGGCCCGTCAGGGGGGCCTGCAGGCCAATGTGGATCTTGCGCTGGCGGTCCTGACGGTGTCCTGCGGCATGCCCGCCGAAGCCGGCGAGACCGTCTTCGCGGTGGCCCGCACCGCGGGCTGGATCGCCCATGCTCTGGAGGAGTACCAGGAGCGCCCCCTGCGCATGCGCCCGAGCGGCCACTACGAGGGCCCCCGCCCGCCCCAGCCCCTGCCCTAGCCCGACCGTCCGGGTGTCACGGCGCCGACAGCACTCGGCCGGGGACACGGCCCGGAGCCGGACCGCCCGGCCACACCGACCACGAGGATCGACCACCGGAAGCCACACGGCCTTGCGGGCCACCGCGCCACGACGAGTGCGCCCTCACGAGGCCACCCACCGAGCCCGCCGGCGCGGCCCGGCACGCCCTGCCGGCGGCGGTCGCCGGTCGCCGGTCGATGCGGCAGACCGCTCAGCGGACCGGACGGAACCAGGGTGCCCGGACCGCCGAGACAGCCACGGCTCCCGTCCGGACCGCCCCGCTCCCCGCATGCCGGCCCGCGTCGCGACCTCAGCAGGCCCCGGGCCGGCCATACAGCCGGGCAGGCGCCCGGACCGCTGCGGGACTGGGGCAGGACGGTCGTGACACGCGGCCGACGGTCCAAGCCAGTCGCCCGGCGGTGCGCCGCATGCGAAGCGGACCGCGCAGCCCGGGGGGCCGAACCACCCGCGGGACCACGGCAGAACGCCTGTGGCGCGCGGGGTGAGTCACTCGCCTTACGGATCGTGCGCCTCTGCGCAGCCCGGGGCGCCCGGACCGCTGCGGGACCCGGGCCGGACAGCCGCGGCGCGCGGCCGACGGTCCAGGCCGATCGCCTCGCGGTGCGCCGCGCGAGAAGCGGACCGCGCAGCCCAGGGGGCGAACCAGCTGAGGGCCCCGGGGAGCACGGCCGTCGCCCGCGCGGGGGCGAATCACGCGCTTTGCGGTCCGCGCCGCACGGAGCGGATCGTGTGCCGTGACACGCGAGCGGCGGTCCGAGCCAGTCGCCCTGCGGTGCCCCGCGGGCGCAGCGGAACCGCGCAGACCCGGGGGCCGGACCGCTACGGGAGTCGGGCAAGGCGGCGGTCAGCGCGGGGGCGGTTCGAGCGCCTCGCGCTGCGGTCCGCGCCGGGCGGAGGGATCGTGCGCCCAGCGCAACGGCCCGGGCAGCGGGGGCCGGGCAGCGGGGAGCGGGCGTTTCGTTCCGGCCGCGGGCGGCCTACCGTTGCTGCTCATGCGGTTCCCCCTCATGAGCGCTCGGCGCCTCGGGCTGCCCAGACGGGCGGTCTCGCAGATCCTGCTGACCCAGCTGGCCATCGCCGCCGGGGTCGTCGTGCTGGCCACCGGGCTGTTCCTGGCCCCGCTCAGCGCGCAGCTCGACGACCAGGCCATGCGGCGGGCCCTCGCCATCGCGCAGAGCACCGCGGCCGATCCGTCGATCGCCGCCGGCCTCCTGGGGTCCGCGGCGTCGGCGGACAGCCCGGTGCAGGCCTCCGCCGAGCGGATCCGCCGGGCGACGGGGGCCGAGTACATCGTCGTCCTCGACCTGCACGGCATTCGCCGCTCCCACCCGAGCCCCGACCGGATCGGACGGCCCGTATCCACCGACCCCGGCGACGCCCTGGCCGGGCGTGAGGTCATGGAGATCGACGACGGCACCCTGGGCCGGTCCGCACGCGGCAAGGTGCCGCTCGTCGCCGCCGACGGCGAGATCGTCGGCGCGGTCTCCGTCGGTATCGCCTACGACAGCGTCCGCGACCGGCTGCTCGGTGCCGTCCCGGGCCTGCTCGCCCACGCCGGCGGCGCCCTGGCCGCGGGCGCCCTCGCCGCCTACCTCCTCTCGCGCAGGATCCACCGCCAGACCCGCGACCTGGCCTTCTCCGACATCGCCGGCCTGCTCGCCGAGCGCGAGGCGATGCTGCACTCCATCCGCGAAGGCGTGATCGCCCTCGCCCCGGACGGCCGGGTCCGGCTGGTCAACGACGAGGCCGCCCGCCTGCTGGGCCTCACCCCGGACAGCACCGGAACCTTCGCCGGACGCCCGCTGGACGACGTTCTCGGCGCCGGCCGCACCGCCGACGTACTCTCCGGCCGGGTGACGGGCCGGGACCTGCTCGCCGTGCAGGGCCCCCGGGTCCTGGTCGCCAACCGCATGCCCACCGCGGACGGAGGCGCCGTCGCCACCCTGCGCGACCGCACCGAACTGGAGCACCTGAGCCGCGAACTCGACTCCACCCGTGGCCTCATCGACGCCCTGCGCGCCCAGGACCACGAGCACGCCAACCGCCTCCACACCCTCCTCGGCCTGCTGGAGCTGGGCCTGCACGAGGAAGCCGTGGACTTCGTGACCGAAGTCGCCGGCGGACACCGCACAACCGCCGAACAGGTCACCGAGAAAGTGCACGACCCGCTGTTGGCCGCCCTCCTCGTGGGCAAGGCCGCCGTCGCCGCCGAACGCGGCATCTCCCTGCGGCTGACCGCCGCCAGTCTCCTCCCCGACCGCCTGGTCGACCCGGGCGGGCTCGTCACGATCGTCGGCAATCTTGTGGACAACGCCTTGGACGCCGCCGCCGGCGCTGCAGCGCCCCTGGTCGAGGTGGAACTGCGCACGGAGGGCCGAACCGCCGTGCTGCGGGTGCGCGACAGCGGCCCCGGGATCCCCGCCGGGCGGCGCGAAGAGATCTTCACCGAGGGCTGGTCGACCAAGCAGCCCCGGGCCCACCGCGAGCGCGGGCTGGGCCTCGCCCTCGTGCGCCGCCTCGCGGAGCGGCAGGGCGGCAGCGCCCGGGCCGGTGAAGCAGCGGACGGAGGGGCGGAATTCTCCGTCGTACTCCCGGAGGCCCTGCGGTGAACGAGACCCCGATCCACGTATTGGTCGTCGACGACGACATGCGTGTTGCCCGGATCAACGCGGCGTACGTCGCGAAGGTTCCCGGCTTCCGAGTGGCGGCACAGGCCCATTCGGCGGCCCAGGCCCTGGACTTCCTCTCCGCCCACCCGGTGGACCTGGTACTCCTGGACCACTACCTCCCCGACGAGAACGGCCTGGACCTGGTCCGCCGCCTGCGCCAGCGCGGCCACCACACCGATGTGATCATGGTCACCGCCGCCCGCGACCTGGCCACCGTGCAGGCCGCGATGCGTCTCGGGGCACTCCAGTACCTGGTCAAACCCTTCACCTTCGCCGGGCTGCGCGCCCGGCTGGAGGCGTACGGTTCGCTGCGGCGCACGTTGGAGACCGGCGGCGAGGCCGAGCAGGCCGAAGTGGACCGGATCTTCGGCGCGCTCGCCGGCGCCGGCGCCGTCAACGAACTGCCCAAGGGCCACTCCCCCACCACGGCGAAGCTGGTCCGCCAGGCCCTGCGCGCCGCTGAGGGCCCGCTGTCCACCCAGCAGATCGCCGACCGCGCGGGCATCAGCCGCCAGACCGCCCAGCGCTACCTGAAGCTGCTCGAACGCAGCGGCCGTGTCAGCCTGGCCCTGCGCTACGGCGAGACCGGCCGTCCGGAGCACCGCTACTCCTGGCTCCCCTCGGACGGGCCGGCCTGACACCCCCGCTCACACCCTTGCGTTCAGACGGCACCGGCACCGGTCAGCGAGCGGACCTCGATCTCGGCATGCTTCGCCTCGTCCGGTTCCTCGCCGGAGGTGACCGTGCCCAGCCAGCCCGCCAGGAAGCCCAGCGGGATCGAGACGATCCCCGGGTTCTGGAGCGGGAAGAGCTGGAAGTCCACGCCCGGGAACAGCGATTCCGGGCTGCCGGACACCACGGGCGAGACCAGGACGAGCAGCACCGCCGGGACCAGGCCTCCGTACACCGACCAGACGGCTCCGCGTGTGGTGAACCCGCGCCAGAAGAGCGAGTACATCAGCACGGGAAGGTTGGCCGAGGCCGCCACCGCGAAGGCCAGTCCCACCAGGAACGCCACATTGAGGTCCTGCGCGAGCAGCCCCAGGGCGATGGCCACCGCACCGATGCCCACGGCAGCGCCGCGTGCCACCGAGACCTCGCTGCGCTGCTTGGCGCGCCTGCGTTTGAGCGACGCGTACAGGTCGTGCGCGACGGAGGCGGACGATGCCAGGGTGATGCCGGCCACCACCGCCAGGATGGTGGCGAAGGCGATGGCGGCGACGAAGGCGAACAGCACCGCGCCGCCGGTGGTTTCGGCGCCTCCGCCGAGGAACGCCGCGAGCAGGGGCACCGCCGTGTTCCCGGAGGCGTTGGAGGCTCGCACCTCGTCCGTTCCGACCAGGGCGGCCGCACCGAAGCCGAGCACGATGGTCATCAGGTAGAAGCTGCCGATCAGCGCGATCGCCCACACCACCGAGCGGCGGGCCGCGCGAGCGGTGGGCACGGTGTAGAAGCGCGACAGGATGTGCGGCAGGCCGGCGGTGCCGAGGACCAGCGCGAGGCCCAGGCTGATGAAGTCGAACCGGGCGGTCCAGTCCCCGCCGTACTTCAGGCCCGGACTGAGGAACTGCATGCCGTGCCCGCTGCGTTCGGCGGCGGTGGTCAGCAGCCGGTCGACATCACCGTGGAAGCGCAGCAGCACGAGCACGGTCAAGGTGATCGCCCCGCCCATCAGCAGAACGGCCTTGACGATCTGGATCCAGGTGGTGGCCCGCATGCCGCCGAAGGAAACGTAGACGACCATCAGGGCGCCCACCCCGATCACGGTGAGGGTGCGTGCCGCGGCGCTGGAGTTCCCGAGCAGCAGCCCGACCAGGCTGCCCGCGCCGACCATCTGCGCCACGAGGTAGAGCACGGACACGACGACCGAGGACAGGCCTGCGGCGATCCGCACCGGGCGCTCGCTCATCCGGGCGGCGACCACGTCGGCGAGGGTGAAGCGGCCGCAGTTGCGGACCAGTTCGGCGACGAGGAACAGCACCACCAGCCAGGCGACGAGGAAGCCCACCGAGTAGAGCAGGCCGTCGTAGCCGAAGAGGGCGATCAGGCCGGAGATGCCGAGGAACGAGGCCGCGGACATGTAGTCGCCCGCGATGGCGAAACCGTTCTCCATCGGGGAGAAGAGCCTTCCGCCGGCGTAGAACTCCTCGGCGGAGCCGTGCCGGTTGCGGCTGACCCACGTCGTGATGCCCAGGGTCACCGCGATGAACAGGCTGAACAGCATCAGCGCGAGGGTCTGGTGCTCGGTGGTCACCGGCCCGCCCTCCTCGCCCTGGTCCGCTCCTGACCGCGCTCCTGCTCGAAGACCGTCCAGCGCAGGTCGAGGGCGGCCCGGTCCCGGCGCAGCCGGGCGTGCCGGGCGTAGGCCCAGGTGAGCAGGAAGGTACTGAGGAACTGGCCGAGTCCCGCCAGCATGGCCACATTGACCGCGCCCAGGACGGGCCGCGCCATCAGGCCGGGGGCGGCCGTCGCGGCGACGACGTAGGCGACGTACCAGAGGAGGAACCCTGCGGTCGCGGGGACGACGAACCGGCGGTACCGGCTCCGGACCTCCTGGAAGGCGGCGCTGCGCTGCACTTCCAGGTAGATGTCGGATGCGCCGGGCGCCGGGCGGCCGGCGGGGGCCGGGTGCGGCGGCGTCGGCTCCGCCCCCTCGCCCCAGCCGACGGCCAGCGCGTCGTACCAGGGGTCGTCGAGCCGGATCGTTCCGGCATCACGGCCTTCGTGCTTGTCCACCGAACTCTCCTTGTCCGCTGCCGCATTGGCCGCGTGCCCACAAGGATGTGCGGAATGGACGGTTTCCGGACTGGTGTACCGGTGCTCTTCACTCCAACAGGTGATGAGATGCGGGGCACCGGTGTGCCGTGGCGCCGGCCCGTGTCGGGCGCCGCCGGCTTCCGGTGCCCCGGCGCTCAGGCGTCGATGCGCGAGCGGTCCAGCGTCGCCGCGGAGCTCGTGATGAACTCCTTGCGCGGGGCCACCTCATTGCCCATGAGGAGGTCGAAGACCTGCTCGGCAGAGTCCAGGTCGCCGATGTTGATCCGGCGCAGGGTGCGGAAGCGGGGGTCCATGGTGGTCTCCGCCAGCTGGTCCGCATCCATCTCGCCGAGGCCCTTGTAGCGCTGGATGGAGTCCTTGTACCGGATGTTCTTGCGCTGGTACTCCAGAAGGGTCTGGCGGAGCTCGTTGTCCGAGTACGTGTAGACGTACTTGTCCTGCCCCCTCTTGGGCTGGACCAGCTCGATCCGGTGCAGCGGCGGGACGGCCGCGAAGACCCGGCCGGCCTCGACCATCGGCCGCATGTAGCGCTGGAAGAGCGTCAGCAGCAGGCAGCGGATGTGCGCGCCGTCCACGTCGGCGTCGACGAGCAGCACGATCTTGCCGTAGCGGGCGGCGTCGATGTCGAAGGTCCGGCCCGAGCCGGCCCCTATGACCTGGATGATCGCCCCGCACTCGGCGTTCTTGAGCATGTCCGAGACCGAGGACTTCTGGACGTTGAGGATCTTGCCGCGGATGGGCAGGAGCGCCTGGAATTCGGAGTTGCGGGCGAGCTTCGCGGTGCCCAGGGCGGAGTCGCCCTCGACGATGAAGAGCTCGCTGCGGTCGACGTCGTCGCTGCGGCAGTCGGCCAGCTTGGCGGGGAGGGAGGAGGTCTCCAGCGCGGTCTTGCGGCGCTGCGCCTCCTTGTGCTGGCGGGCCGCGATCCGGGTCCGGGCGGCCGCGACGATCTTCTCCATCACCGCGCGCGCCTGCTGCTTGTCGTCACGCTTCGTGGAGGTCAGGAAGGCCTTGAGCTCCTTGGCGACGACCGCGGCGACGACCCGGGTGGCGGCCGAGGTGCCGAGCACCTCCTTGGTCTGGCCCTCGAACTGGGGTTCGGCCAGGCGGACGGTCACGACGGCCGTCATGCCCTCCATGACGTCGTCCTTGACCACGTCGTCCTCGGCGACGCGCAGCAGCTTGGCCGAGCGCAGCACCTCATTGACCGTCTTGGTCACCGAGCGTTCGAATCCGGTGACGTGGGTGCCGCCCTTGGGGGTGGCGATGATGTTCACGAAGGACTTGACGTTGGTCTCGTAGCCCGTGCCCCAGCGCAGGGCGATGTCCACGCCGAGCTCTCGGGTGACCTCGGTCGGGGTCATGTGGCCGCGGTCGTCGAGGACCGGGACGGTCTCCTTGAAGGTGCCCGAGCCGGTCAGCCGCAGCACGTCGCAGGCGGCCTTGTCCTGGGCGAGGTACTCGCAGAACTCGCTGATGCCGCCGTCGAAGCGGAAGGTCTCCTCGGTCTTGCCGGCGCCGTCGACGGCGCGCTCGTCGCGGACGACCAGGGTGAGGCCGGGGACGAGGAAGGCCGTCTGCCGGGCGCGCTGGTAGAGGGTCTCCAGGCTGAGGCGGGCGTCCTTGAGGAAGATCTGGCGGTCGGCCCAGTAGCGGATCCGGGTGCCGGTCCTGCCCTTGGGGATGCGCTTGACCTTGCGCAGGCCGTTCGCCGGATCGAAGGGGCTGTCGGGGTCCTGCGCGGTGAACATGCCCGGGACGCCGCGGCGGAAGCTGATGGCGTGCGTGGAGCTGCCCCGGTCGACCTCGACGTCGAGGCGGGCGGAGAGGGCGTTGACCACGGAGGCGCCCACGCCGTGCAGGCCGCCGGAGGCCGCGTAGGAGCCGCCGCCGAACTTGCCGCCCGCGTGCAGCTTGGTCATCACGACCTCGACACCGGACAGACCGGTCTTGGGCTCGACGTCCACGGGGATGCCGCGGCCGTTGTCCCTGACCTCGACCGAGGAGTCCTCGTGGAGGATCACCTCGATGTGGTCGCAGTAGCCGCCCAGGGCCTCGTCGACGGAATTGTCGATGATCTCCCACAGGCAGTGCATGAGGCCCCGGCTGTCGGTGGAGCCGATATACATGCCCGGACGCTTGCGGACGGCCTCCAGCCCCTCGAGGACGAGCAGGTGCCGCGCGGTGTAGTTGGAACCGTCCCGGTCTGCTCCGGACAGCAGCGCGCTGGAAGGCACGGACGTGTCGGCGGTCACGCAGTTCGCTCCTCGCTGAATTTCTTTTCTGGCCCGGTCGGGCGCAGGGGCGGCTCGGGTGCCCGTCGAAGGGTACCGAGGCCAGGTAGAGCCGATGCAACGCCACCCTCGCCCTCTCCTCACCCTAGTCCAGATCCGCACGGATGTTCGATCCCCCGGGCGGGTGAAGGAAACATCACGTTCCCTTCGGCGCATGAACCATTTAGGGTTCGGGCACGTCCTCATGAACAACCTGGCACTCACGCCAGGGAGGATGGAACTGCAACAAGCGCACGACTGACAACGCGAAACCGTAAAGCAACGCAATACGGCTCCTTCGCCGCCAACCGGCAACAGCCGGCCAGCTTCGGAAGGAAGTTTCGAGGAAAAGCCGCGAGCGGGAACGTTTTCGGCCTGGTTGGATGTTGACCCTGGTACGACAGCTCGTCGAGCTAGAGAAGAGGCGACGTGACTACTGTTCTGACACCCGCGACCCCGCTGACGGCCGCTGACCGATGCGACCGTTGCGGCGCCCAGGCATATCTGCGCGTCGTCCTGCTGAGCGGCGGTGAACTGCTCTTCTGCGCCCACCACGGTCGCAAGTTCGAGCCGGAACTCAAGAAGATCGCCGCGGAAATACAGGATGAGACCGAGCGGCTCACGTCCGCTCCGGCTGCCCACGCCGAACCCGAGGACCGCTGACACACCGGCCGAACCTCGCATCCGACGAGCCAGGACCGGCCAGGCCGGTCGACGGGCGGCACCCCTGAGACCCAGGGATGCCGCCCGTCCTCACGTCCGCCCGAGGCTCCGGGCGGCCCCTGGTTCCCCTGATGCCCATGAACCGACCCTGCTCGGCCCCCACAGGCCTCCGGGGCTCTCAGGCGACGTTCTGCACCCCATCGGGCTGCGCGGCCCTCAGGGGGGCCGTCACGAAGCCTGTCAGCGGGGCGATGCGCGTGTACACCCCGGGACTGTCGGCGCGTCCGCAGCCCCGGCCCCAGGAGACCAGGCCGATGAGGCGCCCCTGCGCGATCAGCGGGCCGCCGCTGTCGCCCTGGCAGGCGTCCCGGCCGCCCCCGCCGTCTCCCGCGCACACCATGGAGTCGGACCGGTACTGTCCGTCCGCGTCGCCCGGGTAGGCGCGCTCGCAGACCTCGTCCGCGAGCACGCTCACGCGCGCGGCCCGCAGCCCGTACGCATAGTCACCGAAGCCGCTCGTGTCGCCCCAGCCGTACACGGCCGCCTCGGTGCCGGGCCGGTACGCGGGGTGGCCGTCCTCGGCCATGGGGAGCACGTGGTGGGCCGGCACGGCCTCCGCCAGCTCCAGGACGGCGAGGTCGCCGGCGTTGCTCTGCGGGTCATAGTCCGGGTTCACCCGGGCCCCGCGCACCGCGATCTCCCGGCCGTCGGCGGCACGCAGCTCCGTACGCCCCGCGATCACCCGGAAATCGGCAACGGACTCGACGGGGCCCCCGAGGACCTGCCCACCCAGGCAGTGGGCCGCGGTGACCACTCTGGTGGGGGCCACGACCACGCCTCCGCAGAACTGTCCGTCCCGCGTACCCCCGAACCGGTCACGGCTGGCCAGGGCCACGACCCACGGGCTGTCGGCCGCCTTCACCGGCTTCCCGCCGATCACCACACTGTCCGCGGCCGCCTGGGGCATCTGGGCGAGCGGCGCCGCGGCCGCTCCCGCCGCCAGGGTCAGCGCGCCCGCCAGGACACGGGCAAAGGGACGACGCATGGGGCCTCCTGACTCCGAGTGTGCATGACTCCACCCAGAGTGGGATGCCCGGTGGCCGAGCGCACCCGCGCGGCCACCGCGCGTACCTCCGCGCCCGGCTCAGTCGAGGTAGTCGCGCAGCACCTGGGAGCGCGAGGGGTGCCGCAGCTTCGACATCGTCTTGGACTCGATCTGGCGGATGCGCTCACGGGTGACCCCGTAGACCTTGCCGATCTCGTCGAGGGTCTTGGGCTGGCCGTCGGTGAGGCCGAAGCGCATGGACACCACCCCCGCCTCGCGCTCGCTCAGGGTGTCGAGCACCGAGTGCAGCTGCTCCTGCAGGAGCGTGAAGCTCACGGCGTCGGCCGGGACGACCGCCTCGGAGTCCTCGATGAGGTCGCCGAACTCGCTGTCGCCGTCCTCGCCCAGCGGGGTGTGCAGCGAGATCGGCTCGCGGCCGTACTTCTGGACCTCGATGACCTTCTCGGGGGTCATGTCGAGTTCCTTGGCCAGTTCCTCCGGGGTGGGCTCGCGGCCCAGGTCCTGGAGCATCTGGCGCTGCACGCGGGCGAGCTTGTTGATGACCTCGACCATGTGGACGGGGATGCGGATGGTGCGGGCCTGGTCGGCCATGGCACGCGTGATCGCCTGCCGGATCCACCACGTCGCATACGTGGAGAACTTGTAGCCCTTGGTGTAGTCGAACTTCTCGACCGCACGGATGAGGCCCAGGTTTCCTTCCTGGATCAGGTCCAGGAAGAGCATGCCGCGGCCGGTGTAGCGCTTGGCGAGGGAGACCACGAGGCGGAGGTTGGCCTCCAGCAGGTGGTTCTTGGCGGGGACCTTGCCGATCTGCTTGAGGTAGTCCTTGACCGGGTCCGCGGTGGCGCCGGCCACCACGACCTGCTGGGCCGGGGCGTCGTCCTCGTCGTCGGAGATGACGAAGCCCTTGTTCTCCCCGCTCTCGTCCTCTTCGTCGCCCTCGGCCTTGACCGCCTCGGGCCCCTCGTCGGGGTTCTCGTCCTCGCCGGCCTCGTCGGCGTCCTTCTTGGCGGCGGTCTTCTTGGCGGCCGTCTTCTTCGCGGTCGCCTTCTTGGCGGGCGCGGCCTTCTTCGCCGCCGTCTTCTTCGCGGCCGCCTTCTTGGCGACGGGTTCCGCGGCGGTTTCCTCGCCCGCGAGGGCCTCCGGTGCCTGCGCTTCCGCCGCTTCGGGCGCCGGGACCGCGGGGGCGGCAGGCTGCGCCGCCGTCGCCCTGGCCGCCGTCTTCCTGACGGGCTCGGTGGCCGTCCGCTTGGCCGGGGTCTTCGCTGCGACGCTCTTGCGGGTGGTGCGCTTGGGCGACTCCGCGGCACTGACCATCAGCGTCACACCCTCTTCCTCGAGGATCTGGTTGAGGCTGCGCAGAACATTCTTCCACTGGGTCGCAGGAATCTGGTCAGCCTCGAAGGCCCGACGCACGTCATCGCCGGCGATCTGCCCCTCGGCCTTGCCCCGCTCGATGAGCGCCATCACAGACTCGGAATCGGCGATCTCCGGCGGGAGCGTACGGGATGTGCTGGCCGACACGAACAACCTCTCGGAACGATGGAAACGGCTTCCGACCCCGGGCCTGGTGGTGCTGGACCGGAGCCGACGACCACCGACCGGGGATGGGCCGGCGGCGCGGGCAGAGGCCGGGGAGCTGCACAGCACCCCAAGGGCTGCTGTCTTCCCTCCGTCGGCCATCACCTCTTAAGTCATCGCGCGGCCTCGCGGAGCGTTACGCACAATCTTCGTGGCCCGAGTCACACCCCGTGTGCGCGGCGGTCGGTCATACGGTCGCACCGCGGCGTTCGCGCCGCCCCCGCGGCGGCTCCAGCAGGGGTCCGCACGGCGGTCCCGCCGGGCCCGGCCGGGCCCGGCGACGCGTCGTACACACCCGCGCACCCGCCCGTCAGTGCTCGCGCGGGGCGGGAACCACGCGCTCGACCTCCGGATGAACCGTCAGGAGCTGGCGCATCGCGTTCTCCGCACCCGTCGCGTCACCCGCGGCGAGGGCTTCGACCATCCGCGCATGGTGCGCCACGCAGGTCTCGCTGGGGCGGTCGCAGGAGGTCATCGGGCTGCCGGAGACCTGGAGGGCGGCGGAGACGATGCCCGAGAGGTGCTCCAGCATGCGGTTGCCGGCGACCTGGATGAGGAGCGCATGGAACTCGTTGTCGGCACGGGCGAAGGTGATCGAGTCGCCCTGGCCGAGGGCGTGGCCCATGATCTCGACCATGTCGGCGAGGCGCTGCTGGACGTCCGGGCGGCCGTGTCCGGCGGCGAGGCGCGCGGCGAGCGGCTCGATCGTCCAGCGGAGCTCGCCGAGCTCGCGGCGCTGGTCGTCGCGCTGGGGCCCGAAGGCCCGCCACTCGATGATGTCGGGGTCGAGCAGGTTCCAGTCGGCGACGGGACGGACCCGGGTGCCGACGTTGGGGCGGGCGCTGACGAGGCCCTTGGCCTCCAGGACGCGGAGCGATTCGCGGACGACCGTGCGGGAGACCTCGAAGCGCTGGCCGATCTCCTCGGGGACCAGGGGGCGGTCCGCACCGAGGTCGCCGGAGACGATCATCTGGCCGAGCTGCTGGACGAGTTGGCCGTGCAGGCCGCGGCCGCGGCTGCCTGCCGCGCGGCGGCCGACGCGGCTCAACTCGACGTCGGCGCCGTCCCAGTGGGGTGCTCCGACGCGGTCGGACCCGGGGGCCTCCGCGTAGGGGTAGCGGTCGAGTTCGCCCGCGCCGGCGAGGCCGGAGTCGGCATGGCGGGCGGCGGTCATCATGGTGTGCGCAAGGGTACTCACGAATCCTTTGTCGGTCGTGCCTCCATGACCCTTGAGGTCTTTGGTGAAAAGCACACGAAAGGGTGATCGGTGCCACCTACGCAATTGACGACTTATCGTAAGGAACCGGGCCCTTTGCGGGGAGTTGCGGTCGCTTGACGTGACATGGACTGCAACGGTCCCGTCCGTGACCGCTCCCGCATCGGAACGGTCACCAACGGACCCTGCTGCGCAGTCCGGTGAACCCATAGGCGCACAACAGGACCATCAGCGACAACAGCAGTGCGGTCGCGACGGGTTGGGTCATCACCCGGAGGGCTCCTACGAGCAGCCGGTCCGCCTCCGGCGGCCACTGCACCCAGGACAGGCTCCGCAGCCGGGGCCCCAGCCCGGTCATCGGATACACGGAGGAGCCCTCCAGCGCCTTGCCCACCAGCGGAACCACTCCCACCGGTACTGCGAGCACCGCCGCGAGTCCTGCGGTGGCGGACCGGAAGACGCCGGAGGCCAGTACGCCGGCCCAGGCGCAGCCGATCAGCAGACCGGCCCAACTCGCCGCCGGGGAGAGCCACTGCGTCGGGAGGTGCAGGGGCCCGCTGTCGAAGACGAGTGCCAGGGCGGCGGCGTCGGCCGTGACCACCAGCGCGCCCAGCAGCAGGGCCAGCGCGGCGCAGACGCCGAGCTTCGCGGTGAGCAGCCCCAGCCGGCGCGGCACGGTGCCCCGGTCTGCGGCAAGGGCGGGGTAGCGGTACTCCTCTCCGAAGGCCAGGGCGCCGAGCAGCCCGGCACCCAGGGCGGCGGGCGGCAGCGGCAGCAGCTCGGGCCAGGCGGCGAGCAGCCGGCTCTGCGGGGTCTGGCCGGCCCGGGCGAGCACGAGCGCGGTGAGGACGGAGACCACCACGACGAGGGCGGTGGTGAGGACAGGGGTGGCGGTGCCGAAGACGCGGAGCAGCTCGTAGCGCAGCGGTCGCAGGGGTCCGCCCACGCGCCGCACGGCGGACGCGGGCCGGGGGGCACGCCCGTCCCCGCTACGGCCGGCGCGGTCTGCGGCCGCGGGGCCGCCCACGGCTCCGGAGGCGCCCGCCGCTCCGGACGCGGCTGCGGCTCGGGCGTGCGGGACGGGGGCCGTGGAGGCGCCGGCGTCGCCCGTCTCGTCGGCGAGCCGGTGGACCAGCACGCCGTGGCGGAACGCCGCCTCGCCGACCTCGGCACAGTTGCTGCCGTACACCGACAGGCGGTTGCCGCTCTCCTCGACGATCTCCACCGCACGCTGCGCCGCGCGCGCTTCCCGCCCCAGTACGTCGGCCAGCCGGGCCGCGTGCGGGGTGCGCACGGCGACGCGGGGCCGCAGCCGGGTCCGCGCGAACTCCGCGGCCTCCTGGTCGGCGACGAGGCGGCCCGCCTCGATGCTGACGACCCGGTCGGCGCTCCGGGCCGCCTCCTTGGCGTCGTCGGTGGTGAACAGCACGGCGCCGCCCAGGGAGGCGTGGCCGCGCAGCAGCCCGTACAGCCATCCGCGCTCGCGCGGGGAGAGGCCCGCGGCGGGCTCGTCGAGGAGCAGGGTGCAGGGATCGCCGAGCAGTGCCGAGGCCAGGGCGACCCGGCGTTCCATGCCGAGCGACAGCGAGCCCAGACGCTGGTCGCGCAGGCCGGCGATACCGACGACTTCGAGCATGGTGTCGGCCCGCGAGGCCGGCACCCCGGCGGCGGCGCAGAGCATCCGCAGCTGGTTGCGGACGGTCCGTGCCGGGTTGCCCGGGACGTCCCCGAGGACCACTCCGACCTCACGGCCGGGGTGCGGGATCCGGTGCAGCGGACGGCCGCGGAAGTAGGTGACGCCGCGGCCCGGTTCGAGTTCGAGCATGAGCCGCAGTGCGGTCGTCTTGCCCGATCCCGGCTCGCCGAGCAGGGCGGTCACGTGCCCCGGGCGGGCCTCGAAGGTGAGGTCGTCCACGAGGGGCGGGGCGTGGGGGCGGGGTTTGCTGGTGAGTCCGATGGCCTGGAGCATCGCTTCTCTCGCGGGGGGTGAGACCGCTCTGCGGCAGGGTGAGTACCGCAAGCAAGATAGCGCGATATGTCCGATTTTCGGCGCAACCGATCCGATGGAATGCCGATCGTTCCGTCCGTTTCACCCGGGGCCCGAGCCCGGGCTCCCGCGCGGCCGCCGGCCGGGCCGCGGTGTCAGACCTCGGGGCGCAGCATCGGCGGATTGAGCAGCGTGGCTCCGCCTGCCCGGAACAGCTGGGCGGGGCGACCTCCCTGACGGGTCGTGGTCCCACCGGTCGGCACCAGGAATCCGGGGGTGCCGGTGACCTTGCGGTGGAAGTTGCGCGGGTCCAGGGCCACGCCCCACACGGCCTCGTACACCCGGCGCAGCTCGCCCACGGTGAACTCGGGCGGGCAGAAGGCGGTGGCCAGCGAGGAGTACTCGATCTTCGAGCGGGCCCGCTCCACCCCGTCGGCCAGGATCTGCGCGTGGTCGAAGGCGAGCCCCGCGGCGCCCTCGTCGCCGACGGCCAGCACCTCGTCGACGGGGGCCCAGCGCGCGCTGTTGGCGTCGCCTCCCGCGCGGGGTGCGGGGAGGTCCGGAGCCAGCACGAGATGCGCGACGCTGACGACGCGCATGCGCGGATCCCGCTTCGGATCCCCGTAGGTGGCCAGCTGTTCGAGGTGGGCCCCGTTGCCGGCGCCCGGCATGGCGGGGTCGTGGGCGCACAGGCCGGTTTCCTCGGCGAGTTCCCTCGCGGCGGCCGCCGCCAGGTCCTCGTCCCCGCGGACGAATCCGCCGGGCAGCGCCCAGCGGCCCTGGAACGGCTGCTCACCCCGCCGGACGACCAGCGCGCACAGCGCGTGGCGCCGCACGGTGAGCACGACCAGGTCGACGGTGACTGCGAAGGGCGGATAGGCCGACGGGTCGTAGG
Organism: Streptomyces sp. NRRL F-2664; assembly: GCF_000719345.1. Classification (GTDB taxonomy): domain Bacteria; phylum Actinomycetota; class Actinomycetes; order Streptomycetales; family Streptomycetaceae; genus Streptomyces. The sequence goes on from NZ_JOFX01000012.1 coordinate 143,928, forward strand.
GCGACATGCCGCGATCATAGTCGTCTGCCTGACGATAAACAGCGCTTTGGTGACCTTGAGGACGGCGGCGTGCGGGCGGGGAGCCGGCCCCGGCGGGCCCGACCGGCGACGCCCGCCGCGCAGCCGCCCGAGGCGGGGCGCCATCGCCCGCACCGGCCGTCCGTCCGCTTCCGGCCGCGGACACGGTCTAGCCGCCCAGTTGAAGCGCATCTGCGGCCTCCTCCACCATGGCGAGGCCGAGTCGGCTGACCCGGACGGCGAAGGGCTCCCCCGCCACCCGCAGACCGGCCAGGCGGATCGCGCCGAGCGGTGCGCTGGAAAGGGGGACGAGGGTGACGGTGCCGGCGGGGGCGTCGGGGCGGATCCCGGCGAGGGCGGTCAGTACATGAATCCCGGCGGCCGCGGCCACGGCGGCGGGGCGGCAGGCCGCCGGGTGCGGGACGGGGACGCTCCCCGCGGTGCGCTGTTCGGCGGCGAACATCTCCGGCAGCCGGTACCCGAAGGCTTCCGCCGCGTCCAGCATGCCCCTGAGCAGGCCGGCGGCCTCCTTCTCGAAGCCCGCCGCGGCCAGGCCGCAGACGGCCACGGCGCTCTCGTACGCCCGCACCGCACCCGAGCGGTGGCCGTACGGGTTGTGCCCCGGCTCCTTGAGGGCCATGCTGCGCAGCCCCCAGCCGCAGTCCATCGCGGGGGCTCCGAACAGCCGGGCCACCTGCTCGGTGCGGACCCGGTCGAGGAGCCCCGGTGCCGGACGGCCGCCGCGAAGGAGCCCGGTGTCGAGCAGATGGGCGGCGGCCCCGGTCAACCGCGGCAGGGGCCGCCCGTCGGGATGCAGGGCCGAGGCCGGCCTTCCGCCGTCGGGGCCGTCGATCCAGAACCGGTCGCGGAACCGCTCGCGCAGCGCGGCCGCCCGGTCCCGCCACTCCTCGGCGCCGGGCCGGCCGCGCGCGGCGAGGAGGTCGGCGCCCAGGACGGCGGCCCGGTGGGCGTGGGCCTGGGTCTCGCTGCGCCGCGGACCCGGGTCGGGATCGGCCAGGAAGCCGTCCTCGCCGAAGGCGCCGCGCAGCCAGTCGAGGCACCGCTCGGCGGCGGGCAGCAGCCCGGCGACCTCGTCCTCCGGCAGGCCCCAGAGGCGGGCCTCGGCGAGCACCGCGGGGAAGGCGAGGGTCGCTTCGGTACCGGTGCACGCGGGCGGCAGCTGGGGCCCCGCGCCGCGCAGGGGACCCGGGATCCAGCCGGCCTCGGCGCCGCGGCCCTCGATCTGGGTCCGGGCGAGGACCCGCAGGGTGGCGGCGGCGAGCCCGGTGCCCAGCGGCAGCGCCATGCGGGCGGCCCAGAGCGACTCCGCCGGCGCCAGCCCGAGCCGCCAGGGCACCCCGGCCGCGGCGAAGGCGTCGCCCGGCTCGGCGGGGTCGCGCGAAAGGAGCGCGCACAGGTCCTCGACGCTGGTACGGAACCAGGCCTCGGCCCTCGGGTCGTCCCCTTCGGCCCGGGCGTCCGCCAGGGGGTTGGCCACCTGCCCGGCGGGGGCCCGCGCCGCCCGGTCCTGCGTGGTGCGCAGCTCGATGGTGCGGGCCGCGCCGGGGTCCATGTCGAGTTGCCAGCGCAGCAGTCCTGCGGAAGCCACCGCGTCGTCCGGTGCCGGCTCCGCTGTGGTGACGGACTGCGCCCCGCCGGCGCTCCAGCGCAGACCGGCGGCGTGGACTCCGGCGGGCAGCTCCGGGCCGGCCCGACCGGCGGCCACCGCGGCCAACTCCGCCAGGTCGGTGCCGAGGAGCACCTCCACGGTGAGGCGCACCGGCCGGGCCGCGAAGCTGCGCAGGGTGATCCGTTCGGTGCCGTCGGCGTGGCGGATCCGTTCCAGCGCGATGTCCGGGTCGGGGCCGGGCTCGGCGCCGGTGCGCACGGTCGCGGTGAAGGCGGCCCGGTCGGCGCCGAGGCTGCGGCCCCGCACGGCGACCGGTTCCCGGCCGCCGACGCGCAGCATGCAGCGGGAGAGCAGCCGACGGCCGGAGCGGTAGATCCCGTCGATCCCCTGGCCGGTCAGCTGGCCGTGTTCGGGCGAGATGACCAGGCAGGGGGCGGCGACACAGATGACAGCGGCGTGCACGGGCGGCAGTTCGGGCCTGCGGGCCGCGGGCACGGCGGTCGGGCGGGGAGGTGCGGGGTGGGACATGGGTCGCCTTGTCTGCGCTCCGGTGGCTTCGGCTGGGCGGCGGCGCGGCCGGGGCGGCACCACCCCCCATCTGAACGCCCCCACCCCCGCCCTGGTCACGGGCCCGGCCTCCGACCGGGCGCCCCGGGGGCGCGGCCCGCACCGGGCGGCCGTGGCCGCGGCGCTGTGCGGGACATGCGGGGAGCCGCCGCACCTCGGCCGGCGGGCGCTCACTGCCCGCTCCCCGCGGTGCGGCGGGATCCGCGGCGCGGTGCCGGCCGGCTCCGCCGTCCGGGCGGCCGGGTGACGGCGGCCGCCCGGGTGTGCCTCGGTTCGCGGCGGCGGCGCTCCGCCCGCAGGCACTGCCGCAGCCCCTCGGGGTCGATCCCCTCGTTGCAGGCGTGGTGCAGCAGTTGGGCGAAGCGGTAGGCGGAGTCGGCCCGCAGGGCGAGGCCGAGGATGATCCGGGCGGTCGGCTCGTCGCCGGTGGACCAGGAGACCCAGCCGGCGAGGGTGAGGGGGGCCGCGGCGTGCTCGCCGTAGGCGCCGACGCAGCGGCGGGCCAGGGCCCGCCACAGGCGCAGGGCCGGGGCCGCCTCCTCGCCCTCCATCCACTCGGCGGCGATGTCCCGGATCTCGCGGTCCTGAAGGCCGAGGATCAGGGAGGCGGCCTCGTCGTGGCCGAGCAGCGCATCGTCCCAGTCGTCGCCCTGGGGACCGCCCTCGGCGGGCGGGGCCTGGGCCATGCGCCGCATCAGGGTCCGCGCCAGCGTGATGGTCTCGGCGCCGACCTCCTCGCGGGTGGCGCCGTGGAGAATCCGCGGCATCAGCGCGGCGGCGGCCCGGTCGAGGGCCCCTTCGGCCTCGTCGGCGACGGCCCCGCGCAGCGGAGCGAGCCTGCCTTCGATCTCTTCGAGGGAGCCGCGGACCTGGAGGCCCGCGAAGGTGGCGGCCGCGGCCATCACCGAGGTGCCGACCGGGGCGAGCGGGCTGCCCTCGGCGGGGCAGCACCGCTCGTCGGGGCATACGTAGGACCAGAAGCGGCCCGCCGACAGGCACAGGGCCTCCAGCACCGGCACGTCCAGGGCTCCGCAGGCCAGCCGGATCCGCTGGGCGAACGGCCGCAGCCGGGCCATCACCTCCCGGCCGGTCTCCTCGCCGCGCGGCTCCTGGCAGAGGTAGACGACGATGCCGTCGGGCTTGGCACCGCGTCGCTCGCTGCCGCGGACGAGGCAGTCCGCGACCTGCCGGGCGGTGTCCTCCCATTCGGCGGGCGCGGTGGGGATGCCGACGCGGAGCCGGCCGCCGAAGCGGCCGCCTTCACCGTGCACGGCGACCATGACGAGGGAGTCGGAGGGGTGGAAGCCGAGCATGTAGGGCAGCGCGTCGGCCAGTTCGGCCGGGCTGCGCAGGGTGATCTGCGGTTCGTTGGCGGTTCCGGCCGGGCTGGTGAAGGACCGGTCGGACGGGCGACGGGATGCGCTGTTGTTCGTCATGTCACGAAGGTCCCGCGCATGATCCGATCCCGAAAGCCCTGTGGATAACTGCCGGCGCCCCCGCCACCCGCGGGCGGGGAGCACCGGCGGTCGACGGCCGGGCGCCGCCGCTACAGCGGCAGCGGGAGCGCCACCGCGTTGTAGGGGAGGTCCGGCTCCGGGGGCTGCGGGAAGCGGGAGTTCGGCAGGTAGAGGTGATTGCCGTGGACGGCCGCCGCGCAGGGGGTCTCGAAGCGCGCGTCGGTGACGGTGCGGGCCAGGCGGGCGTTGTGCCCGGTCGGGTCCAGGCGCAGCACGGCGAGGTCGTTCATGCGGGGTGCGTACAGGGTGCGGCCGCGCACCAGGATGCCGTTGGTCGTGGGCAGCGTGAGCCCGCCCAGATCGGTGCGCCGGGCGACACCGGTCGCCGGGTCGACGCGGAACAGGCTGCCTCCGTGGGCGTGGATGTTGACCACCAGGAGCGCGGACCCGTCCGGGGTGGCCGCGATGCCCGTGGCGGTGAGCCCGTCCGAGGGGCCCTGCGTCCACTCGCCGCCCAGCCGCAGGGTCGCCACCGCATCGCGCGCGGGCAGCTCCCCGCGCGGACCGAGCGGCAGGCGGAACAGCTGTCCGTTGAAGGAGTCCGTGAACCAGGCGGCGCGCGGCGTGAGCACCACGTGGTCGACGAAGGTGTCGGCGTTGCCGACCTCGTACGTCTCGATCACCGTGCCGGTGATGCCGTCGAGAACGGTGATCAGCCGTCCCCAGCCGCCCGCGACGAAGACCCGCTGCCGGTCGTCCACCTGGAGCCCGACGGCGTAGTACCCCTCGCCGAGGCCCGGGTTGATGACCTTGCCGCGGCCGGTGAGCAGGCAGGCCCGGTAGATCGCGCCACCGAGAAGCGAGCCGAAGTAGGCGTAGGGTGCCGGGCCGATGCCGATGCCGGCCGGGTGGAAGCCGTTCGGCAGGTGCAGGACGTCGGGCCGGCCGCCGGCGCGGGGGCCGGTGCGCTCGGCGGCGACCGCGGTCCCGCCGCCCCAGCCGGCGCCTCCCATCAGTGCTGCGGCGCCCGCCGCCGTGCCGATCCCGAGGAACCGTCGTCGTGCCATGGCCGAGCTGAGCATCGCGCCCCCTAGTGGTGTCGTCTTCGCGCCGGAGTGTGGTGGGGGGCGCCTGGATTCCGCTCGATTCCGGCCGGGGGGCGGCTCGAGAGGGCCCGGGCCGCGTTGACAAGATCACGGGGCGGTCGCTCTAATGAGGAACGTGGCGCGTGGCGCCGGCCAAAGAGAACTGGGCCGGCCGGTGACCGGGCGACCACCCGCACCTCAGGGACCGTCGCATGCGTTCTCTTCTCACAGGCTCCGCCTGATCCAGGCGCCTCGGCGCGCCCGCACCGCCGCTCGAAGCCGGCCGTGCCGTGTCCCCCGCGTCCTGTCGTGCCGCCGCCGCCCGTCCCCGCGCGCGCCGTTCTCCGGCGTGCCGTCCGGGCCGGACGCAGCCGTGCCGCACGCAGCCTCTTCCTTCCCCCCTTTCCCTGCACGTCTCCACCGCCCGAGGGAGTCCCACCCCGCATGTCCTTCAACCAGACCGTCATCGACGAGTTCCGCGCCCACCAGGGAAAGGTCGGCGGTTACTTCGAGGGCAGCGACCTGCTGCTGCTCACCGTCACCGGCGCCAGGTCCGGCGCCGAGCGGACCGTTCCGCTCGGCTACGTGCGCCACGAGGACCGCCTGCTGGTCATCGGCTCCAACCTGGGCGGACCGAAGCATCCCGACTGGTACCACAACGTCCTCGCCAACCCGATGGTCCAGGTGGAGGTCGGTACCGACTCCTTCGAGGCGATCGCGGTGCCCGCCGAGGGCGAGTACCGCGACCGGCTGTTCGCGCACGTCGTGGCGGTGGAGCCGGGCTACGGCGAGTACCAGGAGAACACCAGCCGCGTGCTGCCGGTGGTGGTGCTGGAGCGCAGCGATCCGGCGCCCGGGGAGGGTCCGGCGGAGATCCGCAGCCTCGCCGACAAGCTGGTCGAGGTGCACGTGTGGCTGCGCGGGCAGCTGCGGCACGTGAGCGCCGAGGTGGACGCCTACTTCGAGACACTGGCCGCGCACCGGGGCGACGGGGCCGCGCCGGCGCCGGGACTCGGGCTGCAGATCCGTCAGCACTGCCTGGCCTTCTGCCAGACGCTGGAGATCCACCACACCGGCGAGGACGCCCACATGTTCCCCGCCCTCGCGGCGCAGAACCCGCACTTGCAGGACGTCTTCGAGCGGCTGCGGACGGAGCACGTGACGGTGGCGCGACTGCAGCAGGAACTGAGCGGGCTGCTGGCCGACATAGGCGGTGCGGACCCGGAGCGCTTCCGCAAGGAGTTGGCCCGCATGTCGCAGGAGCTGAACGCACACCTCGACTACGAGGAGGAGTCGCTGCTGCCCCTGCTCGCGGAGATCCCCTTCCCGCCCGGCCCGCCGGCCTCCTGAACGCGCCGTGCCCCCGGCGGGCCGGTGTCGGACCGCCGGGGGCACGCACGCGGAGCGCACGGCGCCGCTACGGCACGGACGGGCCGAGGGACAGTGCCCGGGCGGCGTACGCGGCAGCGTTGGGCCCGAACTGGAGCACGATGTGTCCCGCGGCCGAATGCACGTCCCGCCACAGCCGCTGGAGCGGCGAACTCTCGCTGTGCCCCGCCGTCCCCGAGGCCCGGAACAGCCGGTCCACCGCTCCGACCAGCAGATCGGCCACCAGCGCGCAGTCGCGCTGGGCCCGCGCCGTCTCCAGCTCGGTGATCTCCCGGCCCGAATCGGCCACGGCCGCGATGCGCTCCAGCAGCAGGCGGGCGGCGTCGATCTCACCGCCCGCCCGGGCGAGGGTCTCCTCGTAGAAGGCCCGGCCGGGACCCGGCACTCCGGGCCGCTCGGCGCGCAGGCGCTCCTGCGCGTACGCCGACCAGTGCGCGAGGGCTCCCTCGGCGGCGCCGAGCATCGGCAGGCAGAAGAACAGCCCGTTCACGGCGGCGAGCGGCACGACCGGGACGGCTCGTGCTGCTCCGCCCCCGCCGGCAGGCCCGTCCCCTCCCGCACCCGTGCCGTCCGCGAGGGCGCGCCCGGCCATCAGGTCATCGGCGGGGAAGGACATCTCGCCCGGGACGTGGACGTCGTCGACGGTGAGCGTGTGGCTGCCCGTCGCCCGCATGCCGATGTCGGACCAGGTCCGCTCGACGGCGTAGGCGGAGCGCGGCACGGCGAAGATCCGGCGCTCGGCCGGGGCGTCGGGAGTCTTGGCCAGGCCGAGCACGAGCGCCCAGTCGGCGTGCTCGACGGCGCTGACGTACGGCCAGGTCCCCGTCAGCCGCCAGCCGCCGTCGTCCGGCAGGGCGCGGCCGCGCGGCGAGACGGAGCCGACGACCAGGGTGTCGGGCCCGTCCTGCCAGAGGCGCTTGCGGCCCTCGCGGGGGAGGAAACCGGCCATCCGGGAGAGGCTGAGGGCGATGGAGGCGCACCACGCGGTGGCCGGACAGGACGCCCCGAGCGTGGTGAGTGCGTCCGTGAGCGCACGGAAGCCGCCGCCGCGGCCCCCGTGGTCGAGGGGCACGAAGTGACGGGCGAAACCGGCATCCAGCAGGGCCCGTACGACGTCCGGATCCAACGAGCGGGCGGCCTCGGCCGCTTCGGCGCGGCCGGCCGCGAGGCCGGCCACCTCTGCGGCGGTGAGGGCCGGTTCGGGCGCTGACGGTGGCTGCTGGGGCATGGGCCGGCTCTCCTTGCGGTCGGTGCGAGGAGCCAACGTCGACCGATCCGATCGGGCACGGCTACAGGTCCCCTAGGGCAGCGCTACAGCCGCACTAGAGCGGCGTGCGCCGCGTGGGACATATGTCACAGCACCCGCCGACCGGTCGGCGGCGGAGGCGGAGGGCAGCCATGGAGACCGGTCGGTACGGCCGGGTCGGGCACCCGCCCACTCTTCCCGCGCGCTTTATCACAAAGCGGCGGAGGATGTGAATCCGGCACCCGGAATCACCGATCCGGAACCTCTCCGACCGGTCATACTTTACTTGATCTTGGGTTGTCGAAGTCGTAGCCTGGCGAGACGTCGGGCCGGCTCCCCACGCATGGCCCGATCTTGCCATCGGGGGTTTTACAGAATGTCAAAAGATTCCTCTCGACCGTCGGAGTCCCTACCGTTCGCGGAAATCAGCGTTCTCGGACCATTGAGCGTCGAATTCAACGGACAGTCCATCGTGCCCACCGCGGGAAAACCGCGGCAACTGCTCGCCCTCCTCGCCCTGCGCTGCGGCCGGGTCGTCCAGGTCCCGACCCTGATGGAGGAGGTGTGGGGCGAGGACATCCCCCGCAGCGGGATGACCACCCTGCAGACCTACGTCCTCCACCTGCGCAGACTCATCGTCGAAGCCCTGCCCGAGGGCTCGGAGCGCACTCCGAAGGACCTCCTGGCCACCCGGTTCAACGGCTATCAGCTCTCCGTCAAGCCGAAGTCGTTCGACCTGGTCGAATTCGAGTCACTGGCTGGATCCGGTGACAACGCGCTGGAGCGCGGGGACGCCGAGGCGGCCTCGAAACACCTCCACAAGGCATTGGAATTGTGGCGTGGTCCGGCATTGATGGACGTGCCGGTGGGCCGGGTTCTTTCCATGGAACTCATGGGTCTCAACGAAGTAAGAATGCGCGTTCTCGAGCAGCGAATTCTCGCGGATCTCTGGCTCGGCAAGAGTGCGAGTCTCGTTCCGGAACTGCGCAAGCTCGTGGAACAGCATCCGCTGCACGAGAAGCTCGCCGCGTGCCTCATGATCGCCCACCAGCGGTCGGGGTCGGGCTGGCGCGCCCTGGAGGTCTTCCGCGATCTGCGCAAGGCCTTGATCAACGAGCTGGGCGTCGAGCCGTCCGGCCGGCTCCAGAGCCTGCACCAGGAGCTGCTGTCGAACGCCACCGACCTGTCGCTGCGCGAATACGTCCTGACGTGAGCGCGCACGGGGCAGGGGTGCTCAGCGAGGTCGCCGACGGTGTGTTCGCCTACGTCCAGCCGGACGGCAGCTGGTGCGTGAACAACGCCGGCCTCGTCGTCTCCGAGGGCCGGGCGGTCCTGGTCGACACGGCGGCGACCGAGGCACGCGCGCGCAGCCTGCGCGCAGCGGTCGTGGCCCGGGGCAGGCCGGTCCCGCACGCGGTGGTCAACACCCACTCGCACGGGGACCACACCTTCGGAAACTTCGTCTTCCCGGAAGCGGCCGTGTACGCGCACCACGAGACGCGGCGGGAGATGGCGGCAGCCGGCCTCCACCTCACCGGGCTGTGGCCGGAGGTCGAGTGGGGGGCGCTCGAAGTGGTGCTCCCGGAGGTGACCTACCAGCGCGAACTCACTCTCCATGTCGGGGCAGTGACGGCGCGTCTGATCCACCTGGAGGTGGCCCACAGCACGAACGACACCGCCGTATGGGTGCCCGAGCGGCGGGTGCTGTTCACCGGGGACGTGGTCATGTCCGGGGTGACGCCGTTCCTGCCGATGGGGTCCGTGGCCGGTTCGCTGCGGGCGATCGCGCGCATGCGGGCCCTCGACCCGGCGGTGGTCGTGGCCGGGCACGGCGTGGTCGGCGGCATCGAGGTCCTCGACACGACGGAGGCCTACCTGCACTGGCTGCAGGAACTGGCCCGCCAGGGCGTGTCCGCGGGGCTGACGGCGCCGGAGGCGGCCCGGGAGGCGGATCTCGGGCCCTTCGCCGGCCTGCTCGACGCCGAGCGGATCGTGCCCAACCTGTACCGGGCGTTCGCCGAGGAACGGGGCCGCACGCACGGCGGGGCACTGGACATGTCGGCCGTCATCGCCGAGATGGACACGGTGTTCGAGGAGATGGCCGCCTACCGGGGCGCTCCCCTGGCCTGCCACGCCTGACACCGCCGCGGGACGGGGCCGTGGCTCGGCTTGACGGTGCTTCGAGCGGCTCTTGAGGAACTGCTCACAGGATCGGCGACGCCCGCGGGCGCCCGGCCCCCCCCCAGGTGCCCGGGCGCCCCGCTCCGTCGTACCCCCCGCACCCGAGCCGGCATCGTCGCCGAACTGCACTCCTTCCACGAGCGGTTCGCCGCCGACCCGGTCCAGCGTCGGCACTGGTTCAACATGATCGACCTCAGCCCGCGCGAGGACGGCGCCTTCGACGCCGTGTTCTACGCCCTGGTGCTCACCGTCCGGCCCGGGATCAAGGAGCCGGAGGTCGGACCCAGCTGCCTGGTCCGCGACGTCCTGGAGATCGAGGACGGCCGCGTGCGCAACCGCTCCCGCCGCGTCGAGCACGACCAGCACGTCCAGCACCCCTCCCCCGCCCCGCACATCCCGACCGCCCGGCACGCGGCCCGTTGAGCGGCCGCTGCGGCGCGCCCCACGGCCGTCCTCCGAAGGGAGAACCCCCCATGACCCGCACCCCCGTAGCCCTGGTGACCGGATCCTCGTCCGGAATCGGCGCCGCCGTCGCCCGCAGGCTCTCCGCCGAGGGGATGACGGTGGTGGTCAACGCGGCCAGGAGTGTCGACGCGGGCCGCCGGCTCGCCGCGTCCCTGCCCGACGCACGCTTCGTCCAGGCCGACATCTCCGACGAGGACCAGGCGCGGCGGCTGCTGGACGAGGTCGCCGACACCTACGGAGCCCTCGACCTGCTGGTCAACAACGCCGGTGTCACCCGGGCCATCCCGCACAACGACCTGGAGGCCGCCACCGCGGAGGTGTGGCGCACCATCCTCGGGGTCAACGTCGTCGGCACCTGGCAGACCACGGTGGCCGCCATGCCGCTGCTGCGCGCCTCCGGCGCCGGCCACGTCGTCAACATCTCCTCCGTCGCCGGCGTCCGGCCGGCCGGCAGTTCCGTTCCCTACGCGGTCAGCAAGGCCGCCGTGAACCACATGACCCGGCTGCTGGCCGCGGCTGTCGGCCCCGAGGTGCGGGTGAACGCCATCGCCCCCGGGCTCGTCGACACGCCGTGGACGGAGACCTTCACCGAGATCCGCGAGCGGGTCCGCGAAGCCGTTCCGCTGCGCCGCACCGGCACCCCGGAGGACATCGCCGAACTGGTGGTGGGCCTGCACCGGGCCGCCTACACCACCGGCGAGGTCGTACTCGCCGACGGCGGCGCCCACCTGCTGATCTGAGAGGACGACACACCGTGAAGCTTGGCGTGAACCTGAGTTACCAGGGCGCCGCGGAGCTGGCCGTCGCGGCCGAACGCCTCGGCTACGACGTGGCCCTGGCCCCCGAGGGCTACCGCTCGGACGCCGCCAGCGTGCTCGGCCTGGTGGCGGGGCGGACCGGGCGGATCGCCCTCGGCTCGGCCGTGATGCAGATCCCCGCCCGCAGCCCGGCGCTGGCCGCGCTGACCGCCGCGACCCTCCAGTCGCTCTCGGGCGGTCGCTTCCGACTGGGCCTGGGCGTGTCCAACCCGGATGTGTCCGAGGGCTGGTACGGGGTCCCGTTCGCGGAGCCCCTGGCGCGGACCCGGGAGTACGTGGAGATCGTACGGCGGGCCCTGACGGGCGAGCCGGTCCGCTACGAGGGCCGGCACTACCGGCTGCCGTCCTCCGGATCCGGTGCGGCCCCGCTGCACGTGATCACGGAGCCGGCCGGTGCGCCCGTACCGGTGTACCTGGGGGCGGTCGGGCCGGGGAACCTGACGCTGGCCGGTGAGATCGCCGACGGGTGGATCGGGGTGTTCGCCGCTCCCGAGCAGGTCGCCGAGTCGGTGGCGCACATCGTGGCGGGGCGGGCACGGGCCGGGAAGCCGATGGCGGACTTCGACGTGATGCCCTGCCTGGGCACCGCGATCGGCGAGGACGCCGGCAGCTGCGTCGACCGGCTGCGGGCGCACTACGCCTACCTCATGGGCATCGGCGCCCCGGAGCGGAACTTCTACATCGCGCTCGCCACGCGGCTGGGCTTCGGGGAGCAGGCCGCCGAGGTGGGCAGGCTCGCCGGCCGGGGCGACCGGGCAGGGGCCGCTGCCGCGGTACCGGCCGGCTTCGTGGAGCTGACCGCGCTGACCGGGCCGGTGGACCGGGTCGCGGAGCGGATGCGGCAGTACGCGGAGGCGGGCGTGACCACGCTCGGCATCATGATCTCCGCGATGGCAGGCGGTACGCAGGAGCGGATCGCGGTCCTGGAGGGCGCGATGGCGGCGCTGGAACGGTCGGGTGTGCGCGACTGACGAGGTACCGCCGCCTGCGGCGGCACCGCAAGCGGGCGGGGCACCCGAGGAGGTGCCCCGCCCGCGGGCGTCCGCCCACCGCTGCCGTCCCGGCGTGGTCGAGGCTCCCCCTGCGCACGACCCGGGCCCCGGGCCCTGTCCGCACGGTCCCGCCCGGCGTCCCGAGCGGCCGGAGCCACGCTGTGGGACCCTGCCTAGGCCGCCACGCCCGCCGTGATGCGGTCGATCAGTTCGGCCGGGGAGGGCTGTGCGGCCATCTCATGGCGCACCTGCGCGGCGGCGTGCCGGAAGGACTCCTCGGTGAGGAGGCGGACGGCAGCCGCGGTGATCCGGGCGGCGTCCGCCGTCGCCGGTGCCACGGCGAGCCCCACGCCGCGGTCGGTCACCCGGCGGGCGCACAGTTCGTTGTCCGCGCCGCTGGGGACCAGCAGTTGCGGTACGCCGTAGTGCAGGGCGGCCGCGGTGGTGCCCGATCCACCGTGGTGGACCACGAGCGCGCAGTCGCGCAGGATTCCGGAGAGCGGTACGAACCCGGCGGGCACCAGGTTGGCCGGCAGCGGGCCCAGCGCGGCGAGGTCGGTCTCGTCGTCGGCGAGGACCACGTCCGCGTCCAGAGCGGCGAGGGCGTCGACGAGGAGCCGCAGGGCGTCGGTGCCGCCGGGCAGCAGGGGTGCGACGGTGCCGAGGGTGAGGCAGATGCGGGGCCTGGTGGGCCTGCGCAGCGCCCACTCGGGCAGCACGGCGCCGCCGTTGTAGGGCACGTAGCGCATCGGCAGCCACGGCACTCCGTCGTACGGGTCGGCCTCCTCGTGTTCCAGGCCGCCGAGGCTGGGGGCGCGCGGGTCGATCCGGCCGAGGAGGTCCGGTTCGCGTTCGCCGAGACCGAGCTCCTGGCGCAGGCGCAGGACGACGGGGCTGTCGTCGGGGACGACACCGAACCGGGGATTGGTCCGGGCGGCTTCGCGCACGCCCGGATCGCGCATCGACCAGGACACCCGGTTGCCGACCTCCAGTGCGGGCACGCCGAGGGCCACGGCGGCCAGTTTGCCGGCCTGGTGGTCGGAGCAGTAGACGACGAGATCGGCGCCGAAGTCGCGGCCGGCGTCGACGGTTCCCCTGGTCATCGCGAGGGTGAACAGGTCGAACGGGCGCATCGCGCGGGCGAGTTCCCAGTACCCCTCCGGCAGGCCGGCTGCGTCGTCTCCCCCGGGCGCGGGCGCGTCGGGACCTGCGACCAGGTCCTCGCCGACGTCGCGGAGGGGGAAGACGTCGACCACCGGTGCCCCCGCCCAGGCGGCCGCCTTCGCCATGTGGGCGGTGGTGGCGATCAGGATTTCGTGGCCCGCCGCGCGTGCCGCCCAGACGAGCGGTACGAGGGGCAGCATCAGCCCGTATCCCGGTGCGGCCGGAAACAGGATCCGCATGGAGGACTCCTTCAGATTAGGACGCTGCGATGATTCTTCACAGAATTCGGTCGACGCTGCGGAATACGGCCTCGACCAGCCTGCGAATCCTGCCGTCCATGCTCCCCATCACCGCGGATCCCATATTCGGCACGTATCCGAATGCGAGCTCGCGCTCCGGGTCGGCGAAGGTGAAGACGCCGTTCGCACCGCTCAGTCCGAAGGAATTCTTCAGTCCGGCGTCGGCGGGGAACACCGCGCTGTCGGCGAGCTGCACGCCCAGCCCCCAGGTCAGCGGGGTCAGCATGACCTCGCACGTCCCGCTGCTGTGCGGGCGGGCCATTTCGGCGGTGAGGCGGGGGCCCACGAGGCGGATGCCGTCGACCTCGCCGACCAGGGCCGCGAACAGCCGGGCGAGGGCGTGGGCGCTGGCCAGACCGCCGTACGAGGGGTCCTCCACGGCCGGGTCGGCCGGGTCCTGCGACATGCTGGCGATGGTGGCCCGGTAGGTGAGGGTGGTCGGGTCGCGCAGCTCGACGACCTCGCCCGGGTCGGCGCCGGCCATCAGGGCTTCGGCCTTGGACTCCAGCATGGTGGCGAGGTGGGCGCCGCTGCCGGCGGGGAGCCCGATGTACGCGTCGAGGCCGAGGGGCGCCGCGATGTGGCGGGCGAAGTAGCGGCCCGCCGTCAGGCCGGTGCGGCGGCGGACCAGTTCGCTCAGCAGGTGCCCGTAGGTGGTGGCGTGGTAGCCGTGCGCGGTGTCCGGCTCCCACTCGGGGCGGGCCGCGGCCAGCGCCTCGGCGACCGGGGTGTGGGCGCGCAGCGCGGACGGGGTGAGGGGGGCGTGGTCGAGGCAGACGATCCCCGAGCGCTGCGTGAGGATCGTAGACGCAGACGGCGGCGCCCGCCTCCTCGCCCGCCGCGAAGTTCTCCTCGAAGGCGCGCGCGACGTCGCCGAACGCGTCCTCGACCTGCCCTGCCTGGGGGTATTGCTGCACAGTCTTCCGTCCTTCGCGAGGGGAGGGTGCGGCCGCCCGCCCGGGGACCCGGGGCGGCTTCGGTCGGCTCCGACCTGTGATGATCCGACCGCCGCTCGGGCCCCGCTCGAATACCGGTCATGTTCCACTCGCAAGGGAATACAGAAGCCCGCACGGGGTGACCGGAATGGAAATCGTCTGGCAGGATCGGCGCCATGCGATTCCGCACAGAGGCTGTTCTCGTGGGAAAACAGGATTCCCCGGGGGAATGGGACGGGATTTTCCGGATCGGAAGGTGGCGGCGTGTTCTCCGGTATAGCTGAATTCCACGACTGGTACGCGGGGCGGCGCCGTGCCCACGGCTACCGGGTGGACCGGATCCCGCTCGACGCCCTCGACGGCTGGCGCACCGACCCCGACTCCGGCAACCTCGTCCACCGCACCGGGCGGTTCTTCACCGTCGAGGGGTTGGACGTCGCGGACTCCGGCCGGGAGGTGGGCGCCTGGCAGCAGCCGATCATCGTCCAGCCCGAGCAGGGCGTCCTGGGCATCCTGGTCAAGGAGTTCGCGGGCGTCCCGCACTTCCTGCTCCAGGTGAAGATGGAGCCGGGGAACGTCAACGGCCTCCAGCTCTCCCCCACCGTGCAGGCGACCCGGTCCAACTTCACCGGTGCGCACGGCGGCCGGCCCGTCCCGTACCTGGAGTACTTCACCGCGCCGCGCTCGGGCCGGGTCCTGTCGGACGTGCTGCAGTCGGAGCAGGCGTCCTGGTTCCTGGCCAAGCGCAACCGCAACATGATCGTGCAGGTCGACGAGGACGTCCCCGTCCTGGAGGACTTCTGCTGGCTGGACTTCGAGCAGATCGCCCAGCTGCTGCGGATACCGAACCTGGTCAACATGGACACCCGTACGGTGCTGGCGGGTGCCGCATCGTGGCGGGACCGCGACGCCGACCTGGTCGCGGACACCTTCCGGGGCGCGCTGGCCCGTTCCTGGGCCGCCGGCAACGTGGCCCTGCACGACACCACCCACCTGCTGAGCTGGTTCACCGAGGCCAAGAACCGCTGCACGCTGACCCGGCAGCTGATCCCGCTGACCAAGGTCGAGGGGTGGAGCCGGCGCGAGGGGGCCCTGGTCCACGACCGGGACCAGCACTTCGCCGTCATCGGCGTGTCGGTCGAGACCGACAGCCGGGAGGTGGCGCGCTGGCACCAGCCCATGTTCGAGCCGCGCAGCCAGGGTGTCATCGCCTTCCTGGTCCGCCGGATCGGCGGTGTGCTGCACGTCCTGATGCAGGCCCGGACGGAGACGGGCGGTTTTGACGGGGTGGAGATGGCCCCCACCGTGCAGTGCCAGCCCGACAGTTACCGCGGCCTGCCGCCCGAGCGCCGGCCGCGGTTCCTCTCGGAGGTGCTGGACGCGCCCCCGGAGCGGATCCGCTTCGACCGGGTCCACTCGGAGGAGGGCGGCCGTTTCTACCACGCGCAGAACCGCTACCTGCTGGTCGAGGTCGGGGAGGGCTTCCCGCTGCGGGTGCCCGACGACTACGCCTGGATCACCCTGCGCCAGCTCACCGACTTCGTGCGCTACGGCAACCACCTGAACGTCGAGGCGCGGAGCCTGCTGACGTTCGCGGGCTTCTACAAGGAGGACGACGAGTGACCACCCATGTCTGGGACTACCTTCCGGAGTACGAGGCGGAACGGGAGGACATCCTCGACGCCGTGCAGCAGGTCTTCGCCAGCGGCCGGCTCGTGCTGGGCGAGAGCGTGCGCGGGTTCGAGGCCGAGTTCGCAGCCCGCCACGGCCTGCCGCACTGCGTCGGCGTCGACAACGGCACCAACGCGGTCCAGCTGGCGCTGGAAGCGCTCGGCGTCGGCCGCGGCGACGAGGTCGTCACCGTGTCGAACACCGCCGCCCCGACCGTCGTCGCCATCGACGCGGCCGGCGCCGTCCCGGTCTTCGTGGACGTTCGCGCCGAGGACTACCTGATGGACACCGAGCAGGTCGCCGCCGCGATCACCCCGCGCACGAAAGCGCTGCTGCCCGTGCACCTGTACGGCCAGTGCGTGGACATGGATCCGCTGCGGCGCCTGGCCGAGGAGCACGGGCTGGGGATCGTCGAGGACTGCGCGCAGGCGCACGGCGCCCGCCACCACGGGGCACCGGCCGGGACCATGGGCGACGCCGCGGCCTTCTCCTTCTACCCCACCAAGGTGCTGGGGGCGTACGGCGACGGCGGGGCGGTGCTGACCGGCTCCGCCGACACCGACCGGGCACTGCGCCGACTGCGGTACTACGGCATGGAGGAGGTGTACTACGTCGAGCGGACGCCCGGCCACAACAGCCGCCTCGACGAGGTCCAGGCCGAGATCCTGCGCCGCAAGCTGACCCGGCTCGACGCCTACGTGGCCGGCCGCCGCCGGGTGGCGCGCCGCTACGAGGAGGGGCTCGCCGGGCTGTGCGGGCCGGGCGGGCTGACCCTCCCGGCCACCGCCCCGGGCAACGAGCACGTGTACTACGTGTACGTGGTGCGCCACCCGCGCCGCGACGAGATCATCAGCGCTCTCAGGGACCGCTACGACATCTGCCTCAACATCAGCTATCCGTGGCCGGTCCACACCATGCGCGGCTTCGCCCACCTCGGCGTGGGGAGCGGGTCGCTGCCGGTCACCGAGCGGCTGGCCGGGGAGATCTTCTCGCTGCCCATGTACCCGTCGCTTCCGGAGGCCGTGCAGGACAAGGTCATCGAGGCACTGCACGAAGTCCTCGCGGGCCTCTGACCGTCCGGCCCGCGAGCCCGGCGTCCGTCGTCCGCCCTCCGTCCGATCTCCCGACCGAAAGGCCCGTCCCCACCATGCCCGCCAGCACGGACACCCTCATCTACCGCCGCGCAGACGTCTACCACGACTTCTACCACGGCCGCGGCAAGGACTACCGGGCCGAAGCGGCCGTCGTGCGCGAACTCGTCGAGCAGCGCGCCGCGGTCCCCCCGGCCGCCGGCTCGCTGCTGGACGTCGCCTGCGGCACCGGCTCCCACCTGGCCGAGCACGCCGGCCACTTCGGCCACGCGGCCGGGGTCGACCTGTCCGCCGACATGCTCGCCGTCGCCGCCCGCCTCAATCCGGGGGTCCCGCTGACGCAGGGCGACATGCGCGACTTCCGGCTCGACCGCACCTTCTCCGCCGTCACCTGCATGTTCAGCTCCGTCGGATACCTGGAGACCGCCGCCGACCTGGACGCGGCGATCGCGAACCTGACCGCGCATCTGGAGCCCGGCGGCGTCCTCGTCGTCGAACCGTGGTGGTGTCCGGAAAGCTTCGTGCCCGGCTGGGTCGGCGCCGACGTGGTCCGGTCCGGGGAGCGCACCATCTCCCGGGTCTCCCACACCGTGCGCGCCGGACGGACCAGCCGGATGGAGGTGCACTACACGGTCGCCGATCCCGCCACCGGCATCGAGCACTTCACCGACACGCACGTCATGAGCCTGTTCGAGCGCACCGAGTACCGGGACGCCTTCCTGCGGGCCGGGCTGGAGCCCTCGTACGTGCCCCACGAGCTGTACGGTCCGGGGCTGTTCGTCGCCACCCGTCCCGGCGGTGCCGCGTGAACGTCCGCGAGCTGGCCGTCGAGGGCGCGTACGCCTTCACCCCGGAGGTCTTCCACGACGGGCGCGGCTCGTTCCGCTCCCCGCACCAGGAGGCCGCCTTCGGCGCGGCGCTGGGCGGCCCCCTCTTCCCCGTGGCGCAGGTCAGCACCAGCCGGTCGCGGCGCGGCGTGGTACGCGGGGTGCACTACACGGCGACGCCCGGGTCCATGGCCAAGTACGTGCTCTGCACCGGCGGCCGGGCCCTGGACGTGGTGGTCGACCTCCGGCTCGGCTCGCCCACCTTCGGGCGCAGCGAGAGCGTGGAGCTCACCCCGGAGGCGGGTACCGCCCTGTACCTGCCGCCGGGTGTGGGGCACTTGTTCGCCGCCCTGGAGGACGACACGGTGATGGTGTACCTGTTGTCGGCTGCCTACCGCCCGGACAAGGAGCGGGCCGTGCACCCGCTGGATCCGGCGCTCGGCCTGGAGCTGCCCGGCGGTCTCGATCCGGTGCTGTCCGAGCGCGACCGGGTGGCGCCGACGCTGGCGGCGGCCCGGGGGGCCGGGCTGCTGCCCTCGTACGCCGACTGCCGGCCGGCCGGGGCCGGCGTGTCCGGCGGGGGCGGGCGGTGAGCGCCCCGCGGCAGGTGGTGGTGCTCGGCGCGTCCGGCTTCATCGGCTCGGCCGTGGTCCGGGAACTGGCCGCCGACCGTACCCTGCGGGTGCGCGCGGTCTCCCGGCGGCCGGTCCCGCTCCCCACGGGGCTCACCGGGCGGGTCGAGGTGCTCACCGGCGACCTCACCGAACGGGACGTCCTGGCCCGGGCGGTGGAGGGCGCCGATGCCGTCCTGCCCTTCGCGGCCAGGATCCGCGGCGCGGCCGGGTGGCGGTTGTCGGAGGACGACACGGAGGCGGAGCGGGTCAACGTCGGACTGGTCCGGGACCTGGTGGCGCTGCTCGCGGAGCGGCCCGGAGGTCCCGGCGGGCCGCCCGCGGTCGTGTTCCCTGCCAGCAACACCCAGGTGGGGCGGGTCTCGGCCGAGCGCATCGACGGCTCCGAGCCGGACCGTCCCGAGGGGGTGTACGACCGGCAGAAGCACGCCGCCGAGTCCCTGCTGAAGCGGGCCGCGGCGCAGGGCCTGGCGCGGGCCGTCAGCATCCGGCTGCCGCCCGTGTACGGGCCGGGGACCGCGACGGCCGACGACCGCGGGGTGGTGTCCACCATGATCCGGCGGGCGCTGGCCGGGGAGCCGCTGACGATGTGGCACGACGGCACGGTCCGCCGCGACCTGCTGTACGTGCAGGACGCGGCCCGGGCGTTCACGGCGGCCCTGGCGCACGCGGACGCGCTGTCGGGCCGCCACTACCCGGTCGGCACCGGGCGGGCGCTGCCGCTGGGCGAGGTGTTCGGCGCGGTGGCGCGCGCCGTGGCACGTCGCACGGGGGCCCCTGCGGTACCGGTGGTGTCGGTGGAGCCGCCCCCGCACGCGGACCCGACCGACTTCCGCAGCCTGGAGGTCGACCCGTCGGCGTTCACGGCGGCCACGGGCTGGCGGGCCCGTACGGCGCTGGACGAGGCGCTGGACCGGACGGTGGACGCGGTGGTCCGCGAGGCGGGGCCGGTGTCCCGGCCCTGACACTGCGCCGGAGCCCGCGCGGACCGCAAGCGGCCCCGCCCCCGTCGGGGCGGGGCCGCCGTCGTGCTGCGGGGATCATGCCCGCAGCGCCTCCAGTACGCAGACCACCCGGGCCGGGGACGGCTGCGCGGCGATCTCCGCGCCGATCTCCGCGGCCCGCTCCCGGTGGCCGGGGTCCGCCAGCAGGGCGGCCGCCGCCCGGGCGACGCGGGCACCGGACTGTTCGCCGTCCGCCAGCACCACGGCCGCGCCGCGGGCCTCGATGCGGCGGCACGGCTCCAGCATCTTCGGGATCGTGGGCACCAGCAGCTGCGGCACGCCCGCGTGCAGGGCCGTCATGGCGGTCTGTCCGCCGCCGTGGTGCACGATGAGGTCGCACGTGGCCAGCAGGGTGTCCAGGGCGAACCAGCCGGCCCGGACCCCGGGCACCGCCGCGGTCAGCGCGTCGGCCACGTCCTGCGGGGCGGCGACCACCAGTTCCCCGTCGAGCCCCTCCACCGTCCGGGCGAGCTCGACCAGTTCGGCGACCCCGTCCGGCCCGGCGACACGGCTGCCGGCGGTGACGCACACCCGGGGCCGATCCGGCCGGCGCAGCATCCACGGCTCCAGCGGCCGGCGCAGGTTCGCGGGGACGAACCGCATCGACTGCCGGGGGCCGGGGGCCAGGTCCGCGGCGCGCAGCCCGGGCGGGCAGATGTCCACCCAGAGCTCGGGCTCGGGCAGTCGGTCCAGCCCGGCCGCGCGGAGTTCCGCGGACAGTTCGGCGGTGGCGCCGGCGTCCATGCCGGGCGGCTCGCCGAGGTCCCAGGTGTGCCGTACCCACGGGATCCGGAGGGCGTGGGCGAGCAGCGGCGCCGCGTAGCAGAGGGATCCGCCGACCACGAGGTCCGGGGTCCAGTCGGCGACGAGGGCGCGCAGCCGGGGCAGGGACGCGGCGGCCAGCCGGCCGAACCCCTCCCCGTTGAAGTGGATCCGCTCCTCGGGGTCGGCCGGAAGGGACAGCGCCCGCCCGGCCCGGTCCTCGAACATGAACCGGCGCATGGTGCCGTCGGTGACGGGCAGGACGGGCAGCCCGGTGCCCGTGACGTACGGGGCCATGTCCTCGGGGGAGGCGACGAGGACGTCGTGGCCGGCGAGGCGGGCCGCCGAGGCGAGCGGGGCGAGGGCGAAGACGGTCGCCGGACTCCCCCCGGTGATAAAGAGGATCTTCATCGCACGGACGGTGCACCGCGGCACTAGAGAACCGCTGGACCCCCGTCCGTCCTGAGCGCCCGTCGAGCGCCCCTTGAGTCGAGGTTGACCGCCGCCGCCTACCAAGGGATCCGGCCGGGTTTCTCCCGGTCCCACGAGTCACCTCTTCGATAAGGAAACCGATTCGATGTCCCGTCGTGTCGTGATAACCGGTATGGGGGTGCGCGCACCGGGGGGAAGCGGCACGGAGGAGTTCTGGTCCCTGCTGGCCGCGGGTCGTACCGCGACCCGCCGGATCAGCTTCTTCGACCCCACCCCCTTCCGCTCCCAGCTCGCGGGCGAGTGCGATTTCGACGCGGGGGCCGAAGGGCTCACCCCGCGGGAGGTCCGCAGGATGGACCGGGCGACCCAGTTCGCCGTGGTCTGCGCCCGCGACGCGGTGTCGGACAGCCGCCTCGACTTCGGCGCGCTCGACCCGTCCCGGGTCGGCGTGAGCCTGGGCAGCGCCGTCGCGGCCGCCACCAGCCTGGAGAGCGAGTACCTGGTGCTGTCCGACGCCGGACGGCAGTGGGAGGTCGACCCCGGCTACCTGTCGCCGCACATGTACGACTACCTGACCCCCGGGAGGATGCCCGCCGAGGTCGCCTGGACGGTGGGCGCCGAGGGCCCCGTCGCCCTGGTGTCCAACGGCTGCACCTCGGGGTTGGATGCCGTCGGCAACGCCGTCCAGCTGATCGCGGACGGCACCGCCGACGTGATGCTGGCCGGAGCCGCCGACACCCCGGTCACCCCGGTCGTGGTGGCCAGTTTCGACGCGATCAAGGCCACCACCAACCGCAACGACGATCCCGCGCACGCCTCCCGGCCCTTCGACGCCTCCCGCAACGGCTTCGTCCTGGCCGAGGGAGCGGCCGTGTTCGTGCTGGAGGAGCTGGGGCGGGCCCGGGCGCGCGGGGCGACGGTCTACGCCGAGGTCAGCGGGTACGCCACGCGCCTGAACGCCTACCACATGACCGGTCTGAAGACCGACGGCCGGGAGATGGCCGAGGCCATCAGGGTCGCACTGGACCAGTCCCGGCTGAACGCCGACGCGATCGACTACGTCAACGCCCACGGCTCGGGCACCGTGCAGAACGACCGGCACGAGACGGCCGCGTTCAAGCGCGCCCTGGGCGACCACGCCTACCGCACGCCGATCAGCTCGATCAAGTCCATGGTGGGCCACTCCCTGGGGGCCATCGGCTCCGTGGAGATCGCGGCGTGCGCGCTCGCCATGAAGCACCAGGTGGTGCCGCCCACCGCCAACCTGTACCGGTCCGACCCCGAGTGCGACCTCGACTACGTACCGCTGACCGCCCGCGAACAGCGCGTGGACACCGTGCTGACGGTGGGCAGCGGATTCGGCGGATTCCAGAGCGCGATGCTGCTGCGGCGGCCCGAAGGAGTGTCATGACGACCACGGTGATCACGGGGCTGGGTGTCGTCGCCCCGAACGGAGCGGGCACCGAGGACTTCTGGTCCGCGACGGTGGAGGGCCGCAGCGGCATCGCCGACATCACCGCGTTCGACGCGTCCGGCTATCCGGCGCGGCGTGCCGGCGAGGTACGGGACTTCGATCCGGCGGCCCGTCTGCCGAACCGGCTGCTGCCGCAGACCGACCGGTCCACCCGGTTCGCGCTGGCCGCCGCGGAGCGGGCGCTGGCCGACGGCGGCGTCGATCCGGCCGCCCTCGTCGACTACGACATGGGCGTCATCACCGCGAACGCGTTCGGCGGCTTCGAGTTCACCCACCGCGAGTTCGCGAAGCTGTGGTCCAAGGGACCACAGTTCGTCAGCGTCTACGAGTCCTTCGCGTGGTTCTACGCCGTCAACACCGGCCAGATCTCCATCCGCCACCAGCTGCGCGGCCCGGGCAAGGCACTCGTCGCCGAGCAGGCCGGCGGACTGGACGCGCTCGGCCACGCCCGGCGGGCGCTGCGCCGCGGCGAGGCGAAGCTGGTCGTCACCGGCGGCGCGGACTCGGCGCTGGACCCGTGGGGCTGGGCGGCGCAGTGGTCGGGGGGCCGGGTGACCGCCTCCGGGGAGTACCGGCCCTTCGACCGGACGGCGAGCGGGCACGTGCCCGGGGAGGGTGCCGCGATCCTCGTCCTGGAGGACGCGGCTGCGGCGCGCGGGCGCGGTGCGTCCCGCCCGTACGGCGAACTCGCCGGGCAGGCCTCCACCTTCGATCCGCCGCCCGGATCGCCGAGGCCGCCGGCCCTGCGCCGCGCCATCGAACGGGCGCTGGCCGAGGCGGGGGCCGCCCCGGCCGACGTGGACGTGGTCTTCGCGGACTCGGCGGGCCTGCCCGCCCTGGACCGGAGCGAGGCCGAGGCGCTGCGGGAGGTGTTCGGCGCCCACGGCGTCCCGGTGACCGCGCCGAAGGCACTGACCGGGCGGCTGCACTCCGCGGGCGGCCCGCTGGACGTGGTCGCGGCGCTGCTGTCGATGCGCGACGGAGTGATCCCGCCGACCGCGAACACCGACGACGTCCCGGAGGAGTACGGCATCGACCTGGTCCGCAAGTCCCCGCGAGAGGCGCGGCTGGCGACGGCCCTCGTCCTCGCCCGGGGTGCCGGCGGCTTCAACTCGGCCGCCGTCGTGCGGACGTACGACCACTGAAGGAACGTGCAGTGAATGATGAAGGAGAAGCAACGATGAGCGACCCGACCACCACCACGATGACTCTGGACGACCTGCGCCGGATCCTGTCGGAGTCCGCCGGCAGCGAAGGCGGCCAGCTCGACGGGGACATCCTGGACACCGACTTCGCGGAGCTGGGTTACGACTCGCTGGCCCTGCTGGAGACCACGGCTGTCATCCAGCGCGAGTACGGGGTGGAGGTGCCGGACAAGGTCGCCACCCCGCGCGAGCTGCTGGCCTCCGTCAACGGCTCCCCGACCGCGGGGGGCTGAGACATGCGTCGGCACACCCGGCACGCCCTGACCTCCACCGCCCCGCCGCAGGCGCTGTACGACCTCGCCGCCGACGTCGGCCGGTGGCCGGCCGTGTTCGCACCCAGCGTCGCCGCGCACTACCTGGAGCGCGGCGAGCTCTCCGAGCGGTTCCGGCTGTGGGCCACCGTGGGGGGCGAGGTGAAGACGTGGGTGTCGCGTCGGACGCTGGATCCCTTGAACCTGCGGATCCGGTTCGATCAGGAGGAGAGCGCGTCGCCCATCGCCTCGATGGGCGGCGAGTGGATCTTCGAAGTGCGTGAGGACGGCGGCACGGACATCGTGCTGCTGCACGACTTCACGGCGGTCGGGGACGACCCGGACACCGTGGAGTGGATCAACGCCGCGCTGGATCGCAACAGCCCCCTGGAACTGGCGGCCCTGGCGCGGATCGCCGAGCTCGGCGCGGACGCGGGCGACCTGGTGTTCTCCTTCTCCGACACCGTCACCCTGGACTGCACGGCGGAGGAGGCCTACGCCTTCGTGCACCGCGCCGACCTGTGGCCCGAGCGGCTGCCGCATGTGGGCCGGGTGGAACTCACCGAGGATGCCGCCGGGGTGCAGGAGATGGAGATGGACACCGTCACCGCCGACGGGACCGCGCACACCACCCGCTCGGTGCGGATCTGCCGGCCCGGCGAGCGGATCGCCTACAAGCAGCTGGTGCCGCCGCGGCTGCTGCTCGGACACAGCGGGGTCTGGGAGTTCACCGGTGCCGGGGCGGGCGCCGGGGTCCGCGTCACGGCCGAGCACACGGTGGTGATCGATCCCGGTGCGGTGGAGGAGGTCCTCGGTGCGGGGGCCACGGTGGCCGACGCCCGCAGGTACCTGCGCGAGGTGCTCGGCAGGAACAGCCGTACGACACTGGAGTACGCCGGCCGCACCGCCGCCGCGTGAGCGTCTGACGCACCCGCGCCATCGGCCTCCAGGATCCTGGGAGATCCTGGAGGCCGATGGCGTGTGCGGCGGGGGCTGCTAACGGGAGCGGCGCCAGAAGACGCTGTACTCGTCGATGGCCTCGATCTCGTCCGTGATGCCGTGCCGGTCGCGGAACTCGTCCACGGCCTTGCGGCAGGCCGGGATGAAGTAGTCGTCGACGACCACGAAACCGCCGGTGGAGAGCTTCGGGTAGAGGTGGTCGAGCGCGTCGAGCGTGGACTCGTACAGGTCGCCGTCGAGGCGCAGCACCGCGAGGCGTTCGACGGGGGCGGCCGGCAGCGTGTCCTTGAACCAGCCCGGCAGGAAGCGGACCTGGTCGTCGAGGAGTCCGTAGCGGCCGAAGTTCTCCCGCACGGTGTCGGCGGTGACGCCCAGGACGTTGTTGCAGCGGTGCAGGGCCATCTCCCGGTCCATGGGGTGGCCGTCCTCGCCGGTGTCCGGGATGCCCTCGAAGGAATCGGCGAGCCAGACGGTCCGATCGGTGATGCCGTGCGCCTTGAGGTAGCCGCGGGCGAAGATGCAGACGCCGCCGCGCCAGACGCCCGTCTCGATGAAGTCTCCGGGTACGCCGTCGGCGACGACCCGGTCGAGGAGGGTGCGGATGTTGCGGATGCGCCGCAGGCCCACCATGGTGTGCGCGACGCTCGGCCAGTCGGTGCCGGTCTCACGGTTCTCGGGGCGGAACTCCCGCTCGGGGAACCACTCGTTGGGGATCGGGGCGTCCTCGTAGACGAGGTTCGTGACGACCTTCTCCAGGAGGTCCAGATACAGCTCTGCCGTGTTCTCCATGCGGAGTGCGTGTCCTTTCGGGTTCGGTCGGCGCGTGCGCGCGGGGAGGGGGTGGGGGCGGCCGGTCAGTAGTTGCCCAGGCCGCCGCAGACGTTGAGGGCCTGCGCGGTGACGGAGGCGGCGCCCGGGCCGACCAGGTAGTCGACCATCGCGCCGACTTCCTCCGGCAGCACGTACCGGCCGACGGGGACGCGGGCGCTGACGCGGGCGTGGGCCTCGTCGACGGTGACGTCCCACAGGCCGGCGTACGTCTCACGGACGCGGGCGGCCATCGGCGTCTCGACGAAGCCGGGGCAGACGGCGTTGACCGTGACGCCGGTGCGGGCCAGTTCCAGGCCGAGGGACTTGGAGAAGCCGACGACGCCGTGCTTCGAGGCCGAGTAGGGGGCGCCGTGCAGGACGCCCTGCTTGCCGCCGGTGGAGGCGATGTTGATGATCCGGCCCCAGCCCTGCTCCAGCATGCCGCCGTGGTTGAGGACGTCCTTCGTCATCAGGAACACGCTGTTCAGGTTCGTGTTGATGACGTCGAGCCAGAGCTCGTCGGGGACCTCCCGGGTCACGCCGCCGCCGGAGCGGCCGGCGTTGTTGACGAGGATCCCCACCGGGCCGAAGCGCTCCGTCGCGGCCCGGACGAAGGCGGTGATGTCCTCGCGGGAGGTCACGTCCAGGCTCCGGCCGTCCACGTCCAGGCCCTCGGACCGCAGGTCGGCGACGGTCTGCGCCACACGGTCGGCGGTGCGCGCGCCCAGGAAGACGCGGTGGCCCGCGCGGGCCAGCCGGGTGGCGATCTCCAGGCCGATGCCGCTGGTGGCCCCGGTGACGAGGGCGGTACGCGCGTCGGTGTCGGCGTGGACGGGGACGGTGGGGTTGGCGTTGGCCATGGTTCCTCCGCGAAGGGTCGGCTGGGAGCGTCACGCTCGCAGCGGCCGCTCAAAGCGCCCTTCACGGGCCCTGGAAAACCGCTAGAGCGCGACCGGGGGCGCCCCGGCCATCACGCCCCGCCGCGCGTGCTCCCCGCGACCGACCGGTACACGGCCGCGACCAGCCGGTGCGCCCGGTCGTTCATGCGGCCGATGGTGCGCGATCCGGCGTTCTGGACATACGCGAAGGCCAGTTCGTGGTCGGGGTCGGCGAAGACGAAGGTGCCGTTGGCCCCGTCGAAGCCGAAGGCGCGCGGCCCGAGCCCGGCGGAGGCCGGGAAGACCGGGCTGTCAGGCAGCATGAAGCCGAGGCCCCAGGTACTGGGCAGCAGCACCACCCGGCAGGTGCCGCGGGAGGAGGGACGGGCCACTTCGGCGGTACGTTCGGGGCCGATGAGGCGGATGCCGTCGACCTCGCCGACCAGGGCGGCGAACAGCCGGGACAGCGAGGCTGCGCCGGCCAGGCCCCCGTACGAGGGGTCCTCCACGGCCGGGTCCAGGGCGTCGTGCAGCCGCATGCTGCCGATCATGGCCCGGTGGGTGAGGGATCCGGGGTCCGCGAGGGCTCGGAGCATGTCCAGCTCCGTACCGGGGTCGGCGCCGTCCATCAGGGCTTCGGCCTTGGACTCCAGCATGGTGGCGAGGTGGGCGCCGCTGCCGGCGGGGAGCCCGATGTAGGCGTCGAGGCCGAGGGGCGCCGCGATGTGGCGGGCGAAGTAGCGGCCCGCCGTCAGGCCGGTGCGGCGGCGGACGAGTTCGCTCAGCAGGTGCCCGTAGGTGGTGGCGTGGTAACCGTGCGCGGTGTCCGGCTCCCACTCGGGGCGGGCGGCGGCCAGCGCCTCGGCGACCGGGGTGTGGGCGCGCAGCGCGGACGGGGTGAGGGGGGCGTGGTCGAGGCAGACGATCCCCGAGCGCTGCGTGAGGATCCCTCGCCGAACGCGTCCTCGACCTGCCCTGCCTGGGGGTATTGCTGCACAGTCTTCCGTCCTTCGCACCGGGAGAGCGGCCCTCCTGCCCGACGGCCCGCTGCCGTTTCTCTACGAACCCCTGCTCGGACATCGCTTGAGCGGCGGACGGGGCGGGCAGGGCGGACGGTGGTCCCGGCCGCCCGCCCGCCGCCGGGTCAGCCGGCGGAGGCGAGGACCAGGGGCAGGACCTGGTCGGCGCCCGCCCTGCGCAGCAGCCGTGCGGCGACGGCGAGGGTCCAGCCGGAGTCGGTGTAGTCGTCGACGAGCAGCACGGGGCCGGACGCGGCGGCCAGGGCGCCCGCCAGTTCCTCGGGCACGGTGAACGCCCCGGACAGCGCCCGCAGTCGCTGGGCGGAATTGCTGCGGCGGGCCGCGTGCGCCCCGTCCGGCCCGGTGTGGGCCAGGCTGCCGAGGAAGGGGAGCCGGCCGACCGTGGCGATCCCCCTGGCCAGGGAGCCGACCAGCTGGGGGCGGGTCAGGGACGGTACGGCGACGACCCCGACGGGCCGCGCGGAGGCGTCCGCGACACCCGGGGCCCAACCGCCCGGGGAGCGGGCCCAGTCGGCGAGGACGGCCACCGCGGCGTTCAGCACGTCGTCCGGGACCTGTACGTCGGGTGCGTTCTCCGCGAGCAGGGGGCGCAGCCGGTTGCCCCAGCCGATGTCCGAGAGCCGGCCCAGGGCGCGGCCGGTGGAGCACTGCTCGCCGGCCGGGATCCGCCCCTTCAGGTCGACGCCCAGGGCGGGCATGCCGGTGGGCCACATGCGGCGCGGCTCGACCTCCACTCCCGGCCGGTCCAGCTCCCTGGTGGCTCCCGTCAGCATCTCCGCGGAGACGGCGGCGTCGGCCCAGGGACCGGCGCAGTTGTCGCAGCGGCCGCACGGGGCGGCCCCCTCGTCGTCCAGCTGGCGGCGCAGGAACTCCATCCGGCATCCGGACGTGCTCACGTAGTCCCGCATCGCCTGCTGCTCGGAGGCCCGCTGCCGGGCCACCCAGGCATATCGCTCGGAGTCGTAGGTCCACGGCTGTCCGGTGGCGGCCCAGCCGCCCTTGACCCGCTTGACCGCGCCGTCCACGTCGAGGACCTTCAGCATGGTCTCCAGCCGGGTGCGCCGCAGGTCCACGGCCGCTTCCAGCGCGGGCACGGACAGCGGCCGTCCCGCGTCGGCGAGGGCCGCCAAGGTCTGCCGCACCAGTGCCTCCGGGGGGAAGGCGGTGTCGGCGAAGTAGCGCCAGATGGCCTCGTCCTCCTTGCCGGGCAGCAGCAGCACGTCGGCGTGCTCGACACCGCGGCCGGCCCGGCCGACCTGCTGGTAGTAGGCGATCGGCGAGGACGGCGAGCCGAGGTGGACCACGAAGCCGAGGTCCGGCTTGTCGAAGCCCATGCCCAGCGCGGATGTCGCGACCAGCGCCTTGACCCGGTTCTCCTGCAGGTCGGTCTCCGCCTGCAGCCGGTCGGCGTTCTCCGTGCGGCCCGTGTACGGGGCGACCTTGAAGCCGCGCTGCCGCAGGAAGGCGGTGGCCTCCTCCGCCGCGGCGACGGTGAGGGCGTAGACGATGCCGGAGCCCGGCAGCTCGTCCAGGTGCTCGGCGAGCCAGGCCAGCCGGTGCGCGGCGTCCGGCAGCTGCACCACGCCCAGTCGCAGGCTCTCCCGCTCCAACGGGCCGCGTAGCACCAGGGCCTCACCGGCGCCCGTGCCCAGCTGTTCTGCCACGTCCGCCGTCACCCGCGCGTTGGCGGTCGCGGTGGTGGCCAGCACCGGTACACCGGGGGCGAGTTCGGCCAGCATGGCGCGCAGCCTGCGGTAGTCGGGGCGGAAGTCGTGGCCCCAGTCGGAGATGCAGTGCGCCTCGTCGACCACGAGCAGGCCGGTCGTGGCCGCGAGCCGGGGCAGCACCTGCTCGCGGAAGTCCACGGAGTTGAGGCGTTCGGGGCTGACGAGGAGGACGTCGGTCTCGCCGTGTTCGACCTCCTTGTGGATGGTGTCCCATTCCTCGGGATTGGCGGAGTTGATGGTGCGGGCCCGGATGCCGGCCCGTGCCGCCGACTCGACCTGGTTGCGCATCAGCGCGAGCAGGGGGGAGATGATCACGGTGGGTCCGGCGCCGCGGCGGCGCAGCAGAGCGGTGGCGACGAAGTACACCGCGGACTTCCCCCAGCCGGTGCGCTGCACCACCAGGGCCCGCCGGCGTTCCCGGACCAGGGCCGCCACCGCCTGCCACTGGTCCTCGCGCAGCCGCGCCGACCCCCCGGGGTCGCCCACCAGCTCGGCGAGGATCGTGTCGGCTTCGGTGCGCAGCTCCTGGTTGTCCATGCCCCCATGCAACCCGATGGCTCGGACACTCGGCCACTTCACCCCGCCGACGGTCCCGGACGCGGCCACCCGGCGGGCACGCCTGCCAGTGCCGCGGGGCGGCTGTCAGCCGCACAAGAGGCGTTGCCGCTGGTGCCGGCCGTCCGCGGGCGGGCGGATGCGTCATTCCCGGCGTGGCGGGGCAAGGATATGAACGGCATACCGGCGAATTCCGGTCGGCGACGTCAATTGCTCGTTGCCGCGCGGTCGGAAGCCACGCGAGAATTGGAGCAGCTCCCGCTCGGCTCCCCGGCACCCTCCTGGGCCGCGCTGCGGCGCGCCCCGACTCCACCCGTGCCCGTCCGCGGGCGTGTACCCGAAGGGAGGAACGTGACCTTCGGATTCACGCCGCCTTCGACATCCTCCCTGACGACGGCCACCGGCGGCGCGAGCCGGCACGGCAGACTGCTGGAGCCGTCCGAGTGGATGTCGGCGGGCATTCCGCTGCTGCGCAACCCGCGCGAGGTGGTCAGCGGGCTGCACTCGCGGCACAGCCCCGTGCCCTCGACCGCGGTGGTCGCCGTTCTCGGCCCGGAGGAACAGCTCGTGGCGAGCGCGTCGTTCGTGCAGCGCTCGGCGTCGGCCGACGGCTGGGAGTACCGCAACGCCCTGCTGTCCCGGCTGCGCCGGGTCCTCCCCCACGACCTGCGGCGGCGGACCCCGGTCCGTACGGCCGTGCTGCTCTACTGCCGCGACGGCGACGAGCGGTGGACCCCGGAGGACGGCGCCTGGATGTGGGGGCTGCGCGACGCCTGCACCCTGCACGGGCTGCGCTGCGGCGCGTACATCACCCTGACGCGCGACGGCTGGCAGGTGCTGGGCGAGGGCCGTGGCGGACGCAGGCCCAGCTCGGAGTCGCGGCCGCAGCGGCTCGACGACGCGGTGGCCGAGTTCGCTCCGCTCGCGCTGCACACCGGCGGGGGCGCGGTGGAGGCGCTGCGCCGGACCGCCGCGCGCTGACGCCCGCACCCGGCGGGCGCCGGCACCCGCCTCGGCCGGGGCTTCAGCGGGGCCGGCAAGGTGCCCGCCCCGCCCCTCGCCCGTGCCGGGGTGCAGGGCGTCAGACGCCCGCGCCCAGCACGGAGTTGATCTGCTGCGGGTCGCCGCACACGATCAGCAGCGCACCCGCGCGGGTGAGCGCGACCGGGAGGGAGCCCGCGACGGTGTCGACCGGGCCGCCGTTGGCCGCGAAGACCACGACGGGACGGCCGGCGGCGCGCTGGACCTGCGTCGCGTCCGCGTAGAAGACGTCGTCCCCGGCGTCGTGCAGGGCCCAGTACGCGGCCTCGCCGAAGGACAGTTCGTGGGCGGCCCAGGGGTGCGGGTCGCCGGTGGTCAGTACCAGGATGTCGCCGGGCGCGCGCCCGGTGTCGAGCAGCAGGTCCACGGCCTCTTCGGCCGCGTCCAGCGCCCCCTCGGCGGACGCCGGGATCAGCTGGATCTGCGGGACCGCCGCGGAGACGGACGGTGCGGTGGGGGCTGCGGGCACGGGTCCGGGGGTGGCCTGCGCCGCACGCTGCGCGGGGGGTGCGGGCCGGGCGGGACCGGGGCGTCCGGGCCGCGGGACGGCGGCGGGACGCGGACCAGGTACGGGGCGGGGGGTCTGCGCGGTGCGGCTCGCGGCCGGCGTGACGCGGGGACCCTGGGCACTCTCGTGAATCTGAGGCTCCTCGATGGCGGGGGTGAGAGGCATGAGTTGATATCTATCAAACACCGGTACGAAACGTACCCGTTGGTGGCACATGGGTGCGATCAGAAATCGAAGCCGAGTTGGCCTCCGTTTTCCAGCTCCATCGACTCCTCGCTGCGGCGCACCTTCTTCAGGTGGCGCCACCGGGGCAGCGCGTCGAGGTACGACCACGAGAGCCGGTGGTAGGGGGTGGGCCCCCGCTCCTCCAGGGCCGCGCGGTGGACGGGCGAGGGGTATCCGGCGTTGGCGGCGAAGGCGAAGTCCTCGATCCCGCCGCCCTGTTCGCCGAGTTCGGCCATCATGCGGTCACGGCGGACCTTGGCGATGACCGAGGCGGCGGAGACCGCGATGCAGGACTGGTCGCCCTTGATCACCGTGCGGACCCGCCACGGCGGGCCGAGGTAGTCGTGCTTGCCGTCGAGTATCACCGCGTCGGGGCGCACCGGCAGGGCGCCCAGGGCGCGCTCGGCCGCGAGGCGCAGGGCGGCCGTCATCCCGAGCTCGTCGATCTCCTCGGGGCTGGAGTGCCCCAGCGCGTACGCGGTGACCCAGCCCTCCAGGACGTCGAGCAGGGCGTCGCGCCGCTTGGGAGTGAGCAGTTTGGAGTCCGTGAGCCCGCCGGGCGGCCGGCGCAGGCCCGTGATCGCCGCGCACACGGTGACGGGACCGGCCCAGGCTCCTCGTCCGACTTCGTCGACCCCGGCGATGACCTTGGCTCCGGTGGTGGCGCGGAGGGAGCGCTCGACGGTGTGGGTGGGTGCTTCGTACGGCATGGCGCCAGCAAGGGTACGCCGCCCCGGGCCCACTGCACACCCCCGCCCGGGTCCCGAGGGCCGGGCGGCGGCTCGGAACTGCGCCCCGCCGAGCACGCGGCCGCCCCTCTGCGTCCCACACTCTGAGCGGCGGCACCCTCACCTCGTCGATCGGCGCGGCGATGTCCGCATCCCCTCATTCGCCATCGCACACCCTGGGGCGGTGCAACAACATCGCCGGAACGACATCCACGACAAACGGAGCAGCGGCGTCCGGTCTCACCTCTTCCCGCTCGGTGGACGGCGGCACGTGCTTCCTGATCAGGCGCTGGGCAGGCTCCTGCAGCCCGGGCCGGACGACCCCGTGCCGGCGCTCCGCGGCGAGGTGATCGCATTCGTGAAGCCCGGACCGGAGGGCCTGCACCGCCCGGGAGCGCATGACCTCCCGCGTGCGCACACACAGCAGGCAGAGGCCCTCGCGGTCCGGGCCGGAGTCGGGAATCTCACCGATCCGCGGCAGTCCGGACAGCGGCGCTTCGGCCACGAGCTCCGGCCCGGAGGGCCGGCGCCGCTGGAGCGCGGCCCTGCCCCTCTGCGCGCCGGCGGCGACGCCCTCCACGGTCGGGGCGTTCGGGCCGACGGTGCGCAGCCGTACCAACGCCGGTTCGGGGATCGCCCGTTCGGGCCGCGAGGAGGCGGGGCAGCGGTCCCGGCCCTCCTGGTCCAGGCCGGCACCGAGGTCGCGGCCGCCATCGACCGGACCGGCCGGCCGCCCGCACAGGTGTGGCGCACGCCGTCGGCGCGGGACCCCTCCCCCGCGCCGGTCTGCTCAGTGCTCGACGCGGCTTGCGAAGGCGCCCAGGCGGGAGCAGACCTCGTACGACGCCGTCACCGGCCGCTCGCGCAGGATCTGCCGGGCGCGGTACTCGCCCATGCTCACCGCGTACCAGGGGACGTCGCCGGCCCTGGCCATGTCGGCGCCGATTCCGCGCAGCGCGCAGGAGCGCTGGGGCTCGGGGAGCCGGTCCAGCGCGGGCACGGCGTCCGCGGACATGGACTGGAAGTAGGCGAGGTCGATCTTCTGGGTCGTCCGGTACCGGGCGACGTTCTGCTCGGCGACCATCCCGTCCGGGGACAGCAGTCCGAAGGCCAGGACCGCGGCGGCCGCGCTGCCGGCGACGGCGCGGGGCAGCCAGCGCGCGCCGAACACGCCGGCTGCCATGATCAGTACGATGACCAGCCCCAGCCACAGTTCCATCGCGGCGACCGAGACGCGCAGCCGGGTCAGCCCGTACGCGTCCACGTAGAAGTCCATGCGGCGCAGTGCGGCGGCGACGACGACCAGCGTCATGGCGCACAGCGTGCCGAGGACGATCCGGACGAGGCGCCGGTCGCCGGCCCCGGAGCGCGGGGCCCAGCGCAGGGCGAGCGCGATCACGGCGAGGGTGAGCAGGGTGGCCCAGAGCAGCTGCCAGAAGCCCTGGCGGGCGTACTCGGCGTGGCCGAGGCCGGTGCTCTGCAGGACCTTGTCGTAGCCGCCGAACAGGACGGCCAGCTGGACGGCGTTGAAGCCGGCGAAGAGCAGGTTCAGCACGACGAGCGGAAGGGCCCATTCGACCCGGGAGCGCGGCGCGCCGGGGGCCACCTTGATCCGGTCCCAGCGCAGCGGCCCGGCCGCGGTGCGGGCCGCCGCGATCGCCAGCACCACACCGAGGACGAAGAGCGCGAGGCGCAGGGGTCCGTCCTCGATGGACACGTCGGGCACCAGGCCGCCCAGGAGATCCGCGAACGCCGCGTCCGCGGAGGCGAACAGGGCCCCGAAGAGGAGGAGCAGCACCAGGGCGACGACGGCGGCCTTGGCGACGGGCAGCCAGCGGTCCTTGCCGATGCCGCCGCGCGAGCGCAGCCCCTTCAGCGCCCAGGCGGTGCCGGACACGGCGGAGTCGGCGAAGCCGAGCGGGCTGAGCAGGACCCCGAGCCAGGTGCGGCTGCCGTGCAGGGCGAGCGCGCCCAGCAGTACGGCGGCCAGGATCGCGAGCGTGGAAGGCCACGCGGAGTCGCGCAGGGCGGGTATCACGAGCAGCGCGAGGCAGCCGGCCACCCAGGCCAGCGTCCACGGCCGGGCGGTACGGCCGGCCGCACGGGCGGCGACGTACGCGGCGACGGCGGCGGGCACCACCGCGAGCAGCAGCCCCGGGCCCATGCCGTCGCCCAGGAGGAGCGCGGCGGCGAGGCCGGAGGCCAGGACGGCGACCAGGGTCGCGGTCCGGACGGGACCGGCTTCGGCGGGGCGCACCACCGCGGCCCAGGAGGGCTTCGCCGGCTGCGTCGGCGGCGGGCCCCAGGGGCGCGGTTGCATCGGGTGGTGGTGGGGCTGCCAGCCCGGCCGACCGGTGTGTGCGCCCGACGGGGGCCGGGCCGCCTCGGGCGGCGGGCTGCCGTCGGAAGCCGGAGCCGAGCCCGGAGCCGGAGCGGTGGGCGAACCTCCGGTCGCGGCATCCGCTTCGGCAGCCGCCTCGGGCCGGGCGTCGTCCGCCCCACCGGTGTTCTCTGACATCGGGTCCCCTCCCCTGCCGGCCGCTCCGGAGTACAGGTCGGGGCGGCGATGGGGACAGGGTAGGCAGCCCGCACTCGGTTTTGAACAGGATCAAAAGCGCGCTGTGGCAGGACCGTGACAATCGGCGGGCAGGCCTCACCCTGGCCGGGCGGAGAACGGCGCGGGTCTACGCCGCGGTCGGCGGCAGCCAGGCGGGCAGTGCCTCGGTGCGCGCCAGCCACTGCGCCGGCAGCACGGCGTCCCCGCGCGCGCCCAGCACCCCGCCGACGATCGCGCAGGTCGTGTCGACGTCCCCGCCCACCTGCGCGGTGGTCCAGAACGCCCGCTCGTAGTCGTCCAGGGCCCGCGCCGCCGACCACAGGGCGAACGGCACCGTGTCGTGGGCGCTCGTACGCCGTCCGCAGCCCAGGACGGCCGCGACGGTGGTCGCGTCCCCGTAGTCCAGCATGTCGCGGGCGCGCCGCAGCCCGGCGCCCACCGCACTGCGGGGGACGAGCGCGATCACGCCGTCGAGCAGATCGGCCGCCTTCGGCGGGGCCTGCGTGCCCGCGGCCAGTGCGGCCGCCGCGGCGACCGCCATCGCCCCGCACACGGCCTCACGGTGCTGATGGGTCGTGTAGGCGGAGATCTCCGCCTGGTGCGTGGCCTGTTCCGGGTCGTCGGCGTACCACGCCCCCAGCGGCGCGATCCGCATGGCGGCGCCGTTGCCCCACGAGCCCTGCCCGTTGAACAGTTCGGCGGCCAGCGTGCGCCAGTCCTCACCCTCCCGCACCAGCCGCAGCATCCGGTTCACCGCGGGTCCGTAGCCCCGGTCGAAGTCGTGGTGGTCGGCGAAGGAGCGCGCGAGGGCATCCTGGTCGATCCGCCCGTGCCCGGCCAGCACGGCCACCACCGAGCACGCCATCTCGGTGTCATCGGTCCACTGCCAGGTCTCCGTGCCGGAGGGCAGCTCGCGCCGCTTGAGCAGCGGGTAGTTCACGGGGACGAAGTACTGGGAGCCGAGGGCGTCACCCAGCGCCAGCCCGCGCAGGCTGGCCATGGCGCGTGCGTAGCGCCGTTCGGGAGTGGAGTCAGGCGTCATCGCGGGTCACTCTAGCCGTCCAGGTCGTAAGGCTCCGGTGTGGTCCACCGCTCAAACGGGCGGTCCATCCGGTACCGGCCGTCGGGTCCCAGCAGCAGCATCCGGAAATCGCCGTTCCCCGGGTTGGACAAGGCCTCGAATTCGGCCACCGACCAGTGGAACCAGCGCATGCAGAACAGCCGCATCGTCAGCCCGTGCGTCACCAGCAGCACGTTCTGGGGGTGGTCCGGCGCCTCGAAGCTGCGGTAGAGGCTCTCCAGGAAGGCCCCGACCCGGTCGTAGACGTCGGCACCCGACTCGCCCTGCGCGAAGCGGTAGAAGAAGTGCCCGTAGGCGTCCCGGTAGGCCTTCTGCAGCCGTACGTCCTCCCGGTCCTGCCAGTTCCCCCAGTCCTGTTCGCGCAGCCGCGGCTCCTCGCGCATCCGGACCCGGGTGGGGTCCAGCCCGAGTTCGCGGAAGGTCTGCAGGGTGCGGCGGTAGGGGGAGACGTACGCGCTGATGGTCTCGTTGCCGAAGATCTCTCGCAGCCGGGCCCCGGCCGCCGCGGCCTGCTCGCGACCTTTCCGGGTCAGCCGCAGGGCGTGGTCGGGCTCCCTCTCGTACACCGAGTCGTCGGCGTTCCCCTCCGATTCCCCGTGCCGGACAAGGACGATGCGCCGTGGTCGAACCATCCCACGACCCTATTCGGCCACGGCGGGACCGGCCGACCGGGCACGCCGGTCGGGCCGGCGCTCGTCATACGGTCACACCGTCCAGGACGGTTCGAGGTCGACGACGTCCCCGGTGAGGGCTTCCACGTCCGCCTGGATCTGGGCGCGCAGGGACAGCCGCTCCACGCGCTCCTGCCGGTACTTGCCGTGCTCGGCCGCCGCGTGCCACATGGAGAGCACCAGGAACTCCCGGCCCGGCGCCTCCCCGAAGAGGCCCCTGATCATCCCCGGCGAGCCGGCCATGGCCGGGTTCCACACCTTCTCCTGCATGAGCGCGAAGTGGTCGACGCGGCCCTCCCGGACCCGGGTGTGCGCCACCCGGACCACGTCGGCGTCGGTGAAGCGCGGTTCGAAGCCGGTCTTCACGTCGAAGCGGTGGTCGAAGAGCGTCACCCGCAGGTCGGTGTAGGTGCCGTGCTGGGCGGCGGCCAGCCTGTCGTGCGACCGCGCCATGAAGGAGTCGTAGAAGGCCCGGCTCTCCCAGAACGCGAAGACATGCGCGACTCCCTGCCGGCCTCTGCTCCAGCCGCCGCCCTGCCCCCGGAATCCCGGCTCGCCCGGCAGCCCCGCCCATTTTCGCTGCCCCCGCTCGAACCCGCGTCGGTCCGTCACCGTGCAGCGAATCCACTTGACCAGCACTGCGCCATCGTACGGGCCGGGCGGGGCGCGGGTCAGTCCCCGGCGCCAACATCCCCACCGCTTCCGCCCCGTCCCGATCGGGCGGCCGAAGACCGAACTCCCGGTCGAGTCCGCTGCGGAGTGCGCCGCCGGGACGGCCGAGGGGGCCGGCCACAGGCCGGCCCCCTCGGGAACCACAGGTCGACTCCACGTGCGCCCCGGGTTTCACGGGCGCACCGGGTGTCAGCTGCAACCGCTGGTGGAGCCGCAGCCCTCGCAGATGTAGCAGGAACCGGCACGCTGCATCTTCGTACCGCAGGAGAAGCACAGCGGGGCGTCCGCGGACACACCGAGCTGCATCTCGACCAGTTCGGCGCTGCTGTGCGCCGTCTTGCGCTCCGGGGCCGGGACGGCGGCCGGGGCCTGCTGCGGCGCCGACGGCACCGCGGCGAGCGGGGCCGACTGGGCCAGGGACTCGGTGTCCACCAGCTCCTCCTCGAGCGGCTCGTAGGAACCGGTCTCCAGGTGGCGCTGGCGCTCCTCGGCGGTGTGGATGCCGAGGGCCGAGCGGGTCTCGAAGGGCAGGAAGTCCAGCGCCAGGCGGCGGAAGATGTAGTCGACGATCGACTGTGCCATCCGCACGTCCGGGTCGTCCGTCATGCCGGCCGGTTCGAAGCGCATGTTCGTGAACTTGGAGACGTAGGTCTCCAGCGGCACGCCGTACTGGAGGCCGACCGAGACGGCGATGGAGAAGGCGTCCATCATGCCCGCGAGGGTGGAGCCCTGCTTGGACATCTTCAGGAAGACCTCGCCCAGGCCGTCGTCCGGGTAGGAGTTCGCCGTCATGTAGCCCTCGGCGCCGCCCACCGTGAAGGAGGTGGTGATGCCCGGGCGGCCCTTCGGGAGGCGCTTGCGGACGGGGCGGTACTCGATGACCTTCTCGACGGCGGCCCGGAGGGTCTCCTCCGTCTTGGCGGTGACCTCCTCCTTCTCCTCCTCCTTCTTCTTGGCGGAGAGGGGCTGGCCGACCTTGCAGTTGTCGCGGTAGATCGCGAGCGCCTTGACGCCGAGCTTCCACGCCTCGAAGTAGATCTCCTCGATCTCCTCGACGGTCGCCGACTCCGGCATGTTGACCGTCTTGGAGATCGCACCGGAGATCCACGGCTGGATCGCGGCCATCATGCGCACGTGGCCCATCGGGGAGATGGAGCGCTCGCCCATGGCGCAGTCGAAGACCTCGTAGTGCTCGGTCTTCAGACCGGGGGCGTCGACGACGTTGCCGTGCTCGGCGATGTGGGCGACGATCGCCTCGACCTGCTCCTCCTGGTACCCCAGGCGCCGCAGGGCCTGCGGGACGGTCCCGTTGACGATCTGCATCGAGCCGCCGCCGACGAGCTTCTTGAACTTGACCAGGGCCAGGTCCGGCTCGACGCCCGTGGTGTCGCAGGACATCGCCAGGCCGATGGTGCCGGTCGGCGCGAGGACGGAGGCCTGGGAGTTGCGGAAGCCGTTCTTCTCGCCGAGGCGCAGGACGTCCTGCCAGGCCTCGGTGGCCGCGGCCCAGATCGAGTTGTCCAGGTCGTCGGTGCGCGGCGCGACGGCGTTGGCGTCGGCGTGCTGCTTCATGACGCGCTTGTGCGCCTCGGCGTTGCGGGCGTAGCCGTCGTACGGGCCGACGATGGCGGCGAGCTCGGCGGAGCGCTTGTAGGCGGTACCGGTCATCAGCGAGGTGATCGAGGCGGCGAGGGTGCGGCCGCCGTCCGAGTCGTAGGCGTGGCCGGTCGCCATCAGCAGGGCGCCGAGGTTGGCGTAGCCGATGCCCAGCTGGCGGAAGGCGCGGGTGTTCTCGCCGATCTTCTGCGTGGGGAAGTCCGCGAAGCAGATGGAGATGTCCATCGCGGTGATGACGAGCTCGACGACCTTGGCGAAGCGCTCGGCGTCGAAGGACTGGTCGCCCTTGCCGTCGTCGTTCAGGAACTTCATCAGGTTGAGCGAGGCGAGGTTGCAGGACGTGTTGTCCAGGTGCATGTACTCGCTGCACGGGTTGGACGCGGTGATCCGGCCGGACTCGGGGCAGGTGTGCCAGTTGTTGATCACACCGTCGTACTGGATGCCCGGGTCGGCGCAGGCCCACGCGGCCTCGGCCAGCTTGCGGAAGAGCGCCTTGGCGTCGACCTCCTCGATGACCTCGCCGGTCATCCGGGCGCGCAGGCCGAACTTCGTGCCGTTCTCGACGGCCGTCATGAACTCGTCGTTCACGCGGACGGAGTTGTTGGCGTTCTGGTACTGGACGGACGTGATGTCGTCGCCGCCCAGGTCCATGTCGAAGCCCGCGTCGCGCAGGGCGCGGATCTTCTCCTCCTCCTTCACCTTGGTCTCGATGAAGGCCTCGACGTCCGGGTGGTCCACGTCCAGGACGACCATCTTGGCCGCGCGGCGGGTGGCGCCGCCCGACTTGATCGTTCCCGCGGACGCGTCGGCGCCGCGCATGAAGGAGACGGGGCCGGAGGCGTTGCCGCCGGAGGAGAGGAGCTCCTTGGAGGAGCGGATGCGGGAGAGGTTCAGGCCGGCGCCGGAGCCGCCCTTGAAGATCATGCCCTCTTCCTTGTACCAGTCGAGGATCGACTCCATGGAGTCGTCGACGGACAGGATGAAGCAGGCGGAGACCTGCTGCGGCTGGGGCGTGCCGACGTTGAACCACACCGGGGAGTTGAAGCTGAAGATCTGGTGCAGGAGGGCGTAGGTCAGCTCGTGCTCGAAGATCTCCGCGTCGGCGGGCGAGGAGAAGTAGTCGTAGTCCTCGCCGGCCTTCGTGTAGGTCTTCACGATCCGGTCGATCAGCTGCTTCAGACCGGTCTCGCGCTGCGGGGTGCCGACCGCACCGCGGAAGTACTTGCTGGTGACGATGTTGACCGCGTTCACCGACCAGAAGTCGGGGAACTCGACGCCGCGCTGCTCGAAGTTGACCGAGCCGTCGCGCCAGTTGGTCATGACGACGTCACGGCGCTCCCAGTTCACCTCGTCGTAAGGGTGCACGCCGGGGGTGGTGTGGATGCGCTCGATACGCAGGCCGCCCTTGGCAGCCTTGGTCCCCTTGGCGCGGGAACCACGTGCCGAGCTGCTCGCCGTCTCTGTCATGCCGCTGCCTCCCATATGCGGGCAAAAACGCCCTAAAGTGCCAGCGATATTCCGCGGCACAGTGCTGTGTCTCTGTATCTACGTCTCTTCGCACGGCCGACCGGCCGCGACCCGGTGCGCGGGCACCGGGTCGCGGGCAGCCCGGTCAGTCGGCGGCGGAGGCGGGCACGGGGACCGAACCGGTCCCGCCGTGCCCGCACTCTTGGGGGTGAGGCCGCGGCTCGCGGAGTTCCGCGATGGCGGTCTCGAAGTCTTCGAGGGTGTCGAACGCTTTGTAGACGGACGCGAACCGCAGGTACGCGACCAGGTCGAGCTCCTGCAACGGGCCGAGTATGGCCAGACCCACGTCATGGGTGGTCAGCTCGGCGCTGCCCGTGGCGCGCACCGCCTCCTCGACCCGCTGGCCGAGCTTGGCGAGGGCGTCCTCGGTGACCGGCCGCCCCTGGCACGCCTTGCGCACGCCGGAGATGACCTTGGTACGGCTGAAGGGTTCGGTCACCCCGCTGCGCTTGATCACCATCAGCGAGGCCGTCTCCACCGTCGTGAAACGACGGGAGCAGTCGGGGCACTGACGGCGCCGACGGATCGACGTGCCGTCGTCCGTGGTGCGGCTGTCGACGACGCGGCTGTCGGGGTGCCTGCAGAAGGGGCAGTGCATGGTTCCCTCACCCTCCTTCTCGGCACGACTGAATCACCCCACGGAGGTCCCCCGGCGACGGAGACGGGCTCTGTCGGGGGCTCGTGGAGCAGGCCCCAGCATATGCGATCCCAGGAGCCTCAGCAGACCCGGGGACCACAACTTCTGGGTGGCCGCGCTCATCCAACCACTAGATCTTGGGTTGCGGTGGATTTGGATGGCTCTGCGGGTCGCAGCGTCCGATAGCCGGATACGGGGCCTCGCGATGCCACACTGGACGCAGGGCCGGACGGCGGCGACCCGACCGGGAAGGGTACCGTAAGCAGCGGGAGCCGGACCGAACCCGCGTTCGTCGATCCGATTGCCCATACACCCCGCGATCAGCCCACGCAGGGCGATCTGCGATTTTTCACTCGAACGTGTGTTTGGCGCAACCTTTCGAAAGCTACTACCGTTGTCCAGCTAGGGAGAACATTTCGAGAGGGGCCGACGTGACCACCACCGCAGACAGTGCCACCATCACTGCCCAGAACCGCTCCCAGAGCCGACTTGAGCCGGTGCATGCCATGAACGACGCAAACCTGAACCCGGAGGCGGAGGCCGTGGTCCGCCCCGCCCGCTCGCTGCCAGGTCGACCTCCAGGCATCCGCGCCGACAGCTCCGGGCTCACGGACCGGCAGCGGAGGGTCATCGAGGTCATTCGCGACTCCGTGCAGCGGCGGGGTTACCCGCCGTCCATGCGCGAGATCGGCCAGGCGGTCGGCCTGTCCAGCACGTCCTCGGTCGCCCACCAGCTGATGGCCCTGGAGCGCAAGGGCTTCCTGCGTCGTGACCCGCACCGGCCCCGGGCCTACGAGGTGCGCGGCTCGGACCAGCCCAGCTCGCAGCCCACGGACACCACCGGCAAGCCCGCCGCCTCCTACGTTCCCCTGGTCGGCCGGATCGCGGCCGGCGGCCCGATCCTCGCCGAGGAGTCCGTCGAGGACGTCTTCCCGCTCCCCCGCCAGCTCGTCGGCGACGGGGAGCTGTTCGTCCTCAAGGTCGTCGGCGACTCGATGATCGAGGCCGCCATCTGCGACGGCGACTGGGTCACCGTCCGTCGTCAGCCCGTCGCGGAGAACGGCGACATCGTCGCCGCGATGCTGGAGGGCGAAGCCACCGTCAAGCGCTTCAAGCGCGAGGACGGCCACGTCTGGCTCCTCCCGCACAACGCCGCCTACCAGCCGATTCCCGGCGACGAGGCGACCATCCTCGGCAAGGTCGTAGCGGTCCTGCGCCGCGTCTGACCCCGCCGACTCCCTAGCCAGCCCCCGGGACCCACTGCGCCGGTCCCGGGGGTTGTTGTCTGTCCGGGCACCGGCCGCGTCGCCGGCCGCCGGTGCGGCCGGGCTCTATCTCCCGTCGGCCTGCGCCGTCGCGTCGATCGCGGCGAGGGAGCGGCGGACCTGGTTGCGGTCCGTCGTGTACCAGAAGTCCGGCAGCGTGGCCCGCAGGAAGCTCCCGTACCGGGCGGTGGCCAGGCGGGGGTCCAGGACCGCGACGACGCCCTTGTCCCCCGTGGCCCGTACGAGCCGGCCCGCGCCCTGTGCCATCAGGAGCGCGGCGTGCGTGGCGGCGACGGCCATGAAGCCGTTGCCGCCGTGCTCCTCCACCGACTTCTGGCGGGCGCTCATCAGCGGGTCGTCGGGGCGCGGGAAGGGGATCCGGTCCATGACGACGAGCTGGCAACTGGGACCGGGCACGTCCACGCCCTGCCACAGCGACAGCGTCCCGAACAGGCAGGTCTTCGGGTCGGCGGCGAAGGCCTTGATCAGCTCGCCGAGCGTCTCCTCGCCCTGGAGCAGGATCGGGTTGTCGAGCCGGCCGCGCAGCTCCTCGGCGGCCGCCTTGGCGCCGCGCATGGAGGAGAACAGCCCGAGGGTGCGGCCGCCCGCCGCCTCGATCAGCTCAGCGAGCTCGTCCATCATGTCACCGCGGGTGCCCTCGCGGCCCGGCGTGGCCAGGTGCTTGGCGACGTAGAGGATGCCCTGCTTCGGGTAGTCGAACGGGGAGCCGACGTCCAGGCCCTTCCACACGGGCACGTCGTCGCCCTCGACGCCCTCCGGGGACAGCCCCAGGGACGCGGCGACGCCGTTGAAGTCGCCGCCGATCTTCAGGGTCGCCGAGGTCAGGACCACCGAACGGTCCTCGAAGAGCTTCTCGCGCAGCAGGCCCGAAACCGACAGCGGAGCGACCCGGAGGGTGGCGCCGAAGCGGTCGTGGCGCTCGTACCACACGACGTCGTAGGCGGAGGCGGTCGTGATCCGCTCCGCCACCGCGTGGACGTTCTCCACCGCCGCCAGGGCCTGCTTGCGGACCGCGTCCTCGTCGTGGACCGACTTGTCGCGGGTGGCGCCGATCGCGGAGATCACGTTGCGCGAGGCGTCCCGCAGGGACATCAGGGCGTAGCCGAGGTCCTCGGGGATCTCTTCCAGACGGCCCGGCAGCGCCAGCTCCATGACGCGCTCGAAGGTTTCGGAGGCGGTCTGGAGCGCGTCGGCGACCTTCTCGTCGACCAGCTTGGCGGCGCGCTTCACGGCACGGTTGACCTGGCCGGGGGTGAGCTCGCCGGTGGCGACACCGGTCACCCGGGAGACCAGCTCGTGCGCCTCGTCCACGATCAGCACCTCGTGCTGCGGCAGTACCGGCGCGCCCTCGATGGCGTCGATGGCCAGCAGGGCGTGGTTGGTGACGACCACGTCGGCGAGCTTGGCCCGCTCGCGGGCGGCCTCGGCGAAGCACTCGGCACCGTACGCGCACTTCGTGGCGCCCAGGCACTCGCGGGAGGAGACGGAGATCTGCGACCAGGCCTTGTCCGAGACGCCGGGTGTCAGGTCGTCGCGGTCGCCGGTCTCCGTCTCGTCGGCCCAGTCGCGCAGGCGCAGCAGGTCCTTGCCGAGCTTGCTCGTGGGGCTGGCCGCCTCGAACTGGTCGAAGAGGCCCTCCTCCTCGTCCTGCGGAGCGCCCTCGTGGAGGCGGTGCAGGCACAGGTAGTTCGACCGGCCCTTGAGCATGGCGAACTGCGGCCGGCGGCGCAGCTGCGGGTGCAGGGCGTCCACCGTCCGGGGCAGGTCACGCTCGACGAGCTGCCGCTGGAGGGCGAGGGTGGCGGTGGCCACGACCACGCGCTCGCCGTGGGCGAGGGCCGGCACCAGGTAGCCGAGGGACTTACCGGTGCCGGTGCCCGCCTGGATCAGCCGGTGGGAGTTGTCGTCGATCGCTTCGGCGACGGCTTCGGCCATGGCCACCTGGCCGGGGCGCTCCGTGCCGCCGACGGCGGAGACGGCGGCGTGCAGCAGGTCGGGGAGGGAGGGCTTCGTCATAGCACTGCCAACCCTACGGGGCCCCGCCGACAGTGGGCGCCCGGCCGCGGGTATTCATGGCCGGTGGAGGGGGTTGGGCACGGTGCCGTACTGCACGGCGTGCGGACGGTCCGGGCGGTCGCGGTAGCCGTCCTCGTACAGGCGATTCCTGTTCAGGCACAGCCGGGTGATCCGCTCGCCGAGCAGGTCGAAGAGCTCGTAGCGGTCCTTGAGCTCGGGGAAGCGGGCCTGGTG
Source organism: Streptomyces sp. NRRL F-2664 (assembly GCF_000719345.1). Lineage (GTDB taxonomy): Bacteria > Actinomycetota > Actinomycetes > Streptomycetales > Streptomycetaceae > Streptomyces. The sequence goes on from NZ_JOFX01000012.1 coordinate 188,293, forward strand.
GCGCAGGATCTCGGCCCGTACGAGGGACCAGAAAGCGCCCTCCGGGACGTCGAGGCGGTCCTCGCACAGGGCCGACAGGTAGCGGAAGACTCCGATGAACAGACCGGAGTGGATGAACTGCGGCAGGAAGTCGGCGGGCTCGGGGAGCAGGACGGCGCGGACCTCGCCGGGCACGGTGGCCAGCTCGGGCAGCGGCTCGTCGCTGATGTTGACGTCGTCGACGAAGTCCTTGACGGCGAGCCGGACGGGCACGTCCTGCTCGTCGAAGATCACGACGGTGTTCTCGCCGTGCGGGGAGAAGACGGTGCCGTAGCGGTACAGGAAGCGGAGCAGCGGGGGCAGGACGGCGGCGAAGAGCCGCTGCAGCCAGACGGTGGGGGTCAGGCCGGAGCGGGCGACGAGCTCCGCGGTGAAGGACCGGCCGCGCTGGTCGGTGTGGAGCAGCGCGGCGAGCGTGCGGGCGCGCTCCCCCGGTGCGAGGAGACCCGTGAGGGGTTCGCGCCAGATCGCGCCGAGGAGCTCCTTGTACTGGTACGGGACCTCGGGCAGCCGGTCGTAGACGGGATGGCGGACGGTGACGGAGGCGACCTCGCCCAGCAGGATGACCCGGCACTCGTCGCGCAGGAAGGGGTCCGCGTCGCGGAGGGAGTGGATCCAGGCGGTGACCGCGGGGGCCGCGAGGGCGAGGTCGGAGGGCAGTCCGCGCCAGACCATGGTGTTGAAGACGGACAGGGGGAGCTTGACGCTGTGCCGGTCGGGTCGGCTGAGGTTGAGGAAGGTGCGGATCGACTGCTGGGGCAGCCGGACGTCCGGATCGGCGGGGAGCGGGACGAGGTGGCCGGAGGCGAGCGCCGGGGCGAAGAGGGGGACGACGACCTCGTCCCACTGCCAGGGGTGCACGGGGAAGTAGAGGTAGCGCAGCGGATCGAGGCCGCGGTCCCGGAGGGCCTGGTCGAAGGCTGCGCGGGTGGCCGGGGCGAGCTCGGCGCAGTAGAGGCGGGCGGGGTCCTCCAGGCCGGCGGTGCCGCGGTAGGCGGCGAGGGAGGTGTGGGCGGCGAGCCAGGGCAGGCGCTGGCGGTTGCGGGCCTCGGGCGCCCAGGAGGCGGTGTCGGAGGAGGACAGTCCGATGCGCCCCTTGTTGAGGACGAGCCACGGGTGCCCGGTCTGGTGGCCCTCCAGGGCGGCGTAGTCGAGGTCGGCGAGGACGTCGACGGTGAGGGCGGTGTGGTCGAGCCGTGCGTCGGCGGCGAGGGTGGCGCTGAGCTCGCGGACGAGGTGGCCCAGCGTGGCGCCGTCGAGGCCGAGGAGGGTGCGGGCGCGCACGAGGAAGGCGTACGGGTCACCGAAGGACGCCGGCGCGGGCGGAGCGGGCGGGGGCGGGGTGAGGGTGATGGTGTCCGGTGCGACGTGCCAGCTGCCGTACGAGCGGCGGCGGGCCCGGAAGCCGAGGCTGCTGCCGTCGTCGAGGGCCAGGGTCCAGGCGTCGCCGGTGGCGGCCGGGGCGAGGACGGGGACCGGAACGGGTCGGATGATCTCCTCGTAGGCGAATTCGGCGAGCATCTTGGCGAGGAGCTTGCGTGCGGCGAAGTCCCAGACCGGGGCGTTGAGTTCGGGCGGAGTGCTGGGGTGCTGGGGCGACGGGGGCAGGACCGGCTCCGTCGGATCGGGGGATGCGGGGCAGTTCGGCACGGGACTCCTCGAAGATCGGGAACTTTGCTGCGCGGCGCAGAGTTTTCGAAGGGAGAGGTGCGAGCGACGACGGCGGTCGGGGCGTGCGGGGCGGCGATCAGAGGAGATTGCGCAGCGCCCGCTCCCGGACCATCAGGGCGGCGCGCTTGTCGGGAAGGTCGATTTCCGCATGGCAGCGGAAGCCTGAGTTGAGGAAGGCCGATACGGAGGGGGTGTTGCGGATGTCCGGTTCCGCGACGACGCGTGTGCAGCGGGGGCGGTTGCCGAGGACCAGGTCGGTGACGGCGCGGAGCAGGGCCGTGCCCAGCCCGCGGCCGCGGTTCGTGCCGTCTCCGATGAGCAGGTGGATACCCATGTCGTGGGGGCGCGCCGGGTAGTGCCGGGAGAGCGGGTCGAGGTCGGCCCGGTAGACCTCCCAGTAGCTCATCGGCGTGCCGTCGAGGAGGCCGAGGCAGGGGATGCTCCGGCTGTCGCCGTCGAGCTGGGACCGCAGGTGGGCCGCGGTGACGGTGGCGGGGCCGGCGAGCTCCCAATAGGCGTCCACCTCGGGGTCGTTCATCCACGTGGTGAGGAGGTCCAGGTCTCGGCCCGGCCGTACGGGTTCGAGGCGGAAGGCTCCGGCCCGGGTGGTGACGCTGCCCCAGGTGGCCGGTGAGTCGAGCAGGTCGGCCTCGGCGAGCAGGGGCAGCAGGTCGGCGTTGAGGCGTCGTGCGGTGGGGTGCCGGCCGGCGCCGAGGGCTTCGGGGGCGTCGCAGCCGGGTCCGGCGACGTAGGCGGCGGTGTCCGTGAGGCGCATCGGGGGCTCTTCTCCGCGTCGGGCGCCGACGCGTCAATCGTGAAGGGGGTTGGTGATGGTGACGTAGACGGACTGGGTGTCGACGGGGCCGACCAGCTCGTCGAGGCCGCCCAGGCGGGTGAGCAGGTTCGCCTTGCAGCGCAGCGTGGGCGAGTCGAGCAGCCGGGTGGGGAGCGGGCCCAGGCCCGCGGCCTTGGCGAGGAAGCGGCGGAACGCGGCGAGGAGGACGCGTTCGTCGGCGAGGCGCTGGGAGCCGAAGGCACCGATCAGGCCGAGCACGTTGTTGATGCCGAGGTAGTAGGTGAAGCGTTCGTCGGTGACGGAGTCGGCGACGAAGGTGTCGCTGCGGACGCCGATGCCGGGAAGCCGTTGTTCCAGTTCCGCGCGGCGGGATGCACGGAAGTAATAGCCCTGGTTGTCGCGGTAGCGGCCGCCGGCCGGCCAGCCGGCCGGGTCGAGGAGGACCAGCGTGTTCTGCTGGTGCGCTTCGAGGGCGATACCGGCGAGGGCGTCGAAGGCGAGGACCGGCAGGACGACGTGGTCGAGGTAGCGCAGGAACCACTCGGCGGCGACGGCGGAGGTGGAGTGTCCGGTGGCGGAGGCGAGACCGGTGACGATCTCGGCGAGCCGGGAGGTCATCGTGGTCCGGCCGGGCCACGGCCGCAGGGAGGTGAGCGCGGCGACGCAGACGGCGTCGTCGCCCGAGCGGAAGGGGTTGTGACGGAGCAGGGCGTCCAGCCCGGGGACCGGGGTGCCGTCGGGTGCGTCCACGGCCACCCAGGCCGGGTCGCGGACGATGTCGAAGCGGGGGTGGGCGGCCTGCCACTGCTCGGCCAGTCCGGTGCGGAGCAGCCGGTGCACCTCCACGCCTCGGTGGAGTTCCTTGCGGAGGTTCTCGCGGCGGGAGTTGGTGATGCGCAGGCCCAGGGACAGCTTGAGCATGGCGGGGGCGCCAGGACGGTGGACGGTGCGCACGGAGGAGGTCGGGTACCAGGCCTCACCGTGGGGGCCGAGGTCGTGCAGGAGTCCGGCGTCGCGCAGGGCGCCGACGGCGGGGCGTTGGAGGAGTTCGCGGGCCTGCCAGGGGTGCAGGGGAAGGGGGGTGGTGCCGTCGGGCAGCGGCAGGCCGGGGGCGAGCCGGCCGAGGAGTTGGGGCGCGGAGACGGGGCGGCCGCGCTCGGTCCAGGCGGATTCGGTGGCGAGCGCGCCGTGGTCGACGGCGAACCAGTGCAGGGGGAAGGAGCCGTGGAGTTCGGGTGAGTATCGACGGGCCTCGGCCTCGGAGAGTCCTTCGCGGCTCTTCGGGTCCGGTTGGAGGGGGTGACCGAGAAGCAGCGACTGTTCGGCGGTGAGGAAGTGGTCTCCGCGGGCGGGGGGTGGGGCGGTGGGGCGTGCTCGCCGGTCGGCGATGAACTCGGTGGTGCGGCGCACGGAGTCGGCGACCCGGCCGACGAGGTCGGCGCCGCCGCGGCCGTCGCCGGCGCCCTCGCGGGCGATGAGTGCGGCGAGGGTGACGGCGTCCAGGAACGGTGCGGTGGGGGTGGTGCCTTCGAGGCGGGCAGGGCCGAAGCGGTGCCAGCCGGTGTGGGACCAGTGGCGGACACCGACCAGAACGGCGGTGCCGGATGCGGGGAGGGGGATCCGCAGCGGACTTCCGCCGGGACCGTCGGGGCGGCGGATTGCGGATTCGCGGACCCAGCAGCGGAGCAGGTTCTCCACGGCCGCGGCCTCGGCGGCGCGGGCGGGGTCCGGGTGGTCCAGCGGGTCGGGTCCGGCGGCCGCCTCCGGTCGGACGAAGCCCGGACGGCGCAAGCGGGCTCCGGGCGTGCCGTCCTTCTGGCGCGGCACGGTCGCGGTGGCCCCGGCGTCGCCCGCGGTCGGCCGCGGGGACGGCGCACCGGAGGCTGCTTCCGGTGAGGGCGGCTGCTCGGCCCCGGCGGCAGGGGCGTCCGCGGGGGTCCCGGGGGTCCGGTGGCCGGGGACCGGTTCGACGGAGGATCCGTGCTGGTAGGACGGTCGGATTCCCGGGTCAGCGGCCTCCACGTCGTGCGCGCTACGGGGCGTGGCGGCGGGCGGCGCCGGTGCGCCGGTGTCTGGGCCGGGCGCGGAGGGCAGCGGCTGCGGGGCGGGGTCCCGTACGGGCTCGGCGGCCGGTGCGGGCTGCCCCGGGGTGGCGGCTCCCGCCTCGGGGCGCGGAGCCGCCGCACCGGCTGGGTCGCCCGGGGCAGTGGCGGGCAGGGCGGTGCTGGACAGGGCGGTGGCGGAAGCCGCGGTGCCAGTCAGGGGGACGGGCCGGATCGGCGTACTCGGGACGGGAGGAGTGACCGGCGCGAGGGGGGCGCTGGCCGGGGTGGGAGGAGATGTGTATAAG
>NZ_JOFX01000013.1 GCF_000719345.1 Streptomyces sp. NRRL F-2664
CCACGCCCACCCCCACCCCGACTCCGACTCCGACTCCGACGCCGACTCCGACGCCGAGCCCGACGCGCACGCCGCAGCCCACGTCGTCTCCGGCCCCCACGACGGCCCCGACTGCGCGGCCCACGGCCACGCGGTCGGCGAAGCCCTCGCCCACCCCCGACGCCCCGACGCCCGCCGCGTCCGGGTCGGCCCCGTCCGTACCGTAGGAAGCCCGCCCAGGGCGGGGCCGCGGTCGGTCGCGGCCGCCGGACGGCCCGGGGCACGCGCGACGCCCCTTCTCCCGGCTTCTGCGGGCACACCCCGCCGGGGCCCCGGAAGAGGCCGCGCCCCGCCCCGCGCCGGGGGGCGGCGGCACCGCCACGACGGTTCTCATCTCACCCCGGCGTTGCTACGGTGCCCCATCTCTGACGCCTCATCAGATTCCGGAGCACCGGCATGCGCGCATTCGTCGCCGCCGTCATCGGCCTCGCGGCCGCGCTGGCCCTCGTGTCCGCCATCACGGCGTTCGGGGTGCCCGAGGGCGAGACCTCCCCCAAGCCCCTGCTCACCACCGCGCCCCCCGCGCCCGGAAAGTAGAGGAGGGCCCGGCCGTGCGACGCAGAGCGAGCCTTGTCCTGCTGGCCCTCGCCGTCTTCTGCGCGGCCCTCGCGCCGCTGCTGCGCTGGTACGCGTACCCGCGCCTCGCGAAGATCCCGCCGAACCAGTACCAGGAGGTGGTCCTGGAGGCGAAGGACGCGACCCTCCTCGACTACACCGGCGGCATGCAGCCCAAGAAGGTCGACAAGGTCACCATCGTCCAGACCCTCAAGGGCAACGTGGAGGCGTCGAAGGAGATCGAGGCGAGCGCAGGCAAGGACGTCGTGGTCTGGGACACCCTCTCCCACATCATCGGCCCCGACGGCAGGATGGTCTCGCAGATCCCCGAGCGCTACATCTTCGACGCGCACACCCAGGACCCCGTGCACGCCACCGGCGAGATGGTCGACGGCGACCCCGTCAAGCGCGAGGGCATCGAGTTCAAATGGCCGTTCTTCACCGAACCGCGCGACTACCTCTACTTCGACGCCCAGACCCGCACCTCCTCGCCGATCCACTACGTCGGACCGCGCCGCTTCAAGGGCATGGACGTCTACTACTTCGAGCAGACCGTCCCGTGGACCAAGGTCGCGATGCCGAAGAAGATGCCGATCGAGGGCATCGACCCGGCGACGATCGAGGCGGCCACCGGCACCACCCTCTGGTACACGGCCACGGTGCGCTTCTGGGTCGACCCCGTCACCGGAGCTCCCGTCAACGCCGAGCAGGACATCCAGCAGGAGATGCGCGGCGGCATCGCCTCGGGCGGCCCCGACGGCAGGCTCACCGCCTTCGCCGGGCACGTGACCCTGCGCGAGGACTACTCCGACCACACCGTCGCCCTGGTCAAGGCGAACCGGGCGAAGATCCTCGCGCTCCACACCTACGCCCCGGCCGGCCTGGCCGCGGGAGGCCTCCTCCTGCTCGGGACCGCCCTGTGGCTGGAGGCACGCGGCCGCCGTGCACGGGAAGAGGCGGAAGGGGTCAGGACCGCCTGAGCCGGGCGTTGGTGTGACGGGTGGGCTCGGCCGAGGCCGGGTCCTGCGGCCAGGGGTGCTTCGGGTAGCGGCCGCGCAGCTCCGCGCGCACGGCGGGGTATCCGCCCTGCCAGAAGGAGGCGAGGTCGGCCGTGACCGCGGCCGGGCGCCCGGCCGGCGAGAGCAGGTGGACGAGTACGGGAACCCCCGCCACCCGCGGGGTCTCGGCCAGCCCGAACAACTCCTGGAGCTTGACCGCCAGCACCGGCTGGTCGGACGTGTAGTCGACGCGGATCCGGGAACCGCTGGGGACCTCGATCCGCTCGGGCGCCAGCTCGTCCAGCCGGGCCGCCTCGCCGGTGGCCCACGGCAGCAGCCGGCCGAGGGCCTGCCCGGCGTCGATCCGGGCCAGGTCGGCGCGGCGCCGGGCCCGGGACAGCTCGGGCTCCAGCCAGTCGTCCGCCCGCGCCAGCAGTGCTGCGTCGTCGGCCACGTCCGGCCAGGCGCCGCCGAGGGTCCGGTGCAGGAAGCCGAGGCGGGCCCGCAGCGCCAGCGCGTCCTGGGTCCAGCGCAGCAGGCCGAGCCCCTCGGTGCGCAGCCCGTCGAGCAGCGCCGCCCGTACGAGCGCCGGGTCCGGGTTGCGCAGCGGGCGCACGGCGAGCTCGATCGCCCCGAGGCGCTGCGCTGCGCGGGCGACCAGGTCCCCGTCCTGCCAGCGCACCTCGTCGGCGTCGGCGCGCAGATGCGCGGCGGCCGCCCGAGCGGTGTCCTCGTCGATGACCGCGGCCAGCCGGATCCGTGCGGCCGCGGAGTGCGCAGGCCTGTCGGCGACGGCGACGGCCAGCCAGGGCGCGTGCCGCAGCCCCGAGCCCTCACCGAGCTCCGCCCCGGTCCCGGAGGCCATGAGGAAAGCCCCCGCCCCCTTGGCCCGGGCGACCCGCTCGGGGAAGGCCAGGGCGGCCACGAGGCCGGCGGCGGCGTCGTCCGGGGCGGTACTCCCGCCGGGACCGCGCCCCGCCCCGCGCGCCCCGGCCGCGGCCCCGGCCCCGGCCGCGGATCCCGATGTGGATCCGGTGGCGGGCGTACGCCCCGCAGGAGCGGCGGCGCGTTCCAGGCGGGCCGCTTCCGCGCGCCAGCGGGGGGCGTAGGCGTCGGTGCCCGCTCGGGCCCGGCGCCAGGCCGCGGCCAGGTCGTCGCCGTACTCGCGCGGCGGCTCCTCGCTCAGCAGCGCCACGAGTTCCGCCGCCCGACGTGCGCCCAGTTCGGCGGTGCCGTCCAGCAGGGCCCGGCCCAGCCGCGGGTGCAGCCCGAGCCCGGCCATGCGGACCCCGCGCGGCGTCGGCCGCCCGGCCGCGTCCACCGCGCCGACGGCCACGAGCACCTCCCGTGCGGCCGCCATCGCCCCGGCCGGCGGCGCGTCCAGCAGCGCCAGCCCGGCCGCGTCCGGGTCGCCCCAGCACGCCGCCTGGAGGGCGAACTGCGCCAGGTCGGCCATGCGGATCTCCGGCGCCGGGAACGCCGGCAGCATGCCGTCCTCCGCCTCCGTCCAGCACCGGTACACCACACCCGGGGCCTCACGGCCCGCCCGGCCCGCCCGCTGGCGCCCGGCCGCACGCGAGGCCCGTACGGTCGCCAGCGAGCCCAGCCCGCGGGCATGGTCCACGCGCGGCTCGCGGGCCAGGCCCGAGTCCACGACCACGCGCACCCCGGGCACGGTCAGGCTCGACTCGGCCACCGCCGTCGCCAGGATCACCCGGCGGTGGTCCGAGGCCGTCAGCGCCGCGTCCTGCACGGCGGCCGGGGCCCGGCCGTGGAGCTGGAGCACCTCCGCGTCCACCCCGCCCAGCTGCCCCGCCACCCGGGCGATCTCCCCGACACCGGGCAGGAAGCACAACACGTCACCGGAACGTTCCGCCACCGCCCGCCGCACCACCGAGGCCACGTGGGCGAGCTGCGCGGGATCCACACGCATCCCGTGCGGCGGCCGCACCGGAAGGGCCGGGGGCGCCCAGACGGTCTCCACCGGGTACGAGACGCCCGCGGCCTCCACCACCGGCGCACCCCCGAGCACCCTCGCCCAGCCGGCGGCGTCCGTCGTCGCCGAGGCCGCCACCAGCCGCAGCTCCGGACGCAGCGTCTCCCGTACGTCGAGGAGAAAGGCGGCGACCGTGTCGGCGTCCAGGTGCCGCTCGTGGCATTCGTCCAGGACGACCACGTCGACGCCCGCCAGCTCCTGGTCGCGCTGGAGGCGCTGGAGCAGCACCCCGGTCGTCACCACCTCCACCACGGTGCCGGGGCCGGCCACCCGCTCGCCGCGCACCGTGAAGCCGACCGCGCCGCCGGCCCGCTCGCCGAGCAGCCAGGCCATCCGGTGCGCCGCCGCCCGGGCGGCGATCCGCCGCGGCTCGGCCACGACCACCCGCCGCCGCGGTCCGCCGCCCACCAGGCCCGCGAGGACCAGCGGCACCAGGGTCGTCTTGCCGGTCCCCGGCGGCGCGCACAGCACCGCGGTGCCGTGCGCGCCGAGCGCCGCGAGGAGCCCGGGCAGGGCCTGGCGTACGGGCAGGGCGTCGAGGGCGGCTCGGCGGATCAAGGGATCAGGCCCTCTCGCAGACGAAGATCGCCGTGCCCGGGATCAGGTTGCCGCGCAGCGGGGACCAGCCGCCCCACTCCTGGCTGTTCCACCCGGGCCACTCCGGTTCGACCAGGTCGAGCAGGCGGAAGCCGCCCGCCACCACGTCGCGGACGCGGTCGCCGAGCGTGCGGTGGTGTTCGACGTACACCGCACGACCTTGCTCGTCCTGCTCGACGTACGGGGTGCGGTCGAAGTAGGAGGCGGAGACGGACAGCCCCTCGGGGCCCGGTTCGTCGGGGAAGGCCCAGCGCAGCGGGTGGGTCACGGAGAACACCCAGCGGCCGCCGGGGCGCAGGACGCGGTGCACCTCGCGCATGACGGCCACCGGGTCCGCGACGAAGGGGACGGCGCCGTAGGCGGAGCAGGCCAGGTCGAAGGAGCCGTCGCGGAAGGGCAGCCGGCCCGCGTCGGCCTCCACCAGCGGCACGTCGCCGCCGATGCGCAGGGCGTGCTGGAGCTGGCGGTGCGAGAGGTCGAGGGCCACCGGGCGGGCGCCCTGGGCGGCCAGCCAGCGGGAGCACTGGGCGGCGCCGGCGCCGATCTCCAGCACGTCCTTGTCCTTGAGGGAGGCGGCCGGGCCGAGCAGGCCCGCGTCCGCCTCGTCGAGCCCCTCGGGCCCCCACACGAAGCGGTCGTCGCCGAGGAAGGCGCCGTGCTCGCTCTGGTACGCGTCGGCGTTGCGGTCCCACCAGCTGCGGCTCGCCCGGCTGCTCTCCGCTTCCCCCGCGTCACGGCGCGTGGCCTCCGCGTCGTCCGGGGACCCCGGATCGGCCGCGTCGGCGTCTTCGGGGGCGTAGTCCTCTTGGTTCATGGGGCCCGTCGTCGTAGTCTGCGAGTGTCTTGGGAATGTGGCCGGAAGCGCCATCGCGGCGTTCCTGCCCATGAATTGTGCCGGTTGTGCGGTGATCCGCCCGGGCTGTGGGCCTTCGCGCATTGACCGTGTCCGGCCGCCCCCGTATGCTACAAGTTGCGCTGCGAGCCTGTGCTCCTCAGACCTAGCAGGCTGCGCTTGCATCTGTTGATGTCCCCTCGGTTTTCGAGGCCTCCCCGTCTTGGCGGAACAGGGGCTTCCTTGGCTGTCCGGCTTCTTCGGCAGATGCCGATAAGGGCTCCCGGCGTAGCAGTACCTACGACTTTCTGTCCGTAACCGGAGCCCTTTCCCACATGACGAGCAGCACCGAGACCACCTCTACCACTCCGCAGGTAGCGGTCAACGACATCGGTAACGAGGAAGCCTTCCTCGCCGCGATCGACGAGACGATCAAGTACTTCAACGACGGCGACATCGTCGACGGCGTCATCGTGAAGGTCGACCGGGACGAGGTCCTGCTCGACATCGGTTACAAGACGGAAGGCGTGATCCCGAGCCGCGAGCTCTCGATCAAGCACGACGTCGACCCGAACGAGGTCGTCAAGGTCGGCGACGAGATCGAGGCCCTGGTTCTCCAGAAGGAGGACAAGGAAGGCCGTCTGATCCTGTCCAAGAAGCGCGCCCAGTACGAGCGCGCCTGGGGCACGATCGAGAAGATCAAGGAAGAGGACGGCATCGTCACCGGTACCGTCATCGAGGTCGTCAAGGGTGGTCTCATCCTCGACATCGGCCTCCGCGGCTTCCTCCCGGCCTCCCTGGTCGAGATGCGCCGTGTCCGCGACCTCCAGCCCTACGTGGGCAAGGAGCTCGAGGCGAAGATCATCGAGCTGGACAAGAACCGCAACAACGTGGTCCTGTCCCGCCGCGCCTGGCTGGAGCAGACCCAGTCCGAGGTCCGCCAGACGTTCCTCACCACCCTGCAGAAGGGTCAGGTCCGCTCCGGCGTCGTGTCCTCGATCGTCAACTTCGGTGCCTTCGTGGACCTGGGTGGCGTCGACGGTCTGGTCCACGTCTCCGAGCTGTCCTGGAAGCACATCGACCACCCGTCCGAGGTTGTCGAGGTCGGTCAGGAAGTCACCGTCGAGGTTCTCGACGTGGACATGGACCGCGAGCGTGTCTCCCTGTCGCTGAAGGCGACGCAGGAGGACCCGTGGCAGCAGTTCGCCCGCACGCACCAGATCGGCCAGGTCGTCCCCGGCAAGGTCACCAAGCTGGTTCCGTTCGGTGCGTTCGTCCGCGTGGACGAGGGCATCGAGGGTCTGGTCCACATCTCCGAGCTGGCCGAGCGCCACGTGGAGATCCCGGAGCAGGTCGTCCAGGTCAACGACGAGATCTTCGTCAAGGTCATCGACATCGACCTGGAGCGTCGCCGGATCTCGCTGTCCCTGAAGCAGGCCAACGAGTCCTTCGGTGCCGACCCGGCGTCGGTCGAGTTCGACCCGACCCTGTACGGCATGGCCGCGTCCTACGACGACCAGGGCAACTACATCTACCCCGAGGGCTTCGACCCCGAGACCAACGACTGGCTCGAGGGCTACGAGAAGCAGCGCGAGGCCTGGGAGACCCAGTACGCCGAGGCGCAGACCCGCTTCGAGCAGCACCAGGCCCAGGTCATCAAGAGCCGCGAGGCCGACGAGGCCGCTGCCGCCGAGGGCGCTGCCGCCCCGGCCGCCGGTGGCAACGCCGGTGCGGGCATCTCGGGTGGTTCCTACTCCTCGGAGTCGGACGAGACCTCCGGCGCCCTGGCGTCGGACGAGGCCCTGGCCGCGCTCCGCGAGAAGCTGGCCGGCGGCCAGAGCTGATCGCAGCGCGCATCGCACTCCGGTGTGAGCAGAGCTGAACGAGCACGACGGTGAGGCCCGTCCCCTTCGGGGGGCGGGCCTCACCGCCTTTCCCCGCCGTCGCCATGTGATCCATTGCGTTCCTGTGAAGGGGGCCGACCGGGGAATGGCGGTGCCGCCCCGGACGTTCATCGCAGAGAACGAGGCGAGGAGGAGTGGTGGCGGTGCTTGATCCACAGGGGTTGTACGAATGGGACGCCAAGGGCCTGGCGGTGGCCGACCTGGCGGTCGCCCAGGACTCGGCCGGGCTCGTGATGCTGTACCACTTCGAGGGGTACATCGACGCCGGAGAGGCCGGCGAGCAGATCGTCGAGCGGCTCCTGGACACCCTGCCCCACCAGGTGGTCGCCCGCTTCGACGCGGACCGGCTCGTGGACTACCGGGCACGCCGTCCGCTGCTGACCTTCCAACGCGACCACTGGGCGGAGTTCGAGGAGCCCCGGCTGGAGGTCCGGCTGGTGCAGGACGCCACCGGAGCCCCCTTCCTGCTGCTCTCCGGCCCCGAGCCGGACGTCGAGTGGGAGCGGTTCGCCGTCGCCGTCCGGCAGATCGTCGAGCGGCTCGGGGTCCGGCTCTCGGTCAACTTCCACGGCATCCCGATGGGTGTCCCGCACACCCGGCCCGTCGGCATCACCCCGCACGGCAACCGGACCGACCTCATGCCGGGGCACCGCAGCCCCTTCGACGAGGCCCAGGTCCCCGGCAGCGCCGAGTCCCTGGTGGAGTTCAGGCTGTCCCAGGCCGGGCACGACGTGCTCGGCGTCGCCGCGCACGTACCGCACTACGTCGCCCGCTCCCCCTACCCGGACGCGGCGCTGACGGTGCTGGAGGCGATCACGGCGGCCACCGGCCTGGTACTGCCGGCGGTGGCCCACGCGCTGCGCACCGAGGCGCACCGTACGCAGACGGAGATCGACCGGCAGATCCGTGAGGGCGACGAGGAACTGGTCGGCCTCGTGCAGGGGCTGGAGCACCAGTACGACGCCGCCGCCGGCGCCGCGACCCGCGGCAACATGATCGCCGAGCCCGCGGAGCTCCCGTCGGCGGACGAGATCGGCCGCGACTTCGAGCGGTTCCTCGCGGAGCGCGAGGGCGAGAACTGACGCGCGGAAGGCACCACCGGGGCTGCGTCCGCACAGGAGCCCCGGCCGCCCGGGGGGCGGGCAGGCGGGACGCTGCGGACAGGACCTAGGGTGTGGGGCATGTTGAAGGTGGGCCTGACGGGCGGAATCGGTGCCGGCAAGAGCGAGGTCTCGCGACTGCTGGCGGGGTACGGGGCGATCGTCGTCGACGCCGATCGGATCGCGCGGGAGGTCGTGGAGCCCGGTACGCCGGGGCTCGCGGCCGTCGTCGAGGCCTTCGGGGAGGCGGTGCTCACCCCGGAGGGAACCCTGGACCGGCCGAAGCTGGGCTCCATCGTGTTCGCGGACCCGGACAGGCTCCGGACGCTCAACGCGATCGTGCACCCGCTGGTCGGAGCCCGGTCCGCCGAGCTGGAGTCCGCCGCGGGCCCCGACGCCATCGTCGTGCACGACGTACCGCTGCTCACCGAGAACGGCCTCGCACCCCTCTACGACCTGGTGGTCGTGGTGGACGCGGCGCCGTCGACGCAGCTGGCCCGGCTGACCGGGCTGCGGGCCATGGACGAGGACGAGGCCCGGGCCCGGATGGCCGCACAGGCCACGCGCGAGCAGCGGCTGGCGGTGGCCACCCTCGTGATCGACAACGACGGGCCCCTGGAAGCGCTGGAGCCGCAGGTGCGCAAGGTGTGGGAGGAACTCACCGCACGGGCGGCGGCGAGCAGCGGCACCGCCTGACGGGTGCGCGGAATACCGGGCGGGGCGGCGGCATTGAAGGGGCCGGTAGAGGGAAGGATCCATACCGTGTCCGAGACCGCGCGTCCCACGCCGTCCAGCCCGGAAACACACGTCATCGACTTCCGAGCGGCTGAGCAGCTGCTCGCCGCACGCGACCCGCGCGGCGCGGTCAAGCTGCTCGACTCGGTCGTGGCGGCCCACCCGGAGAACACGGCGGCCCGGCTGCTGCGCGCCCGGGCCTTTTTCGCCGCCGCCCAACTGCGTCCTGCGGAGCAGGAGTTCGAGCTGGTGCTGGAGCGGGAACCGGACAACGCCTTCGCCCACTTCGCGCTCGCCCGGACCCACGAGCGCGCCGGCCGGCCCGAGCAGGCGCGCAAGCACTTCCGGCTGGCCGCGGCGCTCGACCCGCAGCCGGAGTACCTGGCCGCGGCCCGCTTCGACGAACAGGCCTGACCGACCCGGCCGGGCTGCTGCCCCGCCGGGCCTGCCGGGCCCGGCGGGCTCCTGTCGCGCCGGCCCGGACGGGCCCTCGGCCGCTCAGGGATTGAGCTTGTGCACGGCCTTCGTGGTCGTCTGCCGGAAGGCGGGGACCGGTGCCTGCGACAGGTCTCCCATCTGCCCCCACGCCACGACGGTCACGGTCGCGCCGTCGCGCCCGATCCCGTACAGGTGCACGCCCGGCTCGGACTCCGGGACCGAGGTGTGGACCCCGTAGACGTGCGCGCCCTCCTCCACGGGCAGGGTCCCGTAGTCCTGCCACGAGGCCGTGCCGCCCGGTGCCGTGCGCAGCCAGTCCGCGGCGCACGCGGCGACCTTCCGCTCCAGCGTGCCCACGAGCTTCGCGGCCGCGGAGGGTGAGGCGGACCGTACGGAGACCTGCACCGCACCCGTGTCGACATCGGTGCCGAACGCGCGGTGCCAGCTGCCCGCCGCCGGGAGCACCCCGTCCAGGCAGAACGGCGCCGTCTCGGGCAGCCCCGGGGTGATCCGGCCGGCGTACCAGGGGGAGGTGGGGTGCGGCGGCAGGTCGGTGCCGGCCAGGAAACCCGGAGCGCCGGCGGCCGCGGCGGAGGTGGACGTCGTCAGGGCGAGGGTGGCGGCCGCTGCGACCAGCGCGGTGGCGAGGGTGGCGGCGGCGTCGGTACGTCGGAACATGTCGGTTCTCCCCGTTGATGTGGCACCGGTGTGCCTGACGAGCCTGTTCCCCGCCCGGGGCGCACCGCCACGGTTCGGGGCGAAATCGGGACACTGGAACGCTCGTACGCGCTGTCACCTGGGGGAACATCCGACGCATGGAACGGACCCGCGGGACGGGGACGGGGACGCGGAGGGGCGCCGTGAGTGAGGCCGAGGAGTTCGCACGGCTGATGAGGGACCTGAAGGAGCGCGGCGGGCTGAGCTACGGCGTCCTGGCACGTCGGCTGCACACGAGCTCGTCGACGCTGCACCGGTACTGCCACGGGGAAGCAGTGCCCGTGGAGTTCGCGGTGGTGGACCGCTTCGCGCGGGCGTGCGGGGCCTCGGCGGCGGAGGCGGTGGACCTGCACCGGGCGTGGCTGCTGGCGGACGCCCGGCGGTCGGCCGGTACGGGGCCCGTCCGCACCGGCGCGGCCGCCCCGGTGGAGCCCGCACCGGTGGAACCGGTGCCGCAGGGACCGCCGCCGGAGGGGCGGCGGCCGGCGGAGCCCGGGGTGGGGCGGGCTGCCGTGGAACCGGGCGCCGGCCCGGCCCGGCACCGGCGCAGGGCGGCCGTCGCCGCTGCCGCGGCCCTGACGGCGGTCGGCGGCGCCGTGGCGCTGACGGTGCTGACCGGACCCGACCCGGGTACGCCGCGCGCCGGAGCGGCGTCCGTATCGGCGACCGGCAGCCGGGGGCCCGAGGGATCCGCCCCCGCGCCGTCGGCCCCGGGGGTGCCCGGCGCGGCACCGACGGAGCCCGGGGCGGGCCGGGCGCAGCCCTCGGCGCCCTCGGCCGGGCCGGCCACGGCCCAGGTCCCGACCGGCGCCGGGCCGTCGGCGTCGGCCGCAGGCGGGGCGCAGCGAGCCCCCCTCAAAGCGGCGGTGCGCGCGCACGTGTGGGCCGCGGGCTGCGACCACGCCTACCTGTCCGAACGGGGTCCCGCATCGGTGCCTGCGCCGCCCGTGGAGGCGGACGCGCCGGCCTGGGCGTCGGCGCAGCGCGCCGTGCACGCGGGGGACCAGATCGTGGAGTTCACCCTGCACGGCACCGGCGCGGGTGCGGTGGTCCTGGAGGGACTGGAGGTACGGGTGGCCGCGCGCCGTACCCCGCCCGCCTGGAACGTCTACCAGATGTCGCAGGGCTGCGGAGGGGGACTCACCCCGGCCGTCTTCGCCGTCAACCTCGACGCCCCCCGCCCGCTGGCCCGGCCCGTCGCCGGGAACGACGCCGCGAACCGGCTGCCGGCCCCGGCCTTCCCGATGCGGGTGTCCGCCGAGGAGCCGGCCGTCCTGCGGGTGCGGGCCGTCACGACGGGCTGCGACTGCGACTGGTCCCTCGACCTGCGGTGGACCTCGCCGGCCGGTTCGGGCACCCTGCGCCTCGACGACGGCGGGCGCCCGCTGCGCACCAGCGCGGCCGCCGGCCGGCCCGTCTACGGGTACGCCGTGGAACTCGGCCGCTGGGCCCGCTGAATCAGCAGGTCAGAGGCATTGTCAGGGGTCACACCTAGACTCGTGGTCGAGGGCCGGAAGGCCCCTGAGACATCGTGAGGGAGGGGGAACAGCATGGCACCGCAGACGCAGACGCAGACGCACACGCAGACATGGCGGCAGCGGCCGGCGCAGCCGCAGCCGTCCGCGCTGCTGCGCCATGCCGCCGTCTTCCTGCCCTCCGCCGTCCCCCGGGAAGGACGGGTCGCCTTCTGGTCGCCCGACGGGGACCCCTTGCCGGAGGCGGGCACACCCGGTCCGCTCACCGTCGTCCGGCCGCACGGCAGCGGCGTCCGCAGCCGGACCGTGCCCGCGGTCGCCTTCTCCGTCACCGACGCGCTGCCCCTGCTCGCCCGGGCCCCGCACAGCCCCTGGGCGCACCCCGCCACCCGGGCCTGGGGCACCGCCGCCGCTCAGGCCCTCTCCCTGACCGCACGCGGCCGGCTGCTCCCCGGCCTCACCCCCGAGGGCGTCGACGCCTGGCGGGCGGGGCCGCTCGACGCCGACGACATCGCCCACCTGCGGGCGGTCGCCGCAGCCCTGCCCCCCGAGGGCCACGCGACGCCCCTCGCCGGCCGCCGCCCCCTCCAGCTGCCCGAACCGGAGGCGCTGCTCCGCGCGTTCCTCGACGCCGTCGCCGACAGCCTGCCCCGAACCCCGGCGGCGGCCGTGGCCGCGGGGCGCCCCTTCGCCGCGCGGGAACCGCAGCGGGTGCCCGGGATACAGGAGTGGGCCGCCCAGGTCGCGGCCGGAGCCGACACCGGAGTCGGGCTCTCGCTCCGGCTCGACCTGTCCGCCTTCCGCCTCTTCGACGAGGCCGAGGGGGAGGAGACCCGGCGCGCCGGCGCCGCCGTCGTCCAGGTGCACAGCCTCGCCGATCCCACCCTCGTCACCGACGCCGACCAGCTGTGGGCCGGCACGGCGGGGGCCGGCTTCGGACCCCGCGCCCGTATCGACGCCGTGCTCGCGCTGCGCCGGGCCGCGCGGGTCTGGCCCCCGCTGCTGCGGCTGCTGGACCAGCCCGTGCCCGACGTCCTCGCCCTGTCCGACCCGGAGCTGGAGGACCTGCTGGGCGTGGCCGCGGACCGGCTGGCGGCCGCCGGGGTCGTCGTCCACTGGCCGCGCGACCTGGCCCGTACGCTGTCCGCCACCGCCGTCGTAAGGGCCACCGCGCCCGGGTCCGCCACCGACGGGACTGCCTTCTTCGACGCGGAGCACCTCTTCGCCTTCTCCTGGGAGCTGGCCCTCGGCGGCGACCGACTCACCCCGGGCGAGATGGACGCGCTGGCGCAGGCCCACCGCCCCGTCGTGCGGCTGCGCGACCAGTGGGTGCGGGTCGACCCGGAGCTGGTGCGCAAGGCGCGCCGACGGGAACTGGGCCTCCTCGACCCGGTGGACGCGCTGGCCACCGTCCTGTCGGGGACGGCCGAGGTCGACGGCGAGCCCGTCGAAGCGGTGCCCGTGGGTGCGCTGGCCGCCCTGCGGGACCGACTCACGGGCGAGCCGGCCGCGCTCGCGCAGCCCGCCGCGCTCAGGGCCACCCTGCGCGACTACCAGGCGCGCGGCCTGGCCTGGCTGGACCTGATGACCTCCCTCGGTCTCGGCGGCTGCCTCGCCGACGACATGGGCCTGGGCAAGACTGTCACCCTGATCGCGCTGCACCTGCACCGCAACCGCAGCGAGCCGACGCTCGTGGTGTGCCCCGCATCCCTCCTGGGCAACTGGCAGCGGGAGATCGAGAAATTCGCGCCCGGGACCCCCGTGCGCCGCTTCCACGGCGGCGGCCGCAGCAGCGAGGACCTGACGTCCTGCCCGGGCGGTTTCGTGCTCACCACCTACGGGACGATGCGCGCCAGCGCCGCCCTGCTCGCCGAGCAGCGCTGGGGCATGGTCGTCGCCGATGAGGCCCAGCACGTCAAGAACCCCCACTCGGCGACCGCGAAGGCCCTGCGCACGATCCCCGCGCCGGCCCGGGTGGCGCTGACCGGCACGCCGGTGGAGAACAACCTCTCCGAACTGTGGGCGCTCCTCGACTGGACCACACCGGGGCTGCTGGGTCCGCTCACCACCTTCCGGGCCCGCCACGCCCGACCGGTGGAGCACCAGCAGGAGGAGGACGGCGGCAACGAGGCGGCGGTCGCCCGGCTGGCCGCGCTCGTCCGGCCGTTCCTGCTGCGGCGCAAGAAGTCCGACCCGGGCATCGCGCCCGAGCTGCCGCCCAAGACGGTGACCGACCACCCAGTGTCCCTCACCCGCGAGCAGGTCTCCCTCTACCAGGCCGCCGTGGACGAGGCGATGGCCGTGATCGGGGCGAGCGAGGGCATCGAGAGACGCGGCATGATCATGAAACTGCTGGCCTCGCTCAAGCAGATCTGCAACCACCCCGCGCAGTACCTCAAGGAGGAGCGGCCCCGGCTCGCGCACCGCTCGGGCAAGCTGGCCCTGCTCGACGAGCTGCTGGACACGATCGTCGCCGAAGGCGGTTCGGTGCTGGTCTTCACCCAGTACGTGACGATGGCCCGGCTCATCGAGCGGCACCTGTCCGCCCGGGGCATCGCCTCCCAACTGCTGCACGGCGGGACGCCGGTGGCGCGCCGCCAGGAGCTCGTCGACCGTTTCCAGGCCGGCGAGGTGCCCGTCTTCCTGCTGTCCCTCAAGGCGGCCGGCACCGGCCTGAACCTCACCCGTGCGGGCCACGTCGTCCACTTCGACCGCTGGTGGAACCCGGCCGTCGAGGAACAGGCCACCGACCGCGCCTACCGCATCGGCCAGACCCAACCCGTACAGGTCCACCGGATCATCGCGGAAGGCACCGTGGAGGACCGTATCGCCGAGATGCTGGAGGCGAAGCGGGCTCTGGCCGACGCCGTCCTCGGCTCCGGCGAGGCGGCACTGACGGAGCTGACCGACCGCGAGCTCGCCGACCTCGTCTCCCTGCGGAGGCCCGCATGATCACCGCGCGGGACGACCGCCGCCGCACCTTCGAGACGGTGCCCGCCGCGGTGGAGGCAGTGAGCTGGTGGGGCCGGGCCTGGGTGTCGGCCCTGGAGGAGGTCGCCCACGACCCGGCCCGGCTGGCCCGGGGCCGCAGCTATGCCACCGCCGGGCACGTCGGCGCCGTGACCGTAACCCCCGGCCGCATCGTCGCGTACGTCCGGGGCAGCAGACCCCGTCCGTACCGTACGGAGCTGACCCTGCCGCCGTTCCCCGACGGGCGGTGGAGCGAGCTGCTGGAAGACGTCGCGGCCGACCCGGCTGCCCTCGGCGCGCTCCTGGAGCGGGAGGTCCCGCGGACGCTGGCGGGGACCGTGCTGCCCGGAGCGGGCGAGCTCGTCCCCCACTGCACCTGCCCGGACGTCGGGCGCCCGCCGTGCAAGCACGCCGCCGCCCTCTGCTACCGCGCGGCCCGCCTCCTGGACGAGGACCCCTTCGTCCTGCTGCTCCTGCGGGGCCGTGGCGAACGGGAGCTCCTGGAGGACCTCACCCGCCGCAACGCCGCCCACGCCGCACGCGAACAGCCGCGTACGGCACCGGACTTCCCCGCGGTCGCCGCCCGCGCGGCGCTCGCCCGCAGCGTGCTGCCGCCGCTGCCCGCGCCGCTCGCCGTGCCCGCGGCCCCCGGTCTTCCGCCCGCCTACCCGGCCGACCCGGCGGCCCCCGACCCGCTGGCCCTCGACCAGCTCGCCTCCGATGCGGCCGCCCGCGCCCTCGCGCTGCTCACCACCGGCGAGGACCCGATCGCGGGCCTCTCCCTCTGGCAGGACGCCGTACGGCTGGCCTCCGCGCACCCGACGGCCGGCCTCACCGGCGCTGCCCGCACCCTGTACCGGGATCTGGCCCGCGCCACCGGACGCACCACCACCGACCTGGCGCGGGCGGCTGCGGCCTGGCGCCAGGGCGGCCGCCCCGCCCTCGCCGCGCTCGAAGAGGCCTGGGACCCGCCGGCGGGCCCCTTCGACCGGGCCCGCCCGACGCTCCTCGCCGCGGCGCACGGCGCCTTCCGGCCCGACCGCAACCGCCTGACATCCCGCACCCGGCAGCTCCGGCTCGGCCGCGACGGCCTCTGGTACGCCTACGAGTCCCGCCCGGGCGACGAGGACTGGTGGCCCACGGGCAGCCCCTCCCCGGACCCCGTCACCGCCCTGCGGGGCTGAGGCCCTCCGCCCACCGGGTCAGCGCGGTGAAGTCGCGGTCCCGCAGGCCGTGGCGCGGGTGGATGCGCAGCAGGAGGGCCGGCGCGGGATGGTTTGCAGCGACCCAGGCCCGGTCATGCGGGGTGATCATGTCGTCGACCCAGGCGAACGGCCGGCCGGCCGCCCAGTCCCGCAGGTGGCGGGTCTTCCAGGACAGGCCGTCCGGGTCCTTCGCGAACAGTTCGGGCCATTCGACGACGGACAGGTCACCGGGGAGCCCGATGTGCGGGGCGATCAGGGTGTTGGCCCGGTGCGTCCACGCGGTGGCCCAGGCCAGCTCGAAGGGCAGGGCCAGCAGCCGGGACCCGTGGGAGGGGTGGAGGCGGATGCGTGCGCCGCGCCGGGCCCTGCGGGACTCCGGGTCCCGGTAGGAGAGCCAGACCTCCGGCCACATGCGATGGCTCTTGTACCCGCGCAGTCCGGCGAAGGGCGAACGGAACGGATTGAGCGGGCCGTCCACATCGAGGAGGAGCAGCGGGCGATCAGTCATGAAGTACCCAGTACCCAGTACACGATTGAGTGAAATGCCTACCGCTTCTATAACCCGTATGGGTTTGCAGCGTTGTTCCGGTGCGGGGCGAGGCCCCGAAATCCACCGGAAGGCAGGAAAGTGATGCGTCACAGTCGTCGAAATGGCTTGATCGCGGCGGTCGTCGCGGGCGGCGGCCTGGCGGTCGCGGGCGTGAGCGGGCTCGCCCACGCCGACGCGGACGCGGGCGGCACGGCCGAGCGCTCGCCCGGTCTGCTGTCCGGGAATCTGGTGCAGCTGCCGGTGGACGTACCGGTCAACGCGTGCGGCAACACCGTGAACGTCGTCGGCCTGCTGAACCCGGCCGCCGGGAACCGCTGTGCGAACGCGTCGCAGGGCGGTGGCGCGCACGCCGGGCAGAGCACCTCACACCGCTCGACGCCGGCCGCGGGCAACGGTGGCGGGGCGACCGCGGACGGCCGTACGAACGGTTCCCCGGGGGTGCTGTCCGGCAACGGCATCCAGCTCCCGGTCGACCTGCCCGTCAATGTCAGCGGCAACTCCGTCAACGTCGTCGGCATCGGCAACCCCTCGCACGGCAACTCGTCGGTGAACGCGGAGCAGCCCGGCCCCGGCACGCCCGTTCAGCCGCCGGTCGTGGAGAAGCCGGTCACCCCGGCCGTCCCGACCACGCCGACCTCACCCGTCACCCGCGTCACCCCGCCCGAGCCGCCCCGGCACAGTGAGGCGCTCGCCCACACTGGTGCCGACGCCGTCGGCTACCTCCTGCCCGCCGGTGGAGCCCTGCTGCTCGGCGGCCTCGTGCTCTATCGCCGCTTCCGGGTCAACTAGCGCCGTCACCGGCTCACTCCGGGGCATCGCGCGCCATCCGTCCAGGACGGCATCGATCCGCGGAGCGAGCCGGGCACGCGCCGCGAAGCGGGGGACACCCGCCATCAGCAGCGCGTCGTACTCGGTATCGGTGTGCCGTACCGCAGCCCGTACCGCCACCGCGACCGCCGTCTCGTCCAGGGCCCGCCCGGCCGCGGTGCGGCCCACTCGGCCACTGCCGCGCAACGAGGCGTGCGCGGCGATCGCCACAGCCCTGTCGGCCGGACAGCCGGGGAACAACCGCACGATCTCCGCCGCGAACGCCGCGGTGAAGCGGACGTCCTGCGCGGCCCGGCGCAGCCGGTCCCGCTCGCGGCGCCGCGCCCGCGCCTCGGAGTCGGCGAGACAGGCCCGTTCCGCGCCGGCCAGGGCGGCCTCCTCCACGAGCAGCCCGAGGCGCTCGTAGCGGCGGCGCCGCTTGTGGAAGCGGACGACGACGGCGGACAGCGAACTGCCGCGGTGAGCACGGCGGGTGAGCGCCGCGTCCCCGCGGGGGAGGTAGACGAGGTGCCCCAGATCCGCGCAGTCCAGGCAGCGGGGCACACCGGCCTCGCGCACCAGGTGCCGGAGCGGCCCCTGTCGGCACTCCGCGCAGTGGATCTGCTTCACGGACTCGAACACGACCAGGCTCATACAGGTGTGATACCGCTCTCCCACCCTCATATCACCTGGTGACGAAGGGCGGTTGAGGTTTCACCCACTCTTCCTGGATCGGCCTGATCACTCCTACGGTGGGCCGTGGACCATGGACCGCGGGGGCCGGTCCACGGAGGAGGAGCACATGGGCGCACGGCGGACGACGACGGCACGGCCGCCGGTGACCGGCTTCGGCATGGGCACCGGCAGGGCATGCGTCACCACGGTCCCCGAGGGCCGGGAGATCGTCATCCCGCCGGGCGGCTGCACCGGCTGGCACTTCCACCGGGTGCGACTCGACGCCGTCGTCCTGGCCGGCACCCTGACCCGGGTCCTGCACGACCTCACCGTCGAGGTGCACCGGCCCGGGACCTCCTTCGTGGAACCCGCGGGCAGCGGACACATACACCTCGGGCACAACCTCGGCACCGAGCCGGTCGTCCTCCATGTGACCCCCCGGCTGCCCGAGGGCACCCCTTTCTCCATACCCGTGCCGGCCCCTGCCGGCGCCACCCACGACGTCTGCCGCCACCACGCCGCCCAAGAGCCGCTGCCCGAGCCGTTCGAGCCGGTCGAGCCGTTCCAGTCGGCCGAGCCGGCCAAGCTGTCCGAGCAGGCCGACCAGACCGACCAGGCCGTAGCGACAGGGTCGTACCGGCCGCACGTGCCGGCCGGTACGGCTCACACGAGTCGGCGTATCTCGCCGCGCACCCGGTAGAAGCCCCCGGAAGCCGCGTGCAGGCCGTCGACCACATACCGGGCGCCCGCCTCCCGGATCCCCCGCGGGAACTGCACGTGCCAGGTCGGCTCGAAGCCGCTCGACACGACCTGCACCCTCATCCGGCCGCCCTGCTGGACGCACTCCACCACCACACCGCCCGCCGGTCCCGCCGCCACCGAGGCCATCGAGACCGTCGCCACCGCCGAGGCCGAAGCCGCCGGTGTGAACACCGGTAGCGCCGCCGCCGACTTCACGTCCATCGGCGCGGGCACCGAACCCTGCTGCGCCGCCGCGATCGCCTGCTCGCTCGCGTCCACGCACACCAGGGAACCGTCCGTGGTGACGAGGTACAGCCGCCCCTCCAGGTACTGCATCGACAGCGCCGACCCGCCGCCCGTCCCCAGCTTCCACAGCCGGTTCCCGTCCGCGTCGAAGCAGTAGACGGAGGAGGAGGAGTCGCCCGCGAAGACGTGCCGGCCGTCGGGCGACGTCGCGCACGAATACACCGCCGCGTCGCACCGGTAGGCCGCCTCCGTGGCCCCCGAGGCCTTCGACAGCCGCTGCACGGTGTTGCGGACCGTACCCGCATACACCGAGTGCTCCTCCTGCCAGCCGAACAGGACACCACCCGGGGTGGCGCTGTGCCACAACTGCCCGGTGCCGTCGGCCGCGTAGGCCGTCACGCCGCCGCTGTGCCCGTGGTAGACCGCCCGCTCGTCGGCCCGGACCATCCACGCCCCCGTCCCGGCGGACCTCCGCGACCACTGGTGCTCGTCCTCGTGGTCGATGACGGTCAGGCCGCCGTTCGCGTCGGAGACGTTGAGGACGCCCTCACGGATGTCCAGCCAGTAGATGTCCACGTCCGCCGCGATGGCGTAGGCACCGAAGGGCACCTTCGACGACAGGTCGTACACCGTGCCGTCGTCACAGCCCGCGTATATCCAGAACTCGTCCGCCACCAGGCACTTCACCCCGTCGGGCAGCGAATAGCGGGCCAGCACCTCACCGCCGTGGCTCAGCGTGTAGACGTCACCGGCCTGGTTGCCGACCCAGCAGCGGTCCTCGTCGACGTGGATGCCGAAGGCGGCGGAGCCGGTCCGGAAGCGCCACAGCACCGGGGCGACGGCACGCGCCGTCGACGGCGCCGACGCCACCTGGCGGCGCGTCACCGCCCGCGCGGCCCGCTGCCCCTGCACGGCCGGGGCGTACCCCTTGCGGACCTTCTCGCCGATCTTCTTGGCGGCGGCCGCCCGCGCCTTCTCGGAGGTCGGGAAGGAAGAGCTCTGCAACTGGCCCGGCGCGCCGATGCGTCCGTAGCGCACGGAGACGACGGTGCCGTCCACGGCCACCTCGTAGAACTTGTGTGCCCCGCCGCCGTCCTGCGACAGCTCCAGATACGTCGTCTCCCGAGCCATGGCAGACCCCTCCCCGAAAGCCGGTCCACCGGCGCCCTTCGCGGTGATCCCTCGTGAGAAAAGCTAGGGCCGACCACTGACAATGGGCCGGTGCAGTGGGAAGCGATCACATGGCAGCGGATGGCCGAGCGGCTCGCCGGCCACCTCGACGACCCCGCCCGCGCCCCCGCGCCGGAGGGCCGGCAGCGCGTGGGCATCGACGGCGCGCCCGCCGCCGACACCGGCACCCTCGCCGGGCTGCTCGCGGAGGAACTGCGGCTGCGCGGGCGCGCGGTCGTGGTCGTGCCCACCGGTGGCTTCCTGCGGCCGGCCTCCCTCCGTTTCGAGTTCGGGCGGCGGGACGTGGACGCGTACCTGGACGGCTGGTACGACACGGCCGCGCTGTGGCGGGAGGTGTTCGCGCCGACCGATCCGGGAGGGACGGGGCGGGTGCTGCCGGACCTGTGGGATCCGGTGACCGACCGGGCGACGCGCAGCCCCTACGTCGACCTCCCGGCCGGGGGTGTGCTGGTGGTGCACGGGCCGCTGCTGCTGGGGCGGTGGTTCCCGTTCGACCTGAGCGTGCACGTCCGGCTCTCGGCGGGGGCGTTGGCGCGGCGGACGCCGGAGTCCGAGCGGTGGACGGGGGCGGCGTTCGCCCGGTACGAGGCGGAGGTGGATCCGGCGTCCGCCGCCGATGTGGTGGTGCGGGCCGATGATGCCCGGCATCCCGCGTGGTCGGGGGTGCGGGGGCGGTGAGCGTGCGGGGTGGGGGTGCGGATGCCGCTGCGCGAAGCCCCCTTCCCCGTGCCCCGGGCACCCCGGACGCGCGCCTCAAACGCCGGCGGGGCTGAAAGACCGGGGCTCCGCCCCCGGCCCCGCGCCTCAAGCCCCGGCGGGGCTGAGAGACCGGGGCTCCGCCCCCATCCCCGCGCCTCAAACGCCGGCGGGGGCTGAAAGACCTCAAACGCCGGCGGGGCTGGAAGACCTCAAACGCCGGCGGGGCCGGAAGACCTCGAACGCCGCCGAGGCTGGAAGACGGGGCCGGAAGGGGACGGGTTAGGGGCGGCCTCCCGGGTGGATTATGGCGCGGGCCGCGGCTCGGCAGCCGGCGCGGGCCGCTTGCGGCGGGTCCGCGCCGTCCAGGCGGGCCGCCAGGAAGGCGCCGGTGAAGGCGTCACCGGCGCCCGTGGAGTCCACCACCGGCTCGGTCGGCGGCTCCGCCGCCACCTCCGCCGTGATCCGGCCGCGCTCGGCCACGAGCGCCCCCGCCGGGCCCAGGGTCACGACCACCAGCGGCACCCGCCGGCTCAGCGCCGTCGCCGCACGGGCCACTCCTTCGCCCTCCGGCAGCCCGGCCAGCAGCCGGGCCTCGTCCTCGTTCGGCAGCAGCACCCCCGCCCCCGCCACGGCGTCCAGGAAGCGCTGCGGACCCAGCGCCGCGAGGAATCCGGCCGAGGCGGGATCCACGCTCACCGACACCCCCCGCATCCGCGCGGCCCGCAGCGCGACCAGGGCCAGCTCCCGGCTGGGGTCGGCGAAGAACAGATAGCCGGACAGGTGCAGGTGCGCCGCACCGTCCAGCAGCGACGGAGCCCAGTCGGCCGGGCACAGCCGCAGCGAGGCCCCGCTGTCGGTCAGGAAGGTCCGCTCCGCGTCCTTCCCGACGAGGGCCACCACCGTCCCCGTCGGCTCCTCCTGGTCGATCACCAGCCGGGGCCGCACTCCCGCGTCCACCAGGGCCCGTTCGTGCCACCGCGCCGATTCGGTGCCCACCCGCGCGAGGAGGCGTACCTCGGCGCTCCCCGTACGGGCGGCCCAGCAGGCCGCATTGGCCCCGGCGCCCCCCGGCAGGGTGCGGATGCGGGCTGCGGTGTCGGTGGCCGGAGCCAGCGGATCGGTGTGGACGGCGACCACGTCCGTCACCACGTCCCCGACGACGAGCAGCGCGCCCGCAGCGGTCATGCCCGCGCCGCCCAGGCCCCGGCGATCCGGGCACCGAGCCGCACGTTGCCGCGTACCGCCGCCAGGTTCGCCTCCAGCGAGGCCCCGCCGGTCGCCCGTACCAGGAAGTCCAGCAGGAACGGGGTCACCGCCTGGCCGGTGATGCCGCGCTCGCGGCACGCGGCGAGGGCCTCGGCCAGGACCCGGTCGTGCAGCTCCGGGTCCAGCTGCTGATCGACGGCGACCGGGTTGGCCACGAGCAGCGCCGACTCCGCCGCCCCCAGGGCATCCTGAGCGGCCATCACCGCCGCGACCTCCTCGGGCCGGTGCACCGTCCAGTCCACCGGCTCGCCGGAATCGGCCAGGTAGAAGCCGGGGAACCGGCGCGTGCCGTACCCGAGGACGCCCACCCCCAGCGTCTCCAGCCGCTGCAGCGTGGCCGGCACGTCCAGGATGGACTTCACCCCCGCGCACACCACCGTGATCCGCGTCCGGGCCAGCAGCGCGAGGTCCGCCGACTCGTCCTGCGCACGGGCCCAGTCACGGTGCACGCCGCCCAGTCCGCCCGTCGCGAAGACGCGAAGCCCCGCCCCGGCCGCGAGGAAGGCGGTCGCGGACACCGTCGTCGCCCCGGTCGCGCCCGTCGCCAGTGCGGGGGCCAGATCCCGGTGACCCAGCTTGCGGACGCCGTCGCCGGTCGCGATCCGCTCCAGCCGGGTCTTGTCCAGGCCCACGCGGGCCACGCCGTCCACGACCGCGACCGTCGCCGGAACCGCACCCTCCGCGCGGACCAGTTCCTCCAGTTCGAGGCCCACCTCCAGGTTGCGGGGGCGGGGCAGCCCGTGCGCGAGGATCGTCGACTCCAGGGCCACCACGGGACGGCCCCGGTCGAGCGCCTCGCGCACCTCTTCGGACAGGACCGGTCCGCCGGACGGGGATGCAGTTGCTCTCTGCTGTGACATGTCCCCATCCATGGCACGCCACCGGCACCCCCAAACGCACTCCCGTCGCACCAGCCCCAAGGTGTCCGAGGAGTGCCCCCCGGGGACGGGCGCGGCTGCTACGACGGGCTCCCCGACCGCCGCGACCTCGTCCACGCGGACCGCGGCGCATTTCGCGGCCCGGCAGGGCCGGGCCCTCGACGCACCGCCCACCACCGCGTCGGGACCTGCCGCCGGACTGGACAGGGTGACTCGTGGGGCGGTCCGTTCCTGGACGCTGTGGTCACCGTGCCGGGCGGGCGGGCCGCACTAGGCTGGCGCGCCATGAGCCCCAGCGATCACCCCGCCGCCCCGCCCGCCCCCGCATCCTTCGCCGTCGACGTGGCGGGCGTGGAGCTGGAACCCGACGACCTCGACCCCGCGCAGATCGTCTCCGGGGACCCGGTCGTCACCGGCAAGGTCCTGTGGGAGTCGGCCGACGGCAAGCAGGTGCGCGGGATCTGGCAGATCACTCCGGGCGTGGTCACCGACGTCGAGGCCGACGAGCTGTTCGTCGTGGTCTTCGGACGCGCCACCGTCGAGGTCGAGGGCGGCGAGACCCTGGAGGTCGGGCCCGGCTCCGCCGCTGTGCTGCGGGAGGGCGACAAGACCGTCTGGACCGTCCACGAGACCCTCCGCAAGGCCTACCACATCAGCCACTGAGGCCGTACGCCCCCGTCAGCCCTTGTCGGCCCGCACCGGCACGCTCCTCCGGCGAACCCCCTCCGGCCCTGCGGGGTGGCGGCGTGCGGTGAAGAGGGCGAGCGCCGCCATCGGCAGCAGCAGCGAGGCACCGACAGCGTTCAGCCAGCCGTAGCCCGCCTGCGCCATGATCACGCCGGCGGCGGCGCCGCCCACGCCCGCGGCGGTGTTCATGGTGAGGTCGCTCAGGCCCTGTACGGCGGCCCGTGCCGCCTGCGGCACCGAGTCGGTCAGCAGGGCCGAGCCGGACACCATCCCCGCCGACCAGCCGAGGCCGAGCAGGAAGAGGCCGAGCGCGCTCTGCCCGTGGCTGGGCCCGGCCGTACCGGCGAGCAGCGCGGCGAGCGACAGCAGCCCCGCGGCGAGGCCGATCACGGTGAACCGGCCGAGCCGGTCGGCGAGCCACCCCATGAGCGGGGAGAACGCGAACATCCCCGCGATGTGGCCGCTGATGACCAGCCCGACCAGTTCGAGGCCGGCGCCGTGGTGGCCGAGGTCCATCGGGGTCATGACCATGATCGAGACCATGGTGGTGTGGGAGACGGCGACGGTCAGGAGGGCGAGCCGGGCCCGGGGGGAGGACCGCACGGCGGCGATGCCGGCGCGGATCGAGCGGCCCTCGCGGCCCTGCTCCTCGGGGGCGGCGACGGACCGTGCCGTCAGCAGCGGGTCGGGCCGCAGGAGTACGGCGATCAGCGCTCCGGTCAGGACGAAGACGACGGCGGCCCACACGAAGGGGCCCGCCGTCTCGGGTATGGAGGTCCCGGCGAAGCTGCGGCTCGCGGGGGCGGACAGGTTGGGCCCGAGGACCGCGCCGAGGGTGGACGCCCACACGACGACCGAGATGGCCCGGGCCCGGTGGTCCGGTGCGGCGAGGTCCGCGGCGGCGAACCGGGCCTGGAGGTTCGCGGAGGAGGCGGCACCGAAGGCGGCCATGCCGAGCAGCAGCAGCGGGAAGCTCTTGACCGTGGCGGCGAGGACGACCAGGCCGGCCCCGACGGCGCCGATCCCGTAGGCCAGGACCAGCCCCGGGCGCCGGCCGCGCGCGTTCATCAGGGCGGCGAGCGGCAGCGAGACCAGGGCGGTGCCGATCACCGAGGCGGTGGAGGCGAAGCCGGACAGCGCCTCGGTGCCGCTGACCTCCGTGGCGAGTACGGGCGCCAGGGCGATGCTGATGGGCACGCCGAGGCCGCCCAGCACCTGCCCGGCCATGAGGACCCGGGAGGTGCGCTTCTGCAGCCGGGCCAGTTCGGGCAGGCCGAGCGGCGGGGCGGGTGGTGGGGTCGGAGGCGGGGTGGGCCGGTCCGTGCCGGGCGAGGCGGTCACGCCGTACCCCGCCCTCGCGGGTGCGCGGCGGCGCGGCGCGCGGGGGGCGCGGTGGGGCCGGGTGCGGCGGCGGCAGCAGTAGTCACCGCCGCAGTGTGCCACCCCTTACCGCCGGGCGGAACCGGGCCGTCGTCGGGGACGTGCCCGCAGGTCACAGCGCGGCAGCCGGGACCGTGAGGACGGCAGTGACGGCAGTGACGGCCGTGCCGGTTGTGACTGCGGCTGACGGCCGTCGAGCCGGGGCGTCAGAACAGCGGCTGCGGCAGGACCCCCTCCAGCGCGAGCAGCTGCCGCTTGGTCTCCAGACCGCCGCCGAACCCCCCGATGCCCCCGTCGTTCTCCACGACCCGGTGGCAGGGGACCACCAGCGGCAGGGGGTTCGAGCCCATGGCGTTGCCCACGGCCTGCGCGGCGCCGGGCTGTCCGGCACGGGCGGCCAGCTCCCCGTAGCCGACGACCGATCCGTAGGGCACGGAACGGTCCAGCTCCTGGAGCACCTGCCGGTTGAAGCCGGAGCTCAGGCGCCAGTCCAGCGGGAGGTCGAAACGCCGCAGTGCACCGGCGAAGTAGGCGGCGAGCTGCCGGACCGGCTCGGCCAGCAGCACCTCCTCGCCCGGCGCGGGCCTCCTGGCGTCGGCGCCGAGCCGTGAGACGAGCGGACCCACCATCCGGTCGACCCGGTCCGGTCCGGCATGGAACTCGACCCGGACCAGCCCCTCCGGGGTCGCGGCCAGGAGCAGGGGACCGATGTCGCTGGCGACGACGGTCCATTCGAGGTGCGGTCCGCGGGGCCGCTCGGTGCTGTCCACGCGTCCACGGTACGGCCCGCCTCCGACAGGCTGCGCCCGCCCGGGGCGGCTCAGAAGCCGCCCACCGCCTCCCGGACCACGTCCGGGGCGTTGGTGATGATCCCGTCCACGCCCATCTCCTGCACCTTGCGGGCCGTCGCGGCGTCGTCCACGATCCAGGTGTCCACCTCCATCGCCCTGCCGTGAGCCCCGAGCAGGCCGTGCACCGCCGCGACCCAGTCCGCCGAGATGGTGGTGTGCCACGGGTTGATCCGGTCGGTGAACTCCGCGTACCGCGGCAGGTCCGCCACCGGCGGGGTGCCGAGGAAGGCCGTCACCAGGTCGGGGCGCAGCCCGTGCACCCTGCGCACGCAGTCGGCGCTGAAGCTCTGCACCACCAGGCGGCGCGCGACATGGCGCGCGTCGAGCCAGCCCGCCTCGCCCAGCACCTTCAGGGTCTGCTCCTCGATCCCGGGGTAGAGCTCCGGCTTCTTGATCTCCAGCAGCAGCCGCTGGCGGTTGCGCTGCACCCGGTCCAGGTACTGCCGCAGGGTCGGTACGGAGGCGCCCGCGTACTCCTCGCCGAACCAGCTGCCCGCGTCCAGCCGGGCGATCTCGGCCGCCGTGAAGTCCTTGACCCTCCAGGGCCCGCGGTCGGGGAAGAGCTGCTCGACGTCCGTGGTCCGGGCCAGGGTGTCGTCGTGGATCACGACCAGCTCGCCGTCCTTGGTGCGCTGGACGTCGTTCTCGACCCAGTCGAAGCCCAGGCGCATCGCCAGGTCGACCGCCGCGAGGGTGTTCTCCGGGGCGTACGCCGAAGCCCCCCGGTGGGCGTACACGACCGGACCCCCGAGGTCCAGCGGTCCGGCGGCGGGTCCGGGGCCGGTGGCGGCGTACGACGCCGTCCCGCCCAGCAGGGTGAGGGCCAGGCCCAGGAAGGCGGCGGCGGCCGCGGCGGCGGGTCGGACGTACATGTGCGTTCTCCTCGGGTCGTGAGCCCTGTTCCTGCGTCAGAGGGGTGCGGACCGGCAGACGTTGTGGCGATGCACTTCACCGCGATCATGGGGTTGAAGATCACAGAGCCGCCACCGAACTGCGTCAAACGGACCAGAACGGATGACGTCGCTCGGCGCCGCACCCGGACCTGCCGGGCGCCCGCGAGGGGGCCGTGGACCGCTGGGGGGACGTGAGTGTCGGTGGAGGGTCGTACGGTGGAGTCATGCGGCCCGTATCGAAGATCGAACGCACGGTGGCGCCTTTCGAGGTCGTCAGCCCCTACCAGCCCAGCGGCGACCAGCCGGCGGCCATCGCCGAGCTGGAGAAGCGCATCCGTGCAGGTGAGAAGGATGTCGTCCTGCTGGGTGCGACCGGCACCGGCAAGTCGGCGACCACCGCCTGGATGATCGAGAAGCTCCAGCGCCCCACCCTGGTCATGGCGCCGAACAAGACGCTGGCCGCCCAGCTGGCGAACGAGTTCCGGGAGCTCCTGCCGAACAACGCCGTCGAGTACTTCGTCTCGTACTACGACTACTACCAGCCCGAGGCCTACGTGCCGCAGTCGGACACGTACATCGAGAAGGACTCCTCGATCAACGAGGAGGTGGAGCGGCTGCGCCACTCCGCCACCAACTCGCTGCTGACCCGGCGGGACGTGGTCGTCGTCGCCTCCGTGTCCTGCATCTACGGCCTCGGCACCCCGCAGGAGTACGTCGACCGGATGGTCGCCCTGAAGGTGGGCGAGGAGATCGACCGGGACCAGCTGCTGCGCCGCTTCGTCGACATCCAGTACACGCGCAACGACGTGGCCTTCACCCGCGGCACCTTCCGGGTGCGCGGCGACACCATCGAGATCTTCCCGGTCTATGAGGAACTGGCCGTCCGCATCGAGATGTTCGGCGACGAGATCGAGGCGCTGTCGACCCTGCACCCGCTGACCGGCGAGGTCATCAGCGAGGACCGCGAGCTGTACGTCTTCCCCGCCAGCCACTACGTCGCCGGCCCGGAGCGCATGGAGAAGGCGATCGCCGGCATCGAGGCCGAGCTGGTCGAGCGCCTCGCCGAGCTGGAGAAGCAGGGCAAGATGCTGGAGGCGCAGCGCCTGCGCATGCGCACCACCTACGACCTGGAGATGATGCGGCAGATCGGCTCCTGCTCCGGCATCGAGAACTACTCGCTGCACATGGACGGCCGCGAGCGGGGCTCGGCACCCCACACCCTCATCGACTACTTCCCGGAGGACTTCCTCCTGGTCATCGACGAGTCGCATGTCACCGTGCCCCAGATCGGCGCCATGTACGAGGGCGACGCCTCCCGCAAGCGGACCCTCGTGGACCACGGCTTCCGGCTGCCCTCCGCCCTCGACAACCGCCCGCTGAAGTGGGAGGAGTTCCAGGAGCGCATCGGCCAGACCGTCTACCTGTCGGCGACCCCGGGCAAGTACGAGCTCTCGCGCGGCGACGGCTTCGTCGAGCAGATCATCCGCCCCACCGGCCTCATCGACCCCCAGGTCGTGGTCAAGCCCACCGAGGGCCAGATCGACGACCTCGTGCACGAGATCCGCGCGCGGGTCGAGAAGGACGAGCGGGTGCTGGTCACCACCCTCACCAAGAAGATGGCCGAGGACCTCACGGACTACTTCCTGGAGCTCGGCATCCAGGTCCGCTACCTGCACAGCGACGTCGACACGCTGCGCCGCATCGAGCTGCTGCGCGAGCTGCGGGCCGGCGAGTACGACGTCCTGGTCGGCATCAACCTGCTCCGCGAGGGCCTCGACCTGCCCGAGGTGTCCCTGGTGGCGATCCTCGACGCCGACAAGGAGGGCTTCCTGCGCTCGGGCACCTCCCTGATCCAGACCATCGGCCGCGCCGCGCGCAACGTGTCCGGCCAGGTCCACATGTACGCGGACAAGGTCACGCCCGGCATGGAGAAGGCCATCGAGGAGACCAACCGGCGCCGCGAGAAGCAGATCGCCTACAACACCGCGAACGGCATCGACCCGCAGCCGCTCCGCAAGAAGATCAACGACATCGTCGCCACCATCGCCCGCGAGGAACTGGACACCGAGCAGCTCCTCGGCACCGGATACCGGCAGACGAAGGACGGCAAGGGGGCCAAGGCGCCGGTGCCGGCCCTCGGGGCCCACGCCCCGGCGGGCGCCGGCAGGGCCGCCAAGGCGGGCAAGGGTGCGAAAGCGGCCAAGGGGGCCACGGGCGCCGCGGTCCTCACCGACCGTCCGGCCGCCGAACTGGCCTCGATCATCGAGCAGATGACCGAGCGCATGCGCGCCGCCGCGGCGGAGCTCCAGTTCGAGGTGGCGGCCCGGATCCGGGACGAGGTCGGCGAGCTGAAGAAGGAGCTCCGGCAGATGAAGGAAGCGGGCCTCGCCTGAGCCGGGGGCTGTCAGTAGGGTTGGGTCACAGCCGCAGGAACACGCTGCGCACCAGTCAACTGGGGCGGGCTACGGAGAGGGGACGCGCGTGACGGTCAACATGACCAAGGGTCAGGCCATCAGTCTGCAGAAGTCGGACGGAGGGACGCTGACCGCGGTCCGGATGGGCCTGGGCTGGCAGGCGGCCAAGCGCCGCGGACTGTTCGGCTCGCGGACGCGGGAGATCGACCTGGACGCGTCGGCGGTACTCTTCGCCGACAAGCAGCCGGTCGACGTGGTCTTCTTCCGCCACCTGCAGAGCGACGACGGCTCGGTGCGCCACACCGGTGACAACCTCGTCGGCGGCGTCGGCCAGGGCGGGGACGACGAGGCGATCCTCGTCGACCTCCAGCGGGTGCCGGTCCACATCGACCAGATCGTCTTCACGGTGAACTCCTTCACCGGACAGACGTTCCAGGAGGTGCAGAACGCCTTCTGCCGCATCGTCGACGAGACCAACGGCCAGGAGCTGGCCCGCTACACCCTCGACGGCGGCGGCGCGTACACCGCGCAGATCATGGCGAAGGTGTCCCGGGCGGGCGCCGGCTGGCAGATGACGGCCCTGGGCAACCCGGCCAACGGCCGGACCTTCCAGGACCTGATGCCGGCGATCCTGCCGCATCTGTAGCAGTACCGACTGCGGTACCGGAGAGCGGTACCGCACAGAAGAAGAGACAGGCACGGGGGAGGGGCTGCACGATGACGGCCGAACTGGTCCGGGGGCAGAACCACCCCGTGTCCCAGAACCGGGTGGAGATCAGGGTCTCGGCGGGTACGCCGGTGCTGGCCCTGGCCTCGCTCGCCGACGAACAGGGCCGGCTGTCCGGCAGCGAGGTCCTGGCCCACCCCGGCGCCAGGTCCCTGCCCGGCGTGCAGGCTCCGGCGGAACTCGCCGACCGGCACACCTTCGCCGTGGACCTCGGCGCCGTCGCCGCGGACGTCCACCGCCTCGGCGTGCTGCTCGTCCTGCCGCCCGGCGGCCCGGTCCGCTTCGGCGCGGTCCCCGCCTCCCACGTGTGCGTGGCCGCCCCCGACGGCGGCGCCGAGATCGCCGGCTACACCCTGACCGGGCTGGACGCCGAGAGTGCCGTGACCGCCCTGGAGCTGTACCGGCGCCAGGGCGCCTGGAAGGTCCGCGCCGTCGGCCAGGGCTACGCCGACGGCCTCGGGGCCCTCCTCGCCGACGGCGGGCTGCCCGCGCCGGCCGCCCGGGAGCTGGCCGCCACCGTGCTGGGCGCCGTCGCCCCGGCGCAGGACACGGACGTGACGCTCGCGACCCTGCCCACCCTCGCCGGCGACGTGGGAGCCCCGCAGCCCCCGGCGCAGACCCCCGCGCCCGCCCCGACGCCCCCGGAGCCGCTCCCCGTCTCCGGCACCCCGTACGCCGGTACGCCCGGCCCCGCGCCCGCCGGCGACGGCTCCCCGCCCACGATCAGCTACACCCACCCGCGCCGCCGCCGCACCAGCAGCGAGCCGCCCGAGCCGGCCCCGCGCGCCGCCGCCGCCGAGCCGGGGCAGCCGCCGCGGCCGGTCGCCGGCGACGCCAGTGGCTGGTCCATGGACGAGCGGCTCTACAACCAGGTCTGGGGCATGTTCGAGGACCTGGCCCGTACCGTCGCCGCCTACCGCAGCGCCGTGGAGTTCGCCGACTCCCGCATGGACCGCGAACTGGACGACGTCCTCTCCGACCCGCGCCACCGCCTCGGCGGCTCCGGCAACGCCGCCCGCGACACCGCCCGGGCCCGCCGCGACGAACTGGTCGCCCAGGCCCAGGCCGTCCTCGACCGGGACCTCGTCCAGCTGATCGCCGAGTCGGAGGTCGTCGAGCCCGCGCTGCCGGCCGCGTACGCCCGCTGGGACAACCCGGTCTGGCACGGCCATCGCACGCCCGAGGAGGGCCCGCTGGCCCTGCGCCTGGGCGACCTGCACCTGGCGGAGCGGCCCGACCTGCGCATCCCCATGCTGGTCCGGCTCCCGCTGGAGCGCGGGCTGTGGATCGACAACGGCCGCACCGGTTCGGAGGCCGCGATGGCCATGGACACCGACCGGCTGCGCCGGGCTGCCATGGACATGGCCGTCGCCCACGCGGTGCGGCTGCTCGCCGTCCACCCCGCCGACCGGTTCTCCGTCCACGTCATCGACGCCGCCGGAGCCGGCGCCGCCGCCCTGGAACCGCTGGTACGGGCCGGGGTGCTGGCCGGGCCGCCCGCCGCCGGCGCGGCGGGGGTCACCCGGACGCTGGCCGACCTGACCCGGCGCGTGGACCTCGTGCAGATGGCGCTGCGGGCCGGGGCGCCCGAGGACCTGCCTGCGGATGTGGACACGGCCGAGCAGCTGCTCATCGTGCACGACTTCCCGCACGGCTTCGACGACCGGGCCGTCACCCAGCTGCGCTACCTCGCCGACGAGGGCGCGGCGGTCGGCGTACACCTGCTGATGGTCGCCGACCGCGACGAGGCCTCCGCCTACGGACCGCTGCTGGATCCGCTGTGGCGCTCCCTGATGCGGCTCTCGCCGGTCCCGGACAACCACCTCGCCGACCCCTGGGTGCAGCACGCCTGGACCTTCGAGCCGAACCTTCCGCCGCAGGGCAGCAGGGTTCTCGACCAGGTGCTCGACCGGGTGGCGGAGGCCCGGCGCACTACCCGTCCGTGACCATCCTTTGGCATTCCCTTTACCTTCACCGCCTGTGGCGGGTAAGCTCGTCCGTGCGGAGGGGAGTATTCCTGCTTTCCTGCTACGGCGTACCCGTCAATACGGACCACCAGCGGCACCACGCGCGCGGTCCCGGGGCGTCGGCCCACGGCCACCAGGCCGCCCGGGTGGAAGAGACCTCCGGCAGCGATGACGCTGACGAAGTGCTGAGCCATCCGCCGGAGGCGTGTTCACCATGGAAGTTTCCTGGGCCCTTTGGGTCGCGACCATTGTCGGTCTGTCCCTGCTCATCGGCGCCGACTTCTTCATCGGCCGCAAACCCCACGACGTGTCGATCAAGGAAGCCGGCACCTGGACGGTCGTCTGGATCGTCCTGGCCGCGCTCTTCGGCCTCGGCCTGTGGTTCTTCGGCACCCCGCAGGCGTCGCAGGAGTTCTTCGCGGGCTTCATCACCGAGAAGTCCCTGAGCGTCGACAACCTCTTCGTCTTCGTGCTGATCATGGCGAAGTTCGCGGTGCCCTCCCACCTCCAGCAGCGCGTCCTCCTCATCGGCGTGCTGATCGCGCTCGTCCTGCGCGCGGTCTTCATCGCGGCCGGCGCCGCGATCATCGCCAGCTTCAGCTGGGTCTTCTACATCTTCGGCGCCTTCCTCATCTACACCGCGTGGAAGCTCATCCAGGAGGCCCGCAAGGACGAGGACGAGGAGGAGTTCGAGGAGAACCGCCTCCTGAAGTCCGTCGAGAAGAAGTTCGGCGTCGCCGACCAGTACCACGGCACCAAGCTCTTCATCGTCACCAACGGCAAGCGCGTGCTGACGCCGCTGATGGTCGTCATGCTCGCCATCGGCACCACCGACGTGCTGTTCGCGCTGGACTCGATCCCCGCCATCTTCGGCCTCACCCAGGACCCGTACATCGTCTTCACGGCCAACGCCTTCGCGCTGATGGGTCTGCGCCAGCTGTACTTCCTGATCGGCGGCCTCCTGGAGAAGCTGGTCCACCTCAGCTACGGACTGTCGATCATCCTCGGCTTCATCGGCGTCAAGCTGGTGCTGCACGCCCTGCACGAGTCCGGGGTGCACGTCCCGGAGATCTCGATCCCCGTCTCCCTGGGCGTCATCTGCGGTGTCCTGGTCATCACCACGATCACCAGCCTGATCGCCTCGAAGAAGCAGGCGGCGGCCGAGGCCGCCGCCCGCCCGGAGAGCATCGACGCCTGACGGGTGCGCGGATCCGTCCGCGCGTCTAGACGGGGGCGGCCGTGGCGGCCGCCCCCGTCTGCGTGTCCGCGTCCCGTTCACCGCCGGCGCCCGTCCGCTTGCCCACGACCAGCGGGCTCGTCTCCGGCAGCAGGGCGAAGCAGGCCAGGCTCACCAGCGCGATCGCGGTCAGGTACGCCGCGACGCCCCACGGCGGGCCGGAGCCGTCCGCCAGCGCCGTCGCCACGACGGGGGTCAGTGCCCCGCCCAGCACACCGCCCAGGTTGTAGCCGACGGCCGCACCCGTGCAGCGGATCCGCGGGGCGTACAGCTCCGGCAGGTACGCGCCCACCACCGCGAACATCGTCACCATGCCCAGCAGCGCCACCGCGAAGCCCAGCGTCATCAGCAGCGGCTCCGCCGTCCGCAACAGCATGACCAGCGGGAACATCCACACGGCGCTGGCCGCGCACCCGGCCAGGCACAACGGCCGTCGCCCGTAGCGGTCGCCCAGCACCGCCATCAGCGGGGTCATCAGGCCCTTGAACGCCACGGCCGCCATGATGCAGGCGAGCATCGTCGTACGGCCGACCGCCAGGTGCTCGGCGGCGTAGGCGAGGGACCAGGTGGTCACCGCGTAGAAGACGGCGTAGCCGACCGCCAGCGCCCCGCCGGTCAGCAGGAGCAGCCGCCAGTGGCCCCGGACCACCTCGGCGAGCGGGGCCTCCGCCCGCCGGCCGGTCGCCGTGAGCGCCCGGAACTGCGGGGTCTCCTCCACCGAGCGGCGCAGCCACAGCCCTGCCAGGGCCAGCAGCCCGGCCGCCCAGAACGGCACGCGCCACCCCCAGGAGGTGAACTGGGCGTCCGTGAGGGAGGCCGACAGGCCCAGCATCAGCCCGTTGGCCAGCAGGAACCCGACCGCCGGACCGATCTGCGGGAAGCTCGCCCACAGCCCGCGCCGGCGCTCCGGCGCGTGCTCGGCGGTCAGCAGCACCGCGCCGCCCCACTCGCCGCCCAGCCCGAGGCCCTGCAGGAAGCGCAGCAGGAGCAGCAGCACCGGAGCGGCGATGCCGATCGTCCCGTACGTCGGTACGCAGCCCACGGCCACCGTGGCGAGGCCGGTGAGCAGCAGGGAGGCCAGCAGCACCGGGCGCCGGCCGTAGCGGTCGCCGATGTGGCCGAAGACGGCGGAGCCCAGCGGCCGGGCGAGGAAGCCCACGCCGAAGGTGCCGAAGGCGGCGAGGGTGCCGGCGAGCGGGGAGAAGGACGGGAAGAAGAGCGGCCCCAGGACGAGCGCCGCGGCCGTCCCGTAGACGAAGAAGTCGTAGAACTCGATGGCGGTCCCGGCGAGCGCGGCGGTGGCGAGGCGCAGTATGCCGGGCCGGGCCCGGCCGCCGTCGTCAGCGGCCCGCGGGGCCGGAGCGGGGGTGGCGGCGGGGGCTGTGCTGGACGTCGTCGAGGAGGCTGGTGAAGGCCTCCGCATCGCCGTGGGTGTTGCCGACGCCGCCGGGGAACAGGCAGTCGCCGGTGAACACGTGCGCGTGG
Organism: Streptomyces sp. NRRL F-2664; assembly: GCF_000719345.1. Lineage (GTDB taxonomy): Bacteria > Actinomycetota > Actinomycetes > Streptomycetales > Streptomycetaceae > Streptomyces. The sequence goes on from NZ_JOFX01000013.1 coordinate 34,256, forward strand.
CCGTGCGGATCGTCGTAGACGAGCGCGATCGAGCCGGGGGTGTGGCCGACCAGGTGGCGGGCGGTCAGCTCGACCCGCCCGACGCGCACGGTGTCCCCGTCCGCGAGGGGGACGTCGGTCGCGACCGGGATGCCCTCGGCGTCCAGGGCGCCCGCGTAGGTCCTCGCCCCGGTGGCCGCGACGACCTCCGCCAGCGCGCCCCAGTGGTCGCCGTGCCGGTGGGTGGTGACCACGGAGGCGATGCCGTCGTCGCCGATCAGGTTCAGCAGCGTCTGCGGTTCGGCGGCCGCGTCGATGAGCAGCTGCTCGTCGGTGGCCCGGCAGCGCAGCAGGTAGGCGTTGTTGTTCATCGAGCCCACCGCGACCTTGGAAATCATCAGGTCCGCGAGCTCGTGCACGTCGGCCGGACCGCCGACCTTGACCTCTCCGGTGTACGTCATGTCATTGATCCTAGAGGTGTCTTCCTACAACGGCGGGAGCTCGGGGAGGGGGCCGCCCGTGGTGGTGAGGGAGGCGCCCTTGTCGCCGCGGCCGGCGAGCCAGGCCAGCAGTGCGGCGGGGGAGCCGGACACGGTCACGGCCGGGTCTCCGGCGGAGCCGGTGCGCCAGGTGCGCCCGTCGGCGGCGGCCAGGGCCGTCGCGGGCACCTCGGGGCGCCCGGACCAGCGGTCGGCGAGGAAGGAGATCTCGCGGTCGGTGAACTCCTCCGGCAGGTCGGAGAGCTCGTAGCCGATGCCGAGGTCGACGTGGTGCAGGTCCACCTCGACCCAGCGGCGGAAGGGCACGTTCGAGGCGAGGTCGGTGACCCCGCCCCGCAGCTCGACGGTGCGCGACCAGTCCTGGTCGTGCTCGGTGGCGGCGAGGAAGCGGTCCGCGGAATGACGGAGGTCCCTCAGGTGTTCTTCCAGGGGCCGGCCGGCGTCGCGAGCGATGTCCGCGTCGCGCGCCTCGCCGCTGTCGTACATCGGGCGGCCCTCGAGGACGTTGACGAGGGCGTCGGCGTTGCGCGCGAGGTGGGCCAGGATGTGGCCGCGGGTCCAGCCCGGGAGGTGTGACTCCTCGGACAGGGCGCCGTTGTCCAGTTTCGCGACCGCGGTCAGCAGCCGCTCCGTGGCTTCACGTACAGATCGCAGGTCGTGCACATGATCAGTCATGGTTTCGAGCCTAGTGCTCGGGGCCGGCGGCCACACGATCGGGTGAAGAGGTTTGCGCAGTGCCGTAAATCGAATGTGCGTGCTATACGCTCGAAGTCGAAGCTCCATCTCCACCGCAGTGGCGCCCCCCATACCCTGGGACGGGGGCTGTGCCCCCCGCTCTCTCAAGAAAGGTGCGGACCGGCGTGACCGACCGTCTCATCGTTCGTGGCGCTCGCGAGCACAACCTGAAGAACGTCTCGCTCGACCTGCCCCGCGACTCGCTCATCGTCTTCACCGGACTCTCCGGGTCGGGCAAGTCCTCCCTGGCCTTCGACACGATCTTCGCCGAGGGCCAGCGCCGCTACGTCGAGTCGCTCTCGTCGTACGCCCGCCAGTTCCTCGGGCAGATGGACAAGCCCGACGTCGACTTCATCGAGGGCCTCTCGCCGGCCGTCTCCATCGACCAGAAGTCCACCTCGCGCAACCCGCGCTCGACCGTCGGCACCATCACCGAGGTCTACGACTACCTCCGCCTGCTCTTCGCCCGCATCGGCAAGCCGCACTGCCCCGAGTGCCGCCGGCCCATCTCGCGCCAGTCGCCGCAGGCGATCGTCGACAAGGTGCTCGCGCTCCCCGAAGGCAGCCGCTTCCAGGTGCTCTCGCCGCTGGTGCGCGAGCGCAAGGGCGAGTTCGTCGACCTCTTCGCCGACCTCCAGACCAAGGGCTACAGCCGCGCTCGGGTGGACGGCACCACCATCCAGCTCTCCGAGCCGCCGGCCCTGAAGAAGCAGGAGAAGCACACGATCGAGGTGGTCATCGACCGCCTCACCGTCAAGGACGGCGCCAAGCGCAGGCTCACCGACTCCGTGGAGACGGCCCTCGGCCTCTCCGGCGGCATGGTCGTCCTGGACTTCGTCGACCTTCCCGAGGACGACCCCGAGCGTGAGCGGATGTATTCCGAGCACCTCTACTGCCCGTACGACGACCTTTCCTTCGAGGAGCTGGAGCCGCGCTCCTTCTCCTTCAACTCGCCCTTCGGCGCCTGCCCCGAGTGCACCGGCATCGGCACGCGCATGGAGGTGGACCCGGAGCTGATCGTTCCCGACGAGGACAAGTCCCTCGACGAGGGCGCGGTCTCGCCGTGGTCGCTCGGCCACACCAAGGACTACTTCCAGCGGCTGATCGGCGCGCTGGCCGGGGAGCTGGGCTTCCGCACGGACATCCCGTGGGCCGGTCTGCCGGTCCGGGCGAAGAAGGCCCTGCTCTACGGCCACCGGACGCAGATCGAGGTCCGCTACCGCAACCGGTACGGGCGCGAGCGGGCGTACACCACGGCCTTCGAGGGCGCCGTGCCGTTCGTGAAGCGGCGGCACGCCGAGTCGGAGAGCGACGCCAGCCGCGAGCGCTTCGAGGGTTACATGCGCGAGGTGCCCTGCCCCACGTGTGAGGGCACCCGCCTCAAGCCGATCGTGTTGGCCGTGACGGTGATGGAGAAGTCCATCGCCGAGGTCGCCGCCATGTCGATCAGCGAGTGCGCGGACTTCCTGGGACGGCTGCGGCTCGACGCCCGCGACAAGAAGATCGCCGAGCGGGTCCTGAAGGAGGTCAACGAGCGGCTCCGCTTCCTCGTGGACGTCGGCCTGGACTACCTCTCCCTCAACCGGGCCGCGGGCACGCTGTCGGGCGGCGAGGCCCAGCGCATCCGGCTCGCCACGCAGATCGGCTCCGGCCTCGTCGGCGTGCTCTACGTGCTGGACGAGCCCTCCATCGGCCTGCACCAGCGCGACAACCACCGGCTGATCGAGACGCTGGTCCGGCTGCGGGACATGGGCAACACCCTGATCGTCGTCGAGCACGACGAGGACACCATCAAGGTGGCCGACTGGGTCGTGGACATCGGCCCGGGCGCGGGCGAGCACGGCGGAAAGGTCGTCCACAGCGGTTCGCTCAAGGAGCTGCTGAAGAACACCGAGTCGATGACCGGGCAGTACCTCGCGGGCAAGAGGGCCATCGAGATCCCGGATGTCCGCCGGCCCGTGAACGGAGAGCGCAGGCTGACCGTCCACGGCGCCAAGGAGAACAACCTGCGGGACATCGACGTGTCCTTCCCGCTGGGCGTCCTCACGGCCGTGACCGGTGTCTCGGGCTCCGGAAAGTCCACCCTGGTCAACGACATCCTCTACACCCACCTCGCGCGCGAGCTGAACGGCGCCCGTTCGGTGCCGGGCCGCCACACCCGGGTGGAGGGCGACGACCTCGTCGACAAGGTCGTCCACGTCGACCAGTCGCCCATCGGTCGGACACCCCGGTCCAATCCGGCGACGTACACCGGCGTCTTCGACCACGTGCGCAAGCTCTTCGCCGAGACGATGGAGGCGAAGGTGCGCGGCTACCTGCCGGGCCGCTTCTCCTTCAACGTCAAGGGCGGGCGCTGCGAGAACTGCTCCGGCGACGGCACGATCAAGATCGAGATGAACTTCCTGCCGGACGTCTACGTCCCGTGCGAGGTCTGCCACGGCGACCGGTACAACCGGGAGACGCTGGAGGTCCACTACAAGGGCAAGTCCATCGCCGAAGTGCTGAACATGCCGATCGAGGAGGCGCTGGACTTCTTCGAGGCGGTCCCGACGATCGCGCGCCACCTGAAGACGCTCAACGAGGTCGGGCTGGGCTACGTGCGCCTCGGCCAGTCCGCGCCGACCCTGTCGGGCGGTGAGGCGCAGCGCGTGAAGCTGGCGTCCGAGCTGCAGAAGCGCTCCACGGGCCGGACGGTCTACGTGCTGGACGAGCCGACGACGGGTCTGCACTTCGAGGACATCTCGAAGCTGATCAAGGTGCTGTCGGGGCTCGTCGACAAGGGCAACTCGGTGATCGTGATCGAGCACAACCTGGACGTCATCAAGACCGCGGACTGGGTCATCGACATGGGCCCCGAGGGCGGCTACGGCGGCGGCATGGTGGTCGCCGAGGGCACCCCCGAGCAGGTGGCCTCGGTGGGCGCCAGTCACACGGGCAAGTTCCTGCGGGACATCCTCGGCGCGGACCGGGTCTCCGACGCGGGCGCCTCCCCGGTACGGGCCGCGGCGAAGAAGGCCCCGGCCAGGAAGGCGGCCGCGGCCAAGAAGGCGGCCCCGGCCAAGAAGGCCGCCGCTCCGGCGAAGAAGGCGACGGCGAGGACCCGCAAGGCCTAAGGGCGTAGTGCCGGCCCCGGCGGGCGGGCGGGGCCGGCACGACGGCCGGTGGCCGGGCCGTGCCCTGCCCTGCCCGACCGTGCCGAGCCGGCGAGTCCGTCCGGGTCGGCGGGGCGCCGCTCAGGGGTCCAGTTCCGCCGCGTACGGGGGTTCCGCGCCCGGGCGGGTGCAGGTCAGGGCCGCCGCGTGGGCGGCGCGGGCCAGGACGTCCGGCCAGTCCACCGGCCCTCCCGGCGCGGCGGCGAGGCGGTGCAGCAGGGCGGCGTTGACGGTGTCACCGGCCCCGATCGTGTCCGCCACCGCCACCGGGCGGGCCGCCGCCGAGTACTCGGCGCCCTCCCGGGTCCAGACCGTCAGGCCCGCCGCCCCACGGGTCAGCACCACCGCCGAGGGCCCGGCCGCCAGCCAGTCCCCGACCCGCCCGCCCAGCCAGGCCGCGTCCTCCTCCGAGAGTTTCAGGACACCGGTGTGCGGCAGCAGCCGGTCCCTGAAGCGGGCCCGGTACCCCGCCGGGTCCGCGATCAGCGCCGGCCGGATGTTGGGGTCCAGCAGGGTCAGGAGCCCGCGCCGCGACTCCTGGCGCAGCAGGGCCTCGTACGCGCTCGCGCCCGGCTCCAGTACGAGCGAGCAGGTGCCGAGCGCGAGGGCCCGTACCCCCGCCGGGAGGGCCGGAGGCAGTGTGAACAGCCGGTCCGCGGTCCCCTCGACATAGAACCCGTACGCGGCAGAGCCGTCCGAGGCCAGCGACGGCACGGCGAGCGTGGTCGGCTCCGGCCCGCGCTGGACCAGCGACACGTCCACGCCGTCCGCCCGCAGCCCGGCCAGCAGCACCTCTCCGAACCCGTCCGTCGAGACCCGGGAGCAGAAGGCCACCTCGGCACCGAGCCGCCCGAGGGCACGTGCCGTGTTGTACGGTCCGCCGCCCGGCCGGGGCAGCAGCGCACCCGGTGGCCCGGCCGCGGGCACCAGGTCGATGAGGGCTTCTCCGCCGACGACGATCACGCGGAGGAAGGTACTCCATGGAGCGGCGGTATCGTCGGGTGGGCCGTCCGGCCCGCCCCGCCCCCCAGGAGATCCGCATGCCCGCGCCGCAGCCCGCCGCCCGCCGTACCGTCCTCAAGGGCGCCGCCGCGCTCGCGGGGGCAGCCGGCGCCGGGGCGGCGCTCTCGGCCTGCTCCACGGAGAGCAACAGCGGCGGCAACACCCCCGCCACCCCCACCGCGCCCGTGGACCTCGGCGCCGCGGCCGATGTGCCGGTGGGCGGCGCGAAGCTCTACCGGGAGCGGAAGCTGATCGTCAGCTGCCCGGTGGAGGGCCAGTACAAGGCGTTCAGCGCCCAGTGCACGCACGCGGGCTGCGTCCTCGACAAGATCGACGCGGGGGAGGGGAACTGCCCCTGCCACGGCAGCCGCTTCGAGGTGGCGACCGGCAAGGTCCTGCGCGGCCCCGCCGACCGGCCGCTGCCGGAGGTGCCGGTCCGCGCGGAGAACGGCCGGCTCGTCGCGGGCTGACGGGGCCGTCGCGGGTCAGTCCCAGTCCCAGGCGATCCCGAGGATCCCGCGCCGTACCGCCTGTTCCACCAGGTGCACCGCCCGGTGCCGGCCGCTCGGCGTCAGATCCGCAAGGCCCGTGCGGGGTGCGTCCGGCCCGCTGCGGGCGAAACGCCGGCAGCGCACCGGGAGGGCCGCCTCGTCGAAGCGGACCTGCAGCACGTACTGCCCGCCCGCGTAGCTGAACCCGCGCACGTACTCGCCGCTGCGGCCGCCCGTGCCGTCCTCCACGCCGTAGCCGAAGACGTAGGTGTCGCCGCGCCGCAACCGGGCGTCGAAGAGCAGCTCCGCGACCACCACCCCGCTCTCCGGATGGCACCGCACCCGGCCCGTCCGGCAGTTCTCGTAGGCCGTCACGCGGACCCGGGACACCTCGCAGCCCGGGTCGCCGTGGTGGACGGCGAGGTAGCGGTCGACCCCGTCCCGGTGGGCCCGGACGATCTGCTGGGACTCGCGGGCCCGCAGCTCGCCCGCCGGTCCGATACGTACCCGCTCGTGGTGGCCGAGCGAGTGCAGCCCCCCGTCCGCCGGGAGGTCCAGCCCGTCCAGCAGCCGCTCCACCGTTCCGCCGCCGCTGAACAGGGTCCGGTAGGAGCGCCCGGCGGGGCGGGCGGGCCCCGTCCCGGCCGGCGGGGCGGCCAGCAGCCGTACCAGGGCCCCGTCGGGCAGTTCCAGGATCCGCTCCAGGGCGGTGACGGCCCGCAGCGACTCCGCCCGGCGTGGTCTGCGGGCGCCCTGCTGCCAGTAACTCAGGCTCGTCACGCCGACTCTGATGCCACGGGCCGCGAGCCGGTGCTGCACCCGCTGCAGCGGCAGGCCGCGGACGGCGAGGGCGGCGCGCAGGGCGAGGTGGAAGGGGCCGTCGCGCAGCAGCCGGTCCAGTTCGGCCAGGCAGGCCGGATCCGTGGAAGGCCGCATCGCGACTCCTCTGTGAACGTTCACACGCGCCGGCGTGGGGGATCGCGGCGGCAGCTTCGGGGGACCAGGTGGAACCGCAGCAACCGTTCACACCGCAGTCCCACCGTTCACACTGCAACGTCACCGCGTATTCAAGCGCGTTGACCTGATCGCGACAACTCCCTGATGCTCCTCCACAGCGTCCGGACGCGCTCCTCCATCCCCCCACTCCCCCCATCGGGAGGAACGCGATGCGCAACCGAAACCGGCGGCTATCCCCGGCCGCCGTCCTCACCGCCCTGCTCAGCGCCCTCGTCCTGGCCCTGCCCGGCGGCACCGCCACCGCCGCGGAGCCCGGGACCGGCTCCGCGCTCGCCGCCAAGCGCCTGGACATCACGATGCAGGCGCAGCAGAAGACCAACTGGTGCTGGGCCGCGGGCGGCAACACCATCGCCACCTGGTTCGGCCGGAACTACTCGCAGAACCAGTTCTGCAACGCCGCCTTCAACCGCCAGCAGGGCACCGAGTGCCCCAACAACCAGGCCACCCTCGGCAACGTCCAGACCGGGCTGCGCTGGGCGGGCATCAACCCCGGTTCCTACGTCACCGGCTGGCTGCAGTACTCCACCGTCCAGACCGAGATCAACGCGGGCAGGCCCGTCGAAACCCGGATCCAGTGGTCGAACGGCGGCGGCCACATGCACGTCCTGTACGGCTACGACACCGCGCGCAACTGGGTCCACTGGGGTGACCCCTGGCCCTCCAGCGACCGCTACAACTGGGCCTCCCACGCCTGGTACGTCAACAACAACTCCTTCTCCTGGACCCACTCCCTCTACCGGATCGGGGCGTGACCGCCATGACCCTGCGCGCTTCGGCCGCCGCGGCCGTCCTCGCCGCCACCGCCCTCCTCGGACCGGCCCCGCAGGCCGGCGCGGCCCCCGCCCCGCAGCCGGTGCCGCAGCCGGAGGCGGCCACCGCCGAGCACCGGGCCGCCGCCGAGCGGGCGGCAGCCGCCCCCGACACCCTCGCCACGCTGTCCCGGTTCTTCGCCCGGGAGGGCAAGGTCTCCCTCACCGCCGCGCAACCGCGCATCGAGGGCGGGGCAGTACCGGTCCACCACCTCTCCCCGGACTTCGTGGCGGGCCGGGCGGGGGCGCCCGTCGCCCGCCTGGAGTTCCTCGCCAGCCGGGCGGTCTCCGCCGACGGGCAGCAGGCCGCGCTGTGGACGGCCCGGACGGAGAACGGCTGGCAGGTGGTGAACATCGCCACCGGCGACGACGAATTCCGCTACGCCCGACTGGGCGCGGAGAAACTGCCCGGCGGGACCGTGTTCCGGGAACCGCAGATCGACGCCTGGTACGTGGCCGCGGGCGGGCGGGTGCTGCCGCTGGACGAGGACGGCGTACGCGCCGTGGGGGCCGGGGGCACGACGCTCGGCGCCTACCGGGAGCGGGTCGTCGGGGCGTACGGGGACAAGCTGCCGGGGTCCCCGTACGCCGAGCGTGGCGCGGCGGGTGGCTTTGCCGGTCCCGGGGCCGTGCCGGCTGCCGGGGGGTCGCTGGGGGCCGTGGCCGGGGCCGGGGTGCTCGTGCTCGGGGCGCTCGGGGTGGCCGCCCTGCGGCGGTCGCGCCGTCCGGGCCTGCGGGCATAGGCCCTGCGGGCGGCTCTCCCCGCCCCGCCCTTCCTCCGTTCCCCGGGGCTCCGCCCCGGACCTCGCGCCTCAAACGCCGGCGGGGCTGGGAGGGCGGGGCTCTGCCCGGCCCCGCGCCTCAAGCGCCGGCGGGGCTGGAAGGGCGGGGCTCCGCCCCGGGCCCCGCGCCTCGAGCGCCGGCGGGGCTGCATCACCCGGCCTCGCCGGCGTTCGAGGAGCGGGGCCGGGCCGAGCCTGGGGGCCCTGCGGGGCGGACCGCAGCATCCGCGGACCGGCCCGGAGGGCTCCGGTTGGTTGTCGGTGCGCGCCAGTAGGGTGGTTGGCATGGCCGACCCTTCCAGCTACCGCCCCCAGCCGGGGCAGGTCCCCGACTCCCCGGGGGTCTACCGGTTCCGCGACGAGCACCGCCGGGTGATCTACGTAGGGAAGGCCAAGAGCCTGCGCCAGCGCCTGGCCAACTACTTCCAGGACGTCGCCGGCCTGCACCCCCGCACCGCCACCATGGTGACCACGGCCGCCTCCGTCGAGTGGACCGTGGTCTCCACCGAGGTCGAGGCGCTCCAGCTGGAGTACTCCTGGATCAAGGAGTACGACCCCCGGTTCAACGTCAAGTACCGCGACGACAAGAGCTACCCCTCCCTCGCCGTCACCCTCAACGAGCAGTACCCCCGCGTCCAGGTGATGCGCGGCCCCAAGAAGAAGGGCGTGCGCTACTTCGGCCCCTACGCCCACGCCTGGGCGATCCGCGAGACCGTCGACCTGATGCTCCGGGTGTTCCCGGTGCGGACCTGCTCCGCCGGTGTGTTCAAGCGGTCCGCCCAGATCGGGCGCCCCTGCCTGCTCGGCTACATCGGCAAGTGCTCCGCGCCCTGCGTCGGCCGCGTCACCCCCGAGGAGCACCGCGAACTCGCCGAGGAGTTCTGCGACTTCATGGCCGGCCGCACCGGCGCCTACCTCTCCCGGCTGGAGAAGGAGATGCACGCGGCGGCCGAGGAGATGGAGTACGAGAAGGCCGCCCGGCTGCGCGACGACATCGGAGCGCTGCGCCGCGCCATGGAGAAGAACGCCGTGGTGCTCGCCGACGCCACCGACGCCGACCTGATCGCCGTCGCCGAGGACGAGCTCGAAGCCGCCGTGCAGATCTTCCACGTCCGCGGCGGCCGGGTCCGCGGCCAGCGCGGCTGGGTCACCGACAAGGTCGAGGCCGTCGACACGGCCGGACTCGTCGAGCACGCCCTCCAGCAGCTGTACGGCGAGGAGCAGGGCGAGGCCGTCCCCAAGGAGGTGCTGGTCCCCGCGCTGCCCGACGACACGCCCGCGCTCATCCAGTGGCTCGCCGGGCGCCGCGGCTCCCAGGTGAGCCTGCGGATACCGCAGCGCGGCGACAAGAAGGCCCTCATGGAGACCGTCCACCGCAACGCGCAGCAGTCCCTCGCCCTGCACAAGACCCGGCGCGCCGGCGATCTCACCACCCGCTCCCGGGCCCTGGAGGAGATCGCCGAGGCCCTTGACCTCGACGGCGCGCCGCTGCGCATCGAGTGCTTCGACATCTCCCACCTCCAGGGGGAGGACGTCGTCGCGTCCATGGTCGTCTTCGAGGACGGCCTGGCCCGCAAGAGCGAGTACCGGCGCTTCCAGATCAAGTCCTTCGAGGGCCAGGACGACGTCCGGTCCATGCACGAGGTGGTCTCCCGGCGCTTCCGCCGCTACCTCCTGGAGAAGTCGAAGACGGGGGAGTGGGAGCCCCAGGACGGCGAGGACGCGCCGCCCGAGGACGACGGCAGGCCCAAGCGCTTCGCCTACCCGCCCCAGCTCGTCGTCGTCGACGGCGGTCAGCCGCAGGTCGCCGCCGCCCAGCGGGCCCTGGACGAGCTCGGCATCGACGACGTGGCCGTCTGCGGCCTGGCCAAGCGGCTGGAGGAGGTCTGGGTGCCCGGCGAGGACGACCCCGTCGTCCTGCCCCGCACCAGCGAAGGCCTCTACCTGCTCCAGCGGGTACGTGACGAGGCCCACCGCTTCGCCATCCAGTACCAGCGCAGCAAGCGCGGCAAGCGCCTGAAGTCGAGCCCCCTGGACGACGTGCCCGGCCTCGGGGAGAGCCGCAAGCAGGCCCTCGTGAAGCACTTCGGTTCGGTGAAGAAGCTGAGACAGGCGACAATCGAGCAGATCTGCGAGGTCCCGGGCATAGGACGGAAGACGGCCGAGACCGTGGCCGCGGCCCTCGCCGGTGCGGTCCCCGCCGGTCCTGCCGTCAACACGGCCACAGGAGAGATCATTGAGGATGAGAACCCCGCGCCTGCGGGAGCATCGTCCGAACGGGGGACCGAGCAATGACCGAGCACGAGACCACGCACGACCGAGACGGAGCACAGGTGAGTACGGGCACGACCGTGGAGCCCGGCGAGACCGCCGAGGCGGCCATCCCCGAGCTGGTGATCATCTCCGGCATGTCCGGGGCCGGCCGCAGCACGGCGGCCAAGTGTCTGGAGGACCTCGGCTGGTTCGTCGTCGACAACCTCCCGCCCGCGCTGATCCCCACCATGGTGGAGCTCGGCGCCCGCTCCCAGGGCAATGTGGCCCGCATCGCCGTCGTCGTCGACGTCCGCGGCCGCCAGTTCTTCGACGCCCTGCGCGAGTCCCTCGCCGACCTCGACCACAAGGGCGTCACCCGCCGCATCGTCTTCCTGGAGTCCTCCGACGACGCGCTGGTCCGCCGCTTCGAGTCGGTCCGCCGCCCGCACCCGCTCCAGGGCGACGGCCGCATCACCGACGGCATCGCCGCCGAGCGGGACCTCCTGCGGGAGCTGCGCGGCGACGCCGACCTGGTGATCGACACCTCCAGCCTCAACGTGCACGAGCTGCGCGCGAAGATGGACGCCCAGTTCGCCGGGGACGAGGAGCCCGAGCTGCGGGCCACCGTCATGTCCTTCGGCTACAAGTACGGCCTCCCCGTCGACGCCGACCTCGTCGTCGACTGCCGGTTCATCCCCAACCCGCACTGGGTCCCGGAACTGCGTCCCTTCACCGGGCTCAACGAGGAGGTGTCGGGGTACGTCTTCAGCCAGCCCGGCGCCAAGGAGTTCCTCGACCGCTACACCGAGCTGCTCCAGCTCATCGCCACCGGCTACCGACGCGAGGGCAAGCGGTACGTGACCATCGCGGTCGGCTGCACGGGCGGCAAGCACCGCAGCGTGGCCATGTCCGAGAAGCTCGCCGCCCGCCTCGCCTCCGAAGGTGTCGAGACCGTCGTCGTCCACAGGGACATGGGGCGCGAGTGACCGCTCGGACCCCGCGGCTGAGCCGCCTGCGCCGCCTCACCCCGGGCCGGGGAGACGAGGGCGCGGGCCGCTCCGGCCGCCGGAGGGGCGCCACGCCCAAGGTGGTCGCGCTCGGTGGCGGCCAGGGCCTGTCGGCCTCGCTCGCCGCCCTGCGCCGGATCACCGGTGACCTCACCGCCGTGGTCACCGTCGCCGACGACGGCGGCTCCAGCGGACGGCTCCGGGAGGAGCTCGACGTGCTGCCGCCCGGCGACCTGCGCAAGGCGCTGGCAGCGCTGTGCGGGGACGACGACTGGGGCCAGACCTGGGCCCGCGTCATCCAGCACCGCTTCCAGTCCGAGGGCGACCTGCACGGGCACGCCGTCGGCAACCTGCTGATCGTCGCCCTGTGGGAACAGCTCGGCGATCCCGTCCAGGCCCTCGACCTCGTGGGCCGGCTGCTCGGCGCGCACGGCCGGGTCCTGCCCATGTCGGCAGTTCCGCTGGAGCTCCAGGCCCTGGTCAGGGGGCACGACCCGGCCCGCCCCGACGACGTCGACACCGTCCGCGGGCAGGCCACCGTGGCCCTGACCCCGGGCGAGGTGCTCTCCGTGCAGGTCGTGCCGAGCGCCCCGCCCGCCGTGCCGGAGGCCGCCCGGGCGGTCCTGGACGCCGACTGGGTGGTGCTCGGTCCGGGCTCGTGGTTCTCCTCCGTGATCCCGCACCTGCTGGTGCCGGAACTGCTGGACGCGCTCGTCGAGACCAAGGCCCGGCGGGTCCTGTCCTTGAACCTCGCGCCGCAGCCCGGTGAAACAGAGGGCTTCTCTCCGCAGCGTCATTTGGAGGTTTTGGCCCGACACGCCCCTAAACTCGCCCTGGACGTGGTGCTGGCCGACGAGGCCGCCGTGCCCGACCGCGAATCCCTCGCCGATGCCGCCAAACGGTTCGGCGCCGCGGTCGAGCTGGCCCCCGTGGCCAGGCAGGACGGCTCGCCGAAGCACGACCCGGAGCTGCTGGCCGCCGCGTACGACCGTATTTTTCGGATGCATGGAAGGATCGGCCCATGGCGATGACGCCAGCGGTGAAGGATGAGATCTCCCGGCTCCCCGTCACCCGGACCTGCTGCAGAAAAGCGGAGGTCTCGGCGATCCTTCGGTTCGCGGGCGGGCTGCACCTGGTGAGCGGCCGGATCGTCATCGAGGCGGAACTCGACACCGGTATCGCCGCGCGCCGCCTGCGCAAGGACATCCTGGAGATCTTCGGCCACTCCTCGGACCTCGTGGTGATGGCACCCGGCGGACTGCGCCGCGGCAGCCGCTACGTGGTCCGCGTCGTGGCCGGGGGCGACCAGCTGGCGCGCCAGACGGGCCTCGTGGACGGACGCGGACGCCCCATCCGGGGGCTTCCGCCCCAGGTGGTCTCCGGGGCCACCTGCGACGCCGAAGCGGCATGGCGCGGCGCCTTCCTGGCCCACGGCTCGCTCACCGAGCCGGGCCGGTCCTCCTCCCTGGAGGTCACCTGCCCCGGCCCGGAGGCCGCCCTGGCCCTGGTGGGCGCCGCCCGCAGGCTGTCCATCGCCGCCAAGGCGCGCGAAGTGCGCGGCGTGGACCGGGTCGTGGTCCGCGACGGCGACGCCATCGGCGCCCTGCTGACCCGGCTCGGCGCGCACGAGTCGGTGCTGGCCTGGGAGGAGCGGCGGATGCGGCGCGAGGTGCGCGCCACCGCCAACCGCCTGGCCAACTTCGACGACGCCAACCTGCGCCGGTCGGCACGGGCCGCCGTGGCCGCCGGAGCCCGCGTGCAGCGCGCCCTGGAGATCCTCGGCGAGGAGGTCCCCGAACACCTCGCCGCGGCCGGCCGGCTGCGCATGGAGCACAAGCAGGCCTCCCTGGAGGAGCTGGGAGCGCTCGCCGACCCGCCGCTGACCAAGGACGCCGTCGCCGGCCGGATCCGGCGGCTGCTGGCGATGGCCGACAAGCGGGCCCAGGACCTCGGCATCCCGGGCACCGAGTCCAACCTCGACCTCAGCGAGGACATGGCCGACAACATGGCCGGATAGCGGGGCGGCCCGAGTCGCCCCCTACGGCAGAAGGGGCCCGCGCGATCACTCGTGCGGGCCCCTTTCCCGCATGCCCCATTGACATGAGCATGGGCCGGTCTTGAGTCTGGCGTCCGAACCTTTCGTGGCAGCCGACGCCCAGGGGGGCACATGAGTCACCGCGCGAGAGTCGTCCTCGCCGCAAGCGCACTCGCCATCGGAACCACACTCGCCGCGTTACCCGCGGCAGCCCAGGCCCAGCCCGGCCGCGCCGCTGCGCCCGGCCCCGCCGCCGGCGCCGAGGAGGTGCGGGTCTACGACGCCGACATCACCCGGGAACAGGTACCGCTGGTCCTCGCAGCCGGCCAGGACGCCCACGAGCTCACCGAGCGCGCCCCGGAGACCGGGACCGCCCGGGTGGAGCTCTTCCTCACCGCAGCCCAGGCCGGCGCGCTGGCCGCCCAGGGCGTCGCACTCGCCGAGCGCACCGTCCCGGCCCAGGGCTTGGCCCGCGCCAAGGCGGCCGGCGACGGCGTGTTCCGCCCGTACAGCGGCACGGGCGGCCTCCAGGAGGAGATCCTGCGCACCGCCCGGGAGAACCCGTCGCTCACCAAGGCCGTCTCCATCGGCAGGACCGTCCAGGGCAAGGACATCCTCGCCCTGAAGGTCAGCAAGAACGCGAAGGGGACCAGGGACGGCGCGAAGCCCGCCGTGCTCTACATGTCCAACCAGCACGCCCGCGAGTGGATCACCCCCGAGATGACCCGGCGGCTGATGCACCACACGCTCGACAACTACGGCAAGGACCAGCGGATCACGAAGCTGGTGGACTCCAGCGAGCTGTGGTTCCTGCTCAGCGCCAACCCCGACGGCTACGACTACACCCACGCCGCCGACGGGCGCCGGCTGTGGCGCAAGAACATGCGCGACAACAACGGCGACGGGAAGATCGCCACCGGCGACGGCGTCGACCTCAACCGCAATTTCGCCTACAAGTGGGGCTACGACAACGAGGGATCCTCGCCCCAGCAGGCGAGCGAGACCTACCGCGGCCCCCGGGCCTCCTCGGAGCCCGAGACCGTCGCCCTCGACGCCTTCCAGAAGCGCATCGGCTTCGAGTACGCCGTCAACTACCACTCCGCCGCCGAGCTGATCCTCTACGGCGTGGGATGGCAGGTGGCCACCCCCACTCCCGACGACGTCGCCTACCGGGCCCTCGCCGGCACCCCCGAGAACCCGGCCGTCCCCGGCTACTACCCGCAGGTGTCCTCCGAGCTGTACACCACCAACGGCGAGGCCGACGGCCACGGAGCCAACGTCAACGGCATCATGATGTTCACGCCCGAGATGACCACCTGCCAGACCGCCGCCGCGAGCGACCCGGACGACCCGTGGCGGCCCGAGGACTGCGCCTCCGGCTTCAACTTCCCCGACGACGAGAAGCTCATCCAGGCGGAGTTCGCCAAGAACGTCCCCTTCGCCCTCGCGGTCGGCGAGAGCGCAGCCCACCCGGACCGGCCCTCCTCCTCCGTCGGCCTGAGCGCGGCCGACTTCACCCCCGACGCCTTCACCACCTCCTACGCGGCCCGCGGACAGGACCAGGAAGTGGCCGTCACGGCCCGGAAGGCCCTGAAGGACAAGGAGCTCAACTACCGGATCAACGGCGGCCGCACGCACGACGAGGACCTGAAGGCCTGGAAGGGCGGTGACGTCTACGGCGGCGAGGACAACAACTGGTTCGACGAGTACCGCGCGAAGGTCGACGGCGCCAGGCCGGGCGACACGGTCGAGGTCTGGTTCACCGGCCGCGACGGCACCGGCAAACGGGTCTCCAGCGAGCACTTCACCTACACGGTGGCCGACCGGCCGCGCGCGGACGTCCTGGTGATCGCCGAGGAGGGGGCCGCGGCGCAGCACGCCCAGAAGTACGTCGACGCGCTGCGCGCGAACGGCAGGTCCGCCGCGCTCTGGGACGTCGCCGTCCAGGGCGTCCCGCACCCCCTGGGGGTCCTCTCCCACTTCGGCACGGCCCTCCACTACACGGGCGCCAAAACGCCGGCCGGCGACACGCAGTCGGCGGTGCGTGACTTCCTCAACGAGGGCGGCAAACTGATCGAGGCCGGCGAGCTGGCCGGCGGCAACGCCCAGGTCGGCCGCGCGGTCACCAACGACTTCAGCCAGTACTGGCTGGGTGCCTACGGCCGCAACAGCACCCCCGGAGCCACCGGCTTCGCCGGCGCCGGCGCCCTGCAGGGGGCCGACGCCGTCCTCGGCGACGCGGCAGGCAACCCGCTGAACGCGCCCGGCTCCTACACGGTGACCTCCGACACCCTGCCGGCCGCGCAGTTCCCGCAGTTCAGCAGCGCACAGGCGGGCGGCTACACCGGGATCACGAACCCGTACGCGCCCTACGCCGGCGCCGGCATGGCCTCGGCGCTCCACAGCGACAACGACTGGAAGCGGCTGGTCCGCACCATCGACCTCACCGGGGTCACCGCGGCCGACCGGCCGCAACTGAAGCTCGCCCTGCACTGGAACCTGGAGGAGGGCTACGACCACGCCGCGCTGGAGGCCCGCAGCGCCGGCGGCGACGACTGGACCATGCTGCCCGAGGCGGGCGGCCTGAGCAGCCCGGCCGTCCCGGAGGAGTGCGCAGCGGGGTTCTTCATCAACGGCCACCCGTTCCTGCGCCGCTACCTCACCCTGGAGGGCGGCGGCTGCACCCCGAACGGGACCAGCGGCCAGTGGAACACCTTCACCGGGTCCTCCGGCGGCTGGAAGCAGGTCTCCTTCGACCTGAGCGCCTACGCGGGGCGCTCCGTCGAGCTGTCGCTCTCCTCGATCACCGACCCGGGCACGGGCGGGCGCGGCGTGTTCGCCGACGAGGCGCGCCTGTCGACCGGCGCGGGCGAGCAGCCGGCCGAGGGGTTCGAGACCTCGCTCGGCGCGTGGGCGGCCCAGGGCGCGCCCGCCGGCAGTCCCGACGTCCCGGGCGACTGGTCCCGGACAGGAGAGCTCTTCCGGTCCTACGCCTCGGTGACCACGCGTGACACCGTACTTCTGGGCTTCGGCCTGGAACACCTGCCCTCGGCGGCGGACCGCGCCCTACTCGTGCGTAAGGCGCTCCGCTCGCTCAACCGCTGAACAGCGCCACCCTCGACGCTCACCCACAGTGACCGTTGACCCGGGTCCCCGGGGCCCGCCCCGGAGCGTCCGGGGCGGGCCCCGGACGGGGTGCCCCGTGAAGTGGGGGGAGTGTCAGCCCTCGACCGATGTCACCCAAAAGCTCACGGAGAGGTAGGGTCGTAAGCGGTCGGGGACATCCCATTTACAGCTCGCCGGCGCTCTCACCGGCGCACCAACGAGGAGATCGGTTCGTGACGATCCGCGTAGGCATCAACGGTTTTGGCCGCATCGGCCGCAACTACTTCCGGGCCCTCCTGGAGCAGGGAGCGGACATCGAGATCGTCGGTGTCAACGACCTGACTGACAACGCCACCCTGGTGCACCTTCTCAAGTACGACACCATCCTGGGCCGCCTCAAGGCCGAGGTGTCCCACACCGACGACACGATCACCGTCGGCGGCAACACCTTCAAGACCTTCGCCGAGCGCGACCCCGCGAACCTGCCCTGGGGCGAGCTGGGCGCCGACATCGTCATCGAGTCGACCGGCATCTTCACGAAGAAGGCCGACGCCGCCAAGCACATCGCGGCCGGCGCGAAGAAGGTCCTCATCTCGGCTCCGGCCAAGGACGAGGACATCACCATCGTCATGGGCGTCAACCAGGACAAGTACGACGCGGCCAACCACCACGTCATCTCCAACGCGTCCTGCACCACGAACTGCGTGGCGCCGATGGCGAAGGTCCTCGACGAGAACTTCGGCATCGTCAAGGGCATGATGACGACGGTCCACGCGTACACGAACGACCAGCGCATCCTGGACTTCCCGCACTCGGACCTGCGCCGCGCCCGCGCCGCCGCCGAGAACATCATCCCGACCTCCACCGGTGCCGCCAAGGCCACCGCGCTGGTCCTGCCGCAGCTCAAGGGCAAGCTGGACGGCATCGCGATGCGCGTCCCGGTCCCGACCGGCTCGGTCACGGACCTCGTGCTGGAGCTCGACCGCGAGGTCACCAAGGACGAGATCAACGCCGCCTTCCAGAAGGCCTCCGAGGGCCAGCTGAAGGGCATCCTCGACTACACCGAGGACGCGATCGTCTCCTCCGACATCGTGAACTGGCCCGCGTCCTGCACCTTCGACTCCTCCCTGACCATGGTCCAGGGCAAGCAGGTCAAGGTCGTCGGCTGGTACGACAACGAGTGGGGCTACTCCAACCGCCTCGTCGACCTGACGGTCTTCGTCGGCGGCCGGCTCTGAGTTCCAGGGCTGACACCACGATGTGAAGCACAGGGTCCGGGCCGCGCGACGATGCGCAGTCCGGACCCTGTAGCTTGCCAGTCGTTCTTCGCCCCCGACACGGGCGCCCAAAGGAGTCAGAAACACATGAAGACGATCGACGAACTGCTCGCCGAAGGCGTCAACGGCAAGCGGGTCTTCGTCCGCGCGGACCTGAACGTCCCGCTCGCCGAGGGCACCATCACCGACGACGGCCGCATCCGCGCCGTCCTGCCCACGATCGCCAAGCTCGCCGAGGCCGGCGCCCGCGTCATCGTGGCCTCGCACCTCGGCCGCCCCAAGGGCGCTCCGGACCCGGCCTTCTCGCTCGCGCCGGCCGCTGCCCGCCTCGGCGAACTGCTGGGCTCGGACGTCGCGTTCGCGACCGACACCGTGGGCTCCTCCGCCAAGGAGACCGTCGCCGCCCTCACCGACGGCAAGGTGGCCGTCATCGAGAACCTCCGCTTCAACCCCGGAGAGACCTCGAAGGACGACGCCGAGCGCGGTGCCTTCGCGGACGAGCTGGCCGAGCTCGCCGACCTCTACGTCGGCGACGGCTTCGGCGCCGTCCACCGCAAGCACGCCTCGGTCTTCGACCTGCCCGCGCGGCTCCCGCACGCGGCCGGCCAGCTCATCGCCACCGAGGTCGGCGTCCTGAAGAAGCTGACGGACGAGGTCAAGCGCCCCTACGTCGTGGTCCTCGGCGGCGCCAAGGTCTCCGACAAGCTGGCCGTCATCGACGAGTTGCTCGGCAAGGCCGACCGCCTCCTGATCGGCGGCGGCATGGCCTACACCTTCCTGCACGCCAAGGGCCACGAGGTCGGCATCTCCCTGCTCCAGAAGGACCAGGTCGACACGGTCAAGGAGTACATGGCCCGGGCCGAGGCCGGCGGCGTCGAGCTCGTGCTGCCGGTCGACATCCTGGCCTCGTCGGACTTCCCCGACCTGAAGACCAAGGCCCCGGCCGAGTACACCACGGTCGACGCGGACAAGATCCCCGCCGACAAGGAGGGTCTGGACATCGGTCCCAAGACCCGCGAGCTGTACGCCTCGAAGATCGCCGACGCGGCGACCGTTTTCTGGAACGGCCCCCTGGGCGTCTTCGAGCACCCCGACTACGCCGGCGGCACCCGCGCGATCGCGCAGGCCCTCGTCGACAGCGACGCCTTCACCGTGGTCGGCGGCGGCGACAGTGCCGCCGCGGTCCGCACGCTGGGCTTCGACGAGAACGCTTTCGGCCACATTTCCACCGGCGGCGGCGCCTCCCTCGAATACCTCGAGGGCAAGACGCTCCCCGGCCTCGCCGCCCTGGAGGGCTGAACCCGCATGACCACCCGCACCCCGCTCATGGCGGGCAACTGGAAGATGAACCTCAACCACCTGGAGGCCATCGCCCACGTCCAGAAGCTCGCCTTCGCCCTCGCCGACAAGGACTACGACGCCGTCGAGGTCGCGGTCCTGCCGCCCTTCGTCGACCTGCGCTCCGTCCAGACCCTGGTCGACGGCGACAAGCTGAAGATCAAGTACGGCGCCCAGGACATCTCCGCGCACGACTCCGGCGCCTACACCGGCGAGATCTCCGGCCCCATGCTGGCGAAGCTGAAGTGCACGTACGTGGCCGTCGGCCACAGCGAGCGCCGCCAGTACCACGGCGAGACCGACGAGATCTGCAACGCCAAGGTCAAGGCCGCCTTCAAGCACGGGATCACGCCGATCCTCTGCGTCGGCGAGGGCCTGGACGTCCGCAAGGCCGGCCGGCAGGTCCCCTACACCCTCGACCAGCTCGACGGCGGCCTCAAGGACGTCCCGGCCGAGCAGGTCGAGTCCATCGTGATCGCCTACGAGCCCGTCTGGGCCATCGGGACCGGCGAGGTCGCCACCCCCGAGGACGCCCAGGAGGTCTGCGGGGCGATCCGCGGCCGCCTCGCCGAGCTGTACTCGCCGGAGCTGGCCGACAAGGTCCGCATCCAGTACGGCGGCTCGGTGAAGTCCGGGAACATCGCGGCGATCATGGCCCAGCCCGACGTCGACGGCGCCCTGATCGGCGGCGCCGCGCTCGACGCGGACGAGTTCGTCAAGATCGTCCGCTTCCGCGACCAGTGAGTATGCGGTAGGGCCGATCCGTCGTACCCTTGCGGGGGCCAGAGGCTGTACCACCAGCCGCTGGCCCCCGCGCACATCCTGCACAGCCGGAAAGCCTGAAAAAGCCAGAAAGTAGGAATCAGCCGTGATTATGGGGTTCTCGATCGCCCTGATCGTCTTCAGCGCCCTGCTGATGCTGCTCGTGCTGATGCACAAGGGCAAGGGCGGCGGCCTCTCCGACATGTTCGGCGGCGGCATGCAGTCGTCGGTCGGCGGTTCCTCCGTCGCGGAGCGGAACCTGGACCGCATCACCGTCGTGGTGGGCCTGCTCTGGTTCGCGTGCATCGTCGCGCTCGGCCTCGCGATGAAGTCGGGCAGCTGACCGTTCTCGCCATTCCGGCAGTCCGGTCGGTGTCGTCCGGCCTATCATGAGGCTGGCGTTCACGACGTGGAATCAGTAACTCCGCTCACTGGACGTGCGTTGGGCCTTACGTAGACTTGGGCGCTCCGCGGCGGACATTCCACTCACGCTCCGCGGCACCATCACGCAGGGAGTTACGACCGTGGCAAGTGGCAACGCGATCCGTGGTAGCCGGGTCGGAGCGGGGCCGATGGGTGAGGCCGAGCGCGGCGAGTCCGCGCCCCGCCTGCGCATCTCCTTCTGGTGCTCGAACGGGCACGAGACGCAGCCGAGCTTCGCCAGCGACGCGCAGGTGCCGGACACCTGGGACTGCCCGCGCTGCGGGTTCCCGGCCGGCCAGGACCGGGACAACCCGCCCGCGCCGCCGCGCACCGAGCCGTACAAGACGCACCTGGCGTACGTGCGCGAACGGCGCTCGGACGCCGACGGCGAGGCGATCCTCGCCGAGGCGCTCGCCAAGCTCCGGGGCGAGATCTGACCCCGCCGGGCGCATCCGGCACGAGGCCCGGCCCCGCAGGAATCTCTCCTGCGGGGCCGGGCCTCTTTGTGTGCGTTGCGCCGCTTGTGATCCCTTAAGTTGGAGGGCGGCGGGGCACGACAGGACGGAAGAAACGGGTTGATGTCCGAGATGAACGCAGAGAGCAGGGCGAAGCTCAACCGGACGCCGCAGTGGCTGGCGCTCGGCAAGCACCGGGAGGAGCTCGGGCACACGCACCTGCGGCAGCTGTTCGAGGAGAACCCCGGACGCGGCGCCGACTACACCCTGCGGGTCGGGGACCTGCACATCGACTACTCCAAGCACCTCGTCACCGACGAGACGCTGGAACTGCTGCGCGACCTGGCGGCCGCGACGGGCGTGGCCGAGCTGCGCGAGGCCATGTTCCGCGGCGAGAAGATCAACACGACCGAGGACCGGGCGGTCCTGCACACCGCGCTGCGCGCCCCGGCGGACACCGTCGTCGAGGTGGACGGCGAGGACGTCGTCCCCGCCGTGCACGCGGTCCTCGACAAGATGGCGGCCTTCTCCGACGAGATCCGGTCGGGCCGGTGGACCGGTTACACCGGCAAGCGCATCAAGAACGTGGTCAACGTCGGCATCGGCGGCTCCGACCTCGGTCCCGCGATGGCGTACGAGGCCCTGCGCGCCTTCACCGACCGCGACCTGACCGTGCGCTTCGTGTCCAACGTCGATGGCGCGGACCTGCACGAGGCCGTGCGCGACCTGGACCCGGCCGAGACGCTGTTCATCATCGCCTCCAAGACCTTCACCACCATCGAGACCATCACGAACGCCACCTCGGCGCGCGGCTGGCTGCTCGCCGGCCTGGGCGGCGACCAGGCCGCCGTGGCACGGCACTTCGTGGCGCTGTCGACCAACGCGGAGAAGGTCACCGAGTTCGGCATCGACCCGGCCAACATGTTCGAGTTCTGGGACTGGGTGGGCGGGCGCTACTCCTTCGACTCGGCCATCGGGCTCTCCCTGATGATCGCCATCGGCCCCGCCGCCTTCCGCGACCTGCTGGCCGGCTTCCACCTGATGGACCAGCACTTCCGCACGGCGCCCGCCGAGGAGAACGCCCCGCTGCTGATGGGCCTGTTGGGCATCTGGTACGGCGCCTTCTTCGACGCGCAGTCGCACGCGGTGCTCCCGTACAGCCACTACCTGTCGCGTTTCACCGCGTACTTGCAGCAGCTGGACATGGAGTCCAACGGCAAGTCCGTGGACCGCGACGGCAATCCGGTGGAGTGGCAGACCGGCCCGGTGGTCTGGGGCACGCCCGGCACCAACGGCCAGCACGCCTACTACCAGCTGATCCACCAGGGGACGAAGGTGATCCCCGCCGACTTCATCGGCTTCGCGAACCCGGTGGCCGAGCTGGAGGCGGCCCCGGCGGCCCAGCACGACCTGCTGATGGCCAACTTCTTCGCGCAGACCCAGGCGCTGGCCTTCGGCAAGACGGCCGACGAGGTGCGCGCGGAGGGAGTGCCGGAGCCCCTGGTCCCGCACAAGACCTTCCACGGCAACCACCCGACGACCACCATCCTGGCCACGGAACTCACCCCCGGCGTGCTGGGACAGCTGATCGCGCTGTACGAGCACAAGGTGTTCGTCCAGGGCGCCGTGTGGAACATCGACTCCTTCGACCAGTGGGGCGTCGAGTTGGGCAAGGTGCTCGCCAAGCGCGTCGAGCCCGCGCTGACCGAGGGCGCCGACGTGCCCGGTCTGGACGCCTCGACCCAGTCGCTGGTGGCCACCTACCGCACGCTGCGCGGACGCGGCTGACGCACGCGCGAAGGGCCCGCTCCCCGACGGGGGAGCGGGCCCTTCGCGCGTCCGGCGCCGCCGGACGCGTCGTCAGGAGGAGACCGGGGGATACATTCCGGACGGCAGCTTGGCCGCCGCCGCACGGTCCAGGAGCCACAGGGTGCGCGAGCGGCCGTACGCCTCCGCGGCCGGCGCCTGCACGCCGCCGGCCCCGCCGAGGGCGATGGCGACCGCTCCGGCCTTGTCCTCGCCGGCCGCCAGCAACCAGACCTCGCGGGCCGCCCGGATGGCCGGGAGGGTCAGCGAGATCCGCGTCGGCGGGGGCTTGGGCGCGCCGTGCACGCCGACCACCGTGCGGTCGGTCTCCCGGACCGCCGGGTGCTCGGGGAAGAGCGAGGCCACGTGCGTGTCCGGCCCGACGCCCAGCATCAGCACGTCGAAGGTGGGGACCGGACCGTGGTCCTCCGGACGGGCCGCCCGCGCCAGCTCGGCCGCGTAGGCGGCGGCCGCCGCGTCCACGTCCGCCCCGTGCGGGCCGTCCGAGGCCGGCATGGCGTGCACGCGGGCGGGGTCGACCGGGACGGAGTCCAGGAGGGCCTCGCGGGCCTGGGTGTGGTTGCGCTCGGGGTCGTCGGCCGGCACGTACCGCTCGTCGCCCCACCACAGGTCGAGCCGGTGCCAGTCGACCGCGTCGCGGGCCGGGGCGGCGGCCAGCGCGGCGAGGAGGCCGTTGCCGTTGCGTCCGCCGGTCAGGACCACGGACGCGGTGCCGCGGGCCGTCTGGGCGTCCACGATCTTCGTGATGAGCCGGGCCGCGGTGGCCTGCGCCATCAGTTCCTTGTCCCGGTGGACGACGACCTGAGGAGTCGTCATACCCATGTGCTGCCGCCTTCTGTGGGGATCGGGGGGTGCGGTGCCGCCGGCGCGCTGCGCGGAGCCTTCCCCCACCCCGCCCCAGCCCCGGGAAACGGCGAAAGGGCGGTGCGGTGAAGGCTCCGCGCAGCGGGATCGCGCTACTTGGCCGGGGCCTTCTTCGCCGCCTTGGCGGCCGGCTTCGCAGGCGGCGCCTGCACCGGTTCCTCGGCAGCCGGCTCGGGCGCCGGCGCGTGCGCCGCCAGCTGGGCCACGCCGTACTTCAGCGAGGCCGCGTAGGTGTTGTCCGGGTCCAGCCGGCGCAGCTCCTCCGCCAGCAGCTCGGCCGTGTCGCGGCGCTTGAGCGCCACGTTCCGGTCGGGCTGCCCCGGCATGCACAGCGTGGCCAGACCGCCGTCGGCCCTGTTCAGGACGATGTCGCCGTCCTTGGTCGACAGGCGTACGGCCGTCAGGCCCGGCCCCGCCGACTGCGTGCGCCGGACGGGGACCTGGAGCCGGTCCGCCAGCCACATGGCCAGCAGCTCACAGCTGGGGTTGTCGTCCTCGCCCTCGACGGTCGCCGAGACGACCGTCACGGCCTGCTGGTCCAGCGCCGCCGCCAGCATGGAGCGCCACGGGGTGATCCGGGTCCACGACAGGTCCGTGTCCCCGGGGGCGTACGCACCCGCCCGGGCGCCGAGCGTCCCGACCGGGTCCTCGCAGGAGTACGTGTCCGTGATCCGGCGCTGCCCGAGCGCACCCAGCGGATCGCCCGCCAGGTCCGTGGGAGCTCCGTCCGGCCACCAGACGACCACAGGCGCATCCGGAAGGAGCAGCGGGAGAACCACCGACTGGGCGTGGTCGACCAGTTCGCCGTGAAGGCGCAGCACGACCGTCTCACCGCTGCCCGCGTCCGCCCCGACGCGGACTTCCGCGTCGAGCCGGGCGTCCCGGCGGCTGCGCGGCGAGCGGCTGGCCCGCTTGATGACGACGACGATCCGCGAGGGGTGTTCGTGGGACGCGTCGTTCGCCGACTTGAGCGCGTCGTACGCGTTCTCCTCGTCGGTCACGATCACCAGCGTGAGGACCATGCCGACGGCCGGCGTGCCGATGTCCCGGCGTGCCTGCACCATCGCGGCGTTGATCTTGCTGGAGTTGGTCTCCGTGAGGTCGATCTTCATGGCCGGCGCCAGCTCCGTCCGTCTCGTGCGAGCATCTCGTCCGCCTCGACCGGCCCCCAGGTGCCCGCCGGGTACTGCGCCGGCTTGCCGTGCTTGTCCCAGTACTCCTCGATCGGGTCGAGGATGTTCCAGGACAGCTCCACTTCCTGGTGGCGCGGGAAGAGGTTCGCGTCGCCGAGGAGCACGTCGAGGATGAGCCGCTCGTACGCCTCGGGGCTCGACTCCGTGAAGGACTCGCCGTAGGCGAAGTCCATCGTCACGTCCCGCACCTCCATGGAGGTGCCCGGAACCTTGGAACCGAAGCGCACCGTCACGCCCTCGTCCGGCTGGACGCGGATGACCAGGGCGTTCTGGCCCAGTTCCTCGGTCGCGCCCGACTCGAAGGGCAGGTACGGGGCCCGCTTGAAGACGACCGCGATCTCGGTGACCCGGCGGCCCAGGCGCTTGCCCGTCCGCAGGTAGAAGGGGACGCCCGCCCAGCGGCGGTTGTTGATCTCCAGGCGGATGGCCGCATAGGTGTCGGTCTTCGACTTGGGGTCGATGCCGTCCTCTTCGAGGTACCCGACGACCTTCTCGCCGCCCTGCCAGGCCGCCGCGTACTGGCCGCGCACCGTGTGCTTGCCCAGGTCCTCCGGCAGCTGCACCGCGGTGAGGACCTTGAGCTTCTCCGCCACCAGCGCCTTCGGGTGGAAGGAGCCCGGCTCCTCCATCGCGGTCAGCGCGAGCAGCTGGAGCAGGTGGTTCTGGATGACGTCACGGGCGGCGCCGATGCCGTCGTAGTAACCCGCCCGGCCGCCGATGCCGATGTCCTCGGCCATGGTGATCTGCACGTGGTCGACGTACGACCGGTTCCAGATCGGCTCGAACATGGTGTTGGCGAAGCGGAGCGCCAGGATGTTCTGGACGGTCTCCTTGCCGAGGTAGTGGTCGATGCGGAAGACCTCGTCCCGCGGGAAGACCTCGTGGACGACCTTGTTGAGCTCCTCGGCGCTCTTCAGGTCGTGGCCGAAGGGCTTCTCGATGACGGCACGCCGCCAGGAGCCCTCCTTCTGCGCCAGACCGTGGTCCTTGAGCTGCTGGACCACCTTGGGGAAGAACTTCGGCGGGACGGACAGGTAGAAGGCGAAGTTGCCGCCCGTGCCCTGCGCCTTGTCGAGCTCGTCGATCGTCGCCTTCAGCGTCTCGAAGGCGGCGTCGTCGTCGAAGTCGCCCTGGACGAAGCGGCAGCCCTGCACCAGCTGCTGCCAGACCTCCTCACGGAAGGGGGTGCGCGAGTGCTCCTTGACCGCCTCGTACACCTCCTGGGCGAAGTCCTCGTGCTCCCACTCCCTGCGGGCGAACCCGATGAGGGAGAAGCCCGGCGGGAGCAGGCCGCGGTTGGCCAGGTCGTAGACCGCGGGCATCAGCTTCTTGCGCGACAGGTCACCCGTAACGCCGAAAATGACCAGGCCGGACGGCCCCGCGATGCGCGGGAGCCGCCGGTCCTGTGCGTCACGAAGCGGGTTCGCTCCGTTTACAGACAAGGTGTTCAGGCCTCCGTGGGGGCGAGGCGCTGGAGCTCCGCCTCGGTCGACTTCAGCAGGTCGTTCCAGGACGCCTCGAACTTCTCGACGCCCTCGTCTTCCAGCAGCTGAACGACATCGTCGTACGAGATGCCCAGCTTCGCGACCGCGTCCAGCTCGGCGCGGGCCTGCTCGTACGTGCCGCGCACGGTGTCACCCGTGATCGAGCCGTGGTCCGCGGCGGCCTCCAGGGTGGCCTCCGGCATGGTGTTCACCGTGTTCGGGGCGACCAGGTCGTCCACGTACAGGGTGTCCTTGTACGCCGGGTCCTTCACGCCCGTCGAGGCCCACAGCGCGCGCTGCTTGTTGGCTCCGGCGCGCTCCAGGGCGGCCCAGCGGTCGGAGGAGAAGACCTCCTCGTAGGCCTCGTAGGCCAGACGGGCGTTGGCGAGCGCCGCCTTGCCCTTGAGGGCCTTCGCCTCGTCGGTGCCGACGGCGTCCAGGCGCTTGTCGATCTCGGTGTCCACGCGGGACACGAAGAAGGAGGCGACGGAGTGGATCAGGGACAGGTCCAGGCCCGCGGCCTTGGCCTTCTCCAGGCCCGCCAGATACGCGTCCATGACCTCGCGGTAGCGCTGCAGCGAGAAGATCAGCGTGACGTTGACGCTGATGCCCCTGCCGATGACCTCGGTGATCGCGGGCAGGCCGGCCTTCGTCGCCGGGATCTTGATGAGCGTGTTCGGGCGGTCCACGAGCCAGGCGAGCTGCTTGGCCTCGGCGACCGTCGCCGCGGTGTCGTGGGCCAGCCGCGGGTCGACCTCGATGGACACACGGCCGTCCTGGCCGTCGGTGCGGTCGTGGACGGGGCGCAGGATGTCGGCGGCGTCCCTGACGTCCGCCGTCGTGATCATGCGCAGTGCCTCTTCGACGGTGACCCTGCGGGTCGCGAGGTCGGCGAGCTGCTGCTCGTAGCCCTCGCCGCTGCTGATCGCCTTCTGGAAGATCGCCGGGTTGGTGGTGACACCGACCACGTGCGACTGGTCGATGAGCTCGGCCAGGTTGCCGGACGTGATGCGCTTGCGGGACAGGTCGTCCAGCCAGATCGCCACGCCTTCGTCGGAGAGGCGCTTGAGTGCGTCTGTCATGGGAATTGCATCTCCTAGTGGTCTTGTACGGGCGTCAGCGCGCGGCGGCGGCGAGGGAGTCCTTGGCCGCGGCGGCCACGGCCTCGGCGGTGAAGCCGAACTCGCGGAAGAGCACCTTCGCGTCGGCGGAGGCGCCGAAGTGCTCCAGCGACACGATGCGGCCGGCGTCACCGACGTACCGGTGCCAGGTCAGGCCGATGCCGGCCTCGACCGCGACGCGGGCCTTCACCGAGGAGGGCAGGACGCTGTCCTTGTACTCCTGGGCCTGCTCCTCGAACCACTCCACGGACGGCATCGACACCACCCGGGTCGCGATGCCCTCGGCCTGGAGCTGCTCGCGGGCCTCGACGGCGAGGTGCACCTCGGAGCCGGTGCCGATGAGGACCACCTGCGGGGCCCCGCCCTCGGCCTCGAACATCACGTAGCCGCCCTTGGCGGCGTCCTCGTTGCGCTCGTAGGTCGGCACGCCCTGGCGGGTGAGCGCCAGGCCGTGCGGGGCGCCCTTGCCGAACACCTTGGTGTGGCGCTTCAGGATCTCGCGCCAGGCGACGGCGGTCTCGTTCGCGTCGGCCGGACGGACGACGTTCAGGCCCGGGATGGCGCGCAGGGAGGCCAGGTGCTCCACCGGCTGGTGGGTGGGGCCGTCCTCGCCGAGGCCGACGGAGTCGTGCGTCCACACGTAGGTCACCGGAAGGTGCATCAGGGCGGACAGGCGGACGGCGTTGCGCATGTAGTCGGAGAACACCAGGAAGGTGCCGCCGTAGATGCGGGTGTGGCCGTGCAGCGCGATGCCGTTCATGGCCGCGGCCATGGCGTGCTCGCGGATGCCGAAGTGGATGGTGCGGCCGTACGGGTCGGCCTCCGGCAGCGGGTTGCCCACCGGCAGGAAGGAGGATTCCTTGTCGATGGTGGTGTTGTTGGAGCCGGCCAGGTCGGCCGAGCCCCCCCACAGCTCCGGGATGACCGCGCCGAGCGCCTGGAGGACCTTGCCGGAGGCGGCGCGGGTGGCGACGCCCTTGCCGGTCTCGAAGACGGGGAGGCGGTCCTCCCAGCCGTCGGGCAGCTGGTTGGCGTTGATGCGGTCGAACTCCGCGGCGCGCTCCGGGTTGGCGGTGCGCCAGGCGGAGAGGTCCTTCTCCCAGGCGGCGCGGGCCTCGCGGCCGCGGTCCAGGGCCTTGCGGGTGTGGGCGATGACCTCGTCGGAGACCTCGAAGGTCTGCTCCGGGTCGAAGCCGAGCACGCGCTTGGTGGCCGCGACCTCGTCGTCGCCGAGCGCCGAGCCGTGGGCGGCCTCGGTGTTCTGGGCGTGCGGGGCGGGCCAGGCGATGATCGAGCGGGCCGCGATGAAGGACGGGCGGTCCGTGACGGCCTTGGCCGCCTGGAGGGCGGCGTACAGCGCCTTCGGGTCGAGGTCGCCGTTCTCCTGCTGCTCGACGCGCTGGACGTGCCAGCCGTACGCCTCGTAGCGCTTGAGGGTGTCCTCGGAGACGGCCGTCTCCGTGTCGCCCTCGATGGAGATGTGGTTGTCGTCCCACAGGAGGACGAGGTTGCCGAGCTTCTGGTGGCCGGCCAGCGCGGAGGCCTCGTGGGAGATGCCCTCCTGGAGGCAGCCGTCGCCGGCGATCGCGTAGACCATGTGGTCGAACGGCGAGGTGCCCGGGGCGGCCTGCGGGTCGAAGAGGCCGCGCTCGTAGCGGGCGGCCATGGCCATGCCCACCGCGTTGGCGACGCCCTGGCCGAGCGGGCCGGTGGTGGTCTCGACGCCGGCCGTGTGGCCGTACTCCGGGTGGCCGGGGGTCTTGGAGCCCCAGGTGCGGAAGGACTTCAGGTCGTCCAGTTCGAGCCCGAACCCGCCCAGGTACAGCTGGGTGTAGAGGGTGAGGGACGAGTGCCCCGCGGAGAGCACGAAACGGTCGCGGCCCACCCACTCGGGGTCCGCCGGGTCGTGCCGCATCACCTTCTGGAAGAGGGTGTAGGCGGCGGGGGCCAGGCTCATCGCCGTTCCGGGGTGGCCGTTTCCGACCTTCTGGACCGCGTCAGCGGCCAGGATGCGGGCGGTGTCGACGGCCCGCTGGTCCAGTTCGGTCCACTCGAGCTCTGTGGTGGTCGGCTTGGTGCTCACCGTGGGTCAGGGCTCCTCTCCACATGTTCGTATCCCGGTGACGAACGGTGCACCGGCGATTCCGAGCCTACCCCCGCAACGGCGTGCAGCTATTCGAGTGCAGGCGGTCCGTCACCGCGCCGCCGGCCGGCGTTCACCCGGCCACGGGGCGCGGCCGCTGCCGTCCCCCGTACGTACGCACGGTCCGATCGGCCCAACACGAGACGACCCCGGCGCGGGGCGACGTAAGCGCAACGTCTACAGTGGCGTGGTACGCGCAAGCCCCAACCGCGCCTCCCCGTTGTGAAAGGCCGGAGTCGGGGCTTGCTGGATTCTCTCTCAGGGGTGTGCGTGACGGCCGTCGAATCCCGTCCAGCGGGGGTGCTCGGGACGAGCCCCGGTCACCGGCCGTTCGGGACCCGCGTCATGGCTTTCGTGGCATTGACCAAGCCGCGGATCATCGAACTTCTGCTGATCACCACAGTGCCGGTGATGTTCCTCGCGGAGCAGGGCGTGCCGTCGCTGTGGCTGGTCCTGGTGACCTGCGTCGGCGGTTACCTGTCCGCGGGCGGCGCCAACGCGCTGAACATGTACATCGACCGCGACATCGACGCGCTGATGGACCGCACCTCGCAGCGTCCGCTGGTGACCGGCATGGTCAGCCCGCGGGAGTGCCTGGTCTTCGGCATCACGCTCGGCGTGGTCTCCACCCTGTTCTTCGGCCTGCTCGTCAACTGGCTGTCGGCCGCCCTGTCCCTCGGCGCGCTCCTCTTCTACGTCGTCGTCTACACGATGCTGCTGAAGCGGCGCACGACCCAGAACATCGTCTGGGGCGGCATCGCGGGCTGCCTGCCGGTGCTCATCGGCTGGTCCGCGGTCCGCAACGAGGTCTCCTGGGCCGCGGTCATCCTCTTCCTCGTCATCTTCTTCTGGACGCCGCCGCACTACTGGCCGCTGTCGATGAAGGTGGCCGACGACTACGCGCGCGTCGGCGTGCCGATGCTCCCGGTCGTCGCGGGCAACAAGGTCGTGGCGCGCCAGATCGTCCTCTACAGCTGGGTGATGGTCGGCGTCTCGCTGCTGCTGACGCCGCTGGGCTACACCGGCTGGTTCTACACCTCGGTCGCGCTGCTGGCCGGCGGCTGGTGGCTGTGGGAGGCGCACGCGCTGCACGCGCGCGCCAAGGCGGGCGTCACCGGCGCGAAGCTCAAGGAGATGCGCCTGTTCCACTGGTCGATCACCTACGTGTCGCTGCTGTTCGTGGCCGTCGCCGTGGATCCCTTCCTCCGTTGATTACTCGCCGGTAGCATGGTTTCCATGGGAGACACCGCAGACACGGCGGCCGCCGCAGGCGCCGCGGACAAGAAGCAGGACCGTACGGCCGCCAAGCTGGCCAAGCAGATCGGCGCCTTCGCCAAGCAGCACGGGGGTGCCGAGGGCCAGCTCGCCCACATCGGCCAGGCCGGCACCCGCATCGTCCTCGTGGGCACGGACGGCGGCTGGGGCGACCTGGTCGCCCCGACCTTCGCGGTGGCGCAGCTGGCCGCGGAGAAGGCCGGGCTGACCCTCCACGACGAGTTCGACGGGGAGTTCGCCGCGCGCGTGCGGACCGGCCCGTACGAGTGGTCGCGGATGGCCGGCCTCCAGCTCGGCGGCCCCGAGAACCCGGCTGACTGACCGCGCGCGACCGGCGCCCGGGAGCCGCGGTCCGGTCTCGGTCAACAGCCCGAGCAACACCTCACACCCCGCTCACCCGTTAGGACGTGTGGAAGCGCCTTCCCCACGTCCGCAACGGGATGTCCGGATGATCGAAACGCCGCCCCTGGTGGACCAGTACTGCCACGGAGTCCTCCGTACGGAGCTGGGCCTGGGCACCTTCGAGGCCCAGCTGATCCACTCGGCGGGCCCGCCCGCCGCGGGCACCACCTTCTTCGACACCCAGACCGGCTTCGCCGTCCGCCGGTGGTGTCCGCCGCTCCTCGGACTGGAGCCGCACGCCGCCCCCGCCCGCTACCTGGCCCGGCGCCGGGAACTGGGACCCGCCGAGTCCGCGCGGCGGCTGCTGCGGGGGTCCGGGACCGGCGTCTACCTGGTCGACACCGGGACGGCCGGCGACCTCACCGCTCCCAAGGAACTGGCGCTCGCCGCCGACGCGGAGGCCCTGGAGACCGTGCGGCTGGAGTCGCTGGCCGAGCAGGTCGCCGACACGTCCGGGACGGTCACCGCGTTCCTCGCCCACCTCGCCGAGGCCGTCCACCACGCCGCCGCGGGGGCGGCCGCCTTCGCCTGCGCCACGGCCCCGGGCGGCCCCGACGGCCCGGCCCTCGATCCCGAGCCGCCGGCTCCGGGCGACGTGCGCGGGGCGGCCGGGCGCTGGCTGGCCGGTCGGGCGCGCGGCGGGCCCGTACGCGACCCCGTCCTCCTGCGGCACCTGCTGTGGAGCGCGGTGGCCTGCGGGCTCCCGCTCCAGCTGCACAC
The DNA here is from genome assembly GCF_000719345.1 of Streptomyces sp. NRRL F-2664. Taxonomy (GTDB): domain Bacteria; phylum Actinomycetota; class Actinomycetes; order Streptomycetales; family Streptomycetaceae; genus Streptomyces. Next base: position 66,407 of record NZ_JOFX01000013.1, read on the forward strand.
CGGTACGGGGGACCCCGCGGCGCTGACCGGGTTCGTACGGGCCACGGCCGGCATGGGCACACGGCTGGTGCTGCTCGGCGGATATCCGTACCACCGGCACACCGCGCGGCTCGCGCAGGACTACCCGCACGTCTACGCCGACGCGGGCGCGGGCCTCGCGCGGACCGGGGCGCGGGCCTCGGCGGTCCTCGCCGAGCTGCTGGAGCTGGCGCCGTTCGGGAAGCTGCTGTTCTCCAGCGCGGGACGGGGGCTGCCCGAACTGCACGCGGTGGGCGCCCTCGTCTTCCGGGACGCGCTGACCCGGGTGCTGGGCGGCTGGGTCGCCGAGGGGTCCTGGTCCTGGCGGGACGCCGACCGGGTGGCGGCCATGGTCGCGGCGGGCAACGCCCGCCGCGTCTACCGGCTGGACCGGCCCTGACGCCGGGCCGGGAGGGTAGGGACCGGCCCGGTCAGACCGCGGAGAGCCGGGCCTCGTCCGCCGCCGGGATCCCCGCCTCGTCGACCGGCCGCTCGCGCAGGCTCAGGGTGAGCCGGAGCACGGCGATCCACACCAGGCAGGAACCGAGCATGTGCACGGCGACGAGCACCTCGGGCAGGTCCGTGAAGAACTGCACGTAGCCGATGCCACCCTGGGCGAGCAGGACGAGCAGCAGGTCGCGGGCGCGGGCGCGGGTGTCGAGGGGAGCGTCGACCACGCGCAGCACCAGCCACGCCGCGACGGCCAGCGCGCAGACGACCCAGGCGGCGATGGCGTGGACGTGGGCAGTGGCCTCCCAGTCGAACGGCATCCGCTCGATCTCGCTGCTGTCGCCGGCGTGCGGGCCGGATCCGGTGACCACCGTGCCCGCGGCGATCAGCACCAGGGTCGCGGCGACCAGCGCCCACGCCAGCTTGCGGACCGGGCCGGGGACCCGCGGCCGCGGGGCGGTGTCGCCCTCGCCGACGCGCTGCCAGGTGATGGTCGTCACCGCGATCAGCGCGGTGGCGAGCAGGAAGTGCCCCGCCACGCTGTACGGGTTGAGGCCCGTCATGACGGTGATGCCGCCGAGCACGGCGTTGCACAGCACGAGGGCGAACTGAATCCAGCCGAGCCTCGTCAGCGAGCGGCGCCAGGGCTCGGCCGACCGGGCCGCGACGATCACCCAGCCGACGGCGGCGCTGAGCACGTACGTCAGCATCCGGTTGCCGAACTCGACGGCGCCGTGGAAGCCCTGCTCCTGCGTTGTGATCAGGCTGTCGTCGGTGCACTTGGGCCAGGTGTCGCAGCCGAGACCGGATCCGGTCAGCCGCACCGCGCCGCCGGTGACGACGATGGCCACGCTCATGACGAGCGCGGCGAGCGCGGCCCGCCGGACGATCCGTGGTGACGGAGTCCAGCGGCTGGCGATGTAAGCGAGGGGGTTCAACACGCCCCATATCGTAGGCGACCCCTTGTGCAAAGTTTCACGAGGGGGTGGGCGAGGGTGCGTCGGGGCCGACGAGCAGCCTGAACCGGGCAGCGGCGGGGCCGCCCTCCTCGTGCCACCAGAGCAGGACCCGCCAGTGCGCGGCGTCGCCCGGGTGGTCCGGCGAGCCGGTGAATTCCCGTACCAGCGCGCCTCCCACGTCCTGGGCCGTGCGGTTGCGCACCTCGGTGGCGCCGCGCCAGGGAGGGGGGAGCGCGGTCCACAGTCCGTCCGGGCCGCGGACGTCGAAGCGCCACACCGCGAGCCACGGCGTGACCTCCAGCATCGTGCGTACCTGTTCGGCGTCCAGGTGCAGCCGGGCCGCGATCTCCGCCTCCTCCACCGACCGGATCCGGGCCGCCACCACGGCCCGCGGCAGCAGCCGCTCGGGCAGCAGCCCCCGCGTGCGCAGGCCGACCAGCTCGTCGAAGGCCAGATGGCGCAGGCGCAGTTCCAGCTGGCGGTCGATGTGGTCCAGGGCCTCCTCGGCCGACCCTGCCTCCTCGGCGGCCGGGTCGGCCAGCAGAAGCCGGCGGAAGTCGGCCTCCGCGTCCACCGCCCAGGCCACCGCCTCCTGTGCGGCGCCCAGTTCGGCCAGGCGGTCCCCCAGGAACACCTTGGCCTGGGCGAGACCCCGCCGGTTGACCGGATCGGCCTGGTCCAGTCCCGCCCACACCTCCACCGCCGTACGGGTCAGGTCGCGGGCGCGCTCACCGGCGGCCCGCTCCATCGGGCTCGGGCCCTCCCCGCCGGCCGGCCCGAGGGGGTGCTTCGGCAGCCGGTGCGCGTCGCTCAGCGGCCAGGCCAGCCACACCCCGTGGTTGATCAGCCCGCGGGCGTACCAGCGGGCGTACTCGGGGTCGTGCTCGGCGGCGCGTTCGGAGCTGCGCAGGCCTTCCTCGATGGTGGCGAGGGCGCCCGCACGGTCCCCCGCGGCGAACCGCAGCGCGGCCCGGTCCGCGAGGCGCAGACCCAGCAGGGCGGTGCACCGGGGATCGTCCGTGAGCGTGCGCAGGGCGCCGATCAGCTGGTCCAGCAGCCTCTCGCACTCCGCCGGATCCGCCTGCGAGGCCCCCGCCCGCACCCGCGCCCACTGGTCGTCCAGCCGAAGAACGGCCTCCCGCTGCACCATGTCCGCCCCCCGGCTTCATGTGTGGAGGCGCCCATCCTCCCGGCTGCGCGGCCGGGAGGGAAAGGGTTTCATTCCCAGCGGAAGAGCCGTGCGGCGGCGCCCAGCCCGAGTACGGCCCAGACGGAGAGCACCGCCGCGTCGCCCCACGGCAGCACGGCCCCGTGCCGGAGCACTTCGCGCAGTCCGTCGGACAGGGCGGAGATCGGCAGCAGCTCCAGGACGGACCGGACGGCCCCGGGGAACTTGTCGAGCGGCACGATCACGCCGCCGCCGACCAGCAGCAGCAGAAAGACCAGATTGGCGGCGGCCAGCGTGACCTCGGCCTTGAGCGTGCCGGCCATCAGCAGGCCGAGCCCCGAGAAGGCGGCGGTGCCCAGCAGGACGAGCGCGGCGACCGACAGCGGGTCGCCCTGCGGCGACCAGCCCAGGCCGAGGGCGATCGCCGTCAGCAGGGCGATCTGCAGCACCTCGGTGACCAGTACCGACAGGGTCTTGGCGGCCATCAGCGCCCAGCGCGGCAGCGGGGAGGCCCCGAGCCGCTTGAGGACTCCGTAGCGGCGGTCGAAGCCGGTGGCGATGGCCTGCCCGGTGAAGGCGGTCGACATCACGGCGAGGGCCAGGACGCCGGGGGCGAGGAAGTCCACCGGCTTCCCGGCGCCCGTGTCGACGATGTTGACGGCGGAGAACAGCACCAGGAGCAGTGCCGGGATGATCACGGTCAGCAGCAGCTGCTCGCCGTTGCGCAGCAGCATCCGCGTCTCCAGCGCCGTCTGCGCGAGGATCATGCGGGAGACGGGCGCGGATCCCGGGCGCGGGGTGAACGTGCCGGCGCTCATGCGCGCAGCTCCTTACCGGTCAGTTCGAGGAAGACGTCTTCGAGGGTGTGCCGCTGCACGGCGAGGCTGTCCGGCAGCACGCCGTTCTGCGCGCACCAGGAGGCGACGGTGGCCAGCAGCTGCGGGTCGACCTCGCCGGTCACCCGGTAGACGCCCGGGGTGACCTCGGCCGCGAGGGTGCCGTCGGGCAGCGCCTTCAGCAGGGAGGCCAGGTCGAGGGCGGGGCGGCCGGTGAAGCGCAGGGTGTTCTCGGCGCCGCCGCGGCACAGCCGCTCCGGGCTGCCCTGGGCGATGACCCGGCCCGCGTCCACGATGGCGACCTCGTCGCAGAGCTGCTCGGCCTCGTCCATGTGGTGGGTGGTGAGGACGACCGTGACCCCGTCGGCGCGCAGTTCCCGTACGAGGTCCCAGGTGGCCCGGCGGGCCTGCGGGTCCAGGCCGGCGGTGGGCTCGTCGAGGAAGACCAGCTCGGGGCGGCCCACCACGGCCATGGCCAGGGCCAGGCGCTGCTGCTGGCCGCCGGAGAGCCGGCGGTAGGGGGTGCGGCCGCAGCCGCCGAGTCCCAGGCGTTCCACCAGGGTGTCCGGGTCGAGCGGGTCGGCGTACAGCTTCGCCATGTGGCGCAGCATCTCCACGGCGCGGGCTCCGGAGTAGACGCCCCCGGACTGGAGCATCACGCCGATCCGCGGGCGGAGCGCCTCGGCCTCGGCGACCGGGTCCAGGCCGAGGACGCGGACGGTGCCGGCGTCGGGGCGGTGGTAGCCCTCGCAGGTCTCCACGGTGGTCGTCTTGCCCGCGCCGTTGGGACCGAGGACCGCGGTGACGGAGCCGCGGCCGACGGTGAGGTCCAGTCCGTCCACCGCGGTCTTGGCGCCGTACCGCTTCACCAGTCCGCGGATCTGCACGGCGGGGTCGTTGCTCATGGTGGGTGAGTCTACGGAGCTGCGGGGACGGTCTCGGGCCGAGGTCCGCGGATTCGAACACCCGGTCGCGGAAATGGCTTTTTTCAGTCCGGTGGCCCTGGGGTGCTCATCCGGTTTCCGTGATCTTTTGCGGAGCGCGATGTTCGCGGTGCGGGGCATCGCTGTGAGTGAATGAGTGCTGGTGAGGGCCGCGTATCGGGCGCTGGTGGCGCGGGGAATGCTGCTGGAACATTCCCCTCCGTATAACTCTCCGTCGATAAATAAGGTAACCCTTAGTGATGGAGGCCACCAGGCGTGGCGTCCGTCACGGCTTGTCCAGGCTCGGTTAATTACGCAACAATGGCGTTGTGAAATACGGCGAACGGCAGAACGAGGCCCCCCAGGGGGAGCTCGCCACCGGGGAGCGGTCAACCCGCAACCGCGTGGCGCGCTCGATCCTGGACCACGGTCCGTCCACCGTCGCCGACCTCGCCCAGCGTCTCGGCCTGACCCAGGCCGCCGTCCGCCGCCACCTCGACACCCTCGTCGCCGACGACGTGGTCGAAGCACGTGAGCAGCGCGTGTACGGAGCGCGGACCCGGGGTCGGCCCGCCAAGGTCTTCGCGCTCACCGACTGCGGCCGCGACGCCTTCGACCAGTCCTACGACAAGCTCGCCGTGGACGCCCTGCGCTGGATCGCGCAGTCGGTCGGCGGCGGCGAGCAGGGCGAGGCGGCCGTCGCCGCCTTCGCCAGGGCGCGCATGGAGTCGCAGGCGCAGGCCTACCGGGAGGCCGTCGATGCGGCCGCCCCCGAAGGCCGCGCGCAGGCCCTGGCCAAGGCGTTGACGCAGGACGGGTACGCTGCTACGGCGAAGAGCGCTCCCGGTCCGCACAGCGGTGAACAGCTCTGCCAGCACCACTGCCCGGTCGCCCACGTGGCCGAGCAGTTCCCGCAGCTCTGCGAGGCGGAGACCGAGGTCTTCTCACGCCTGCTCGGGACGCACGTGCAGCGCCTCGCCACGATCGCCCATGGCGACGGAGTGTGCACCACGTTCATTCCACGCAGCGCGGGCACCACACAGACCGACACATCAGTATCTGCAAGTACGGCCGGGAGGAACCCCGCATGACCACGGAGACTGCTCACCCTGAGCTCGATGGCCTGGGCACCTATGAATACGGCTGGGCCGACTCCGACGCGGCCGGTGCCGCTGCCAAGCGGGGTCTGTCCGAGGACGTCGTCCGCGACATCTCGGCGAAGAAGTCCGAGCCGGAGTGGATGCTGAACCTCCGCCTCAAGGGCCTCAAGCTCTTCGACAGGAAGCCCATGCCGATGTGGGGCTCCGACCTCTCCGGCATCGACTTCAACAACATCAAGTACTTCGTGCGCTCCACCGAGAAGCAGGCCGCTTCCTGGGAGGACCTGCCCGAGGACATCAAGAACACCTACGACAAGCTCGGCATCCCGGAGGCGGAGAAGCAGCGCCTCGTCGCCGGTGTCGCGGCCCAGTACGAGTCCGAGGTCGTCTACCACCAGATCCGCGAGGACCTGGAGGAGCAGGGCGTGATCTTCCTCGACACGGACACCGCGCTCAAGGAGCACCCGGAGCTCTTCCAGGAGTACTTCGGCACGGTCATCCCGGTCGGCGACAACAAGTTCGCGTCGCTGAACACCGCGGTGTGGTCCGGCGGCTCCTTCATCTACGTCCCCAAGGGTGTCCACGTGGACATCCCGCTCCAGGCCTACTTCCGCATCAACACGGAGAACATGGGCCAGTTCGAGCGGACGCTGATCATCGTCGACGAGGACGCCTACGTCCATTACGTCGAGGGCTGCACCGCCCCGATCTACTCCTCCGACTCGCTGCACAGCGCCGTCGTCGAGATCATCGTGAAGAAGGGCGGCCGCTGCCGCTACACGACGATCCAGAACTGGTCGAACAACGTCTACAACCTGGTCACCAAGCGCGCCGTGGCCTACGAGGGCGCGACCATGGAGTGGATCGACGGCAACATCGGTTCCAAGGTCACCATGAAGTACCCGGCCGTCTACCTGATGGGCGAGCACGCCAAGGGCGAGACCCTGTCCATCGCCTTCGCGGGCGAGGGCCAGCACCAGGACGCCGGCTCCAAGATGGTCCACATGGCGCCGAACACCTCCTCGAACATCGTCTCCAAGTCGGTGGCCCGCGGCGGTGGCCGGACCTCCTACCGCGGCCTGGTCGAGATCGGCGAGGGCGCCTCCGGCTCGAAGTCCAACGTGCTGTGCGACGCGCTGCTCGTGGACACCGTCTCCCGCTCGGACACGTACCCGTACGTGGACGTCCGCGAGGACGACGTGACGATGGGCCACGAGGCCACCGTCTCGAAGGTCTCCGACGACCAGCTCTTCTACCTCATGCAGCGCGGCCTCACCGAGTTCGAGGCCATGGCCATGATCGTGCGCGGCTTCGTCGAGCCGATCGCGAAGGAGCTGCCGATGGAGTACGCGCTGGAGCTCAACCGGCTGATCGAGCTGCAGATGGAGGGCTCGGTCGGCTGACCCGCCGACCACCCCCGTACCGCAGCACAGCGACGATTTTCGTAGACGTAGGAAGAGAGCAAGACGACAGCCATGGCTGAGGCTCAAAACATTCCGGCGGGCTCCACCACCGCCGGCGCGATCGCGGTGGCCGCCGAGTCCACCGTCGCCACCCGGATGAGCGCGCCCCCGTCCTTCGACGTGGCCGACTTCCCGGTCCCGCACGGCCGCGAGGAGGAGTGGCGGTTCACCCCGCTCGCCCGCCTGAGGGGCCTGCACGACGGCACCGCGGTCGCGGACGGCACCATGAAGGCCCAGATCGACGCGCCCGAGGGCGTCACGGTGGAGTCGGTGGAGCGCGGTGACGAGCGGGTCGGCAGGGCCGGCACCCCCGTCGACCGCGTCGCCGCGCAGGCCTTCTCGGCCTTCGCCAAGGCCACGGTCATCACCGTGCCCAAGGAGACCGTGCTCGGCGAGCCGATCCGGGTCGCCCTGCACGGCGAGGGCGGCACGACCTTCGGCCACACCGTCTTCGACGTGAAGCCCTTCGCCGAGGCGATCATCGTGATCGACCACACCGGCGACGGCGTGCGCGCCGCCAACGTGGACATCCTCGTCGGCGACGGCGCCAAGGTGACCTTCGTGTCCGTCCAGGACTGGGACGACACCGCCGTCCACACCTCGCAGCACAACGCCCTCGTCGGCCGCGACGCCAGCTTCAAGTCCGTGGTCGTCACCTTCGGCGGCGACCTGGTCCGCCTGCACCCGCGCGTCACCTACGCGGGCCCCGGCGGCGAGGCCGAGATGCTCGGCCTGTACTTCACGGACGCCGGCCAGCACCAGGAGCACCGCCTCCTTGTCACGCACGACGCCCCGCACTGCAAGTCGAACGTCGTCTACAAGGGCGCGCTCCAGGGCCAGGACGCCCACGCCGTCTGGATCGGTGACGTGCTCATCGAGAAGAGCGCCGAGGGCACCGACACCTACGAGATGAACCGCAACCTCGTCCTCACGGACGGCGCGCGGGTCGACTCCGTGCCCAACCTGGAGATCGAGACCGGCGAGATCGTCGGCGCCGGCCACGCCTCCGCCACCGGCCGCTTCGACGACGAGCAGCTCTTCTACCTGCAGGCCCGCGGCATCCCGGCCGACGAGGCCCGCCGCCTGGTCGTCCGCGGCTTCTTCGCCGAGCTCGTCCAGCAGATCGGTGTCGACGACATCGAGGAGCGCCTGATCGCCAAGATCGAGGCCGAGCTCCAGAAGAGCTCCGTCTGATGAGCTACGTCAAGGCCTGCGCGCTGAGCGAGCTGGAGGAGAACACCCCCAAGCGGGTGGAACTCGACGGCACGCCCGTGTCCATCGTCTCCACCGACGGGGAGGTGTTCGCCATCAACGACATCTGCTCGCACGCGAACGTCTCGCTCTCGGAGGGCGAGGTCGAGGACTGCATGATCGAATGCTGGCTGCACGGGTCGGCCTTCGACCTGCGCACCGGCAAGCCCTCCGGTCTGCCCGCGACGCGCCCCGTCCCCGTATACCCCGTAAAGATCGAAGGGGACGATGTGCTCGTCTCCCTCACCCAGGAGTCCTGAGGTATCCATGGCAACGCTTGAAATCCACGACCTGCACGTCTCCGTCGAGGCCGAGAACGGCGCCCGCGAGATCCTCAAGGGCGTCGACCTCACCGTCAAGCAGGGTGAGACGCACGCCATCATGGGTCCGAACGGCTCCGGCAAGTCCACGCTGGCGTACTCGCTGGCCGGCCACCCGAAGTACACGATCACCGGCGGCACCGTCACCCTCGACGGCGAGGACGTCCTGGAGATGTCCGTCGACGAGCGCGCCCGCGCCGGCGTCTTCCTCGCCATGCAGTACCCGGTCGAGGTCCCCGGCGTCTCGGTCTCCAACTTCCTGCGGACCTCCGCCACCGCCATCCGCGGCGAGGCCCCCAAGCTGCGCACCTGGGTGAAGGAGGTCAAGTCCGCGATGGAGCAGCTCCATATGGACCCGGCCTTCGCCGAGCGCAACGTCAACGAGGGCTTCTCCGGCGGTGAGAAGAAGCGCCACGAGATCCTCCAGCTGGAGCTCCTCAAGCCGAGGATCGCGATCCTCGACGAGACCGACTCCGGCCTGGACGTCGACGCCCTGCGCATCGTCTCCGAGGGCGTCAACCGCGTCCGCGAGACCGGCGAGGTCGGCACCCTGCTGATCACCCACTACACGCGCATCCTGCGCTACATCAAGCCCGACTTCGTGCACGTCTTCGCGAACGGCCGCATCGCCGAGTCCGGCGGCGCCGAGCTCGCCGACCAGCTGGAGAACGAGGGCTACGACAAGTACGTGAAGGGTGGCGCGACCGCGTGACACAGCTGCCTGGCCTCCTCGACATCGAGGCGATCCGCAAGGACTTCCCCCTGCTGGATCGTGTGGTCCACGACGGGAAGAAGATCGTTTACCTGGACAACGCGGCGACCTCGCAGAAGCCGCGCCAGGTACTCGACGCGCTGAACGAGTACTACGAGCAGCACAACGCGAACGTCCACCGCGGCGTGCACGTGCTCGCCGAGGAGGCCACGGCGCTGTACGAGGGTGCCCGCGACAAGGTCGCCGCCTTCATCAACGCGCCGAGCCGCGACGAGGTGATCTTCACGAAGAACGCCTCGGAGTCGCTCAACCTGGTCGCGAACATGCTCGGCTGGGCGGACGAGCCCTACCGGGTCGACCGCGAGACCGAGATCGTCATCACGGAGATGGAGCACCACTCCAACATCGTGCCGTGGCAGCTGCTCGCGCAGCGCACCGGCGCGAAGCTGAAGTGGTTCGGCCTCACCGACGAGGGCCGGCTCGACCTGTCCACCATCGAAGAGGTCATCACGGAGAAGACGAAGATCGTCTCCTTCACGCTGGTCTCCAACATCATGGGCACGGTCAACCCGGTCGAGGCGATCGTCCGGCGCGCCCAGGACGTCGGCGCGCTGGTCCTGATCGACGCCTCCCAGGCCGCTCCGCACATGCCGCTCGACGTGCAGGCGCTCGGCGCCGACTTCGTGGCCTTCACCGGCCACAAGATGTGCGGCCCGACCGGCATCGGCGTCCTGTGGGGCCGCCAGGAGCTGCTGGAGGACCTGCCCCCGTTCCTCGGCGGCGGCGAGATGATCGAGACCGTGTCGATGCACGCCTCGACCTATGCCCCCGCCCCGCACAAGTTCGAGGCCGGTACGCCCCCGATCGCCCAGGCCGTCGGCCTCGGCGCGGCCGTGGACTACCTGTCCGCGATCGGCATGGACAGGATCGCCGCGCACGAGCACGCGATCACCGAGTACGCGATCAAGCGCCTCGCGGAGGTGCCCGACCTGCGGATCATCGGCCCCACCACGGCCGAGGACCGCGGCGCCGCGATCTCCTTCGTGCTCGGCGACATCCACCCGCACGACGTCGGCCAGGTCCTGGACGAGCAGGGCATCGCGGTCCGCGTGGGACACCACTGCGCGCGCCCCGTCTGCCTGCGCTACGGAATTCCGGCGACGACGCGAGCGTCTTTCTACCTGTACTCCTCTCCGGCCGACGTCGACGCGCTGGTCGACGGGCTGGAGCACGTACGGAACTTCTTCGGCTGACGGACGAGGCGACGAGGACGCAGTGAAGCTGGATTCGATGTACCAGGAACTGATCCTGGACCACTACAAGCACCCGCACGGGCGTGGCCTGCGCGACGGCGACGCCGAGGTGCACCACGTCAACCCGACCTGCGGTGACGAGATCACGCTGCGCGTGAAGTACGACGGTGAGACGCTGACGGATGTCAGCTACGAGGGCCAGGGCTGCTCCATCAGCCAGGCCAGCGCCTCCGTACTGAACGAGCTGCTCGTGGGCAAGGACCTGGCCGAGGCGCAGAGGATCCAGGCGGTGTTCCTGGAGATGATGCAGTCCAAGGGCAAGATCGAGCCCGACGAGGCCATGGAGGACGTGCTGGAGGACGCGGTCGCGTTCGTCGGCGTCTCCAAGTACCCGGCCCGTGTGAAGTGTGCCCTGCTGAGCTGGATGGCGTGGAAGGACGCGACGGCCCAGGCTCTGGGCGACGCGGAGAGGAAGACGGCATGACCGAGAACGCGACGCCCGAGGCGTCGACCAAGCCGGCCACCGAGGAGGAGGTCCGCGAGGCCCTCTACGACGTGGTCGACCCCGAGCTGGGCATCGACGTCGTGAACCTGGGCCTGATCTACGGCATCCACATCGACGACGCGAACATCGCCACCCTCGACATGACCCTGACCTCGGCGGCCTGCCCGCTGACGGACGTCATCGAGGACCAGGCGAAGTCGGCGACGGACGGCATCGTCAACGAGCTCCGGATCAACTGGGTCTGGATGCCGCCGTGGGGCCCGGACAAGATCACGGACGACGGCCGCGAGCAGCTTCGCGCGCTCGGCTTCAACGTCTGATCACCCCCGCCTGCACAGGGAGGGCCCCCGGCACCGTGCCGGGGGCCCTCCCTGCGTTCCGGTCCCGCCGGCAGGAGGCGGGGCCGTCGGCCCACCGATCCTGTGTACAGCTGTACGCATCGATGTGTACCGTTGTACGCATGCCCTACGTCCTGCTTGCCGCAGCCATCGCCGCCGAGGTCGCCGGCACCACCGCCATGAAGTACAGCGACGGCTTCACGAAGCTGTGGCCCTCGCTGGGCACCCTGCTGGGGTACGCCATAGCCTTCACCCTCCTCGCGCAGACGCTCAAGTCCATGTCAGTCGGCACGGCGTACGCGATCTGGGCCGGTGTCGGCACCGCCGCGATCGCCGCGATCGGCATGGTGTTCCTGGGGGAGGCGGCCACCGTTGCGAAGATCGCCGGGATCGCCCTGGTGATCGCGGGAGTGGTCCTGCTCAATGTGGGGGGCGCGCACTGATGCCGCAGGGTGTGCGGCGCTACGACCCGGACCGGCGCCAGCGGATCATCGACGCCGCGATCCGGGTGGTGGGCGCCAGGGGTATCGCCGGGCTGAGCCACCGCAGCGTGGCCGCCGAGGCCGACGTACCGCTCGGTTCGACGACATACCACTTCAAGACGCTGGACGACCTGCTGGTCGCGGCGCTTCGGCAGGCCAACGAGGGCTTCGCCCGGGCGGTGGCGGACGCGCCGGCACTCGCCGACCCGGAAGCGGACCTCGCCGGCGCCCTGGCCCGCCTCCTGGGCGAGATCCTCGCCGGGGACCGGGGCCGGGTGGAGCTGGAGTACGAGCTCTACCTCGCCGCGCTGCGCCGCCCCGCCCTGCGGCCGGTCGCCGCCGAGTGGTGCGCGGCCGCGGCCGAGGCACTGGCCCCGAGGACCGACCCGGCCACGGCCCGGGCGCTGGTGGCGGCGATGGACGGCATCAGCCTGCAGGTCCTGCTGACGGACGCCGAGTACGACGAGCCGTACGCCCGCGAGGTGCTGGGCCGACTCCTGCGACCCCGGAGCACGCCCTGAGGGCGCTGCCGACCCGGGCGCAGCGGGCCACCGGTCAGGAGGCGGAGCGCACGGCCGTCAGGGCCGTCCGGACGCTCGCCTCGATGTCGCGGATCGGGTAGATCACCTCGCGCACCGTGCGGTCGCGGTCGACGACCAGCGTCAGCCGCTTGATCCGGCTCACTCCCGCCGCGCGGAACGTCGGCAGCCGCAGCGCGGCCGTCAGCGCGAGGTCTGCGTCCGAGAGGAGTGGGAAGCGCAGGCGCTCCTGCTCGGCGAACTCCCGCTGCTCGTCGGGTCGCTGGGTCGAGACGCCGTGCACGGTGGCGCCGGCCGCGGTGAACTCCGCGAGCTGGTCCCGGTACGTGCACGACTCGAACGTACAGCCCTTGGCGCCCGGGATCCCGGCCCAGCCGGGCGGGTAGGACTCGGCCCGGGCGTACGCGCCCGGGAAGAAGTACAGGACCGTGAAGGGCGTGTCCGCAACCGGGTCGGCGAGTCCGCCGAAACGGTCCGGCAACAGCAGTGGCGGCACCCGCGTGCCATGCAGTGCGTGCACCCGTTCCGCCTCGCGCGAGGCCTCGTCGGTCGTCGCCGTCATCTCTCCCTCTCCCAGGACCCAGGTGTCGCCCCAGTCCTGGAGGGCCACCAGGACCGGCAGCAGCCCCCGCCCGCGCGGGGTCAGCCGGTACTCGTGCCGTACCGGACGTTCCTGGTACGGCTCGCGCGACAGCACCCCGGCCTCCACGAGCAGTTTCAGGCGTTCCGCGAGGACCTTGCGGGACACCCCCAGCTCGTGTTGCAGCTCGTCGAAGCGGTGCAGGCCGCGTGCGGCGTCCCGCACGATCAGCAGCGTCCACCAGTCGCCCACCACGTCGAGGGCCTGGGCGATGGCGCAGTCCGCGTCGCCGAGGTGCGTGCGCTGGGCCATGGGAACTCCTTCGTCCGTTGACCCAAGGCTGTCATGCTGCCATAGTCAGTTCCCAAAAGGAACTGACTGATCGCGAGCGGGGGGCACGGGTGTGCTGCAGGGGTTCAAGGACATACCGAGGGTCGTGTGGCTGCTGGCTGCGGGGGTGTTCGTCAACGCCGTCGTCAGCTTCACCTTCGTCTTCGTCTTCCTCTACCTGACCGGCCCACGCGGGCTCGGCGCCGCCCAGGCCGGCCTCGTCACCGGAATCGGCGGGATCGGCCTGGTCGCGGGCAACTTCAGCGGAGGCTGGTACGGGGACCGCTTCGGGCACCGCCGGGTGCTCCTCGCGGCCGCCGGCCTCGGCGGACTGGCCCTGGCCTCCTTCCCGCTGCTGCCCACGCCGCTCCTCTTCGCAGCCATGCCGCTGGCCCAGTACGCCTCCGGGGTGGTCCGGGCCGCCAACTCCGCGCTCGTCGCGGTCACGGTTCCGGAAGGGGGCCGCCGCCAGGCCTTCGCCCTCGTACGCTGCGCGTCCAACGGGGGATTCACCCTCGGGCCGCCGCTGGGCGCCCTGATCGCGACCGGGCTCTCCTACGACTGGCTCTTCGTCGCCGACGGCGTCGGCACCCTCTTCTTCGCCCTCTGGACCGCCCGCGTGGTCCCGGCGCGCGGCGCCTCCCGCACGGCTTCCGCGACCCCGGACGGGGGTCGGGGTCGCGGACTCGCCGCCGAACTGCGGGCCCGGCCCGCCCTGCTGGTGGTGCTCGGCGCGATCCTGGTGACGGACGTCGTCTACCGCCAGCAGTACTCCACCTTCCCCGTCTTCCTCACCGACCACGGCCTGGACCCGCGCGCCTTCGGGCTCGTCATCGCCCTCAACGGCGGGGTGATCCTGCTGCTGGAACTGCCGGCGGCCGTCGCACTGCGCGAGCGGCCTGCGCTGCCCGTGATCGCCACCGGGCTGGTGCTGGTCGGGGCCGGGTACGGGGCGCTGCTGTGGGGGGCGGGGATCACGAGCGCCGTGGTGATGATGGTCCTGCTGAGCCTCGGGGAGATCCTCTACAAGACCACCGCGACGGCCTACGTCGCCGACGAGGCGCCCGAGCACGCCGTCGGCCGGTTCCAGAGCCTGTACGCGGGGATCTCGGTCAGCGGCGTCGTCATCGGCCCGCCGCTGGGCGGCGCGCTGTACGCGGCCGCACCAGGGCTTCTGTGGCCGCTGTGCGCAGGGCTCGCGGCGGCGGCGGGCGGGGCGGTGCTGTGGGCCTCCGCACGGCAGCGGCGGCGCACGGCCCGACACGCGCCCCGACCGGCACATGAGACCGGTTCGCAACCGCAGGCCGTCGCCGGTTAGGTTTCGGGCATGACTGCTACGCGTACCACCGGCGCCGTCGCCGCCGGACTTGCCACCATCACCCCCGACGGCACCGTCCTCGACACCTGGTTCCCCGCCCCCGAGCTGGTCGCCGAGCCCGGCCCGGCCGGCACCGAGCGCCTCACCGCCGAGCAGGCCGTCGAGCTCCTCGGAGCCGCCGCGGCCAAGGCGATCCGCACGGACGCGGTCCGCGGCGTCGAGGTCGTAGCCGTCCGCACGGTCATCGCCTCCCTGGAGGACAAGCCGCTGGACGCGCACGACGCGTACCTGCGCCTGCACCTGCTCAGCCACCGCCTGGTCAAGCCGCACGGCCAGAACCTCGACGGCGTCTTCGGCCTCCTGGCCAACGTCGCCTGGACCTCGCTGGGCCCGGTCGCCGTCGACCAGGTCGAGACCGTCCGCCTCAACGCCCGCGCCGAGGGCCTGCACCTGCAGGTCACCTCGATCGACAAATTCCCGCGGATGACGGACTACGTCGCCCCCAAGGGCGTGCGCATCGCCGACGCGGACCGCGTCCGCCTCGGCGCGCACCTCGCCGAGGGCACCACCGTCATGCACGAGGGCTTCGTCAACTTCAACGCCGGCACCCTCGGCACCTCCATGGTCGAGGGCCGCATCTCCGCGGGCGTCGTCGTCGGCGACGGCTCCGACATCGGCGGCGGCGCGTCCACGATGGGCACCCTCTCCGGCGGCGGCAAGCAGATCATCTCGATCGGCGAGCGCACGCTGGTCGGCGCCGAGGCGGGCGTGGGCATCGCCCTCGGCAACGAGTGCGTCGTCGAGGCCGGCCTCTACGTCACCGCGGGCACCCGCGTCACCCTCCCGGACGGCCAGGTCGTCAAGGCCCTGGAGCTCTCCGGCGCCGACAACATCCTCTTCCGCCGCAACTCGGTCACCGGCACCGTCGAGGCCCGCCCCTACAAGGCCACCTGGGGCGGCCTGAACGAGGTCCTCCACAGCCACAACTGACCCCTGGCCGCCCTCCCCGCGGCCGAGCACACGACCGCGCAGACCTGCGAGTGAGCCGCCACCCGCGGTCAAGGCCGGTCACCGACGAGCGCCCTCCCGGACCCCAAGACGGCCGGGAGGGCGCACGTGCATCCGCCTGACGTCTCGTGACGGCCGAGCACAGCGGCTGCGCACCGTCCCGGGCCTCTCGGCCCGGGCCGTGGGCCGAAGCGGACGACGGCGTCCGGCCGGGGTCGCGGGTCCTGGACCTGATGGCCGTCCGACTGGACGGTGGCCATGACCGCGGAGCGTCGGACGGACGCTCAGTGGAGGGGGATCGTGCGGATCAGGCCGGCGAAGGCCTGTTCCTCCGCCTCGGTCAGCTGCACCGACTCCATGGGGTGCGACGCGGAGCTGCGCTGGGCCGGGATCAGCGGCAGCGTCTCGGCCGTGGTGGGCTCCGGCCGGCGGAAGCGGCTGTCCCACATCATGCGGCCCAGGTCGGCGATCCAGACGAGCGCCGCCACGAGCAGGACGGCGAGCCCGACTTCCTGGGCGAGGGAGATCGAGGGGAACACCAGGACCCTCCAGGGGGTGCGGCCGGTGCGAGCCGGTCCGGGACAAGATCGGGCGTGCAGACACTCAACACCACAACCGGCCCATTCGGTAGAGATGTGGCGAGCGTCACGCTAGGGCCGAAAGTCCCCCTCCCGACACGGGAGGAACTGCTCACGGCCGGTTGGGATCCGGCGTGCAGCCCTCGGGGCCGCGTGCGTGGCCCAGCCGCTCGGAGAAGCGGTGGGCCGCCGTGCGCCGCTCCTCGCCGGCTGGCCGGATCGGCCCGCAGCCGCGTCCGCGGGCCCGCCGGGGCGGGTGGGGCAGGGCCCGGCCGGGACGGCGGCCGGGCCCTGCGGCATCCGGCCCCCGTTACGGGCGGAAGCGCAGCACCTGCGGGTCGTGGTCGCTGTTCTGCTCGGCGAACTCCGCGTTGATGTGCACGCTGTCGTACGTGAACTTCTTGATGGCCGGGCTGGTCAGGATCTGGTCCAGGACCTGCGCGTTGCCCTGGTAGACGTACGAGTACCGCTCGCTCTTCGGCAGCGACTTGATCGCCGGGTACAGCGCCCCGCCGTCCGCGAGCGCGTCCGTGGTCGCCGAGAACTCGAAGTCGTTGATGTCACCGAGGACCAGGACGTTGGCGTTCTTGTCCTCCGCCAGGATCTGCTTCACGAAGCCGTTCACGGCCTGCGCCTGGAGCAGCCGCTTGGCCTCCGAGGAACGCAGCGGCGGCTGGTGGTGCGAGGTCAGGCCCTCGTCGCCGCCCTTGGAGCCGAAGTGGTTGGCGATCACGAAGACCGTCTTGCCGCGGAAGACGAACTCGCCGGCGAGCGGCTTGCGGCTGTCGGCCCACGCCGGGTTCGCCGGGTCCACGCGGCCGGGGGAGTGCGTCAGGTGGGTCTTGCCGTTCTCCTTGACGACGCCGGTCGCCGTCACCGCGTCGCCCGGGGCACGCTCCGTGAAGGAGACCCGCGCCGGGTTGTAGAGGAACACCTGGCGGATGTTGCCGCCGGGCTCGCCTCCGTCCTTCTTGTCCTCCGGGTTGACGGTCCGCCACTGGTAGGCCGGGCCGCCCGCCGCCGTGATGGCCGTCGTGAACTTGGTGAGGGTCTGCTCGGCGGAGACGGTGCCGTCGTTCTTGGCGCCGTTGTCGTCCTGGATCTCCTCCAGGGCGAGGATGTCGGGGGAGGCCAGGTTCTCCACGACGGCCTTCGCCAGCGCGTCGAACTTCGCCTGCGGGTCCGTCGGGTCGAGGTTCTCGACGTTGTACGTGGCCACCGCGAGCTCCTGCTCGGCCTGCGGCTTGGTCTTCTCGGGGGCGATGGTGCCGGCCTTGACGGTGCCGAGCGTGCGGGCCACCAGCGTGTAGCCGCCGAACTGGTTGAAGTCCAGCGGGCCTTCCGTGGTGCCCGTCAGCTTGTCGCCGACGTTGGCCACCGGGAAGGGCTGCTGCGAGATCGGGGCGAGCTGCTGGATCTGCAGTCGGCCGGTGTTCTGGGACTCGTAGGAGCCGTAGACGGTGCCGCCGCGCTTGGCGGCGTTCTCCCAGCCCTTGACCGTGACCCACAGCTCCGAGTACGGGTCGGTGGCGCCGACCACGCGGGAGGTGCCGATGCGGACGTTCATGCCCTCCAGGGACTCGTAGAAGTCCAGGGCGTACCGGGAGGGGTCCAGGGTCAGGCCGTTGATGCTGCCGCCGGCTGCCGGGTCGCCGGCGGCGGTGTACTCGGCGGGCACCGTGTACTCGTTGATGGCGGCGGCCTCGGGCAGCGCGTTGCCGGAGGAGACCACGGCGACGGTCGGCTTGGAGATCTGGGTCACCGACTGGTTGCCGGAGTTGACACCGCCGGGGATGTACTCGCCGACCGTGCCGGACACCTTGACCGCGTCGCCCACGGCGACGGTCGGGACCGAGTTGGTGAAGACGAAGACGCCCTCGCTCGTCGCGGCGTTGTCGTCGGCGTCGGGGTCCTGGATCCAGAAGCCGCGCGAACCGTAGGTCCGCACGCCCGTCACGATGCCCTCGACGTCGGCGACCTGCTTGCCGTTGAGCGGGGATATGCGGGTGGTGCCCTGGATGTCGTGGATGCGTACCGGATCGGCGGACGCCGCGCCCTCGGCCGCGTCGGCGGAGCCCGCGAGGAGGCCGGTGGCCAGCGCGGAGGCGACGAGGGCCGCGACGGCGGCGGAGCGGGGATGCGAGGAGCGCATGGTCAGGAAACTCCGGTGTGGGAGAGGGGTGGGGAGAGGCTGCGAACGCAGAGATCTGCGGGGGTTGGTCGGCCCCCGAACGTCTACGCGCGTCAATTTCCTGTGTTGCCAGCAAAGTTGTCAAGCCCTCCAGAGGAGACGGCGGCTGACTGTGGGATGAACCAACGGTGATGGCCCCTCGGCGGCGCCCGATATGCGTCTACGCTGGGTCGCCGTACGGCGGCCGCGGCTGTCGTCTGCGCCACATCCGCCGTGCCCGCACTGCCCCGTCATGTCGGCCATGTCGCCGGTTTTCGGGCGGCCGTGACGGGTCGGCCGCCCGGCCGGACCGTCACGGCCCGCCCGTCACCACCCCTTCCGCGAGGAGAGCCTCCCGATGTCCGCTGAGTCGCACCCCACACTGCCGCCGGTACGGCTGCACTCCGAGGCGGAGCTGGCGCGCGACGCCCTCGGCGCCCCGCTGTTCGCGCGCGCCGTGCGGCTGGCCCGCTGGGCCGGGCCCGGTGTCCGGGTCGGCGTCGGCGGCGAACTGGCGGTCGACCAGTTGCCCGCGGCGGCCGCCCACCTCGGCCTGGACGCCGGCGACGAGGCCGCTCCCGGGGACGCGAGCCGGGCCTGGCGCGTGGCCGTGGACACCGGGCTGGTGGACGTGACCGAGCCGGAGGAAGGCGCAGCGGCGGCGGAGGCCGGCGGGAGCGAGGGTGACGGCGGGGCGGGCGGCGCCGGCGGGGCGGGCGGCGCCGGCGGGGGGCCGTACGGCACGGCCGCGCCCGGTGAGGACCTGGCGCTGGTGACCGGTGGCGCCCCCGGCGATGTGCTCGACCTGTGGAGGGCTGCCCTGGAGGCGGTGCTCGCCGACGCGGCGGTGCCCGACCTGGAGGGCCTGGTCGATGCACTGGACGCGGGCGGGGAGATCGACTTCGACCGGCTGGACTGGAACCCGGGCCGCGAGGCGGACCTGCTGGACGCGGTCCTCGCCAACCTCTATCTGCTCACCGCCTCCTCGGGCGGACGGTCGCAACGGCCGATCCCGCTTCCGGTGATGGCCGCGTCGGTGGTCGCGCCCGAGGGGATGGGGGAGCCGACCGACGCCGTGCTGGAGCAGGTCTCCGACGCGATGATGCGCCTCGACGAGCAGTTCCGGCAGCTGGAGCCGATCGGCCTGGTGGAGTTCCGGCCGGTCGACGGGAAGCTGATGGCGCAGGCCGACGACGACGGCCCGCGCGGCCGCCGGGGGGCCGGCGGCCACGAGCGCGGCCAACGCGACGGGCACGACCCGTACGACGGGCACGACCCGCACGCCGGGCACGACGACGAGGGTGACGACGGGGACGTCTCCCGCTACGGCCTGGTCCGGCTGACCCCGCTCGGCCTGTACGGCATCCGCGCCCGGCTGCTGGAGGCCGGCGTGGACGCTCCCGCGGTCGGCGAACTGGCCGGCAAGGGCGCCGACGCGCTGCTCGACGCGGTCGCCTCCTATCCCGAGCACGCCGCCCAGGCCGAGATCGAGCAGTGGATGGCGGGCCGCGAACCGGCCGCCGCCGTCGCCGAGCTGCTCGCCGCCGCCCGGGGGGACGACGAGGGCGGCCCCCTGCGCCGGCTGCGCTGCCAGCAGGCCCTCGCGCCGGCCGGGCCGGAGGCCGAGCCGGCGGTCCGCGCGGTGCTGGACGACGCGGAGCTCGGCGGACTCGCCCGGGTCTGGCTGGCGGAGCACGGTGCCGACGTACCGGCGCCGGCCCCGGAGATGGTGTTCTGGCTGACGGTCGACACGATCGCTGCGCAGCTGGCGGCGGACGGCGAGTCCGAGGAGCTGTCCGTGCTGATGGGGACCCTGACCGCGCACCACGCGGGGTTCTTCGATCGCGTCTGGCGTGTCGAGCACCCGTCGACGGTCCGCGTCCTGGAGGCGATGGGCCGGCTGCACCCCGACCGCAGGGCGGCGAAGGAGGCCCGCAAGGCCGCCTTCAAGGCGCGCTCGCGCCGGCCCTGACGGTCGCCCGCCGTCGGCGGGGAGGCGGGACGGCGGCGACAATGCGCCGTTCCTGGCCGGGAGTCGGCCATTGCGCCCGACGGGCAAGCGGTCGGTTCCGCCTGGTGGGTAGTTCAGCCGCCGTTCACGTGCGGCCGGGAGCGTGTGCGCCGACGACCGCACCACAGGCGCACCACTCCCACCCCCAGGAGCCCCCATGCCGCTCAGCCGTAGAGACTTCACCGCCCGCACCGTTATCGCCGGCACAGCAGTCGCGCTCACCGGCACGGTCGGCGCCCTCGCCACCGCGCCGGGCGCGCTGGCGGCCGAGGACGGCACCGGACGTGACGAGCTCGGGCGGCCCTGCGAGCCCGGCTACGGGCCGCTCGTCCCCGACCCGGCCGGCATCCTGGCCCTGCCCGCGGGCTTCGCGTACCGCGTGCTCACGCACAGTGGCGTCACCCGGCTGGAGTCCGGCGAGACCACCCCGTCGCACCACGACGGGACCGCCGCGTTCCCCGGCCACCGCGGCGTCACCCTCCTCGTCAACAACCACGAGCTGAAGGGCAGGCGGGAGAACTGGGACCGCCCCGTCCCGCTCACCGAGGGCCTCGTCTACGATCCGGCCGCGGCCGGCGGGTGCACGGTGGTCGAGGTCCGGCGCGGCGGCGAGGTCGCCGAGTGGGTGGGCATCGCCGGTACGTCGACCAACTGCGCCGGCGGCGCAACCCCTTGGGGCACCTGGCTGACCTGTGAGGAGAACTCCGACCTCGCCGGCAGGAACGGCATGACCAAGGACCACGGCTACGTCTTCGAGGTCGACCCGCACGACCGCCGTGCCAACCGCGACCCGCGCCCGATCAAGGCCTTCGGGCGCTACGACCACGAAGCCGTGGTCATCGACCCGCGCCAGGGGCACGCGTACCTGACCGAGGACGCCTCCGGCCCGAACGGGCTGCTCTACCGCTGGACGCCGCCCCGCGACTTCCGGCACGGGCGCGGCAGGCTCCGTACGCTCGCCGCCGACGCGGGTGTGCTCCAGGCCGCCAAGTGCATCGACAGCTCCGGCCGGTTCGTCGACGACCTCTCCCGCGCCACGCGCATCGGCACCGTCTACGGGGTCGACTGGGTGGACGTGCCGGACCGCGACGCGCGGACCGTGCCCGTGCGCAAGCAGTTCGCGGACGGCGCGGTGACGCGCGGCCGCAAGTTGGAGGGCATGTGGTGGGCCGACGGCGGCGCCTACTTCGTCTCCTCCTACGCCCGTGCGGAGAGCCCGGGCACGGCGCACGACGGCCAGGTCTGGTTCTACGACCCCAAGCGGCGCACGGTCCGGCTCACTGTGCTCATCGGGGTCAACGCGGACCCGTCGGCGGGCGGCTACGACGGCCCGGACAACATCACGGTGTCGCCGTACGGAGGCCTGGTCATCGCGGAGGACGGCTCGGGGCTCCAGCACCTCTTCGGCGCGACCGCATCGGGACGCACCTACCCGCTGGCGCGCAACGAGCTGAACATCGGGACACCGGAAGAGCCCGAATACTCGGAATTCACCGGGGTCTGCTTCTCGCCGGACGGGCGGACCCTGTTCGCGAGCCTGCAGGACCCGGGGATCCTGCTGGCCGTCACCGGGCCGTGGCGGCGCGCACACTGACGCCCCGCCCGGCCGGGACTGCGGGCCTCACAGGGCCGGGGTGACCTCCGCGCGGGAGGCCTCGGCCCATTCGGCGAGCAGGAACTCATATGCCTCGGAAGGCCACTCGCCGTCCACCCGGGTCTCCACGAGGTGCCGGATCGCCTCGTTCGCCTCGGCGGCGGACGGGCGGGCGGGCCCCGCGGGTGTGAGTGTCTCGTGCATGCTTCCAAGGCTACGGGCGGGCACTGACAGCCACCCACGGATTACGCGTGGCATCCATCACCCGCGATTCTCTCCGGTGGCCGCCCGTGCCCGCCCACCTGCTCAGAGTGCCTGGGCGGCGGGCTTGACCATGCCGCGCACTGTGCGCGACTTCACAAACTCGCCCATGGCCGTCATCTCCCACTCACCGGAGAACTGGCGGATCAGCTTCGCCATCATCACACCGGTCTGCGGCTCGGCGCCGGTGAGGTCGAAGCGGACCAGCTCCTCTCCGCTCGCCGCGTCGATCAGGCGGCAGTAGGCCTTCGCCACGTCGGTGAACTTCTGGCCGGAGAAGGAGTTGACCGTGAAGACCAGGCCCGTGGCCTCGGCGGGGAGCCGGCCGAGGTCCACGACGATCACCTCGTCGTCGCCGGCGCCCTCCCCCGTGAGGTTGTCGCCCGAGTGCTTGATGGCGCCGTTCAGGATGGACAGCTTGCCGAAGTAGCAGCTGTCGATGTGGTTGCGCTGCGGGCCGTAGGCGATGACGGACGCGTCGAGGTCGATGTCGCGGCCGCGGAAGGCGGGCTCCCAGCCCAGACCCATCTTGACCTGGGACAGCAGCGGACGGCCGCCCTTGACCAGGGAGACGGTCTGGTTCTTCTGGAGGCTGACCCGGCCCTTGTCCAGATTGATCTTGCCGGCAGCGGGCGGGGCGGCCGGAGCGGCCGGGGGCGCTGCGGGAGCGGGGGCCGGTGTGACGGGGGCGGGCGTGCCGGCACCGGCGGTCAGCCAGGGGGAGGGCTGGTGGCCGGCGGGCGGGGCCGCGGGCGCAGGAGGGGCCGCGGGCGCCGCGGGGGCGGGCGGGGCGGCGGCGGCCGCGGGGGCCGGTTCCTCGTCGACGCTGACCCCGAAGTCGGTGGCGATGCCGGCCAGGCCGTTCGCATAGCCCTGGCCGACCGCCCGGACCTTCCACGCGCCGCCGCGCAGATAGATCTCCACGACGACGAGGGCGGTCTCCGTGGCCAGCTGCGGCGGGGTGAACGAGGCGATCACCGCACCGCCGTCGGCGTTGCGCACGGTGGCGGTGGGCTCGATGCCCTGGAAGGTCTGCCCGGCGGCGTCCGGGCTGGCCGTGACCACGATCCGCTCGATGCCCGGGGGCACCGCGGAGGTGTCCACGGTGACCGAGTCCGGCGCCGCGCCCCCGCCGGACCGGTAGGTGACACCGGGGCCGGTGGGCTGGTTGAAGAAGATGAAGTCGGCGTCGGAGCGCACCTTGCCGTCCGCCGTCAGGAGCAGGGCGGACACGTCGAGCCGCACCGGCGCAGCCACGTCGACCGTCACACGGACGGCAGGGAGCGGCAGGTTGGATCCAGGGGTCATAGCGGTCATGCCGGGAGAACGACCGGAGGTGCTTTGCCGTTCCCTTACCCTCGGGCGATATTTCCGCGCCGGTTGCGCGGGTGGTTCTTCGCGGTGCGCTCGTTGCCGAACTTGTACGAGCCGGTCCAGCGGGCCATCACGAGCTGTGCGTCCCCGGACTCCACCTCCGCCAGGAACGCTGCGGCCCGCCCCCCGCGCAGGGTGGCCGCCGGGCGGCCGTGGTGGGTGATGACGACGCAGTCGTCACCCCGGAGGCCAAAGGTGAATCCGTGAGGTCTCGGCATGCCCCGCAGCCTGCCCCGCGCGGCGCGGGCGGGCAACGGGATTACGCGCGACCCGGCGGGGACACGGCGCCGCCGCTCAGGTGCTGGGGCGGCGCCGGAGCGGGCCGGGTGCCGGCCTCACCGTCGGTCGCCGGTCACGCGGCGGGGCAGGTTCAGGGGGTTGGCCTCGCGGAGTTCGGGCGGGAGGAGGGCGTCCGGCACGGACTGGTAGGCCACCGGGCGCAGCCAGCGTTCGATCGCCGTGCCGCCGACCGAGGTGGAGTGCGAGGTCGCGGCCGGGTACGGACCGCCGTGGTGCTGGGCCGGGGCCACCGCGACGCCGGTCGGCCAGCCGTTGACCACGATCCGCCCCGCCAGGCCCGTGACCTGCCCGATCAGCGCCGCGGCCGGGCCCGGCGCGCCCTCGGTCTCGGCGGCCGACAGCTGGAGCGTGGCGCTCAGGTTGCCGCCCAGCCGTCCGAGGACCGCGCCCGCCTCGTCCTGGCCGGCGTACCGGACCACGACGGTGACCGGGCCGAAGCACTCCTCCAACAGGACGTCGTACCCGGCGCCGGCGAGGAGGTCCTCGGCCCGCACCGCCAGGTAGCCCGCCCCGACGGTGTGATCGCCGTCCGGCCCCGGGGTGACGGGCGCCTCGACGCCCGGCAGCGCGGCGCGCTCACGCACTCCGGCGACGAAGTTCTCCCGCATCCGGTGGTCGAGCAGCACGCCGGGCCCGCTCTCGCCGAGCGCCTTGCTCAGCGCGCCGGTCAGCCGGTCACCGTCCGCGCCGTCGGGCACCAGGACCAGGCCGGGCTTCACACAGAACTGGCCGACGCCCAGGGTGACCGAGGCCGCGAGGCCGGCGCCGATCTCCTCGGCGCGCTCGGCCGCGGCCGCCGGGGTGACCACGACGGGGTTGAGCGAGCCCAGCTCGCCGTGGAACGGGATGGGCACGGGCCGGGCGGCGGCGGCGTCGAACAGCGCCCGCCCGCCCCGGACGGAACCGGTGAAGCCGGCCGCGGCGACCAGCGGGTGGCGGATCAGTTCCAGGCCGGCGTCGAACCCGTGGACCAGACCCACCACTGCGGCCGGCAGACCGTTCGCGACGGCCGCCCGGCGCAGCAGTGAGGCACACAGCTCGGAGGTGGCCGGGTGGTCGGGATGCGCCTTGACCACCACCGGGCAGCCGGCGGCCAGCGCGCTCGCGGTGTCCCCGCCGGGGACGGAGAAGGCGAGCGGGAAGTTGGAGGCGGCGTAGACCGCGACCACCCCGAGCGGGACCTTGTAGCGGCGCAGCTCGGGGCGCGGCGGGCTGAGGGAGGGATCGGCCCGGTCGATCCGGACGTCGAGGTAGGAACCTTCGTCGACGGCGTCGGCGAAGGCGCGCAGCTGGCCGCCGGTACGGGCCACTTCGCCGGTGAGCCGGCCCGGGCCGAGCGCGGTCTCGGCGTCGGCGGCCTCGATCACGTGGGCGACGGCCTCGTCGAGGAGGTCGGCGGCGGTGCGCAGGAACGCGGCGCGGACGGTGGCGTCCGCGAGCGCGCCACGGGCGGCGTGGGCGGCCCGCACGGCTTCGTCCACCTCGCGGGGCGTGGCCTCCACCGCAACCTGCTCGCGCTGCTTCCCGGTGCGGGGGTCCACACTCCAGACTGGTGTCGTTGCCATGGCCCACTGCCTCCTGGATCGTTCAGTATTCTGAACGCAGTTCCGGTGGATGAATGATCACATCTGCTGCGGACTCTATTTCCGGGTCCTCCGCATGACAAGAGGCGACCAGAGGGGGAGCAGGCGTATGACCACGACCGAGTCGGGGATCCCCGCCCAGGCGGCACCGGTCAAATCGGCGGTCCGCACCGTCATGCTGCTGGAGCACTTCGCGGCCCGGCCCGGGCTGCACAGCCTGGCCGACATCCAGAACGACCTCTCCCTGCCCAAGTCCAGCCTCTACATGCTGCTGCGCACGCTCGTGAACCTGGGATGGGTGGAGACGGACGCGACGGGGACGCGCTACGGCATCGGCGTACGGGCCCTGCTCGTGGGCAGTTCGTACATCGACGGCGACGAGGTGGTCGCCGCGGCCCGGCCCACCCTGGACCGGCTCTCCGACGACACGACGGAGACCATCCACCTGGCCCGCCTCGACGGGACGAGCGTGGTGTACCTCGCCACCCGGCAGTCCCAGCACTACCTGCGGCCCTTCACCCGGGTCGGACGGCGGCTGCCCGTGCACTCGACCGCACTCGGCAAGTCGCTGCTCGCCACGCACTCGGACGCGGAGGTACGCGCACTGCTGCCGCGGCGGCTGGAGGCGGTCACCGAGCACACCATCACCGACCGGGAGCAGCTCATCGAGGAGCTGGAGCTCGTACGGGAACAGGGGTACGCGGTGGACCGGGAGGAGAACACGCTCGGGCTGCGCTGCTTCGGGGTGGCCGTGCCGTACCGGACGCCGGCCCGGGACGCGGTGAGCTGCTCGGTTCCGGTGGCCCGGTTGACGCCGGGGCACGAGCAGGTCATCAAGGCGGCGCTGTTCGAGGCGCGCGACCGGTTGTCGGTGGTGACGCGCCGCATGTGAGGGTGCGTCGGACAGCCGGCCGGGCGATCCTCCCCCGCACGGGGGAGGCGGTTCCCCATCGAGGGGGAGGTGGCGGGCCGCCGTGCAGGGGACCGTTGGGGCATGAGCACACGAGCCGTCCACACGACGCACGCACCGCAGTCCTCCGCCCCGTCGCCGGGGGCCGGCAGGCACCTCCTCGCGGCGGTGGCCGTCGCGGCCACGGTGCCGTATCTGGCGCTCAAGGCCGCCTGGCTGTCCGGCAGCCGGATCGGCATACCGGACGGCAGCGTGCTGCTGGAGCCCGGACCGTTCCTCATCGCGGCCAATGCCGTCACGCTGGCCATGGACGCGGGCGTGATCGTGCTCGCGCTGCTGCTCACCAGACCGTGGGGGCTGAGAACGCCCCCCTGGATCCTGACCGTTCCGGTCTTCACGGCCACCGGGCTGCTGACTCCGATCCTGCTCGGTTTCCCCGCCCAGTTGGTCGTGCGGGCCCTGGGGTTCGGAGCCGGCCCGGACGAGGCGGCCGCGCGGGAGCCCTTCCTGGACTCCTGGGTGTTCAGCGTCGTGTACACGGGATTCACGGTGCAAGGACTCGCCCTGGCCGGGCTGTTCGTGCCCTATGCGCGCAAGCGCTGGGGCCGGCGGTGGCAGGGCGCGGTGGGAGAGCGGCTGCCGTCGCCCACGGGGGTGGTGGCGGCAGCCGCGGCCTCGGGCGCCCTGGCCCTGGCGGCGCTGTTCCTCCACCGGGCCTTCGGCGGCACGGTCGGGCTGAGCCGCGAGCAGGCCGAGGCGTATGCGGTGGAGAGCGCCGTGAGCTCCGTGGCGCACGCGCTCTGTGTGCTCGCCGCAGGCGTGGGAGTGCTGCTCCTGACCCGCGGCGGGACACTGCCGTCGCGGTGGCCGCTCGCACTCACCTGGGTGGGCGCCGCCGCGACCCTGACCTGGGGAGCCTGGATGCTGATCACCTCACAGGGCACACAGCTGGACGGATCCGAAGGAGCCTCCACCGCCACGCAGTTGATCTACGCTGGCCAGATGGTCACCGGAGCACTCGCCACCGCCGTCCTCACCCGGTTCCTCATATCCCGACGCGAGAGCTGATGCGCGGCGGCCCGGGACGGCTGCTGGGAGCGGCAGCCCGGCTGAGATGGCTCCACCAGATCCTCGGCGGGGCCCTGCTGATGCCGTACTTCCTCCTCGCCTCGGTCGGGGTCGGCATGGCGGCCGGCGGAGCCAACGCGCTGTCCTCCCTGCCCCTGTCCCTCGCCGCCTACGCCGCGGCCCTCCCGCTGGCCGCCGCCACCGGGATGTACGGGCTGGTCCGGCCGTTGTCGGTGACCGCCGTCCGGGCCATGTGCGCCGTGCCGGGGGAGCGGCTCGCCGAGGGGCCCGCCCGGTCCTGGTCGGCGCGGGGGCGGGCCGCGGCCTGGTGGACCCTGCACCTGGGCGTCGGAGCGCTGGTCAGCGGCATGACCCTGGCGGTGCCGCCCATGGCGGTGGTGCTGATCGTGCTGCCGTTCGTCAGCGGTCTGCGTGAAGTCCGGCTGGGCTTCGGGTGGTTCCACTCGGGCGTCGAGACGTACACGGCCCCCCTCCTCGGGGTCGGTCTGCTCGCCGCGCTCGCCCTGTGCGCGGGCGGGGCGGGGGAGCTGCTGGCCCGGCTGGCGCCGGTCCTGCTCGGTCCCACGGCGGCGGACCGGCTGGCCGCGGCCGAGGAGCGGGCCGCCGAGCTGGCCGTGCGCAACCGGCTCGCCCGGGAGCTGCACGACGCCGTCGGGCACGCGCTCAGCGCCGTCACCCTCCAGGCGGCCGCCGCCCGGCGGATGCTGGAGCGCGATCCCGGCTTCGTACGGGAGGCACTCACGGCGATCGAGGACACCACCCGCAGGACGGTGGGAGAGCTGGACGCCGTACTGGGCCTGCTGCGCGAGGAGGCTCCGGCCCGGCCGGACGGCCCGGACGTGCACGCCCCGCTCCCCGCCCCGACGCTTGCCGCCGACCTCGACGGGCTGCTGGCCCGGGCCCGGGCCTCGGGCACCCCGCTCACCGCGTACCAGGATCCCGGGCCCTTGCGGGACTGGTCCCGGCTGCCCGAGATCACCTCACGCGAGGCCTACCGGATCGTCCAGGAAGGCCTCAGCAACGCCCTGCGCCACGGCGCAGGCCCCGTGGACCTGCGCATCCGGGTCCGGGCCGGCCACGACACCGCACCGCGAGAACTGGAGATCACCATGACCAATCCGCCCGCCCCGCCCGGCGCAGGGCAGACCCGCACCACGGGGGGCCGCGGGCTGCGCGGCTCCGCGGAGCGGGCCGCACTGCTCGGCGGCAGCGTCGAGGCAGGCCCGCACGGGGGCCGGTGGCGGCTGCGCGCGGTCCTCCCGCTGGCCGGGGACGACCGATGACAGCCGCCGCACCGGCGGCCCGGCCGCCGCTGCGCATCGTGCTCTGCGACGACGAGCGGATGGTCCGCACCGCACTGCGGGTCATCCTGGAGGCCGAGGCCGACCTGGAGGTCGTCGGGGAGGCCTCCACCGGCGCCGAGGCGGTCCCGCTCGTGCGGTCCCTCACCCCCGACGTGGTGCTGATGGACGTGCGGATGCCCGAGATCGACGGCATCCGGGCCACCGAGCAGATCCTCGCGACCATGGAGGCGCCGCCCCGGATCGTGGTCGTCACGACCTTCGAGAACGACGCCCACGTCTACGACGCGCTGCGCGCCGGAGCCGCGGGCTTCCTCCTCAAACGCGCCGACCCCGACGAGCTCATCGGCGCGGTCAGGCTCGTCGCCCGGGGTGACTCGCTGCTCTTCCCGGCCGCCGTCCGTTCCCTCGCCGCCGCGCACGCGGCAGCCGCTGCCACGCCGTCCGCCGCCGCGCCCTGGATCGCGAGGCTGACCGACCGCGAGGCCGACGTACTGCGCCTGATGGGCGCCGGTCTGTCCAACCACGAGATGAGCGAACGCCTCGGGGTCGGACCGCAGACCGTCAAGACGCACGTCGCGTCGGTCCTCGCCAAGACCGGCTCCCGCGACCGCACCCAGGCGGTCATCGCGGCCTACGAGGGAGGTTTCCTCATGAAAAAGGGCTGAGAAGTCGGCCACAATCGGGGCAGAGCGGAACGTCCGGGGCCGCCGGGGCGTCCTTCCGGGCGATGAACAAGACGATCAGGCGTGCGTCGGTCTTCTGTCTGCTCCTGGTGCTGGCCCTGCTGGTCCGCGTCACCTGGGTGCAGGCGTACCAAGGCCAGGCCCTCGCAGACGACAAGCACAACCGCCGCAACCTCATCGGGCAGTACAAGAACCCGCTGGGCAACATCATCGTGGGCGGGGAGGCGATCACCGGCTCGGTGAAGACGGGCGGCAAGGACTTCGGCTACAAGCGGACCTATGTCGACGGTCCCCTCTACGCGCCCGTCACCGGCTACAGCTCGCAGGCCTACGGCACCACCATGCTG
Source organism: Streptomyces sp. NRRL F-2664 (assembly GCF_000719345.1). Classification (GTDB taxonomy): domain Bacteria; phylum Actinomycetota; class Actinomycetes; order Streptomycetales; family Streptomycetaceae; genus Streptomyces. The sequence continues at coordinate 96,164 of NZ_JOFX01000013.1, forward strand.
GAGGGCATCTACAAGAACGTCCTCAACGGCTCCGACAGCCGGCTGAAGACCGTGATGGACATGCTCACCAACAAGCGGGCCGACCCCGGCAACGTCCTCACCACGATCGACAAGGACGTGCAGAAGGCCGCCTACGACGCACTCCAGGGCAAGCAGGGCGCCGCCGTCGCCATCGACCCGGTCACCGGCGAGATCCTCGCCGTCGTGAACAACCCCTCCTTCGACCCGGGCAGCATCGCCGGCGCCACCGACCAGAAGGCCTGGGACCAGCTCTCGGCCGACCAGGGCAAGGCCATGGAGAACGTGGCGCTCCGCAAGCCCCAGGCGCCCGGCTCCACCTTCAAGCTGGTCACCCTCGCCGCGGCCATCGAGAACGGCCTGGTCACCGACATCGACCAGCAGACCGGCATCCCCGACCCCTACACGATCCCCGGCACCCGCACGGTGCTGCCCAGCGAGGCGGGCTCGGCGGCCTGCGCCAACGTCTCGGTGCGTACCGCCCTGCGGCTGTCCTGCAACAACGTCTTCGCCGAGCTGGCCTTCAGGCTGGGCCAGGACAAGATGCGCGCGACGGCCGAGAAGCTCGGCTTCAACACCCAGATCGACACCCCGGTCCGCACCAACCCGCCGAGCAAGTACCCGTCCAAGAAGATGTCGATCGACCAGGTCGCGCAGACGGGTATCGGCCAGTTCGACGTCCAGGCCACCCCGCTCCAGATGGCGATGGTGACGGCCGCGATCGAGAACGGTGGCAAGCTCGTCGCCCCGCACATGGTCTCCGAGGTCACCGACGGGAACGGCAACGTGCTGGAGAGCTTCAAGGATCCCAAGTCCCAGCAGGTCATGAAGGAGCGGACGGCGTCCATGATCCGCGACGCCATGCGCACGGTCGCCACCGAGGGCGGCGGCAAGCCGGCCCAGGTGCCGGGCGCCGAGGTGGGCGGCAAGACCGGCACCGCCCAGCGAGGGGTCGACAACAGCCTTGCGCCGCTCGCCTGGTTCACGTCCTACGGCAAGGCGAACGGCAAGCAGATCGCCGTTGCGGTGGTGATCGAGAACTCCGACACCGACCGCTCCGAGATCGGCGGCGGGAAGCTGGCCGCGCCCATCGCGCAGAAGATGATGCAGGCCTGGCTGAAGAAGTAGGCAGGCGGGAATGGGGCGGCCGACCGGATGGTTCGCACCGGTGATGGTTGAACAGCAAACCGTCTCGTCACCGACCCCGGAGAGAAGAAGGATCATGCGCGTCGAGATCTGGAGCGACATCGCCTGCCCCTGGTGCTACATCGGCAAGGCCCGCTTCGCCGAGGGGCTGGCCGGGTTCGCTCACCGCGACGAGGTGGAGGTCGTCTTCCGGTCCTTCGAGCTCGACCCGAACGGCCCCAAGGGCGTGACCGCCCCCGTGGTGGAGATGCTCGCCAAGAAGTACGGCCGCACCCTCGACGAGGCGCGCGGCATGGAAGAGCACGTCGCGGCAGCCGCCCGCGCCGAGGGGCTGGTGTACCGCACCGAGGGCCGCGACCACGGCAACACCTTCGACATCCACCGCCTGCTGCACCTGGCCGACGCCCGCGGCCGCCAGGAGGAGCTGCTCGACCTCGCCTTCCGCGCCCACTTCGGCGAGGAGCGGTCCGTCTTCGACCCCGAGGTGCTGGTCGCCGTCGCGGTCGAGGCAGGCCTCGACGAGGTCGAGGTCCGCGCCGTCCTCGCCGACGACTCCGCCTATGCGGACGAGGTCCGCGCGGACGAGCGCGAGGCCGCCGAGCTGGGCGCGAACGCCGTGCCGTTCTTCGTCCTGGACCGGCGTTACGGCATCTCCGGCGGCCAGCCCGCCGAGGTGTTCACCCGCGCCCTGGAACAGGCCTGGGCCGGACGCGAGGTGGAGGAGCCGTCTCCCGCCGCCGACGCCTGCGAGCCGGGCGGGGCGTGCGCCGTCCCGCACGTATAAGCACTGCTTGGAGTGGGCGAGGGTAATTCGGCAATGGACTTTGGGGCGTTGCTGGCGCAGAGTTGACGGCATGGACCTTCCGATCGCCGAAGCGACGCGTGCCGAGTTCGCCCACTCCACCACCTACCTCAACTCCGCCAACTGCGGCGTGGTCCCGCGTTCCGCCGTCGCGGCGGTACGGGAGCTGGCCGAGGCGGCGGGGGCCGGGATCCCCGCCGGCTTCGGCGACATGGACCGTGTGAACAGGGCCCGCGCCTCCTTCGCACGCCTGGTCGGGGTCGACGAGGGCCGCGTGGCCGTCGGCGCGGCCGTGTCCACCCACGTCGGCCTCGTCGCGGCCTCGCTGCCCTCCGGCGCCGAAGTGCTCTGCGTCGAGGGCGACTTCGCCTCCGTCATCAACCCCTTCGTGGTCCGCGACGACCTCAAGGTGCGCTTCGCACCTTTGGAGGTCCTCGCCGAGGCCGTCGGCCCGGACACCGCCCTGGTCTCACTGAGCGCCGTACAGTCCGCGGACGGGCGCAAGGCCGACCTGGAGGCGGTGCGCGCCGCGACCACCGCGCACGGCGCCCGGATGCTCGTGGACGCCTCCCAGGCGGTCGGCTGGCTCCCCTTCGACGCCGCGCCGTACGACTACACGGTCGCCGTGGGCTTCAAGTGGCTGCTCAGCGTCCGCGGCGCCTCCTTCATGACCGTCTCGCGGGAGGCCCAGGAGGGCCTCACCCCGCTGCACGCCGGCTGGGTGGCCGCCGAGTCCATGTGGGACGCCGTCTACGGCCCCGTGCAGCGACTGGCGGACTCCGCGCGGCGCTTCGACGAGTCGCCGGCCTTCCTCGCCTACCACGCGGCGGAGGTCTCCCTGGACCTGCTCGAACGCATCGGGGTCGAGGCCGTGCACGCCCACGACACCGCCCTCGCCGCCCGCTACCGCGCCGGGCTCGCGAGCCTCGGGCACGAGCCCGTGCCCGGCGACTCCGCCATCGTCTCCGTTCCGGGCCTGGCCGACCGGCAGCCCGCCCTGCAGGCGGCCGGCATCCTCACCTCGGCCCGGGCGGGCCTGCTGCGGGCGTCGTTCCACCTGTACAACACGGAGGCGGAGGTGGACCGGCTCCTGGACGTCCTCTCCGCCTCCTGACCCCGCGCGGGCCGCGCGTACAGTGCCGCCATGAGCGATGTGAGCGATGTGCTGCACGTGAAGGGGCGGGTGCTGGTTGGGCCCGACGAGGTCCGCGACGAGCTCTGGGTCGTCGGCGGGCGCGTCTCCTACGCGCGCCCGCCCGGCGCCCGCGAGGTCACCACCGTGACCGGCTGGGTGCTGCCCGGGCTGGTCGACGCGCACTGCCACGTGGGACTGGACGCCCACGGTCCGGTCGACGCCGGCACGGCCGAGCGCCAGGCGCTCACCGACCGCGACGCCGGCACCCTCCTCGTCCGCGACGCCGGATCGCCCTCCGACACCCGCTGGATCGACGACCGCGAGGACCTGCCGAAGATCATCCGGGCGGGCCGGCACATCGCCCGCACCCGCCGCTACATCCGCAACTACGCCCACGAGATCGAGCCGGCCGACCTGGTCGAGTACGTCGGCCGCGAGGCCCGGCGCGGCGACGGCTGGGTGAAGCTCGTCGGCGACTGGATCGACCGCGACGCCGGCGACCTGACGGCCTGCTGGCCGCGCGCCGAGGTCGAGGCGGCCATCACCGAGGCCCACCGGCTGGGCGCCCGGGTCACCGCCCACTGCTTCGCCGAGGACTCGCTGCGCGATCTCGTCGAGGCGGGCATCGACTGCATCGAACACGCCACCGGCCTCACCGAGGACACCATCCCGCTGTTCGCGCAGCGCGGGGTCGCCATCGTCCCCACCCTCGTCAACATCGCCACCTTCCCGAAGCTGGCGGCGGGCGGTGATGCGAAGTTCCCCCGCTGGTCGGCGCACATGCGCAGGCTCCACGAGCGGCGCTACGACACCGTCCGCTCCGCCTACGACGCCGGCATCCCGGTCTACGTCGGAACCGACGCGGGGGGCTCACTGCCGCACGGACTGGTCGCGGCGGAGGTCGCCGAGCTGGTGACGGCCGGAATCCCGCCGCTGGACGCCCTCTCGGCGACGGCCTGGGCGGCCCGCGAATGGCTCGGACGGCCGGGGCTCACCGAGGGTGCGCCCGCGGACCTGGTGGTCTACGACGCCGACCCGCGGGCCGACGTGCGGGTCCTGGCGCAGCCGCGCCGCGTGGTCGTCGACGGCAGGGTCAGGGCCTGAGCACGGGCCCGGTCCCGGTGCGGTGAGCCCGCCGCACCGTGCGGTGAGCCGGGCCGCAAATCGAATCCCCGGACGGAAACAACCCTTTGGGGTGAAGTGATGTCAGCTCGCTGCCCCGTCACCCACATTGAGTAAGGATTCCCAGGGTCGAAGCCGTCTGCGCGAGCGATGTCCCCCATTGGCCGCGCGACGGCGCCCAACTCCCCGGGGGTTCCACCACCTTGAACAGCAACACCTTCCGCATGCCCGCGGCCGTTCTGCTCGCCACGGGAGCGGTCGCCCTGCTCACCGCGCCCCCCGCCTCCGCCACGGGAGGCACCCCCGCCGGCGGAGAGGGCAGGTCCGGCGCCGTCGTCCTGCGCACCGGCCTGGACGTGGGCCTGCTCAACAAGACGGTGCACGTACCGCTGAAGGCGACCCTCAACGAGGTCAGCGCCCCCGCGACCGCCGAGAAGACGGCGCTGGCCGTCACCCTGGACGGGGTCGAGGGGAACAAGCCGGTCAGCGTCCTGCGGGCGGACGTCGCCACCTCCACGGCCACGGCGGACAGGACGAAGGCGGAGGCCGAGGCCCGTCTGGCCAAGGCCCGCGTCCACGTGCCCGGGCTGCCGCTGCTCTCGCTGATCGAGGTGGAGAAGGTCACCTCCAAGGCCGTCTGCGAAGCCGGCAAGAAGCCGGTGGCCAGCGCGAACGTCCTCGGCACGGTGACCGCGCTCGGCAAGAAGGTGACCCTGACGGCGGGCGGTCCCACCAAGGTAGAGGTCCCCGGGGTCGGCATGGTCAGCCTGGAGCTGTCCAGTACGCAGACCACCTCCACCACGGCCGCCGCGGCCGCGCTCCGGCTGAAGGTGGCCGTGAACCCGCTCGCCCTCAACGTGGCGCAGGTGGACGGCGAGATCGTGCTGGCCGAGGCGCACTGCGAGTCCCCGACGGCCCCGGCGCCCACGACGAAGCAGCCCGGTGGGCCCGGCATCACGACCCGGACCGGGACGGGTACCGGCACCACCACCCCTGCCGGCCCCGGCAACACCACGGGAACCCCCGCCGACGTCAACCTCGCCGAGACCGGCGGCGGTTCCCTCACCCCCTTCATCACCGGCGGTGCGCTCACCCTGCTCGCGCTCGGCGGCGGCGCGCTGTTCCTGACCCGGCGGGGCAAGGCCCAGTAGGACCGCCGGACGGTCCCGCCGCCCGGCGAGCACATCGGAGGGGAGTGCTCAACGGGTGGCGCGGGTCAGTCCCTGACCGCCCGCACCCCGTGACATCACGGCATCGGTGACCTGCCGGTCGATCCGCGCGTACTCCTCGCGCTTCGCGGCCGGGAGCGCGTCGTCCGAGGCCGCGCAGGACGCGCAGACGACGCGGAACGGCGGGCCCATGTCCGAGTACTGCGTCAGGTACTCGGCCTTCACGACCTCCCAGCGGCCCGGTCGGTCGGCCGCCGGGGCGAAGGTGAACCGGGGGACGGAGGACTGGTTGCCGCGCAGCTTGTCGGCCGGGACGAAGCTGGCGACCTGGTCGCCCATCCCGAAGACCACCCACGTGCCGTTGATCTTCTCGTAGGGCTGCGGCACGTGGTTGTGCGTACCGATGACCAGGTCGATGTCGGGAAGGCCGTCGGCGGACCGGGAAGCGGTCAGCGCCTGTGCCAGCTCCTGCTGCTGCTCGTCGGGCGCCGTCTGCCATTCGGTGCCCCAGTGCACGCTCAGCACCACGACGTGCGCGCCGCCCGCCCGGGCCGCCCGGGCGTCGGCGATGATCCGGTTCTTGTCGATCAGGTTCACCGCCCACGGCTTGTCCGCGGGGAGCGGGATGCCGTTCGTGCCGTAGGTGTACGACAGCTGGGCGACCTTCGCGCCGCCCGCCGAGAGCAGGGCCGGCGCCCTGGCCTCCTCCGCGCTGCGGGCCGACCCGACGTGCGGGATGCCGACCCGGTCCAGGTGCTCCAGGGTGCGGGCCAGGCCCTCGTAGCCCGCATCCAGGGTGTGGTTCGAAGCGGTGGAACACCCGTCGTAGCCGGCGTCCTTGAGGGCGTCGGCCAGCTGGTGCGGGGCCTTGAAGGCGGGATAGCCCGTGTAGGGGCCGCCGGGCCGCCCGTACGGTATCTCGTGGTGGCATATCGCCAGGTCGGCGGCGGACACCACGGGCTTGACCCCGGCGAGTATCTTGCGGAAGTCGTACTCCCCGGCCGTGTCGGCGTCGTCGCCCGCCCGCTGGATGATCGACGGGTACGGGATGATGTCCCCGGTCGCCACCAGCGTGAACGGCTGACCCGCCGCAGTGGCGGGAGCCGTCGGCCGGGAGGTCGCCGCGCCGCCCTGCTCGCCGCCGAGCCGCTGCCGCGCGGCGGGTGCGTCGGCCCCGTCCAGCAGGCGCGGTACGGCGTACAGTGCGCCGCCCGCCACCATCAGCCCGGCGAGCGCTGCGCCTGTCGCGGCGGATGCTCTCATGCCCGACCCCCGTCGTCCTCGACCGGTGCGGGGATCCTCGAACGGCCCCGCCCCCGCAGCCATCGTAGGGGGCCGTTCGGGTGGGGCCCCCGCCCGAACCCCGGGAAAAGGCGCAGGTCGGCGAAGGCCCCGCGGTCCGGCGAGGTCAGCGGGCACGGAGGCGGCGTCAGCGGGCGACGAGCGGACGGTCAGCGGGACGTCAGGGCGAGCGCCCGGTCCAGGGCCTGCAGCAGCCGCCCCGTCGTCGCCCGGTCGCGCACCGCGAGCCGCAGCCAGGTCCGGTCCAGCCCGGGGAAGGTGTCACCGCGCCGGACGGCGAAGCCGAGGGTCCGCAGCCGGTTGCGCACCTGCGCGCCGTCCGCCACCTGGATCAGGACGAACGGCCCCTCCGCCTCGCCCGCGACCCGCACCTCCTCGAACTCCGCGAGCCCGGCCAGCAGGTGCGCCCGGTCCACCGCGATCCGCCGCGCCGCCTCCTCCGCCTCGGCCAGCGCCGCCGGGGCCACGCAGGCCTCGGCCGCCACCAGGGCGGGCGTCGACACCGGCCACAGCGGCTGCGCCGCCGCCAGCTTCCCGATCACCGCGGGCTCGGCCAGCACGTACCCGATGCGCAGTCCGGCGAGCCCCCAGGTCTTGGTCAGGCTCCGCAGCACCACCAGTCCGGGGAGGTCCGTCCGGCCCGCGAGGGCCTCCCGCTCGCCCGGTACCGCGTCCATGAACGCCTCGTCGACCACCAGGATCCGGCCCGGCCGGGCCAGCCGTGCCAGGACCGCCGCCGGGTGCAGCACGGACGTGGGGTTGGTCGGATTCCCGACGACCACCAGGTCCGCGTCCTGCGGTACGGCCGCCGGATCCAGCCGGAACCCGTCCTCGGCCCGCAGCACCACCCGCTCCACACGGTGGCCGGCGTCCCGCAGGGCCGCCTCCGGTTCGGTGAACTGCGGATGCACCACGACCGGCCGTTCGGCGCCCAGGGCCCGCGCGATCAGGACGAAGGCCTCGGCGGCTCCCGCCGTCAGCAGCACCCGTTCGACCGGCAGCCCGTGCCGGGCCGCCACCGCCGCGCGGGCCGACCGGCCGTCGGGATAGGCGGCGAGGTCCCCCAGGGAGGCGGCGATCCGCTGCCTGAGCCACTCCGGGGGCGTGTGCGCCCGTACGTTGACCGCGAGGTCCTCCAGGCCGGAGCCCGCGTCGATCACCTCGGCGTCCCCGTGGTGGCGCAGGTCGTGCGCCTGCGCCGTGGCGACCGCACAGGTCGCCGACAGCGAGCGGCGCTTGGGTACGAGGAGTTCCCCGCCCGCGACGAGGGCGGCGGCCTCCGCCACCGAGGGCGTGCCGGTCGCGGCCCGCGCCGCCTCCGAGGGATGCGGTACGTCGACGCCGGCCAGCCGGTCCGCGGGGTAGCCGACGACGGGCACGCCGAAACGTTTTGCCGCACCGGCTATCCCCGCCTCGCCCGCCTTCGAGTCCACGGTCGCCAGTGCCGTCACCGCCTCCGCCGCCAGTCCGGCGCCCCGCAGCGTCTCCTCGACCAGGGCGCAGACCTCCTCGACGGAGACCCCCGCACGCCCGCCGACCCCGACCACCAGCCGGGTCGTGTACTCGCCCACCCGGGGGCCTCCCTCCGTAGTCACGGTCACCGGCACCTCACCGGACACCGGTCCGTCGTCAACACTGCGACGCCCGTCGCCCGCGCGCGGACGTGCGCCCGGGCGGCGGAGTCTGTATCCAGGGGCACATGGCCGTGATCGTGGCGCTGGGCGCGTTCCTCATGACCCTGCTGGGCGGTTGGACGGCGCAACGCGTCACCGACCGCCGCCACCTCGTGCTGGGCCTGGCCGGCGGGCTGATGCTCGGCGTGGTCGGCCTGGACCTGCTCCCCGAGGCCCTGCACGCGGCGGGCGAGGAGGTCTTCGGCGTTCCGCTCGCCCTGCTGCTCTTCGTGGCCGGCTTCCTCGTCGCCCACGTCGTCGAGCGGCTCCTGGCCGTGCGCCAGGCCGCGCACGGCGCCGAGGACGGCGCGCGCGTCCCGCAGGTCGGGCTCACCGCGGCCGCCGCGATGGTCGGCCACAGCCTCGCCGACGGGGTCGCGCTCGGCGCGGCGTTCCAGGTCGGCGGCGGGATGGGCGTGGCCGTGGCGCTGGCCGTCGTCACCCACGACTTCGCCGACGGGTTCAACACGTACACGCTCACCCGCCTCTACGGCAACGACCGCCGCAAGGCCCTGCTGATGCTGTTCGCGGACGCGGCGGCGCCCGTGGTGGGAGCCGCGTCCACGCTGCTGTTCACCCTTCCGGAGGAACCCCTCGGCGCGTACCTCGGCTTCTTCGGCGGCCTCCTGCTCTACCTGGCGGCCGCGGAGATCCTGCCCGAGGCGCACCACAAGCACCCCGCCCTGTCCACACTGCTGTGCACGGTGGGCGGGGTGGCCGGGATCTGGCTCGTGGTGGGCATCGCGGAGTGAGCGGGCGGGATTCACCGCCGTGCTGCCGCGGCATCCCGTACGGCCGCCGCCCGCGCGGCCGCGGCCCGTACGAAGCGGCGGGCGACGGACGGCTCCGCCGCCCAGTGCGTGTGCAGGTAGCTGGCGTGCACACCCTTGACGACGAAGCCCTCGACCCGGCGCTCCGGATGCGTGAACCCCCAGGCGGGCACCGCCCCCGAGCCCGGCTCGATCACCGTCCGGTGGAACTCGTGCCCCCGCAGCCGGGTCCCCGCCGCCGCGAGCGAGCTGTCGGACACCGCCACCGCCTCCCGGTAGCCGAGGGTCAGCCGCTCCGACATCCGCGCGTCCGCGTCGAGCACCCCGCACATGGGTCTGCCGTCCAGCGACCGCGCCAGGTACAGCAGCCCCGCGCACTCGGCGGCCACCGGGCCGCCGACCGCCGCGAAGGCAGAGACGGCCGCCCGCAGCGGCTCGTTGGCGGACAGCTCCGGCGCGTACACCTCGGGGAAGCCGCCGCCGACCACCAGGCCGGCGGTCCCCTCGGGCAGCGCCTCGTCCCGGAGCGGGTCGAAGGTGACGACCTCGGCGCCGGCGGCCGTCAGCAGTTCCGCGTGCTCGGCGTACGAGAACGTGAACGCGGGCCCGCCGGCGACCGCGACGACCGGAGCGGGTGCGCTGCCGGCGACCGCTTCCCCGGAGTCCGCCGCCCCGGACGCCGGCGAGGGCGAACCGTGCGGGGACCACGGCTCGCAGGCCAGCGGCGGCGCCGTGCGCGCCAGGGCCATCAGCGCATCCAGGTCGCAGCCCGCCCTGACCTGTCCGGCCAGCGCCGCCACGGCGGCCAGCGCGTCGGCGTGCCGCTCCGCCACCGGCACCAGACCCAGGTGGCGCGAGGGCGTGGCGACCTGCGGAGCCCGCCGCAGCACGCCGAGCACCGGCATGCCCGCCTCCTCCAGGGCCTCCCGCAGCATCACCTCGTGCCGGTCCGAGCCGACCTTGTTGAGGATGACGCCGCCCAGGCGGACCTGCGGGTCGAAGGAGGCGAAGCCGTGCACCAGCGCCGCCACCGACCGCGACTGCGAGGACGCGTCGACCACCAGCACCACCGGCGCCCGCAGCACCTTCGCCACCTGCGCCGTCGAGGCCAGTTCGCCCCGGCCCGCGGCCCCGTCGTAGAGCCCCATCACGCCCTCGACCACGGCCAGGTCGCACCCGGCCGCCCCGTGCGCGAACAGCGGGGCGACCAGCTCCGGCCCGCACATGAAGGCGTCGAGGTTGCGCCCCGGCCGGCCGGTGGCCAGCGCGTGGTAGCCGGGGTCGATGTAGTCGGGCCCGGCCTTGTGCGGGGACACGGCGAGGCCGCGCTCCGCGAAGGCCGCCATCAGGCCCGTGGCCACGGTGGTCTTGCCGCTGCCGGACGATGGCGCGGCCACGACCAGCCGGGGCATGTCGAACGCCGTCACCACTCGATGCCCTTCTGGCCCTTCTGGCCGGCGTCCATCGGGTGCTTCACCTTGGTCATCTCGGTCACCAGGTCCGCGAACTCCACCAGCTTCTCCGGCGCGTTGCGGCCCGTGATCACCACGTGCTGGCTGCCCGGACGGCTGCGCAGCACCTCGATGACCTCGTCGACATCGATCCAGCCCCAGTGCATCGGGTAGGCGAACTCGTCGAGCACGTACAGCTTGTGCGTCTCGGCGGCCAGGTCGCGCTTGACCTGCTCCCAGCCCTCCTTGGCCGCCTGCTCGTTGTCGAGCTGCGCGTCCCGCTGGACCCAGGACCAGCCCTCGCCCATCTTGTGCCAGACGACGCTGCCGCCCTCGCCGGAGGCGCCGAGCACCTTCAGCGCGTTCTCCTCGCCGACCTTCCACTTCGCCGACTTGACGAACTGGAACACCCCGATCGGCCAGCCCTGGTTCCAGGCGCGCAGCGCCAGCCCGAAGGCAGCCGTGGACTTGCCCTTGCCCGGTCCCGTGTGGACGAAGACCAGCGGGCGGTTGCGGCGCTGGCGCGTGGTGAGTCCGTCGTCCGGAACGACGGACGGCTGTCCCTGAGGCATTACGCGGCCCTCCTGAGGGTGTGGGAAGCGGGGGTTGTCACAGCGGTGCGTACGTCCTTCACGAGACCGGCCAGCGCGTCGGCCCGCAGCCCTTCGAGGGTGACGGCAGGCCCGCGCAGCTCGGCGGCCAGTGCTCCGGCCAGCCCCAGCCGGACCGGACCCGACTCGCAGTCCACGACCACCGAAGCGACTCCCTCGGCGGCCAGCAGCCGGGCGCTGCGCGCCGTCAGCTCGCGCGGGTCGCCGCCGACGGCGCCGGCCGACGTGGCCCGCCCGTCGGTGACGACGACCAGCAGCGGCCGGCGGCTCGGATCCCGCAGCCGTTCGATCCGCAGCACCTCGTGGGCCTTGAGCAGGCCGGCCGCGAGCGGGGTACGGCCGCCCGTGGGCAGCTTCTCCAGCCTGGCGGCAGCCGCGTCCACCGAGGAGGTGGGCGGCAGCGCCAGCTCGGCGGCGGACCCCCGGAAGGTGATCAGGCCCACCTTGTCCCGGCGCTGGTAGGCGTCCAGGAGCAGCGACAGCACGGCGCCCTTGACCGCGCTCATCCGCTGCCGGGCGGCCATGGAACCGGAGGCGTCGACCACGAAGAGGACGAGGTTGCCCTCGCGGCCCTCCCGGGTGGCCTGGCGCAGGTCGTCCTTGCGGACCACGAGGCCGGGCCCGGAGCGGCCGCGCGCCTTCTGATACGGGGCCGCCGCGTGCACGGTGGCCGCCAGGTGCAGCTTCATGAGCCGGCCGCGGGGGCGGTGGGCGCCGGTGGTCCGGCCGTGGGCGGTCCGGGCGCGCGAACGCCGTCCGTCGGCGCCCTCACCGAGCCCCGGCACGGTCAGCATCCGGGTGCGGAACGGCTCGGCGGCCCGTACGGCGGCCTGTTCGGGCCCGCCGGCCTCCTGGGCGGAGGGCTGCGGGGCCGCATCGGGCGATCCCGCCGGGGGGTCGGAGGTCTCCGCGGGGGCCTGCGCATCCTGCGTGCCGCCGCCCTGCGGCGGCACCCCGCCGCCGTCGGGGCCGCCCCCGCCGTCGTCCGGGCCGCCCTCGGGACCCTCGGGGCCGGGCTCCGGCTCCGGGTCCGGGTCGGGCTCGTCCTGCGGGTCCTCGTCGGGGAACCGGTCGAGGATCTCGTCCAGCTTGTCCTCGTCCAGGCCCGGCGCGTCGAACGGGTTGCGGCGCCGCCGGTGCGGGAGCGCGAGCAGCGCGGCCTGCCGCACGTCCTCCTTCAGCACGGCCGTGCGGCCCGCCCAGGCGGCCAGGGCCGTCGCGGTCCGCGCCATCACGATGTCGGCCCGCATCCCGTCGACCTCGAAGCCGGCGCAGGTCGCGGCGATCTGCAGGAGCGCGGTGTCCCCGAGGCGGACCTGCGGCAGCAGCGCCCGCGCGGCCACCACCCGGGCGCGGACCTCGCTCTCGTCCCCCGACCAGCGGGCGGCGAATCCCGCGGGATCGTCCTCGTAGGCGAGTCGGCGGCGGACGACCTCCACCCGCTGGGCGGGCTCGCGGGAGGCGGCGACCTCCACGGTCAGCCCGAAGCGGTCGAGGAGCTGCGGCCGCAGCTCGCCCTCCTCCGGGTTCATGGTGCCGACGAGCAGGAAGCGGGCCGCGTGCCGGACCGAGACGCCCTCGCGCTCCACGTAGGAGGCGCCCATCGCCGCGGCGTCCAGCAGCAGGTCGATCAGGTGGTCGTGGAGCAGGTTGACCTCGTCGACGTAGAGGATCCCGCGGTGGGCGTCGGCGAGCAGGCCGGGCTCGAAGGCCTTCACGCCCTCGGCGAGCGCCCGTTCGATGTCGAGGGCGCCGACGAGGCGGTCCTCGGACGCGCCGACGGGCAGCTCCACCATGCGGGCCGGCCGGGCGCCGCCGGGGCCGGACTCGTGCGGACCGTCGGGGCAGTCCGGGTCCGGCGCGGCGGGCGCGCAGGAGAACCGGCAGCCGGGCACCACGTCGACGGCCGGCAGCAGCGCGGAGAGCGCGCGCACGGCGGTGGACTTGGCGGTCCCCTTCTCGCCGCGCACGAGCACCCCGCCGACCGCCGGGCTCACGGCGTTCAGCAGGAGCGCCAGCCGCAGGTCGTTCTGGCCGACCACAGCGGTGAACGGATAGGGCGTGCTCATGCGTTGCTCACTCCTTGGGAGGTGCGGACCGTCACCGGGGCGCCGCCCCGGCTTCGGGAAGGGACGGGGTGGGGGAAAGCCGCCCGCGGGGCCGCCGCCGTCACGGCGCGCCCGGCGGGAGGAACGGCAGCCTGGTCGGGGCGCCGGCTTCGATCAGCTTCAGCAGCGCATCGGTGTCGGCGTGCTCCTCGATCAGGTCGCCCAGCACGTCGAGCTGTTCCTCGCGCAGCGCGGCGAAGGAGGTGTCCGGGGCCGGTACGAAACGCCGCCCGGCGGCCGCGGCGACCTCGCGCAGGAACGCCCGGCGGAAGCCGTCCGACTCCAGCGAGCCGTGCCAGTGCGTGCCCCACACCGAGCCCACCCGGCAGCCGTCGAGGAAGGGCTCCCCGCCCAGGACCTCGGCCACCCCGTGGTGGATCTCGTACCCGTCCACCGGCTCCCCGAGCGCGGTCCCGGACGGCCGGGCCAGGGTCTTCTCCGGCGCGAAGCGCACCCGTACCGGCAGCAGCCCGAGCCCCTCCACCGAGCCGGCCCGCGATTCGACGTCGTCCTCGATGTGCTCGCCCAGGGCCTGGAAGCCGCCGCAGACGCCCAGCACCGGCCGGCCCTCGGCGGCCCGCCGGGCCAGCGCGTCCGCAAGCCCGCGTTCGCGCAGCCAGGCCAGCGCCTTCACCGTGCCGCGGGTGCCCGGTACGACGACCAGGTCCGCGTCGGCCAGCTCCTCGGCCCGGTCCACGAAGCGCACCACGACCCCGGGTTCGGCCGCGAGCGCGTCGACGTCCGTGAAGTTCGACATCAGCGGCACCGCGCACACGGCGACCCGCAGCACGTCCTCGCCCACGGGCGGAGCCACCACGGACTCCCGTACGGCCCCCCGCAGCGAGACGCGCAGGCCGTCCTCCTCGTCGATGCCCAGCCCGTGCCGGAACGGCAGCACCCCGTACGTCGACCGGCCCGTGAGCCCGCGCAGCATTTCCATGCCGGGCTCCAGCAGCGACACGTCACCGCGGAACTTGTTGACCATGTACCCGGCGATCAGCGCCTGGTCCTGCGGGGAGAGCAGCGCCGTCGTCCCGAAGAACGACGCGAAGACCCCGCCGCGGTCGATGTCGCCGACCACGACCACCGGGAAGCGCGCGGCCCGCGCGATGCCCATGTTCACGATGTCGGTCCGGCGCAGGTTGATCTCGGCCGGGCTGCCCGCCCCTTCGCAGATCACGGCGTCGTACGTACCCCGCAGCTGCTCCAGGCAGTCCGTGACGATGCCGAGCAGCTGCTCCTGGCGACCGCCGTGGTAGCCGCGCGCGCTCATCTCGCCGACGGGCCTGCCCAGCAGCACCACCTGACTGCTGCGGTCGCTGCCGGGCTTGAGCAGCACCGGGTTCATCAGCGCGGTCGGTTCCACGCGGGCCGCCTGGGCCTGCATCGCCTGGGCGCGCCCGATCTCGGCGCCCTCCCGGGTGACGAAGGAGTTCAGCGACATGTTCTGCGCCTTGAAGGGCGCCACCTTCACGCCCTGGCGGGCCAGCCAGCGGCAGATGCCCGCCGTGACCACGCTCTTGCCCGCGTCCGACGTCGTACCCGCGACCAGCAGTCCGCCGCCGCGCTTCGCGCTGCTCATGCGCGTCCCCTCCGTGCTCGTGCCCCCAGCAGCCGGCCGGCCACGCAGGCGCCCAGCGCCAGCCACGTCACCTGCCGTGACAGCCGGACCGCCCGCTCGATGTCCGCGACCTCCACCGGCCGTCCGGATCCGCCGTTCAGCACGGCCCGGTGCTCGACCCGGCCGCCGTAGGACAGGGTCCCGCCCAGTCTGACGCCGAGGGCCCCGGCGAACGAGGCCTCGACCGGCCCGGCGTTCGGGCTCGGGTGTGCGGCGGCGTCCGCGCGCCAGGCGCGCACCGCCCCGCGCCGGTCGGGGCCCGCGACGACCGCGGCCAGCGCCGTCAGCCGGGCGCCGGGCCAGCCGGCGAGGTCGTCGAGCCGGGCCGACGCCCATCCGTAGCGCCGGTGGCGTGGGGACTTGTGGCCGACCATCGCGTCGAGGGTGTTGACGGCGCGGAACGCCAGCAGTCCGGGGACCCCGGCGACGGCGCCCCACACCAGGGCCCCGACCACCGCGTCGGAGGTGTTCTCGGCGACGGACTCCACGACCGCCCGGGCCATCTGCTGCCCGTCGAGGGACTGCGGGTCGCGGCCGCACAGGTGCGGCAGCCGTTCCCGGGCGACCTCGATGTCCCCGGCGGCGAGCGCACCGCCGATGGCACGGGCCTCCCGGCCCAGCGAGGTGCCGCCCACGACCGCCCAGGTGGCCGCGGCGGTCAGGGCGATACGGGCGGCCGCGGGCCGGGAGCGCACCGCGCGGGCGCCCAGCGCGCCGACGGCGGCCGCACCCCCGACGCACAGCAGGGTGTGCAGGACGCCGCGGGCGCGGTCGTCACGCCACAGGGAGCGCTCGACGGCGGCGGCGGCTCGTCCGAAGGCGGCCACGGGGTGCCCGCGGCGCGGATCACCGAGGATCCGGTCGCCGATCAGGCCCGCCGCGGCGCCGTACGCGAAAACGCGATCGGCACGCATGGTGGCAGGTATGTCCTCACTCAGGGTCCGCGCCCTGGTTCGACGTGTCCGGCGGCGAGAGTTCCTGGCTCCCGGGGGCTCGCGCACGGCGTGCGTTCCCCGGTGACAGTGGCGGGACCGCGCCGGAATCGCACCGGACTTCCTCTCCATGCCGCCGTATTGGCTCGGGCAGTCCACCACGCACCCCGAAGGCCCGTCAACTCGCCGTTGACCTGCGACGCGGCCGGGCCGGGAGATGCGAAAGCTCCCCCCGGGACGACCCGGAGGGAGCTTTCAGGACGGTGCGCCCCGCCCGCGCCGTGCGCGGACGGGCGACGGCTCAGGCGACGATCAGGTAGATCCCGTACGTCACGGCCGCCGCGACGAGCGCGAAGCAGAGGTAGGCACCGCTGCGGGCGAGGGTGGCGCTGCCGCCCTGCTCGGTGGCGGCCTCGTGCTTGGACAGGCCCACCAGGCCCAGGGTGAAGAGGGCCACGAGGGCGACGGTGGCGAAGAGGCTGACTCCGAACACGGAGCCGAGCGCTTCCCAGTCGATCTTCATACTGCCGATTCCTCTTGTGTCTCTGTCTCGGTCAGACCGTCGCGGCGGGGGCCGCCGGGGTCTGCGTCGCGGCCGGGATGGTGGCCTTGAGGTCCTCGTCCGTGACCGCGGCGATGGTGCCGGCGGCGGCGACGGTCGGCGGGACGGTGACGGCGGCCATCGCCGTGGTGACGACGCCCGGGGCATCGGCGTCGGCCTGCTCGACGTCGTTGACGTTGTTGTGGTCGACCACCTGGCGCCGGGAGATGAGCCAGATGGCGAGGCAGGAGCCGATCAGGAAGACGGTGACGGCGGCGATGCCGAGGTCACCGACGCGCATGATCAGTTCGGCGCCGGCCGAGACCAGCGCGGCGGCCGGCAGGGTCAGGCCCCACGCGACGAACATGCGGGTCGCGGTGGACCAGCGGACCACACCGCCCTTGCGGCCCAGGCCCGCACCCATGACCGCGCCGGAGCACGAGTGGGTGGTGGAGAGGGAGAAGCCGAGGTTCGAGGAGGCGAGGATGACGGACGCGGCCGAGGTCTGGGCGGCGAAGCCCTGCTGCGGCTGCAGGTCGGTCAGGCCCTTGCCCATGGTGCGGATGATGCGCCAGCCGCCCAGGTAGGTGCCGAGCGCGATGGCGACGCCCGCGGAGACGATGACCCACACCGGGGGGTTGGCATCGGGCGCGAGCGCGCCGCCGGCGATGAGGGCCAGGGTGATGATGCCCATCGTCTTCTGCGCGTCGTTGGTGCCGTGCGCGAGGGAGACGAGGCCGGCCGAGGCGATCTGCCCGGCGCGGTAGCCCTTGGCGGAGGTCTTCTCGCCGACCTTGTCACCCAGCTTGTAGGTGAGCTTCGCGGCCAGGTACGCGGCGATGCCGGCGACCAGCGGGGCGGCGATCGCGGGGATGAGGACCTTGGTCACGACGACCCCGCCGTTGACCGCGCCGATGCCGGCGGAGGCGACCGCGGCACCGATCAGGCCGCCCATCAGGGCGTGGGAGGAACTGGACGGGAGTCCGACCAGCCAGGTGACGAGGTTCCAGAGGATCGCGCCGACCAGCGCGGCGAAGATCACCTCTGGCTGGATGCCTTCCTCGTTGACGAGGCCCTTGGAGATCGTCTTGGCGACCTCCACGGACATGAACGCGCCGACGAGGTTGAGCACGGCGGACATGGCCACCGCGGTCTTGGGCTTGAGGGCGCCGGTCGAGATGGTGGTGGCCATCGCGTTGGCCGTGTCGTGAAAACCGTTCGTGAAGTCGAACACGAGAGCGGTGATGATCACGATCCCGAGGAGAAGCGTTATGTGCTCCATTTACCCAGGCTTCTGTTTGGCGTCAGTGGCTCGGCGAACGTAGGCAACCTGGATGAACGGAAGGTGAACTGGCTCCGGCGGAGCGGTGTACCGGCACGGGGCGCGATCGGGACATTCGTCCTGATTATTACGTAGATTTCTGCATTGGTGCACGTCAAAGCCGGGTGAATGAACCCCTCCGCACGTCCCCGGCGAGACTCCCGGCCACCCTTGTCGTCCCGCGAAAGTGACCCGGATCACTCTCCCCGCGTAGACCCGGAACGCCTCCCTCCAGTGGCTCGGCGGACTCTGTGCGACGACACTGGAACCGTGCGTACCGTGACAGCGACGGCAGTGGCCGTCACCACGACTCTCGTCGGCGCGGGCGTGGCCGCCGTGGCGGCCGGCCGGTACGCCGCCGACGCCGCCCTGCGCCCCCGGCCCGGCGCACCACTCCCCGGCGGGCCCCGGCTGAGCGTCCACTCCGCCGGGGACGGCCGGATCGCGCTCACCCGCTCCCTCGCCTCCCTCCGCCCCGGCACCTACGGCCTGGCCGCGCCCGGTGTGCACGCAGCCGTCGGGCCCGTCCTCGCGGACGCCGACCACGACCCGGACACCGTCGTGCGCCGGCTCCTCTCCGTCACCCACGGCACGCTCGACCCCGGCACCCGGGTCACCCTGACCCCCCAGGTACACGCCGGGGACCCGCGCACCGCACTCGGACTCGACCACGCCGACGTGGACGTCCCCGGCGAGCTGGGCGCGCTCCCCGCGTGGTTCGTGCCCGCCGCCCGCGACACCTGGGTGATCACCGTGCACGGACTCGGCGCCGGCCGCGAGCACCCGATGGTCGTCATGCCCTTCCTGCACCGCCACCGGCTGCCCGTCCTCGGCCTGGGCTACCGCGGCGACCTCGGCGCCCCCCAACCCCCCGACGGCCTCGGCCACCTCGGCGCGTCGGAATGGCGGGACCTGGACGCCGCCATCCGCTACGCCCTGCGCTACGGCGCCCGGCGCGTGATCCTGCACGGCTGGTCCACCGGCGCCACCATGGCCCTGCACGCCGTCGAGCGCTCGGCGCTCGCCGACCGGATCTCCGGTCTGGTGCTGGACTCGCCCGTACTCGACTGGCGCACCACGCTTCGCGCACTCGCCGCGGCGCGCCGCACCCCGGCCCCGGTGCTCGCGCTGGCGGTGCGGGCCGCCGAGGGCCGTTCCGGGCTGCGCGCCGACCGCCTCCCGCCCGGCGCCGACCCCGGAGCGCTCAAAGTCCCCGTACTGATCTTCCACGGCCCCGACGACACCCTCGCCCCCTGGGAGCCCTCCCGCCGGCTCGCGGCCGCCCGACCCGACCTGGTCACCCTGCAGACGGTCCGCGACGCCGGACACGGGGCGATGTGGAACGCCGACCCCGACGGGTACGAGGAGGCCCTGCGCCGCTTCCTCACCCCGCTGATGTGAAGGCCGTGTGACGGAGAGGGTCCTCCGGGCGGGATGTCCCGGTCTGCCCCGGCGGCGGGCGGCGGAAGGAGGCCATTCCGTTTGGGCTTTCGGCCAGTGACGGGCGAGACTGCTTCCGTGACGTCCCGAAAGCCTGATGAGCAGTTGGCTCGCGACTCCAGACTCCGACTCGTCTCCCCGCGCTCCGTCGCCGCGGCACGCAAGGCGGTGACCGACCGCCGCACCCGCCCCGCCCCGCGGCCCCCGGCGGGCACCCCCGCCACCGCCGACCTCGCCGACCGGGCCCGGGCCTCCCTGGCGGACGCCGTCCGGCTGACCCGCTGGGCCGAGCACAACCTCGGTGCCGCGGACGGCGGCCGGCCGGCCCCCACGGGAGCCCTGCCCGCAGCCGACGTCGAACGCGCCGCCGAGGAGCTGGGCCTGACGCACGGCCAGATCCGCGTCGGCTGGGACCGCGCCCGCCTCGCCGGCCTCGTCGAGGTGCACGGCGGCCACGCCCGGCCCGGCTGGCGCCTGCGCGCATGGGACCGCGACGACACCGCCGTGCTGCGCGGCTGGGTCGCCCTCTTCGACGCCTGGTCGCTGGTCCACCCGGCCCCCGCCGACATCGCCCCGGCGGCCGTCGCCGAGGTCGTCGAGGCCATGCCCCAGCTGCTCTCGCTGCTCCAACTGTCCGCGGGCCCGGTGACCGTCCCCGACCTGCTCGACCTGCTCGGCCAGCGCGTCAGCGAACTGCGCGACGAGCGCTGCGAGATCCCCTACGAGGCCGAGTCCGCGGTGGCACCGACCTGCGCCACCGGCTCCGCCGAAGCCCGCCCCGTCCCGCTCGCCCGGCTGCTGCGCTGGGCGCTCGGCGGCCTCGCCGCCGTGGACGCCGTCACCCTCGGACCGGCCCGGGCCACCCTCACCCCGCTCGGCAGCTGGGCCGTCTGGGTCAAGCTGGAGCAGATCTGCGTCGCGGCGCAGAGCCCCGCCGGGAACATCGAACAGTCCGCCGCCGCCATGCTGCACGGCTGCGCCCGCCTCACCCCCGGACCGGCCCGCGCCGAGTACCAGGCCTGGCTGGCCGCCCGGCCCGTCGGCCACGCCGTGGCCGAGCTCCTCCAGGCCGCCCGCGGCGAGGACGCCCTGCTGCGCGGCCTCGCCTTCGAGGCGCTGCGCGTGGTCGGCGCCCCCGCCGAGCCCGAGGTGCGCGCCACCGTGCGCGAGCCCGCGCTGCGCCCGTACGCGCTGCTCTGGCTCGCCGAGCACGACGGCATCGACCCCGACGACGCCCAGGACGTCCTCACCGCCGAGGAGTCGACCTGGCTCTGGGTGGACACCGCCGCCGCCATCGCCGACCACGGTGAGGCGGAGCTGCTCGCCCGCCACCTGGACTCGGCCGTCCGCACCACCGTCCCCAGGCTGCTGGACGAGGTGCGCGCGGTCGGCCATCCGCGCACCGTGCAGGTCCTGGTCGCGCTGGCCGCGGCCCACCCGGACCCGGCCCTGGCCAAAGCGGTGCGGCGGGCCGCCTTCCAGGTCCACACCGGAGGTGCCTGAGCTCCACGCGCGTACGCACCGCAGGACCGGTCCCGGTCGCGGGTCTCAGACCTGCGGGGCGTACGTGCCGAAGCTCCAGATGTTGCCCTCGCCGTCGCGGGCCATGTAGTCGCGCGAGCCGTAGTCCTGGTCGGTGGGCTCCATCAGGACCTCCACCCCGTGCTCGACGGCCCGCCGGTGGTGGGCGTCCACGTCGTCGACCACCACGTACACCCCGCAGGGCCCGCCGCCCTCCATGGCCTTGTCGAAGACGCTGCCGGTGCCCCTGCTGCCCAGCATCACCACCCCGTTGCCGTACGCCAGCTCCGCGTGCACCACGCAACCGTCGTCCCCCTCGTACACCGCGACCTGGCTGAAGCCGAAGGCCTCGGTCAGCAGCTTGATCGCCGCCTTCGCGTCGCGGTAGACCAGCGTGGGACAGATGGACGGAACGCCTGCCATGACGATCACTCCCTCTCGTGACGGTGACCCGCGCCACACAGCATGGCAGGCGCCGACGACCGTCAGCGGAAGGTGTTGCACCGGGCCATGTCGCCCGTCCGATAGCCCTGGTAGAACCACTGTTGGCGCTGCTCCGCCGAGCCGTGGGTCCAGGACTCCGGAGTCACCCGGCCCTGGAGCCTCTCCTGGATGCGGTCGTCGCCGACCGCGGCCGCCGCGTCGAGCCCGTCCGTGATGTCCTCGTCGGTCAGGTTCGTGATCAGGGGCCGTCCTGTGGACTCGTCCGGGGTCCGCGTCGCGTTGTGCGCCCACACTCCCGCGTAGCAGTCGGCCTGCAGCTCGACCCTGACCGCGTTGCTGTCCGCACCCTGCTGCCCGTCCTGCGCCCGCTGGAGGGTGCCCAGCTGGTTCTGGATGTGGTGCCCGTACTCGTGGGCGACCACGTACGCCTGGGCGAAGGGGCCGCCGCTCGCCCCGAACTTCGTGCGCAGCTCGTCGAAGAAGCCCAGGTCCAGGTAGACCTGCCGGTCGGCGGGGCAGTAGAAGGGTCCGACGGCGGCGGTGGCGGCGCCGCACGCGGTGTTCACCCGGCCGCCGAAGAAGACCGTGGACGCCGGGGCGTACTGTCCGCGGCGGCGCGCGAACTCCTGCCGCCAGAAGTCCTGCGTGCTGTTGACCACCGCGACCAGCCGGCAGTCCTCGCGCGCGTTCGCGTCCCGGCCCGTCCTGCAGGCCTGCTGCACCTGGCTGAGGGAGGACGCGGCCGGTGCGGGCTCCTCGTCACCGGAGGACAGTCCCAGCTGCTCCGGCCCCACCCCGAAGAGCAGACCCATGATCAGCGCGATGATGCCGACGAGGCCGCCGCCGACGGTGGCCCGGCCACCTGGGATGCGACTGCCCCGCACGTCCTTGACCTCGGACGTGTCCAGATCGGCATGGTCGTCGAACTGCATCCGCACCGCCCTCCATCCGCCCGTCCGTGAAGCCGGTGCGGCCACGTGACCGCACCTGCGCCGAGTATCGGCCCATTCGCCTCCGCCCGCGCCCCCGCCCGCCGGCTCGCCGGCGGGCCGGACGGGAGCCGGACGGCGGACGGGCGAGGGGGATGCGGGGGGAGCGGACAGGGCCGCGGGCCGGCCGCCGCCGCCCCGTAAACCGGTTGCACACCCCCGGTAGAATGTCTCCCATGGCAAATCTCCTCGCGGATTAGCGGCGTCGAAGCCCTCGCGTCCTGCCCCCTTCCGCCGTCCCGACCCGCCCTGGAGCATTTCCGTGATCACCGCCACCGGCATCGAGCTGCGCGCCGGCGCCCGCGTCCTCATCGAGTCCGCCTCGTTCCGCATCGCCAAGGGCGACCGCATCGGCCTGGTCGGCCGCAACGGCGCCGGCAAGACCACCCTCACCAAGTGCTTGGCGGGAGAGGGCCAGCCCGCGGGCGGCTCCATCACCCGTTCGGGCGAGGTGGGCTACCTCCCGCAGGACCCGCGCACCGGCGACCTCGACGTCCTGGCCCGCGACCGGATCCTGTCCGCCCGCGGCCTCGACGTCCTCATCAAGAAGATGCGGATGAACGAGGAGCGCATCGCCACCGGCTCCGGCGCCACCCGCGAGAAGGCGCTCAAGCAGTACGAGCGCCAGGAGACCGAGTTCCTCACCAAGGGCGGGTACGCCGCCGAGTCCGAGGCGGCCACCATCTCGGCCGCGCTCAGCCTGCCCGACCGGGTCCTCGGCCAGCCGCTGCACACCCTCTCCGGTGGTCAGCGCCGCCGCGTCGAGCTGGCCCGGATCCTCTTCTCGGACGCCGACACCCTGCTCCTCGACGAGCCCACGAACCACCTCGACGCCGACTCGATCGTCTGGCTGCGGGACTACCTGAAGAACTACCGCGGCGGCTTCGTCGTGATCTCCCACGACGTCGACCTGGTCGAGACCGTCGTGAACAAGGTGTTCTACCTGGACGCCAACCGGTCCGTGATCGACGTCTACAACATGGGCTGGAAGCTCTACCAGCAGCAGCGCGAGGCGGACGAGAAGCGCCGCAAGCGCGAGCGCCAGAACGCCGAGAAGAAGGCCGCGGCCCTGAACTCGCAGGCCGACAAGATGCGCGCCAAGGCCACCAAGACGGTCGCCGCGCAGAACATGGCCAAGCGCGCCGAGCGGCTGCTGTCCGGCCTGGAGGCCGTCCGCGTCTCCGACAAGGTCGCCAAGCTGCGCTTCCCTGACCCGGCGCCCTGCGGCAAGACCCCGCTGACCGCCGAGGGCCTGTCGAAGTCGTACGGCTCCCTGGAGATCTTCACCGACGTCGACCTGGCCATCGACAAGGGCTCCCGCGTCGTCATCCTCGGCCTCAACGGCGCCGGCAAGACCACCCTGCTCCGCCTGCTCGCGGGCGCCGAGCAGCCCGACACCGGCCAGGTCACGCCCGGCCACGGCCTCAAGCTCGGCTACTACGCCCAGGAGCACGAGACCCTGGACCCCGACCGCACGGTCCTGGAGAACATGCGCTCCTCCGCGCCCGACCTGGACCTGGTCGACGTGCGCAAGACCCTCGGCTCCTTCCTGTTCTCCGGCGACGATGTCGACAAGCCCGCCGGCGTGCTCTCGGGCGGCGAGAAGACCCGTCTGGCGCTGGCCACGCTGGTCGTCTCCTCGGCGAACGTGCTGCTCCTCGACGAGCCCACGAACAACCTCGACCCGGCCAGCCGCGAGGAGATCCTGGGCGCGCTGCGCACCTACAAGGGCGCCGTCATCCTCGTCACGCACGACGAGGGCGCCGTCGAGGCCCTCGAACCGGAGCGCATCATCCTGCTGCCGGACGGCGTCGAGGACCTGTGGGGCCCGGACTACCGGGACCTGGTGGCCCTGGCCTGACCCCTCGCCCGCCCCCCGGCCACCGCCGCTCGGCCGGGCCGGGCAGGAGCGGAGAGGGCGCCGGGATGCGGTCCCGGTGCTGATCCAGTCCCTTATGGATCATTCGGCTCAGGGGTGATCCATCAACTGAGTGAGACCGTCTCGTACCGCTGCGCGTCGTACGAGGGCCTCGGCCGCTCCCGCGAGGGGCGCGGCCGGGGCCTTCGTCGTTCCGTCGTCCCGCCCCTGACCTGGAGGTTTCCGCGCCGGACGGCGAAGTGTGACGGAAGTCATGTGGCGGAAGGGGAGATTCCGTTCTGGTCGGGTGTCCATGGCTCGGGAAAGCCCGCCGTACCGACCTTGCTGAATGGGTGGCCAGGAAGCCGGGGAGGGGTGATCATGAGAAGTCCAGAGCGCACTTCCCATGAGGAGGCACGGGTGGCCGAGACTCTGAAGAAGGGCAGCCGGGTGACCGGCGCCGCGCGCGACAAGCTCGCGGCAGACCTGAAGAAGAAGTACGACTCCGGTGCGAGTATCCGGGCGCTGGCCGAAGAGACCGGCCGGTCCTACGGATTCGTCCACCGGATGCTCAGTGAGTCCGGGGTTTCACTGCGTGGCCGCGGTGGCGCGACGCGCGGCAAGAAGGCGGCTACGGCCTGACCCCGGTCCATCGGTTCCAACGCTCCAACCGCTCCAAGGCTCACATGATCCGACGTTCCTTCCGGTGACCCCCGGTCGGCCTCCCGGTCGACCGGGTGGTTACTGTGCAGTCACTTAGGCCGAGCTTGCGGCCGACTGCACACCGGAGGCACACGGATGGCTCTGCTCGACAAGGACGGCGTACGGCTCACCGTCGACGACACGGTCGCCACGGTGACACTGACCAATCCGGCCAAGCGAAATGCCCAATCCCCCGCGCTCTGGCGGGCTTTGGCCGAGGCGGGAAGGTCATTGCCGGGCACCGTCCGGGTCGTCGTGCTGCGCGGCGAGGGCAAGTCCTTCTCCGCCGGGCTCGACCGGCAGGCGTTCACCCCCGAAGGCTTCGAGGGCGAGCCGTCCTTCCTCGATCTGGCGCGCGGTTCGGACGAACGGCTCGACGCCACCATCTCGGAGTACCAGGAGGCGTTCACCTGGTGGAGGCGTAACGACATCATCTCCGTCGCCGCCGTGCAGGGGCACGCGATCGGCGCCGGATTCCAGCTCGCGCTCGCATGCGACCTACGCGTGGTTGCCGACGACGTGCAGTTCGCCATGCGCGAGACGAGCCTGGGCCTCGTCCCCGACCTGGCCGGCACCCAGCCGCTGGCCTCCCTGGTCGGTTACGCCCGCGCCCTGGAGATCTGCGCGACGGGCCGCTTCGTGCACGCCGAGGAGGCGGAGCGGGTCGGCCTCGCCAACCTGGTCGTCCCGGCGGACGAGCTCGACGCCGCCGTCCAGGACCTGACCACCGCCCTGCTGGCCCCGCCGCGGGACGCCGTGATCGAGACGAAGACCCTGCTGCGCTCCGCGCAGACCCGCTCCTACGACGAGCAGCGCGCCGCCGAGCGCGCCGCCCAGGCCCGCCGCCTGCGGGACCTGGCGGGCCTGTCGGACTGACTCCACCCCCACCCGCGGGCCGGAAGGCGCCCCGGAGCACGCCGACCGGCGTAGCCCCGGGGCGCCTTCTGGCCTCCGCGCGCCTACCGTGGACGGAGTGAGTCCGTACACGTGAAGGGACACGCGATGACCGACACCGCATCAGGGGGCTCCCACAAGGCACCCGGCGACCGGGGGCGCACGACCATCGCAGACGGGGTGGTCGAGAAGATCGCCGGCCTCGCCGCCCGGGAAGTGGTCGGCGTGCATGCTCTGGGAAGCGGCCTCTCCCGTACGTTCGGCGCAGTCCGGGACCGGGTCCCCGGCGGCGAGAAGGCCGCGGTCACCCGCGGCGTCAAGGCCGAGGTGGGCGAGGTCCAGACCGCCCTCGACCTGGAGATCGTCGTCGACTACGGCGTCTCGATCCGTGACGTGGCGCGGGCGGTCCGCGAGAACGTCGTCTCTTCGGTCGAGCGCATGACCGGACTGGAGGTCGTCGAGGTCAACATCGCCGTGGGCGACGTCAAGCTGCCCGACGAGCCCGACGAGGAGCCGGAGTCCCGACTCCAGTAGCCGAGAGGAGCCCGCACATGAGCATGGCGGTCGCCGGCATGTTGGCCGGCATTGCCCTAGGATTCGCCGGGTATTTCGGTGGATTCGGCGCATTTCTGTTGGTCGCGGCCCTCGGGGCCGTCGGTTTCGTCGCCGGTCGTTTCCTCGACGGGGACCTGGATGCCGGGGACCTGTTCCGCAGCCGCGACCGGCGGAGGTGAGCCGCGATGAGCACCCTGCCGCAGGCCACCCCGCCGGGCCCCACCCCGCCGGGCCGCGCTGCGCCGCCGGCCGGCGCACGGCCCACCCCGGCGGCGGTGGCCGCCGCCGACCGCGGGGCCATCCGTGTCGCAGACCGGGTCGTCGCCAAGATCGCCGCGCAGGCGGCCCGTGAGGCGCTCGCCGGGAACTCCGGCACACCCCCGCACGCCACCGTCACCGTGCACCACGACATCGCGCGGGTCCGGGTGAGCATCGAGCTCGACTACCCCTCCGACCTCGCGGCCCAGTGCGCCGCCGTCCGCAGCAGGGTCGTGCGCCGCGTCGAGGAGTACGCGAACATGTCCGTGCCCGAGGTGGACGTCGACATCGAGCACCTGCACTCCTCCCGGGGCCGGACCGGCGCCGGGCGGGACCGGCGGCTGCTGTGACGGCACACCGCTTCCGCTCCGCCCGCCGCATTCCCGCGGCGCTCGTCGCCCTGGTCGTCATCGGCGTGGTCGGCCTGTTCCTCTACGACCTGGCCGCGGTACGGGCCGGTCGCCCCGCCATGGCCTGGCGCCGCGAGCTCGCCCGCCGGCTGGAGGTCCACACCCCGGCCGACCTGTGGGTGCAGGTGGCCGGCGGGGTCCTGGCCCTGGCGGGGGCGGTGCTCCTGGTGCTGGCCCTCACCCCCGGGATCCGCCGGATCCTGATGATGCGCGGCCCCGAACCGGACGGCGCGCCCGGGGCCGGTAGCGCCCTGCGGGCCGGCATTGGCCGCAAGGACGCCGCTCAGGTGCTGCGGGACCGGGCCATGGAAGTGCCCGGTGTGCGGTCCGCCCGGGTCCGGATGGGCCGCTCCCGCGTCCGGGTGCGCGCCACCTCCCACTTCCGCGACCTGGACGAGGTACGGGCCGACTTGGACCGGGTGATCGCCGTCGGCATCGAGGAACTGGGCCTCGTGCACCCGCCGCGGCCGCGACTACGGGTCAGGAGGCGAGCGGATTGATCGGGATCGTGAACCGGACCCTGCTGGCGGTGACCGGAGCCGTGCTGCTGGCGGCAGGGATCGTCCTGCTGACGGCCACTCGGCCGCTGCGGGGCCGCACCGAACCCCTGCTGACCGCCGCCGACCGGCGCCGGTACCTGCACGCCGACGGCTGGTGGTGGTGGCTGCTGGTCGCCGCCCTCGCCGTGTGCCTGCTGCTCGCCCTGTGGTGGCTGCTGGCCCAGCTGAAGCGTGCCCGGCTGCGGACGGTCGCCGTGGACACCCGGGACGGAGCCTTCGCCGTACTGCGCGGCCGCGCCCTGGCGGACGCCGTCGCGGCCGAGGCCGGTGCCCTGGACGGGGTCGCGCGCTGCCGGGTCGCCCTGCGCGGACGGCGCAGCTCACCGGCCCTGCGGGTGGCGGTGGAGCTGGAGCCCCACGCGGTGCCGGCCGACACCCTGGCCGGCCTGGCCGGGCCCGTCCTGACCCACGCCCGCACCTCGGCCAACCTCCCGGAACTGCCGGCGGAGGCCCGCTTCAAGGTGACCTCCCACCGGGCCCGCCGCGTCAGCTGACCCCTGAGCGGCAGCCGCCGGCGGCGGCTGCCGCAACGCAGGGTCAGAAGCCGTGCCGGGAGCCGCCGTCGACCGGGAGCATCACGCCCGTCAGGTACGAGGCGGCCGGCGAGAGCAGGAACGCCGCCGTGCGGCCGAACTCCTCCGGCGAGCCGTACCGGCGCAGCGGGATGCGGGACTCGTTGCCGGCACGGGCCGCCTCGGCGTCACCGGACAGCGCGTCGAGCTCGCGCACCCGGTCGGTGTCGATGCGCGCCGGGAGCAGTCCCACGACGCGGATCCCGCGCGGACCGAGCTCCACCGAGAGGGACTTCGCGAAGCCCGCCAGGCCCGGCCGCAGGCCGTTGGAGATGGTCAGGCCGGGGATCGGCTCGTGGACCGAGCCCGACAGCACGAAACCGATGACCCCGCCCTCGCCCAGTGCCGCCGCGGCCGCCCGGGCCAGGCGCACCGCGCCCAGGAAGACGGACTCGAAGGCGGCCGACCACTGCTCGTCGGTGCTGTCGACGGCAAAACCCGGCACGGGCCCTCCGACACTGATGAGGATGCCGTCGAAGCGGCCGAAGCGCTCGTGCGCGGCGGCGATGAGCCGGCCGGCCGCCGCCGGGTCCGCGTTGTCCGCGGCGGCCCCGACGGCGTTCGGGCCCAGTGCGGCCGCGGCGTCCGCCGCGCGCTGCTCGTCCCGGCCCGTCACCAGGACCTTCGCGCCGTCGGCGACCAGTTCCCGGGCGGAGGCCATACCGAGGCCGCGCGTGGCCCCGGTGACGATGTAGACACGGTCTTTCAGTCCAAGATCCATGCCCGACACGCTACGCCGTCGCGGGCTCCTGCTCGGCGGCTTCGGCGCGGGCCGCCGCCGCCTCGCGGTCGCGCTTCTCGCGCCGCACCAGGACCAGCCAGCCCACCGGTACCGCGGAGGCGAACAGCCACCACTGCACCGCATAGGCCATGTGCGCGCCGATCGAGTCGTGGTCGGGGTCGGCGACGGTCTCCGGACCACCCTCGCCCGGATCCGGACCGGTCAGCTCCAGATAGCCGCCGAGGACCGGCCGGCCCAGGCGCTCCGCCTGCTGCGCGCTGTTGATCAGCATCACCTGACGGTCGGGCAGGCCCTTGCGGTCCTTGATACCGCTGCTGCCGCTCGTCTCGTCCGCCTTCAGCCGCCCGGTGACCGTGACCTCGCCCGCGGGCGCGGCCGGCACCGGCGGATAGGCGCGCGGGTCGTCGCCGCCCGGCACCCAGCCGCGGTCGACCAGCACCACCCGGCCGTCGGTGAGGACGAGCGGGGTCACGACGTGGAAGCCGACCTTGTCGCCGTTCGAGGTGCGCATCCGTACGACCACCTCGTGCGCGGAGTCGTACGTGCCGGTCGCGGTGACCGAGCGCCAGAAGTCGGCCCGGGGGACCTTGTGGCCGGGGGAGGTGACCTCCGTCATGGGGACGGGCTCCGCCCGCAGGTTCGCCTCGATCAGCTGGTTCTGCGCCACCCGGTGCACATGGCGGTGGTACTGCCAGAACCCCAGCTTGATCATCACGGGGATGAGGACGAGGGCGACGAGGGTGAGGGACACCCACTGCCGGGTCAGCACAAAGCGGTACACGCCCACGACGGTACCCCGGACGACGAGGACCCCGGTGGCCGGGTGGCCCACCGGGGTCGCGGCGCGCGGGGTGCGGCGGTCAGACGTGGTCGACGATGCCCACCTTCCCTTCCGCGCGGGCGCAGTGCCCGCCGCAGAACCACTGGCCCTCGACCTCGACGCCCTGTCCGATGATCTGGACGCGGCAGTGCTCGCAGATGGGCGCCATGCGGTGGATGGCGCAGGCGAAGCAGTCGAAGACGTGCACCGCGCCCTGCGCGTGCACCTCGAAGGACATGCCGTAGTCGTTTCCGCAGACCTCACAACGTGCCATGGGCCGCATGCTGCGCACGGCGGAGCGGCGGAACAAGATCCACCCTGGTGAGTCGCCGCGCGGACACCCGCCCGGCCCAACCGGCAGCGGCCCGTCCGCTCACTCCCCGGCCGGGGCCACGTCCCGCAGCAGCTGCGTGAAGGCCGCCTCGTCGACGACCGGGGTGCCGAAGGACTTCGCCTTCACCGTCTTCGACGTCGCCGAGTCCGGGTCGTTCGTCACCAGGAGACTCGTGAGCCGCGACACACTCGTCGCGACGTGCAGCCCCGCCTCGATCGCCCGGTCCTCCAACAGCTCCCGCTCCACCGAGGTGTCACCCGAGAAGGCGATCCGCATGCCCTGCTTCAGCGGCTTTCCGTCCTCGAACCGGCCCGGATTGGGGTGCGGGCAGGGCGGCCGCCGGCGCGAGGGCCGCCAGCTGCCGCCGCCCCGGTACGACGCCTGGTGGCCGATGCGCGGGGTGGCGGCCGAGTCCGTCCACTCCGTCAGCGGCCGGCATTCCAGCAGGGGCAGCCGTACGCCGCCCTGCGCCGCCGCGTGCAGCGACGGCCGGAAGGCCTCCGCGAGGACGCGTGCGTCGTCGAGCGCGTGGTGGGCGCGCTGCTGGACCACCCCGAAGTGCGCGGCCAGCGACTCCAGCTTGTGGTTGGGCAGCGGGAGGTTCAGCTCCTTCGACAGGGCGATGGTGCACAGGCGCTGACGGACCGGCGCGGACGTCTCGGCGCGCGCGTACTCGCGGGCGATCATCTGCCAGTCGAAGATGGCGTTGTGCGCGACCAGGACCCGGTCCGCGAGCCGGCCGGCGAACTCCTCGGCGATGTCTTCGAAGAGGGGCGCATCCGCGAGGACGGCACTCGTCAGACCGTGGATCCACACCGGCCCCGGATCCCGCTGGGGGTTGACCAGCGTGTACCAGTGGTCCTCCACGTTGCCCTGAGCGTCGAGCCGGTAGACGGCGGCGGAGACTATCCGGTCGTCGCGCGCGAGCCCGGTGGTCTCCACGTCGACGACCGCGTACCCCTGGGGGTACGCGGTCGGCCACGCGGTCTCTGCGGTCGTACGGTCGTCGAGCATGGTCACAGAGGATATCGGCACGGACTGACACCGCTGCCCCACCCTGGGTCAGCCTGCGTCAGCCCTGCCGTGCCCCTGCCTCGCCGCCGGGTCGGCCCTGCGCCAGCAGGGTCGCCACCAGGGCCCGTACGGAGAGCAGGAAGAGGCGCTCCGGATCGGCCGGCCGGGCCAGCGCGCGGGCGAGCGCCGGGTCGTGGGGGGCCGAGGCCGGATCCCACAGCTCGCTCTCGGCCGGGGACTGGGCGGGGGAGCGCTCGCGGTTGCGCTCGACGAGCAGGAAGCCGACGATCTGGAACTGCACGGCGCGCACCGCGTCCGCGGCCCGGGCGCCGCGCAGTCCCGCGGCGTGCACCTCGTGCACGAGCGCCTGCTGAGCCGGGAGGAACATCCGCTCGGTGAGCCCCCGTTCGTGGACCATCGCGATCAGGTGGGGCCGTCCGCGCAGCTCACGGCGCAGGATCCGGGCGACCGACAGGATCCGCTCGGCCGGGGTGCGGCCGGCGGGGCGGATCGCGCCCATCTCCTGCACGGTGCGCTCCACGAGGGCGTCCAGCAGCGATTCGCGGTTGCCGACGTGCCAGTAGATGGACGTCACCGCGGTGCCCAGCTCCGCGGCCAGTGCCCGCATCGTGAGGGCGGCCGGACCGCCCTGCTCGACCAGGGACGCGGCGGCGTCCAGGACCTCGTCGCGGGTCAGCGAGGGTCTGGCCATGTCCGCGGTCCCATCCGTCTGTCGATGCGTCAGTTCTTGTGCGTGCAGGGGTCTTCATTCTTCATCGGCAGCGGTGTAACTGTGTTACAGAACCGACTCCGCCTAGCCGAGAGATGGTGCGACACATGGCACGCGTACGGTACGGAGCGCGGACCGAGGCCGAGATCGCCGCATCGCGCGAGAGAAGTTCCCGGCTCCCCGACATCTGGTCCACCGGTGTGGTGGCCGTCTGGGAGACCGATCCGGACGTCGTCGCCGCGGTCCTCCCGCCGCCGCTCGAACCGGCCGACCGGCCCCTCGTACGGGCGAACATGAGCAAGGTCGACCTGCCCGGCCACCCGCTCGGCGCGGGCTCGGTGGCCGTCGCCGCACGGCACGACGGGGTGGAGGGCTGGTACCCGCTGGTCATGCCGATGACCCACGAGCGCGCCCTGACCGGCGGCCGCGAGGTCTTCGGGGAACCGAAGAAGCTCGGCGAGGTCACCGTCGAGCGGGACGGCCTCGTCGTCCGGGCCGCCCTCGCCCGGCACGGCATCGCCTTCGTGGAGGTGCGCGGCGCCGTGGACCGCGAGCTCCCCCTGCCCGGGGCCGTCCGCAAGACCGACTTCTACTTCAAGTTCCTGCCCTCCGTGGACGGTTCGGGCTTCGACGCCGAACCGGTCCTCGTGCACTGCGTCCGCAACGAGCGGGCCCGCAGGCTGGAGCACGTCACCGGTGACGTCGTCCTGCGCGAGTCGATGTTCGATCCCGTGGCCGACCTGCCCGTCCGCCGGCTCGTGGAGATCACCATCGGCGAGCGGACCACCGACCAGAAGGGCCGGGTCGTCGAGCAGGTCAGCGCCCGGGCCCTCCTCCCGTACATCCACCAGCGTTACGACGACCCCCTGCAGATCCTCGACGGACCCCCCGAAGGGAGCGTGTGAGATGAGGCTCGAAGCGGGACAGGTGGCCGTCGTCACCGGCGCCGCGAGCGGGATCGGCCTCGCCATGGCCCGCCGCTTCGCCGCCGAGGGGCTGCGGGTGGTCCTCGCCGACGTCGAGGAGGCCGCCCTGCGCAAGGCCGCCGACGAACTCGCCGCGGACGGGGCCCGGATCCTCGCACGCACCGTCGACGTCGGCGACCGCGACAGCGTGCTCGCCCTGGCCGATGCCGCGTACGACGCCTTCGGCGCCGTCCACGTGCTCTGCAACAACGCCGGCGTCGGCTCCGGCGCCGAGGGCCGGATGTGGGAGCACGAGCCCAACGACTGGAAGTGGGCCTTCTCCGTCAACGTCTGGGGCGTCTTCCACGGAATCCAGGCCTTCGTCCCCCGCATGATCGCCGGCGGCGCCCCGGGCCACGTCGTCAACACCTCCTCCGGCGACGGCGGCATCGCCCCGCTGCCCACCGCCTCCGTCTACGCCGTCACCAAGGCCGCCGTGGTCACCATGACCGAGTCCCTCTACGCCCACCTGAGGGCGGAGGGCGCCGCCGTCGGCGCCTCCGTGCTCTTCCCCGGCCCGCACATGCTGCGCACCGGACTGTGGGAGTCCCACCGCAACCGGCCCGGGCGCTACGCGAAGCAGCGCCCGCGCAGGACCCCGTACCGCACCCTCGACCAGTACGAGGCCGCCATGAAGCAGGCCGGCCGCGAGGTGGACTTCACCCCCGTCGAGGAGGTCGCCGAGCACGTCGTCGACGGCATCCGCGCCGACCGCTTCTGGATGCTGCCGCCGAGCGAGCACAGCGACCGCCAGATCCGCGCCCGGGCGCAATCGATGCTCGACCGCGCCAATCCCGCCTACTTGGAGAGCTTCATCCTCGACTGAGGAGCGTCCGCCATGAGCGACACACCGTACGAAGACCCGTACCTGATCATCTCCTCCGACTGCCACGCGGGCCTGCCCACGGAGCTGTACCGCCCCTATCTCGACTCCCGCTTCCACCCGCAGTTCGACGAGTTCCTCGGCCGGCGCGACGCCCGCCGCGCGGAGGCCACCCGGCTGGGCGTGCGCAACGAGGCCTTCGCCGAGAAGTGGTTCCACGACCACGAGGAAGGCCTCCGGGGAGGTTGGGACACCGGCCGGCGGCTGAAGGAGCTCGACGGCGACGGCGTCGCCGCGGAGGTCGTCTTCCCCGACGCGGACGCCGTCGACAGCCGGACCGCGGCCCCCTTCGGGGTGGGGCTCGGGCTCTCCGGCGACCAGGACCCCGAGCTGGGCATGGCGGGCGCGCAGGCGCACAACCGGTGGCTGGCCGAGTTCGTCTCGCAGAACCCCGAACGGCACTGCGGCGTCGCCCTGCTGCCCATCACGGGCGAGCCGTCCGAGGTCGTCGCCGAGGTCCACCGGGCCAAGGAGTCCGGGCTGGGCGCGCTGATGATCCCCGCCATGTGGGTCGACAAGGCGCCCTACCACGACCGCCGCTACGACCCGGTCTGGGCGGCGGCGGCCGAGACACGGATGCCGATCGTGACCCACTCCGGGGCCTCGCCGCGCCACGAGTACGGCGACCACCTGGGCATCTTCGTCTCCGAGGTCACCTGGTGGCCGGCCCGCCCGCTGTGGTTCCTGCTCTGGTCCGGGGTCTTCGAGCGGCACCCCGGCCTGCGGTTCGGAGTGGCGGAGTCGGGCTGCTGGTGGCTGCCGAACCAGCTGTGGTTCATGGACCGGCTCTACCTCGGCGCGCACGGCGGCAAGAAGCTCTCGCCGTTCGAGGAGCTGAAGCGGCCGCCGAGCGAGTACCTCGACCGGCAGGTGTTCGTCTGCGCGACGAACACCAAGCGGCGCGAGCTGGCCCAGCGCTACGAGATCGGCGTGGACAACATCCTGTGGGGCTCGGACTTCCCGCACCCCGAGGGCACCTGGCCCGACACCCGCGCCTGGCTGCGGAAGACCTTCCACGACATCCCGGTCGACGAGACCCGGCGGATGCTCGGGCTCGCCGCGGCCGAGGTCTTCGGCTTCGACACGGAGAAGTTGGCCCCGATCGCCCGGCGGATCGGCCCCACCCCCGCCGAGCTGGGCCAGTCCCCGGACCAGGCGGCGGTGGCGGCCTCTTGGGCGCGCTCGCGCGAGGTCGGCCGGCACTGGCTGACCGGCCACGACTTCCCGGTCCTGGGGGTGGCACGGTGACCGGCGACGACCGCTACACGGTGATCTCGGCGGACTGCCACGCGGGCGCAGACCTGCTGGACTACAAGCCGTACCTGGAGAAGCGCCACCACGACGAGTTCGACGCCTGGGCCGCCACGTACGTCAACCCGTACGAGGACCTCCTGGCGGACACGGCGGACCGCAACTGGAACTCGGCCCGCCGACTGGCCGAGCTGGAGGCGGACGGCATCGTCGCCGAGGTCGTCTTCCCCAACACCGTCCCGCCGTTCTTCCCCAAGGCCTCCCTGATGGCCCAGCCGCCGACCGCCGCGGAGTTCGCGATGCGCTGGGCCGGCCTCCAGGCCCACAACCGCTGGCTGGCGGACTTCTGCGCGGACGCGCCGGGCCGGCGCGCGGGCGTCGCGCAGATCCTCCTCAACGACGTGGACGCGGCGGTCCGGGAGATCCGCCGTACGAAAGAGGCGGGCCTGACGGGCGGCATCCTGCTGCCCGGCGTACCGCCCGGCTCCCCGGTGCCCGAGTTGTACTCGGCCGTCTACGACCCCGTCTGGGCGGTCTGCGACGAGCTCGACGTCCCCGTCAACCACCACGGCGGCTCGGCGTCGCCGCCGCTCGGCGACGAACCGGCGGCCCGGGCGGTGTTCATGGTGGAGACCACGTGGTTCTCCCACCGCGCCCTGTGGCACCTCGTCTTCGGCGGGGCGTTCCGGCGCCACCCGGGGCTGAAGCTGGTCCTGACGGAGCAGGGCTCCGGCTGGATCCCGGGCGTGCTGGAGATGCTGGACTACTACCACGGCCGCCTGGTCGCGGCGTCGGCCACGGCCGAGGCCAAGTTCGGGGCGGGCCTCGCCGAGGCCATGGGCAAGGGCCCGAGCGAGGTCTGGCGGGACAACTGCTTCGTGGGGGCGAGCTTCATGCGTCCGCACGAGGTCCCCCTGCGGGACCGGATCGGTCTCGACAAGATCATGTGGGGCAGCGACTACCCCCACGACGAGGGCACGACCCCCTTCTCCCGCGAGGGTCTGCGCATCGCCTACGCGGGCCTGCCGCGCGAGGAGGTCGCCGCGATGGTCGGCGGCAACGCGGCCCGCGTCTACGGCTTCGACCCGACCCTCCTCGACGCCCTCGCGGCGAAGCACGGCCCGCTGGTCCGGGAGATCGCCGAACCCCTGGCGGAAATCCCCCCGGCGGCCACCAGCCCTGCCTTCGCCCCGGGGGGCTCGGTCCGCGTCTGGTGACGAAACGTCTCGAACCCTTTCATTCCCCACCCTCGCCGAACCGACGGTAACCACATCGGATACCGATCGGTAACAACCTCTAGCGGCACCCGCGAAGGCGCCTCTATGGTGCGGACATGCCGAACCTGCCCGATGTCGTGCTGTGGTCCATTCCCGCCTTCGTGCTGCTCACCGTCATCGAGCTGGTGAGCTACCGCCTCCATCCGGACGACGACGCGGAGGGCTACGACACCAAGGACGCCGTCACCAGCATCAGCATGGGCCTCGGCAGCATCGGCTTCGACCTCCTCTGGAAGATCCCGGTGGTCGCGGTCTTCACCGCCGTCTACGAACTCACCCCGCTGCGGGTGCCGTTGCTGTGGTGGACCCTTCCGCTGATGCTGCTCGCCCAGGACTTCCTCTACTACTGGCAGCACCGCGGCCACCATGTGATCCGCATCCTGTGGGCCTGCCACGTGGTCCACCACAGCAGCCGGAAGTTCAACCTCACCACCGCCCTGCGCCAGCCCTGGACGAGTGCCACGACGTACTGGTTCTACCTGCCGATGGTGGCCGTCGGCGTGCACCCGGCCGTGATCCCCTTCTGCTACGGCATCAACCTGCTGTACCAGTTCTGGGTCCACACCGAGCGCATCGGGAAGCTGCCCCGCGCCTACGAGTACGTCTTCAACACCCCCTCCCACCACCGCGTGCACCACGCGTCCCAGGGCGGCTACCTGGACCGCAACTACGGCGGCATCCTGATCGTCTGGGACCGGATGTTCGGATCCTGGGTCGGGGAGACCGACAAGCCCGTCTACGGGCTCACCAAGAACATCGACACCTACAACCCGCTGTGCGTCGCCACGCACGAGTACGCCGCCATCGCGCGGGACGTGCGCGCAGCCCGGAGCTGGAGCGAACGGGCCGGCCGGGTCTTCCGCGGCCCCGGCTGGCAGCCTGCCCCGGCCGCGGTCCCCGCGACGGCGGGTGCCTCTGCCGCGACCGCCGGCGCGCCGACTTCCGCGGCCGCACCCGCCCCGGCGACCGCCGGTGCTTCCGCCCCCGCGGCCGCCCCCGCGGCCGTCCCCGCCGCCGATCCGGCCGTACAGGAGACCAGCGCGTGAGCACCGAGTCACCGGGCCGCCCCGCCCCCTCCTGGGCCGCCCCGCGGGCCGCGGCCGACCGGGCGCGGCGGGGCCGCCTCGCCCTGTACGGCTTCGCCGCCGCCACCGCCGTCGACCTCGGGTCACTGCTGGCCGGCTGGCACCTCGGGCACGTCATCGCCAAGCCGCTGCTGATGCCGCTGCTCGTCGGCCACGCCGTCACGCGCGGTGCCCCCCGCCTGCTGGTCGCCGCCCTGCTGTTCGGCTGGGGCGGGGACCTCGCCCTGCTCTTCGACGCCGAGGCCGCCTTCCTCGTCGGGATGGGCTCCTTCGCCGTCGGGCACGTCTGCTACCTCGTGCTCTTCGGCAAGCGCCCCGCGAACCCGCTGCTCGGCGGCGCCTACGGCCTCGCCCTGCTCGGGACCGTCGCCCTGCTCTGGGCCGACCTGCCCGCGGACCTGCGGATCCCGGTGGCGGGGTACAGCCTGCTGCTGACCGCCATGGCCTTCCGCTCCAGCGCCCTCGGCCTGCGCGCCGGCATCGGCGGCGCGCTGTTCCTGCTGTCCGACACCCTCATCGCCACCGGTGTCGCCGACTGGCCGCAGCTGCCCCGTCCCGACTTCTGGATCATGGCCACGTACCTGGCCGCCCAATACCTCCTGGCCACCGGCGCGACCACGCGCGAAGCAGGCGTACCGTAGGACGGTCATCAGTCGTACAAGACTGAACGATCCTGATCGGGAGGACTGCACCACCATGCGCGCCACCGTCATCCACGCCCCGCACGACATCCGCGTGGAGGAGGTGCCCGATGCTGCGATCCAGCGCCCCGAGGACGCCGTCGTCCGCGTCCTGCGGGCCTGCATCTGCGGCAGCGACCTGTGGGCCTACCGGGGCGAGGCCGAGCGGCAGCCGGGGCAGCGCATCGGTCACGAGTTCCTCGGCGTGGTCGAGGAGACCGGACCCGCTGTGTCCGGGCTGCGCGCCGGAGACCTCGTCGTCGCGCCCTTCATGTGGTCGGACGGCACCTGCGAATACTGCAAGGAGGGTCTCTACACCTCCTGCGACCACGGCGGCTTCTGGGGCTCGGTCGGCCACGACGGCGGCCAGGGCGAGGCCGTCCGCGTCCCGCACGCCGACGGCACCCTGGTCAAGCTGCCCGCCGAGGCCGTCTCCGACGACCACCTGCTGACCGGTCTGCTCGCGCTCTCCGACGTCATGGGCACCGGGCACCACGCGGCTCTGGGCGCGGGGGTGCGCCCCGGCTCCACGGTCGCCGTCGTCGGTGACGGCGCGGTCGGCCTGTGCGGCGTGCTCGCCGCCAAGCGGCTGGGCGCCGAGCGGATCATCGCGCTGGGCCGCCACACCGTCCGTACCGACATCGCCAGGCTCTTCGGGGCCACCGACGTCGTCGCCGAGCGGGGCGAGGCCGCCGAGGCGGCCGTGCGCGAACTCACCGGCGGTCGCGGCGCACACGCCGTCATCGAGGCGGTCGGCACCGAGCAGTCCATGCGCACGGCCGTGAACATCACCCGCGACGGCGGGGCCGTCGGCTACGTCGGCGTGCCGCACGGCAGCGGTACCGGCCTCGACCTCGGTGTCATGTTCGACCGCAACATCACCCTGCGCGGAGGGGTGGCCCCGGTCCGCGCCTACATCCCGGAGCTGCTGGAGGACGTGCTCGCCGGCGTGATCGACCCGGCGCCCGTCTTCGACCGCGCGGTGCCCCTGGACGGGGTCCCGGACGGCTACCGGGCCATGGACGACCGCTCCGCGCTGAAGGTGCTGATCAAGCCCTGACCCACGGGCGTTGCGCACGCGCGGACGGGCCGGCCGGGGATCACCCCGCCCGGCCCGTCCGTACGACCGTGACGGTGTGCCGTACTACTTCACGGCCTTGAGGGCATCCACGACGCCGTGGCCGTAGTAGCCCGTCTGACCCCACTTGGCCTGGCAGGTGGTGGCGTTGATCAGCGCGCCCGTGGCGTCGTAGATCTGTGCCGGGCACGTCGCCTTCGTGGACTGCGCCTTCAGCATCGCCTGGAGCTGCGAGGGCGTGGCCGACGGGTGGGTGCTCTTGAGGAGCGCC
Source organism: Streptomyces sp. NRRL F-2664 (assembly GCF_000719345.1). Taxonomy (GTDB): domain Bacteria; phylum Actinomycetota; class Actinomycetes; order Streptomycetales; family Streptomycetaceae; genus Streptomyces. The sequence goes on from NZ_JOFX01000013.1 coordinate 135,219, forward strand.
GCGACGCCCGCGACGTGCGGGGCGGCCATCGAGGTGCCCTGCTTGTAGCCGTAGCCGCCCGGGACGGTCGACAGCACGCGGCCGTTGGCGTCCGGGGTGGCCGGGACCTGCCACTTGTCGCCGCCCGGGGCCGCGACGTCCACGACCCCGAGGCCGTAGCTGGAGTAGTACGAGCGCAGGCCCTTGTCACCGGTCGCGGAGACGGTGACCACGCCCGGCAGCTGCGTCGGCAGGTCCAGGCAGACCTTCGGGTCGATGGTGCGCGTCACCGGAGTGGTGTCGTTCGGGCTGGTGGTGTCCTCCAGGGAGGCCGCGGCCAGGTCCTGGTTGGAGTTGCCGGCCGACGCCACGTGCAGGGTGCCCTTGCGCTCGGCGTACTTGGTGGCCCGGCCGATGGCCTCCACCAGCGCCTTCTGGTCGTCGTCGGTCTTGCAGTTGAAGAGCCACGGGTCGACGTAGTAGCTGTTGTTGGTCACCTCGATCCCCTTCTCGGCGGCGAACATGAAGCCGCAGACGACCGCCTCGGTGTAGAAGAGGCTCGTCCCGGGCTCGCTCACCTTGATCGCGGCTATCTTCACGCCGGGCGCCACACCGCTGATGCCGACGCCGTTGCGCGGGGCGCCTATGGTGCCGGCGACGTGCGTGCCGTGGTCGCTGCCGTCCGGGTACGGGCGCCAGGCGCCCTCGGTGGTGTCCGCGACGCCGCCGACGCAGTTGGCCGACTGGCCCTTGGAGAAGTTCGGGGCGAGATCGGGGTGGGTGTCGTCCACGCCCGTGTCGATGACGCCCACGGTGACGTCCTGGCTGCCATCGTTGATCTTGTGAGCCTCGTCGGCCTTGATCGTCCGCAGGTCCCACTGGTTGGGCTCCAGCGGCTCCTGACCCTCCTGGGCCTGCGACGCCGCCTTGGCGGCATCCGCCTCGCTCAGCCGCTGGGTCGCGCCCTCGTCGGTGGTCTGCACCGCCTGCAGCGGGGCCGTCCGGGTGGCGCCGACCGACACGAACAGCCCACGCTGGGCGCGCAGCTGCTTGGCGAAGTCCGGGTTCTGGGAGTGTGCGACGACGACCCCGATCTGCTCATACGCCGTCACCACCGTTCCGCCGGCCCGCTCGACGGCCTTCTTCGCCGCCTTCATGGTGGCGTACGCGTTCAGGTTCGCCACGTACGACAGCTTGGGGCCGGTGGTCTCGGACGGGGAGGCCGTCGCCGCCTCCGCACCGGTGCCCAGCGGGGCGGCGGAGGCCGACACCGAGGGCAGCAGGGCGAGCGAGGCGGTGAGCGCCAGGCCGACCGGTACGGCGAGGGCACGCCGGCGGGCGGATCCCAGATGAGCCATGGGTTCTCCAGATCATCTTTCGGAAAAGCCGTCCGCACGCGGTCGCGCCGGACGGGGTCATGACAAGCGAACCTAGTGCCGCCGTTCCCGTTTCCGCCATCAGTTCGAGAAAACAGTTCTCCAAGATTCCACAGGTGTTGAACCGTCCCGACACGCCGGCCGTGCCGTTGACAGAGGGGGGTCAGCGCCATCGACCCCGCCCCACGGAGGTTGTTTTGTCCGTCGTCCCCACCGCACCTGCGTCACAAGGAGATCCCCCCGTGACCACCGAAGCAGCGCCGCCTCCGGGCAGCGCGGGAACGCCCCTGGCGGGCCCCACGGCCGAAGAGTTCGTGAGCGTCCAGCAGAGCCCCGAGTTCGCCGAACTCCGCCGCTCCTACCGCTCCTTCGCCTTCCCGCTCACCGTGGCCTTCATCGCCTGGTACCTGCTCTACGTGCTGCTGTCCAACTACGCGGGCGGCTTCATGGGGACCAAGGTCTTCGGCAACATCAACGTCGCCCTGGTGCTCGGCCTCGCCCAGTTCGCGACGACCTTCCTCATCGCCTGGCTGTACGCGCGCCACGCCGCCGCCCGGCTCGACCCGCGCGCTGCGGCCATCAAGGCCCGGATGGAGGCCTCCGAATGACCGGCACGCACCACGTGACGACGCTCGCCGCGGGCGCCTCCGAGCACCGCCCGCTCATCATCACCCTGTTCGGGCTGTTCGTCGTCGCCACCCTGGTCATCACGGTCTGGGCCGGCCGCCAGACCAAGGACGCCGCGGACTTCTACGCCGGCGGCCGCCAGTTCACCGGCTTCCAGAACGGCCTCGCCATCTCCGGCGACTACATGTCCGCCGCGTCGTTCCTCGGCATCGCCGGGGCCATCGCCCTCTTCGGCTACGACGGCTTCCTCTACTCCATCGGCTTCCTCGTCGCCTGGCTGGTCGCCCTGCTCCTCGTCGCCGAGCCGCTGCGCAACTCGGGCCGCTACACGATGGGCGACGTCCTCGCGTACCGGATGCGCCAGCGGCCCGTCCGCACCGCCGCCGGCACCTCCACCATCGTGGTGTCGATCTTCTACCTGCTCGCCCAGATGGCCGGCGCCGGCGTCCTCGTCTCGCTGCTCCTCGGCATCACCAGCGACGGCGGCAAGGTGGCGGTCGTCGCGCTCGTCGGCGTCCTGATGATCGTCTACGTGACCATCGGCGGGATGAAGGGCACCACCTGGGTCCAGATGATCAAAGCGGTCCTGCTGATCGCGGGCGCCCTCCTGATCACCCTGCTGGTGCTCGTGAAGTTCAACTTCAACGTCTCCGACCTGCTCGGCAAGGCCGCCGAGAACAGCGGCCAGGGAGTGAAGTTCCTCGAACCGGGCCTGAAGTACGGCAAGGACTCCACCTCGAAGCTGGACTTCCTCTCCCTCGGCCTCGCGCTGGTCCTCGGCACCGCCGGCCTCCCGCACATCCTGATCCGCTTCTACACCGTGCCCACCGCCAAGGCCGCCCGGAAGTCCGTCAACTGGGCCATCGGCATCATCGGCGCCTTCTACCTCATGACCATCGCCCTCGGCTTCGGCGCCGCGGCGCTGCTGGAGCGCGCCGACATCCTGGCCTCCAACAAGGCCGGCAACACCGCCGCCCCCCTGCTCGCCCAGGCGGTCGGCGGCGGCGCGGACTCCACCGGCGGCGCCGTCCTGCTCGCCGTGATCTCGGCGGTCGCCTTCGCCACCATCCTCGCCGTGGTCGCCGGCCTCACCCTCGCCTCCTCCTCGTCCTTCGCCCACGACCTGTACGTGAACGTGATCCGCCGGGGCAAGGCCACCGAACAGGAGGAGGTGCGCGCCGCGCGCTGGTCCACGGTCGTCATCGGCGCCGTCGCGATCGGCCTCGGCGCCCTCGCCCGCGACCTCAACGTCGCCGGACTCGTCGCGCTCGCCTTCGCCGTCGCCGCCTCCGCCAACCTGCCGACCATCCTCTACAGCCTCTTCTGGAAGCGCTTCACCACCCAGGGCGCGCTCTGGTCGATCTACGGCGGACTCGTCTCGGCGGTCGGCCTGGTGCTGTTCTCCCCGGTCGTGTCCGGCAAGCCCACCTCGATGTTCAAGGACGCGGACTTCTACTGGTTCCCGCTGGAGAACCCGGGGATCATCTCGATCCCCCTCGGCTTCCTCCTCGGATGGCTGGGAACCGTCCTCACCAAGGAGAAGGCCGATCCGCAGAAGTTCGCCGAGCTGGAGGTGCGCTCCCTCACCGGAACAGGGGCGCACTGACATCGTCCGAACACCCAGCGTGGCCGCGTCGTAGGGACCTACGACGCGGCCGCGTTACGTCTCGTTCATTCGGGGACCACAGAACGACACACGCGTCACGTAGTCTCGAAAGAGGACGCGTGCAGTGGATCCGATGGCGCGCGCACCTCTACTTCCGGACAGGGGAGGGGGCCCACAGTGCTTCTCGACACCTATGGCCGCGTGGCCACTGACCTGCGCGTCTCGCTCACCGACCGGTGCAATCTGCGCTGTACGTACTGCATGCCCGAAGAGGGCCTCCAGTGGCTCGGGAAGTCCGACCTCCTCACCGACGAGGAGATCGTCCGGCTGATCCGCATCGCGGTGACGCAGCTCGGCATCACCGAGGTCCGCTTCACCGGCGGCGAACCGCTCCTGCGCCCCGGCCTCGTCGGGATCGTCGAGCAGTGCGCGGCGCTGGAGCCCCGCCCGAAGATGTCGCTCACCACCAACGGCATCGGCCTCAAGCGCACCGCGTCGGCCCTGAAGGCCGCCGGCCTGGACCGGGTGAACGTCTCCCTGGACACCCTGCGCCCCGAGGTCTTCAAGACGCTGACCCGCCGCGACCGGCACAAGGACGTCATCGAGGGCATGGCCGCGGCCCGCGAGGCCGGCCTGACCCCGGTCAAGGTCAACGCCGTGCTCATGCCGGGCCTGAACGACGACGAGGCCCCCGACCTGCTGGCCTGGGCCGTCGAGCACGAGTACGAGCTCCGCTTCATCGAGCAGATGCCCCTGGACGCCCAGCACGGCTGGAAGCGCGACGGCATGATCACGGCCGGGGACATCCTGGAGTCGCTGCGCACCCGGTTCACGCTCACCGAGGAGGGCGCCGACGAGCGCGGCTCCGCCCCGGCCGAGCGCTGGATCGTCGACGGCGGCCCCGCCACCGTCGGCGTCATCGCCTCGGTCACCCGCCCGTTCTGCGGCGCCTGCGACCGTACCCGGCTGACGGCCGACGGCCAGATCCGTACGTGCCTGTTCGCCACCGAGGAGTCGGACCTGCGCTCTGCGCTGCGCTCGGGCGCCCCGGACGAGGAGATCGCCCGGCTGTGGAAGGTGGCGATGTGGGGCAAGAAGGCCGGCTCCGGCCTCGACGACCCCTCGTTCCTGCAGCCCGACCGCCCCATGTCCGCGATCGGCGGCTGACCCGCCCGCCGCCCGCAGCGGCCGGCCGGTCCGGCCGCCGCACGCGGTCAGCGCAGGCGCTCCGAGCCCTCCGGCTGCACCCACTCCTCCAGCTTCACGACGTCCTTGAGGAAACCGCGCACACCCAGGAACTGCGACAGGTGCTCGCGGTGCTCCTCGCACGCCAGCCACGTCTTGCGCCGCTCCGGCGTGTGCAGCGTCGGGTTGTTCCACGCGAGGACCCAGACGGCCGCGGCGCGGCAGCCCTTGGCCGAGCAGGTGGCAGTGGCGTCGGGAGTGGGGGAGTCGGAGGAAGTCACGACCCCACCCTAGGGGCTGTTCCGAACGGAATGGCGACGCCGAGCAGCAACGGGGGGAGCTGCCCGGCGTCGGTCCGTCGCTCCGACGGGGGATGCGGAGCGCGTGAGCAGTATGTCACGCAGGACCGGGTGCAGTGCACCGGAACTTCATGATTGATCTGAGGTTTTCTTGAGGTTTCCCGCCTCCAGGGCCGGACGGTCGGGAGTCGGGACGAAGTGCGAGGGCAGCGACGGCGCCGACTCGCGCCCCGCATTGGCGATGACCACGGCCACGTACGGGAGCAGGGCGCCCGCGATCAGCGTCACCACCGCGATGGGGCGGGACACGTCCCACAACAGCACCGTCGCGATGACCGACAGCGTCCTGATCGTCATCGAGATCACGTATCGCCGCTGGCGACCCCGCACGTCCTCGGCAAGTCCCATCCGGGCGCCGGTGATCCGGAAGACCTCGGCCCCGTTCCTCTTCTGTCGCCTGACCCGTTCCACGTCCTACCACCCGATCGCCGGCCGGGCCTTCCCCGGCCCGGACCCTTCCACGGTACGCCGACCGCGCCGCCATGGGCACAGGGGACCCCCCCCGGGCGGCGCCGCCCGACATGCGCGGCACGCCGGGCGGGCCGAGACTGGCCCCACGTGCGCACACCGCGCCAGGAGGAGGCTGGACATGAGCTGGTTGTGGGCGATCATCGTCGGTTTCGTGCTGGGGCTGATAGCCAAGGCCGTCCTGCCGGGCAAACAGCACCAGCCCCTGTGGCTGACCACGCTGATGGGCATCATCGGCGGCGTCCTCGGCAACGCCGTCGCCGGCTGGATCGGAGTCGCCGACACCCGCGGCATCGACTGGACCAGGCACCTGCTGCAGCTCGCGGGAGCGGTCCTCTTCGTCTTCCTCGGCGAGATGGCCTACAAGGCGATGCGCGGCGGCAGCCGCCGCATGACCTGAGCCGCTCCGCGGCGCCCGCGGCGCATGACGGAGGGGCCGGTTCGGACATCACGTCCTCACCGGCCCCTCCGCCGTGTGCCGTACGGGCGACGCGTCCCGGGACGCGTCAGGCGCCGGTGACCTCCACCGCAGCCAGGTTCTTCTTGCCGCGGCGCAGGACCAGCCAGCGCCCGTGCAGCAGGTCCTCCTTGGCGGGTACCGCGTCCTCGGCGGTCACCTTCACGTTGTTCACGTAGGCGCCGCCCTCCTTCACGGTCCGGCGTGCGGCCGACTTGCTCGCGACCAGGCCCGTCTCCGCGAAGAGGTCCACGACCGGCGCCAGGTCCGACACCCTGGCGTGCGGCAGCTCGGACAGGGCCGCGGCCAGCGTGGCCTCGTCCAGCCCGGCCAGGTCGCCCTGGCCGAACAGCGCCCGCGACGCGGCGATCACGGCGGCGCACTGGTCGGCGCCGTGCACCAGCGACGTCAGCTCCTCCGCCAGCGCCCGCTGGGCCGCGCGCGCCTGCGGCCGCTCCGCGGTCTGCGCCTCCAGCTCCTCCAGTTCCTCACGGGACTTGAAGGAGAGGATCCGCATGTAGGTGGAGATGTCCCGGTCGTCCACGTTCAGCCAGAACTGGTAGAACGCGTACGGGGTGGTCATCTCCGGGTCCAGCCAGACGGCCCCGCCCTCGGTCTTGCCGAACTTCGTGCCGTCCGCCTTGACCATCAGCGGGGTCGCCATCGCGTGGACGTGCGCGTCCGGCTCGACCCGGTGGATCAGGTCGAGGCCGGCCGTCAGGTTGCCCCACTGGTCGGAGCCGCCCTGCTGCAGGGTGCAGCCGTGCCGCCGGTACAGCTCCAGGAAGTCCATGCCCTGGAGCAGCTGGTAGCTGAACTCGGTGTAGCTGATGCCCTGGTCCGACTCCAGCCGCTTGGCGACCGAGTCCTTCGTCAGCATCTTGTTGACGCGGAAGTGCTTGCCGATGTCCCGCAGGAACTCGATGGCGGACATGCCCGCCGTCCAGTCCAGGTTGTTGACCAGCACCGCGGCGTTCTCACCCTCGAAGGACAGGAACGGCTCGATCTGCGAGCGCAGCCGGTCCACCCACTCCGCGATCACCGCGGGGTCGTTCAGGGTGCGCTCGGCGGTCGGGCGGGGGTCACCGATCTGACCGGTGGCACCGCCGACCAGCGCGAGCGGCCGGTTGCCCGCCAGCTGCAGCCGCCGCATGGTGAGGACCTGCACCAGGTGGCCGACGTGCAGCGAGGCGGCGGTCGGGTCGTAGCCGCAATAGAACGTGACCGGACCGTCCGCGAAGGCCTTGCGCAGCGCTTCTTCGTCGGTGGACTGGGCGAAGAGCCCGCGCCACTTCAGTTCGTCGACGATGTCCGTCACGGTCTCTCGACTCCTTACGGTTTGTGGAAATGCCGTGCTCAGTCTAGGTGGGTCAGACGCCCTTGCTCACCGAACTCATGTTGAAGTCCGGGATGCGGACAGCCGGCATCGCGGCCCGGGTGAACCAGTCGCTCCACTCGCGCGGCAGCGTCTTCTCCGTCCGGCCCGCCTCCGAGGCCCGCGACAGCAGGTCCACCGGGGACTCGTTGAACCGGAAGTTGTTCACCTCGCCCACGACCTGCCCGTTCTCCACCAGGTAGACGCCGTCCCGGGTCAAGCCCGTCAGCAGCAGCGTCGCCGGGTCCACCTCACGGATGTACCACAGGCAGGTCAGCAGCAGGCCCCGCTCGGTGTCCGAGACCATCTCGTCGAGGGACTTCTCGCCGCCGCCGTCCAGGATCAGGTTCCCGAAGCCGGGGGAGACCGGCAGGCCGGTCAGCCCGGCGGTGTGCCGGGTCGTCGCCAGCCGGGCCAGTTCGCCGTCCTTGATCCACTCGGTCGCCGGGACCGGCAGGCCGTTGTCGAAGGCGGAGACGTCGTCGCCGGAGCTGTGGGCGATGACGAACGGCGCACACTCCAGGCCCGGTGCGTTCGGGTCGCTGCGCAGCGTCAGCGGCAGCTCGGTCAGCCTCTCACCGAGCCGCGTGCCGCCGCCGGGCTTGGAGAAGACCGTACGGCCCTCCACCGCGTCCCGGGCCGACGCCGACCACATCTGGTAGATGAGCAGGTCCGCCACGGCCGTCGGCGGCAGCAGCGTCTCGTACCGCCCGGCGGGCAGGTCGATCTTCCGCTCCGCCCAGCCCAGGCGGACGGCGAGCTCCGCGTCCAGCGCGGTCGGGTCGACGTCCTTGAAGTCGCGCGTGGAGCGGCCGGCCCACGCCGAGCGCAGCCGGTCCGGGGACTTCGCGTTGAGCTCCAGGGTGCCGGTGGGCTGGTCGTGGCGCAGCCGCAGGCCCGTGGAGGAGCCGACGTAGGTGGAGACCAGCTCGTGGTGGGCGAAGCCGTACAGCTCACGGCCGCCGGCCCGGGCCCGGGCGAAGGCCTCGCCGAGGGCCGGGGCGAAGTCGGCGAACACGGCGGAGGAGGTCTCGGCCGGTGCGTCGGTGAAGTCGGGCGACGCCGGGACCCCGGTGACCAGCGGCTGGGCGTCCTCCGCGGGTCCCGCGCCCCGCGCGGCCGCCTCGGCGGCCCGGACGAGCGGCTCCAGGTCCTCGGCGGTGACGGCGGAGCGCGACACGACCCCCGAGGCCGTGCCCTCCTTGCCGTCGACCGTGGCGATGACGGTCAGGGTGCGGCCGCGGGTGACGCCGTTGGTCGTCAGGGCGTTGCCCGCCCAGCGCAGGTTGGCGCTCGACTCCTCGTCGGCGATGACGACGCAGCCGTCGGCGGTGGACAGCTCCAGGGCCCGCTCGACGATCTCGTGCGGCTTGGTCGATCGGCTCATCGGCCGGCCTCCTGCGTGGTGTTCAGGATGTTCACGTCGCGGAACAGCGCGGACGGGCAGCCGTGCGAGACCGCCGCGACCTGGCCCGGCTGGGCCTTGCCGCAGTTGAAGGCACCGCCCAGGACGTAGGTCTGCGGGCCCCCGACCTTCTCCATCGAGCCCCAGAACTCGGTGGTGGTGGCCTGGTAGGCCACGTCGCGCAGCTGCCCGGCCAGCCGGCCGTTCTCGATCCGGAAGAACCGCTGCCCGGTGAACTGGAAGTTGTAGCGCTGCATGTCGATCGACCAGGAGCGGTCGCCGACGACGAAGATCCCGCGCTCCACACCGCCGATCAGGTCCTCGGTCGACAGCCCGCCGGGATCGGGCTGGAGGGAGACGTTCGCCATCCGCTGGACGGGCACGTGCCCGGGGGAGTCGGCGAAGGCGCAGCCGTTGGAGCGCCCCAGACCGGTCAGCCTGGCGATCCGCCGGTCCAGCTGGTACCCGACCAGGGTGCCGTCCTTGACCAGGTCCCAGCTCTGCGCCTCCACGCCCTCGTCGTCGAAGCCGACGGTGGCCAGGCCGTGCTCGGCGGTCCGGTCCCCCGTCACGTTCATGATGGGGGAGCCGTACCGGAGCTTGTTCAGCTGGTCGAAGGTGGCGAAGGAGGTCCCCGCGTACGCCGCCTCGTAGCCCAGCGCGCGGTCCAGCTCGGTGGCGTGGCCGATGGACTCGTGGATGGTGAGCCACAGGTTGGACGGGTCCACCACCAAGTCGTAGCGCCCGGCCTGCACGCTCGGCGCACGCATCTTCTCCGCGAGCAGGCCGGGGATCTCCTCCAGCTCGGCGTCCCAGTCCCAACCGGTGCCGGTCAGGTACTCCCAGCCGCGGCCGGTCGGCGGGGCGATGGTGCGCATGGAGTCGAATTCGCCGGTGGTGCCGTTGACGGCGACCGCCGTCAGCTGGGGGTGGACCCGGACCCGCTGCTGGGTGGTCGTGGTGCCCGCGGTGTCGGCGTAGAACTTGTTCTCGTGCACGGCGAGCAGCGAGGCGTCCACGTGCGCGACGCCGTCGGCGGCCAGCAGCCGCGAGCTCCAGTCGGCGAGCAGCGCCGCCTTCTCGGTGTCCGGCACGTCGAAGGGGTTCACGTCGTAGGAGGAGATCCACGTCCGGTCCGCGTGCACCGGCTCGTCGGCGAGTTCCACGCGCTCGTCCGAACCGGCGGCCCTGATCACCTGGGCGGACAGCTTCGCCATGGCCACGGCCTGCGAGGCCACCCGGGCGGCGCCGTCCATGGTCAGGTCCACGCCGGAGGCGAACCCCCAGCTGCCCCCGTGCACGACCCGGACCGCGTAGCCGAGGTCGGTGGTGTCGGACCCGCCGGAGGGCTTGGCGTCGCGCAGCCGCCACGAGGCGCTGCGGATCCGCTCCAGCCGGAAGTCGGCATGGTCGGCGCCCAGCGCGCGGGCCCGGGCGAGCGCCGCGTCGGCGAGCGCCCGCAGGGGCAGCGCGGTGAAGGCCGCGTCGATGGAATGGGGCACGGAAGTCCTCCCGGGGTCGGGGACGGTCGCCCCGATCATGTCGCGATCGGGGCCGTTGTGCCTACATCTTTCTGTAGGGACTCGACAGAGCCCGCTGCGAGGCCCTGTCGGGGGTCGATTCTCCGTACGAGCGGTACGGCCTATAGGTTTTCGGTATTCAGACCGCTAGCGAAAGGGTGATCCGTTGAGCCGCTCGGTTCTCGTCACCGGAGGAAACCGGGGCATCGGCCTCGCCATCGCCCGAGCCTTCGCGGAGGCCGGCGACAAGGTCGCGATCACGTACCGGTCGGGCGAGCCCCCGCAGGACCTCACCGAGCTCGGTGTCCTGGCGGTGCGGTGCGACATCACCGACTCCGAGCAGGTGGAGCAGGCCTACAAGCAGGTCGAGGAAGCGCACGGCGCGGTCGAGGTGCTCGTGGCCAACGCCGGCATCACCAAGGACACGCTGCTGATGCGCATGTCCGAGGAGGACTTCGCCTCGGTCCTCGACACCAACCTCACCGGCACGTTCCGGGTGGTCAAGCGCGCGAACCGCGGCATGCTCCGCGCCAAGAAGGGCCGCGTCGTCCTGATCTCCTCGGTCGTCGGGCTCATGGGCTCGGCCGGCCAGGCCAACTACGCCGCATCCAAGGCCGCGCTGGTCGGCTTCGCCCGCTCCCTGGCCCGCGAGCTGGGCTCCCGCAACATCACCTTCAACGTCGTCGCGCCCGGTTTCGTGGACACCGACATGACGAAGGTGCTCACCGACGAGCAGCGTGCGGGCATCGTGGCGCAGGTGCCGCTGGCCCGCTACGCGCAGCCCGAGGAGATCGCGGCAGCCGTCCGCTTCCTGGCGTCCGACGACGCCGCGTACATCACCGGAGCCGTCATTCCCGTTGACGGCGGATTGGGCATGGGTCACTGATCACCATGAGCGGAATTCTCGAGGGCAAGCGCATCCTCATCACCGGTGTGCTGATGGAGTCCTCCATCGCCTTCCACACGGCCAAGCTGGCCCAGGAGCAGGGCGCCGAGATCGTCCTGACCGCGTGGCCGCGCCCGTCGCTGACGGAGCGCATCGCGAAGAAGCTGCCGAAGCCGGTCAAGGTGATCGAGCTCGACGTCACCAACGAGGAACACCTGGCCCGCCTGGAGGGCCTCGTCCGCGACGAGCTCGGCGGCCTCGACGGCGTCGTGCACTCCATCGGCTTCGCCCCGCAGGACGCGCTGGGCGGCAACTTCCTGAACACGCCGTTCGAGTCGGTCGCCACCGCCATGCACGTCTCGGCGTTCTCGCTGAAGTCGCTGACCATGGCGTGCAAGCCGCTCTTCCCGGCGGAGGGCGCGGCCGTCGTCGGCCTCACCTTCGACGCCCAGTTCGCCTGGCCGCAGTACGACTGGATGGGCCCGGCCAAGGCCGCGCTGGAGGCCACCAGCCGCTACCTGGCCCGCGACCTGGGCAAGGAGAACATCCGCTGCAACCTGGTCTCGGCCGGGCCGCTCGGCTCCATGGCCGCCAAGTCCATCCCGGGCTTCTCCGACCTGGCGGACACCTGGAACCACCGCTCCATGCTGGAGTGGGACATGAGCAACCCCGAGCCGGCGGGCAAGGGCGTCGTCGCCCTGCTGTCGGACTGGTTCCCGATGACCACCGGCGAGATCGTCCACGTGGACGGCGGCCTGCACGCGATGGGCGCCTGAACCCCGCCGCGATCAGGACCCCGGGTCCGTACGGCGGCAGGAGGCGCGGCACCCCCGGCGCCGCGGTGCCTTCGTTCGCATGTTCACCGGCCGACCGGATCTTCCCGAGTCGAAAACCGCGACAGATGCCTGCAAACTGACCACGTCGGGATCTTCCCGGCTCCGGCGGGGAGGAGGCAGGAGTGCGCACCAGGCCGAGCCGAGCGGTATCGATACTGGTCACGTCAGTGATCGTGACCGGACTCCTGGTCCCGGCCGTGGCCGCGCAGCCCTCCGGCGAAGAGGCGGCACCCGGCCCCGAGGCGGCCGCCCCGGCCGTCGTGGAACTCTCCGACATCCCGGCCGAACCACCCGTGCAGCCCTCGCCGCCCGCCGCCCGTGAACTCTTCGGCGCCGACTGCGCCACCACCATCGACGGCTCCCGGGTGACCGCGCACTGCCACAACGCCTACCCGGAGACCGATCTGGTGAGCCTCCACGTGGAGTGCGACCGCTGGTGGGACCTGGACGGCGACGGCGCGGCCGTCGCCGTCGGTCCGGCGGCCCGGGTCGAGCTCACCGGCCGGTGCTGGAAGGAGGTCCGCGCGGCCTGGGTCAGCCACCGACGGGCGTGACCGGACCGCCCTGCGCGTTCGTGCCGGCCGGGCCGTCCTTGCCGAGGCAGACGAACGGGTACCCGGCGGCCTCCGCGGCGGCCGCGTCCCCGTCCCCGCGCCGGATCGCCTCGATCAGCCGCCCGTGGTCGAGATGGGCGGCCGGGTCCAGCACGGTGCCGACGTCGGCCCGGAGCCAGTCGGCCACCAGCTCGCCGAGGTCCGCGTACAGCTCGATGAGCACATCGTTGTGCGAGGCCGTGACCACCGCCATGTGCAGGCTCACGTCCGCCGCGACGAAGACCTCCGCGTCCCCGCTCGCCCAGGCCTCCTCGCGGCGCGCCAGCAGGGCGTCCAGCTGGGCCAGGTCCCGTTCCGTGCGCCGCTCCGCCGCCATCCGGGCCGCCGACGACTCCAGCGTGGAACGGAGCTCTGCGACGTGGCGCGGCTCGGCCCCGGCGAAGCGCCGGTGCATGACGCCGGCCAACTCGCTCGTCGCGATGACGTAGGTGCCCGACCCCTGGCGGATGTCGAGCAGGCCGTTGTGCGCCAGCGCCCGGACGGCCTCGCGCACGGTGTTGCGGGCTACGCCCATCAGCTCCACGAGCTCCGGCTCGGTGGGAATGCGCGAGCCGACCGGCCACTCGCCGGAGGTGATCTGGTTGCGCAACTGGGCGATCACCTGATCGACGAGCGCGGAGCGCCGGGGCGAGGTCAGCGGCATGGGTTCCTCACGCGGGATGTGGTGCGAGCGGGCGACTGGACCACCAATGATCCCATGATTCTATGATGGTTCCATGTTCGACGAGAAGACCCGCACGCTCCACCGCCCTGCCGCGGACCGCGCCACCCCGCAGGCGGCGGCGCCGGCCTGGCTCGGCCCGGTGCTCGTCGTCGGAATCGTGCTGGCCGCCCTCAACCTGCGCCCCGCCATCACCAGCCTCGGCGCGCTCTTCGAGGAGACCCGCGCCGGCCTCGGCATGAGCGGCGCCGTCGCCGGACTGATCACCTCCGTCCCGGCCCTGTGCTTCGCCGTCTTCGGCGTCACCGCGCCCCGGCTCTCCCGCCGCTTCGGCCCGGTCGCCGTCGTCTGCGCCGGCATGGCCGCCGTCGCCGCCGGACTGCTGATCCGCCCCTTCGCGCAGGGCGCCGCCGGCTTCCTGGCCGCCAGTGCCCTGTCCCTGGCCGGCATAGCCCTCACCAACGTCCTGCTCCCGGTGATCGTCAAGCGCTGCTTCCCGGACCGCATCGGCACCATGACCGGCCTCTACTCCATGGCCCTGGCCGCCGGCACCTCGCTCGCCGCAGCCGCGACCGTCCCGCTGACCGAGGCCCTCGGCGGCAGCTGGCGCACCGGCCTGCTGGTCTGGGCCTCCCTCGCCGTGGCCGCCGTACTGCTGTGGCTGCCCATCGCCCGGGCCGCCCGGCGCGCCGACCGTGCCGGGGCCGCCGCCACCGACGGCGCGAACGCCGCCGAACGCCCCGACACGGGCCCCCGGGTCGTCCGCAGCCGTACCGCGTGGGCCCTCGCCTGCTACTTCGGCCTCCAGGCCACGGGCGCATACATCACCATGGGCTGGCTCCCGCAGATCTTCCGCGACGCGGGCGTCTCCGCCTCCGCCGCCGGCGTGCTCCTCGCCGTCACCATGGTCATGGGCGTCCCGCTGGCCTTCGTCATCCCCGGCCTCGCGGGCCGGATGAGGAACCAGGGGCCCATCGCCGTCACCCTGGGTGTCTTCGGGCTCACCGGCTACCTCGGGCTCTACCTCGCCCCCGCCGCCGGAGCCTGGGCCTGGGCGCTCCTGCTCGGCGTCTCCAACTGCGCGTTCCCCCTCGTCATCAGCATGATCGGGCTGCGCGCCAAGTCCCCGGCCGGCGTGGTCAAGCTGTCCGCCTTCGCCCAGAGCACCGGCTACCTCATCTCCATCCCCGGCCCGCTCCTCATCGGCACCCTCTACCAGCACAGCGGAGGCTGGGACCTGCCGCTCGTCCTGATGGCCGGCCTGCTCGTCCCGCAGATCGCCCTCGGCATCCTGGCAGGACGGGACCGCACCATCGAGGACGAATGCGGCGTGCGAGACTGAACCGCATGTCGCCCGTACTCGAACCGAACCCGCAGGACGGCCGCAAGAAGCTCGGCCTCGTCCTCGGTGCCATCCTCGGCATCACCGTGATCATCTCCGTCATCGCGACGATCGCCTCCCCGTGACCCCGACCGCCGTGCGGATGGGTGGGGTTGTCCCCACCCACCCCTAGGGGGTCAGGCTCAGGGTGAAGTGGGGTGCGCCCCGGATGGGGAGCGCCCTCCCGGATCCGTAGATTCGCAGGCAGCGAGCCAGTCCGGTCCACACCCCCACGGAGGCGGCCATGTCGGCCCCCACGCACACACGGTCCCTCCCGTCCGCCCACCGGGCCGGCACCGCCACCGGTGCGAGCACCCGCTTGCACTGGTGGGCGCTGGCCCTGCCCGCACTCGCCTTCGGACTCCTCCTGCTGCTCCTCGCCGGCTCGGGCGAGGCCCACGCGGCCACCGGCGAGGTCTCCGCTCTCGTCCAGGTCGCCGAGCAGTTCCTGCGCGCCGTCGGCTGACCTCCCGAGCGCGCCCCCACCTGGGGTGAGTCCCCTCAACACCCTGCGCCGCACGGCCCGTTTCATGGGAAGCTGGGAGCCATGAGCGCAGACACAGCCCGCAGGATCGCCCTCCTCCGGCACGCCAAGGCCGACTGGCCCGACGTGGCCGACCACGACCGTCCGCTCGCGGAGCGGGGCCGCCAGGACGCACCGGCCGCCGGTCTGAAGCTCGCCGAGACCGGCATCGCCTTCGACCTCGCCCTCTGCTCCACCGCCGCCCGCACCCGGGAGACCTGGAAGCTCGCCGTCCAGGAGATGCCGCACCGGCCGAGGACCCACTACGAGGAGCGGATCTACGACGCGTCCCCGGGTGAGCTCATCGCCCTGCTGAACGAGGTGTCCGACGAGGTCCGCGACCTCCTCGTCATCGGCCACAACCCGGGCATGCACGCCCTCGCCGACGCCCTCACCGGGCGCGCGGAGGGCGACACCCTGGCCCGAATGACCCGTACGGGGTTCCCGACCGCGGCGCTCGCCGTCGTCTCCTTCACCGGCTCGTGGAAGTCCCTGGAGCACGGGGTGGGCACCCTGGTGGACTACTGGACCCCCAAGGGCCACTGACCGGCGCCGCACGCACAAGGGCCCCGGCGACCGGACCGGCCGCCGGGGCCCACGCCTGCCCGGGCTCGGGGTGCTGGACGCGCCCGGACGGGATCAGGCCAGATCGGCGGCCTCGACCTCCTCGCGGGTGATCCCCAGCAGGTAGAGGACCGCGTCCAGGAAGGGCACGTTCACCGCCGTGTGGGCCGCCTCGCGGACCACCGGCTTGGCGTTGAAGGCCACACCCAGCCCGGCCGCGTTCAGCATGTCGAGGTCGTTGGCGCCGTCGCCGATGGCCACCGTCTGGGCCAGCGGCACCCCCGCCTCGGAGGCGAAGCGGCGCAGCAGCCGGGCCTTGCCCGCCCGGTCCACGATCTCCCCGGTGACCCGGCCCGTCAGCTTCCCGTCGACGATCTCCAGGGTGTTGGCGGAGGCGAAGTCCAGCCCCAGCCGTTCCCGCAGGTCGTCCGTCACCTGGGTGAAGCCGCCGGACACCACGCCCACCTGGTAGCCGAGCCGCTTCAGCGTACGGATCAGCGTCCGCGCGCCCGGGGTCAGCTGCACCTCGGCACGGACCTTGTCCACGACGGACGCGTCCAGCCCCGCCAGCAGCGCCACCCGGGCGTGCAGCGACTGCTCGAAGTCCAGCTCGCCGCGCATCGCGCGCTCGGTGACCTCGGCGACCTCGGCCTCGCACCCGGCGTGGGCGGCGAACAGCTCGATCACCTCGTCCTGGATCAGGGTCGAGTCCACGTCCATGACGACCAGGCGCTGCGCCCGGCGGTGCAGGCCGGCCGAGACCACGGCGATGTCCACACCGATGTGCGCGGCGGCCGTGGCCAGTGCGGTGCGCAGCGGCTCGGTCTCCACGCCCGAGACGGCGAACTCCACCGCGGTCACCGGGTACTTCGCGAGCCGGAAGATACGGTCGATGTTGCCGCCCGCCCCGGTGATCTTGGCGGCGATGGCGGCCGTGGACTCGGCGGTGAGCGGATGGCCGAGCACCGTGACGTGGGACCGGCCGCTGCCGCGCGGCCGGTTGTCACCGGTGCCGGAGAGGATCTCGGCCTGCAGCTTGAGCGACTCGGCCCAGCTGTGCACGGTGGCCCGCAGGTCGCCCTCGGTACCGCCGACGGGCTTGGTGACGAGGGCGCACAGGACGATGCGGCCACGGGTGACGACCTGCTCGATGTCGACGACGTCGACCGAGTAGGCGGCGAGGGTGTCGAACAGCCCGGCGGTGATCCCGGGACGGTCCTTGCCGAAGATCTTGACGAGGAGGGTGGGGACGTCGGAGGTCTGCGATGCGCTCATGGTCCCCTCACCGTATCTTCCCTGCCCGCCCGACGAGACCCCCGTCCCACTTCCTGAACGTCCCGCGCGTGCCGCCGCCCCGCCGTCACCGGGCGGGTCCGGCGGGGTCCGGCGGTTCGGTGGCTTTCGGCGGCGGCCCCGAGGCGCCGGCGGCCCCGAGGCGCCGGCGGCCCCGAGGCGGCGGCGGCCCTTCGGTGGCGGCGGCCCTTCGGCGGCGGCGCCGGGCTGCAGGGCCGCCGCTGCGGCGGATGGCCCGGAGCAGCCCACCCGGTCCCTGCCCGGGTCCCCGACCCGGTGGGGGAGGGGTGCACCGGCCGTCGCGCCCCCAGCGCGTGCACGAGCACCCCGCCCGGCGCAGCCCAAGGGCATGGCGGGCAGGGCGGTTTCGACCCCCGCCAGGGCAACTCCGAGAACCGGGACGCCACCCGAGGGGGCAGTGGTTCCACACATCGCGAGGACCATGCGGCGTCTTCGAGCGGCAGGCGCCGAAACCCGGGGCGAGAAGTCCCGTATCGCACTCTCCGGGCGGCTTTCGACCCCGTCGACGGGCGGACACGGACGCCCGGACCGGGCCCGGATTCCACATACGGCTGCAGGCCTGAAATAGTTCCCCCGGATGTTCGCCATCCCTAGACTCCCTGACGTCATGGGGGATTCTCGGGGGACTTAAGTGGGGCTGGAGTGCCGGAACTCGTACTGGAATTGAATGGCAGGACCTGGACGCTCGATCCGTCCAGGTCGTACTCGCTGGGGCGCGACCCCCAGGGAGACGTGGTGATCGACGATGCACGGGTGTCGTGGCGGCACGCCACCATCGCCTGGAACGGCCAGGGTTGGGGGCTCGAGGACCACGGCAGCACCAACGGCACCTACGTGCAGGGGACCCGGGTCCAGCAGACCGCGCTGGTGCCCGGCACGCCGGTCCACCTGGGCAACGCCACCGACGGACCGCGGCTGAACCTGAGCGCCGCCGCCGCGCCGCAGCCCGCCGTGGCGCAGCAGAGCCAGGCTCAGGCGTACGCCCAGCCGCAGGCCGCGGCCTACCAGACCCCGCAGCAGCCCCAGCAGGCCTGGAACCAGCAGCAGCACCAGCAGCCGCAGGCGCACGTCCCCCAGCAGCAGGGCGGCGCCGGCGCGCCGCGCCAACCGCAGGCCGCAGCGCCGGGGTACGGCGGCGACCGCAGCCCGACGACGTTCCACCAGCTGTCGCTGGGCCACGTCATGCGAATCGGCCGTGCGCTGGAGAACGAGCTGGTGGTCTCCGACCTCCAGGTCTCGCGCCACCACGCCGAATTCCGCTCGATGCCCGGCGGCCGCTTCGAGATCCGCGACCTCGGCAGCCACAACGGCACCTACGTCAACGGCCAGCCGCTGGCGAAGTCGGGCACCCAGCTCCTCGGCCCGAACGACATCGTCGGTGTCGGCCACTCGACGTTCCGGATCGTCGGGGACCGTCTGGAGGAGTTCGTCGACACCGGCGAGGTCTCCTTCTCGGCCCGCCACCTCACCGTCACGGTCGACGGCGGCAAGCAGATCCTCAAGGACGTCACCTTCGGCGTCCCGGAGAAGTCGCTGATCGGCGTCATCGGCCCGTCCGGCTCCGGCAAGTCGACGCTGCTCAAGGCGCTGACCGGCTACCGGCCCGCCGACCAGGGCGACGTCCTCTACGACAACCGCAACCTGTACAAGCAGTTCGCCGAGCTGCGCCAGCGCATCGGCCTGGTCCCGCAGGACGACATCCTGCACAAGGAACTCCGGGTCAGCACCGCGCTCAAGTACGCGGCCAAGCTTCGCTTCCCCGGCGACACCGCCGAGTCCGAGCGCGCCGCCCGGATCGACGAGGTGCTGCGCGAGCTCAAGCTCGACATCCACAAGGACAAGAAGATCACCGCGCTCTCCGGTGGTCAGCGCAAGCGCGTGTCCGTGGCCCTGGAGCTGCTCACCAAGCCCTCGCTGATCTTCCTGGACGAGCCGACCTCCGGCCTCGACCCGGGCATGGACCGCGACGTCATGCAGCTGCTGCGCGGCCTCGCCGACGACGGCCGCACGGTCCTCGTCGTCACGCACTCCGTCGCCGAGCTGTCGCTCTGCGACAAGCTGCTGGTCATGGCCCCCGGCGGGTCGGTCGCCTACTTCGGTCCGCCGGACGAGGCGCTGAACTTCTTCGGCTACGGCACCTGGGCGGACGTCTTCTCGGCCTTCGAGAACTACCGCGACTACGACTGGGCCGGCCGCTGGAAGGGCTCCCAGCACTACCAGCTCTACGCCGCCGAGCTCGACGCGGTCGCCCCCCAGCCGGTCGTCATGCCGTCGGCCCAGCAGATGCGCCCCACCAAGCCGCAGGGCTGGGGCTCGCAGCTGTGGACGCTGATCCGCCGCTACGTCTCGGTGATCGCGTCCGACAAGGGCTTCATGGGTCTGATGCTGATCCTGCCGGCCGTGCTGGGCGTGGTCTCCACGGTCATCCCGGCGACCTTCGGCCTGGCGCCGCCGACCCCGCCGTCGCGGTTCAACGGCGACGCGGGCACGATCATGCTGATCCTCGCGGTCGGCATGTGCTTCTCCGGCGCCGCCAACTCGGTCCGCGAACTGATCAAGGAACGCGTCATCTACGAACGTGAGCGCGCGACCGGCCTGTCCCGGTCGGCGTACCTCATGTCGAAGGTGATCGTCCTCGGCGTCATCACGGCCATCCAGGGCGTGATCATCTGCGCGATCGGCTTCGCCCCGCGCGACCTGCCCGCCGAGGGCCTGCTGATGCCGCCGGCCGTCGAGCTGTGCGTGTCCGTCATCGCGCTCGGCTTCACGTCGATGATGTTCGGCCTGGTGATCTCCTCGCTGGTGAAGACCGCCGAGAAGACCATGCCGCTGCTCGTCATGTTCGCCATCGTCCAGGTCGTCTTCACCGGCATCCTCTTCCAGGTCTACGACTCCCCGGGCCTGGAGCAGTTCGCCTGGCTGATGCCGTCCCGCTGGGCCGTCGCCGCCGCCGGCACCACCCTGAACCTCGGAGTGCTCATGCCGCCGTGGGACCAGGACAACCCGACCAACACCGACCCCCTCTGGGACGCCACGGTCGGCCAGTGGAGCCTGAACATCATCATCCTGCTGGCGCTCGGCATCGCGTGCGGCTTCCTCGTACAGCGCCTGCTGCGCCGCCACGAGCCCGAGGTCATGCGCGCGGGCAAGTAGTCACCGGCGCGCAGCGCACGGAACCGCCGAAGGGCGGCACCCGGAATCCGGGTGCCGCCCTTCGGCGTGTGCAGGGGGAGGACCGCCCAGGCCTAGTAGGCGCTGTTGACGTTGTCCATGGAGCCGTACCGGTCGGCCGCGTAGTTGCAGGCGGCGACGATGTTGGCGACCGGGTCGTACTGGTCGAACTTGGTGCCCTTGACGTGGTACGCCTTGAAGGTCGGGTAGATGACCTGGAGCAGACCCTTGCTGGGGATGCCGTTCTGGGCGTTGATGTCCCAGTTGTTGATCGCCATCGGGTTGCCGCTGGACTCGCGCATGATGTTGCGGTGAATGCCGGCGTAGCTGCCCGGAATGCCCTCGCGCTTCATGATGAAGAGGGCTTCCTTGATCCAGCCGTCCAGGTTGTTGGCGAACACCGGGGTGCGGGCGGCGGAGCGGCTCGCGGCGGCCTTCTGCTCGCGGGCCTTCTTCGCGGCGGCGGCGGCCTTGGCCTTGGCGTCGGCGTCCGCCTTGGCCTTGGCGGCGGCCTTGGCGGCAGCGGCCTTGGCGGCGGCGGCCTTGGCGTTGGCGCTGGCGATGACCTGCTGGGTGGAGAGGTGCCCGTACAGCGCCTTCGTCTGCGTGCCGTTCACGGCCTGGGCCCAGGCGACGGGGGCGGCGGAGATGGTGGTCTCGGCCTCGGCGGCGTCGGCGGGGACGAGGGAGAAGGCGACGGCGGCGGCGCTCAGCGTGGCGACACCGGCGAGGGACAGCTTGTGTGCCTTCGTCAGACGACTGTGACCGGGAGTGCGGGAAGCAGACATGGCGGGGCAACCTCTTCGAATAGCGGGGGCCGCAGGAAGGCGCCTGACGGATCCGGGATCCGCGGCGCCTGGCGACGGGAGCAATTCTTAGCGGCGGCAAAATCCTGTGGCAAAGGTGTGACGTACGATCCCGCTTAGTGGATCAGGGGAGGGCGCCGGGACCCGATTCCGGTCCCCGGCGCTGCATCCGCCCGCCCCGGTGGTACCTGCAACCTTCCACTAGGGAGCTTCGTAAGTGATGTGGGTCCTATGCCGGGGCTCACATCGCCCTTACCTCGTTCTCACCATGCGTTGCTTCAGCAATGCGATGCGTGACGGCTGTCCTCCCTGAGGAGGAGATGGACGTCGCCGAACTCGTGCCACAGGCAGAGCTCGGCCACGGCCCGCGCATACCCGAGCCGTACGGCGGCCCGCCCCGCCACCGCCTCCAGCATCAGCAGGTGCGACGCCTCCGGCTCGTGCAGCCCGGTCAGCAGGCCGTCCACCGCCCGGACCCCGCGCTCCGGCGTCACCACCAGGTCCGTCCACCCGCCGGCGGCCCGGACCACCCCCCGCTCGTCCGCCGCCGACTCCAGGGCCCGCACCGCGGTGGTCCCCACCGCGATGACCCGCCCGCCGCCCGCCCGGGCGGCGTTCACCAGCGCAGCCGTCGCGCCGGGCACCGCGTACCGCTCCGGGTACGGCGGCTCGTGTGCCTCCTGCGAAGCCACCCCGGTGTGCAGGGTCAGCGGCGCGAACTGCACCCCCCGGCTCACCAGCCGTGCCACCAGTTCCGCCGTGAAGGGGCGGCCCGCGCTCGGCATCTCCGCCGAGCCCGCCCCGTCGGCCGCGGGCACCGCGAACACCGTCTGGTACGCCGACAGCGGCTGGTCCCGCTCCGTGTAGGCGTACCGGATCGGCCGCCCCTGCTCCCGCAGCAGCTCCGGGACCGCGTACGGCCCGGGGGAGGGGCGCCCCCACCACAGCCGGTCGGCGCCCGCGGCCAGTGGCTCCTCCAGTACCAGGCGGCGGCCGCCCGCCAGCTCCACCACCGCCCCCGCCGGCCCGCCGGGACGCGGCCCGGTCGTGCCGCCGCCCGTCGGGACGCGCAGTTCCACCGCCCAGCGGCCGTCGTCGCCGCGGGTCGAGAAGTGCACGACCAGTTCCTCGCCGCCCAACCGGGCGTCCACCGCCGCCGCGAGAGTGGCCGACGTGTTCACCACCAGCACGTCACCGGCCCGCAGCAGGTCAGGCAGCTCCCGGAAGGCGTGCAGCGACGGCTCGGCCCGGCCGCGGGACACCAGGAGCCGCACCGCGTCACGCCCCCGCCCCGGCATCCGCTGCTCGACCGGCACCCGCGCCAGCAGTTCGGGCGGAATGTCCGTTATATAGGGCCCCGCTCCGTCCCCCGGCGCCCCCATCCCGCGCCACCCCTCCCGCAGGGGCCCGTCCTCGCGCCCCGGCAGGAACGCGTGCTGCGGCCCCGGCGGCAGCGCGTCCTCGCGCCCGCGCCGCCGTCCGTGCTCCCGCCGGGCTGCGTCGTCCCGCGCGCCGCCCTCCCGCAGGGCCCGGCCGCCGGTCATCGGCCGGCTCCGACGCCGGCCTCGGGACCCGTGCCGGCGGCGAGCGCCTCCATCGTGTACCGCCCGCTCGGCAGGTTCCGCGCCGCCAGGCGCAGCAGCACGGGCGCCACCTGCTCCGGGGACGGCAGCCCGGACAGGTCCTCACCCGGCTCGGCCGCCGCCATCATCCGTGTCCGCATCGACCCCGGGTCCGCCCACCACACCCGCAGCCCCGGCTCCTCCACCGCCAGCACGGCCGACATCAGGTCCACCGCCGCCTTGGTCGCCCCGTACGCACCCCACGTGGCGTACGGAACGACCCCGGCGTCCGAGCTGATGTTCAGCACCGCCCCCGCCGGCGACTCCCGCAGCAGCGGCAGCCCCTCCTGCACCAGCCCCAGCGGCCCCACCACATTGACCTCGAACGCCTCCCGGAACCCGGCCGGCGGCTGGAGCGCCAGCGGCACCAGCGGCTCCGCCCCGAGCACTCCCGCGTTGTTGACCAGCAGGTCCAGCCCGCCCAGCTCCCGTGCGGCCGCCACCAGCGCCGCCCGGTGCCGCTCCTCGGCCACGTCCCCGGCCACCGCCACGACCCTCGCCCCCTCGGCCCGCTCCATCCCGGCCGCCGCCTCCTCGAGCGCCGCCGCGCCCCGCGCGCTCAGCACCAGGTCCCAGCCCTGCGCCGCCAGCACCCCGGCCAGTGCCCGGCCGAGCCCCCTGGACGCCCCCGTCACGATCGCCACCGACATGACAGCACCCTCGCTTCGTCTCTTCGATCAGCAGATGTCCTCAACGTAGGAAGGGGCCCGCCGCCGCCGCGTCGGCCGCCGGCCCCAGCCGCACCGGTCCCTTCGACCTACGTCGCACGGCGTGCCCCGAGTCCCCCCACCGCCCGATCCGGCAGGTCGCGGCCGCCGGTACGGTGAGGCCATGACCGCAAGCCCCCTGCAGGGCGGCCCCCGCAGCGGCCTCGCCGCAGTGAGCACCGCGCTGCTCGCCATGAGCCGCCGCCTGGAGGTCCGCGACGTGCTGCGCACCATCGTCGTGTCGGCCCGCGAGCTGCTGGACGCCGAGTACGCGGCCCTGGGCGTCCCGGACGACCACGGCGGCTTCGCACAGTTCGTCGTCGACGGCATCAGCGCCGAGCAGTGGCGGCGGATCGGCCCGCTGCCCCGCCAGCACGGCATCCTCGCCGCGATGCTCCACGAAGACGGCCCCGAGCGGCTGGCCGACGTACGCAAGGACCCCCGCTTCGGAGGCTGGCCCGCCGCCCACCCGGACATGTCCGACTTCCTCGGCATGCCCGTACGGGACGGCGAGGAGACCCTCGGCGCGATCTTCCTCGCCAACAAGCGCCACGCCCCCGACGGCAGCGAACGCGTCTTCACCGACGAGGACCAGGAACTCCTCTCCCTCCTCGCACAGCACGCGGCGATCGCCCTCACCAACGCCCGGCTGTACGAACGCAGCCGCGAGCTCACCATCGCGGAGGAGCGCTCCCGTCTCGCCCACGAACTGCACGACGCCGTCAGCCAGAAGCTCTTCTCCCTGCGCCTGACCGCCCAGGCCGCCGCGACCCTCGTCGACCGCGACCCGGCCCGGGCCAAGGGCGAGCTCCAGCAGGTCGCCGCCCTCGCGGCGGAGGCCGCCGACGAACTGCGCGCCGCCGTCACCGAGCTGCGCCCTGCCGCCCTGGACGAGGACGGCCTCGTGGCCACGCTGCGCACCCACGTCCAGGTACTCGACCGAGCGCACACCGCGCACGTCACCTTCACCTGCGACGGCGTACGGGCCCTGCCCGCTGCCCAGGAGGAAGCGGTGCTGCGCGTCGCCCAGGAGGCCCTCCACAACGCCCTGCGCCACTCGGGCGGCGACCGCGTCGAGGTTGCCCTGGCCCGGACGGCCGGCGGGGGCGCCGTCCTCAGGGTCGCCGACTCCGGCAAGGGCTTCGACCCCCGGGCCGTCCGCCGGGCGGGCCGCCACCTCGGCCTGGTCTCCATGCGGGACCGCGCGAGCGGTGCAGGAGGCCGGCTCGCGGTGCACTCCGAGCCCGGCCGGGGCACCACGATCGAGATGGAGGTCCCGGGTGGCTGACAGCACCGGCCGCAGCCGCATCAGGGTCCTGCTGGTGGACGACCACCAGGTGGTCCGCCGGGGCCTGCGCACCTTCCTGGAGGTCCAGGAGGACATCGAGGTGGTCGGGGAGGCCGCCGACGGCGAGGAGGGCGTCGCCCGCGCCGAGGAGCTGCGGCCCGACGTGATCCTCATGGACGTGAAGATGCCGGGCGCCGACGGCATCGACGCCCTGCGCCGGCTGCGCGAGCTGGCCAACCCGGCCCGGGTGCTGATCGTCACCAGCTTCACCGAGCAGCGGACGGTGGTCCCCGCCCTGCGCGCCGGCGCGGCGGGATACGTGTACAAGGACATCGACCCCGACGCCCTGGCCGGAGCCATCCGCTCCGTCCACGCCGGCCACGTCCTGCTCCAGCCGGAGGTGGCGCAGGCCCTGCTCGCTCAGGAGGAGCACGGCCCCGCGGCGGGCCGGCCCGGCTCGCTGACCGAGCGCGAGCGCGAGGTCCTCGGCCTCATCGCGGACGGCCGTTCCAACCGGGAGATCGCCCGGGCCCTGGTGCTGTCCGAGAAGACGGTCAAGACCCACGTGTCGAACATCCTGATGAAGCTGGACCTTTCCGACCGGACCCAGGCGGCATTGTGGGCGGTCAGGCACGGAATCGCCGAGTGAAGGGGCAGAACCGGACCGCTTCCTTCCGGTCTGAGGTTCATACGGTCGGGTGTATGTAGCCCACATGGCGTACCCCGGAGCGGGGGCGGACGTTTCCCATGGCGTGCCGCGACGGCTGGTCGCGGCCGACGCAACGGAGGAACGAGAACGTGAAGAACTTCAAGAAGGCCGCAGCCGTCACCATGATCGCGGGCGGCCTCCTCGCCGCCGGCGCCGGTGTCTCCTCGGCGCACGGCGGTGCGTCGGCGGAGGGCGAGGCCCTGAACTCGCCCGGCGTGGCCTCGGGGAACCTGCTGCAGGTGCCGGTCCAGGTCCCCGTGAACGCCGTGGGCAACACGGTCAGCGTGATCGGCCTGCTCAACGGCGCCTGGGGCAACACCGGCGTCAACGCCTGACCCCACCCCGACCCGCGGCCCCGCTTTCCCCCCTCTCCCCGGGAAGCGGGGCCGCCGCGGTGCATCCGCCCGTCGAGGCCCCCGGCGCGAGCCTCACCGGTCGCGCCGCACGCAGCCCACCCGGTCCGCCGGCGTTCGAGGCGCGGGGTGCCGGGCGGAGCCCCACCCGGCCCGGCCCTCGTCCGCCGCTCGGCGGACCGTCACCCCCGCTCGCGCGCCTCCACGGCCGAGTTGTAAGCCGCCACCAGCGCCCGCCGCGCCACCCGCTCCACCGGACGCAGCGCCTCCGCCCGCGCCGCCATCTCCGACGCCGCCACCGCACCCCCGTGCCCGCTTTCGTACGCCAGCGACACCATCAGGTCCACCCGCTGCGCCAGCGCCAGCACCCGCACCGCCCGCGCCGGATACCCCGGCGCCAGCGCCTCCCGCCCCGCGTCCGCCCGCGCCCGGTACGCCGACAGCGCCGCCTCCGCCACCGGCCCGGAGCCGGCCACGTCCAGCCGCGTCAGCACCACGGTCGCCTCCCGCAGCGCCTCCGCCAGCTCCCGCTCCGCCTCACCGAGCGACGGCACGTCGGCCGGCGGGGCCTCCCGTACCGGCAGCACGTGCCAGGTCACCGCCACGTGCACGTCCCCGGCCGGCCCGGCCTCCGCCACCTCCGGCACCAGCCCCAGCGCCGCCCCCACCGCGACGACGGCCTCCTCGGCCTCCAGCGCCCGCGCGTTGAACTCCGGCGGTCCGCTCAGCCCCAGCGGGTGCCCCGGCGCCGGCAGCGCGACCCGCAGGCCGGTCACCCCCAGCGCCCGCAGCCGGCCGAGCGCCAGCGTCAGCCCCACCGGACCCGCCTCGCCCGGCAGCCCCTCCACCCGGTGCACGGCGTCCTCACCCACGATCGACATCGCGGCCTCGTCGGGCGACACCAGACCGGCCAGCAGCGCGTTCCCCCAGGCGGCCAGCCGCCCTGAACGTGGTTCGAAAAGCATCCCCCCACTTTACGGATCGCCACCCGCACCGGGCCCCGGCCCCGGACCCCTCCCCGAGTGGCGTAGGTTTTCCCCTGGGGCTGCGTCTACCGGCGCACAGTGAACCGTGACTGCAAGGGGTGACAACACGCTCATGAGCGATGTTCTGGAGCTGGTGGACGTATCCGTGGTCCGCGAGGGCCGGGCTCTGGTGGACCAGGTCTCCTGGTCGGTGAAGGAGGGCGAGCGCTGGGTGATCCTCGGCCCCAACGGCGCCGGCAAGACCACACTGCTGAACCTCGCCTCCAGCTACCTCTTCCCCACCAAGGGCTCCGCCACCATCCTCGGCAGCACCCTCGGCAAGGTCGACGTCTTCGAGCTGCGCCCCCGCATCGGCATGGCCGGCATCGCGATGGCCGACAAGCTCCCGAAGCAGCAGACCGTCCTGCAGACCGTCCTCACCGCCGCCTACGGCATGACGGCGACCTGGCAGGAGGAGTACGAGGCCGTCGACGAGCAGCGCGCCCGCGCCTTCCTCGACCGCCTCGGCATGACCGAGTACCTCGACCGGAAGTTCGGCACCCTCTCCGAGGGCGAGCGCAAGCGCACGCTGATCGCCCGCGCGCTGATGACCGACCCCGAGCTGCTGCTGCTCGACGAGCCCGCCGCCGGCCTCGACCTCGGCGGCCGCGAGGACCTCGTACGCCGCCTCGGCCGGCTCGCCCGCGACCCGCTCGCCCCCTCCATGGTCATGGTCACCCACCACGTCGAGGAGATCGCCCCCGGCTTCACCCACGTCCTGATGATCCGTCAGGGCAAGGTCGTCACCGCGGGCCCGATCGACCTCGAACTGACCTCCCGCAACCTCTCGCTCTGCTTCGGCCTCCCCCTGGTCGTCGAGCGCAACGGCACCGACCGCTGGACCGCGCAGGGCCTGCCCCTCGGCTGAGCCGTCGGGCCCCGCCGGGCGACCGCACCGGTCACGCTCCGGGTACGGTTCCCCGCACCCTGTCCCGACCGTGCCCGACCGACCTACCATGACCCCCGTGGACATCGACGCGTGGGTGTGGTGGCTCATCGGCGCGGTCGGACTGGGCATCCCCCTGGTCCTGACCGCCATGCCGGAGTTCGGCATGTTCGCCGTCGGGGCGGTGGCGGCAGCCGCCACGGCGGCCCTCGGCGGGGGAGTGGTGGCCCAAGTCCTTGTGTTCGTGGTGGTGTCGGTGGCGCTGATCGCCGTCGTCCGGCCCATCGCCAACCGCCACCGCGACCAGCGGCCCCAACACCGCAGCGGAGTCGACGCGTTGCGGGGCAGGACCGCCGTCGTCCTCGAACGCGTCGACGGCGCCGGCGGCCGCATCAAGCTCGCCGGAGAGGTCTGGTCCGCCCGCAGCCTCGACGCGGACACCAGCTTCGAACCCGGCCAGTCCGTCGACGTGGTGGAGATCGACGGAGCCACGGCCGTCGTGATGTGAGAAGCAGCCTGCTCGCGGCCCACAGGTCTGCGAGACTCCGATCAACGGGGCAGCACAGACAGCCGGAAGGGCACGGGGAACCGCATGCAACCGATCATCATCGTCCTGATCATTCTGGTGGTTCTGGTCTTCATCGCACTGGTCAAGACGATCCAGGTGATCCCGCAGGCCAGCGCCGCCATCGTCGAGCGGTTCGGCCGCTACACCCGCACCCTCAACGCGGGCCTCAACATCGTCGTCCCGTTCATCGACTCGATCCGCAACCGGATCGACCTGCGTGAACAGGTCGTCCCCTTCCCGCCGCAGCCCGTCATCACCCAGGACAACCTGGTCGTCAACATCGACACCGTCATCTACTACCAGGTGACCGACGCCCGGGCCGCCACCTACGAAGTGGCCAGCTACATCCAGGCGATCGAGCAGCTCACCGTCACCACCCTGCGCAACATCATCGGCGGCATGGACCTGGAGCGGACCCTCACCTCCCGCGAGGAGATCAACGCCGCCCTGCGCGGAGTCCTCGACGAGGCCACCGGCAAGTGGGGCATCCGCGTCAACCGCGTCGAACTCAAGGCCATCGAGCCGCCGACCTCCATCCAGGACTCGATGGAGAAGCAGATGCGCGCCGACCGCGACAAGCGTGCCGCGATCCTCCAGGCCGAAGGCGTCCGGCAGTCCGAGATCCTGCGCGCCGAGGGCGAGAAGCAGTCCTCCATCCTGCGCGCCGAGGGCGAGGCCAAGGCCGCCGCGCTCAAGGCCGAGGGTGAGGCGCAGGCCATCCGTACGGTCTTCGAGTCCATCCACGCCGGCGACGCCGACCAGAAGCTCCTCGCCTACCAGTACCTCCAGATGCTCCCGAAGATCGCCGAGGGCGACGCCAACAAGCTCTGGATCGTGCCCAGCGAGATCGGCGACGCCCTCAAGGGCCTCTCCGGCGCCATGGGCAACTTCGGCCCGCTCGGCGGAGGTTCCGGCTTCAACCCGCAGAACTCCGGCAAGGGCGACGGCAGCATCCCGGCCGCCCGGGACAAGGACTCCGCCGACCGCCGCGAGCAGCCCCCCATCGACTGACGGAGCCCGCGCCTGATGCATGATCAGTGAGGCCCCTCGACCTTCATGGCGGGGAGGCGACTCACTCGTGCAAAGGGGATGGCGCAGTCCATGTCCATCTGGGAATCACTCGCGGTGTTCGCCGCCGGCATCGGCGCGGGCACGATCAACACCATCGTCGGCTCCGGAACCCTGATCACCTTCCCGGTGCTGCTGGCCACCGGCCTGCCGCCGGTCACCGCCAACGTCTCCAACACCCTCGGCCTCGTGCCCGGTTCCCTCAGCGGAGCCATCGGCTACCGCAAGGAGCTCCGGGGGCAGCGCGCCCGCATCCTGCGCCTCGGCGCGGTATCCGCCGTCGGAGGACTCGCGGGCGCGGCCCTGCTCCTCGCCCTGCCGTCGGACTCCTTCGACACGATCGTGCCCGTCCTGATCGGACTGGCGCTCGTCCTCGTCGTCCTCCAGCCGCGGCTCGCCGCCGCCCTGCGCCGACGCCAGGAAGCCGCCGGCGGCGACACCGGCCACCCCGACGGCGGCCCGGCCCTGCTCGGCGGCATGTTGTTCTCCAGCGCCTACGGCGGCTACTTCGGCGCCGCCCAGGGCGTGCTCTACCTCGGCCTGATGGGCCTGCTGCTCCGCGACGACCTGCAACGCATCAACGCCGTCAAGAACGTCATCGCCGCCCTCGTGAACGGCATCGCAGCCGTCTTCTTCCTCTTCGTCGCCGAGTTCGACTGGACGGCCGTCCTCCTCATCGCCGTCGGCTCGACGATCGGCGGCCAGATCGGAGCCAAGGTCGGCCGCCGCCTCCCGCCCCACATCCTGCGGGGAGTCATCGTGACGGTCGGCGTCCTCGCGATCGTCCAGCTGGTGGCCCGCTGAGCGACGTAGAAGATCTACGCCGCTCAGCGGAGAGAACTCAAGCGGAACGCCCCAGCCACTCCGGGAGCGCCTCCTCCCCGGCCACCCCCAGCGCGAGGAGCATGGCGTCCGCCGGAGAGGGCACGAAGGGCTTGCGGAGCAGGGGCATCCCCGCTTCCTCCGGCGTCCGGGCCGCTTTGCGGTGGTTGTCCTCGGCGCAGGACGCCACCGTGTTCAGCCAGGTGTCCCCACCACCCTGCGCCCGGGGCAGCACGTGGTCGACGGTGGTCGCGCGCTTGCCGCAGTACGCGCACCGGTGCTGGTCCCGGACCAGCACCCCCCTCCGTGACCAGGGAGCATGTCTTCGGAACGGCACCCTGACGTACCTGCAGAGCCTGATCACCCGAGGCATCGGAAGCTCCATGGTGGCGGCGCGGACACGGAGATCGGGGTGCGACTGTTCGACGACGGCCTTGTCCTGCAGCACCAGGACCACAGCCCGGTTCAGCGTCACCGTCGACAGCGGCTCGAAGCTCGCATTCAGCACCAGCGTGTCCCGCATCTCGCCCACCTCCCGTGTGCAGGCCCGCGACCACCATGGCGGCAGGGCCCGCGACCACTCTGGCCGCGCGCGCCACGCGGGACAACGCAATAAAACTGCCCGGTCCAGGCCTTCTTCAGACCAGGACCGGGCAAACGGCGGGCGAACGATCAGCGCGCGGCGGGCGCCTCGTACTCGGCGACGAGCTGCGCCCGCCCGATCGCGTGGAACCGCAGGTGGAAACCGACGACCGCCGGCGAGGAGTCCGCGTCCGGACCGAGCTGCTCGCGGTCCACCGCGTACACGGTGAACACGTAGCGGTGCCGCTCCCCGCGCGGCGGGGCCGCGCCGCCGAAGTCCCGCGTGCCGTAGTCGTTCCGCGCGTGCACGGCCCCCTCCGGCAGACCCGGGAAGTCCCCGCTGCCCGCGCCGGCCGACAGCTCCGTCACCGAGACGGGCAGGTCGAAGAGGACCCAGTGCCAGAAGCCGCTGCCCGTGGGCGCGTCCGGGTCGAAGCAGGTGACGGCGAAGCTCTTCGTCCCCTCGGGGAACCCCTCCCACCGAAGGTGCGGCGAGACGTTCTTGCCCGTGAGCACCTGGGCCGCGTGCAGGTCGGCCCCGTGGGAGACGTCCTCGCTCGTCACGGTGAACCCGGGCACCTCGGGGTGGAAATCGTGGGGGAGCGGCGGCCTGTCACGTTCGGTCACGTCGAAACCTCCTGATCGGAATGGAAACCCTGCAGAGACGGAGCCTAGGCCTCCCCCCGGGCCCCGCCGCACGGACGGCAGGGCCGTCACCCCGTCCAGCTCACAAGGGCCTCAGAACCAGTTGCGCTGCGAGCCCACCGAGGCGATCCACTGGTTCAGGTACGCCGCCCAGTCCGTGCTCTGGTACGACTGCAGACCCACCTGGAAGCAGCGGTAGGTGTCGCTGCCCTCGCTGAAGAGCCCCGGCTTCTTGTCCATCTCCAGAACGACGTCCATCTCCCGGCCGTCCGAGACGAAGGTCAGCTCGACCTGGTGCAGACCCCGGTACTGCGACGGCGGCAGGAATTCGATCTCCTGGTAGAAGGGCAGCGTCTGCCGCGTCCCGCGGATGTGGCCCCGCTCCATGTCCGCGCTGCGGAAGGTGAAACCGAGCTGGCGGAAGGCGTCCAGGATGGCCTGCTGCGCCGGCACCGGGTGCACGTTGATCGCGTCGAGGTCACCGGCGTCCACCGCGCGAGCGATCTCCAGCTCGGTGCTGACCCCGATGTTCATGCCGTGCAGGTGCTGCCCCGCGTAGTGGGTGATCGGCGTCTCCCACGGGATCTCCAGGGCGAAGGGAACCACGTGCAGCGCGCCCGCCTGCACCTGGAACGCACCCCCGAGGCGCTGCTTGGTGAAGACGACGTCCTGCTTGTACTCCTGGTCACCGCCCTCCACCTCGACCCGCGCCTGCAGCCCGACCGACAGCCCCTCGATCTGCTGCTCCACGGATCCGCCCTGGAGCCGGACCTCGCCCTGGACGATCCCGCCGGGCACGACGTTCGGCTCGGTGATGATCGTGTCCACCGAAGCACCACCGGCACCCAGGCTCGCGAACAGCTTCTTGAAGCCCATGCTCAAACTCCCCTTGAACGATCTGGCGACTACGCCGCGACTACCCCTTACCAACGCGGAACCATAGGCCCCGGTTGCACGGCAGCGCGTTCCACTACGCTCGACCGGATGAGCGCGCGACTTGACCGTACGCCCCTGCCCCGGTCCTTCTTCGACCGCCCGGTCCTCGACGTGGCCCCGGACCTCCTCGGCCGCACCCTGGTCCGCCGCACGGAGGAAGGCCCCCTGGAGCTGCGCATCACGGAGGTGGAGGCGTACGAGGGGGAGGCCGACCCGGGTTCCCACGCCTACCGCGGGCGCACGGCGCGGAACGCATCGATGTTCGGGCCACCCGGGCACGCGTACGTCTACTTCATCTACGGCATGTGGTTCAGCCTCAACCTGGTGTGCGGCCCGGCGGGCCACGCGAGCGGCGTCCTGGTGCGCGCGGGCGAGATCACGGTGGGTGCCGACCTGGCTGCCAAACGTCGGGTTACAGCCAGAAACCCGCGAGAACTCGCCAAAGGGCCGGCCCGCCTGGCCACCGCCCTGGACGTGGACCGCTCACTGGACGGGACCGACCTCTGTGGCAGCCCCGATTCCCCGCTGTCCGTTCTCACGGGGACCCCCACCTCGGCCGACCTGGTCAGCAACGGGCCGCGCACGGGGGTCGGCGGAGCCGGCGCGGACCACCCGTACCGCTTCTGGATCACCGACGACCCGACGGTGAGCCCGTACCGCGCCCACGCGCCACGCCGCCGCTCGACTTGACGCACTCCGGCGAGACGCCTAACGTAGTTCGAGCCACTTTTACGGGGCACTGCCATCGGCAGCCCCCGGAGTGGCCAACCCACTCCATACGACCCATCCCCGGCGGGGGCTGTTCGGCGCGTCCGAATTCCCGCTCGCAGCTCGATTATGAGTCGCAGGGGAAAGGCGCTAACGTGGTGGGAGCCGAAAGGCAAAACCCAACGGTCACCGAATTCAAATCCGAATCGACTGCGACTTTCGAGAAGCAGGGCGCGGAAATGATCTGGTAGAGTTGGAAACGCAGGACAGCAGAACGAAGCCCGGAGGAAAGCCCGAGAGGGTGAGTACGAAGGAAGCGTCCGTTCCTTGAGAACTCAACAGCGTGCCAAAAAT
>NZ_JOFX01000014.1 GCF_000719345.1 Streptomyces sp. NRRL F-2664
CCCCGCCGAAGCCCCGCCCAGCCCCGCCGACGCCCCGCCCAGCCCCGCCGGCGTTTGAGGCGCGGGGGTCCGGGGGCAGCGCCCCATCCCCAGCCCCGCCCGCGCTTTAGGCGCAGGGGCCCCGGGGGCGGCGCCCCCGGCAGCGGCGCGGCGGCCGCCCTACCGCGGGAGCCAGACGGCCCGGTCCGCCCCCCCCCCGGGACGGACCGGCGGCCCACTCCCCGAAGGGACTGGCGGCGTGCCGCAGCACCCCGTACCCCGACCCGCTCTCCCGCAGCCACGGCCGCACCGCGTACCCGCCCCCACCCTCCGGCGCACCCTCCGAACCACCCGTCGGCGACAGCCCCCGCACCAGCCACGACCCCGTCCCGGCGAGGGACAACCGCAGCGCCCGCCCGCCGCCCCCGGCCAGCGCCCGCATCACGGCGGCCGCCACCAGGTACCCCGTCCCGTGGTCCAGCGCCTGCGCGGGCAGCGCCCCCGGCGTCCCGTCGGGCCCCGCGCACGCGGCGGCGATCCCGTGGCCCGCCTGCACCAGCGAGTCGAAACCCCGCCGACCGGCCCACGGCTCCGGCGCCCGCCACCCCCACGCGCACAGTTCGGCCACCACCAGCCCCGGCCGGCGCTCCAACAGCTCCCGCGCTCCGAGTCCGTGGCGCTCCAGCGCGCCCGGCCGGTATCCGGCGACGACCACGTCGGCCCCGGCGAGCAGCTCCTCGAAGGCCGCCCGGTCGGCGGGCCGCTCCAGGTCCAGCAGCGCCGACCGCTTCCCGAAGCCGGTGTCCGCGTGGGCGTCGTCGGCCTCGGGCAGCCCCGGCGGGTCGATCCGCAGCACGTCCGCGCCGAACAGCCCGAGCGTGCGCGTGGCGACGGGCCCGGCGATGACCCGGGTGAGGTCCAGCACCCGCACCCCCTCGGCCGGCCGCCCCGGCGGCGCTCCCCCCAGCGCCCGGCCCCGCTCCCCCGTCACGGCCGCGGTCTCCACGAGCGGCTGCGGATCCCCGTACCGCCCCGCCACGGCGACGGCGAGGCCGCCCGCCCCGTACACGCGTTCCTGCACCTCCACGGCCGTCCGCCCGCCGACCGCCGCGCTCAGCGCCTCCGGTGTCGTGGACGGCAGCCCCAGCGCCCGTACGAGCGCGGCCCGGTGGTGCGGATAGTTGGCGTGCGTACGGACCCAGCCGTCGTCGGCGCGCCAGAAGCCGGACAGCGGGGCGAAGGACACCGTGGGCCGGCCGCCGACCCGCAGATGGCGTTCGCTGACGAAGGCCGTGGCCACCGCGCCCTCGTCGACCACGAGGGGCGGTGCGTCCGACGGCGGGCTCCCGGCCCGCACCGAACCGAGCTCCCCCGCCGCCAGCCCGCAGACCGCGACGGTGGCGCGCGCCAACTCCCGCACGGCGAGCGGTCCTTCACCGAGGTTCCCGCTGCCGACGTACCGGACCCGTTCGACGAGCCCGGGCGCCCCACCGAGCGCCTCCCAGGCCTGCGCCGTCGCAACGTCCCGTTCACCACCGATCGCCATGACGGCATCTTCGCCCAACGACCCCCCGGAAACGCCGAGATCCCGCCCCGCCTTTCGGCGGAACGGGATCTCGTGACGTCCACGAGAGCTACTCGCGAACTGTCGTCTGTGGACCTGTGGGGATTTGAACCCCAGACCCCCTCGATGCGAACGAGGTGCGCTACCAGACTGCGCCACAGGCCCTTGCGACGTGTGAAACATTAGCACCCCTGCGCCGGTGCTCCAAAACGCATATCCGCCAGGGTCCGCGCAGGTCACCGCTCACTCGTTCGCGGCGCGCGGGCGGTCGTCGCTCTCGTACTGGTCGAACAGCGGGGTGCGGCCGCGGCCCTGGCCGCGGGTGCGCGGGGCGGTGCGGTCCTGCGGGTCGTCCTCGGGAGCGGCCGGGGCGGGGACGGCGGGCTGCGCGCGCAGGCGGGGCTCCGTCGGCTCGGCCGTGCTGGAGCGGGTCGCGCTCCAGGCGTCCGGGGCCACGGGGCCGGTGGCGCGGGGGGCGACAGGGGCCGTCACGTACGTCGGCAGCGGGACCGGGACGGGCTCCCAGCTGTCACCGCGGGCGGGGCCGCGTTCGCGCTCGCGCTGCTGGTCCACCCACTCGGCGTGGTCGGTCTGTTCGACCAACGCGCGCCGCCCGGCCTCCTGAGGGGAGACCGGTGGTGCAGGGTCCGGCTCGGTGCCGGCCTCCGCACCCTCCTCGGGGTGGCGGCGGCGCGGGCGGTCCTCCCGCAGCTGCCGCGCGGCCGCCTCGGCGCGCCGCCGGTCCATGGTGAACTCGTAGCGCCGCCGCTCCTGGACCCGCAGGTGGGCGATGTACGCGCTGAGCAGGAGCGCGGGCACGGCGGGCGCCCACAGGAAGCGCAGGCCGCCCACCGCGGCGACGACGGCGCCCGCGGTGAAGACCAGGAAAAGGAGTGCGGTGGTGCGCCGCCGTCGCGCGAGGACCCGCAGGCGCTTCTCCCGCCGGGCCCGCTCCGCCCGCTGCTCCCGCTCGGCGGCGGCCGCTCGCGGCTCGGCCCTGGTCGGGGGCACGCCGAGGGCCCGGGCGTCGGCGTCGACGGAATGCACCGTCTCCGTCGCGACGTCCGGGTCCGCGTGGGGCTGGGGATCCGCCTCCTCGTCGCCGCGCTCACGCAGCCCCTTGGCGTAACGGCGCTCCATTCCCGCCCGGCCGGAAAGCAGCCGAATGGCAGTGGAGAAGCGTTCCGTCGGACGGGCTTCGTTCAGCTCGTCCTGCCTCCGGAGCCACATGGGCACCAAGTAGGCGGCCCAGGCCCCGACAATGACTGCGTAGATGAGGCCGCTGCTGCTCACACCCCACACCGTAGAGGGGCGCGGGCGGGGGGATCGGCCAATTGGGCCGGTGTGTCGCGCGATCTCGCTGATATCACGGACTTTTTTTGTGATTCTTCGGATCAGGTTATGGGCGAATCGGTTACCTCGGGCCCCTAATTCGAACAGATATTCGCTTATTGCTGAAGGAACCCGGCGGCCCCGGCATCTTCATTTCGGCGGGGACGACGAGTGGCGCGAACGGTGCCAGCGGGGCAGCAGTCCCTCCGGCACCTCCTCCGCGGTGATCGCGTAGACGAGGTGGTCGCGCCAGGCGCCGTCGATGTGGAGGTAGCGCGGACGCAGCCCCTCCTCCCGCAGCCCCAGCTTCTCCACGACGCGCCGGCTCGGCCCGTTCTCGGGGCGGATGCACACCTCGATCCGGTGCAGGCCCACCTTCCGGAAGCAGTGGTCCACGGCCATCGCGACCGCCGTCGGCATCACACCGCGGCCGGCCACGTCGCGGTCCACCCAGTAGCCGATGTGTCCCGCGCACATCGAGCCCCAGGTGATGCCGGCGACCGTGAGCTGGCCCACCAGCCGCCCCTGGTACTCGATCACGAAGGGCAGCATCCGGCCCGCGTTCGCCTCCGCCCGCAGGTGACGGACCATCTGGCGGTACGTGGGCCGCTGCACCACCGGCCCCCACGGCGCGGGCGGCGGGATGGTGGCCTCCCACGGCCGGAGCCAGTCGCGGTTGCGCCGGTTGACCTCGCGCCAGTCCTTCTGGTCGCGCAGTCGTATCGGCCGGAGCGTGACATCACCGTCGGTCAGGACCACCGGCCAGGTCGGGCCGTTCAGCTCGGGCTCCCGGGGGGTCCCGCCGGTGCGGGGTGGTCGCCGCCGCGGATCTGGTCCACCGCGTGCGCAAGGATGCGGTTCAGG
This sequence comes from Streptomyces sp. NRRL F-2664, assembly GCF_000719345.1. Classification (GTDB taxonomy): domain Bacteria; phylum Actinomycetota; class Actinomycetes; order Streptomycetales; family Streptomycetaceae; genus Streptomyces. Next base: position 3,740 of record NZ_JOFX01000014.1, read on the forward strand.
ACCGCGAGGCCGTCGCGGACCCCGCCCGTGGAACCGGGCAGGTTGACGATGAGCGTGCGCCCGGCGACGCCCGCCAGGCCCCGGGAGAGGGCCGCGGTCGGCACCTTCGCCAGCCCCTCGGCCCGGATGGCCTGCGGGATCCCGGGGATCTCGTAGTCCAGCACCCGGGCGGTGGCGTCCGGGGTGCGGTCGGTCGGCGAGATCCCGGTGCCGCCGGTGGTCAGGATGACGTCGTACGCGGCGGCCACGCCCTCGCGCAGGGCCCGCTCCACGGGGTCCCCGTCGGGCACGACCCGCGGGCCGTCCACGGTGAAGCCGAGCTGCTGGAGGGCCTCGGCCAGCAGCGGGCCGCCCTTGTCCGCGTACACGCCCTGCGAGGCCCGGTTGGACGCCGTGACGACGAGCGCCCTGCCGAGGGACTCCGCGGCCGGTCCGGCACCGGCCTGCGGCGCCTCACCCGCCCGCTGCACCGCACCGGCCTGCGGCGCCGCCGCCGTGCGGTGGCTGTGCACCTCCCCGCCGCGCGGGGCGTTCACGAGCGCGCCCAGTCGCCGGACTTGCCGCCGGTCTTCTCCTCCACCCGGACGTCCGTGATGACGGCGCCCTTGTCGACCGCCTTCACCATGTCGATCACCGTGAGTCCGGCGACCGCGACGGCGGTCAGCGCTTCCATCTCGACGCCCGTCCGGTCGGTCGTCCGCACGGTGGCGAGGATCTCCACGGCGTCGTCGGCGACCGACAGGTCGACCTTCACGCCGGAGACGGCCAGCGGGTGGCACAGCGGGATCAGGTCGGGGGTCTTCTTCGCCCCCATGATCCCGGCGATGCGCGCGGTGGCCAGGGCGTCGCCCTTGGGCACTCCCTCGCCGCGCAGCAGCTCGATCACCCGGGGCGAGACGAGGACGCGTCCGCTGGCGCGCGCCGTCCGGGTGGTGACGTCCTTCCCGGAGACGTCGACCATCCGGGCCGCACCGGCCTCGTCGATGTGGGTGAGCCTGCTCTCGGTACTCATTGCTGCGCCGCTCCGCTCTGGGCCCCCGGGGGCCTGTGTGGTGCGACACACGCTACCCGCACCGGCCGCCGGAGGGGCGCGCCGGGGGAACGGCTCCCGGCGCGCGCGGACGGACGGCGCGGCTCAGTCGAGCGGGACCACTTCGAGCTCCGTACCGGGCTCGACCGAGGTGACGTCCTCCGGTACGACCATCAGCGAGTCGGCGTGCGCCAGGGCGGCGATCAGGTGGGAGCCGGACCCGCCGACCGGGCTGACCGTGCCGCTCTCGGCGTCGTACGCGCCGCGCAGGAACTGGCGGCGGCCGGCCGGGGAACCGAGTGCCTGGTCGGCCTTGAGCACGGCCCGCACGCTGGGCCGCCGGACCTCGGACTCCGGCAGCCCCATGAGGGCGCGGATGGCGGGGCGCACGAACAGCTCGAAGGAGACGTAGGAGGAGACCGGGTTCCCGGGGAGCGCGAGCAGCGGAGTGTGGTCGGGGCCGACCGTGCCGAAGCCCTGCGGCTTGCCGGGCTGCATGGCGAGCCTGCGGAAGTCGATCCGGGTGGCGTCCACCTCCACGTCGTCGTCGCCCCCGCCGGGTGCCGGGGCCGCCGCGACCGAGGAGAGCGCCTCCTTGACCACGTCGTACGCGCCGACGCTGACTCCGCCGGTGGTCACCAGCAGGTCCGCCCGGATCAGCTGGTCCTCGATGGTGGAGCGCAGGGTGTCGGCGTCGTCGGCGACGGCGCCCACCCGGTAGGCGATGGCTCCGGCGTCCCGTGCGGCAGCGGCCAGGGCGAAGCTGTTGGAGTCGTAGATGGTGCCGGCGGCGAGCGGCTCGCCGGGCTGGACCAGCTCGCTGCCGGTGGACAGGACCACCACGCGCGGTCGGGGCCGCACCCGGACGGTGCCGCGCCCGATGGCGGCGAGCAGCGCGATCTGGGGCGGGCCGAGGACCGTGCCGGCCGCCAGGGCGAGGTCGCCCGCCTGGACGTCGCTGCCGCGCGCGCGGACGTGCGCCCGCGCCTCGGCCGCCCGGTGCACGCGCACCTCGCCGCCCGCCTGTTCGGGGGCGGCACTGGCCGGGGTCATCCCGGAGGCGGCGCCGCCTCCGGTGCCGCCGTCGGTCCACTCGACCGGTACGACGGCTTCCGCACCGGGCGGCAGCGGGGCGCCGGTCATGATCCGGGCGGCCTCGCCGGGGCCGACGGTGGGCAGCTCGCCGCTGCCCGCCGCGACGTCCCCGACGACCGTCAGCACCGCGGGGAACTCCTCGCTCGCACCCTGGACGTCGGCCGTGCGGACGGCGTAGCCGTCCATGGAGCTGTTGTCGAAGGGCGGGAGGGCGACGGGCACGGTGACGTCTTCGACCAGGACGCAGCCCTGGGCGTCCAGCAGCTGGAGCTCGATGGGCTCCAGCGGCCGGACGGCCGCGAGGACGTCCGCGAGGTGCTCGTCCACGGACCACAGACGGTGGCCGGTGTCCTGCGGTGCGGAACTGCTCAAGGTGCTACATCTCCTCCGTGACGTAACGGTGAAGCCAGGTGCGGAACTCGGGGCCCAGGTCCTCCCGCTCGCACGCGAGGCGGACGATGGCCCGCAGGTAGTCGCCGCGGTCCCCGGTGTCGTAGCGACGGCCCCGGAAGACCACGCCGTGCACCGGACCGCCGACGCTCTCGTCGGCGGCAAGCTTCTGCAGGGCGTCGGTGAGCTGGATCTCCCCACCGCGGCCCGGCTCGGTCTCCCGCAGTATGTCGAAGATCGCGGGGTTGAGGACGTAGCGTCCGATGACCGCGTAGTTGCTGGGGGCGTCCTGGGGTTCCGGCTTCTCGACGAGGCCGGTGATGCGGACCACGTCCTGCTCGTCGGTGGCCTCGACGGCGGCGCAGCCGTAGAGGTGGACGCTGGCCGGGTCGACCTCCATGAGGGCGATGACGGTACCGCCGGTACGGGCGTGGATATCGGCCATCTGACGCAGCAGCGGGTCGCGCGGGTCGATGAGGTCGTCGCCGAGGAGGACGGCGAAGGGCTCGCGGCCCACGTGCGGCTCGGCGCACAGCACCGCGTGGCCCAGGCCGCGCGGGTCGCCCTGGCGCACGTAGTGCATGGTCGCGAGGTCGCTGGACTCCTGGACCTTCTTCAACCGGTCGTCGTCGCCCTTGGCGATGAGGGCCGACTCCAGCTCGTAGTTGCGGTCGAAGTGGTCTTCCAGGGCACGCTTGTTACGCCCAGTGATCATGAGGACGTCGTCGAGTCCGGCCGCGACGGCCTCCTCGACCACGTACTGGATGGCCGGCTTGTCCACAACCGGGAGCATTTCCTTCGGGGTCGCCTTGGTCGCCGGAAGGAAGCGGGTACCGAGGCCAGCGGCCGGAATGACGGCCTTCTTGATCACGGGGTGCAACATAGTCATGGCCAGCACGATAGTGGGTCCTGCCGATCAGCCGACGAGATCGTAGTTGGTAGGTCCACATATGCCCTGATTCGAAGGAAAATTGATTCTCGTGGCAGAGAAACCGCCGACCGGGTCCGCCAAGTCCGAGTTGCGCCGCGCCCTCCTCGCGGCCCGCCGCGCCCGGTCCCCCAAGGCCCGCCGGGAGGCCGCCGCGGCGCTCGCCGTGGCCGCCCTCGGACTGCCCGAACTGGCCGGTGCGGACACGGTGGCGGCGTACGTCTCGGTCGGCGGCGAGCCCGGCACGCGCGATCTCGTCGACGCCCTGCGTGCGGCCGGCAAGCAGGTGCTGCTCCCCCTGCTGCTGCCCGACAACGACCTCGACTGGGCGGCGTACGAGGGCCCCGACAGCCTCGTCGAGGTCGCCCACCCGGGGAAAATGCGGCTGTGGGAGCCGTCGGGTCCGCCGCTCGGGCCGGACGCCGTCGCGCGGGCCGACGCCGTCCTGCTGCCCGGGCTCGCGGTGGACGGGCGCGGCATGCGGCTCGGCCGCGGCGGCGGCTCGTACGACCGGGTGCTGGAGCGGCTGGAGCGGGCCGGGGCGCATCCGGCGCTCGTCGTCCTCCTCTACGACGACGAGGTGGTCGCGCGGGTCCCGGAGGAACCGCACGACCACCCCGTCCAGGCGGTCGCCACCCCGTCGGGGGTGCGCCGCTTCAGCGCATGACCCGGCTCACGACCCGGCGGGCTTGAGGGTCAGGGTGTCGACCGTGGCCTTCTCGACCGCTTCCTTGCCGAAGGGCCACTCCAGCAGCTCGCCCTTGGCCCACATCTGCGTCTGGTCCGTGTAGTGCGAGTTGTACGCGTGGCCCGAGGCGCCGGTGAGGTTGATCCAGCGGGACTTGTCGAGGTCGTTGAGGTTGACCACCATCCGCATGGACGGCACCCAGGTGACCCCGTAGCCGCTGGAGGCGTTCCAGCCGGTGGCGTTGACGGTGGCCTCGCCGCCGCCCACGTTCCAGGGGCCGCGGTTGAGCAGCCACTGCATGAAGCCGGGGCCCTCGGTGCCGATCGTCTGGTTCTTCAGGTTCAGCTGGTGCAGCCGGCCCCAGCTCCAGGTGGACTGGTCCTTGCCGAGCTTGGCCGTCAGCTCCCAGCGGGCATCCGCCATGGCCCGCGCGAACAGTTCGTCGCGGGTGGTGGTGGCGGGCTTGTTCAGGCCCTTGGCGGGGGCGCTCCACCACGGCGACTTCTCGTCCTTGACCAGGCGCCGGACCACCTCGAACCAGCGGTCGCCGCCGTCGGGCTGCGCCGAGTCCGCGTCTCGGGTGCCGCACTCGCGGACCGTCTTGGACAGGTCGTCGGCCGGGCCGGTGCCGTTGCCGAGGACGTTCGTGCAGCTGCCCTCGATCCGCAGCTCCTTGGGCATCTTGTCGCCGAAGGACAGCTTGAGGATGTTGCGCCAGACCGCGTTGAAGTAGGCCGCGGCCGCGGAGTCGGACTCCTGCGTGTAGTTCCAGCCGTCCAGCAGCTTCTGCGCGGCGCGCACGCCGGGGTCCGAGATCTGGATCTTCGACAGCATCGGGGTCAGCAGCGCGGCGATCTCGCTGCTGTTGTCCATCTGCATGGTGCGCATGTCGTCGGTCGAGATCTTGCCGCCGTCCTTGATCTTCGCCTCGATGAGGTCGTTGATCCGCTGGCTGCGGGCGCCGTAGCCCCAGTCGGTGGTCAGCAGGTGCGGGTACTTGCCGGCGCCGGTCCCGCCCTCGGCGACGGCCTGGTTGGCGGTGACGATGTAGCCGCGCGCAGGGTTCTGGTCCCAGGGCAGCTCGTTCTGCGGGACGTAGCCGGCGTTGCCGTCGCGGGTGCCCTTCCAGGCGTACTTGGAGTCCCAGCCGGGGGCGGGCATCCGGCCGTCGCCCTGGCCGCGGAGCGGGATGCGGCCGGGGGCCTGGTAGCCGATGTTGCCGTTCGGGCTCTTGTTGTCGGCGTAGATCAGATTCTGGGAGGGCACGTCGAAGTCGGCGGCCGCCTTGCGGAAGTCGTCGAAGGTCTTGGCCTGGTTGAGCTTGAAGACCGCGTCCATGGTCCGGCCCGGGTCCAGCGCGGTCCAGCGCAGGGCGATGGCGTAGCCGTCCCCGCGGTCGGGGGCCGAGACGTCCACGGGGGCGCGGGTGCCGACGGTACCGAGCTCCTCGCTGCGGTCGGAGACGAGCGGACCGTTGTTGGTGGTGCGGACCGTGATCTTCTTGCTCGCGCCGCCCGCGACCTTGATGACCTCTTCACGCAGGTTGAAGGGCAGCACCCGGTTGTCGTAGACGTAGCCCTCGGGCTTGATCTGCTCCAGGTAGAGGTCGGTGACGTCGGCGCCGAGGTTGGTCATGCCCCAGGCGATGTCCGCGTTGTGGCCGATGATCACACCGGGCATGCCGGAGAAGGTGTAGCCGGCGACGTCGTACTTGCACTGCGCCGAGGTGGTGCGGCAGTGCAGGCCCATCTGGTACCAGACCGAGGGCAGTTGCGGCGACAGGTGCGGGTCGTTGGCGAGCAGCGGCTTGCCGGTCGTCGTGTACTTGCCCGAGATGACCCAGGAGTTCGAACCGATGCCGCTGCCATTGGGGCCGAGGATCGCGGGGACCTTCTCCAGGGTGTCGGCGAGCGCGCTCAGCTGGGTGCGCAGGCCGACGGTCGCCCCCTGGGCGGTGGCGTTGCCGGCGAGGCCGGTCGGGTCGCCCGCGCCCTGGGCGGCGGAGGCCTGGGGGGCGGCTGAGCCGCCCGAGCCGCCGGCCGAACCGCCGGCGGAGCCGCTTCCTGCGTTTCCGGTCTGGCCCTGGGGGGTGTACTTGCCACCGTCGACCTTGCCGCCCTCGACGACCGGCTTGTTCCGGTCGAAGGGGTACGGCGGGTACAGCTCGGCGATCTGCGCCTGCGAGAGCTTGCCCGTCATCAGCGCGCGGTCGATCTCGTCCTGCATGTTGCCGCGCAGGTCCCAGGCCATCGCCTTGAGCCAGGCCACCGAGTCGACGGGCGACCACTTCTCGGGGGCGTAGCCGTCGCTGAGCTTGAGGGCGGCGTGCTCGACGGAGAGGTCCTTGCCGGACTTCCCGTTCAGGTATGCGTTGACCCCGTCGGCGTAGCTCTGCAGGTTCTTCTTCGTCTCGGGCGAGAGCTTCTTGTCGAACTCCTCCTGCGCGACCTGGTGCCAGCCCAGCGTGCGCAGGAAGGCGTCGGTCTCGACCTGGCCGGCACCGAACATCTCCGACAGCCGCCCCGCGGTCATGTGGCGGCGTACGTCCATCTCCCAGAAGCGGTCCTGCGCGTGGACGAAGCCCTGAGCGCGGAAGAGGTCGTCGTCGCTGTCCGCGTAGAGCTGGGGAATGCCGTGGGCATCGCGCTTGACCTCGACCGCGCCCTTCAGGCCGGGCACGTCGAGGGAGCCGGTCGTCTGGGGGAAGGAGGCGCGCACACCGTCCACGCTCCAGTACGCCCCGTAGCCGAGGCCCGCGACGAGCCCCAGGACCAGTACGAGCACGATCAGACGGGCGCGTCGTCCCTTCTTCTTGACGGGAGGAGCGGTTTCGTTGGCGGGCATCGCTGTCCTTCGAGGGGCAGGGTGGTCCTGGGAGTGCTGGGAGCAACCATAGGCGCAGGACCGACTCCGTTGATCCGCCAGGGGTGGAGGCCGTGTGGAGGGCCCGTATCCCGAGCCCGTGCGGGAGGCGGCCGGACATCGACCGGCCGGCGACCTCGCCGGTCCCGAGGACAGGGGGGAACAGCCGTTTCACAATGTGGTTATCGCGTAAAGGGCGCGTCAAAGATTAGGTAAGGTAACGAACTACTTGCCGAACTTGCCGCCGGGAGGATCGATCCGCCGGGCGCATTGAGGAGGGCCGCCCGCTGACTGTCCACACGCTCAACGAGCTGCTGCTGGTCTGCTCGCTCGTCCTGCTGGTCGCCGTGGCCGCGGTACGGGTCTCGTCGCGCAGCGGCCTGCCCAGTCTGCTCATCTACCTCGGCATAGGCGTCGCCATCGGCCAGGACGGCATCGGGAACGTCGTCTTCGACAACGCCGAGCTGACCCAGGTCATCGGCTACGCCGCCCTCGTCGTGATCCTCGCCGAAGGTGGTCTGGGCACCAAGTGGAAAGAGATCAGGCCGGCGCTGCCGGCGGCGATCATGCTGTCACTGGTGGGCGTCGCGATCAGCGTGGGCGTGACGGCGGCGGGAGCGCACTACCTCGTCGGGCTGGAATGGCGCCAGGCGCTGCTGATCGGCGCGGTCGTCTCCTCGACCGACGCCGCGGCCGTCTTCTCGGTGCTGCGCAAGGTCCCGCTGCCCTCCCGGATCACGGGCGTCCTGGAGGCGGAGTCCGGTTTCAACGACGCACCCGTCGTCATCCTGGTGGTGGCCTTCTCCACGGTCGGCCCCGTCGACGACTGGTACGTCCTGCTCGGCAAGATCGCCCTGGAGCTCGCGATCGGCGCCGCGATCGGTCTGGCGGTGGGCTTCGTCGGCGCCTACGGCCTGCGGCACGTCGCGCTGCCCGCCTCCGGCCTCTACCCCATCGCCGTCATGGCCATCGCGATCGTGGCGTACGCGGCCGGGGCGATGGCCCACGGCTCCGGCTTCCTCGCGGTGTACCTGGCGGCGATGATCCTGGGCAACGCCAGGCTGCCGCACTGGCCGGCCACGCGCGGCTTCGCCGACGGGCTCGGCTGGATCGCCCAGATCGGCATGTTCGTGCTGCTGGGCCTGCTGGTCACCCCGCACGAGCTGGTCCGCGACTTCTGGCCGGCCGTCGTCATCGGCCTGGTGCTGACGATGGTGGCGCGGCCGCTGGAGGTCTTCGTCAGCCTGCTGCCCTTCCGGATCCCGTGGCAGGAGCAGGTCCTGATGTCGTGGGCCGGCCTGCGCGGCGCGGTGCCCATCATCCTGGCGACCATCCCGATGGTCTCGGGGATCGAGGGCAGCGACCGCGTCTTCAACATCGTCTTCGTCCTGGTCGTCGTCTACACCCTGGTGCAGGGACCGACCCTGCCCTGGCTGGCGCGCACGCTGGACCTGGGGCGGGGCATGGAGACCGCGTCCGACCTCGGCATCGAGTCGGCGCCGCTGGAGAAGCTGCGCGGGCACCTGCTGTCCTTCGCCGTGCCGCCCGCCTCGCGGATGCACGGCGTCGAGGTGAGCGAGCTGCGACTGCCGTCCGGGGCGTCCGTGACGCTGGTCGTGCGGGACGGGAAGAGCTTCGTGCCGGCGCCGTCGACGGTCCTGCGGCGCGGGGACGAGCTGCTGGTCGTGGCCACGGACCCGGTCCGGGACGCGGCGGAGGCCCGGCTGCGGGCCGTGGCCCGGGGCGGCAAGCTGGCGGGCTGGCTGGGCACGGACGACGGGCCCTCGCGACACTAGAGCGGCAGGGGGCCGGCGGGAGACCGACGGGTGGGCGCCAAGGGAGCGGCGTCGTCATACCGCCCCATTCGGCGAGATCTGGCCGGCCCTGTCCGGATACAGACGTGCTGTCACCGGCAAAGCTTTGGTTGATCGCAGGTGAAGACAGGGCTTGTCGGCACAATCACAGGGCGTGATAACGGGTCTCCCTGTACGATGAAGGCACAACAGATCGAACCAACTCTGCCTGACGCAGAGCTGGCGCGACCGCAAAGCGGCCGTGGCACCCTCCCGCAGTGGGCGCCCAGGTATCACTCGGTTCTGCGCAAGAGGACAGCTCTCGGGGCTCCCCATACGTACGGGTGCGACCGCTCACAAAGCACTGGCACCGTCCGCAGACGGGGGACGCTCTACCAGGCAGCGGAAAGGCAAGGCCGTGACATCCGCGGTCACGACCGACACGTCCGCCCGCCCCGGCTACGGGCAGCTCCTGCGCACACCCGGCGCCCTCGGCTTCGTACTCCCCGGCTTCGCAGCGCGACTCCCCTTCGGCATGCTGACCATCAGCATCCTGCTGCTGGTCCAGCACACCACCGGCTCCTACGGCAGCGCCGGCATCGTCGCCGCCGTCACCGGCATCTCGATGGCCCTGTCCGCTCCCCTGATGGGCATGTTCACGGACCGGTTCGGCCAGAGCGCCGTGCTGGTGCCCGTGGTCCTCGCGCACGCCGCCGCCGTCAGCGGCCTCGCCGCCCTCGCGCTGGCCGACGCCGACGTCTGGATCCTGGCGCTGGCCGCCGTCCCGGCCGGTGCCTCCGTGCCGCAGGTCGGCCCCATGGTCCGGGCGCGCTGGGCCGCCCGCCTCGAGGGCTCTCCGCTGCTGCCGACGGCCGCCGCCTTCGAATCCGTCACGGACGAGTTCACCTTCGTCGTCGGCCCCGTCCTCGCGACCGCGCTGTGCACCGGCGTCCACCCGGCGGCCGGCCTGGTCACCGAGGCCACGCTGACGCTGCTGGGCGGCCTGCTCTTCGCCGCCCGCCGGGCCTCCCAGCCCGCGACGCACGCCCCGTCGACCACCGGCGGGAAGCGGACCTTCGCGCTGTCCTACCCGGGCCTGCGTGTCCTGGTCTTCGCCTTCCTCGGGATCGGCGCCGTCTTCGGCGGTATGCAGGTCTCGCTCGCCGCCTTCTCCAACGAGATCGGCAACCCCGGCGCCAACGGCCTGCTCTACGGCGTCTTCGCCGCGGGCAACATGATCGCCGGCATCGCCATGGGCGCCGTCGCGTGGAAGATCGGCCCGCGCCGCCGGCTGGTCCTGGGCTACCTCGGACTCACCGCCGCCGCGTCCCTGCTGTGGGCCGTGGACTCCGTGGTCCTGCTGGGCGCGCTCGGCCTGGTCGTCGGCCTGTTCATCGCCCCGGCCCTGATCACCGGCTACACGATGGTCGAGCAGCTGATCCCCGCGCACGCCCGGACCGAGGCCTTCACCTGGCTGACCGGATCGATCGCCTTCGGGCAGGCCCTCGCGGTCATCCTCGCCGGCCGCCTGACCGACGCGCACGGCTCCTCGTACGGCTTCATGGTGCCGATGGCCGCCACCGCGCTGGCGCTCGCCGCGCTGCTGACCCTGCGCGCGAAGCTGGCTCCGACGGCCCCGAGCCGGATCGTGAACTCCTCCGCGCCGGGCGCGCAGGCGCCGGCCGAGGCCACCGGCACGGGTGCAGGCACGGCGTCGGGCACCGCCCCGGCCGCCGGGGCCGGGCCCGCCGCCACCCCCTCGCCGGCCGCCCGTAACCGGGTGAACGAGCGTGGGATCGGTCACCGCGTGCCGGTGACGGTGGACTGATCCGCCGGAATACGTCACCATGGAGCGTCGTTAGCACTCATTGAGTGAGAGTGCCAGGAGGAAATTCGTGCCGACCTACCAGTACCAGTGCACCGAGTGCGGTGAGGGCCTCGAGGCCGTGCAGAAGTTCACGGATGACGCACTGACCGTGTGCCCGAACTGCGACGGACGCCTGAAGAAGGTGTTCTCCGCGGTCGGCATCGTCTTCAAGGGCTCCGGCTTCTACCGGAACGACAGCCGCGGCGCCTCGTCGAGCAGCACCCCTGCCTCGAAGCCCGCCGCCGCTTCGTCGTCCTCGACGTCGACCGCCGCCGCTCCCGCCGCTTCGTCGTCCTCGACGTCGTCCAGCACGAGCAGCAGCTCCACGTCGGCCGCCTGACGCTCCCTGCCGAGGCCCCGCCCCGCCCGACCGGGCAGCGGGGCCTCCGGCATGCCCGGGCAGGGGGTGTTGCGAAGGTCCTGTGCGGTGCCCGCGGTGTCCGGTGCGTGCTCTCGGCGTGCCGGGCGAAGGCCCTCGTACCGGGCGTACTCGGGGCTTCGGCCGGTGCGGCGAGAGTGCGTGCCGGGCGTCGTGGGCGCCGTGCGGGACTTTCGCACCACCCCCTAGGGTGAGCGGCATGGTGAACGCAGAGATCGGTGTCATCGGCGGCTCGGGCTTCTACTCCTTCCTGGAGGACGTCTCCGAAGTCCAGGTGGAGACCCCGTACGGGCCTCCCAGCGACTCCCTGTACGTGGGCGAGCTGGCGGGCCGCTCGGTGGCGTTCCTGCCCCGGCACGGTCGCAGCCACACGGTCCCGCCGCACAGGATCAACTACCGCGCCAACCTCTGGGCCCTGCGCTCCGTCGGGGTCCGCCAGGTGCTCGGGCCGTGTGCCGTCGGCGGGCTGCGCGCCGAGTACGGGCCGGGCACGCTGCTCGTTCCCGACCAGCTGGTCGACCGTACGCAGAGCCGCGTGCAGACCTACTTCGACGGGGTGCCGCTCCCGGACGGCTCCGTGCCCAACGTCGTCCACCCCACCTTCGCCGACCCGTACTGCCCGGTGGGACGGTCGGTGGCGGTGGCCGCGGCCCGCGGGCGCGACTGGGAGCCGGTCGACGGCGGGACCATGGTCGTCGTCGAGGGGCCGCGCTTCTCGACGCGCGCGGAGTCCCGCTGGTACGCCTCGGCGGGCTGGTCGGTGATCGGCATGACCGGCCACCCGGAGGCGGTCCTCGCCCGTGAACTCGGACTCTGCTACACCTCGATGGCGCTGGTCACGGACCTGGACGCGGGCGCCGAGACCGGCGAGGGCGTCTCCCACACGGAGGTGCTGCGGGTGTTCGGCGAGAACGTCGGGCGCCTGCGCGAGGTCCTCTTCGACGCGGTGGCGGCGCTGCCGCCCACCGCGACCCGTGACTGCCTGTGCACGCACGCCCTGGACGGCTGGGACCTCGGCATCGAGCTTCCGTAGACCGCTCCGGCCGGTCGGCCGGTTCCCCGGTCGTGTGCTCCGGCCGGTCGCCGGTGTCACATCCGGGGCGGCTGTCCTGTCCTTCTCTGTGAAGGCCCAGTCGGGACAGACCGCTCCGGGAGATGACAGTCATGGCTCGTATCTCGCTCACCCCGCCCCGTACCCTGCTGATGCGCATCGGCGCCTGGTACTCGCGCCGCACCTACGGCAAGGTCCTCGACCCCGGACAGGCCTACGGGCACAACGCACGCGTGCTGTTCTCGTACGTGCGCCTCGAACAGCGGGCGGCTCGGTGGAACGCCCTGGACCCCGGCCTGAAGCACCTCGCCGTGATGGCGGCGGCGGCCCGCATCAACTGCTCGTGGTGCATGGACTTCGGCTACTGGGAGGGCCGTGAGCAGGGCATGCCGGCGGAGAAGATCGAGCAGGTGCCGCAGTGGCGGGAGGCCCGCGGGGTGTACAGCGAGCTGGAACAGCTGGTCATGGAGTACGCCGAGGCCATGACCGAGACCGAGCCGGCGGTCACGGACGAGCTCGCCGGGGCGCTGATCGCGCGGCTCGGGGAGGCGGCGTTCGTCGAGCTGACGGCGGTGGTCGCGCTGGAGAACTGGCGTTCGCGCGTCAACAGCGCCTTCGGACTGACCAGTCAGGGCTTCTCCGAGTCCTGCCAGGTGCCCGCCGGCCGCCCGCCGGCTCCGACAATGACGGCGTGAACACCGACTCCCCTTCCCGCTTCCCCTCCCCTCCCCCCTCGCCGCGCTTCTTCGACGACCCGGTCGTGGTGGCCCTCGACTTCCCCGATCTCCGGTCCGCCGAGGCGCTCGTGGGGCGTCTCGGCGACGCGTGCGGCTCCTACAAGATCGGCCTGGAGCTGCTGACCGCCGCGGGCCCCGGACTCGCCCGTGACCTCGTCGCCCGGGGGCGGGAGGTCTTCCTCGACCTGAAGCTGTTCGAGATCCCGAACTCCGTCGCGGGCGCCGTCCGGGCCGCGGGCGCGCTGGGCGCGTCGATGGTCACGGTGCACGCCATGGGAGGTACGGGGATCATGGCCGCGGCGGTGGAGGCGGCCCGGGAGTTCCCACGGCTACGGGTGCTCGCGCTGACGGTGGTGACAAGCATGACCGCGGGCGACCTCGGCGACATCGGCGTACGGGCGGGTCCCGAGGAGCAGGCGCTGCGGCTGGCCCGGCTGGCGGTGGGGGCGGGCTGTGACGGGGTGGTCGCCTCGCCGCAGGAGGCCGGGCCGCTGCGGGCGCTGCTGGGGCCGGAGCCGCTGATCGTGACGCCGGGCGTGACGCCGGTGCCCGCGGAGGGCGGGGCGCCGGGGGCCGGGGGGCACGCCCGGCCCGGGACGCCCGCGGCGGCCTTTGCCGCCGGGGCCTCGCACGTGGTGGTGGGCCGGTCGGTCGCACGGGCGGCCGACCCGGTGGCGGCACTGGAACAGGTCCAAAGGGCCGCCCGGGAGGTGCTGGGCGCACGGGGCCGTCACTCCGGCGGGTGAGGGAGTTTTCCACAGGCTGGGGACCGTCCACAGGCGGGAGCGGGATCCGGTGGGAGGCCGGATCGTGGGGTGTGCCCGGGCGGTGGGTCCGGGCGCTGGACCTCACTTCGTCTGGTGGTGCTCGTCATGTCCTGTGCGTCCGTGCCCTCTTCATGCCGCTCAGCGGCCCCCGCGGTCCCTGCGGGGCTGCCGGTCCGCCCTTCCTCCTCCGCGTGTGCGGCCTCCCCGACGTGTCCGCCGCCGCGGCCCGTCCCGCCGTTCCCGCCGCTGCGGGTGGGGCGTGGGGCGGGCCGGCTGCGCCGTGCCGTGCGGCGCCGCCGGCGGGCCGTGTCCGCCGCCCTGGCCGTCGTGGCCGCGGCCCTGGCCGTGGGCGGAGCCGAGGCGCAGGCCTCCCGGGGTGCTCCGCCGCCCGAGGTGAAGCCGCCGCCGGCGCAGGTGCGGATGGTCTCGGCGCCCGTGCGCATCGCGGACGCGGCGACGGTGCGGCTGCTGCGGCCCGGCGACCGGGTCGACGTCGTGGCGGCGGAGCGGGCGCAGCCGTCCCGGGTGGTGGCGGCGGGGGCCAGGGTCGCCGAAGTCCCCGCTCCGGAGCAGGGTGTCGGGGACGGCGGGGCGCTGGTCGTCCTGTCGGTGCCACGGGAGACGGCGCAAGAGCTGGTGGGGGCAGGCGCGTTGACGCGGCTGGCGGTGACGTTGTGCTGATCCGCACGCTTGATCAGCCGGTTCACCTCGGAGTGAAGGCCGATTGGACAGACCGCGCCCGTACTGCCGTAACTTTCGGAACCGTTGACTCCGTGTTCGGCTCCTGTGTAGAAGGGCTCAGCGATGAGCGAGAAGAAGGAAAGCGTGCTGGCGGGCTTCAAGGCCTTCCTGATGCGCGGCAACGTGGTCGACCTGGCGGTGGCCGTGGTCATCGGCGCCGCGTTCACGAACATCGTGAACTCGGTGGTCAAGGGCATCATCAGCCCGGTCGTCGGGGCGGTGGGCACCAAGAGCCTGGACAACTACAAGTCCTGCCTGAAGGCCCCGTGCGCCGTAGGCCCCGACGGTCAGCCGACCGGTGTCGAGATCCTCTGGGGGTCGGTGCTGAACGCCACGCTGACCTTCGTGATCACCGCTGCGGTCGTGTACTTCCTCATGGTGCTGCCGATGGCGAAGTACCTGGCGCGGCAGGAGGAGCGCCGCAAGGCCCGCGAGGGTGTGCAGGAGATCGTCGAGATCACCGAGCTGGAGGTCCTCAAGGAGATCCGGGACACCCTGATCGCGCAGCGCACGGGCGGCGGCGGTCTCGGCGGGCAGGCCGGTTCGCGCGACGGGTTCTGACCCTGCCGGCCGCCTCGGGCGGCCGGATTCAGATGTGGTGCGGTGGCTTCTCGTCGAGGAAGCGGGCCAGGTCGGCCGCGCTTCCCCCGGTGGGCGGCCGCTCGCCCCAGCCGCGGTCGGTGTCGTCGCGGGACTGCTGGTCCAGCGGGTCGTCGAAGTCGATCCGCGGCTTCGGCCGGGACGGCCCGGCCTCGCTCGCGGGGCGCGCGGGCTGCGGGTCGGAGGAGGGGGTGCTGCTCATGCCTCCAGGGTAAGGCCGCCTGTGGTTCGCGGCGGGACGCGCTCAGCGGTCCTTGGGATCGAGGGGTCTCGGGGCGAGCAGGGCGAGAAAGGACAGGACCAGGAAGCCGGGCCCCCACCAGGCCGTCCCGGGGTGGCCCGCCATCCACGCGTCGACCGTGACGGTCAGCGCGAGCTGCCCCACAACGGCGGTCACCTGGGGCTCAGCGGTCGCGGGGGCACAGCGGTGCCGGGGAACACAGCCGCCGCCCGGGGCACAGCGGCCGCCCGGACAGCGCGCCCGACCTGCCGGAGCCCGCGTCCTCTGGTCTTCTGGCCGGTATGGCCTACTCCCCCATGACCGCCCGCAGCCGCGAAGAGGAGCACCGCACCTCGACGCCGCTGGAGCTGTTCTTCGACCTGTGTTTCGTCGTCGCCATCGCCCAGGCGGGCGCCCGGCTCGTGCACGCGCTGGCGGAGGGCCATCCGGGGGCCGGCGTGGTCGGCTACTTCTTCGTCTTCTTCGGCGTGTGGTGGGCGTGGATGAACTTCACCTGGTTCGCCTCCGCCTACGACTGCGACGACGTGCCGTACCGGATCGCCACCCTGGTCCAGATCGCCGGCGTCCTCGTCTACGCGGCCGGGGTCGGCGAGGCCTTCGACGAGAACGACTGGACGGTCGCCGTCGTCGGCTACATCATCATGCGCGTCGCGCTGACCGCGCAGTGGCTGCGGGCCGCCGCCGGGGAGACCGGAGCCGCCCGCAGCGCCGCCCTGAAGTACGCCGCCGGGCTGGTGATCTGCCAGGCCGGCTGGGTGGGGCTGCTGTTCGCGCCCGACGGCGCCAAGCGCTGGCTGTTCCTGGTCCTGGTCGCGGCCGAGCTGTCGGTCCCGGTGATCGCCGAGCGCGGGCACCGGACGCCCTGGCACGCCCACCACATCGTCGAGCGGTACGGGCTGTTCACCATCATCGTCCTGGGCGAGACGATCGCGGCGAGCACGGTGGCCGTGAAGTCGGCGCTCGACGAGCACGAGGCCCTCGACCTGTTGCTGCCCATCGCCGGGGGCGGGCTGCTGATCGTGTTCGCCGCCTGGTGGATCTACTTCGCCGTACCGATGCACGAGCACCTGACCTCCAACCGGGAGGCCATCCCGTGGGGCTACGGCCACCTGCTGATCTTCGCGTCCGGCGCGGCGATCGGAGCGGGCATCGAGGTCGCGGTCGAGCATGCCGTCGGCAAGGCGCACATCTCGCAGGTCTCGGCGAGCGCCGCCGTCACGGTGCCGGCCGCGGCCTTCCTGTTCATGGTGTGGCTGTTGCACTCACGGCACTTCAAGCGCGGCCCCGCCCAGCAGCTGGTGCTGCCGGTGGCTGCCCTGGCCACCCTCGCCTGCACCTGGACGGGGGCCTACGCCGTCCTCTGCGCGGGCCTCGTCGGCGTCGTCGCGGTCACCGTCGGCGTGGTCCTCGCCGAGCGGCCGGCCGCGCGGGCCCGGTAGCGGGCAGCGGGAAGCGGGCGGCGGCCCACCGGGGAGGCGACGGGCCGTCACCCCCGCGCCCCCCACGCCGTTCTCCAGCGCAGAACGAGCAGGACGAACCGCACCGACTGGAGACCCGGCCATGACACTCCCGCCGCAACGCCACGGCACGGACCCCGGCAGGGAGCTTGCCGAGCCGGGCTTCTGGCAGCAGCCGCCCGCCCACCGGCTGGCCGCCTTCGCGCGCCTGCGCGCCGCCGACGGCCCGGTGTTCGTGCCCGAGGGGGCCGGGCACTGGGCCCTCGTCCGGCACGCCCACGTGCAGGAGGCCAGCCGGCTGCCCAAGGTCTTCGCCAGCGCCCCCGGCGTGACCACCCCCGAACCGGCCCGCTGGGTCCGCGCCCTCTTCGGCGACTCGATGGTCAACCTCGACGGCGCGGACCACGCCCAGCTCCGCAGGATCGTCCAGCGGGCCTTCACCCCGCGCCTGCTGGCGGCGGCCGAGGCCGACATCCACGCCGTCGCCGCCCGCATCGTGGACGACGTCCTGGCCGACCGGCCGGACGAGTTCGTCTCCGCGGTGGCGTCCCGGCTGCCGCTGGAGGTCATCTGCAACATGATGGGCATCCCCGAACGCCACCGCGCCGAGATCGCCGACCGGGTCGACCACGCCTCGGAGAACATCGGCGTGGAACGCGGCCTGGCCTCCCGGTTGCGGATGCCGGGCCGCGGACTGCGCGCGCTCGCCCGGATGCAGCGGATGGTGGCGGGTATCGCCCGGGAGCGGCGCAAGCACCCCACCGACGACCTGATCTCCGCGCTGGTCCGCGCGAACGTCGACGGGCAGTCCCTCGGCGCCCGCCAACTCGGCGCCTTCTTCTCGCTCTTGATGGTCGCCGGGGTGGAGACCACCCGCAACGCCATCACCCACGGCCTGACCCTGCTGACCGACCACCCGGACCAGCGGGACCTGCTGCTGTCGGACTACGAGAAGTACGCGGACGGCGCGGTCGACGAGATGGTCCGGCACTCGACACCGATCATCCAGTTCCGTCGGACGGTCGTCGCCGAACACACCCTGGGCGGGCGCGACTTCCGCCCCGGCGAGAAGGTGGTCCTGTATTACGCCTCCGCCAACCGCGACGAGGCGGTCTTCCCCGACCCCGACGCCTTCGACATCACCCGGTCGCCCAATCCGCACCTGGGCTTCGGTGGCGGCGGCCCGCACTTCTGCCTGGGCGCGCACCTGGCGCGGGTGGAGATGAAGGCGCTCTTCCGCGAGTTGCTGACCCGGCCGGTCGGGCTGCGCGCGGTGGGCCTGCCGGACCTGGCCGGCTCCAACTTCGACAACCGGGTCCGCTCGCTCAGGTTCGCCTTCGAGCGGCCCTGAGGCCTCCCCGGGGAACGGCGCCACGGACCGGTTTGCGGCGGGGCGGGGACCGGGACCGGCCACCGGGCAGGCTGGGAGCCCGGCGGCCGGAGCGGGTGGGGCGAGGACGCCCGGCGCCCCCGCGCCACGGCGCACCGGCCCGGCGGCCCGCGTCCGGTGTTCCGCTCGGCGCGCAGCGCGTGCGGCTACTTCTGCAGGCGCCGCACGGTGAGCACGCAGTGGGCGCTGCCCGTGAGGACCTCCTCGTCGCCCGCGAAGGCCTGCAGGGTCTTCGCGTCGACGGGCCGCCCCGGGACCGCCTCGGGCCAGGCGCGCGTGGCGAAGAGGAAGTACGCCTGCCCGCTCTCGTCCGCCGCGGCGACCCACTCGTCGGGGGCGGTGCACTGCGCGTTCATCCCGGGCAGGGTGAGCGCGATCTGGTTGCCCTCCAGCAGGATCTGCACCGGGAAGCCGGCCGGGTTGCGGGTGCCGTCCATGACGACGTCGCCGATGGGCAGGCCGATCTCCTCCAGCAGCCCGCGGGCAGCCGCCTCGCCGGCCTCCCGGCCACCCGGGCCGTCGCCCAGGGTGTAGGCCAGGAGGTACGGGATGTCGTGCGCCTCGGAGGGGTCGCCGATCCAGGCGAGCACCGACAGGGTGCCGAGCTGGGACCGGTCGATTTCGGCTTGAGTAGAAGTCATGCGCCGCACCCTAGTGGTCTCGCGCCGGGGCCCTTCGCGGCCTTTCACCCGGGCGGGCTAGACGGCCCAGAATCCTTCTCCGGAATTCGGCCGGATGTTCGCGTCCTCGTATGCGAGGCGCTCGATGCGCGCGTTTTCCGGAATTTCGAACACCACCCAGCCCTCTGCCCGCTCACCGACATCCAGGGAATCGAAGACGATCGGTTTGCCGGTCGTCAGCTCACCGGTGGGCACCACCGGGTGGCGCTGCCCCGCGCCGTCGTGCGCCCACATGCGTCCGAGCGCCCCGTACGAGGCACCGCCCACGTTGACGAACGACATGGAGGCTGCCACCCAGCGCTTGCCGGGCGGCGGGGCTACGTTCTTGTCGGCGCTGATGGCCGGGTCCGCATAGGCCCCGAGCAGGACCTCCAGGTGACGCCCGACCTGCGGTCCGTGCAGCCGCAGGGTGTCCCCCACGTGGGCGTCCTGCGCAGCGGGCCGCCCGGGAGCCGGCCCGCCCCCCGGAACCCCGTCGTCCACCGGGCCGGCCGGCGCCGCGGCCGGGGCGGGCGCGACCCCCTCGCGGACGCTCTGGCATGCGGCGGTGCCGAACAGCAGGAGCGGGAGGAGGACGAGGGCGGGAAGGGCGGGGCGGGCCGGGAGGGCGGGCTGGGGCATGCAGGATCCCTTCGGGGCGTATTGCGGCCAGTTTCACGCGCCCGAGCAGGAAATTGCGGACAACGACACGAGTGCGCGGAGCGGGTGCGCACGGCCGCCTGCCAGCACAATGCGTTCCGGTGGAATCCCGCCGTCCGCACACCATTGGAGGAAGAATGCGCGTCCCCGCCCGCCGAATGGCCCTGGCGGCCCTCTCCGCACTGGCCGCCATCACGTTGTCCGGCACCACGGCCGCGGCCACCGTTTTCCAGCAGGCTGTTTCCGTGCACCACGACGCCCACGTCGCCGGGGACGGCACCGTCACCCTTTCCGGTACCTATCACTGCGAGCAGGCGTCACCCGCGGGGGCGATGCAGATCAGGGCGACGGTCGAGCAGGAGGGCGGCCGGCTGAGCATCGGCGCGGAGCAGCCCGTGTGCGACGGGACGGAGCGCCGCTGGGTGGCCACGGCCCCGGGCCGCTGGGTGGACGTGCGGCCGGGCCGCGCGGTGGTCACCGCCGAACTCCAGGAGATCCGCTTCTCCGGCCTGATGCCGAAGTCGGTCACCACGGTCGCCCAGGACCGGCAGGACGTCGAGATCCGCCGGCACTGAAACCCCGTGCGCCGCCGCGGCTCCCGGTGGCCGCCGCTACCGGGACCGGCACTCGGGCGCGACGCCCGTCATCGACATGAAGGCCACCGCCTGGCAGCCGGGGTCAGCGTGCGGCCGCCCCGCAGCCCGTTCCAGGACCGTCGGCACCCCTGCAGCCAGCAGGAGCACGGCCAGGATGCCGGTTGCGGCACCCCTGCTCAGCCTGCGCACAGCGCGTTCCGTTCCATGGTCGGCATCATCGCCCCGGCCGCGGCCGCCCACAACTCGACGTGCCCGAACGGTCACCCGGCGCTCGCGGGGGCGCCGCCGGCGTCGAACTCGCACCACACCGCCTTGCCGTCGCCCCGGGACTCCACGCCCCAGCGCGTGGCCAGGGCGTCCACCAGCAGCAGCCCGCGCCCGGTGGTGGCCGCCTCGCCGGGGCTGCGCCGGCGCGGCCATACGCTGGAGCGGTCCTTGACCCACAGCCGGATCCGCCGCACCGGCTCCGGCAGCACCTCCATGGTCAGCACCGCACCGCCGTCGGTGTGCAGCAGGGCGTTGACCAGCAGCTCCCCCGCAGCCACTTCCACGTCGTCGGCGAGTTCCGGCACGCCCCAGTCGCGCAGGGCCTGGCGCAGGGCGTAGCGGGCCTCCGACAGGCCCTCCGGGTCCGCCTGGTGGACGTACTGGTGGATGCGCGGCGCCCGGTGGGTGCCGGGGTCGGGGGCCCTGCGCAGCACCAGCAGGGCCACGTCGTCCCCCGAGCCCCAGCGCTCCCACAGCCGGTCCGAGAGGTGGTCGGCGAGCGCCCCGGCCTCCTGCGGGCCGCTGCGTACGGCGTGGGCGAGGGCGTCCATGCCCGCGGTGATGGTGGTACCGGGCTCCTCCACGAGGCCGTCGGTGCACAGCACCAGCGTCTCGCCGGGGACCAGGTCGAGCTGGGTCTCGGGGAACTCCTCCTGCCCGAAGGCGGAGGCCAGCCCCAGCGGCAGGCCGCCGCGCACGTTGGGCCACCCCGTGCGCCCGTCCGTGTGGCGGATCAGCGGGCCGAGGTGGCCCGCACGGACCGCGCGCACCCCGCCCGTCTCCAGGTCCACCTGTGCGTACATGCAGGTGGCGAACCGTTCCGTGTCGAGCTCGGCCAGGAAGCGGGAGGCCCGTGCCAGCACCGTGGACGGCGGATGGCCCTCTCCCGCGTACGCCCGCAGCGCGATGCGCAGCTGGCCCATGATGGCCGCCGCGTGCGTGTCGTGGCCCTGGACGTCGCCCACGACGATGCCGACGCGGTTGCGGGGCAGCGCGATCACGTCGTACCAGTCCCCGCCGACCTCCCGCCCGCTCCACGCGGCGTGGTAGCGGACGGCGATCTCGCCGCCGGAGATCTCCGGGATCCGGCGCGGCAGCATGGCCGCCTGGAGGCCCGTCGCGAACTCCCGCTCCTGGTCGAACAGGAGCGCACGCTGGAGGGACTGCGCGACGATGCCGGCCAGGCCCAGGCACAGGTTGCGCTCCTCCGGGCTGAACTCCTCGCGCCGCCGGTAGAAGAGGACCAGCCCGCCGATGGCCTTGGCCTGGGCGATCAGCGGCAGGTAGGCGGCGGCGTCGAACCGGATGCGGTTCAGGTAGTCGGCGAGGAGCGGGAACTCCTCCCCGAGGTCCCTGAGCGAGGTGACGAAACGTGCCTGCTTGGTCAGCACCGCGTGCGAGAGCGGCAGGGAGCCGTCCATCCGGGTGAACCGGCGCTCGCTGAGGATCTCCAGCGACTCGCCGCTCAACGCGATGATCTTCATCGTGCCGCCCTCGACCAGGCCCAGGGCCAGTCCGTCGGCCCCCAGCCGCTCCAGAGCGCCCGCACCGGTCAGCGCGGCCGTGACGTCGTCGACCGTCACCGCCCGCGACAGGGCCTCCGTGGTCCGCTGCACGATCGTCGTCTGCTGGGCGCGCGCCGCCTCCAGCTTGCGCAGCAGCGTCGCGTGGGCCAGCTCCGCCGCGGCGTCCCGCACGATCCCGGCGATGCGCAGCGCCTGCCCGTCGTCGTCGCGCACCACCCGGCCCGTGGTGTGCGTCCACTGGTCGCCGCCGTCGCGCCGGTGGACGGTGAAGTAGGCGCCGAACGTCTGCCCGTCCTCCGCCAGGACGCGGGCGATGGTCTCGCGCAGCCGGGCCGCGTCCTCGGGCCGCACCCGCAGGGCGGCGCCCTCCGCGGTGCCGTCGTACTCATCCGGCTCCAGGTCGAACACGGCCATCGCGGCCGCGTCCAGTGCCACGGTCCCCGAGCCCAGGTCCCACTCGAAGCTGCCCATGCCGTTCAGGGCGAGCCGCTCACCGGCGTCGGTCACGGGGGGCCGCCGGGCCGACCCGGGGCCGTCGCGCTCCGCCGCTGCCACCTTCCGCACCCCCTAACGGCCGGGCCAGCACGGCTGCGAGATCAGCCGCTCCCACTCCTCGTCCGGATGCCCCGGGAGGGTGCGCCCGGCCTCCCGCCAGCGCTCGACGACGGAGAGGTAGATCGTGGCCTGGTCGGCTGCCGGTGCCGCGGCATACGGGCTGCCGTAGGAACCCGCATACGGCCCCCCGTGCGGCGGGGCCGGGTGCGGGGGCCGCTCGTGCCCGGCGGTCCGGGCCGTGGCGGACTGTTCGCCGCGGCTGGCGGGAATGCGCACCCAGCCGCGGCCCTGTGCTCGCTCAGCGCTCATCACGGACCCCTTCTCACCGCGGATCTCACCGCAGGTACGTGTTCGACTGCCCCGGCGGTACCCCCGGATCCGGCCCGGGAGGAGCTGCCCGGACGAGCCGGGCGGCACCGGGGGAGCCCGGCCGCGGACCCCGGGCACCGAGGCGCTTGCGGACTCCCCTCACCAGTCTCCCCGCCGTGAAGCCCGCACCGTGCACGAATCGCATGGAAGGGCCGAATGAGGGAGCCGCCAGCAGTCCGGCGAAGAACAGCCCGGGCCACGAGGATTCGAAGCCCGGCCCCAGTTCCGGGGCCCGGCCGCTGCCGACGGTACGCAGTGCGGCGCGCAGTCCCGCGTCGAGCAGCTCCAGCCGGTGCAGGTCCGGGGCGAAGCCCGTGGCCGCGATGACGTGGGCCACGTCCAGGACCGCCGGTTCGCCCCCGGGGGTACGCAGCCCGAGCCGCGTCCGCTCGCCCACCGCCACGGCCCGGTGCAGTTCGTGCCCGAGCAGCGCGGGTACGCGTCGCTCGAACCGGTCCCGCAGCCACCAGGCCCCGGCCGGGCCCAGCGCCGTCGCCGCGATCCGCTCCCGGGTGGGGGCCGGCAGCCGGCGCACCGCCCACGGCAGCTCCGACCACACCCAGCTGCGCCAGCCCGTGCCCAGACCGCTGTGCGGATCACGCAGGGCCCGCAGCGGGGGCCTGTCCAGCGGCTGCGGGACGGTGTTCCAGTCCAACCGGGGGCGCCGGGCGACCAGGCACGGCCGGGCCCCTTGCTCGGCCAGCAGGGCGGCGGTCTCCAGGGCCGCCTGCCCGGCCCCGAGCACGGCGACCTCCCGGCCGGCGAAGCCGGACAGGTCCCGGTGGCTGCTGCTGTGCGTGCAGCGGCCCGGCGGCAGGCCCGCCAGCGCCTCCGGGTACCGGGTGAAGGGCATCACCCCGACCGCGACGGCGACCGTGCGGGCGAGCAGGGGCGGTCCCTCGGCGGTGCGCACGCGGAAGCCGTCGCCCTGCGGGGTCACCTCCGTGACGGTCACCTCCTCCACCTCGGGCCCGGCGTGCCGGGCGAACCACATCCCGTACGCGCTGAACGTGCCGATCGGCAGCGGAGTGCCGTGTTCCGAGACCGTTCCCCGGGAGGCGCAGTACTCGGCGAGGGTGTGCCGCCCGTCCGGCGCGGACAGGTTCGAGGACCAGGGCTCCGACTTCAGGTACATGCCCTCGGGCATGTGGTCGCGCCACGAGGCCATGGGCCGTCCGAGCACCCGTACGCCGAGACCCGCACCGGCCGCGTGGGCGGCGATCGACAGCCCGTACGGGCCCGCACCGATCACCACCAGGTCGTCGATCCGCGTCACGGCCGTTCCTCCTGCTCGATGGTCACCTGCGGGCCACCTGCCCGGCCCCGCCCGCCGGAGCGGGCCCGTTCAACGGCTCACCAGTTCGTCGGGCTCGGCCGGCGCCTCCGGCGGCGCGGGGCGGCAGACCGTGCCGGCGGTGGGCCCGCCCCGCTGTTCCCGCCCGCGCTGCCTCGGCGCGCGGACGACCGCGCGGGCGGTGCGGCGGCCCTGCGCCGGGACGCCGCGCAGGGCGCGGGCCCCCTTGACCGCGCCGCGTCCCAGGAACGCGGCGAGCATCGCCACGAAGGGCCGGAGGTCGTCCGCGGCGAACCACGCCGCCTCGACCCGCCCGCGCTCGGCGGCCGGTTCCGGCGCGGGCGACCCGGGGTCCGCGGGCGCCGCGGGTGGCGCCGCCGGGCGGCGGCGCGGCAGGGACCGGCCCCGGACCGCCGCCAGCAGCGCGTAGTTCTCGGCGACGAAGATCCGGCCCGTGCCGCCCGAGGGCTGCGGGACCTGCTGGCCCGTCAGGTCCAGGTACATCGCCTGGACGACGTCCAGTCCGGAGGCGTCGGTGAACAGCCGGAACTGCGCGCCCGGGCGGGGGTTGAAGTCCACCAGCCGGCAGACCCCGCGTTCGTCCCGGCGGAAGTCCAGGTCCAGGATCCCCTGGTAGCCGAGGCGTTCGGCGAGCCGCAGTGCCGCCGCCTCCACCGCCGGGTCGGGCAGCCGGCGGCCCACCGCCGTCAGCCCCGTACGCACCGGCCAGGACAGCTCCTTGCGGCCCGTTCCGGCGAGCAGCGGGCGCCCGCCGCGGGCGAAGGCGCCGTGGAAGAACCAGTCGGTGTCCGGCCCGGCCGGCAGGAACCGTTGGAGCAGCAGCCGGCTCCCGGCCTCGGCGGAGCACTCGTACAGCCGGCGCGCCTCGGCGGTGGTGTGCACGAGGGTGGTGCTGCGCAGCCCGTCCGCCCCGCTGGGCAGCAGCCAGGGCCGGCTCCACTTGGCGATCACCGGCAGGCCCAGCCGCCAGGCCGCCTCCGCCGCCTCCGTCCCGCTCGCGGGGACGACGGTCTCCGGGTGCGGGACGTCCCAGCGCGCACACAGCCGCGACAGCTCCGCCTTGTCGGCCACGCGGGCGGGCAGGTTGTCGGGCTGGTGGGGGATCCTGAACCGCTCGCGGAGCAGCGGGGCGACGCGCGACACGGCGATGGCGCTCAGGTCGTCCATCGCGACGAGCACGGCCGGCCGGCCGATCCGCTCCGACACCACCGTCAGGCAGTCCACCAGGCTCTCGGGCGCCTCGGGGTCCAGCCCGCCGGCCGGCCCCGGGTGGACGGCTCGCAGGTACCGCGAACTCCCCATGGGACCTCCCCCGCCCTCGACGACGGCATGGACCTCCACGCCCCTGCGGCCGAGGGATCGGACGGCGCCGAGGGTTCCGTGGTGGAACGGATTGCGGTCGAGTCTGAGCACAACGGCGGGCACATGGTTGAGGTGCGCGTGCATGGCAACGGTGTCTTTCACCTAGTCGGACCAAGCGGGGAGGGCGGGCAACTGCTAATGGCCTACGCGGCGGCCACCGAACAGGCCATTCGTCAGATGAGATGCCTAACGTCTTTCGCAAGCACACCGATTCAGGAGAGCCCGGGAGAGGCCATGCCCACACCACGCCGCCGACTGGCGAGCACCTGCATCGGCACGGTCACGGCCGGACTGCTCGCCACCGGAGCCGCCCTCGCGGCGCCGGACGAGGACCGTGCCGGGGACTCCGGCATCGCCATGGGCGCCTATCTCGACTACGGGCCGAACGGCGTGGCGCGCATCCCCCACCTCTCGCGCTGGCTGGGCGGCAAGGACATCCGGGTCGGGCACACCTACCTCCCCGGCGACCAGTGGGCCGGCATCGAGGGCCGGGTGTCCTTCCTGGAGGCCTGGGCGCGGTGGCGGCGGGCGGACGAGGACCGGATGTTCGTCCTCAACGTGCCCATGCAGGCGCGCAACGAGGAGCGGGTGCCCGACCAGCAGGTCGCCCGGCTGATCCGGGCGGGCGCGCAGGGCCAGTACGACGAGCACTTCCGCCGGCTCGCCGAGCGGCTGGTGGCGCTGGGGGTCCCGGACACGGTCATCGTCCTGGGCTGGGAGATGAACGGCGTCACCTACACCCACCGGTGCCGCCCCGACCCGGCGAACTGGAAGGTGTACTGGCGGCGCATCGTCACCGTGATGCGGGCCGTGCCGGGGCAGCAGTTCAAGTTCGACTTCGCCCCGAACCGGGGCACGGACGCGATCGGCTGGACGAAGTGCTACCCGGGTGACGACGTCGTCGACATCATCGGCATGGACTCCTACGACCAGGCTCCCGGCGAGACCTTCGACGACCAGATCTCCCAGCCGTACGGGCTCCAGAAGCACGTCGACTTCGCGCGGGCGCACCGCAAGGCGATCTCGTACCCGGAGTGGGGCCTGTTCCGGCGCGGCGACAACCCCGAGTACGTACGGCGCATGCTGCGCTGGATCGAGCAGCACAAGCCGCTCTACCACACCATCACCGACTACTGCCCGCACGGCGTGTGGCAGTGCAAGCAGAACCCTGAGTCGACGGAGGTCTTCCGGTCGGCGCTGACCCCCGAGGTGCCGGTCCCGGTGACCCCGACGCCGGTCGTGCCGACGCCGGTGGTGCCGACGCCGGTGGTGCCCACGCCCGTCGTGCCGACGCCCGTGGTGCCCACCCCGGTCGTCCCGACGCCGCAGGTCCCCACGCCGCAGGTTCCGACCCCGCAGGTCCCGACACCCCAGGTCCCGACGCCCCAGGTGCCCACACCCGCCGTACCCACTCCCGCGGTGCCGACGCCCGTGGTGCCCACCCCGGTCGTCCCGACCCCGCAGGTGCCCACGCCCGAGGTCCCGACACCCCAGGTCCCGACCCCGCTCCCCGAGCCCTCGTCGGCCGCACCGAGCCCGGTCGTGCCGACGCCCGTGCCCAGCCCCAGCGCCAGTTCCGACCCCGAGGTGCCCGAGCCCGGCACGCCGAGTCCCGAAGTGCCGAGGCCCTCGCCCACCGCGCCGTCGCCCGTGGGTCCGGTGCCCGTGACACCGAGCCCGGCCGTGCCCACGCCCCGGCCCACACCCGCCGCCCCCCTGCCGCAGCCGCAGCAGCCGCCGCTCAACAGCAGGGAGTGGTGCGTACCGATCAACTTCGGCGAGTGGCTGTCGAAGTTGATCGGCAAGCAGTCGGTCTGCGTGAAGATCGACCTGGGTGCGGGCTCCGGCTTCTGGCCCTTCTAGGGGGCGGACACGACCTGGAGGGGTCATCGCACCCGCAGTTCGTTGAGCCGCGCCCGCCAGTCCCTGGCGGCCGGCAGCGCCTCCCGCAGCGCGTGCACCGCCCGCTCGCGTCCCGCCACCTGCGACTCATGCAGCCGCAGCAGGGGCGCGAGCGCGGTCGTGGACATCAGGAAGCGCTGGTTGACGACGGTGTCGGGCCGCCAGTGGTTCTTGTACGGCTCACTGCCCCGCAGGAAGCTGACCACCGGCCGGCCGTCCGCCAGTGCCCGCCCGGCCTCGTGGCGCAGCAGCAGCGTCGCGACGTCCACCTTGCGGGCCCGCAGGTCCGGGTCCGCCCCGTAGAGGTAGCCGCCGCTCAGTCCCGCCGAGAGCAGCGTGACGTTGGCCGCCACCACCTTCCCGTCGAGCCGGAACTCCGTCAGCCGGCCCTCCCCCGCCCGCACCATCCGGCGGGTGGCCCGGGTGAGGTGCTCGGCGAAGCGGGGCCGCAGGTGTTCCGGCGTCACACCGCGGCCGCGCCACTGCTTCTCGTGCAGCCGCAGAAGGTTGCGTACCGCGCCCGGCACCTCCTGCTCGGTGGCCTCGTGCTCCTCGATCCCGGCCGCATCGGTCTTGCGCAGCTTCGCCCTCACCCGCTGGGCGCCCGAGGCCGGCATCCGCTTGACCAGTTCGTCGAACGGCAGGGTCGGCAGCTCCATGCACGGGGAGTCGGCGAGCCGGCTGCCGACCCCCGGCCACTGCCGGTAGAGCTCCTCGGCGGCGGCCCCCGGGCGGACCTCCCGCAGGTCGACCACGGCGCCGCGGGCCGCCCGGTGCAGCCCGTGGGCCAGCGCCGGGACGACCTGGCCGGCGTGCTCCGCGGCCACCAGCACGTCGAAGTAGTCGGTGATCGGGCCGCCGAGCGGCACCAGCAACGGGATCGGCCGGTGCACGAGCATCAGGGCGGCCGCGCCGACCAGTTCGCCGCCGCGCCGGACGAGGACGATCCGCAGCCGGCCGTCCTTCCCGTACGACAGCCACCAGGAGTGCAGCCAGGCGTGGCTCTGGAAGGGCGTGGCGGTGGGGCAGGCGCGGACGAGCCGGTTCCACGGCTCTTCCAGCCCGGCGAACTGCCGGGGGTCGCGGCACAGCGTCACCGACAGGGCCCCGGTGGACCCCGAACTCATCGCACGGACTCCTTCTCCTTGGCCGGGGCCGGCTCACCCTGCGCGGGCAGGGAGGCGTACTCCTCGGGCGGGCCGGCGGCCGGTCCGGCCACGCCGACCTCGGGGCGGCGCGCGCGCCCGGGCCGGGCCAGCAGCCACAGGCCGCCCAGCAGGCCGCCCGCGCACAGGCCCACGGCACCGCTGAGGGCGGCGGACGCGGAGGCGGGGTCGGAGGGGGCCACGGCCTGGTTGAAGAGGAGCAGCTGGACGCCGGTGTTCTTGGCGGCCTGGTTGCTGCTCAGCGACAGGGCGTCGGCGACCGCGTTGGCGATGTCGGCGGCCTCGCCGGGGCTCGTGGAGGTGCCGGTGATGGCGATCATCGGCGATTCGGGGGACGTCTCTGCCCGTACCTGGGTCCGCAGCTCACGCGCGGTGACGCCGGCGCGGGGCTGCGCGTACGCCAGGGTGGAACTGCTGGTGGCGATACGGGCGTACGCCTGCGCGAAACCGAGGGCGGTGGCGGGCTCGGTGGTGTCGTCGGGGACCGCGACGAGGTAGCTGGTGGCGGCGTACTCGGGGGCCTTGAGCACCCCGTACGCCCCGCCGGCGGCGAGACCCAGCAGGGCGCAGGCGGGCAGCGGCCACCACACGGGGGGCCGGGTGAACGGCCGCCCGTGCCTCCTGCCCGAGCGGTGGTCCGCCCTCTTCTCCGGCTTCCCGGACGTCTTCTCGGCGCTGTCGGCCATGGTCGTGCTCGCTTCCTGGGGGATGGGGGTCCTGCGGGCCCCGGTGCCGGGGCTCCTTCGGGTTCTGGGGTGTCAGCCGCCGGTACCCGGCGTCCGGCGGGGGGAGCCGGGTCCGGGCACCGTCAGGCCCGCCGACGATCCGGGCGCGCGGTCCCCGCCCGGGCCCCGGCCGGGGCCGGTTGCGGGGTCCGGCGCCTGCGGGCCCGGCGCGGAGCCCCGGCCCGCGGCCCGCGGCGCGGCCGAGAGGGCGAGGTCGTACACGTCCAGCAGCCGGCGCGCGCTGCCGGCGATGTCGTACCGGCGCACGACCGGGGGCGGGGGCAGTCGCCGGGCGCCGGCCTCCATGTGGCCGCGCAGCGCCGCGACGAGCTCCTCCGTGCCGGTGCCGATGCGGCGGGCTCCCGGGGCCTGGGCGGCGGGCAGGTCGTCGATGGCCGGGCAGGTCACGTGCAGTACGGGCAGCCCGGCGGCCAGGGCCTCGACGACGGCGAGCCCGAAGGCCTCTTCCCGCGACGGCGAGACGAAGACGTCCATGGCGGCCAGCAGCGCCGGGATGCCCGGGGTGCGGCCGTCCGTGCTGTCGCCCAGCGGGTCCCGCTCCCCCAGCAGGTGGATCCGGCTCTGCGCACCGAGCTCGGCGGCCAGCCGGCGCAGCCGCGCCCGCTCCGGGCCGTCACCGGCCAGCAGCAGGTGTGCGCCCGGCAGGGCGGCCACCGCCCGCACCAGTACGTCGAACCGCTTGCCCGGGACCAGCCGGCCGACCCCGCCG
The DNA here is from genome assembly GCF_000719345.1 of Streptomyces sp. NRRL F-2664. GTDB lineage: Bacteria > Actinomycetota > Actinomycetes > Streptomycetales > Streptomycetaceae > Streptomyces. The sequence goes on from NZ_JOFX01000014.1 coordinate 33,588, forward strand.
ACGACGAAGGCCCGCTCGGGCAGGCCGGTACGGGCCCGCGTCGCCCGGCGCACGCCCTCGTCGAAGCGGAAGCGGCCGGCCTCGATGCCGTTCGGTACGACGTGGACCCGAGCGGCCGGCACCCCCCACCCCTCCAGCCGGGCGGCGACGGTGTCGGAGACGGCGACGGTGGCGGCGCCCAGGCGTTCGCTGGCCAGGTACAGGGCCCGGACCCCGCCCGACAGGGGGCGGCCCTCGATCTCGCCCTCGCCGAGGGAGTGTTCGGTGGCGACGGTCGCCCCGGTGCCTGCGAGCCGGGCCGCGATGCGCCCGTACACGCAGGCCCGGTACAGGTGCGTGTGGACGAGGTCGTACTGCCCGCGCCGGATGAACCGCACGAGCCGGGGCAGCGCGCCCAGGTCCCGGTTGCCGCGCATGCCCAGGTGCACGACCCGTACGCCGTCGGCCCGCAGGCCCTCCGCGACGGGGCCGGGGTTGGTGAGCGTCAGCACATCGCAGCGCATCGGCATGTGCCGCAGCAGCAGGCGCAGCTGCTGTTCGGCGCCGCCGACGCCGAGGCCGGTGATGACGTGCAGCGCCTTGAGCGACTCCATCGCCTTCACCGGTGCACCGCCCGCCGCAGCTCCCGGACCCGGTGGCGCAGCCGTTTGGCCCGCAGCCGGAAGCCGCCGTCGGCCTGGCTGACGTGGGTGCGCGGCAGGGCGTGCGGGCCGGCGAGCCGGCCCGGGTCGATGGCACAGGCGTAGCCGTAGCCGGCCGCCCGCGTCGCGGCGACGACGCGGGCGTCGAGGTGCCCGTACGGGTAGCAGAACCCGTCGGGCAGGGTTCCGGTCAGTTCCCGCAACAGGTCCCGGCTGCCGTTCAGTTCCTGCCGGAGCACGTCGTCGGTGGCGGCGGTGAGGTCCTGGTGGAGCAGGCCGTGCGAACCGATCTCCTGCCCGGCGGCGGCGACCTCGCGGATCCCTTCGGCGGTGAGCAGGGACTTGCGGGGCCCCAGCGGGTCCCAGACGTTGTCCACGCCGAGCCGCCCGGGCAGGACGAAGAGGGTGGCGGAGCAGTCGTGGCGCCGCAGCAGCGGCAGCGCGTGGGTGAGGAAGTCGGTGTAGCCGTCGTCGAAGGTCAGGGCGACCAGCCCCGCGCCCCGTCCGGCCGCCCTGGCCCGCAGCAGCTCGCCGACCGAAACCCCCCGCAGGCCCCGGGAGCGCAGCCACAGCAGCTGGGCCTCCAGGGCGCGGGGGGTGACGGTGATCCCGTACGGGTCCTCGGCGGGGTCGGTGAACTCGGCGACCGAGTGGTACATCAGGACCCACGGCGGAGCGGTCCGGCGGGCGGGGACCACCGCGGCGGGGGCCGTGTCGGTGTCAGCGGGCATTGCGGAACCTCTGCGTGAACTGGGAGATCTGGGCGGGCAGGGCGGTGACTTCGAGCGCGCGTATGGCCGTCCCGGTGGCGCAGAACATGGCCGGGACCAACAGGCATCCGAGACCGGCGCTGAGCAGCGGATCGGGCACCATCGGCCCCGCGATCCACCCGGTGGCGCAGGCGGCGACGGCGGCCACCGCCAGCCGGCCGATGCCGGCGGCGACCCGGCGGACGTGGATGGCGATGATCCGCGGGCCGAGCCCGGTGAGCAGCAGGGCGGCAGCGGTGGAGATGCCGGCGGCGTTGGCGGCGGCGATCCCGTAGGTGCCCCACCAGCGGACGGCGAACGCCCCGGCCACGATGTTGACGAGCAGTCCGGCACCCATCGCGAGCGCCGGGAACCAGGTGGGCCGGGCGGTCGAGAAGAAGGGCCGGGACAGTGCCCCGACAAGGCAGTGGCCGAGCAGTCCGAGTCCGTAGACACGCATGACGGCGGCGGTGGCCAGGGTGTCCTGGTGGGTGAAGGCGCCCCGTTCGAAGAGGACCTCGATGATCTGGGGGGCGTATCCGATGACGAGCGCGGTGCCCATCAGGACGGCGAGCGAGGCCAGGGCCAGGTCCTGTTCCACCCGCCGGCGGGCCTTCTCGCGCTCGCCGGCGGCCATGGCCTGGGCGACGACGGGGAAGGTGACGGTGCAGATCATCAGCGACAGCACCATCGGCATCTGCGCGACCTTCTGCGCGTAGTTGAGGTGCGAGATCGCTCCGGGCTGCAGCGAGGCGGCCAGGAACCGCTCGACGAGGACCTGCGACTGGCGGAAGACGGCGAAGAGGATGACCGGGGCGATGACCCCGAGGGCGATGAGGGTGGGGCGGTCGCGGTCGCGCTGACTGCGCGGGGCGGCGGCGCGCCCGGCGCGGGACCGCCCGAAGCCCACGTGTCGGACGAAGGAGGGGAGTTGGACGAGCACCATCAGCAGTCCGCCGACGGCGACGCCCGCGGCGGCGGCCTTCACGCCCCACAGGGTGTGGAGGGCCACCATGGTGGCGATGATGCCGATGTTGTACGACACGTAGATCGCCGCGGGCGGCACGAAGGAGCGGTGGGCGCGCAGGGCGGCGCTGAAGTAGCCGGCGACGCCGAAGGAGAACACGGTCAGCGCGGTCAGCCGGGTGCACTCCACGGCCAGTTCCGGATCGGGCAGACCCGGGGCGAGGACGGCGACGACGGCCGGCGCCGCGGCCACGAGGACGGCGGCGACGACGGCGAGGAGGACGGCGAGCCGCGGCAGGGTCGCCGTGACCAGCAGCCGTACGGGGTCCTGCGTGCGGGCCTCCCGGCGGGTCAGCCCGGGCCGGCCGGCGGCCCGCCGGGCCAGGGCGTGGCTGAAGGCGGGGACCATCAGCAGCGCCATGGCGTCCTCGATCAGCAGCGTCGAGGCCATTTCGGGGACGGTCCAGGCGATGAGGAAGGCGTCGCTGGCGTGCCCCGCGCCGAAGAGGTGCGCGATCGTCTGGTCGCGCGCCAGCCCGAGCAGGGACCCGGCCGCGGTGAGCCCGGCCGTGACGGCGGCGGCCTTGGCGAGGAACCGCCCGAGCGGGGCGCTCCCGGCGGCAGCGCCCCCGTCGCCCCCGGTGCGGTCCGCCCGGCCCCCGGGGACGGCCGTGCCCTCGGGGCCGGGGGGCTCGGCGGGCCGCGCCTGCGCGGCGGCCGCGCGGCGGGCCCGTGCTGCCCGGCGCCCGGCGGCCGGGGTCGTGCCGGCGCTCTCGCCGGTACGGCAGGCGGATCCGTCCACGGCACTGCTCCCCCCGGAGGTGATGGCCCGTCGGGCGGGCGGGCGCCCGACGGCGGCCGCCACCGCGACCGCGGCGGCGCGCCCTGCGGGGGTAACGCAGCCGGTCCCCTCGCCGACACGGCGCGCGCCGGGGCCCGTGGTGGTGACCGGCCGGACGGCGCCGGAGGCGTCCTGTCCGGTGGGGCGTGCGCTTGCCGCCGGGGCCGGCCCGGGCCGCGCCGCGCGGGCGGGCGCGTCCGCCCCGCGGGACCGCGACGTCCGTGCCGCCGCCTCGCCGCCGCCCGGCGCCTCCGGGACGGCGGGCTCGTCGGCACGGCGGCCGCGGCCGCGCACGGCCGGACGCCCGCCGGCGCCCGCCCGTTCGGCGGCGGCCCGGGCCCGGCGGGCCGGCCCGGCAGCGAGCGAACCGCGCACAGGCCGGCCCGTGCGGCCTGCGGCGACCGCGCGCTCCGCCGTCTCGCCGTCCCGTCCCGCGCCGGGGGCGGCCCGTTCGGCGGCCTCGACGGGGCGGGCGGGGACGCCGCTGCGGGGGGCGGTGGTGTCGGACGACCCGGTGCCGCGGGCCGGCGGGGGCCGGTTCGCGACGGGTCCGGGCGGCACGTGGAGGCTGCGGACGCCGGTGGCGGTGCCCGGGTACCCGGCGGAGCCGAACGCGGCGGCGACACGGGTGGGGCCCGCCCCGGCCGGGGAGCCGGGGGCGGGCCGCCAGGGCGTGGTATCCGTCACCGGCCGCTCGAACCCTCGGGGACCGGGCCCCCGCGCAGCGGTCCGGCGACGGCCGGGCCGGTCAGCGCCCACCAGGCCGCCAGGCCGATGATCACGCCGGTCAGGACCGTGGACGGGCCGCCGATGTCGGCGTAGAGGAAGTCGGTCAGCTGCCACCCGAGCAGCCCCGTCGCGATCAGCCCGCAGTCCCGCATCCGCGCATCCGCGGCGCCGGCGAGCCGCCGCAGCCCCGCGACGAGCAGCGCCGCCCAGCCGCCCGCCAGCGCGACCAGTCCGATCAGCCCCTGTTCGCCCAGGATCAGCAGGTACATGTTGTGCGGGGAGAGCAGCGGCTGGCGGACGTAGGCCTGCCCGGCGCCGGCGGTGTCGCTGCCGGAGGAGAGGCCGAGCGAGGCGTGGCCGTCGCGGTGGGCGGGGAAGCCCTTGAGGCCGACGCCCTCCGCGGGCCGCTCGCGCCACATCGACTCGGCGGCGGCCCACATGGTGTAGCGGTCGGTCACGGACTGGTCGGGGGCGCTGGAGACCTGGGTGATGGAGGTCAGCCGCTCGGCGACCATGTCGGAGCCGACGCCGAGCCCGCCCACCAGGACCACCCCGGCGGCGGCCAGCCCGGCGAGGACCACGAGGGCCCGCCGGATCCCGGCCAGCGCCATCACCAGCAGCGCCGCGCCCAGGGTGGCGATCCAGGCACCCCGGCTGAAGGACAGCACCAGCGGCACCACCAGCAGGAGGGCGCAGCCCCCGGCGAGCCGCCGCAGCCGCGGCGGCAGTCCGGGCGCGAGGGCGGCCGCGGTGGCGACGACCAGGCCGTAGGCGACGACCGTGGCCATGCCCATGACGTCGCCGGGGCCGAAGGTGCCGACGGCCCTGATGTCCTCGCCCTGGTAGGAGGCGCCGGTGCGGGTGGCGTACTGCACCACCCCCACCGCGCCCTGCACCAGCGCCAAGGCCACGAAGCAGCCGGCCGCGATCCGGAACTCGCGCGCGTCGTGGACCAGGAGCACCACGGCCGCCGGGACCAGCACGAAGACCTGGAGGTAGCGCACGAAGCCGGGCAGGGCGGCGTATGGGTCACCGGCGGTGGCGGTCGCGACGGCGAGGCCGACGGCGGGCGCCCCGAGGACGAGGACGCCCAGCGGGGTCAGTGCCCGCACCCGGCCGCGCAGTGCCTGGACGGCGCAGACCAGGACGAGCAGCAGCGAGGCGGCGTCGGCCGGGCCGACCTTGCCGGAGGCGGTCGCGTCGCCGGCCGGGAGCGGTGCGAGGAGGAAGAGCACGGTCGCGGCGAGCGGCAGCAGCGGCCAGTGCCGGCGCAGCGTGCCGGGTACGTCCGGCCGGGCCCACTGCCCGGGGGCGGCGAGGCTCATCAGCTGCCCCCGAGCCGGAAACGGAAGAAGGAGGCTGCGGTGCGGGCGAGGATCCACAGGTCCTGCCACAGCGACCAGGTGTCGATGTAGTGGTTGTCGAAGCGGGCCCGGTCCTCGATGGAGGTGTCCCCGCGCAGGCCGTTGATCTGGGCGAGGCCGGTGATACCGACGGGCATCCGGTGGCGGGCCTCGTAGCCGGGGTGGACGGTGGAGAACTTGGCCACGAAGAAGGGGCGTTCGGGCCGGGGCCCGACCAGGCTCATGTCGCCGCGCACCACGTTCCACAGCTGGGGCAGTTCGTCGAGGGAGGACTTGCGCAGGAAGGAGCCCACCGGGCTCATGCCGCGGTCGCCCGCGACCGTCCAGCGGGTGGCGGCCTCGTGCTCGTCGGCGCGCAGCGTCCGGAACTTCAGCAGGGTGAAGGGGCGCCCGTACAGGCCGACCCGCTCCTGCCGGAAGATCACCCCCGGACCGTCGCAGAGGCGTACAGCGGCCGCGCAGAGCAGCATCACGGGCGCGGCGGCCACCAGGGCGGCCAGGGCGAGGACGGAGTCGATGACCCGCTTGCCCCAGCGCTCCAGCGGCCGGGCCGGGCGCGGCAGCAGCGGCTGGACGGCGTACCCCCACAGCTGGTCGGCGGGGTGGGCCAGCCGCATTCCGGTGACTTTCGCAGTACCGGCGGGGTCCGCGAGCCACAGCCGGCAGCCGTGGTCGTGGAAGAGCCGGACCAGGGAGGCGGTGCGCTCGTCGGCCTCGGGCGGGCGGGTGAACACCGCGTGCCGGACGGCGTTCTGGATGACGGCGCGCCGGATGTCCTCGGGGGTGGCCAGCAGCGGGAGGGCGCCGGTGTCCCCGTCGGCGGCGCCGGCGGTGTCGGCGAGCCCGACCGGGCGCAGGCCGAACTCGGGGCGGTGGTGCAGGGCGGCGGCCACGGCGCTCGCCCCGGCGCCGGGGCCGACGACGAGGGTGGAGGCGGGCCGGCGCACCGCCGCGCGGCGGTGCACCTGGTTGACGATGCCCCGGCCCGCGCAGACCAGTACGGCCTGCAGGCACACGGCGGTGAGGAGCGCGCTCCAGCCCATCGCGCGGGCGGGGTCGAAGGCGGCCGTCACGGCGGCGGCCGCGCACCACAGGACGGCGGACCGCCCCAGCAGCGCGGGCAGTTCGAGGACGGCAGAGGGGGCGAGCCGCGGCCGGTACAGGCCCGCCTGCGCGTGCAGGGCGACGAGCAGGGCCGGGAGCGCGGCGGCGACGGGCAAGGCCGCCGGGGCGGGCAGCGCCGATCCGGGCAGGGCGGCCGCGGTGAGTACGGCGGCCAGCACGTCGGCGGCGAGCAGCGGGAGCACCCTGCTGCTCGGGCGGACGCGCCGCGTGCGTACGGCGGAGCGGGCCTGGTCGACCCGGGGCCCGCGCGGCGGGTGGATGGCGGTCGCGGAGCGGCGGGTCGCCGCGTGGGGTGCCGGGGCGAAGGCGCTGCCGCCGGGCCCTGTGCCGCCCTGCCCGGTGTGCCGGGCGGGTGCGCTGTCCATCGTCATCGGCTGATGCGCTCCTGGTTCAAGGGCCGGGGCCTGCCCAGCAGTTCGTGGTACAGGCCGCTGACCGCGTCCGTGGTCCGCCGCACGTCGAAGTCGGTCCGGGCGTGCTGCCGGGCCTGCTCCCCGAGTTCGGCGAGGAGCCGCGGTTCGGCGAGCAGCCGTGCCAGGGCCTCCGCCAGGGCCGTCGGGTCCTCCGGCGGTACCAGGCACAGCCGTCCCTGGCCGGGCGGCAGGCTCTCCCGGGCACCGCTGACGTCGGAGACCAGGACCGGTCGGCCACAGGCCATGGCTTCGAGCGGGGCGAGCGCCATGCCTTCCCACCGCGACGGCAGTACAACGAGATCGGCGGCCCGAAGCCACGGTCGGATGTCGGCGGTGGCGCCCGCGAAGTGCACGGTGGACGGGGCGGTGTGGCGCAGCAGTTCGGTGTCGGGCCCGTCGCCGACGAGGGCGAGGCGGGCGGCGGGGACGGCCGCGACGACGTCCGGCCAGGCCCGCAGCAGGATGTCCTGGCCCTTCTGGGCGCAGATCCGGCCGACGCAGACGGCCAGCGGGCCGTCGGCCGGGAAGGCGGGTGGCAGCGGCAGGGCCGCGCGGGACGCGGCCCGGTCGTGATCGGCGTCGGGTGCGCCGGGCCGGAAGTGGTCGAGGTCCACCCCGTTGCGGACCACCGTCCACCGGGCGGTGATGCCCTCGGTCTCGCCCGCGCGGCGCTCGGCCTCGCTGACGCAGAGCACCCGGTCGGCCCAGCGCGCCCCGTAGCGCTCCCAGCGCAGGGCGAGCGCCGCGGTGGCTCCGCCGACGGCGTCGAAGGACCAGGCGTGGGGCTGGAAGACGGTGGGGAGCGTCCCGCGTGCGGCGAGCCGTCCGGCCAGTCCGGCCTTGGCGCTGTGGGCGTGCAGCAGGTCCGGCCGGACCCGGCGCAGCAGCGCGCGGACACCGGCGACTTCGGCGGGGAGCCGGGGGCCGGGGGACCGGCCGGCCTGCCAGGTGAACACCTGCGCCCCGGCGGAGCGGGCCGCGTCGCCGAGCGTGCCGCCGGGCGGGCAGCCGACGACGGCGCGGATGCCCTCGGTGGTCTGGGCGCGGACGAGGTCGGCGACGACCCTGGCCACACCGCCGTCCACGGGCTGGACGAGATGGAGGACGGTCGTGGGCTGTGCCGCCCGGGAGTGCGTGGGCACGTGGAGTGGCTCCTGCGTTCAGCGGCGCGCGTCTGTCTGCACGAAGAGCACACCGAGGAAATGACCCTGACGTTCGCCCGTGAACGTGAAGTTCAGACTGCGGGCGCCACCGGACAGGGCGGGACTCAGGTCGAACACGTCCGCGTCATATCCGAGATTATTAATATGATCTGGTTGCCGGACGAATGTTTGACCACCGAATTCCGCGATAGTGGAATTCATGACATCATTGGAAGGATTTCCTGCGTCGCCGAGGTTCACCCGGCGGCCACGGTCGGCGGTCACGTGGAGTGAGTCCCCGAAGGTGCCGCGGTCCCCGTCGTAGGCGACCACGCCGGCCCTGCCCGCCGCTCCGGGCGGTGCGTCCAGGCCGTCGATCTCGACCGTTCCGTCGCCGGCCCCGGCGGCGAGCGACTCGAAGCCGTCCCACAGGGAGATCCGGCGCAGCGGCTCCTGCGGGTGCTCGTAGGCGACGACCAGCGTCCAGCCGCCCCAGGCGCCGACCTCCGAGTGGCCCATGGCGATGTTCAGCTGGGAGACCGTCCACATCCCGGCGCCCCCCTTGCGCACCAGCGGGGTCACGTCCGCGGAGGCCTGGTAGGCGTCGCTGCCGGCGTCCGTGCGGCGGCCCATCACCGTGTCGGCGAGGACCTCCTTGTACGCCCCGCCCGGCTCGGCGACCAGCACCCGGCCGTTGTCCTCCGGCGGCTTCTGCTCGCCCACCCGCAGGTTCCCGCCCCAGTAGAGCCGGGCGTAGGAGACCTTCGCGCCCCGGGGGACCTTGAGTTCGGCGCGGGTGGAGTTGTAGGTGTCCGGGTCCTTGTCGACCTCGCTGTAGAACATCTCGAACTCGCCGTTGACCCCCGCCGCGCCCCGCTTGACGTCGGCACACGGCTCCGCTTCCGGGGACTGCTCCTTGCGGCAGCTGATCCCGGAGTTGGAGGCCCGGACCAGGCCGCCGTGCTGCACGGCCTGGTAACGCTGGGTGAAGGGCACCCGTGGCAGCTCCCCGGGGGCGGGGGCCGCGGCGGCGGCCGCGGGAATGTTCCCGGAAAGTGCGAGGCAGGACAGCAGGCCGAGCGCGCCGAGGATTCTGCCGGAGGAGCCCATGACCCTGTCTCCATTTTCGATCAGGGGGACAAAACAGGAGTGAACCTTGTCAGAAAGCGGGCTGGAAATCACGTCGGACTCGCTCGTACGGCCTTTCGGGCGACAGCACGCACCCCTGCCGCGGACCGGTCGTTATGGGTGCACCATTGTTCGAACAGAAAAGGAAATGCGCAGATGGAGAAGGGGCCGGCGTGCGGCACCGCCGTCGCCGCCGGCGCGGCCGTGCCGACGGGCGGTTCCACCCTCGCCGGCGCGCGCGGCGGCGCGTCGCCCGGCGGCCCGGCCACCGCATCCCGGCCTGCCGAGCGGCAACCTCGGCCGGGCGACGGCCCAGGTCGCTGCCGACGTCTGCGCCCTCGCCGCGAACGCGGTCGGCGCACTGCACCCCGCCTCCGCCGCCACCTGCGGGAACGCCTGAGCGTCAATCGCGCCGCGCGAAACGGCTGCATCCGGGTGAAGCCACGCAACCCGAGCCGGGTCCGCGCCGTTGTTCCGGGTGCTCCACTACCGGGCAATCCTGCAAAAAAGGGACGACAATGATCAAGAAGATGATGGCCTCGGCCGCGGTTGCCGCCTCGGTCGTGGGCATGGGTGCCGCAATGGCCCCCCAGGCGATGGCGGTCGGCAACGACAACGGCATCAACACCGTCAACGGCAACAACTCCGCCCAGATCTACGGCAACCAGGCCACCTACGGCAACATGAGCCCGCAGATGGCGCTCATCCAGGGCTCCTTCAACAAGCCCTGCATCGCGCTCCCCGCGAAGGCCAACGTCCAGTCCGTGCTGGCCCTGGTCAACGTCGGCGTCCAGGACATCCCCGTCCTGTCCAGCCCGCAGAACCAGCAGTGCACCGAGAACTCCACCCAGGCCAAGGGCGACGAGGCTCTCTCGCACATCCTCAGCAACATCCCGATCCTCTCCGGCAACGCCTCCGCCGGCAGCTGATCGCGCCCCGCGCACGCGAGGCCGTCGCACCTTCGGGTCGCGGCGGCCTCGCCGCATATCGCGCGGAATCCGCAACCGGGAATTGGCGAAGGAATTCCGGACGGGCCGGCCGACCGAATTCGGTCGGGGCGTCGGGGTGAATTACCCGGCGATTACCGGAGAGGCGCGGTTTCTTTTCCCGCGGCGGCTCGTTGTTGATTCTGCAGCGGATACGCCCCTGCGGAACGGGATCACGAGAATGACGTACAAGAAGGCAGTGGTGCTCGCCGCCGGTGCGCTCATGGCAGCCGGTGCCGCCTCCCCCGCCTTGGCCGACTCGGTGGCCGACGCCAAGGCCGCGGGCTCCCCCGGCGTCCTCTCCGGCAACGCCGTTCAGGTCCCGGTCAGCATCACGGTCAACGTCTGCGGCAACAACGTCACCCTCGTCGGACTGCTGAACCCCGCGTTCGGCAACACCTGCGTCAACGTCTGACGCAGCGCGTGCGCCCGCAAGGGCAGACCTCCTCGCAGGTGGCCTCGGAGTGCACGGCGGTGCACTCCGAGGCCACCTTCGATTCACCACCGGCGCCCGCCGGTAGAACAGGGTAAGGACCCATGCGACAGGTACTGAGCCGACAGGTTCTGGGCAAGGGCATGCTCACGGCGGCAGCCGCCTCGAGCCTGCTGTCGATCGCGACCGGTGCGGCCTGCGCGGCTTCCGGAACGACCGAGGTCTCGCATTCGCCGGGCGTGCTCGCCGGCAACAGCGTCTCGGTACCGATCACCCTCGCGCCGAACGTGTGCGGCAACAGCGTGGACGGCGGTGCGGCGCTCAACCCCGCGATGGGGAACACCTGCGCCACCGCCTCCGGTGCGCACACCGGCGAGGACCACGACTACGGGCGCTACCTCAGCCCCGAGCACGCCGAGGCCTTCGAGCGCTACCTCGACAAGCCGGCCGGCCGCCACGCCGTCCCCGAGCAGCGCCAGGAGGCGCGGCACCACGAGGTACCGCGGCAAGAGGTTCCGCAGCAGGCGGCGCCCCGCAAGGAGGGACCCCGCCACGCCAAGCCCCGGCACGAGGAGCCGCGGCACGAGGACGGCCACGGCGGCCACGGCGGCCGGCAGGGGGCGGAGGAGGAGTGCGACGACCACCCGGCACCGCCGCCGGCGCAGCACGCTCCGCCCGCGCCCGGGCAGCCGCATCCGAAGCCGGAGCCGGTGGAGGAGCCCCCGGCGCCGCTGCCCGTCCCGCAGCCGCCGGTCCAGGAGGCGCCCGCGCCGCCCGGGGAGCAGCCCATGCCGCTCCCGGCTCCGGCCCCGCAGCCCCCGGCCGAGGAGGCGCCGAAGCCGCTGCCCGCCCCGCAGCCGCCGGCCGAGGAAGCCCCGCACACCCTCCCCGCCCCGGCGCCCGGCCCCGTGGTCGATGAGGAGGCTCCGGCCGCGCCGCCGCACGGCAGCCACCCCGTGGAGCGCCCCGCGCCGGCTCCGGCGCCGCTCCCCGAGGCCGCACCGCCCGCGGACCAGCCCCCGGCCGCCCCCGCCGGTGACACTCCCGTGCCGCTGCCGGCGGCGCCGGGCACCGGTCCGCAGGCGGCGCCCGCGCCGCTCCCCGCCCCGGCGCCCTCCCCGGTGCCGGCCGAGGCCCGGCCGGGTGCGCCCGTACTGGCCGAGACCGGCGCGGGCGGGCAGGCGGCCGCGGCGGCCCTGGCCTCCGCCCTGGTCCTGGGCGGCGCGATTCTGTACCGGCGCTCGCGCGTCGCCTGAGCGGCAATACCGGTAATCGGAAGAAATATCGGCCGGAGAATCCCTCGTCGGATTCTCCGGCCGCTGTCATGTACCCGCGCGTTTCCGTTTCCACGGCGCCCGGGAATCGTTACGCATGGCGAAAGCGGCGCGCCGGTCGCCGCTGACGCCTCTGTCCACGAAAGAAGAGGATTTCCATAATGAAGCTCACGAAGGTCGCCGCTGTCGTCGTCGGCTCCGTCGCCGCCCTCGGTGCCTCCGGTACCGCGTTCGCCGCCGAGCCGGCCGCCGCGCTGCCCCCCATGAGCCTGACCGGCGGGGTGACGCAGACCCTGGACGCCGTCGCCCCCGTCACCGAGAACCTGCCGCAGACGGTCGGCAACGGGCTGGCCGAGCAGGGGGACACCGTCAACCAGGTGGTGGACACCGCCCAGAAGGTCAACAAGGTGCGCAACGACGTGCCCGGCACGGTCCTCGGTCTCGCAAACGGCGCCACCCAGGCGTCCCCGATGCTCGGCGGCGTCCAGCTCAACGGCGGCAAGGGCTGAACCGCCCCCGGACAGGTCCCGGCCTCCGGGCTCCGTCCGGGCTCCGTCCGGCACCTGCCGACACGACTGTGGGCGCCACCGGCAAGGCCGGGGCGCCCACGGGCGGTTGTGCGACCGGCGTCAGTTGTTGACGCAGGTGTTGCCGAACGCCGGGTTCAGCAGGGCGATCACGTTCACGGTGTTGCCGCAGACGTTGACCGGGACGTGGACCGGGACCTGCACCAGGTTGCCGGAGAGGACGCCGGGGGAACCCACGGCCGCGCCCTCGGCCGACGAGTCGGCGACGGCGGAGCCGGCGGCACCGGCCGCGGCGAGACCAGCGGTGGCCAGGACCAGGGCGGCCTTCTTGGCAGAGTTCATGGGAAGTGCACCTTCTGTTCGACGTTCCGCCCCGCTCCGGGGCTCACACCGAGCGAAACGGTTCACGTCCTCTGACGACACGGTTCTGCGCACGATCAGACCTGTTCGGCTCAATCGGCGTCACCGTGTTGCCGTTCGGGTGCCGCTACGGGAGGGCGGGGAGCTGGAGGTCCGGGAGTTGGACGTCGGGGATCTCCACCTCGGGGACCTCCGGCACCAGTTCCACCGGGGCCGCCGGATCGGGCAGCGCCGGCGGGGTGAGCGGCGGCAGCTGCGGGACCTCCACCCCCGGGAGCTCGGGGAGTTGCACCCCGGGGATCTGCGGGAGCTTGATCTCCGGAAGCTTGATCTCGGGGATCTTGATGTCCGGCAGCGTGACGCCCGCCGGGAGCAGGGCCTTGATCTGCTCCAGCAGCCCGTTGACGAGGTCGTCGATCGGGCCGGCCGGGGCCGCCTTGGTGGACACCGCAGCGGAACCGGAGTCCACGGCGCTCGCGGGGGCCGCCGCGCCGGTCAGTATGACGACGGCGAGGGCCGAGGGGACGAGGAGGCGGGCGCGGGACGGCTTCGTGCGGTGCATGGGGGTTCCTTCGCGTGGGGACACGGGGACACACGAGCGGACCCGGTCGGACCGCTCTTTCACTCACCGTGGGAACACCCGGCACGGAGCGCAACAGGAGCGCGGGCGATGGGGGTCGCGTACGGGCTTCGCGCACGCGTCCGCAGGCGGCTCACCCGGGGTGGGGAAAACTTCGGGACGCGCGGGCCGATCGAGTGAAGCAGCGGAACCGATCCCGAGAACGGGCAGTTGACCAGGGCGCTCCATCAGCGGGCACTCGTGCGACAGAAGGATCAAGATGTTCAAGAAGTTCATGACCGCCGCCGCGGTTTCCGCCGTTGCCGTCGGCGCGGGCGCCGCTGCCGCTGCCCCGGCCATGGCCATCGGCAACGACAACGGGGTCAACACCGTCAACGGCAACGGTGCCGTGCAGGCCTACGGCAACCAGAAGACCCACGGCGACCAGAGCCCGCAGCTCAGCCTCGTCCAGGGCACCCTGAACAAGCCCTGCATCGGCCTGCCGGCCAAGGTCAACGCCCAGTCGCTGATCGCGGCGCTCAACATCGGCGTCCAGGACATCAACGTCCTGTCCAACCCGCAGAACCAGCAGTGCACCGAGAACTCCACCCAGGCCAAGGGTGACGAGCCGCTCTCCCACATCCTGAGCAACATCCCGGTCCTGTCCGGCAACGCCTCCGTCGGCAGCTGATTTCCGCTCCCCCCGCCCCGCGCGGGGGTCCGGGCCGACGAGTCCGGGCGGTGACGTGACAGGGCCCCGGCAGCGTCCAGCTGCCGGGGCCCTCGCGCGTGCCGCGCAGGCGGCGGCGCTCAGCCGGTCCAGAAGTCCCACCACCGGGTGAGGACCAGCATCCCGATCACCCCGATGTGCAGGGCGGGCGGAGCCCAGCCGAACTCGGTGAAGAAGACCCGCAGCGGGCCGGGGGCGGGCAGTACGCCCGTGCGGACGTTGTGCGCGGTGACCGCCCAGAACATCAGCAGGGTCGCGACCCAGGCCAGGCAGCACCACAGGCAGAGCGCGTTGATCTCGTACAGCGACTGCACCATGAGCCAGGCGCAGAAGCCGGTGCCGAACAGCATGCCGGCATTCAGTCCGAGCCAGAACCAGCCGCGGTAGCGGGCGCCCGCCAGGATGCCGGCGCCGGCGCAGACCACGACGGCGTAGGCGACCAGGCCGAGCATGGGGTTGGGGAAGCCGAAGGCCTGCGCCTGATCGCTCTGCATCACGCTGCCGCAGGAGACCACGGGGTTGAGGCTGCAGGCGGGCTTGAAGTCCGGGTCCTCCAGCAGGAGGAACTTGTCGAGGGTGATGACCCAGGAGGCCAGTACCCCGGCGGCGCCGGTGACGGCCAGCAGCCAGGCCAACCCCCGCGGCGCGGCGCCCCGTTCGTCCTCGTGTGCGGTGCGGGGCCGTCCCTGCTGGCGCGGGACGCCCACTGTATTCGTAGCCATGTGGCCCATAGTCCCCCTCGTCCTCCCAGAGCGGGGCCAACCATGCCCATGCGTACGCAGGTTGACCTGAAGGTGTGGCGGGAACCGCCGATGCTTCCCGGACGTTTTACCGAACCCCGGACGTGATGTCAGAGCCAGGGGTTACGTTGAGCTTCCGCGAAGTGACAAGCTGCGACGGCCTGGAGACCCACCTTGAGCGATCCGTACGAGACAACCGAGGCGCACCTCGACCGACTCCTCGGCCGCGCCCTCAACTCCTTCGATCTGCCCGACCGGCTGGTCGAGCGCCTCGGCTCGGCCCTCGCCCACAGCTCTTCGCTGCACACCACCCACCACGACCCGGCGGCGGGTGTCTGGCGGGAGACGCGACGGCACACCTACCTGCTGGCCGACGGCGGTGCGGTCTCGCTGTGGGAGCTGTCGTACCGGTTGGAGGGGGATCGGGCGGTGCGGCACGAGGTCTTCGCGAGCAGGGCGGAGACCTGCCTGGCAGTGGTGAGGCTGTTCGGGTCCGCCGCCGGGCCGGTCACGGATCCGGCGGCGCTCTGCGGTGAGGAGCAGCAGGACGACGACCCGGGGCTGTTCGGCGCCCTGTTCGCGGCAGGGCCGCCGCGGGCCCGGCACCGGGAGTACGTGGTGGAGGAGTCCGCCGACCACGCGCGCCGGGTGCTGCGCCGCGCGGAGAACCCCGACCGGCCCGGCGAGGCGGTGGCGGGACGGCTGCGGGCGGCGTACGCGCACCACATCACGCAGGCGTTCGGCACCCGGCGGTGCCTGCCGAACGGTCGGGACGCGGGCTTCAACCTGTACGAGCACGCCTTCGTGCTGCTGGACGGGACGGAGCTGAGCCTGTGGGAGGTCGAGCACACGGCGACGCCCGACGGGCGGCACATGTGCGAGGTGTACGACAGCGAGGCCGCCGCGCGCGGGGCGATGGAGCTGCGCGCCCGCGTCGGCTGAGCCCCCTTCGGCGTCCCGGCCGCGGCACGCACGACGGCTGTGCCCGCCCTCGAAGGGGCGGGCACGTCCGCGGGAGGAACCGGCGCAGGGCTTACAGGGCGGGCACCTTCTCGGGGGAGCTGTCCGTGTGCTCGGCGGCGCCCTCGCGCTCCTCCATGGGGATCGCCCTGCGCGGAAGCAGGAACATCACCAGGGAGATCACGACCAGCACGGCCACGACCCACCAGAGCGCGCCGCGGAACGCCTCGACGTAGGGCGGGCCGAAGACCATGTCGTCCTCGATGAGGCCGAAGAAGACCACGGAGGTCAGGGCGAGGCCCAGCGCGTTGCCCATCTGGCCGGTGGTGTTGATCAGCCCGGAGGCCGAGCCCGCGTCCCGGCGCGGCACCTCGGAGAGCGTGGTGTCGTTGAGCGGGGCGACGATGAGGCCCATGCCGATGCCCATGAGGATCAGCGGGGCGGCCATCTGCCAGGAGGCGATCTCCAGGCCGTAGTGCTCGGACTCCCAGATGTAGAGGAGCAGGCCGGCCGCCATGACGAGGGCGCCCGCCTGGAGCACCTTGCGGCCGAAGCGCGGGACGAGCTTCTCGACCGAGAGCCCGGCGGCCACGGAGACGGCGATGGAGAAGGGGATGCCGGTGGTGCCCGCGCGCAGGGCGCTCCAGCCGAGGCCCATCTGCATGTAGAGCGTCCAGACCAGGAAGAAGATGCCGGTCGCGATGCCGAAGGTCAGCTGGACGGCGATGCCGCCGGCGAAGCTCTTGACCCGGAAGAGGGAGAGCTCGACGAGCGGGGAGCCGTCCTTCTTGATCTTGTACTTCTCGTACGCGATGAACGCGGCGAAGACGAACGGCGACGCGATCATGCAGGCGAAGCCCCACAGCGGCCAGCCGTTCTCGCGGCCCTGGGTGAGCGGGAAGATCAGCATGACGAGGGCGAGGGTCGCGAGGACGACACCGACCAGGTCCAGCCGCAGGGCCTGGGGGGCCTTGGACTCGGTGATGTACTTGCGGCCCAGGATCACGCCCGCGATGCCGACGGGCAGGTTGATCAGGAAGATCGGGCGCCATTCGAGGCCGAAGAGGTTCCACTGGGTGAGCAGCGCGCCGAGCATGGGGCCGGAGACGGCCCCGAGGCCGACGATCGCGCCGAACATCCCGAAGACCTTGCCGCGCTCCTGCGGCGGGAAGGTGACGTGGATGATCGCCAGCACCTGCGGCACCATCAGGGCGGCCATGGCGCCCTGGAGGATGCGGGCGGCGACGAGCATGGCCGGGTCCGCGGCGATACCGCACAGCAGCGAGGCGGCGGTGAAGCCGGCTATGCCGACGAGGAAGAGGCGCTTGCGCCCGTAGATGTCACCGAGACGGCCGCCGGTGATGAGCCCCGCGGCGAAGGCGAGCGCGTAGCCTGCGGTGATCCACTGGATCGCGCTGGTGGATGCGCCGAAGTTCTGGCGCATGGTGGGTATCGCGATGTTGACGATCGTGACGTCGACCAGGTCCATGAAGGCCGCGGTCATCACGATGGCGAGCGCCAGCCAGCGGCGGCGGTCGGGGGCCGGGCCGGGTGCGGCGTGCGCCACGCCGTCCCGCTCTTCCGGTGCGGGCCCGTTCTCTCTTTCGGGCGATGTCATGGACGTCTCGGTGGTCATGAGGAGAAACCTAGACGGGATCTAGGTCAGTGAGTGTCCTATTTCGCTGGCAACCTGATCACATGACCGACACACCGGCACGGCTGCTCTCCCTGCTGTCCCTCCTGCAGACCCCGCGCGAATGGCCCGGGAGCGAGTTGGCGGCGCGGCTGCGGGTGAGCGCGCGGACGATCCGGCGCGACATCGAGCGGCTGCGGGAGCTCGGATACCCGGTGGAGGCCACCCTCGGTGCCGAGGGCGGCTACCGGCTGGTGGCGGGGGCGGCGATGCCGCCGCTGCTGCTGGACGACGAGGAGGCCGTCGCGATCGCGGTGGGTCTGCGGGCGGGGGCCGGGCATGCGATCGAGGGCGTCGAGGAGGCTTCCGTGCGCGCGCTGGCGAAGCTGGAACAGGTCCTGCCGTCCCGGCTGCGGCACCGGGTGGGCACGTTGCAGTCCGCGACGATCGCACTGACCCGGGGGGACGGTGCCAGCGTGGACCCGCGGACGCTGACCACGATGGCGTCGGCGGTGGCGGGCTCGGAGCGGCTGCGCTTCGGCTACCGGGCGCGGGACGGGGTCGGCTCGCGGCGGCTGGTGGAGCCTTACCGGCTGGTCAGCACGGGGAGCCGGTGGTACCTGGTCGCCTACGACCTGGAGCGGGAGGACTGGCGGACCTTCCGGGTGGACCGGGTGGCCGACGCCTTCGCGACGGGGGCCCGGTTCGCTCCGCGGGAGCTGCCGATGGATGCCGAGGACTTCGTGCGGCGGGGGCTCGGCTCGCACGGTGCGCGGCCGTACGCGGTGGAGGTCGCCTTCGAGGCGGGGGCGGCGGAGCTGCCCGAGTGGCTGCGCGCCGCCGCCGCGCCGGGCGGGCCCGCCGGGACGGCGACCGTGGTCCGCTTCGAGAGCAGGGACGCGCCGGAGTGGCTGGCGGCCCGGCTGGCCCTGACGGGCCTTCCCTTCAAGGTGCGGGAGCCGGGCTCCCTGGCGGAGGCGGCACGGATGCTGGGGGCGCGCCTGAGCGGAGCCGGATCCCGGCGGGAGGCCGACGGCTGAGCCGGCCGAGGCAGGGGGGAGCCCCGGCGCCCGGGGGGGATGGGCACCGGGGCTCGTACAGGGGGCTCGGCGGCGGGACGCCCTAGGCCACGGCGTCGAAACCGGTGTCGCGCGCCATCCGCTTCAGCTCCAGCAGGGCGTGCTTCTCGATCTGGCGGATCCGTTCGCGGGTCAGGCCGTGCTGCTTGCCGACCTCGGTCAGGGTCCGCTCGCGGCCGTCGTCGATCCCGTACCGCATCTTGATGATCGAGGCCGTGCGCTGGTCGAGCTTGCCGAGCAGGTCCTCCAGTTCCTCGCTGCGCAGCAGGGAGAGCACGGACTGCTCGGGCGAGATCGCCGAGGTGTCCTCCAGCAGGTCGCCGAACTGCGTGTCGCCCTCGTCGTCGACCGACATGTTGAGGCTGACCGGGTCGCGCGCCCAGTCCAGTACGTCCCCGACGCGCTTCTCGGTGGTGTCCAGCTCGGCGGCGATCTCGGCGTGCTCCGGCTCGCGGCCGTTCTCCCGGTTGAACTCGCGCTGGACGCGGCGGATCCGGCCGAGCTCCTCGACCAGGTGGACGGGGAGGCGGATGGTGCGGGACTGGTCGGCGATGGAGCGGGTGATCGCCTGGCGGATCCACCACGTGGCGTACGTGGAGAACTTGAAGCCCTTGGTGTAGTCGAACTTCTCCACGGCGCGGACCAGGCCGGCGTTGCCCTCCTGGATCAGGTCGAGGAGGGGCAGGCCGCTGCGCGGATAGCGCCGGGCGACGGCGACGACGAGGCGGAGGTTGGAGCGGATGAAGACTTCCTTGGCCCGCTGGCCCTCGGCGGCCAGGGCCTGCAGCTCCTCGCGGGTCACGGAGTCCCCGTCCCGCTCCGCCGCACCGTCGAGGATCTGCTGGGCGTAGACACCGGCCTCGATGATCTGGGAGAGCTCCACTTCCCTGGCGGCGTCGAGGAGCGGGGTGCGCGCGATCTCGTCCAGGTACATGCCGACCAGGTCGCGGTCTGCGATCTCCCCGCCCACGGAGCGTGCGCTGCTCGTGGACTGACTGCGGGCGACGGCGCGGGTTGCCATGCGTGCTCCCTTGCGATGAGTTCGGTCGCGGTGCGGCTGCCGGACGGCCACCGGTGTGCGGTGGTGCGCCCTCGGACACTCTCCCGAGTGCCCGCTTCCGAAGGAAACAACGACTGGAAACGGGACAGAATTCCCACGTTGGCCCCTCTTTTCCGAGATCTTGCAGTATCCTGCCCCGCCCTCGGACGGGGCCTGGGACCCCGGAATCTCGAAGAGGTGCAGGTCAGACCCGGAACGGCGGTCCGTCCGACGCCACCCGCGGACCCGTGGGGACCACCGGTCCGTGAGACGGTCGTCACGCTCGGCGCCGCCGCGTTCACTCCGGATCGCGCCGCCCTCGGCCGCACTCCGCCCCTGAAGACGACCCCCGCCGTCTTCCGGTTGCCTGGACCGGCGAGCGAAGGCCGGATACCCCGCGAGCGCGCCGTCATGCCCGCGGGCGCCGGGGCCGCCCCAGGGGGATGTTGCGAAAGTCCCGCACGGCGCGGGACTTTCGCGACACCCCCTAGCCGAACTGGAGGCTGCGCTTGGACAGGCCCATCCAGAAGCCGTCCACCGGGTCGCGGCGGGTGGCGAGGTCGCCGGTGGCATCGGCGGCGCCGAGGGTGACGAAGAGCGGAGCGAAGTGTTCCGTACGGGGGTGGGCGAGACGGCCGGAGGGGGACTTGGCCTCGAAGTCGAGCAGGGAGTCCACGTCGCCGGCGGCCAGCGCCTCGCGGCCCCACGCGTCGAACTCCGCGGACCAGGCGGGCACGCCCGGGCCCGTGTGCCGCAGCGCGGCCAGGTTGTGGGTGAAGAAGCCGCTGCCGACGATGAGGACGCCCTCGTCGCGCAGGGGTGCCAGCGTGCGGCCGAGGTCCATCAGGCGGCGCGGCTCCAGCGTCGGAAGGGACACCTGCAGGACCGGTATGTCGGCCTCCGGGAACATCTCCACGAGAGGGACGTACGCGCCGTGGTCCAGCCCGCGGTCCGGGATGTCCTGGACCGGCATCCCCGGGGCGCGCAACAGCGCCCGGACGGAGGCGGCGAGCCCGGGGGCGCCCGGGGCGTCGTAGCGGACCCGGTAGTAGTGCTCGGGGAAGCCCCAGAAGTCGTACACCAGCGGGGCCGGTGCGGTGGCACCGAGGGCCAGGGGGGCCTCCTCCCAGTGGGCGGAGACCATGAGGATCGCGGCGGGGCGCGGCAGGTTCGCGGACCAGGCGGCCAGCTCGCCGGGCCAGACCGGGTCGTCCGCGAGGGGCGGCGCGCCGTGGCTGAGGTACAGCGCCGGCATGCGCGTGTCTGCGGGGGCCGAGGGGGCCCGGGGTGCGGGGGCCGGGTTCATGACGCGCTCCTCCGTCGTCGGTCGGGGCCGCCTCGAAAAGACCGACCCCTCTTGGTTCAAACTTGAACCAAGTGGGGCGTCGGGTCATTCCCGGAGGCCGGCGGCCGCTGTCAGTGGGCGATCACCGGGATCTTGAACTCGGCGTCCTCGGCGGCGCCGGACCCCGAGGCCACCGGGTCGCCCGCGCCCGGCCGACCGGTGTTGATCAGCGTCAGGGCGACGGCAGCGCTGGCGACCAGGATGCCCACCGCCCACCAGATGGCGGAGGCGTAGCCCTCGACCATGGCCTGCGCCTGCACCAGCCGGGCCGCGGGGCCGCCGGCGGCGGCCTCGGCCGCGTGGTCGGCCAGGTACGCGGTGGTCGCCGAGGCGGCGATGGTGTTCAGCAGCGCCGTACCGATGGCGCCGCCGACCTGCTGCGAGGTGTTCACCATGGCGGAGGCGACGCCGGCGTCGGCCGGGTCCACCCCGTGCGTGGACAGGGACATGGCCGGCATGAAGGCCGTGCCCATGCCGAGGCCGAGCAGCAGCTGCGCCGGAAGGATCAGCGCCGGGTACGAGGAGCCGACCTCCAGCTGGGTCAGCAGCAGCATGCCGGCGGCGGCGACAAGGAAGCCCGGGCCCATCAGCAGGCGCGGTGCCACGCGGGTCATCAGCCGGGCGCCGATCTGCGTGGAGCCCAGGATCATGCCCGCGATCATCGGCAGGAAGGCGAAGCCGGTCTTGACGGGGGAGAAGCCCTTCACGACCTGGAGGTAGTAGGTCAGGAAGAGGAACAGGCCGAACATCGCGATGACGGCCAGGCCGAGGGAGAGGTAGACACCGCCGCGGTTGCGCTCCAGCAGGACGCGCAGGGGCAGCAGCGGGGACTTCACCTTGGACTCGACGAGGACGAACGCCGCCAGCAGGGCCGCCGAGGCGGCGAACATGGCCACGGTCACCGCGTCCGACCAGCCGGCCGACTCGGCGCGGGTGAAGCCGTAGACGAGGGCGACGAGACCGGTGGTGGACAGGACCACACCGGGGATGTCCAGCGGGGCGCGGTTGCGGGAGCCGGCGGGCTCGTGGATGACCATCCAGGCGCCGACGGCGGCGACCACCGCGAAGGGGATGTTGACGAAGAAGGTCCAGCGCCAGTCGAGGTACTCGGTGAGGAAGCCGCCGAGGATCAGGCCGACGGCGCCGCCGCCGCCCGCGATCGCGCCGTAGATGCCGAAGGCCTTGGCCCGCTCCTTGGCGTCGGTGAACATCACCGCGAGCAGGGAGAGGGCCGCCGGTGCGAGCAGGGCGCCGAAGGCACCCTGGAGGGCGCGGGCGCCGAGCATCATGGCCTCGCCGGTCGCGGCGCCGCCGAGCGCGGAGGCCAGGGCGAAGCCGACGAGACCGACGACGAAGGCGTTCTTGCGGCCCCACTTGTCGGCGATGCGCCCGCCGAAGAGGAGCAGTCCGCCGAAGGCCAGCGCGTACGCGGTGATGACCCACTGGCGGTTGCCGTCGGAGATGCCGAGGTCGGTCTGGGCCGAGGGGAGGGCGATGTTCACGATGGTCGCGTCGAGGACGACCATCAGCTGGGCCAGGGCTATGAAGACCAGGGCCTTCCAGCGGCTGGGATCGGCAGCCGACGGGAGCGTCGCGGCTGTTTGCGGCATGGGGGTACCCACTTCACTGTGCGGAATGACGGAAAAAGGCTATTTCGTAAGCTTTGGCGGTGTCACATGGTTTTCAGCGTCAGGTCGTCCAACGTGGCTGCGGAGCCCAGGAGTTCGGAGCGGGCCGGGGCCCGCAGTCCGTCCAGGAAGAGCTGGAGATGACGGTGGGCGAAGCGGTCGGTGTCGAAGCAGGCGGTGCCCGGCAGCGGGCGGCTGAGCTGGGAGAGGGCGACCATCAGGTCGCCGGTGCCGATGTCCGCGCGGACCAGCCCGGCCTCCTGGCCGGCGGCCAGCAGGGTCTCGACGGCCGCCGCCAAGGCGGTGCGCGCCGCGAGGAGTTCGGGGTGGTCGCGGTCGAACCCGTCGGCGAGCATCGGGCACAGCGCGCCGATCCGCTCGTCGGCGGCGGTGTGCGTGAAGCGGCACAGCGCGGCGAAGGCGTCGGGCTCCTCGGCCAGAGAGGCTTCGGCGGAGGCCGTGACCCGCTCGGTCGTGAAGAGGACGACGTGGTGGACGAGGGTGTCGCGGTCGGGGAAGTGCCGGTAGAGGGTGGCGTTGCCGATGCCCGCCCGGCGGGCCACCTCGTCGAGGGGGGCCGCCGCGCCGAACTCGACGAAGGCCTCGCGGGCCGCCGCCAGGATCCGCTCCCGGTTGCGGACGGCGTCGGCGCGCGGCCGCGGAACGGCCCCCTCGCGGGAGACGCGGGAGCGGCCCGAGGGTGCGGACGCCGGGCACACGGCCGGCTCCGGGGCGGGCGGAGCCGCCGCGGCGGTCGTGGTGGGGCGCTTCATCGCGGGGCCTCCCTGGCGGTGACGGGCGGAGCTGGCGTACGGGCGGTGCCGCCGGGACGGGAGCCCGGCCCACCAAACGGGGAGCCGCTCCCCGCTTGACGGGACTCCCATGCAAACGGGGAACTCCTCCCCGGTTATTTCACTCCTCCGTGTGATCCGGGTCACGCACCCGAGGGTCCCTCGACACCGTTTGGCCTCTCCCGACGCGCGGGCGCGGCGCGCCCGGCGGAGGGTGAGCGCACAGGGCGCAGACCGGACAGGGCCGGCTGCCGCGGACCCGAAGGCGAGCTCCATGACGCAGACCCGCCACCGGATACGCACACCACGCCTGACCGGCGCGTACATCGGGCTGACCGCGCTGGCGATCGGTGTCACCGCGACCGCCAGTACGGAGATGTCCGGCCGCGGCCAGTCCGCCGCCGGGCCGGCGGGAACGACCGTCGAGTCGGCGCTCGCACCGTGCCGGATCGCCGGGACGATGGGTGTGCAGATGTCCGAGGGCATGCCGACGCCGCCCGGGTACGCACGCTCGACGGGTGAGGTCCGGGCACTGAACCTGATGATCGACTTCCCCGACGCCAAGGGCGAGGGCACGGCGCTGGACCGGCTGGCGGAGTTCTTCCCCCAGACATCCGAATGGTTCCGGACCAGCTCCTACGGCCGGCTGGCCTACCGGGCCGAGACCCCGATAAAGGCCTGGCTGCGGATGCCGATGCCGTTCGCGGCGTACGGGATCGAGCGCGGGTCCTCCTACGATCCGGGCTACCGCCGGCTCGTCGAGCACATCGCGAAGGCGGCCGACCCCGAGGTCGACTTCAGCCGGTACGACCTGGTCAACATCCTGGTCACGCCGAACGCCGGACCGTCCGCCCTGGACACCGTCCTGTCGGTGACCTTCTCGGGCAACGGCGAGGCGCCGACGGCGGACGGGGTCCCGCTGTCGAACACGTCCTTCGTCTACAGCCGGCAGGACGACGGCTCCGGCACCTACCGGGAGACCGGCTACCGGGTGCTCCCCCACGAGAACGGCCACGTCTTCGGGCTGCCCGACCTGTACACCTCCGACGGCGGGAACACCGTCGGGCACTGGGACATCATGAGCGAGGACTGGGGCGCCAACAACGACCTGATGGGCTGGCACAAGTGGAAGCTGGGCTGGCTGGACAGTACGCAGATCTCCTGCGCCTCGAAGCCGGGCACCAGTGACCACGTCCTGACACCGCTGGCGGTGGAGGGCGGCATGAAGCTGGCCTTCGTACCGCTGTCGGAGAGCGTCGGGTACGCCGTGGAGGTGCGGACGCAGGCCGGCAACGACGAGGCGGTGTGCCGCCCCGGCGTCCTCATCTACAAGGTGGACTCCGAGGTGGACACCGGGCACGGCCCGGTGACCGTCTCGGACAGCTCGGACGCGAGCGGCGGGTGCACCCGGCGGCCCAACGTGCACGCCGAGCTGTCGGACGCGCCGTTCCGGCCGGGCGAGACCTTCACCGACGAGAAGGCCGGCATCAGCATCTCGGTGGTCGGCGAACGGCCCGACGGCAGCTACCAGGTGCGCGTCACCCGCCCGTGACGCCCTGCCCGGCGGATGCCGGCCGCCCCGTCGCCCGCGGCCAGAAGCCGTCCAGCCACACGAGGGTGTCCCGCATGACGTAGTGGTCGGCGTCGGGGCGCAGCGCGGAGAGGAGGAAGGACCGGGCGCCCTCGCAGGGCACGCCCAGAACGGTCAGTCGCGGGTCGGCGGTGCCGTCGGCGGCCACGGGGTGGAACCGGGGGGTCAGGTCGAGTCCGCCGGGCCGGAAGACGTCGCCGTCCGCCGACTCGTTGCGCCACAACCGCACCAGGCCCCGGCCGAGGAGGTTGCGGTAGAGCGGCAGGACGTCGAGGCGCGGGTCGAAGCCGTGCATGCGGGCCTCGACCAGGACGTCGACGGGCCGCGACAGACCGGTGTGCGGGCCTTCGACCACGGTCCGGCCGGTGGGCCCGTCGAGCCGGGTACGGGCGCCCGGTCCGGCGCCGACGTCGAGGAGACCGCAGTCGACGAGGGCGGCCATCTTCGCCATGACCTCCGCGGCCGCGCCGTTCGCCAGCCGGTTGTGGTGGCGTACGTAGGTGGTGAGGAAGTGGCGCTGGGAGGCGGGGGTCAGGCCGGCGTGGTCCACGGCGTACGAGATGACCTGGCGCAGGTCGCGCCAGACGCCGTCGGCGGCGGCCTTGTGCGGGTTCCGCAGGTTGCCCTGGCGGGCCCACAGCAGGTCGCGGGCCATGAACGCGGCGACCGCCGCACGGAATTCCTCGGGGGAAGCGGCGGGCGGGACCGGGGCGACGGCGCGGTGCCAGTCGAAGCGGTTGCCGTGGAGGTAGGTCTCCAGCCCCCACTCGGAGTCGAGCGGATCGGTGACCGGGCCGGGCGGCAGCGAGCGGTCGACGCAGCGGCGGACCTCGGCCTCGGCCGAGGTCCCGTACACGGTCCTCGTCCAGTGCAGCAGCACGTCGCGGACCGGCCAGGACACGCCGGCCTGGGCCGCGAACAGGGCGCACTTGCCGCGCAGTACGCCCTCCAGCACGTCGGCGATCTCGTCGACGGCCCGTTCCAGGGGTGCGGCCAGGGCGCCGGGCCCGTCGGCGGGCGTGCCGGTGACGAAGGCCAGGTGGCCCGGGAGGGCCCGCTGGGTCAGCAGCAGGGCCGCGCCGGGGCCGAAGAGGGTGACGTAGTGCAGGTGGGCCATCTCCAGGACGACCAGCGGCAGCAGATCGCGTTCGAAGTCGAGCTGCCGGCGCCCGGTGCCGTCGCCGCCCGGGGGCCGGCCGACGTGGGCGCGCAGCTGGTCGACGGCCTCGCGGGTCAGGAAGGTGCCGGGGTGGTCGCCGCCGCCGTCGCTGGGCTTGTGGTTGTCGGGGCGGGCGAAGGTGAACAGGCCGGAGCCGCTGAACGCCACGACGGCCGCGGGCTCCCGGCCGGAGGGCCGGTAGACCAGGCGGCGGCCGTCGTGGTGGAAGGTGCCGCCGCGGCCCTCGGTCAGGTGCAGGATCGTGTCGATGGCGGTGAGGCCCATGCCGGCGCAGCCGACGACCGTGTCCGGTCCGCAGCTGCCGGCGTCGAGCACGGTCTCCAGCGGGTACGGGTGCGGGACGTGGCGGGTGCCTTCCCCGATGGCGGGGCGGGCGTCGGCGGTGCGCCGCGGGTCGTGGTACGAGTGGCCCGTCAGCAGCAGCACCTCGTCGGCGGTGCGGCGGTCGCCGTCCGCGGTGACGACCTCCAGCCGGTCGCCGTCGGCGGGGGCGATGTCGACGACCTCCGCGTGGTGCAGGTGCAGTGCCGCCCCGGGGTGGCGGCGCAGGTCCGCGGCGAAGGTGTCGAACATGTCGCGCAGGGCCAGTCCGTGGACGTAGCGCCGGGGCCAGTCCTCGGGGCCGAGGTCGAAGTCCGGGTCGCCGGTCTGCTCGAACCGGCGGCGGCACCACTGGTGCAGGGTGGGCCGTTCGGCCGGCGGGCGCAGCGGTCCGGCGCCGGTCACGGTCTCGTCGGCGGCGAAGCCCACTTGGGCGCCGATGCGGTTGAGGTAGCTGGTGCGTGCCTGGTCGGGGGCGTGGGCCCGGCCGGCGCCGAACGCGCCGGTGCGCTCGTAGAGGTGCACCTCCAGGCGGCGCCCCTCCCCCAGCCGGTCGATCGTCGCCGACAGCCGCTCCAGGGCGTACGTGGCCCGCGGACCGCCCCCCACGACGGCGAGCCGGTAGGGCTCTGGCGTCGCCGCGGGCGGGCCGGATGCGTCAGCTCGGGGGGTGGTCACGGGCACCTCATTCAGTGATCGGGGGAACGGCGGGGGCGCGGGGGCGTCCGTCAGCGGCGGCCCGGCAGGATGCGGGCGAGTGCGCCGAGGAACCGGTCGACGTCCTGCTCCGTCATCTGTCCCATCGTGGAGAGCCGGAAGAAGTCGGCCGCCAACTGCTCCTGGGCGCTGTAGATGACGAAGCCCTCCGCGCGCAGGCCGGCGTGCAGCTCGGCGTAGCGGCAGCCGTCGGGGATGCGGACGGCGGTGAGGGAGGCGGCACGCTGTGCGGGCGGCAGCAGGAGCTGCAGGCCGAGTGCCTCCAGGCCGTCGCGCAGCCGCCCGGCCAGGGCGGTGTAGCGGGCGTGGCGGGCCTGCCGGCCTTCGGCGAGGGCCAGGTCGAGGGCGGTGTCGAAGGCGTAGAAGCCGGGGACGGCCGGGGTGAACGCGGGGGCCTGGGCCTTCTCCTGCGCGGCGTAGTGCCGGTGCAGGTCGAGGTAGTAGCCGCGTCGGGGGTGGCCGGCCAGCGCTTCGAAGGAGGCCCTGGCGGCGCTGACGAAGCCGAGGCCGGGAGCGCCTTCGAGGCACTTGTTGGCGGATCCGGCGAGCCAGTCGACGCCGTCGGCGGCCAGGGATATCCGTTCCGCGCCGATGCTGCTGACGGCGTCCACGACGACCTCGCGGCCGTGGGCGTGTGCGATCCGGGTGACGGCGGCGACGTCGTTGAGCATGCCGCTGCTGGTTTCGTGGTGGACCACGCCGACGTGGGTCAGGCCAGGATCCGCGGCGAGGGCCCGGTCGACGGCGTCCAGGTCCACGGGCGTGGCCCAGCCCAGTTCGAGCCGGTGGGCGCGGATGCCGTGGGCGGCGGCGATGTGCCAGAAGCGTTCGCCGTAGTGCCCGTTGTCGAGGGCGAGCAGGCCGCCGTCCCGGGGAACGGCGGAGCCGACGGCCGCCTCGACGGCCGAGGTGCCCGAGCCGGTGAGGACGACGGAGGTGTGCCGGTCGTCGCCGCCGGCGGCGAGGGTGGTCTTGTGCCGGACGCGGGTGAGGAGGTCGGAGAACTCCGGCTCGCGGTGGCACATGTCGGGTCCGGCTAGCGCCGTGCGCACCCGGTCGTCGGTGATCACGGGGCCGGGGTTCATCAGGACGAGGCGTTCGGGACGCGGCGGCGTGCGGTCGGTCATCGGGCGACTGCTTCCTTGAATCGGGCCGCGGACGCGGGCGGGGCGAGGGCCGGGCGGCCGAGGTTCGGGTCCGAGCCGGGGGCGATGCGCACGCGGACCAGGTGGGCTCCCCCGTCGTGCTGCGCCCGCAGGACGGCGGTGCGCAGGGCGTCGGCGTCGCGGACGTCGTGGGTGGCCCGGTAGCCGCAGGCCGCGGCGATCGCCGCGAAGTCCACCCCGGCGGAAGCGGTGGGCTGCCCACCGGTGGACTCGTAGGACTCGTTGTCCAGCAGCAGGTGGCACAGGTCGGTGGCGGCGTGCCGGCCGATGGTGGCCATCGCCTCCAGCCGCATCAGGGCCGCGCCGTCCCCGTCGAGTACGGCGACCCGGCGGCCGGGGGCGTTCAGGGCCACGCCGAGGGCGACGCTGGAGGCGCAGCCCATGGAGCCGACGACGTAGAGGTTCTGCGGGCGGTCCCAGTCCCGCTCCAGTTCCCGGGCGGTCTTGCCGGTGGTGGCGACGAGCAGGGTGTCCGGGTCCATCGCGGAGACGATGTGGCCGATGGCCTCGGCGCGCTTCATCAGCGGCGGGTGCGCGGGGGCGGCCGGGACGGGGGCCGCGGCGGGAGCCTCGTAGGGGGCGACGGCTCCCTTGGGCACGATGAACGCGAAGGGCAGTCCGGTGGCCGCCATGTGTGCGGCCGCCACGTCGAGGCGCTCGGCGAGCAGTGCGGGCTCGTCGGGAAGCACCTCGTTGCGTACGCCCATCGACGTCAGCATGTCCTGGGTGATCCGGCCCATCAGCTCGTGCTGGGGCTCGTCCGGGCGGCCCGGACGGCCGCGCCAGGTGACGAGGAGCAGGACCGGCAGGCGCAGGGTGTGGCACAGGGAGGTCAGCGGGTTGACGGTGTTGCCGAGGCCGGAGTTCTGCAGGACGACCACGGGGCGGCGCCCGGCGAGGACGGCGCCGGCGGCGAGGGCCACGGCCTCGCCCTCGTTGGCGGCGATGACGTACTCCTGCGGGTGCTCGGCTTCCAGGCAGGAGATGACCGGGCCGAGGAAGGAGCAGGGCACGCCGGTGAACGGGCCGTGCCCCTGCTCCCGGAGCAACTCGACCAGGGTGCGGGGCGGGAGGGCTCCGGCGCTCACTGGCCGCCCTCCCGGGTGGCGAACAGCTCGGTGGCCCGGGCGATGTCGCGTGCGGTCCGCAGTTCGAGCCAGCCGGAGCCGATCTCGACCGCGCCCACCCGGTGCCCGCCCGCCAGCAGGTCGGCGAGGAGGTCGGCCAGGGTGCCCGCGGTGCCGTCGGCGCGGCGCTTCTCGGCGACCTGGCGCAGGGCGGCGAAGCCCTGGGCGGAGAACACCGCGGCGCCGGCGAACTCCCCGTCCGCACCGGGGCCGGCCACGGCGAGGACCTCGCTGCCCGAGGCCCCGCCCAGCCGGCGGCCGCCGCGGGCCGCGGAGTCCAGGGTCAGCGGCAGGGCGTCGGCGCGGCGCTCGGCGCCGGGGCCGTCGGACACGTCGACGAGGACGGCGATGTCGCCGCCCGCGGCGGTGAGGCGGCGCAGCGGCTCGCCCTCGACGAAGACGTCGCCGGAGACCAGCACGGTGGCACCGGGGAAGGCCTCGTCCAGGGCGAGGACGGTGCCGGCCGCGTCGGACCCGGCGGGCAGCAGGGTGACGTCCTGCGGGGCCGGCGCGGTGTCGTCGTCCCCGGTGGCGGACACCGCATCGATGTCCGCCCGGCGCAGTGCGGCGCTCTGCTCGGCCAGCAGGCCGGCGGCGGGGGCGGTGGGCAGGCCGGGGACGACGACGGCCCGGGCCCGGCCGGCGTACGGGGTGATGAACTCGGCCTCGTGGCGCTTGTGCAGGGGCATGCCCTGGAGGTCGAACACCGTGGACAGGGGCGCGATGCGGTCCTCGATGCCGGTCGTGCGGTCGTCGCGCAGGATCGATGCGAAGGTCTCGGTGACGGCGGCGATCCCCGCGCGCAGGCCGTGGTTGGCGTAGATGACCATCTTGGCGCCGGCCTCTGCCAGTTCGGTGGCGGTGATGGTGTGGTAGGTGGTGGGGACGACGACGACGGGGGTGGGCGGGGTCCAGCGCTCCAGGAAGCGCAGGATCGGCTCGGGGGAGCTGCCCTTGGCGTGGATCAGTACGGCGTCCGCTCCGGCGGCGGCGTAGGCCTCGCCGCGGCGCAGGGCCTCGTCCATGCCCCAGCCCGCGATGAGGGCCTCGATCCGGGCGATGACCATGAGGTCGGGGCTGGTCTGCGCGGCCTTGGCGGCGCGCAGCTTGCCGCAGAACTCGGCGACGGGCGCCAGTTCCTGACGGCCGGGGATGAAGCTGTTGACCTTCGGGAAGCGCTTGTCCTCGATGGACACGCCGGCGATCCCGGCCGCCTCGTAGCGGCGGATCATGTTCATGACGTTGTGGGCGTTGCCGTAGCCGGCGTCGCAGTCGGCGACGACGGGAACGTCGACGGCGGCCGCCAACGAGCCGGCGGTCGCGAGCAGTTCGCTCATGGTCAGGATGTCGGTGTCGGGCACGCCCTGGGAGGCGGAGACCTCCAGGCCGCTCGACCAGACGCCGTCGAAGCCGGCCCGTTCGGCGAGGCGGGCGCCGAGGGGGTTGTGCGCGCCGATGATGCGTACGGTGCCCGGGCGGGCGAAGAGGTCCCGGAGCCGCCGGGCTCCGGTCGTCCTGTGGTCCCCGCGTGCCTCTGTCGTCCCAGTGGTCATGACGATTCTCCTGTTGTCCGCATTCGTGCGTGAGGGGGGCGCAGCATCATCGGGGCGGCCCACACCATGCAATTGCCGGAAATTCAAATGGTCGGGGTGAATGGAGGGGCGGAGCATTCCGCCCGCGGCCCGGAATTCCTGTTCATACGGTGACGGCCGTGAGGACCAGCCCGTCGGCCACCAGCCAGCGGCCCTCGAAATGGCGGACGGTACGGCCGGCCACTTCCGGGCCGTCCACCAGCAGGCGGGCGTGGAACGCGCCGCCGGTGGCGGCCGGGTCCGGTTCCGGGTGGAACCGCAGTTCGGCCTGGGTGAAGTCGAGCCAGCGCCCGGTGAGCGGGAACCACGCCTTGTAGACGGACTCCTTGGCGCTGAAGAGGACCGTGTCCCAGTGCAGCCCAGGCCCGGACCGGGCGAGCGTCCGCAGCCGGACGCGCTCGTGCGGGAGCGCCACCGCCTCCAGGACCCCGGGAGGCAGCGGGACGTGCGGTTCGGCGTCGATGCCGAGTCCCGTCAGCTCCGTGGACCGGGCGGCGGCCGCCGCCCGGTAGCCGTCGCAGTGGGTGATGGCTCCGGCCACCCCGGCGGGCCACAGCGGCTCCCCGGAGCCGCCCACGGGAACGGGGCCCGCAGGCACCCCCAGGCGGTCCAGCGCGCGGCGGGCGCAGAGCCGCCCGGTGGCGAAGGTCCGCCGGCGACCCTGGGCGGCGCGCGCCACGGCCGCCCGTTCCACCGGGTGCAGGCGGGCCTCGGCCCCGGGGACGTCCGCGTACTCGGCCGAGCTGGCCACGCAGGCGGGGAGGATCCGTTCGATCACGTCGTACGCCCCCCGCCGGCGTGCTCCGCGGCCGCGTCCTGCGCGGCCCCGTCCCGGTCGGCCCCGTCCTGGGCGGCCCCGTGCTCCGCGCCGGCGCGCCCCGGGCCCGCGAAGAGGCCCGCCACCGCGCCGAGGGCGGCCACCACCGCGGTGGCCAGCAGGGCGTGCTGCATGCCCTCCAGGAACACCGCCTGGGCGATGTCCGTGAGGGCGGCCCGCGAGGCGTCCGCGGTCCCCGGGTCCGGTGCGAGGCCCACGGCCACCGCCCGCACGGCCCCGTCCAGGTCCTCCGGGGCGATCCCGGCGCCCTGCGCGGCGAGACGGTCCGGCAGGGCCGACGCTGCGTGGGCGGCGACGAGGGCGCCCGCGGTCGCGGTGCCCAGACTGCCGCCCACCTGCATCGCCGTCTGCTGCATCCCGCCCGCCACACCGGACAGTTCGACGGGTGCGCTGCTGATGACCAGCTTGGTCGCCCCGACCATGACCGGGCTGAAGCCGAGCCCGAGCAGGAAGAAGCACAGGGTGGTGTCCAGCGTCCCGGACTGCGCGTCCAGCCCGGACAGGGCGCACAGGGCGGCCGCCGTCACCAGCAGTCCGGCGACCACCGGGGCCCGGGGGCCGGACCGGCTGATCCACATCGCCGCGAACGGCGCTCCGACGATCATCAGCAGGGTCAGGCCCAGGACGCGCACGCCCGACTCGGCCGGGGTCAGCGCGAGCACGTTCTGCAAGTAGAAGATGAGGACGAAGGGCGCGCCGAACATCACGAAGGACATGGCGAGCATGGCCAGGACGCCGACGGTGAACCGCCGCGACCGGAAGAGCCGGGGCGGCACCAGCGGGTCGGGGGCGCGCCGCTCCCACCAGGTGAAGAGGGCGCCGAGCAGCAGTGCCGCGGCCGGCAGCGCCAGGGTCCGGGCGTCGGGTCGGCCCCGGTCGGCGACCGTGGCCAGACCTGCGACGAGCAGGCACAGCGCCGCGCCGAGGACGGCCATGCCGGGCAGGTCCAGCCGGCCGGGCGGCCGCTCGGCGCGTACGTCGCGCAGCACGGTGACGCCCAGGACGAGGGCAAGCGCGCCGAGCGGCACGTTGACGAAGAAGACCCAGCCCCAGGAGGCGTGTTCGACGAGCAGGCCGCCCACCACGGGGCCGGCCGCGGTGGACGCGGCGATGACGGCGCTGCGCACGGCGATCGGCATGGTGAGCCGGTCGGCCGGGAAGGCGGTGCGCAGCAGGCCGAGGGTGGCGGGCTGCATCAGCGCGCCGAACACGCCCTGGAGGACGCGCAGGGCGATGACCCAGCCCAGGCTGCCGGAGGCGCCGATGGCCACCGAGGTGGCGGTGAAGCCCGCGGCGCCGATGAGGAAGACGGTGCGGTGGCCGTAGCGGTCGCCGAGCCTGCCCGCGGCGATGAGCAGGGCGGCGACGGCGAGCAGGTAGCCGTTCGTCACCCACTGGATGCCGGTCAGGCTCGCGTCGAGGTCGGCCTGCATGGCCGGCTGGGCGACGGTGACGATGGTGCCGTCGAGCGAGACCATCATGGCCCCGACCGACAGGGTGAGCAGGGTCAGCCAGGGGTGGCCCCGCACTCCGCGGCGCGGCGGGGAGGGCGCGCCGCCCCGCCCCTCCGCGGCCGCGGTGTGTCCGGTCGCCCCGCTCATGTCAGGAGTTCACCCGGCTGTCCCGTGGGCGCCGCGGTGGTGGTCCGGCCCGAGCCGTCGCGTCCGCCGGGCCCCTCCTCGGCGGGCTTCCAGCCGGGCGGCCCGAAGACGTAGCCGAGCTTGTGGCGCAGGGTGCTCGCGCCGCGCACGTCGCGGAACATGTTCGCGAACTCGTGGACCTGGATCTTCCAGATGGAGAAGGTCTCGAGCTGCTTGGTCAGGCCGTAGGTGGGACGCTGCACCTCCGGCTGGAAGGTGCCGAAGATCCGGTCCCACAGGATGAGGATGCTGCCGAAGTTCTTGTCCAGGTATTCCGGGTCGTTGCCGTGGTGCACGCGGTGGTGCGAGGGCGTCACGAAGACGTACTCGAACCAGCGCGGGAGCTTCCCGATCTTCTCGGTGTGCGCGAAGAGCCCGTACACGAGGTGGGCCGAGTGCATCGTGAAGACCAGTGCGGGGTGCACGCCCAGCAGCGGGAGCGGCAGCCAGATCATCTTCTCGAACCACTGGGCCCACTTGCGGCGCAGCGCGGTCGAGAGGTTGAAGTACTGGCTGGAGTGGTGCACCTGGTGGCCGGCCCAGATGAGCCGGATGCCGTGCGCGGCGCGGTGGTACCAGTAGAGGAGGAACTCCACGCCGAAGAAGAGCACGACCCACGTGGTCCAGGACGAGGACGACAGGTGCCACGGCGCCACGTACTCGTAGACGAGCAGATAGAGCGCCAGCGCCACGGTCCGCAGCAGGGTGGACGACAACAGGGCGCCGAAGCCCGTGAGGATGCTCGCCCGGTGGTCCCGCAGGTCGTAACCGGGCCGCTCGTCGTGGTCGTCGCCGTACTTGATCGCCAGCATCTCGATCGCGATCAGCAACGCCATGGCGGGCAGGGCGTAGACCGCTGGATCGTGCAGCCGGTCTATGACCTTATCGAGCATCGCTCTCTCCTCGTTTCGACTTCCGCAAAAGCCTAAACACGCTCCCTAAAAAGCCCCCTAAAGCCCGCCTTAACTTCTGCCTGCACTCCTGACAAGAGCCCTGCGGGCAGAACTGTTTAGTGTCGTTTTAGCGAGCCCCCGGTACGCTCGCCGTCGGCCCGGCGGGAAATGCAATTCCCGGTGCCGTCACCACCTCTTTTTCGAGGAACGGACGGGCCGCAATGATCCAGGAACGGGGGGCGAATGGGCGGGGACGGTCTCGCGGTCCGCAGGGAGCGGACGGCCCGCGGTGCCCGGCCGGTGCGCGTGCTCGCCCTGCACGGACTGGCCGCGAGCGCGACCGCCTGGGCCGCCTTCGGCGAACACGCGTCCGACGACGTCGAATTGTGGACGGCCGAGCTGCCGTGGGGCGTCGGCGGGCCGACCTCGTGGAGCCACCGCGGCGACCCCGCCGAGTGGATCGGCCGCGCCCTGGCCGCGGTCCCCGGCGGGGCCGACGTCCTCGTCGCGCACTCCTTCTCGGCGGTCCTCGCGGTGGAGCACCTCGCCCGTGCGCCCCGGGCCGTGCGGCCCCGCGCCCTGGTCGCCGTGTCGCCCTTCCACCGCCGCGACCCGGCCGACTTCCGCTGGGACGACGCGGGGCACTACCTCGGCATCTTCCAGGAGGTGTTCGAGGAGGCGCTGGGCGCCG
Source organism: Streptomyces sp. NRRL F-2664 (assembly GCF_000719345.1). Classification (GTDB taxonomy): domain Bacteria; phylum Actinomycetota; class Actinomycetes; order Streptomycetales; family Streptomycetaceae; genus Streptomyces. The sequence continues at coordinate 68,526 of NZ_JOFX01000014.1, forward strand.
CCTCGGCGCGGCGACTGTCCGCCCGGACCCGGCGGGACATGGCGCTGCTCGTGCGCGACCGCGTCGGCCCGTACGGCTGGCGGCGGTTCTGGGAGAGCTACCTGCGCAGCCCCTTCGTCGACCTCGGTGGCCTCGACCTGCCGGTCCTCGCCGTGGCCGGGGAGCACGACCGTTTCGCGCCGCCCCGGGAGGCCGCCCTGCTGGCCGCCGCACTGCCCCGGGCACGGTTCGAACTCCTGCAGGACTGCGGGCACTTCCCGATGACCGAGCAGCCCCGGGCGTTCGCCGACGCCGTGCACCGGCTGATCGCCGCGGCGGCCACGCCGCCGTCCGCGGCTCCGACGAGAGCGAGTTGACCCGTGCGCCCCTCTGCCACCGCCGACGTCTTCGTGACCGGGATCGGCGCCGTCAGCTGTCTCGGTGCGACCGCGGACGCGTTCTGGACCGGGCTGCAGGCCGCTGCCGCCCCGCCCACGCCGGTGCGCGGGCTCACCGAGCGCGTGCCGGACGTACGCGCCTACCAGGTGCCCGACGCGGACGGACCGGCCGACGCCCCGGACGGCGCCCTGGGCCGGGCCGCGCGCTTCGCGCTGAGCGCCGCCCGCGAGGCGGTCGGCGACGCGGGTCTCGCGGCGCCCGAGATCGCGGAGGCCGCCGTGGTGATCGGCACGGCCGTGGGCGAGAGCGGCGGGCGCGAGAGCGGCCCGGGCCAGGGGGGCGACCGGGACGGCGGGGGCGCCGGGGCCGTGCCGGCGGCCGCCGGGCCCTGGGAGCCCATGTTCTCCGTCGCCGCCGCGGTGGGCGCCGAACTCAGCACCTTCGGCACGAACATCAGCGTGAGCAACGCCTGCGCGGCCAGCGGATACGCCCTGTCCGTCGCCGTGGACATGATCCGCCGGGGCGAGGCCGACACCGTGCTGCTGGGAGGAGCGGAGGGCATCTCCCGGGTGCCCCTGGCCGGCTTCAGCCGGCTGGGCGCGGTCGACCCCGAGGCCTGCCGGCCCTTCGACGCCGGCCGCCGCGGGACCGTCTTCGGCGAGGGGGCCGCCGTGCTGGTCCTGCAGTCCGCCCGGGCCGCGGCCGGCCGGCCCGTCTACGGCAGGGTGCTGGGGACCGCGTGGAGCTGCGACGCCCACCACCCCACCGCGCCCGATCCGGGCGGCGAACAGCTGGTACGGGTGGCCCGTGCGGCCCTGACGGAGGCCGGGTGCGGTCCCGCCGACGTCGGGTGCGTCATCCCGCACGGCACCGGCACCCGGCAGAACGACGTGGTCGAGTACCAGGTGCTGCGGGAGGTCCTCGGCGACCGGGTCGCGGACACCCCGCTGTTCAGCCTGAAGGCCTTCATCGGGCACACCGCCGGCGCCGCGGCCGCCTTCGCCGCCGTGTCCGCCGCGCTCATGGCCCGGCACGGCCGGATCCCGGCGAACGTCCCCCTCGCGGAGCCGGACCCGCAGTGCCCGGTCCGGCTGCCGCAGGACGGGCCGACGCCGCTGCGGCAGCCCCACGTCCTGGTCAACGCGTACGCGTTCGGCGGCAGCAACTTCACGATGGTGTTCGGGGGCGGGGAACGGTGACGGGACGCGTCGGGGTCGCCGAGTCCGTCGTGCACGGGACGGCGCTGGTCCTTCCGCCGGAGGGGACCGGACCGGCGGAGCCCTGGTTCGATCAGAGAGCGCGGCTGGGCCGCGGCCACAAGTACCTCCCGCCCGCCTGCCACTACCTGCTCGCGGCGGCCCGGACCGCCCTGGCGGAGTCGGGCGGGGAGATGCAGCGGCACGCTCCGGAGCTGCGCGGCGCCGTCATCGGCACCGACAGCGCCGTGGCGGCGCTGCACGCGGACATCGACGACACCGTCCGCCGCGAGGGTGCCGCCGCCCTGAGCCCGATGAGCGTGCCCTACTTCTCGGTGAACCTCCTCGCCGGCCGCCTGGCGACCGAGCACCGGCTCAAGGGCTTCCACCTGACCGTGACCTCGCCGCGCACGGCCGGCATCGAGGCCCTGCACCTGGCCGCCGGCGCACTGGCCGCGGGCCGCGCCGCCGTGACCGTGGCCGGGGCCGCCGAGGCGCCCGATCCGCTGGCCGGCGACGCCGAACCGGAGGCGGGCGCCGCGCTGTTCGTGCTCCGCCCGGCCGGCGGGCCGGTGCCCGCCGGCGGCGCGGTGCTGCGGACCGTGCTGCGGTTCGTCCCGCCGCCGGCCCTGGCGGCCGCGGACGGCCGCCGACGCGCAGGGGACTGCGTACGCCGGGCCCTCGACACCCTCGGCGCGGCCGGCCCGCCACCGGAGCAGGTCGAGCTGCTCGCCGATCCCTCGGCCGTGGGCGACGCCGTCGCCGACGCCCTGCGCTCCTGGTGCGCCGGCCGCGTACCGGTGTCCACCCGGTGGTCGGGGGCGCGGGCCGGAGCGCTGGCCCCGGTGGTCCGGCTGGCCGCACGGCCCCTCCCGGCGCATGCCGGCCGACGGCTCGTCGTCACGGCCTCCCGCGCGGGCACCGTCGCGCTCGCCACCGCACACGTCCCTGAACACACCGACTGAGAGGTACGCATGCTCACTTCCCTCAAGGGCTCCTGGTGCCTGATCCTGGGCGCCTCCAGCGGCATGGGCCGGGCCACGGCCCTGGCCATGGCCCGGGAGGGCGCCAACGTCTTCGGCGTCCACTTCGGCACGGCCGCCCAGCAGGAGGAGGCCGACGAGCTGGTGGCCGAGCTGCGCGCCACCGGTGTGCAGGTGTCCTTCCACAACTGCAACGCGGCCTCCCGGCAGACCCGCGCCGAACTGGTGCCGGTCCTCAAGGAGCTGGCCGGGCCCGAGGGCGTACGGGTGCTGCTGCACTCCCTCGCCTTCGGCAGCCTGCTGCCCTTCCTCCCGCAGGAGGGCCGGGAGGACGTCATCACGCCGCGCCAGATGGACATGACCGTCGACGTCATGGGCCACAGCCTCGTGTACTGGGTGCGCGACCTGTACGTGGCCGGCCTGCTGCCGCGCGGGGCCAAGGTGTTCGCGCTGACCAGCCGCGGCGACGGCCGGGTGATGCCCAGCTACGGCGCCGTGTCCGCCGCCAAGTCCGCCCTGGCCGCGCACGTGCGCCAGCTCGCCGTCGAACTGGCGCCCTCCGGTGTCGCGGTGAACGCCCTGCGCGCCGGCCTGACCCTGACCCCGGCGCTCCAGCGCATCCCCGGCAGCGACGGCCTGGCCCGCTACGCCGAGGGAGCCAACCCGCACGGCCGCCTGACCGTGCCCGAGGACGTCGCCGAGGCCGTCGTCATGCTCTCGGCCACCGACTCGTCGTGGATGACCGGCAACGTCATCGACGTCGACGGCGGCGAAGGCCTCGTCTGACCCTCCCGCCCCGCCCCGACCCACCCCACACCCACGCCCACTCACAGCAGGAGAAACGACCATGCCCGAGCAGACCGCCGGCACCGCACTCGACACCGAGGAGCTCCGCTCCACCATCGCGGAGATCCTGGACGTCGATCCCTCCGAGGTGACCGACACCGCCGACTTCAAGGAGGACCTCGACGTCGACTCCCTGCTGGCGCTGGAGATCCTCGTCACCCTGGAGCGCAAGTACCAGGTGAAGATGGAGGAGTCGAACCTCCAGCTGATGCGGTCCTTCAAGGTCGTCCACGACCTGCTGGCCGAGAAGCTCGCGGCCTGATGCCGCACGACACGCGCAGGGTCGCCGTCGTCACCGGAGGGTCGCGCGGCATCGGCCGGGCCGTCGTGGAGCGGTTCCTGGCCGACGGGTACGACGTCGGCTACTGCTACCGCTCCCGGCCCGCCGACGCCGACGCCGTCGAACGGCTCGCCGCCGAGCACGGCGGCCGGGTCTTCGACGCGTCCGTGGACGTCACCGACGGCGACGCCGTACGGGGCTTCCTGGAGCGGACCCAGGAGCGGCTCGGGGCGATCGACGCGCTCGTCACCAGCGCGGGCATCGTCCAGGACGGCCCGCTGGTGACGATGGACCGGGACGCCTGGACCAGCGTCATCGACACCAACCTCACCGGCACCTACCACGTGTGCCGGGCCGCCGTCTTCCCCCTGATGAAGCAGGGCCGGGGCAGCATCGTCACCGTGTCGTCCGTGGCGGGTGTGTGCGGCAGCGCCACGCAGGCCAACTACGCCGCCTCCAAGGCCGGGATCATCGGCTTCACCAAGTCGCTGGCCAAGGAAGTGGCCCGGTTCGGCATCCGCGCGAACGTGGTGGCGCCCGGCCTGATCGCGACGGACATGACCGACGGGATGACGGCGAAGGCCCGCGACGGCGTCCTCGCCACGATCCCGCTGCGCCGGATCGGCACCGCCGAGGAGGTGGCCCAGACCGTGGCGTTCCTCGCGTCGGACCGGGCCGCCTACATCACGGGCCAGGTGATCCGGGTCGATGGCGGCGTCAGCAACTGAGGGAGCGCGTTGATGGCAGCGACGACAGCGCAGTCGGGCCCCGCACGGGTGGTCGTCACCGGGCTCGGCGTGCTCACGCCGATCGGGACGACCGTGGCGGACTTCTGGGACGCCGCGCTCCGGGGGGTGGTCGGCACGGGCCCGCTGACCCGTCCCGACGCGGCCGACTTCCCGGCCGCCCTGGCCGGGGAGGTCACCGGCTTCGACGCGCCGCGGGCCGGCGGGGAGCGCAGCCTGGCGCTCGCCACGGCAGCGGCGGCCGCGGCGGCGGCCGACGCGGGGATCCCCCGGTGGACCGGCGACCCGTACCGGGCCGGCGTCTGCCTGGGCACCCTCCTCGGCAGCCGCGCCGGGCTCGAACCGGCGGTCACCGGCTTCCACCGCGCCGGGCACGGCGCCGCCGAGCCGCCCCCCGGGCCGACGCGGGCACCGGACCTCACCGACGCGGTGGCCCGTGAACTGGGCTTCCTCGGACCGGGCCTGGCGGTCGCCACCGCCTGCGCCTCGGGCAACAGCGCGCTCGCGCACGCCGCGGACACCATCCGGGCGGGCCGCGCCGACGTGATGGTCGCCGGCGGTGTCGACGAACTGTCCAGCGGCATCATGATGATGTTCGCCAGCCTCCGCTCGCTGTCCCCCGACGTCCTGCGGCCCTTCGACCGGGACCGGGCGGGCCTGATCGTCTCGGAGGGCGCGGCCGCCCTGGTCCTGGAGTCGTACGAGCACGCCCGCCGGCGCGGCGCGCACGTCCACGCCGAACTGGCGGGCTGGGCCTCCGCGTCCGACGCCCACCACATGACGGCCCCGCACCCGCAGGGCAGCGGCGCCCGCCGTTCCATGCTGCGGGCCCTGAAGGCCGCCGGCATCTCCCCCGACCGGGTCGACCACGTCAGCGCCCACGGCACCGGCACCCCCTCCAACGACCGGGTGGAGGCCCGGGCCCTGCGGGACGTCTTCGGTCCCCGCACGCCCGCCGTCACCTCCCTGAAGGGGGCCCTCGGGCACACCCAGGGCGCGGCCAGCGCCATCGAGGCCGTGGCCTGCGTCCTGGCCCTGCGCGACGGACTGGTCCCGCCCACCGCCAACCTGGTCGAGCTGGACCCGGAGTGCGCCGTGGACGTCGTCCGCGGACAGGCGCGCGAGAGGCCGGTGCGGGTCGCCGTGAACAACGCCTTCGGCTTCGGGGGCAACACCGCATGCACCGTCTTCACCCGCACGAGCACATCAGGGAGCGCACGATGAGCCCCACGGCCGCCGTCACCGGCATCGCGCTGGCCAGTCCGCTCGGCGGCAGCCTCGACGCGACCTGGGAGGCGCTGCTGGCCGGGCGGGTCGGCCTCGCGCCGGTCACCGCCACCGACGGCCTGTACCCGGGTGTCGTGAAGGCCCCGGCCGGTGCGCTCGCCGACGACCTTCCGGACCAGCCGGCCTTCGACCGCAAGCGGTTGCGGGCGCTCAGCCGGGAGTCCCTGCTGGTCTCCCGCCTCGGGGCGCTCGCCTGGCAGGACGCCGGATTCGGGCCGGGCACCGCCCCGGACCCGGAGGAGACGGCCGTCGTCCTGGCCACCGCCGCCGGCGGTCTGACGGGCTACCTGCGTGTGATGCGCGACGGCCTGACCCTGGGCCCCGAGCTGGTCAGCCCGTACGCCGGCCCGCAGGGCAGCCTGAACGCCGCGGCCTCGGACCTGTCCATCGCCGCAGGCGCGCAGGGGAGCATCGTCACCGTCACGGCGGGGCGCTGCTCCGGGGCGCACGCGCTGACCGTCGCCGCCGACCACGTCCGTACCGGGCAGGCGCAGGCCGTGCTCGTGGCGGCCGTGGACGTTCTGGACCCGCTGCGGCTGGCCGCCGCCGAACGGGCTGGCACCGCCGGGCCGTTCGGCGCGGACCGGGCCGGTGCACCGCCGGGCGAGGCGGCCGTGGTGCTCGTCGTGGAGGACGCCGCACGGGCGCGGGCGCGGGGCGCCCGGGTGCACGCGGAGATCGCGGGCCTGAGCACCCTGCGGGGCGGCCCCGACGGAGCGGGCTCCGCCGCTCCCGCCGTGGCCGCGGCCCTGGGCGAGGCCGCAGTGGTGGCCGCGGACCTCTCCCTCGTCTGCTCCTCCGCCTCGGGCGACCCGGACACCGACCGCGCGGAGGCCTTCACGCTGCACGCGGCCGTCGGCTCCGCCGCCGTCCACAGCCCCTTCGGCGCGCTCGGGGACTGCGCGGGCGCCACCACCCTGCTCCAGGTCGCCCTGACCGCCCGGGCCCTGGCCGACCGGTGCGCCCCGCCCACGCCGGGCCGGGGCCGCCCGGACCCGGACCTGCCCGCCGTCGCGACCGCGGACTTCCCGCGGGACCTGCCGGCCGGGCCCGCGCTGGTCCTGACCACCGACGGGCACGGCCAGGCCTCGGCCGTGGTGCTGCGCACCGCCTAGGCCCGGCCCGCCCGGCCCGCGTACCAGAACCCATGAACGAACCAGGGAGAACCGGAGCTCCGGCCCCTGCCGTACGGAGGTAGGAAGTGCATCACGACCCGGCTGAGCTGATCGCCATCGTGGGGATGGCGGGGCGATTCCCCGAGGCTCCCGACACGGACCGGTTCTGGGACCTGCTGATGGACCGCGGCGACGCGATCCGCCCGATCCCGTCGGCCCGGTGGCGGACCGACCAGCCCCTGGACCCGGAGAAGGAGATCCAGGGCCACGGCGGCTTCCTCGAAGGCATCGACGAGTTCGACGCCGCCTTCTTCGGGGTCTCGCCGCGCGAGGCGGAGGTCCTCGACCCGCAGCAGCGGCTGATGCTGGAGACCAGCTGGCTGGCGCTGGAGGACGCCGGCATATCCACCGCGAGCCTGAGCGGCACCCGGACCGGCGTCTACTTCGGCGGCCTGTGGCAGGACTACGAACGGCTGCGCGAGGACCGCGGCGCCCGTCCGACCCAGCACTCCATCTCCGGCAACGCGCTCGACATGCTGTCCGCGCGCATCTCCTACTTCCTCGGGCTCACCGGCCCCAGCCTGACCCTGGAGACCGGCTGCTCCTCCTCCCTCGTCGCCCTGCACCTGGCCTGCCAGGCCATCCGGGCGGGCGACGTGGACGGCGCGCTGGTCGGCGCGGCCAACCTGATGCTGACCCCGGACGTGACCATCGGCCTCACCCACTTCGGCGGCCTCTCCCCGAAGGGCCGGTGCAGCGCCTTCGGCGCCGGTGCGGACGGCTTCGTACGCGGCGAGGGGGTGGCGGCCGTCTACCTCAAGACGCTGGAACGGGCCCGCCGGGACGGGGACCGGGTGCACGCCGTGATCGTGCGCACCGCCTCGAACAACGACGGCGGCGGCACCAGCCTCGTGACACCCAGCCCGGCCGGCCAGGAGGACCTGCTGCGCCGCGTCTACGCCGGGTCGGGGATCCCCGTGGACCGGGTCGCGTACGTGGAGGCGCACGGCACCGGCACCCGCGCGGGCGACCCGGTCGAGGCGACCGCCCTCGGCCGGGTGCTGGGACAGGCCCCGGAGCGGGCCGGCCGCCCGCTGGGCATCGGGTCGGTGAAGACCAACATCGGGCACCTGGAACCGGTGGCGGCGCTCGCCGGACTGTTCAAGGTGGTGCTGTCGCTGAAGCACGGCGTCGTGCCGCCCAGCCTGCACTCCGCCGAGCTCAACCCCGACATCCCCTTCGGCGAACTGGGCCTGGAGGTCGTACGGGAGCCGCTGGCACTGCCCACCGACGGCGGGCCGGTCTACCTGGGCGTCAGCTCCTTCGGCTGGGGCGGCACCAACGCCCACGCCGTGATCACCGCCGCCCCGCCGGCCGACGGGCCGGCGGGCGGGGCCGCACCGCGGGACCGCGGCCGGGCGCCCTTCGTCCTGCCACTGAGCGCCCACAGCCAGGCGGCGCTCGTCCAGCGCGCCCGCGACGTGCGCGGGGCCCTCGACGCACCGGGCGCCGATCCGCGCGAGATCGCCGCCACCCTCGGCTGGCAGCGCGACCAGTTCCCCTTCCGGGCGGGTCTCGTCGCCACGGACGGCGACGGACTGCGCGCGGCGCTCGACGCCTACACCGCCGACCCGGAGGTCACCTCGTCGGGCACCGCCGCCGGCCGGGCCCGGGACCGCGGCCGTACCGCCTTCGTCTTCCCCGGCCAGGGCTCCCAGTGGGCCGCCATGGGCGCCCGGCTGTACGCCGAGGACCCCGCCTTCGCCGCCGTCGTCGACCGGTGCGCCGAGGCGCTCGCCCCGCACACGCAGTGGTCGTTGACCGAGGTGCTCACCGGCGCCGCGGGCGACGCCTGGATGGGTCGCGTCGACATCGTCCAGCCGGTGCTGTGGGCGGTCTCCGTCGCCCTGGCCGCCGCCTGGCGGGCGGCCGGTGTCGAGCCGGACGTCGTCGTCGGCCACAGCCAGGGCGAGATCGCCGCCGCCACCGTGGCGGGGATCCTCTCCCTGGAGGACGCCGCCCTCGTCGTCGCCCGGCGCAGCGCCGTCCTGCTGCGCACCGCCGCCGGAACGGGCCGCATGCTCGCCGTCGACCTCGACGCGGACGCGGCCGCCGCCGCCCTGGAGGGCTTCGAGGACTGCGTGGCGCTGGCCGTGCACAACGGGCCCAGCTCCTGCGTGCTCTCCGGCGACGGCGACTCCGTGCTGCTGCTGAAGGAGCTCCTGGAGGCGGACGGGACGTACTGCCGCCTGATCAACGTCGACTACGCCTCCCACAGCCCGCTCATGCTCGACCTCGCCGAGGAACTGCACGAGGTCCTCGCCCCGGTCCGGCCGGGCCCCGGATCGGTCCCCCTCATGTCGACGGTGCGCGCCGAGGAGCTGGCGGGCCCGGAGATGGACGGCGCGTACTGGGTGGAGAACCTCTGCCGCCCGGTGCGCTTCGCACAGGCCCTCGACACCCTCCTCGACGAGGGCGTCACCCACGTCGTGGAGGTCAGCGCGCACCCCGTCCTGGTGCCGGCGCTGGAGCAGATCGGCGCGCTGCGCAAGGAGCCGCCGGCCGTGCTGGGCACCCTGCACCGCGACCGCGGCGCCCCCGAGGACCTCGCCGAGAGCTTCGCGCAGGCCCACGTCGCCGGCCTGACGGCGTACGGGCCGCGCCCGGCGTCGCGGGACGCGGGCGTGCCCGCCTACCCCTGGCAGCGCGAGAGCTACTGGGTCGGGGCGCAGCAGCGCGGGACGGGCCGTTCCGCGGCGTTCGCCTTCCCCCTCGCCCCGCTGCCGACCGAGGCCGGCACCTGGCACGGCACCACCGAGATCGGCACCGGCTCCCACCCGTGGCTCGCCGACCACCAGGTGCACGACGCCGTCGTCGTACCGGCCGCGGCCTCCATCGAGCTGTGCCTGGGCACGGCGGCCGCCCGTACCGGCGGGGTCCCGCAGTCGCTGCGCGGCCTGTCCTTCCTCAGCGACATGACGCTTCCCGACGGCGGGCTGCACCTGGGCGGGGTGTGGCGGGAGGACTCCGGCGAGGGCGCGGCCCTGGAGGTGCTGTCGCTGCCCGACGGCGCCGACGGCTGGACCCGTCACGTGACGGCGCACGCCTCCTACCGGGCCGAGCAGGCCGAACCGCCGGTCTTCCCCACCGACCTGCTGCGGGAGTCGGCCGTCGACGGCGCCGCCTTCTACCGGTCCTGCACCGCCCGCGGCCTGCGGTACGGCCCGGCGTTCCAGGGCGTACGCGAACTGCGCGTGCACGGCGGGGAGGCCCTCGGCCGGGTCACCCTGGCCGAGCAGTGCCGGCCCGGCGCCCGCCGGTTCGTCCTGCATCCCGCGCTGTGGGACGGGGCCTTCCAGGTCTCCCTCGCGCTGTGCGGGCACGAGGACACGGTGGTGCCCGTCGCGATCGAGCGGCTCGCGCTGCTGCCGGGGCGGCCCTCGGAGCTGACGGAGTTGTGGGTGCACGCGGTGCGCCGGCCCGGTGGCCCGGTCGACCTGGCCCTCTTCGGGCCGGACCGGCAGCCGGTGGCCCGAGTGAGCGGGCTCGAACTGCGCCGCCTGGCCTCGGGCGGGGACCGCGGGCCGGCCCCCGAGCGGGTGCACCGGTTCGGCTTCCGCGAACGCCCGTACGCCGGACCGGGCGGTGAGCGGGGGCCGTGGCTGGTGTGCGGCCCGGACTCGGCGCGCGCCGCCGCCGCCGAACTGGCCGGCGCGCTCGACGCGACCGCCGTGACGCTGCCGCCGGCCCGGGCCGGGCAGACCGGGTCCTGGGCCGAGGCGCTGCGCGCCGCCGACGGTGGGGAGGTCGTCTTCGTCGCCCCGGACCGGTCGGCGGGCGGGGAGGAGCAGCGGGCGGGCCTGCTGGCCCTCGGGGCGCTCGCCGCCGCCTGCGCGGACCGGCCGGTGGCGCCCCGCCTGACGGTGCTGACCACGCGGGCCCAGGCCGCCTCGGCCACCGAGGTGCCCGATCCCGCAGCGGCCCTGTACTGGGGATTCGTACGGGTGGTGCAGGGCGAGCACCCGGGGCTGGCGGCCCGGTTGGTGGACACCGCGGGGGACGGCGGGTGGGCGGCCGCCGTGGTGCGGGAGCTGCTGGACGCCGAGCGCGAGGACCAGGTCCTCGTCCGCGGGGAGCGGCGCCTGGCCGGTCGGCTGGAGCGCGGCGGGCACCGCCCGGACGACTCCGCGGCGCCGCTGCCCTGCACGGGCCGGCAGCCGTTCCGGCTGCACCCGGGTCCGCGGCCCGGACTGTGGGAGTCCCTGCGCTACCTGCCGCTGGTGCGCCGCCGGCCGGGGCCGGGAGAGGTGGAGATCGAGGTGGACGCGGCCTCCCTCAACTTCATCGACGTGATGAAGGCCGTGGGCACCTACCCCGACGAGGGCGGCGGCAAGGAGCTGCTCGGCGGCGACTGCTCCGGCCGGGTCGTCTCGGTGGGCCCGGGCACGAGCGGGTTCCGTGTCGGCGACCGGGTGGTGGCGTGCGTCTTCGGCGCGATCGTCTCCCACGTCACCGTCCGCGCCGACCATGCCCGGCCGGTGCCCGAGGAGATGACGCAGGAGGACGCCGCCGCGCTGCCGCTGGTCCTGGCGACCGCCTGGTACGCGCTGCACGACCTGGCCCGCACCGAGCCGGGCGAGACCGTCCTGGTCCACTCGGCAGCGGGCGGCCTGGGCCTCGCGGCCGTGCAGGTGGCCCGGCTGCTGGGCGCCGAGGTCATCGCGACGGCGGGCAGCGCGGCCAAGCGCGCCTACCTGCGGGAACTGGGCGTCGAACACGTCTACGACTCCCGCGACCTGTCCTGGGCGGACGCCGTGATGGAACGCACCGGCGGCCGCGGCGTCGACGTCGTCCTCAACTCGCTGACCGGCGCCGCCATCCCGCGCGGCCTGGAGGTGCTCGCCGAGGACGGCCGCTTCGTCGAGGTCGGCAAGAAGGACATCCACGGGGAGCGCACGCTGGGACTCGCGCCCTTCCGCAAGGGCGTCAGCTTCGCGGCCGTGGATCTGGAGGGGCTCGTCATGCGCCGGCCCCGGCGGTTCGCCCGCCTCTTCCGCGCGGTCTGGGACGAGGTGGAGGCCGGCCGGCTCACCGCCCTGCCCGTCACCCAGTACACCTTCGACCAGGCGGCAGAGGCGCTGCGCGCCATGTCGCACGGCGACCACATCGGCAAGTTCGTGCTGTACGGCCCGCAGACCGTCGACCGGGTGGTGGCGGACCCGCTGCCGTACGGTCGGTTCCGCTCCGACGGCACCTACCTGATCACCGGTGGGCTGGGCGACCTCGGACTCTCCCTGGCCGAGCACCTGGTGGAACGCGGCGCCACCGCCCTGGCCCTGCTGGGCCGTTCGGAGCCCGGCCCGCACGCGGCGGACCGGATCGCGGCGCTGCGCGCGGCCGGCGCCGAGGTCACGGTGGTGCACGCGGACGTCGCCGACGCCACCTCCCTGGACCTGGCGCTCGCCCGGATACGCGCCGAACTGCCGGTGCTGCGCGGCGTGTTCCATGCGGCGGGCGTCCTGTCGGACGCCGTCGTGCGCCACCTCGACGCGGCGGGTGCGGCCCGGGTGCTGGCACCGAAGGTCGACGGCGCGGCCGCACTGGACCGGCTGACGGCGAACGACCCGCTGGACCTGTTCGTGCTGTTCTCCTCCGCCGCCGGGCTCGTCGGCAACGTCGGCCAGTCCGTCTACGCGGCGGCCAACACCTTCATGGACGCGCTGGCCGTGGGGCGGCGGGCCGCCGGCCGGCCCGCGCTCAGCGTCCAGTGGGGCACGTTCGAGGGGATCGGCCTGGCGGCCCGGTCCGCAGAGCGCGGCGAGCGCCTCGCGGACCGCGGCATGGACGGCTTCGAGGCGGCGGAGGCCTGGCGGGCGCTGGAGTCCTTCCTCGCCGACGGCGAGAGCGTCGTCGGCTATGTCGCCCTGGATACCCGCCGCTGGTTCGAGACGTACCCGGCGGCGGCGGGGCGGCCCAGCTGGAGCCTGCTGCGCACCGCGGGGCAACCGGGTTCCGGTACGACCGGGGACTTCCGGCAGCTGCTGGACGCCTGCCCCGAGGAGGAGCGGCACGCGGTGGTCGAGGAGCGCGTACGGCAGCTCGCCGGCCGGGTGCTGCGGCTGTCGGCGGACACCATCGACCGCGAGACGCCGCTGAAGTCCCTCGGCCTGGACTCGCTGATGAGCCTGGAGCTGCGCAACCGGCTGGAGGCCGATCTGGGGCTGCGGCTGTCGCCGACGCTCCTGTGGACGTACGGGGCGCTGCGGCCGCTGGCCGGCGCGCTGGTGGAGCGACTCGCGGAGCAGGAGGCGTGACGGTGGAGCACGAGCGGACGAGCACGCAGGGGCACACGCGCGGGCCGGCGCAGGGGCAGGACGGCGGCGGGGCGGCGGCGCCCCGCGCCACGCCGGTCGGCCGGGCCATGGAGACCATCCGCGCCCTGCGCGAGGAGCTGGCGGCGCTGCGGGGCTCCCAGCCGGTCGCGGTCGTCGGCATCGGCCTGCGCGCCCCCGGCGGCATCGAGGACCTCGACGGCTACTGGCAGGTGCTGGCGTCGGGAACGGACGCGGTGCGCCCGATCCCCGAGTCCCGGCGGGCCCCCTTCGGGGACGCCTGGGACGAGGTGCCGCACCGGGGCGGGTTCCTCGACGACGTGCTGGACTTCGACGGGCCCTTCTTCGGTGTCGCGCCCCGCGAGGGTCGCTCGCTGGACCCGCAGCACCGGATGCTGCTCGAAGTGGTGTGGGAGGCCCTGGACGACGCCGGCATCCCCGCCGGCCGGGCGGCGGCCGCCGCCACCGGCCTGTACGTGGGCATCACCGGCCAGGACTACCGCGAGTGGATGCGCGAGGGCCCCGACTCGTACTGGGCGACCGGCAACGGGCACTGCTTCTCCGCCGGGCGGCTCGCGCACACGCTGGGCCTGACCGGCCCGGCCATGGCCGTGGACACCGCCTGCTCGTCCTCGCTGGTGACGGTCCATCTGGCCCGGCAGGCACTGCGCAGCGGCGAGTGCGACATCGCGGTGGCCGGCGGGGTGAACCTGGTGCTGTCCCCCCACGGGACCGCGCTCGCGGCGCGTACGGGTGCCCTGTCCCCGGACGGGGTGTGCCGTCCCTTCGACGCGCGCGCCAACGGCTTCACCCGTTCCGAGGGCTGCGGGATCGTGGTCCTCAAGCGGCTGGCGGACGCCGTGCGCGACGGGGACCGGGTGCACGCGGTGATCCACGGCTCGGCCGTCAACCACGACGGGCGGGCCTCGGGCTTCACCGCGCCCAACGTGCTGGCGCAGACCCGGCTGGTGGAGCGGGCGCTGGCGGAGGCGGGCCTCGGTCCGGCCGACATCGGCCACGTGGAGGCCCACGGCACCGGCACGTCGTTGGGCGATCCCATCGAGGTGGAGGCGCTGGCCGCGGCCGTGGGCCGGCCCGGCGGCGGCGCGCCGGTGCTGCTCGGCTCGGCCAAGGCGAACCTGGGCCACACCGAGTCGGCGGCGGGCGTGCTGGGCCTGATCAAGGCCGTGCTCAGCCTGCGGCACCGGGCGGTGCCGCCCGTACCGCACTTCACCACCCTGAACCCGCGCATCGACCTGTCGGGGACGGGCCTGCGGATCCCGACCGCCCTGGAGCCGTGGCCGGCCGGCGCGGGCACGTACGCGGGTGTCAGCTCCTTCGGCATGAGCGGTACCAACGCGCACGTCGTGCTGGGCGCGCCGGACCCGGTGGCCGGCGCCCCGGCCGTCGACGTGCGGGGCTTCGAGGTGTCGGCCCGGACCCCGGCGGCGTTGCGGGCGTACGCGGCGCGGCTGGCCGCCCGGCTGGCCGGCGTCAAGGACGAGGAGTACGCCGCCTTCGCGTACACGCTCACGCACGGCCGTACGGCGCTGGCCACGCGGATCCGGGTCGAGGCGCCCGACCGGCACCGGGCGGCGGCCGCCCTGACCGCCGTCGCGGAGGGCGCGGCGGCGCCGGAGGTGAGGGAGGTCGCGGCGCAGGAGGCCCCCGGCTTCGCGGACCTGCCGCGCCGGGTCGCCGACCTGCCGGCGTACCCGTGGGAACGGCGGCGCTACGCGCCGTTCGACGCGGAGCGCCCGGCTGCGGGCTGACCGCTCCCGTCCGCGGGTACGCGGGAAGGGCCGGCCCCGGATGCCGATCCGGGGCCGGCCCTGCCTGCGCGGTGCCGGCGTGTCAGGCGGCCGGTCAGGCGGCCGCGGCCTGCCGGATCAGGGCGACGACCGCGGTGACCGTGAGGTCCTTGGTGAGCGCCTCCAGGGGTACGTCGACGCCGAACTCGCGCTTGAGGGAGGCGGTGAGCTCGACGACTCCGAGCGAGTCGATCTCCAGCTCCTCCAGCCTGGCCTCGTCCGTGATCGCGTCGGGCTCCGCCCCGAAGTCGACGAGCTCGCGCTCGACGAAGGCACGGACGGAAGCAAGATCGGCGGGCTGGGGCACGACATCCTCGTCTCTGGTTTCTGAGCAGTGAAACGCGCAGCAGCCTAACAACCGGCGCACTACGCCCCGCTAAAGCGATCCTTTCATCCGGCTGACCGCGGCACTAAACCAGTCTTGCCCGCCCCGTCGACCGCTCCTATATTCCCCGGTGAACGCTCGGCCGAGACGTTCAGAGAGGGAGACCTGCGCATGCTCCGGATGCTGCTGAGGCGGCTTCTCCTCATTCCGCTCAAGCTCGTCCTGCGGCCCCGCGTCAGCGGTGTCGAGAACGTGCCGGATTCCGGACCCTTCATCATCGCCGCGAACCACTTGTCCTTTTTCGACTCGATATTCGTCGCACTGCTCACCCCGCGGCGCCTGTACTTCATCGGCAAGCAGGGGTGGCTGGAGATGCCCGGCCTCAAGGGCCGGCTCCAGGGCCTGTTCTTCCGTGCCGTCGGGATGGTCTCCGTGGACGGCACGAGCGGTTCCGCGACCATGGCGGGCCTGGAGACGTCCCTGCGGATCCTGCGCGAGGGGGACGGGATCGGCGTCCACATCGAGGGCACCCGGTCGCCCGACGGCCGCCTGTACAAGGGGAACACGGGCACGGCGTGGCTCGCGCTGCGCAGCGGGGCGCCGGTGGTGCCGTGCGGGCTGACCGGGACGGAGCGGGTGCACCCGGCGGGCGCGAAGCGCCTCCATGTCGCCCGCTTCGACGTCCGCTTCGGCGCCCCCATGACCTTCCCCGAGCACGCCGGGCGCGCGGACGACCGCCGGGTGCGCCGCTCGGTGACGGACCGGATCACGCAGGAGATATCCGCCCTGACCGGCCAGGAATACGTGGACATGTATGCCGCGACCGTCAAGAGCAGGGCTGCGGCAGAATCCCGGGCCGCGGCGGCAAGCCCGGAATAAGAACGGCTTTAGCCGCCGCCGATAGTCTCGGTCCGAGCGCGACTTGACCCCCGAGAGAGGTTCTCGTGAAGATTCTCCGCCAGGAAGACAAGAAGTTCGGCGTCACCGTTGAGGAATTCGATCTCCACACCGCCACGGAAGCGGACTTCGAAGAGATCAAGAACCGCGTCTACAGCGACAAGATCGTCGTGCTGCGCAACCAGCACCTGTCCTCCCCGGAATTCGCCGACCTCGGCCGCCGTCTCGGCACCGTCGAGACGTACTACGAGCCCATGTACCAGCACCCGGAGGTCTCCGAGATCTTCGTGTCCTCCAACGTGGCGAGCGCGGACGGCACCCAGGTCGGCGTCCCGAAGACGGGCAAGTTCTGGCACGCGGACTACCAGTTCATGCCGAACCCCTTCGGACTGACGCTGATCTACCCGCAGGTCGTCCCCAAGAAGAACCGCGGCACCTACTTCATCGACATGGGCCGCGCCTACGAGGGCCTGTCCGACGAGCTGAAGCAGGCCGTCGAGGGCACCCGTGCGGTCCAGAACGTCAGCCGCTACTTCAAGATCCGCCCCGAGGACGTCTACCGCCCCGTCGGCGAACTGGTCGACGAGATCCAGGCCAAGACGCCGCCGTCGCCGCACCCGACCGCCTTCAAGCACCCCGCCACCGGCGAGACCGTCCTCTACATCAGCGAGGGCTTCACCACCGGTCTCATCGACGCGGACGGCGACGCGCTGGACCCGTCCCTGCTGACCGCCCTCCTGGAGGCGAGCGGCCAGCTCGACGACACCTTCCGGCACGAGAACATCCACCTGCAGACCTTCGAGCAGGGCGACCTCCTCGTCTGGGACAACCGCAGCCTCGTCCACCGCGCCCTGCACACCACCACCCCGGAGCCGGCCGTCTCGCACCGCGTGACCGTGTACGACCAGTACCCCTTCTACGAGGGCATCGGCGCCTGACGCCGCGCGCGTCCCCGCAGGCCCCCACGAGTCCCGCCCAACAGAGGTGAAGAATGACCGCTCCCCAGTGCCCGGTCGCCCACGAGGTGTTCGACCAGCAGTACATGCGCGACCCCTACGGGACCTACGCCGCGCTGCACAAGGAAGGGCCCGTCCACCGCATCATGACCCCGGAGGGCTTCCCGGCATGGCTGGTCACGGGCTTCGAGGAGACCCGGGACGCACTCGCCGACCGGCGTCTGGCCCGGAACATAGAGCACGCCGGTGAGGACTACCGCAACCTCCCGCTGCCCGCGGAGTTCCGCACGAAGACCGTCGCCACCACGGACGGCGACGAGCACATGCGGCTGCGCAAGTTCATGAACAAGTCCTTCGCGATCAAGCGGGTGCGGGCCCTGCGCCAGCGCGTGGTCGAGCTGACCGAGGGCTACATCGACGCGATGGGCGAGCACGGCGAGGCCGACCTCATGACGGCGATCGCCCTGCCCCTGCCGATCACCATCACCGGCGACATCATGGGCGTGCCGGACGCCGACCGCGAGAACTTCCAGTACTGGACCGACTCCATGCTGGGCATCAACACCGAGATCGTGCGCGAGGCCGGCGCCACGATGCTGGGCTTCCTCAAGCGCCTCATCGACGACAAGCGCGCCCGTCCCGGCGAGGACGTCTTCTCCGACTGGATCGCCTGGACGGACGACGAGGGCAAGCACCTCGACGACCACGAGCTGATCGGCCTGGGCTTCATGGTCCTGCTCGGCGGCTACGACACCACCGTGGGCATGATCGGCGGCGGCATGCTCGCCCTGCTGAACGACCGGCCCAAACTGGAACGGCTGCGCGCGAACCCCGAGGAGATCCCGGCGGCGGTCGAGGAACTGCTGCGCCTCTACGGCACCGCGCACACCGGCGTGCGCCGCTTCGCCGTCGAGGACATGACCCTCGGCGGAGTGCAGATCAAGAAGGGCGACGTCGTCCTGTGCTCCATGGCGGCCGCCGACCGCGACCCGGCACGCTTCGAGAACCCGGCCGAGGTCGACTTCGACCGGCCCAACCTCACGCACATCGCCTTCGGCCAGGGCCCGCACTACTGCCCCGGTTCGGAGCTGGGCCGCATGGAGATCGCCATCGCCATCGAGACCCTGCTGCGGCGCCTGCCCGACCTGGAGCTGGCCGCGCCGGCCGACTCGGTCCAGTGGCGCGAGGCGTACCTCATCCGCGCCCCCAAGGCCATCCCGATCCGCTACTGACCATGACCGACACCGACCTGCTGGCGCAGGTGCTGAGGCCCTACCGGGAGCACTGCCGGTACCTGAAGTCGTGCGAGGTGACGGCCGGGGGCGACGGGCCGGCCGGACCGGTCTTGGCCCGGTGCGAGTTCGAGATCCCGCAGTCGTGCTACATCGACGACACCGGGCACTTCAACTCGGTCGAGTTCAACATCTGTTACAACCAGATGCTGTACTACGTCATCGCGAAGTCGGTGCAGGACGGGCTCCTGGAGTCCTTCGCGCACTGGTCCATGGAGGACTACTGGCAGCGCCAGCTGGCCGACTTCCTCATCACCGACTTCCGCAGCACCTTCAAACGGGCCATGCGCGGCCGCCACTTCTCGGGCGAGATCCGGATCCTGGACGTCGTGGAGTGGGAGGGCAGCGACCTGCGCGAGCCGCTGCTCGTCGTCCACACCGCCTGCCGGTACTGGGACGCGAGCGGCGGCAACTGCCACGGCGAAGTGAAGATCGCCATCACCCATCCGACGACTGCGACGACTGCGGTGCGACCATGACCCTCGACCCCCGTGCGGCCGACCGCTTCCGGCGGCTCCCCCGGTCGGAGTGGCGGACGGAGCTGGAGGCCCTCGTGGTCCAGGAGTTCCGCACGGCCCTGCTGATGACCGGGGACGAAACCGTTCCGCTCGACGAGAACTACTTCGACCTGGGCCTGACCTCGCTGCGCGCCACCGAGATCAAGCAGCGGCTGGAGGCCGGACTCGGCGTCTCGATCGACACGTCCGTGCTCTTCGGCAGCCCGACGGTCGACCGGCTCCTGGACCACCTGCTCACACAGCCCCTCGACGGGGCGCGGGCGCCCGGGCCGGGCCCCGGCCCGGCGGTGGAACCTCCCGCGGCCGACCTGCGCAAGTCCCTGGTCGACGACCTGCTGAGCGACCTCTACCAGGCCTGACCACGTCTCTCCGGCAGGGCCCCCGCGGCTCTGCCGGATCTGGAGGAAAGACCGTGCCCAACACGCAGGATGAGCTGGAGGCGTCCCGTGAGGCTCTCCAGCAGCACAAACAGCTCCTGAAGGAGCTGATGCTGGAGAAGTACGAGCCCATTGCCATCGTCGGGGCCGGCATCCGGTTCCCGGGCGGCAACGACACCCCCGAGGGCTTCACCGAGTTCCTGCGCGCCGGCGGCGTCGGGACCGGGCCCATCCCCGAGTCCCGCTGGAACGTGGCCGAGTTCGCCTCCGGCGGCGAGAACGCCAAGGGCAGGATCCTGCCGCACAGCGGCGGCTTCCTCGACGGCATCGACCGGTTCGACCCCCGCTTCTTCAACATCTCCCCCAAGGAGGCCCAGTACATCGACCCGCAGCAGCGGCTCGTACTGGAGACCGCCTGGGAGGCGCTGGAGCACGCCAACATCGACCCGACCGGCCTGCGCGGCGGCAACGGCGGCGTGTACGTCGGCATCAGTTGCGTCGACTACACCATCGAGATCGACGACCTGGCCTACGACGAGTTGGACGCCAACGTCGGCACCGGCACGGCCCACAGCGTCGCGGCCGGCCGCATCTCCTACTTCCTCGGCATGCGCGGCCCGAGCATGGCGATCGACACCGCCTGCTCCTCCTCACTGGTCGCCCTGCACCTCGCCGTCGAGGGGCTGCGGCGCGGCGAGTGCGAGATCGCCCTGTGCGGCGGCGTCAACGCCATCCACCACCCGCGCAACCACATCGTCTTCTCCCAGGCGGGCATGCTCTCGCCCGACGGGATGTGCAAGACCTTCGACGACTCGGCCGACGGATACAGCCGCGCCGAGGGCTGCGGCATGGTCGTCCTCAAGCGGCTGTCGGACGCCCTGCGCGACGGCGACCGCGTGATCGCCCTGGTCCGCGGCACGGCGGTTCGCCAGGACGGCGAGAGCGGCGGCCTGACCGTCCCCAACGGCTCCGCGCAGGAGCAGGTGATGCGCGCCGCGCTGGCCGCGGCGATGCTGGAGCCCGCCGACGTCTCCTACGTCGAGGCGCACGGCACCGGCACCTCGCTCGGCGACCCCATCGAAATGGGCGCCATCAACGGGGTGTTCTCCCGCTCCCACACCGCGGACGCGCCCCTGGTCGTCGGCTCGCTCAAGAGCAACGTCGGCCACATGGAGGCCGCCGCCGGCATCGGCGGCGTCGTCAAGGCCGCGCTCCAGCTGCAGAACGGCGAGATCTACCCGCACCTGCACGTGGAGCAGCCCTCCTCGCACATCCCGTGGGCGACCATGCCCGTCGAGGTGCCCGCCGAGGGCCGCGCATGGAAGGCGCCCGTCCGCCGCGCCCTGATCAACTCCTTCGGCTTCCAGGGCACCATCGCCTCCGCCGTGCTGGAACAGCCGCCCGCCCCCGCCGGGCAGCCCGCCCGGCAGGACCGGGACCGGCCCGCGCAGGCCGACCCGGGGCACGTCTTCACCCTCTCGGCCAAGGGCGAGAAGGCCCTCGCGCTCCAGACGCAGAACTACCGCGCCTTCCTGGCCGACCACCCGGACGCCGACCTCGCCGACCTCTGCTACACGGGCAACATCGGCCGCGCCCACTTCGGCACCCGCCTCGCCGGCGTCGTCCGCGACCGCGCCGAGCTGGAGGCGCTCCTGGACAAGCCCCCGGCGGCCGCCTCCGACCTGCGCAAGGTCGCCCTGCTCTTCACCGGTCAGGGCGCGCAGTACCCGGGGATGGGCCGCTCCCTGTACGACGCGTACCCGGTCTTCCGGGAGCACCTGGACACCTGCGACCGCCTGTTCGCACAGGCCCTCGGCCGGTCGGTGAAGGACCTCGTCCTGGGCACCGCCGAGGACGCCGCGGTGATCCACGAGACCCGCTGGACGCAGCCCGCGCTGTTCGCCCTGGAGTACGCCACCGCGAAGCTCTGGCTGAGCTGGGGCATCGAGCCGAGCGTCCTGATCGGCCACAGCATCGGCGAGGTCGTCGCCGCCGCGATCGCCGGGCTGTTCTCGCTGGAGGACGCCGTACGGCTGGTCGCCGCCCGCGCCCGGCTGATGCAGTCCGTGACCGCCCCCGGCGGCATGGTCGCCGTGACCGCGCCCGCGGAGGAGGTGGCGCCGCTGCTGGAGTTCCGTACCGACGTCTCCTTCGCCGCGTTCAACGCCCCCGGCCACTGCGTGGTCTCGGGCGGCACCGCCTCCCTCGCCGAGATCACCGCGGCGCTCACCGCCCGCGGGGTGAGGACGAAGGCGCTGCCGGTGTCGCACGCCTTCCACTCGCCCCTCATGCACGAGGTGTTCGACGCGTTCCGCGAGGTCGTCTCCACGATCGACTTCCGGGTGCCCGAGCTGACCCTGGTCTCGAACCTGACCGGTGGCATCGCCGATCCGGCGGAACTGGCCGACCCCGAGTACTGGGTGCGCCACATCGGCGAGCCCGTCGACTTCAGCGCCGGCATGGCGACCATCGGCGCCCGCGGCCGCCACGCCTTCATCGAGGTCGGCCCGGCCGCGACGCTGCTGGGCCTGGGGCGGCGCATCCTCGACGCCCGCGACCACGTGTGGGTGGCCAGCACGGGCGCCGAGGACACCGGCGGCGCCACGGCCCGCAAGGCGCTCGCCGACGTCTACGCCGCGGGCCTGCGCATCGACTGGGCCGGCTACCACACGGGCCGCCCGCACCGCCGGGTCCCGCTGCCGCGCACGGTCTTCGACCGCAAGCGCTACTGGCTCCCGATCAACGGCGTCCGGCACTCCAAGGAGCTGGTGGCCGACGCCTCGCGCGTCCACCACCCGCTGCTCGGCGAGGAGGTCACCGACGCCGCGGGCCGTGAGCGGGGCGTGCGCGAGTTCGCGGCGACGATCGCCCCCGACCGCCCGGCCCAGCTCGCCGACCACGTGGTCATGGGCCAGGTGGTGTTCCCCGGAGCGGGCTACGTCGAGATCCTGCTGGCTTTGCAGGACGCCGTGTACGGCGAGACGGGCCGGCCGCTGGAGGGCGTGGAGATCCTCGAACCGCTGATCCTCACCGAGGAGCGGCCGACCGAGGTCCGCACGCGCCTGACCCTGCGGCCCGACGGCGGTGCCGAGGTGGAGATCGCCAGCCGGGTCGACGGCTCGGGCCGGATCATCGAGCGGCGGCACGCCGTCGCCCGGATCGGCGCCGGCTGGACCCCGCTGCCCGAGCTGGAGCGGGCCGCCGCCGAACTGTCCGCACGGGCAGCCGCCGACCCGGACGGGCCGGTCCCGCCGGCGCGCCGCGCGGACGACCTGTACGCCGACTTCGCCGACCTCGGCCTGGAGTACGGCCCTGAGTTCCGGCGCATCGAGCTGCTGGCCCGCGAGGGCGACGGCGTGGCCGTCGCGCAGCTGCGGGGCCGGCCCGCCGGTGCGGTGGAGCACATGCCGCCGTCCGTCCTGGACAACGTCATCCAGTCGCTGGCGGCCGTCCTGGACGACGGGCACACCTATCTCCCGGTCGCCTTCGGCACCTTCCAACTGCTGAAGAAGCCCAAGGAGGGAGCCCTGCGCAGCCTCGCGCGCATCACGGGTGCGCAGGCCGCGGCCGGAGAGCTGACCGCCGACCTGCTGCTGCTGGAGGGCGACCGGCCGCTCTTCGTCGTACGCGGCCTCGGCTTCAAGCGCGTCGCCCGCACCGCCGACGGCCCCCGCCGCCGCTTCTTCCACACCCCGCGCTGGACCAAGCGCTCCCTGGTGCGCCGCGGTACGGAGGACGCACGCCGGTTCCTGGTGGTCGGCCGCGACGAGGCGGACCTCGCCGGAGCCGTCCCCGAGCTCGCGGCGGCCGACGCCGCCCTGGCCTTCGCCCCCGACGCCGCCTCGGCCGCCGACGCGGCCGCAACCCTGGCGGGCCGGCCCACCGACGTCGCCTGGTTCTGGCGCGCCCGGCCCGGCCCGGTCACCGAGGAGCGGCTGCGCGCCGAGTCCGAGGCCAACTACCGGGACCTGCTGGCCCTGCTGGCCTCGCTGGAGCAGCAGGGCTTCGGCCGCGAGCAGCGGCTGTGGCTGGTCACCGAGGGGGCGCAGCGGCTGCCGGGCGACGTGCCCGAGCCGGGCGCCGGTGCCGTGCCCGCGTCCTCCCTGTGGGGCTTCGGCCTGTCGCTGTGGAGCGAGTACCCGACGTACAAGGTCACCCTGGTCGACCTGCCCGAGGGCGGCGACGCGCAGTCGCTGGCCGAGGAGTGGCTGGCCGCGGAGGCCGAGGAGTTCCAGATCGGCTACCGGGCGGGCAACCGCCACGTCCGCCGGCTGCGCCCGGTGGAGCCGGCCGCCGCCGACGACGCGAACTTCGAGCTCACCGTGACCGAGTACGGCGAATTCGCGAACATCAAGCCGGTGCCGCTGGCCGACGCCGCCCCCCAGGGGGACGAGGTGCAGGTCCAGGTGCACGCCGCCGGCCTCAACTTCAAGGACGTCCTCAACGCGCTCGGCCTGCTCAAGCAGCACGCCGAGGACACCGGAGTGCCCTACCAGCGGCTGCCCCTGGGCTTCGAGGGCGCCGGCACGGTCCTCGCGGCCGGCCCGGACGCCGAGTTCGCCCCGGGCGACGAGGTGGTCCTCAGCCACCTCGGGTGCATGAAGCGCCGGGTGACGGTGCCGTCGGCCATGGCCGTCCGCAAGCCCGCCAACGTCGGTTTCGCCGAGGCGGCCGGCCTGGCCACCGCGTACGTGACCGCGTACTACGCCCTGCACGACCTGGCCGGCATCAAGGCCGGCGACACGGTCCTGGTGCACGCCGCCGCGGGCGGGGTCGGACAGGCCGCGGTGCAGCTGGCGAAGCTCGCCGGCGCCGAGGTCATCGCGACGGCGAGCCCCCGCAAGCAGGCCCTCCTGCGCTCCCAGGGCGTCGAGCACGTCCTGAACTCCCGCTCCCCGCAGTTCGCCGAGCGGGTCCTGGAGATCACCGGTGGGGCGGGCGTCGACATCGTCCTCAACAGCCTGAACAAGGAGTACATCGCCGAGGGCATGCGGGCGCTGGGCCGTGGCGGCCGCTTCGTGGAGCTCGGCAAGATCGGCATCTGGTCGGCGGAGCAGGCGCGCGAGGCGCGGCCGGACGTGGCGTACCACAACTTCGACCTCAGCGAGTTCCCCGAGCACGAGCTGCGCGCGGTGAACAAGCAGATCCTGGAGAGGGTCGCCGGCCTCCTGGAGCGGGAGGAGATCCGGCCGCTCCCGACGACCACGTACACCCTGGAGGAGATCGAGGAGGCCTTCGGCGTCCTCAGCCGGGGCGCGAACATCGGCAAGCTCGTCCTCGACCTCACCGCTCCGGGGGACCGCCCGGCCCGCCCGGTGGAGATCGCCGCCGACCGGACGTACCTGATCACGGGCGGCCTGGGCGCCATCGGGACCGTCACCGCCGAACGCCTGGTCGCCCTGGGCGCCCGGCACATCGGCCTGGTCAGCCGGCGGGCCGTGTCCGCCGAGCGGACGGCGGCCATCGCGGCCGGCCTCGGCGACGGCGTGTCCGTGACCGCCTACCAGGGCGACATCGCACGCACCGAGGACGTACGGCGCATCGCCGAGGACCTCAAGGCGTCCGGCAGGCCGCTGGCGGGCGTCTTCCACGGTGCGGGCGTCCTGGCCGACATGCCGGTCTCGGCGATGGACTGGGAGAGCATCGAGAAGGTCTTCGAGGCGAAGGTGTTCGGCACCTGGCAGCTCGACCGGGTCCTGCGGACCTTCCCCGAGGAGCCGTTCCTCGTGGGCTACTCCTCGGTGGCCTCGGTGCTGGGACCGGTGGCGCAGGGCAACTACGCGGCGGGCAACGCCTTCGTCGACGCCGTCATGCAGTGGCGCTCCGCGGCGGGCCTGCCCGGCCTCAGCATCGGCTGGGGCCCCTGGGCCGAGGTGGGCATGGCCGCGAACCTGGGCGCCGACCTGATCCGCGGCATCGAGGGCCAGGGCATGCGGTTCCTGAAGCCGACGGACGGCGCGCGGTGCCTGTTCAAGGCGCTGGCCGGCAGCGAGTCCCACGTCACCGTCGGCGAGTTCGACTGGGACCGGTACGCGTCGGGGCGGCCCGCGGTGAGCGCGCTCTACCGCGAGGTGGCGCGGGCGTCGGCCGCGGCGGTGCGCACCGTCGACCTGGAGGCGCTGCGGGCCCTGCCCCGCGCCGAGCGCCGGGCCACGGTCAACGAACTGATCCGCGAACGGATCGCCGTGCTCCTGCACTTCGAGGGCGCCGACGACGTCCCGGCGGACGCGAAGTTCACCGAGCTGGGGCTGGACTCCCTGGTGGCGGTCGAGCTGAAGAACGCCCTGGAGGCGGGCTTCCAGGTGCCGCTGCCGACGTCGATCGTCTTCGACCACCCGTCGATCCTGCTGCTGGCCGAGTACCTGGACCAGGAGATCGCGCCGCCGGCCGCGGACGAGGGCGCCGCACGCCGGGACCCGGCGGACGTCAGGGAGCTGTCGGACGCGGACGCCGACGCCGAACTGGCCGAGCTGATGGATCTGTGACGCGGTGAAGGAGTACATCGAGTCCCTGTCGGGGCTCTCCCACAAGCAGCTGGTCCTGATGCTGGCCCGGCAGCGGCTGCGCGAGAGCGAGGGCATCGCCGTCACCGGCCTCGCCTGCCGCCTGCCGGGCGGTCTGGACAGCCCCCGGCAGTACTGGGAGGCGCTGCGGGAGGGCCGCGTGGTGGCCGGCGGCGGCGCGATACCCGTCGACTCCGCCGGCCGCCCCCGGTGGAACGTGGCCGCCCCCGACCTGGCCCCCTTGGCCACGCTGCTCGCACAGGGCTCCTACCTGGCGGACATCGACCTCTTCGACGCCGAGCGCTTCGGCATCGGCGAGGAGGAGGCGGCGTTCATGGACCCGCAGCAGCGGCTGCTGCTGACGGTGGCCGCCGAGGCCCTCGCCGACGCCGGAGCGGAACCCGGCACGGACGCCCGGGTCGGCGTGTTCGCGGGAGTGAGCACCGTCGAGTACAACTACGCCTGCCTGCGCAACGGGGTGGGTCCCGAAGGTCTGTCCCCGTACATGGGCACCGGCGGCGCGCTGAGCGCCACCGCGGCCCGCGTCGCCACCGGGCTGCGCCTGGGCGGGCCGGTGCTCACGGTCGACACCGCCTGCTCCTCCGCGCTGACCGCACTGCACCTGGCCTCGCACGCGCTGCGGGCCCGCGAGTGCGACCTCGCCGTCGTGGGCGCCTGCCACCTGCTCCTCGCGCCGTTCACCGCGGCGGTGTTCGCCCGCGCGGGCATGGTCTCGCCGACGGGCCGCAGCCGGCCCTTCGATGCGGCGGCCGACGGGCACGTCCGCGGCGAGGGCTGCGGGGTGCTGGTGCTCAAGCGTCAGTCCGATGCCAGGGCGGACGGGGACGTCCCGTACGCCCTGGTCCGCGGCAGCGGCATCCACCAGCACGGCGACCGGCCCGCGATGGCCGCCGCGTCGGCGCTGGGCCAGCGGCGGGTCATCGCGGACACGCTGCGCTCCGCGGGCATCGACCCGCACGCCGTCCAGTACGTCGAGGCGCAGGCCAACGGCTCGAAGCTGGGCGGGGTCATCGAGGCGGAGACCCTCGCCGGCGTCTACGGCCGGGACGCGCCGGACGCGCCCGAGCTGCTCGTCGGCTCGGCCAAGGGCACCCTCGGCTACCTGGAGACGGCGTCCGGCGCGGCCGGCCTGATCAAGACCGTGCTGGCGCTGAACCACCGCACGGTTCCCGTGCAGCCCGGCTTCGACGTGCCCGACCCGGCGATCCCGTGGCAGCGCCTGGCGCTGCGGGTGCCGACGGCTTCGACGCCGTGGCCGGACGGGCCGCGGCGGCTGGCCGGGGTCAGCGCGTTCGGCTTCACCGGGACCAACGCGCACGTCCTGATGGAGGGCGTGGAGGGGACCCCGCGGCAGGCGCCGGGGCCCGCTCCCGTACGCGGCCGGCGGTACTGGCCGGAGGGCAACCAGTGGACTTGAGGAGCGAGGAGGCGGACATGTACCACCCGCAGTTGCAGACCCTCGACCGGACGGTGGCCTTCCACGCCGCCGAGCGGCCCGACCGGACGGCCGTGGTCTGCGAGGGCCGCGAGGTCGGCTACGGCGAACTGCACCGGCGCAGCAACCGGACGGCCCGGGCGCTGCACTCCGCCGGGGCGGTGCGCGGCTCCCGGGTGGCGTACCTGGGCAAGGAGTCGGAGCACTACTACGACATCCTCTTCGGCTGCGCGAAGGCCGGTACGGTGCTGGTCCCCATCAACTGGCGGCTGACGGCCCCCGAGGTGGACCACATCCTGCGCGACTCGGGGACCGCGCTGCTCTTCGTCGAGGACGAGTTCCTGGACGTCGCGCGGAAGGCGGCCGCCGAACTGTCCACCCCGGTGCGGATCGTCGCCCTCGACGGCCCGGCGGGCCCCGGCACCGGCTTCACCGCCTGGCAGGCGGGGCACTCCGGTGCCGACCCGGAGTCGGCCGCGGACCCCGACGACCCCGTCGCCCAGATCTACACGAGCGGCACCACGGGCCTGCCCAAGGGCGTGGTGCTCGCGCACCGCAGCTTCTTCAAGGTCCGCGACGCCCTGGCGTCCGAAGGGCTCGCGTGGATCGACTGGCACGAGGACGACGTCAGCCTCATCGGCATCCCCGGCTTCCACATCGGCGGTCTCTGGTGGGCGACCCAGGGCTTCAACGCGGGCGTCACCAATGTCGCCATGCGGATGTTCGTCAGCGGCGAGGCGGTGCGGCTGATCCGCGGGCACGGCGTCACCACCACCTGCCTCGTCCCGGCGATGCTCCAGATGATGCTGGCCGAACCGGGCGCGGGCAGGGCCGACTTCGCAACCCTCCGCAAGATCGTCTACGGCGGTTCGCCCATCTCCGAGAGCCTGCTCCAGGAGTGCCTGGAGCGGATCGGCTGCGAGTTCGCGCAGATCTACGGCCTCACCGAGACGGGGAACACCGCGGTGTGCCTGCCGCCGCACGAGCACGTCGCCGGCGGCTCCCGGCTGAAGGCGGCCGGGCGGCCCTACCCGGGGTTCGGGGCCAAGGTCGTCGACCGGGCGGGGCGGGAGCTGCCCACGGGCGCCGTCGGCGAGGTGTGCCTGCGGACGCCGTCGCGGATGCTCTCGTACTGGGGGCTGCCCGAAGCCACCGCGGAGACCCTCGTGGACGGCTGGATCCACACCGGGGACGCCGGCTACCTCGACGAGGGCGGCTATGTGTTCCTCTGCGACCGGATCAAGGACACGATCATCGTGGCCGGCGAGAACGTGTATCCGGCCGAGATCGAGAACGCGCTCGCCCGCCACCCGTCCGTGGTGGAGGCGGCGGTCGTGGGCGTCCCGGACGAGCGGTGGGGCGAAGCCGTCCACGCGTTCGTCGTGGTCAGGCCCGGCCACGAGGTGACACCGCGCCAGTTGGTGCTCTCGCTCAAGGGGACGCTGGCCGACTTCAAGATTCCGTCCGGTTTCGAGTTCATCGAGACGCTGCCGCGCAACCCGAGTGGCAAGATCCTCCGGCGGGAACTGCGCGACCGCTTCTGGCAGGACCGGGAGCGCCGGGTCAACTGAGCCCGTACGCCCGGGCGTTGCCACCTGTTCCCCCACCAGCCCACCCGATCGAGCGAGAAGGCAGGCAGCCGGATGGCTTCCCTCAGCACCATACGCAACGTCATCAACGCCGTGTCGTACGTGTCCGTCAAGGCGGCCGGGATCCCCGCGTGGAAGCTGTTCCACGGCGCACCGCCGCGTACGCCGGTCCGGCCCGAGCAGCGCGAGGCCCACGACCGCGCCGTGCAGGAGACCCTCACCGTCGGCGGCCGCGAGATCCGCACCTACCGCTGGGGCGACGGCGGCAGGCCCGTCCTGCTGGTGCACGGCGTCGGCGGACGCGCCGCGAACTTCGCCGGCTTCGTCCAGGGCATCGAGGCCCTCGGCCTGACCGCCGTCGCCTACGACGCCCCCGGCCACGGCTCGTCGGGCGGCTCCAGCTGCACGATCCTGGAGCACGGCGCCGTCATGACGGCGGTGCAGGAGCGGTACGGCGACTTCCACGCGGTCGTCGGGCACTCCTTCGGCGGCACCTCCGCCTACCTGGCGGTGCGCCGCGGCCTGGTCACCGAGCGGCTCGTCTCCCTGTCCTCGGTGGCGGACTTCGGTTCGCTGCCGGAGACCTTCTGCGGCCAGCTGGGGCTCCGCCCCGCCCTCGCCGCCGAACTGCGGCGCCGCTCGGAGCTGTTCTTCGCCCCCGAGCACGACGTCTGGAACCGCTTCTCCGCCGACCACCGGCCGGAGGAGATCACGGCGCGGATCCTCGTCGTCCACGACGAGGACGACCGCGAGGTCGGCGTCGACCAGGGCCGGCGGCTGGCCGCGAGCTACGGCGACCGGGCGGAGCTGCTCGTCACGAGCAAGCTCGGGCACCGCCGGATCCTGGGCGACCCCGAGGTCGTCGGCAGGGTCCTGGACTTCCTCAAGGGCTGACCCGGCGGGCGGCGGCGCACAGGGGCGGGCCGGCCGACCGAACAGACCGGCCACCGCGGACGATCGGACGAGAGAGAGCGATGAGCAGCAAGCCTGGGACCCCAGCCGGCCACCCGGAGCACCCCGCGCCGGCCGAACCGATCGCCGTGGTCGCCATGGCCTGCCGCCTGCCGGGCGCGGCCGGGCCACGGGAGCTGTGGCGGCTCCTGCGGGACGGGGCGAGCGCCGTCCGGGACGTCCCCGCCGACCGCTGGAGCGCCGAGGAGTGCAGCGACGAGGACGGCCGCCGGCCGGGCGGCGTGGCCACGCGGCGCGGCGGCTTCCTCGACGACGTGGCCGGCTTCGACGCGGAGTTCTTCGGGATCTCCCCCCTGGAGGCCGAGGCGATGGACCCGCAGCAGCGGCTCGTCCTGGAGCTGGGCTGGGAGGCCTTCGAGAACGCCGGCCTGCGGCCCTCGCAGGTCCGCGGCAGCGCCGCGGGCGTCTTCGTCGGCTCCATCGCCGCCGACTACGAGGCCCTGCTCGCGCAGCAGGGCCACGAGGCGATCGGCCCGTACGCCTTCACCGGCCTGCAGCGGGCACTCGTCGCCAACCGCCTCTCGCACCATTTCGGCCTCACCGGCCCCAGCATGACGGTGGACACCGGCCAGTCGTCCTCCCTGGTCGCCGTCCACCTGGCCTGCGAGAGCCTGCGCCGCGGCGAGTGCGAGCTGGCCCTCGCCGGCGGCGTGCACCTCAACCTGATCCCGGAGAGCGCCGTGCGCGCCGCGCAGTTCGGGGTGCTGTCCCCGGACGGCGAGTGCTACACCTTCGACGCCCGCGCCAACGGCTTCGTACGCGGCGAGGGCGCCGCCCTCGTCCTGCTCAAGCCGCTGGCCCGGGCCCTGGCCGACGAGGACGAGATCGTCTGCGTCATCCACGGCAGCGCGGTCAACAACGACGGCCGCGGTGAAGGCCTCGGCGTGCCGAACCCGGACGCGCAGGGCGACGTCATCCGCGCCGCCCTGCGGCAGGCGGGCGTCCCGGCCCGCGACATCGGCTACGTCGAACTGCACGGCACCGGCACCCGGCGCGGCGACCGGCTGGAGGCGGAGGCGCTGGGCGGTGTGTTCGGCGCCGGCCGCGAGGGCGTCGGCCCGCTGCGGGTCGGCTCGGTGAAGACGAACATCGGCCACCTGGAGGGCGCGGCCGGCATCGCCGGTCTGCTCAAGGCGGCCCTCAGCATCCGGCACGGGGAGATCCCCCGCAGCCGCAACTTCGAGCGGCCGAGCGAGCTGGTGCCCCTGGACCGGCTGGGGCTCGCCGTCCAGCGGGAGCACGGCGCGTGGCCCGGCACGGGCGGGCCGCGGCGGGCGGGGGTCAGCTCCTTCGGCGTCGGCGGCACCAACTGCCACGTGGTCCTGGGCCAGGCGCCGCCGCGGCCCGCCTCCGCTCCGGCCCGGCGGGCCGCCGCGGACGCCGTCCTGCCGTGGGTGCTCTCCGCCCGCAGCACCGCCGCGCTGCGCGACCAGGCCCGGGCCCTCGGCGAGCGCTTCGCCGCCGACCTCGGCCTCACCCCCGCCGACGTGTCCTACACACTGGCGGCCACCCGCGACCCGATGGAGCACCGGGCCGTGCTCGTGGCGGGTGCCCGGGCGGATTTCCTGACCGGGCTCGCGGCCCTCGCGCAGGACCGCCCGGCGCCGGGCCTCCTGCGCGGCCGGGTCCGCCGGCCGGCCCGTACGGTCTTCGTCTTCCCCGGGCAGGGCTCGCAGTGGGAGGGCATGGCGCTGGAACTGCTGGAGACCTCGGAGGTCTTCCGGGCGTCCGTGGAGGAGTGCGCCCGGGCCCTCGCCCCGTACACCGACTGGTCGTTGACGCAGGTGCTGCGGGGCGCACCGGGCGCGCCCGGCCTGGACCGGGTCGACGTGGTCCAGCCGGTGCTGTTCTCCGTGATGGTGTCGCTGGCCGCCCTGTGGCGTGCGCACGGCGTGGAGCCGGACGCGGTGGTCGGCCACTCGCAGGGCGAGATCGCCGCCGCCTGCGTGGCCGGGGCGCTGACCCTGGAGGACGCCGCCCGCGTCGTGGCCCTGCGCAGCCGGGCCATCGTCGGCCTCGCCGGCACCGGCGGCATGATGTCGGTGGCCCTGTCCCCGCAGGAGCTCCGGCCGCTGCTCGCCCGACACCCCGGCGAGCTGGCCCTGGCCGTGGTCAACGGCCCCTCGTCGGCCGTGGCCGGGGGCTCCCCCGCGGCGCTCGCCGCCCTGCGCGCGGCCTGCGAGGACGGCGGTGTCCGCACGCACACCCTGCCCGTGGACTACGCCTCGCACTCCCCGCAGGTCGAGGCCGTCGCCGACGAGGTGCGCACGGCTCTGGACGGCATCCGGCCGCGCACGTCCCCGATCCCCTACTGCTCCAGCACCACGGGGGAGTTCCTCGACACCCGGGCACTCGACGGCGAGTACTGGTACCGCAATCTGCGCGACACGGTCCGCTTCGACCGCTCCGCACAAACCCTGTTGGACGCCGGCTTCGACCTGTTCGTCGAGGTCAGCCCGCACGCCGTACTGGCTGCCGGGCTCGCCGACACCCTGGAGTCGCGGCCGGCCGCGGAAGGCGCCGAGGTCACGGTGGTGGGAACGCTCGCCCGCGACGAGGGCGGCCCGGACCGCTTCCTGCTGTCGCTGGCCGAGGCCCACGCGGCCGGCGCCGCCGCGGACCTGGCCGAGGTGGCCCGGGCCGCCGGGGGCCGCCGGGTCGAGCTGCCCGGCTACCCCTTCCAGCGGCGCCGGCACTGGCTGCGCACCGGGCCGCGCACCACCGCGGCGGCCGCTGCCCCACCGGGCGAGCAGGTCCGGCAGGCCGAGCGGCCCGAGCCGGTCCCGGCTGCGGCGGCGGTACCGGGCGCCGACCCGACCGGTGCGGGCGCCCTGGACCTCGTACGCGACCACGCGGCCGCGCTGCTCGGGTACGCGGACCCGGCGGACGTCGATCCGCACACCGCCTTCCGCGACCTCGGTTTCAGCTCCCTGACCCTGGTGCAGCTGCGCCGCCGTCTCGCCGCGGCCACCGGCCTGCGGCTGCCGGCGACCCTCCTCTTCGACTGCCCCACGCCCCACGCCACGGCGCGGCGGCTGCGGGAGCTGGACGGCGGCCGGACGGACGCTCCCGCGGACGCGGACGCCTCCGGCCGGCCGGAGGACGCCGGCCCGCAGGAGGGCGCCGATCCGGTCGTCATCGTGTCGATGGCCTGCCGCTTCCCCGGCGGCGTGGCCTCCCCCGAAGACCTGTGGCGGCTGGTCACCGAGGGCGGCGACGCCATGTCGGACTTCCCCGCCGACCGCGGCTGGGACCTGGAGGCGCTGCACCACCCGGATCCCGCGCGGCCGGGCACCACGTACGCCCGCCGGGCGGGCTTCCTGCTGGACGCGGCCCGCTTCGACGCGGCCCTGTTCGGCATCAGCCCGCGCGAGGCCCTCGCGATGGACCCGCAGCAGCGGATCATGCTCGAACTGGCCTGGGAGACCTTCGAGCGGGCGGGCATCGACCCGCGGTCCGTCCGCGGCGACCGCACCGGCGTGTTCGTCGGCGCCATGCCCTCCGGCTACGGCCCGCCGCTGCACGAAGCACCCAGGAACGCCGAGGGCCACCTGCTGACGGGCTCCGCGCCCAGCGTCATATCCGGGCGGATCAGCTACGTGCTGGGGCTGCGCGGGCCCGCGCTGACGGTGGACACCGCCTGCTCGTCCTCCCTCGTGTCCCTGCACCTGGCCGTGCAGGCCGTCGAGCGCGGCGAGTGCGACGCGGCGCTCGCCGGCGGGGTCACGGTGATGGCCAACCCGGGCATGTTCACCGAGTTCAGCCGCCAGCGCGGCCTGGCCGCCGACGGCCTGTGCAAGGCGTACTCCGCGGACGCCGACGGCACCGGCTGGAGCGAGGGCGCGGGCCTGCTGCTGCTGGAGCGGCTCTCCGACGCGCGCCGCCACGGCCACCCGGTCCTCGCGGTCGTCAAGGGCAGCGCCACCAACCAGGACGGCGCCAGCAATGGGCTGACCGCCCCGCACGGCCCGTCCCAGGAGCAGGTCATCCGCGCGGCGCTGGACGCCGCCGGGCTCGCCCCGCACCAGGTGGACGCCGTCGAGGGCCACGGCACGGGCACCGTGCTGGGCGACCCGATCGAGGCCGGAGCGCTGCTGGCCACCTACGGCCGCGGCCGGCCGGAGGAGTCGCCGCTGTGGCTGGGCTCCCTCAAGTCCCACATCGGCCACGCCCAGGCGGCCGCGGGCGTCGGCGGGGTCATCAAGACCGTCCTCGCGTTGCGCCACGGGCTGCTGCCGCGGACGCTGCACGCCGAGGACCCCTCGCCGCACATCGACTGGTCGGCGGGCTCCGTACGGCTGTTGCAGGAGC
Organism: Streptomyces sp. NRRL F-2664; assembly: GCF_000719345.1. Lineage (GTDB taxonomy): Bacteria > Actinomycetota > Actinomycetes > Streptomycetales > Streptomycetaceae > Streptomyces. The sequence continues at coordinate 102,696 of NZ_JOFX01000014.1, forward strand.
CCCGGCCCTGGCCGGCGGCGGCCGCCCCGCGCCGGGCCGCCGTCTCCTCCTTCGGCATCAGCGGCACCAACGCCCATGTGATCGTGGAGGAGCCGCCCGCAGCGGCGCCCGCACCGGCGTCCGCGCCGACGTCCGCGACCGGCCCCGACGCCGCCCCCGTACCGGTTCCGGTTCCGGCCGGTGTGCCCGTCGCCTGGCCGCTGTCGGCCGCCGACGAGGACGCGCTGCGCGGGGCCGCCGCCCGGCTGCGCGACGCAGTGTCCGGCGGGCGGGCGCCCGCACCGGCCGACATCGGCCACTCGCTGGCCACCGGCCGTGCCGCCCTGGCCCACCGCGCGGTGGTCCTCGCCACCGGTCACGAGGAGTTCACGGCGGCGCTGACGGCCCTCGCGGAGGGCGTGGCGAGCCCGGCCGTGCACCGCGGGACCGCCGCCTCGTCCCCCGGCCGGCTCGCCTTCCTCTTCACCGGGCAGGGCAGCCAGCGGCCCGGCATGGGCCGGGGACTGTACGAGGCCTTCCCCGTGTTCGCCCGGGCCCTGGACGAGGTGTGCGCCCACCTCGACGGCCTCCTCGAAGGCCCGCTGCGGACCGTCATGTTCGCCGCGGAGGGCACTGCCGAGGCCGCGCTGCTGGACCGTACGCAGTGGACACAGCCGGCGCTGTTCGCCTTCGAGGTCGCGCTCTTCCGACTGGTCGAGGCGTGGGGACTGCGCCCGGACCGGCTGCTCGGGCACTCGGTGGGCGAAATCGCCGCCGCCCACGTGTCCGGGGTGCTGTCGCTGCCGGACGCCTGCGCGCTGGTCGCGGCCCGGGCCCGGCTGATGGGGGCGCTGCCCGAGGGCGGCGCCATGGCCGCGCTGCAGGCGCCCGAGGACGAGGTGCTCGGCCTGCTCGCCGGGCACGAGGCCGTCGCGGGCATCGCCGCCGTCAACGGCCCCCGCTCGGTGGTGGTGTCCGGGGACGCGGACGTCGTACGGCAGGTCCTGGAGCGCTGCCGGGAGTCGGGCCGGCGCGGCCGGCTCCTCAACGTCAGCCACGCCTTCCACTCGCCACTGATGGAGCCGATGCTGGAGCGGTTCGCCGCCGTCGCCCGGTCCCTGACGTACCACCCGCCCCGGATCCCGGTCGTGGCGCACCGCGCGGGCCGGCCGGTGTCGGCCGCCGAGTTGTGCACGGCCGAGTACTGGGTGGAGCACGTCCGCCTGCCGGTGCGCTTCCTCGACGGGGTGGCCGCGCTCGCCGGGGACGGCGTACGGGCGTGCCTGGAGCTGGGGCCCGACGGCGTGCTCGGCGCCATGGCCCGTGCGTGCCTGGCCGAGCCGGACGCGACCGTACTGGCCGCCGCGACCCGGCGGGGGCGCCCGGAGCCCGCCGCGCTGCTCGGCGCGCTCGCCGCACTCCACGTCCGCGGCACGTCCGTGGCCTGGGACCGGGTCCTGGCCGGCCGCGGGGCCCGGCGGGTGGACCTGCCCTCCTACGCCTTCGGGGGCGCCGCGTACTGGCTGCCGCTGCCGGGTCCGGCCGGCGGGGGCCTGGCCGCGGCGGGCATCGGGCCGTGCGCGCACCCGCTGCTCGGCGCGCAGATCGAACTGCCCGGGCAGGACGGCCTGTTGTTCACCTCGCGGCTGTCGACGGAGAGCCATCCCTGGCTCGCCGACCATGTGGTGCGGGGCACCGTGCTGGTGCCGGGCACGGCCTTCGTGGAGATCGCCCTGCAGGCCTGCGCCGCCGTCGGGGCGGCGGGCATCGCCGAACTGGTGCTGTCCCGCCCGCTCGCGCTGGGCCCGGGCGTCACCGTGGACCTGCGCTGCCAGGTCGGCGGCCCCGGCCCGGACGGCACGCGGACGCTGACGGTGCACTCGCGTCCGGTCGGCGCGGACCGCGCGGAGCCGTGGACGGAGCACGCCGGTGGCCTGCTGGAGGCTCCGGCGGCGCAGGACGGGCCTGCGCCGGGCCGCGGAAGGACCGCCGAGGCCGGCCCGCCGGCGGGCGGTCACGCGCTGCCGGACGGCACGTACGAGAGGCTGGCGGGTCTGGGCTTCGCCTACGGCCCGGGTTTCCGAGGGCTGCGGTCGACGGTGCGGGCCGACGGCGTGCTGTGGGGCGAGGTGGTCCTGCCGGACGGGCTGCGGCCCGCCGGGGCGGCCTTCGCGGCGCACCCCGCGCTGTTGGACGCAGCCCTCCACCCCTTCCTGGTGGACCGCCTCGAATCGGGCGCCCGGGACACCCCGCTGCCCTTCGTGTGGCGCGGCGTACGGGTGCACGGCGCGGGGGCCGGTGCCGCCCGGGTGCGGCTGGAGCCCGGACCGGGTGCGGGCGGTTTCGCGCTGGAGCTGACGGACGGAGCCGGGCGGCCGCTGCTGACGGCGCAGTCCGTGGTGTTCCGGGCCCGCCCGGCCGGGGACGACCCGGCGGCCGGACTGCTCGTGCTCGACTGGTCGCCGGCGTCCGCGGCGGAGCCGGATTCCGCGGCCGTGGGCGGGGCGCGCTGGGCGGTGCTGGGGTCGGACAGTCTGGGGCTGGCCACGGCGTTGAAGGCGCGGGACGTCGCGGTGACCACGTTCGTGGACCTGCTCGCCCTGGACGGGGGGCTGGCCGCGACCCGCGAGGTCCCCGAGGTCGTGTTCGTCACGGCCCGCGGCGAGGCCCCGGACACCGCCGACGCGACCCGGTCGGCCGCCCAGCGCACCCTGCTTCTGCTCCAGGAGTGGCTGACCGACACCCGGCTGGGCGACAGCAGGCTGGTGTTCGTCACCTCCGGCGCCGTCGCCGCGACGGACGCGGACGAGGTCGGCGACCTGGCCGGCGCCGCCCTGTGGGGGCTGGTACGCAGTGCGCAGACCGAGCATCCGGGCCGGTTCGTGCTGGTCGACGTGGCCCCGGACGAGGACGTCGACGCGCGGGCGCTGGCCTCGGTCGTGGCCTCGGGTGCCGCGCAGTCCGCGATCCGGGCGGGCACCGTCCTGCACCCGGCCCTGGCCCGGGCCTCGGCCGGCGACGGCGGCGGCCTGGAGCGGTCCGGGAGCGCGTGGGGCCCCCACGGCACGGTGCTGGTCACCGGCGGGACCGGCGCGCTCGGCGCCCTGCTGGCCGAGCACCTGGTACGCCGTCACGGCGTACGCGACCTGGTGCTGCTCAGCCGCAGCGGGCCGCGGGCGCCGGGGGCCGGCCGGCTCGTCGCCGACCTGGCGGAGCTGGGGGCGTCGGCCACCGTCGTGACGTGCGACGCCTCCGACGCGGGTGCGCTGGCCGCCGTCCTGGCGGACGTTCCGGCCGACCGGCCGGTGACGGCCGTGGTGCACGCCGCGGGGGTCACCGACGACGCGACGATCGCGGGGCTCACCCCGCGCCGGCTGGAGCGGGTGCTGGAGGCGAAGGCCGCGGCCGCGCTGAACCTGCACCGCCTGACGTCGGGCGCACCGCTGCGGGCGTTCGTGCTGTTCTCCTCCGTCATGGGTGTGCTGGGTGGTGCCGGACAGGGCAACTACGCTGCGGCCAACGCCCAGTTGGACGCACTCGCCCGGCACCGGCGGGACCGGGGCCTGCCGGGCCTGTCCCTGGCGTGGGGGTTGTGGGGCGGCCCCGGGATGGGCAGCCGGCTGGGGGCCGCCGACCTGGCCCGTATGGCCCGCATCGGGCTGGCGCCGCTCTCGGTGGAGCAGGGCCTGGAGCTGTTCGACGCGGCGTGCGCGGGCGACCGGGCGGTCGTCGCGCCGGTCGCCCTGGCGCCGGCGGCGCTGCGGGGCGACGTACGGCGGCTGCCGGCGCTGCTGCGCGGCCTGGCCGGGGGCGGCGCGGGATCACCGGCCGGGCCCGCCGGGGCGGACGGCCCGCGGGAGGCCCTGCGCGCGCTGCCGCCGGCACAGCGGCGGGCGGAGCTCGTCGAGGTCGTGCGGCGCCGGGTCGCCGAGGTGCTGGGGCACGCCGGGGCGGAGGCGGTCGCCGCGGACCGCGACTTCTGGGAGCTGGGCCTGGACTCGCTGACCGCCCTGGAGCTGACCGGGCGGCTCGGTACGGACGCGGGGGTGCGGCTGGGCGCGACGGCGGCCTTCGACCATCCGACGGCGGTGTCCCTCGCCGCGCATGTGGCGGCCGAGTTGGACGGGACGTGACGACGGCGGCCGCCACCGCGGGGGGGTCCCCCGCGGTGGCGGCCGCCGGTCGGGTCAGGCCGCGAGGGCCTCGCGCAGGACGTCCACGACGGCGCCTCGGTGCGCGTCGGCGAGGAGGAAGAAGTGGTCGCCGTCGAAGCGGCGGACCCGGCAGGGGCCCGTGGTGTGGTCGGCCCAGCCGTCCAGCGGTTCGTGCGGGACCAGCGGGTCGGCCGTGCCGCCGAGGACGTGCAGGGGCACGTCGAGCCGTATGTCCTCGAAGCCCGCGGCGGCCTCCCTGCTGAGGTCGATGTCGGCCCGCAGGACGCGGGTGACGTGGGCGAGCATGTCCGGGTCCTGCAGGACCCACTCGGGGGTGCCCCCGCCGTCCCGCAGCAGCCGCACCGCGTCCTCCTCGGTGCTGGTGGCGTGCGCCCGGCGCCTGGTCCGGCCGGGCACCTGGCCGCTGACGACGGCGGCGCGGCAGTGCGGGCCGAGCAGGTGCGCGGTGCGGGTGGCGAGGAGCGCCCCGAGACTGTGGCCGAAGACGACCGTGGGCAGCGGGTCGCGGCCGAGCACCTCGTCGGTGACGGAGTCCAGGACCTCGTCGAGGCGGCAGCCGGGGGTCTCGCCGAAGCGGCGCTCCCTGCCGGGCAGGGACAGCCCGAGCACTTCGACGTCGTCGGGCAGCGGGTCGACGAGGGGGAAGAGGGTGTTGGGTCCGGCGCCCGAGTGCGGGAACACCAGCAGGCGCATCCGGGGCGCGACCTCCGCCGCCTGGAGCCGCAGCGGCGGCCACCAGGGGGCGGTGGACGAGGACTTCACCGTGGTCACGTGGTCCTTCCCGGTCACGGGCAGTGGATGATCTGGCCGGCGTAGGAGAGGCCGCCGCCGAACGCGAAGAGCAGCACCGGCGATCCCTTCTCGATCTCACCGCGCTCGATGAGCTTGGACAGCGCGAGCGGGATGCTGGCGGCCGAGGTGTTGCCGGAGTCCACGACGTCCTTGGCGACGACGGCGTTGACCGCGCCGATCTTGCGGGCCAGCGGCTCGATGATGCGCAGGTTGGCCTGGTGCAGGACGACACCGCCCAGGTCCTCGGGCTTGACCCCGGCGCGCTCGCACACCTCCAGCGCGACCTTCGGCAGGGCGGTGGTGGCCCAGCGGTAGACCGACTGGCCCTCCTGGGAGAAGGTGTGGGAGGGCGCCTCGATGCGGACGGCGTGCCCCATCTCGGGTACGGACCCCCACACCACCGGGCTGATGAGGGACTCCTCGGAGGCGACGACGACGGCCGCGCCGGCTCCGTCGCCGATGAGCACACAGGTGGTGCGGTCGGTCCAGTCGGCGAAGTCCGTCAGCTTCTCCACGCCGACGACCAGGGCCTTCGTGGCGGAACCGGCGCGGATGCTCTGGTCCGCCAGCGCCATTGCGTGTGGAAATCCAGAACAAGCCGTGTTCACGTCAATCGCGGCCGGGGCCGTGGCGCCGATGGCGGCGGCGACCCGGGCAGCCATGTTGGGAGAGCGGTCCTGGGCCGTACACGTGGCCACGATGACGAAATCTATGTCCGCTCCGGTCAGACCCGCATGCGCCAGAGCGTTTGCAGCCGCCTTTGCTGCCATATCCGAAACCGACTCGTCCTCGGCCGCCACCCGACGGGTCTTGATCCCCACCCGGCTCTGAATCCACTCGTCACTGGTCTCGACCATTTGCTCCAGATCGGCGTTGGTCAAAACCTTTGACGGCTGATAGTGCCCGAAGGAAAGGACGCGGGACCCGACCATCAGTGATTCTCCTCGTTCCGTGGACCCGGACCCGGATCCGGATTGACCCGTGGCCAGCCTATGCAGCGGCCCGGCCGCCCTCATGCGGCGTTCACGCCGACCAGCTGATCCGCGCCACAGTCGTCCAGGGACGGTGCGTGGGTCAAGATCGCGTGCTGCAGCCGCTGGAGGCGCGGGGCGGGCTCGATCCCGTGGTCCTCGACCAGGTTGCGCCGGACCCTGCTGTACGTGGCCAGCGCCTCGGCGGTCCGGCCGCTGCGGTAGAGCGCCACCATCAGGTAGGCATAAAGGTTCTCCCAGGTCGACCGGTCATCCAGCAGGGCGTAGATCTCGCCGACCAGAGCCTTGTGATTGCCGAGTTCGAGTTCGAGCTCGAAGCGCTGCTCGTAAGCGAATGCGCGCCGCTCGTCGAGCCGGCGTCCGAGTGATTCGAACGCCGGAATGCTCCGCAGGTCTTCGAGGGCCTGTCCGCGCCACAGGGAAATGGCCTGCTCGAAAGTCCTGGAGGCCTTTTCCCTTTCCCCGTCCCGGCGGAATTCCCGGGCCGTCGCGAGCAGCCGGTCGAATTCGTAGACGTCGAGATCGCACCCGATCAGCCGGAGTTTGTATCCGGGCGGCTGCGTGGTGATGAGGGCGGCCGCGTCGAGATCGAGGCCCTGGAGGTGCTTGCGCAGTTTGGACACGTAGACGTGCAGGGCGGTGGAGGCGGTCTGCGGGGGAGCGCCCGACCACAGGGCCTCGATGAGCCGGCCCGAGGACACGGCCTCGCCGTGGTGGGCACAGAGATAGGCCAGCAGGGAGCGGAGCTTGAGCGCTCTCGGCGATACCTGGGCCCCGTCCTCTGTCTCTATCTCAACCGGTCCGAGCACTTGGAACTTCACGGCATTCCCCCTGGTAGATCTCTCGCCACGAAGGGGATGCGAACAACTGGCCTGCAACGTGCAGCCCCCCTCCGCACCCCTAGATCTTTCATGGGGGACCTAGATCGAGTCAAGCCACTCATCTCTCATCTGAGGAACCCTTGAGGTGTCGAGAGGGAATCACCGCATTGCGAACGGTCCCCACGAATCGGCCACTTCTCACACTCATCCGTCATGACCCGATTCCGTCTCTCCCCGCGCTCGAACGACTATTTCTCGCCAGCACACCCACACCGTTCCGGCCATATTCAAACGGCTTGAAACCGACCGACCGGAGGCGGGGAGGACCACCTCGAAGCGGACATCCGGCCCCGCGGGCCCGAGGCGCGTCGGCCACCGCCGCCCGCCGCGCTCCATGCGATGACGTGCGGTGCAACCGCGGAGCGCGCCCCGTCGTCCCCCACGGCAGGGTCTTCCGGCGCTTCGAAAATACGTTCGCTTCGACCGAGCGGTATGCGTAGGCTGAAGGCGCTTCACTTCTGAACTGGTTCAATTACAAGGGGGGACCGGTGCATCGTCACCGCGTCATGATTTCGGCTGCCGTCGTAGCGGCGGCCATCGGCTTCGTACCGACCGCGGCCCAGGCCGCCGACCAGCCCACGGAGCGCCAGGGGAGCGCCTCCGCCAGGATCGATGCGGCAACGGCCGCGGCGGCGAAGTCCGCCGTCTTCCGCAGCCCGGCCGAGCGCACGGTCCGCAAGTCCGCCGGCGCCGCGGCTCAGAACGGCGCGGGCCTCTCCGTCGGACTGGTGGCCTCCGGCACCAGCGCGCACGGCATCACCCTGGAGTCGCAGATCACCACCGCCGCCGGCTCCGCGGTCCGGGTCGACATCGACTGGGGCGACGGCAGGACCGACACCGAGCAGGTCACCCGGACCGGGCTCCTGACCTCGAAGCACACCTTCGCGGCAGTCGGGAAGCACAAGGTCACGGTCACCCTGACCGACCGGGACAACCACGTGACCGCCACCAACAGCGTGGAGGTCCAGGCCCTCGGCTCCCGTTTCACCCCGCACGCCCCGACCCGGCTGCTGGACACCCGCAGCGGCATCGGCGGCAGCAACCGGCCGGTCGCCCCGTACGGCGTGGCGCGCGTGAAGGTGGGCGGCAACAGCGGCATTCCGGCCGACGCGACCGCCGTCGCGCTCAACGTGACCGTCGTCGACGCCCGTTCCGGCGGCCACATCACGGCCTACCCGTCGGGCTCGGAGCAGCCGGACACCTCGAACGTCAACTTCGTCGCGGGCCAGACCGTGCCGAACATGACCATCGTCCCGGTCGGCGCCGACGGCTACGTCGAGCTCGTCAACCGCAGCTTCGGCGACGTGGACCTGCTCGCGGACGTCACCGGCTATTTCAGCCGGTCCGCGTCCGCCGGCGGCTACACCCCGCTCGACCCGTTCCGTATCGTCGACAGCCGTACGGGCCAGGGCGCTTGGGGTCAGGTGGCCGGGCAGAGCACGTTCGACGTCCAGGTCGCCGGCGGGGGCGCGGTCCCGGCGAGCGGCGTCACCGCGGTGGCCCTCAACGTGACGGCCACGGCTCCCCGCGGCGCGGGGCACCTGACCGTCTTCCCAAGTGGACAGCCGGCCCCGGACACGTCGAACGTCAACTTCCGGACCGGCCAGACCATTGCCAACTCGGTGATCGTCCCGGTCGGCCCCGACGGCCGGATCAGCGTCCGGAACGGCTCCTGGGACCCGGCCGACGTGATCGTGGACGTCGTCGGCTACTACAGCCCCGGCAGCAAGGCCGCCTACCGGCCCGTGAACCCGACCCGCCTGCACGACTCGCGCGAGTGGGACTTCCCGGTCCCGGGCCAGGACTACCGCTGGCTGCCGCTCGCGGACGGCAAGCCGTGGATCACGGCCTACGTCCTGAACACGACGGTGACCGAGACCCGCGGCGACGGCCACCTGTCGGTCGCACCGGATCCGCACTTCTGGGCGGACTACAAGGCAGGCCCCGTGGCCAAGCCCACCCCGCCGAACTCCTCCAACCTGAACTGGACCGCGGGCACGACCGTCCCGAACCTGGTGCAGGCGACCACCGGCAAGACCGGCGTCATCGACTTCTGGAACCGCGGCTGGGACCCCACCCACCTCGTGGTCGACATGTTCGGCCTCTACGAGCAGAACTGATCCGCCGGGCGCCCCGCGCCCCCACGACCGTGCCCCGGGAGCCGCTCGTACCCCTCCCGGGGCACGGCCCCAAGTGACCGCCCCTTATGGGGGCGCATCCGCGCAGCACGATCCGCTAGGCTGTCAGCGGTCATGAGGCGGTCTCCGCCGAAGGCCCCCGCCTTCGTAGCTCAGGGGATAGAGCACGGCTCTCCTAAAGCCGGTGTCGCAGGTTCGAATCCTGCCGAGGGCACGGTCGAGGACCCCCGGTCGCGTACTGCGGCCGGGGGTCCTCTGTGCGTGGTGGGCGCTGCGGGCGTCAGCCTGCCCGGTGCGGGCACGGGCCGGGGGCCGGGGGTGCGGCCCGGTCGGCGAGGGGGTCGGGCGGTTCGGGGGCCGCGGGACCCGGGAGTACGACGCGGGCCTCGGCGCCGCCCTCCGGCCGGTTGCGGAAGGCCAGGGTGGCGCCGAGGGCACGGGCCTGGCCGGCGGCGATGGTCAGGCCCAGCCCGTGGCCCTTGTTCGTGCCTTCCGTACGGAACCGCTGCGGACCGCTCGTGATCAGGTACTCGGGATAGCCGGGCCCCGCGTCGGTCACCGTCAGGGTCGGGCCGTCCACCGTGACCGTGACCGGGGCGGCACCGTGGCGGTGCGCGTTGGCGACGAGGTTGCCCAGTATCCGCTCCAGGCGGCGCCGGTCGGTTTCCACCCGCGAGGAGGCGAGCACCGTCAGCGCCGTGTCGGTGCCGGACGCCCGGATCGTGCGGGCCGCCAGCTCGGCCAGGTCGCACGAGTCCAGCTCCACGCGCTCGCTGCGCGTGTCCAGCCGGGAGATCTCCAGCAGGTCCTCCGTGAGCGAGCGCATCGCCTGCACCCGGTCCCGTACGAGCTCGGCCGGGCGGCCCGGCGGCAGCAGCTCGGCGGCCGCGTTCAGGCCGGTCAGCGGGGTGCGCAGCTCGTGGGCGACGTCCGCCGTGAACCGCCGCTCCGCCTCCAGCCTGCCCTGGAGGGACGACGCCATGGTGTCCAGGGCCCGGGACACGGCGGCCACCTCGTCCTTGTGGCGGGGCCGGTCCCCGACCCGGGCGTCCAGATCGCCGGCGCTGATCCGGCGGGCGACCTGGGCGGTCACGTGCAGGCGCCGGGTGATCCGCGTGACGCCGACCGCGCCGATGAGGAGGGTGACGCCGATGGCGAGGCCGGAGGAGCCGAGGATGGCCCGGTCGAGATCGGCGATGGTCCGCTCGGCCCCGCGGAAGTCCACGAAGACGGCGAGGGCGGTGCCGCGCTCGGCGGGCGCGGCCGCCCACATCACCGGGCGCCCGCGGTGGCTGCCGACGGCCGTGCCGCGCTTGCCGGCGAGCGCCAGGGCACGCAGCTGCGGGGGCAGGCCCGCGGGGTCGATGCCCTCGCCGCGGGGCAGGCGCGCGCCGGTCTCGTAGGCCGCCATGGACCGCTCCAGCTTGGTGAGCGCCTTCTCCCGGGCGGTGCCCACGGTCTGCCGGGTCATGGCACCGTGCACGAGGCAGCCGAGCAGCGCGGCGAGGCCGCAGCACATCAGGGTGATGAAGACCGCGGCCTTCCAGGTCAGGGTGGAGGTCCAGGCGGGCAGCCGCGGGCGCGGCCGCCGCCGCGCTGTGCGCTGCAATGCGTTCATGGTCAGGTCACGGTAATGCGCCCGACCCGGCGGGTGACCGGCGGGATCCGGCCGGAGTCCACGCGATCCGGCCGGACCGGGCCGGGAGCCGGGAGCCGGAGCAGGACCGGGACCCGCTCGCGCGCCACCGGCGGAAGCCGATCCGGAGGCGGGAGCGGAATCTGCGCTCCGGCCCGAGCGGAGGGACGACCCGGCGGCGTCGGCAGGCGCAAGCCGACGGCGGCAGGACGCACGAAGCCCTCCCGGCCGGGGCCGGAAGGGCAGCTGCGAGGGGTCAGCTCAGGCCACTGGTGCGTTCGCCGATGCGGTCGCCCTGCGGAGTGCCGGCCCGCTTGAGAGCCGCCTTGGTGTGCGGTCCGCCCTTGACCTTGCTCCGTACAGGACCGTCGAAGCCGTGACCCGGGGAGCGCGGCGGCTGGGCAGCCTGCTGCGCCTTGGCCATGGCCGCCCGGACGTCCCGCTTCTGCTCTTTGTTCATCCCGTCGTCAACTCCCTCAGGAAGCACCCAATCGGACTACTGGGATCGTATGCAGATATACGGAGCAACGCACCCGGACCGGAACGTAAAGAAATGACGTGACCGGATCAGGGAGTCGAGCCGGTCGCGGGAGCCGGACGCTCCGGCGACCCCACCGCCCGCTGCACGACCTCCTCGGGGCACGGCGTGCCCCGGGGCAGCTGGTACTTCGCCGCCACCCGGTACTCCCCCGGCGCCGGTACCAGCAGCTCCGTCCACACGTCGCCCTCCGCGTCCGGGAGCGCCTTGAACAGGCATCCGGCCGTGTTCGCGAACTCCTTCGGCACGGCTCCCCGCGCCTTCGACTCCGCCGTCTCCTGCGGCGGCAGCACCGGCTTGCCGGCCCCGTCCACCAGCCCCAGCCACGGGGAGTGCGGGATCCGCACCAGCACCCGGCCGGCCTGCTTCGCGTCGATGACCAGCTGGTCGGCGCCCGCCCGCACCACCGTCGCGGGCCCCGACACCAGGTTCGTCGGCGCGTCGACCTTGAAGAGCCGCCAGTTCGCGTCGCCCCACACCTGCTGGAGGTACGGGAGCCCTGCCCGCACCAGCTTCGCCTCGTCCTCCCCGCCCGAGTCCGGGGTGTCGGCCGGCAGTACGACGTAGTGCACGGCCCAGCGCTCCAGCCAGGCCCGGTAGCTGTCGGCGGTGAGCGTGTCGTCGTAGAAGAGCGGGTTGCGCTCCAGGTCGGCCTGCCGGTTCCAGCCCCGCGCGAGGTTCACGTACGAGGGGAAGGCGGAGGACTCGCGGTGGCTGCTGACGGGGACGACCTCGACCCGGCCCCGGTCGGCCCCGGCCTTCTGGAGCTGGTCGACGAGCGGGGCCAGCTCCCGGTTCCAGGCCGCGACCGGCGTGGTGCGGACGATGTCCGTGATGCTGTTGGTGGTGATCCAGGCGTTCAGTCCGACGAACGCCAGCAGCACCCCGTACCAGCGCCGCGAGCGGGGAACCTCGTAGGGGAGGGCCGCGAGCAGCACGGCGCCGCCGAACAGCATCACCATCCTGGTGACGTTCGAGCCGACCTGGGAGTCGATCACCCAGGTCAGGAAGACCCCGAGGGCGTAGACCGCGGCGGCGATCCGGACCGTCTTCCAGCGCCGCGGCACCAGGAAGAAGATCAGCAGACCGAACACGAACGGCAGACCGGCCGACCCGATCTTCATGGGCTGCGTCCCCGAGAACGGGAACAGCCAGGCCGACAGCCCGACCACGGCCACGGGTGCCAGCCCCAGCGCGTACGCGCCCGGGCGCCGCCGGCTCAGGAACAGCGCGGCCGCGATCACCCCGAGGAAGAGGCCTGCCACGGGACTGGCGGCGGTCGCGGTCCCGGCCAGCGGGGCCGCCACGGCGGCCTTGGCCCAGCGGCGGTGGGCCCACTTGCGGGGCCAGCAGAAGACCGCCGCGACCGCACCGAGGGCGAACATCGCGCCGAGCCCGAAGGTGACGCGACCGGAGAGGGCGTTGCAGAACAGCCCGTACGCCCCGGCCAGGGCGGGCCACAGCGGCTCCCGCACGGCCCCGCGGCAGCGGGTGAGGATCAGGGCGAGCAGTCCGGCCGAGACGGTGCCCGCGACCATCATGGTGGTCCGCACGCCGAGCATGTGCATGAGGTACGGGGAGACCACGCTGTACGAGACGGGGTGCATGCCGCCGTACCAGGCGAGGTTGTACGCCGAGTCGGGATGCCGGCCCACGAACTCGGCCCACGCGTCCTGCGCGGCGAGGTCGCCGCCGCTGTTGGCGAAGGAGAAGAACCAGACGACGTGCAGGACGGCGGCGAGCAGGGTGGCGACGGCCACCGGGTGCCGGCGCAGCGGGTCAAGGACGCGGGTGCGCCGCCCGGGCCGCTCGTGCGGCTCCGGTCGGGGCGGCAGGGCGCCGGTGCCACCGCCCGGGCCGCCGTCGGCCGGCGGGACGGGCGCTCCGCGCCGGCCCTGCTGCTCAGCGGTGGTCACTGCCGCACTCCCCACATGGATCCGGGTCCGCCCTGTCGTCGTCGAAGTCTCGCCGAGCCCGCCCACGGGCGCCCGGGGCCGGGCGCCCGGACACCACGTGCGGACACTCGCTAGACGCGCACCGGCGCCCCGGGGTTGCCCGGGGCGCCGGTGCGCATGAGGCGCGGGCCGCGCCGGCCGGTGTGCGTCACCCGATGCGCGTCAGCTTGCTGCCGATGCCCGGCGAGGCCAGGTCGCTCTGCAGGGCCACCGGCACCTTGACCTGGCTGGCGCCCTCGCCGACCGTCAGCACACCGACCTCGGTGCCGGCCCTGGCGGTCTGCGGCACCGTGCCGCCGCCGTTCGCGAGCTTCACGTCCACGGTGAGCGAGGCCCATCCGATCGCCTGCACGTCGGCGGTGGCGACGACCGGCGTGCGGCCGCCGAGTCCGTCGTCGACGTATCCGACGACCTGCCCCTTCTTCACGACGACCGCGCCGTCGAGGGCCTTCTGCGTGGCGGTCATCAGCTGCTTGCTCGCGGCGAGCACGGTGTCGATGATCGACGGCTTGTGCTGGCCGAGGACGGCGCCGACGATCAGCTGGTTGGTGTTGCCGATCTTCTTCTGCGCGGCGAAGAGGAGGTTTCCACCCGCCTTGGTCGTCGTGCCGGTCTTGATGCCGAGCGCACCGCTGGGCCCGGTCAGGCCGTTCCAGTTGCGCCAGTTCTTGCCGGACGGGTCGACCCAGTTCGGCTTCTTGGTGATGTCGAGCAGCGTCTCGATCTCGACCAGCTTCAGGCCCAGCTTCACCTGGTCCTCGGCGGTGCTGACCGTGGTCGCGTCCAGACCCGAGGGGTCCGTGTACGTGGTGTTGGTCATGCCGAGTTCCTTGGCGGTGTCGTTCATCTTCTTGACGAACGCCTCCTGGGAACCGGAGTCCCAGCGCGCGAGCAGCCGCGCGATGTTGTTGGCCGACGGGATCATGAGAGCGGCGATCGCGTCGTACTCGGAGATCTTGTCGCCCTCCTTGACCGTGTCGAGGGTGGACTCGTTGTCGGTCGAGTTGTTCTTCTTGCCCTCGAGCTCGGCCGTCTTGTCGACGTCGATCATCGCGCCCTGCTCACCCTTCTTGATGGGGTGGTCGCGCAGGATGATGTACGCCGTCATCGACTTGGTGACGCTCGCGATCGGCACCGGCTTCTGCTCGCCGGACTTGCCGAGCGTGCCGAGGCCGGCGGCGGCCATGTACGCCTGCCCCTCGGTGGGCCACGGCAGCTGCGGTGCGGCGCCCTCGAAGGTGTACGAGGAGGTCGCGGTCATCACGAGCTTCGGCTCGGGCAGCGGGCGCACCAGCTGCACGACGGCGAGCAGGACCGCCAGGAGCACGACGAGCGGCGCGTAGATCTTGACCCTGCGGACGGCGGTGCGCAGCGGGCTCGGCGGCGGGGGCGGGTTGTTCGTGAGGTCCGCCAGCATGTCGAGCGGCGGCTTGGGAGGCAGCGGCTGCTGAGTCGTCCGCTCGCTGGGGTCGGTGCGGTCGAGCCGCGCGGTGGCGGTCGCCGCGGAGACCGGCGCCGGCGGTGCCGGCTTCGTCTCCGGAGCGGCAGCCCCGTCGGTGCGCAGCGGTACGAACGTACTGGCCTTCGGCGCCCCGCCGGCACGGTCGGCCGCCGATCCCGGAGCCGCTCCCTCCGCGGAAGCGGAACCGGAAGGGGAAGCGGAAGCGGAGCCGGTGCCGGGCTTGGCGGCGGCGGGCTTCGGCTTCTCGCCGCCTCCGGGCTTGACCGCATCCACCTTCGGCACCCGGAACACGGCGGTGCGCTCGCTGTCCGCGGACTCACCGGCACCGGGCTTCGCCCCACCCGGAGCCGCACCGCCCGAGCCGGGCTTCACCGCACGGAACACCGCCGTGCGCTCGCTGTCCGCCGCCTCGTCGGCCCCGGGCCGGGCCGGACGGGACGCAGCGGCACCCTCTCCGTCGGAACCGGGCGCAGCCGACGGCTTCTCCGCAGCCGCGGCGCCGGGCTTCACCGCACGGAACACCGCCGTACGCTCACTGTCCGCCGCGTCGGCAGCCGGGGCCGACCCGGTACGCGCGGCGCTCTCCGACGCCGACCCGTCGTTGTCGGCAGGCCCGGACTCCGACCCGGCCGGGCCGCTCGCGGCAGCGGAAACGGAATCAGAATCGGAATCGGCTTCGGTCTCGCGGGCTGCTGCTGGGCGCTCGCCAGCCCCCTCGGCGGAGCCGGTGCGGTCGCTGTCCGCCGGGCCCGCGGCCTTCGGCTTCGGCACGGCGGGCCGCTCGTCGGCATCGGCACCCTCCCCGGCGGAACCGGAAGCGGAACCACGGGAGGCGGCAGGCTCCTCCGCACTCGCGACCCACGCCGCAACCGCCTCGCGCAGCGCATCCCGCTCCCCGGGCCCATCGTCGGCCGCAGGCCCGGCGTCGGCGTCGGCATCGGCATCGGCATCGGCATCGGCATCGGCCGCAGGCTCGGCGTCCGCCGCAGGCTCGGCGTCGGCGTCGGCGTCGGCGTCGACCGCAGGCTCGGCGTCCGCCGCGGGCTCGGCGTCGGCCGCGGGCTCGGCGTCGAGCGCCTCCGCATCGGGAGCCGCATCCGCCTCCGGATCCGGATCCGCATCCGCGCCGCCCCCGCCAGGGACCCCGCTTTCGCTCGTACGGGCGACCCCGGCACCGTCCTCGGACTTCCTCGGCCGCAATACCGACAGCCTCGGGTCGCGCTCCGCGGACGACTCCGCCGCCCCCGGCGTTTCTTCATCTACCGACTTGTCGGGGGACTCGCCCGCCACCGCTCCTCCTCATCGCCGCCACGTTCGGCTGTCCGAATGTCTAACAGTGTCCCGTCTCGGGGGCATCGCCCCCGCGCCGGACGAGAACGACATAGCTGCGGGTTCCCCCACAAAGCGGCCACGCGCTCTCGACAGATGAATGTGAGAGGCGTCACCCTGTCACTCATCCACGCGGGGAGGCATGGATGGGCAGGAGCCGCAGAACAATTCCGGAGGAGCTTCTGCTGCTCGCCTTGGACCCGGCCACGGGTACCACGGCGCAGCCGCAGTCGCTCGACCTCGGCCTGGCCGGGGCACAGCTAGTGGAGCTGGCTCTGGCAGGACGGATAGCCCCTGATGGGGATCGTATCGCCGTGGTGATGCCACGGCCGACAGGAGATCCGACTCTGGACTCCGCACTGGAACTGCTGCGCAGGCGCGGCAGCCCGGTACGGGCCGTCCACTGGATCGGCGGACCCCGGCTGGGGCTCCGTCAGATTTACCTCGCGCACCTGGAGCGCTGCGGCATGGTCCATGCCGTCGCGGGACAGATGTGCGGAGTGTTGCCGACGACTCGCTACCAGGCGACGGACACGGACATCAGCCGGGAGATCCGAGCCCGGCTCGACAGTGCGATCCGCACCGGCGTACCGCCGGACCCGCGGACCGCGGCGCTCGCCGCGCTGGCCCACGCGGTCGGACTCGGCAAGCACCTGTACCCGGGCAACGAGGGGCGCTCCTCCAGGTCCCGGCTGCGGGACCTGATCAGGCACGACCCCATGGGCGGACTCGTGGCGCACGCCGTGATGGACGTCCAGAACGGTGTGGCCGCCCAGCCGCGCCGGGACCGCGCACCGGCACCCCAGGCCCGGCCCACGGCGGGCGGCGTCCCGCTGCAGCCGCGCCGCACGGGTGCGATGGCCCGCGTGGCCGCACACTGACCCACCCCCGGCAGCGCCGGCCCGGCCGGAATCCGGGACCCAGCTGCACCGCTCCACCGCTCCACCACAGCACCGCTGCACCGAGCCGCCAGCGCGCGGGGTTGCGGGGCCGGTCCGCCGGCTCCGCGGCCCCGCGCGTCTGTGTTTTCCCTGCCGTTCCCCAGCGGCGCCGCCCGCTTCGGTGGCAGTCTGCTGAGCATCAGCCACGCAGAGAGACAGCTGCACTACAGAAGAAGGCGGAGGTGCCGTTCACGTGGCGTCCAATGTCAATCCCACCGTCCGACGCCGCCGACTGGGCATGGAGCTGCGCAAGCTCCGCGAGGACAAGGGCATGACGGCCGAACAGGTCGCCGAACGCCTCCTCGTCTCCCAGTCGAAGATCAGCCGACTGGAGAACGGCCGCCGTTCCATCAGCCAGCGCGACGTCCGCGACCTGTGCGACGTGTACGAGGTCGAGGACCGCCGGCTCATCGACTCCCTCATGCAGATGGCGAAGGACTCCCGCCAGCAGGGCTGGTGGCACGCCTTCGGCGACATCCCGTACAGCGTCTACATCGGACTGGAGACGGACGCCGCCAGCCTGCGCACCTACGAGCCCCTGGTGATCCCGGGGCTGCTGCAGACCACCGAGTACGCCCAGGCCCTCGTCCGCGGCGCGTGGCCGGAGACCGCCCCGGCCGACGTGGACAAGCGCGTCCAGGTCCGGATGCACCGCCAGAAGCGACTGTCCGAGACCGAGAACAACAACCCGGACCTCGGCCCGCTGCGCCTGTGGGCCGTCATCGACGAGGCGGCGCTGCGCCGGCGCGTGGGCGATGCCCCGCTGATGATCAGGCAGCTGGAGTACTTGATAGAGCAGTCCGAACAGCCGCACGTCACCGTGCAGGTGATGCCCTTCGAGCTGGGCGCGCACCCCGGCGTGAACGGCCAGTACGCGATCCTGGAGTTCCCGGACGCGTCCGACTCCACGGTCGTCTACATCGAGGGCGTCACGAGCGACCTGTACCTGGAGAAGGCCAACGACGTGCAGAAGTACAGCGTGATGTACGAGCACCTGCGCGCACAGGCGCTGGGCGTCGACCGGACACGGGAGTTCATCCTGGGAATCATCAAGGAATACGCCGACACGGGTGAATAGTCCTGTGGCGCACGGGGCGGACGGTCGCGCGCGCGGCACCGTACACCGTCGATCCCCGGCCACAGAAGGCTTGAATGGAATATGCCACTCGGTCGGGTGAATGCTTCCTTCACCTGTCAGGAGCTGCCGGTAGCGTCGATCAGGTCAGCCGAACATGGCCGACAAGACACCGGAACTACTCGCTCACCGGAGAGAAACATGGCTATTCGCCAGGGCGCCAACGACAACTGGGTCAAGTCCTCCTACTCCGCCAACGGCGCCTGCGTCGAGGTCAAGTCCCCCGTCATGGAGGCGATCGCCGTGCGTGACTCGAAGGTGCAGGACGGCCCGTCCCTCACCTTCGCGCCCGGCTCGTGGACCTCGTTCGTCACCGACGTCACCGAGGGCCGGCTGGGACGCCTCGCCTGAAGATCACGGCACGTCCCGACCGTCCCGCCGAGACTGATGTGAGCCCTCTCGACCGATCCGCCGTCTTGGCCGAGGGGGCTCACCCGTGCCGCGGGGCGGGTCAGCGGAGCTGGTCGACGTACCGGTCCGTCCCCGGCACCGTCGGGATGAACGGTGCGACGAGCTCCACCCGCCCCCGGCCCGCCTCCGCGACCTCCGTGTCGAGCCCCCGGAAGTGGTCCCAGCAGGTCCGCGGGTCCTCCTCCAGGAACCACAGCAGGGTGAGGCGCGTGTCCACCCCCTCCACCTGCTTGACGTAGGTCATCCGGTCGCCGGGCAGCGGCGTCGGCCGGAAGACCGTGACCATCGCCGCCGGGGAGCCGTGGAGCCGCTTCGGCAGGGCGCGTGAGCGCAGCCACTCCAGCAACTCGGCCCGCTGCTCGGGGCCGTCGGCGTCGACGACGGCCACGACCAGTCCGGCGTAGGGGTGGTCGAGCGCGTGGTGGTCCCGCGGGCCGGCGGCGCCGTCGCGGTAGACGGTCGCCACGTGGTCCTGGAACGCCGTGAAGACGTGGGTCCGTTCCTGGTGGACACGGCCGTCGCGGTTCAGCCGCCTGTTGATGGCGACGGTCCACTTCATGTGCTCGTCGTAGCGGCCCTCCGTGACCCAGTACGTCGAGAGGTAGCAGCCGGCGGTGACAGGCTGGGCGACGGCCGACTTCTCCGGGTAGCGCAGCTCCTGGAGCTCGCGGGTGGCCACCCAGCGGCGGCCCGCGTACATCCAGGGCATGGCCATGGCGCCCGCGTAGTAGTGGTCGTCCTCGTACCAGCGGTTGTACGCGTACTCGTGGCCCGGGTGCGGCTCCACCATGGTGATCAGCGCATGGCCGGGGCGGACGCCGTAGGGGCCGACCGCCGCCAGCGCGGCGTAGTCGTCGACGCGGGTGCCGGCGTCCTGTCGGGGTTCCTGCTCTCCTGTCGTCATGGGACCGGTCTAACTGATGCAACGTCAGATGTGGAGGGGGCGGGGCGAGTCGGCGGTCGGAGGAATGCGCCGTCCACCCTTCGATATATGCATGTCGCCTACACCCTTCCTCTGGCTACGATGCGCGCACCCGTCTCCCGGAGGAGCCCCCGCGCCCGCTGCCGCCCACGTGCCCACCGCCACCGCCCCTGCCGGCCCGGCCGCCCCGCCGGCGTTCGCCGCCCGCGCCACCGCCGTGGAGGGTTCCCCCGTTCGCGAGATCCTCGCGCTGACCCAGCGCCCCGGGGTGATCTCCTTCGCCGGCGGCCTGCCCGCGCCCGAGCTCTTCGACGCCGACGGCCTGCACGCCGCGTACGAAGCCGCCTTCGCGCTGTCGGCACGCCGCGCCCTGCAGTACTCGACCACCGAGGGCGCGCCGGAGCTGCGCGCCGCGATCGCGGCGCGGGCGACGGCGCGCGGGCTGCCGACCGGCCCGGAGGGCGTGCTCGTCACCTCCGGCTCGCAGCAGGCCCTCACCCTCGTCGCCGCGACCCTGATCGAGCCGGGCGACGTGGTGCTCGTCGAGAATCCCACCTACCTCGCCGCGCTCCAGTGCTTCCGGCTGGCCGGCGCGCGGGTGGTGCCCGTGCCCTGCGACGGGGAGGGCCTGCTGCCGGACGCACTGGCGGACCTCGTCGCGCGGGAGCGGCCGAAGCTGCTGTACACCATCCCCACCTTCCAGAACCCGACCGGCCGCACGCTGCCCGCAGAGCGCCGGGCGGCGGTCGCGCGGGTCGCGGCCCGGCTCGGCCTGTGGCTGGTGGAGGACGACCCGTACGGCGACCTCCGCTACGAGGGCCACGACGTGCCGTGGCTGGCGGCGCACCCGGGCGCGGAGGACCGTACGGCCCTGCTCGGCAGCTTCTCGAAGATCATGGCGCCCGGGCTGCGACTGGGCTGGCTCCGGGCGCCCGCGGCGCTGCAGCGGGCGGCGGTGGTCGCGAAGCAGGCGGCGGACCTGCACACCTCGACGGTGGACCAGCTGGCCGCGGCGCACTACCTGGCGACGGTGGACCTGGACGCCCACATCACCGCCGTGCGCGCCGCGTACCGGGAGCGGCGCGACGCCCTGCAGGCAGCCTTGAGCTCGACCCTGCCGGCGGACTGCGAGTGGAACCGTCCGGAGGGCGGGATGTTCGTGTGGGCGAGGCTCCCGCAGGGTCACGACGCGACGGCCCTGCTGCGGACGGCCGTGGCGCACGACGTCGCCTTCGTGCCGGGAGCCCCCTTCCACACGGGCACCCCGGACCCCCGCACGCTGCGCCTGTCCTTCACGACGCACGGCCCGAAGGAGATCGCCGAGGGCGTCGGGCGCCTCGGCGCTGCGCTGGCGGAGTACGGCGGCGGCGGTGGGGCGCGGGGGTGACGGCGGTGGGGCGCGGGGTGACGGCGGTCAGTGCTTGAGCCCGACCTTGAGCAGCACGATGAGCAGTCCGAGGAGCAGGTTGACCGCGGCCGCGACGGCCATCATGCGGCGGGAGGCGCCGGCCCGGTGGGCGGCCACGGTCGCCCAGCCGACCTGGCCGGCCAGGGCGACGAGGAGCGCCAGCCACACGATGCCCTGGGGGCCGAGACCGAACAGCGGGCTGACGGCCGCGGCGAGCGCGGGGGGCACGGCCGCCTCGATGATCGGCCGCTCCTCCCGGGAGGTGCGGCGGATCACCGGCCAGCTGAGTCGGCCCACCATGCGGGCGCCGAAGAGGCGCGCGAAGACGTGCGCGGCCCAGAACACCACGCCCGTGCCCAGGAGCAGCGCGATGAGCTGCAGTCGCGGGAAGGAGCCGAGCGCTCCGGCACCGACGACGACGGAGGCGGCGAGCAGGGAGCCGTAGACCGCGCCGGTGTAGTCGCCGCGGGCGTGCCCGCCGTCCTCCTCCGCTTCCTGCCCGGGAAGGCCCGCCCGGCGCTGCCCCGGAGCCGCCCCGGGCACCGTACGGGGCGGAATGCCCGGGCCTCCCTCGCCCGCCGGGGCCTCCTCCGGGCCGCCCGCCGCGGCCACTAGGACGCGGCTCCGGGCCGTGCGGTGGGCCACTTGAGCTCGATCTCCATCTCGATCTCCCCGTCGCCGACCTCGACCTCGATCTCGGTGCGGAGTTCGTCGGGGACGCGCAGGCTCATCGTGCCGGGGCCGAGTTCCAGTTCGGCGTTGCCGCCGTGCCGGAGCGCCTCCGCGAGCGCGGCGAGCTGATCGGCGGCCTCCAGGCGGGAGAGAGAGCTCTTCTGCTCGAACTTGAGGTCCTTCACGGCTGTCTCCTATCCGCCACGACCAGCGGGAACAGCGGGCTCACCCGGGTAAGGCTCATTGTGCCGCCGGGCAGCGGCCCGGGCATCCCGGGGACCCGCCCGCGTCAGCGCTCCCGCGTCAGCGCGCCACCGGTGTCAGCGCGGCCGCGGCCGGTCGAAGGCCAGGGCCAGGACGTCGCGCCACTGCATCGGCGGAGCGGCCGCCGGAGCGCCGGGGCGTTCCCTCGGCACCCGTACACGCAGTGCGCCGGGGCGGACGGAACAGGTGACGGGGGTCGGCAGGGACAGGGCCTCCCCGTCGACGGCGACCGGGATGCTCTGCGCCTGCGCCCCGACGACGACCTGCCGGGAGGTCAGGACGTGCAGGCCGGCGGCCCGTGCGCCGCGCAGCGCCACCTCCGCCGCCTGGGCGGCGTTGTTCACCCGGATCCCGACGACACCGAGCACGCCGAGGTCGAGGCGGGAGCGGCGGGCGCCCACCGCCATCGGCTCCGGGGACGAGTAGGGGTTGTTGCTGATCAGCAGTGCCTGCTGGGCCTCCAGGCGCATCCCGTCGGCCTGCGCCTCCAGGGCGCGGCCGGCGTACCCGAGCAGCAGGTCGGGCAGGGCGTTCAGTGCCGAGTCGGCCTTGGCATCGCGGTACTCCGGGAGTTGGACGACCTCCGCGTAGACGCCGAAGGAGGCCGTGTTCACGAAGGCCCGGCCCCCGACGAGGCCCAGGTCGACCCTGAGCTCCTCCCCGTCGGCCAGCGCGTCCAGGCAGCGCGCCGGGTCCTCGCGGTCCAGGCCGAGGTCCATGGCGAAGTGGTTGCGGGTCCCGGCGGAGACCACGAGGAACGGCACATCGTGCTCGGCCGCCACCTCGGCCACCCGGGCCTGGGTGCCGTCGCCGCCGGCCACCCCGAGCAGGTCGGCGCCCTCGGCCACGGCCCGGCGGGCGAGGGCGGCGACGTCGGTGACGACGTCCGGGTCCAGGAGCACCACGCGGGCGCCGAGCGCCTCGGCCTTCTCGACCAGGCCGAACCGGGCCACCTTCCCGCCCCCGGACTTCGGATTCATGATCAGCACGGGCTGTCGGGGGCGGTCGGCGGCGACCGCGCGCATGCCGTCGGGTGGTCGCGCCGCGCGCAGCGCGGTCCGCGCGCACACCACGGCGGCCGCCCACACCGCGATGGCGGCGAGCGCGGTGGGCCACAGGTCGGCGCGGGCGTAGATGACGAGGATGGCCGCGGGTGCGGCCACGGCCAGCACGGCCCCGGCCAGCCGGACGGGCCCGCGGTGGGCGACCACCCACCACGTCCCCATGGCGGTCAGCGCCGCCCCGACCACCCCGACCACGACCACGACCAGCCCGCCGCCCTCCCCGGCCGCCACCAGCACCACCACGGCGCCGAGCGCGCAGGCCAGAGCGAGCAGAGCGAACAGCCGGGCGCGCGGCGGCACGCCGACGGGCTGCGAGAACGACATGGGCCTCACGTCCTCCCGACCGGCTCCCCCGGCGGGGAACCGTCCCGCCGGGAAGCGTCCCCTCCGATCATCCCCCGATCCCCCGCCCCCGGCCCCCCGGGGGCGGGGGCGCCGGACGCGGCGTTCCGCGCCCTGGCCGTGCCGCCGTGGATCCGATCCCTCCGGCGCCGGCGGATGCCTGCCCGTGGCCCGCGGCTGCGGCGCGACCCGATCTCCTGCGCGGACCGGGAACGACCGCCCCGGGCCGCTGACGAAACCGCCGCTCGCCCCTTCCCTCCCGAGCCGGCGGACCCTAGCCTGACGGGTCGTCAGATATGCTCGCGTCCGCCCTGGAGGTACGCCGTGCTGTTGCGAGGGAAGACCGTCATCGTCTCCGGCGTCGGGGCCGGGCTCGGGCACCAGGTGGCCGCCGCCGTCGTGCGCGACGGCGGGAACGCCGTGCTCGGCGCACGGACCGCGGCGAACCTCGCCAAGTCCGCCGCCGAGATCGACCCCGACGGCACCCGCACCGCCCACCGCCCGACCGACATCGCCGACGAGGCCCAGTGCGAGGCCCTCGCAGCCCTGGCCGTCGAGCGGTTCGGGGGCGTCGACGCCGTCGTGCACGTCGCTGCCCTGGACTCGTACTTCGGCGGCCTGGAGGACGCCGACTTCGGCACCTGGCAGCAGATCCTCGACGTCAACCTGCTGGGCACCCTGCGCATGACCCGCGCCTGCCTGCCCGCCCTGAGGGAGCGGGGCGGATCCGTGGTCATCATCGGGACGCAGTCCGCCGTCGCCGCGCCCAACGAGGTGCAGCAGGCGGCGTACGCGGCCTCCAAGGGGGCGTTGACCTCCGCGATGTACTCCATGGCCCGCGAGCTCGGCCCGCACCGGATCCGCGTCAACACCGTCCTGCCGGGCTGGATGTGGGGCCCGCCCGTGCAGGCCTTCGTCACCTTCACCGCCCACACCGAGGGCGTTCCCGAGGCCGACGTGCACGCCCGGCTCACGCAGCGCATGGCGCTGCCCGATCTCGCCACCGACGGGGACGTCGCCGACGCCGCCGTCTTCCTCGCCTCCGACCGCGCGCGGGCGATTACCGGCCAATCGCTGCTGGTCAACGCCGGTGAGCTGATGCGATGACGGGCTCCACCGCCGCAACGCCGGATCGTATGCTCACCACATGACCACTCCGAGTGACGCTCCGACCGAAAACGCGATGCGCCGCGCGCTGCGCCGGGCCCGAGACGGCGTGGCGCTCGACGCGGCCGAGGCGGCCGTGCTCCTGCGGGCGCGGGGCGAGTCCCTGCGGGACCTCGCCGCCTCCGCCGCCCGCGTCCGGGATGCCGGGCTCGCCGCCGCCGGCCGGCCCGGTGTCATCACGTACTCGCGCAAGGTCTTCATCCCCCTCACCCGTCTGTGCCGCGACAAGTGCCACTACTGCACCTTCGTCACCGTCCCCGGCAAGCTCCGCCGGGCGGGGCACGGGATGTACCTGTCCCCCGACGAGGTCCTCGACATCGCCCGCCGGGGTGCGGCGATGGGCTGCAAGGAGGCCCTCTTCACCCTCGGCGACCGCCCCGAGGACCGCTGGCCCGAGGCCCGCGAGTGGCTCGACGCCCACGGCTACGACGACACCCTCGCCTACGTCCGCGCCATGGCGATCCGGGTCCTGGAGGAGACGGGGCTCCTCCCGCACCTCAACCCCGGTGTCATGTCGTGGTCGGAGCTGCAGCGCCTCAAGCCCGTCGCCCCCTCCATGGGGATGATGCTGGAGACCACCGCCACCCGCCTGTGGTCCGAGCCCGGCGGCCCCCACCACGGCTCCCCCGACAAGGAACCGGCCGTACGGCTGCGCGTGCTGGAGGACGCGGGCCGCTCCAACGTCCCCTTCACCACCGGCGTCCTGATCGGCATCGGGGAGACGTACGAGGAGCGCGCCGAGGCCTTCTTCGAGCTGCGCCGCATCCAGCGCAGCTACCACGGCATCCAGGAGGTCATCGTCCAGAACTTCCGCGCCAAGCCGGACACCGCCATGCGCGGCATGCCGGACGCGGAACTGGAGGAGCTGGCCGCGGCCGTCGCCGTCGCCCGCCACATCCTGGGCCCGAGCGCCCGCATCCAGGCCCCGCCGAACCTGGTGGACGCCGAGTACGCCCTGCTCATCGGCGCGGGCATCGACGACTGGGGCGGCGTCTCCCCGCTGACCCCCGACCACGTCAACCCCGAACGGCCCTGGCCGCACATCGAGGAGCTGGCCGCGCGGACCGCGGCCGCCGGCTTCGAGCTGCGCGAACGGCTCACCGTCTATCCGGAGTTCCTCCAGCGCGGCGAACCCTGGCTCGATCCGCGGCTGCTGCCGCACGTACGGGCGCTGGCCGACGCGGAGACGGGGCTGGCCGACGAGGGCGCCGTCGTCGAGGGCCGGCCCTGGCAGGAGCCCGACGAGGGCTTCACCGCGTACGGGCGCACCGGCACCGGCCGTACGGACCTGCACACCTCCATCGACACCGAGGGCCGCACCGCCGACCGCCGCGCGGACTTCGACCACGTCTACGGCGACTGGGAGGCCCTGCGCGAGGCCGCCGCCCCCGGCATGGTGGCGGAACGCATCGACACCGACGTACGGGCCGCCCTCGCGCAGGCCGCCGACGACCCGGAGAAGCTGACCGACGACCAGGCCCTGGCCCTGCTGCACGCGGACGGGCCGGCCCTCGACGCCCTGTGCCGGATCGCGGACGACCTGCGCAGGTCCGTCGTCGGTGACGACGTCACCTACATCGTCACGCGGAACATCAACTTCACCAACGTCTGCTACACCGGCTGCCGTTTCTGCGCCTTCGCGCAGCGCCGCACGGACGCGGACGCCTACACCCTCTCGCTCGACCAGGTCGCCGACCGGGCCGCGCAGGCCTGGGACGTCGGCGCGGTCGAGGTGTGCATGCAGGGCGGCATCCACCCCGACCTGCCGGGAACGGCGTACTTCGACATCGCGCGGGCGGTCAAGCAGCGGGTGCCCGGCATGCACGTGCACGCCTTCTCGCCGATGGAGGTCGTCAACGGCGCGACGCGCACGGGCATGTCGGTGCGGGACTGGCTGACGGCGGCCAAGGAGGCCGGCCTGGACTCGATCCCGGGAACGGCCGCGGAGATCCTGGACGACGAGGTGCGCTGGGTCCTGACCAAGGGCAAGCTGCCGACGGCGGACTGGATCGACGTGATCACCACGGCGCACGAGCTGGGCATCCGCTCCTCGTCCACGATGATGTACGGGCACGTGGACCAGCCCCGGCACTGGCTCGGCCACTTCCGCACGCTCGCCCGCATCCAACAGGAGACCGGCGGCTTCACCGAGTTCGTGACGCTCCCCTTCATCCACACCAACGCCCCCGTGTACCTGGCGGGCATCGCCAGGCCCGGCCCGACGGTCAGGGACAACCGTGCGGTGACGGCGATGGCCCGGATCCTGCTGCACCCGCACATCCCCAACATCCAGACGAGCTGGGTGAAGCTGGGGGCCGAGGGTGCGGCGCAGATGCTGCGCTCCGGGGCGAACGACCTCGGCGGGACGCTGATGGAGGAAACCATCTCGCGCATGGCCGGGTCGAGTTACGGCTCGTACAAGTCGGTGCGGGACCTGGTGGCGGTCGCGGAGGCGGCGGGCCGTCCCGCGAAGCCCCGCACGACGCTGTACGGCGAGGTCCCGCAGGAGCGGCAGCAGGCGGCCCGCGCCTCGGACGGACACCTGCCGGAGCTGCTGCCCGTACTGGACTGAGCGGGGCGGACGGGAGCCGGCCCTCGGGCCACCGGCAGGCGGCGGCCGGAACTGTTCGCTCGCCGGACTGCTTACGGACCCGATCGAACCTGTTCACTACAGTGCGCATTTCGTATGCTCGGCGGCCACGGGGAGACGACGGCCATCGGCCCGGGGGGACGACGTGATCGGTACGAACGACGGCACGACCGGCAGCGCCCGCGCGACAGCCCCGCCGGACCCGGCCTCCTCCCCACCGGGCGCCGCCGGCACGGGCGAAGGGGGCGGGCCGCAGGCCGCCGCCGACCCCGCCGCGGGCAGGACGCTGGGGCGGGGGATCCTCACCGGTCTGTGGGGGCGCGCCGAGCAGCAGGACTTCCGCAGCCGGATCCGCGGCACCCTCCTCGGCGCGGCACTCGGCGACGCCCTCGGCGCGCCCCTGACCGGCCTCTCCCTGGACGCCATCCGAGAGACGTACGGCCCCGGCGGCCTGACCGGCCCCCGCACCCCGGCCGGTCCCGCCGGGGCGGACGGCACGCGCGGGCGGGTCACCGCCGCCACCCAGCTCACCCTCTTCACCGTCGACGGGCTGATACGGGCGCACGTCCGCCGGGACACCGGGGCCTGGCACCCGCCCACCGATGTCCACCGCGCGTACCGCCGCTGGGCGGCGACCCAGCACGACTGGGGTCCCGACGAACGCCGCGCGGACAACGGCTGGCTCGCGCAGCAGGAGTGGCTCTACGCCCGCCGCGACCCCGACCGCGCCTGTCTGACCGGCTTCGGCGACGACGTCCTCGCCACCCTCGACCGCCCCAAGAACCCGTCCGCACGCGGCGCGGCCGCCGCCGCCCGCTCGGCCCCGTTCGGCCTGCTGGTCGGCTGGGATCCGGCGCTCGTCCTCCAGCTCACCGTCGAGTGCGCCGCGCAGAGCCACGGCCACCCCACCGCCCACCTCTCCGCCGGCGCCCTCGCCGTCCTGGTCCACGGCCTGACCCGCGGCGACTCCCTCGACGCCGCCGTCCAACGCACCCTGGGGCTGCTGGGCGCCCGTCCCGGCCACCAGCCGGTCACCGACGCCCTGCAGCGCGCCGTGTCGGCCGTCACCCAGGGTCCGCCCGGTCCCGACCGGGTCGAAGCGCTCCGGGCCGGCGAGGCCGGGGCCGAGCCGGACGCCTCGCACGCCCTCGCCGTCGCCGTCTACTGCGCCCTGGTCGCCGAGGACGTCGCCCACGGTCTGCGCCTCGCCGTGAACCACGGCGGCGACTCCGCCGCCGGCGGCACCCTCTGCGGGGCGCTGCTCGGCGCGCTGCACGGGGAGACCGCCCTGCCGCCCGCCTGGCTGGCCGAGCTCGAAGGCCGCGCCACCCTCCTGGAACTGTGCGACGACTTCGCCCTGGAGATGACCCAGGGCCCGACCCTCCACAGCGCCACCGCCTCCTCCCCCGGCTGGCTGGCCCGGTACCCCCGCGCCTGACGGGCCCGCAACCCACCGAGCCACCTGACGCACCCTCAACAATGCGGGCGGCAGACCGTACCGTGGCGTTCCCACGTCCCGGCAGCCGGAGGTGCCAGCACCCATGCGGATCGCCACGACCGTCTTCCTCACCGACCGCACCGTCTCCCCCGTCCGTCTCGCCCGCAGCCTGGAGGAACGCGGCTTCTCGGGCCTCTACCTCCCGGAGCACACCCACATCCCGGTCTCCCGCGACACCCCCGCCCCCATGGGCGGCGAACTCCCCGAGATGTACGGACGCACCCTCGACCCCTTCGTCGCCCTCGGCCAGGCCGCCGCCGTCACCGAGCGGCTGCACCTCGGCACCGGTATCACCCTC
Organism: Streptomyces sp. NRRL F-2664; assembly: GCF_000719345.1. Classification (GTDB taxonomy): domain Bacteria; phylum Actinomycetota; class Actinomycetes; order Streptomycetales; family Streptomycetaceae; genus Streptomyces. The sequence goes on from NZ_JOFX01000014.1 coordinate 131,285, forward strand.
GTCGCGCAGCACGACCCGATAGGCCTCGCGAAGCAGGTCGCCACGCTCGACCACCTTTCCGGCGGCCGGTTCACCCTGGGCATCGGCTACGGCTGGAACGTCGAGGAGGCCGCCGACCACGGCGTCGAGTGGCGCACCCGCCGCGACCTGGTCCGCGACCGGATGGCGTTGATGCGCGCCCTGTGGGCGCCCGAGCCGACGGCGTACGTGGGCCAGTACTGCTCGGTCCGGGCCAGCAGCGCCCACCCCAAGCCGGTCCGGGCCCCGCGCGAACTCGACCCCGGCTCGCCCCTGTACGGCCCGCGCACCCTGATCGGCGGCGCGGCAGGCCCGAAGCTCTTCGCAGCGATCGCCGACCACGCCGACGGCTGGCTCCCCATCGGCGGCGGCGGCCTGACGGAGTCCCTCCCGGTGCTGCGCCAGGTCTGGGAGACCGCCGGACGCGACCCGAAGTCCCTGCGGGTGGTCCCGTACGCCGTGCACCCCACCCCGGGCAAGCTCGCCCACTACGCCGACCTCGGGATCGAGGAGGTCGTCCTCCAGCTCCCCTCGGCCCCCGAGCCGGAGATCCTGCGCGCCCTGGACGAGTTCGCCCGGTACCTCTGACCTCTCGGCCTCCGAGTGCCCGCACAGCGGCGGGGCCCGCCCGATCAGGTGATCGGACGGGCCCCGGTTCGCTTCTTCGCGGATCCTCAGGACGTGAACCAGCCGTTCAGGTCGGCGATCACGTCGGTGGAGCCCGAGTTGTTGTAGAAGGTCACCCGGCCGTCCACGACGGGGACGACGACCAGGTTGGAGACGGTCTGCCCGCGCGTGTAGTTGAGGTTGGAGACTCCCGGGCGTCCGGCCCCGTGCGGGTGGACGATCAGGTGGCTCGCCTCGGTGGGGTTGGTCACCGTGACGTTCAGGACCACAGAGGTCACCCCGGTGAGCGGGACGCCCTCGACCCCGGCGACCCGCAGGCTGACGATGCTGCCGCCGCCGACCGCTCCGGCGCGGGCGCCGGTCCCGTCACGGGTGTCGAGGAGGCGGACCGGCGCACCGGCCGAGAAGGCCGAACCGGTGGCCGCGTAGTAGCCGGTGACGTCGGCGATCAGGTCCACCGATCCGGAGTTGTTGCGGAGGTCGACCTTGCCGTTCACGACCGGCACCGTCACC